>NZ_BAAHBO010000008.1:118019-266484 GCF_054776635.1 Spirosoma lituiforme
GCCGGGCAACTCCATGCCGGGCAACTCCATGCCGGGCAACTCCATGCCGGGCAACTCCATGCCGGGCAACTCCATGCCGGGCAACTCCATGCCGGGCAACTCCATGCCGGGCAACTCCATGCCGGGCAACTCCATGCCGGGCGACACGACGCTGCAAGCCATCTGGAATGTGGGTTGGCGGACGGCGCGGCTGTGCGCGGGCGAAACCTATTACGATTGCCCCTACTATGAGCAACTGCAATACACGGGCGATACCCGGATTCAATCCCTGATTTCGCTCTACGTTGCGGGCGATGACCGCCTGATGCGGAAAGCTATTCAGGACTACGATCATAGCCGGTTCAACGATGGTCTGACGCAGAGTCGCTACCCATCGGCCGATTTTCAGGTAATTCCGACCTTTTCGCTTTTCTGGGTCTGCATGATCCACGACTACTGGATGCATCGGCAGGACGATGCGTTTGTCAAGTCGATGTTGCCGGGAATTCTAAGCGTATTGAGATGGCACGAACAACGGATCGCCAAAACAGGGCTGAACGGGCCACTCGAATGGTGGAATTTTGTCGATTGGTCGGACTGGAAAAATTCGAAAGAGGAAATTGCGGGCGGTGTTCCGGCGGGTGCCCGTAGGGGCGGTTCAAGCATACTGTCGCTGCAACAGGCGTATACCTATTTTCGGGCGGGCGATTTACTTGCGCATTATGGACAGAATGAACTGGCCGAACATTACCGCGAATTGGGGCGTCGGCTGAATAAAGCCGTATTGGCTCAGTGCTGGGATGCCGGGCGTGGGTTGCTGGCTGATACGCCGGAAAAAACGGCGTTTAGCCAGCATGCCAATATTCTGGCTGTCCTGACGGATGCGGTGCCAGCCGCCCAACAAGCGGCTTTGGTTCAAAAAACAGTTACGGATACATCCCTGACACAGGCTACTTTCTATTTCAAATTTTACCTGTTCGAAGCACTCAAAAAAACCGGACTTGGCGACCAGTTTATTGCCCAGTTAAAGCCCTGGCGTGACATGCTAGCTATGGGACTGACCACTTTCGCCGAAAATCCCGAGCCGACTCGTTCCGACTGCCATGCCTGGAGCGCATCCCCGCTGTATGAATTTATGTCGACGACCTGCGGTATCCGACCCGCTGAGCCGGGGTTCAGGTCAGTACGCATCGAGCCGTATCTGGGCGATCTGACAACCGTTGACGGGAAAATGCCTCATCCCCTGGGCGAGATTGCCGTTCAATTTCAGAAGACGCCAACGGGTGGCCTGACGGGCACGGTTACGCTGCCCACTAATCTGGCTGGTACCCTGCGCTGGAAAGGAAAATCGATGCCGCTCAAGGCCGGTAAACAGACCGTGAACCTGTAACTAATCGAGTTAATTCAAAGCCCTACGTAATAATCATACCCTCGCTCGGCCCAGAAATCGCGGGGCCGCTCATCGGAGAAGAAAATCCGACCGATCCGTTTCAGATTTTTGACACCGTACTTGACCGGAATAATAAGCCGGAGGGGAGCCCCGTGGGGTGCGTTAATCGGTTCGCCGTTCAGTTCATAAGCCAGCAGTGTTTGCGGGTGCAGCGCACTTTCCATATCAATCCCGACGTAATAACCCTTGTCGGGCGTTTCCATGCCGATGTACTTATACAGATCATCGGTGTTGGCTGGGTTGGGCGCGTTACCGCTTTTGGTGCCGAGTTTGTGTGCTACCAGAAAGTCGGACAGGCGTGCCCCGCCCCAGTGCTGAATCTGACTCCAGCCTTCAATGCACTTAAATTCGTACGCCATCTCGTGCTTTGGCAAGGCTTTAATGTCGTCGATGGTTAGAAAAAGGGCCTGACTCTGATCGGATGAGGTACCCGCTTTTTGGTCAATTTGCAGCTTCCAGTCGTCAGAAACGGGCGTCTTGATGCCATCGTACCCATTGACCCGTGCTTTTTTTGCCGCCTGATTGACAGGATAGGTTCGGACCAGATGCGTGTTGCTGAAATACGTTCTGGCCACCTGTTCGTTGGCGTCGAGGACGCGCCGGAATGGCTTTCTGGCACCCAGTAATTTAGGACTGTGCGTGATCCATTCGTAGATGCCCACGGGTACGGCAGCGGCCAGCGCAAACCAGCCAAATGATTTCAACATTCGCCGACGAACCGCTGATTCGGGTACATCACTTTCGGGTAATTCTGGTTCGGTTAACTGGCTCACGAGAGGGTAGGTTTAGGGGTCAATGAAGAGTTCGATGGGGCAACGGGTTGTATTTCCGTTGGCTGGGGTGTTGGCATGACTGGCATGGTCGACGGTTCTGGCGTCACCGGTTTATTGGGTGGAGCAACGGGTTTGACAATTTCGAATCCCGTGACCATTGACTGGAAATTTTGCCAGCCTGCCCGAATAACCTGTCCGACATGCACAAAGAAAAACAGCACGTAGCCAATGGTCAGCACGAAATGCTGCAATCGGGCGGGCTCATAGCCACCCAATATGCGGGTTAGCCACGAAAATTGAGTGGGTTTGTAAATGGCAAATCCGGTCAGTATTGATCCCACGCCCATGAGCATGATGGCCGTGTAGGCTATCTTTTGGGCACCGTTGTACTTGATAAAGGGAGGCTGCGTTTTGCGAAGGCCCAGGTCGTACAGCGTTACCTGAATGGCTTCACGAAAGGAGTGCCGGTTGGGTAGCAGATGACGCCATTCGCCCGAAACAAACGTGTATATAACGTAGGCCAGCCCGTTCAGCATAAACACCCACATAAACACCCAGTGCCAGGCCATGCCCTCGGCCAACCGGCGCGGAACGTTCAGGAATTCGTAAAAGCCATCCGGAAAAAAGGAAAGAAGCGTGTAGCCGCCGATCGTGATTTTATACGGATCATACGCCCAATAGATCAGCAGACCACTCCAGATCATGACGAACAGAACCGGGAAGTTGATCCAGTGAAACCACCGGATCGCCAGCGGGTGTTTGTGAACGATGCGTTTCATGCAGTAAGCGTGATTAAGAGAATGGGTTGCCTGACGGGGATAAAGATGATGGTCACTCGACGTTATAACAACGTCAGCCGGTAAAAGATTGGGTAAAGGGCCGCTTCTCCCTAAAATCTGATCTAATCGGGTAACGACTGCATACTGGCGCGTTCCGGGTTGTCGGGGATTACCTTTATATTTGTCCGGTAACCTTATACTGTCCGTATGCTGATCAAACCCATTGACACTGGTCTTTTTAAACTCGATGGTGGTGCCATGTTTGGCGTGGTGCCGAAGTCGATCTGGCAAAAACAGAATCCCGCCGATGAGCGAAACCTGTGCAACTGGGCTCTTCGCTGCCTGCTCGTTGAAGAAGGGAATCGGCTGATGCTGGTCGATACGGGTGCGGGTGATAAGCAGGATGCCAAATTCTTTGCCTATTACGACCTGCCCAACGGCAAAACCCTGGTCGGGGAAGTTGAGCAGGCTGGCTACTCGATCAACGACGTGACGGATGTATTGCTAACGCACCTTCATTTCGATCACGCGGGTGGGGCCGTACGTTACCGGGATGCCAGCCGCACAACCCTCGACGCGACCTTTCCTCGGGCCAGTTACTGGAGTCACAGCGGTCAGTGGGACTGGGCTACGAATCCAAACCCCCGCGAACGGGCCACTTACCTGCGCGAAAACTTTATGCCCCTGCACGAGAATGGTCAACTGCGGTTCATTGATCGCGAAGACCTGAGCCTGCCTGGTGTCGAGTTGCTCTACGTAGACGGGCACACCGAAAAAATGACATTGCCTATCTTTCAACTCACGGGCCGCAACGGTCAGCCGCGTACGGTAGCGTTCTGCGCTGACCTTGTCCCATCCGTGGCCCATATACCCGTTCCTTACGTAATGGGTTACGACGTACGCCCGCTCCTTACGCTCGACGAGAAAACGACCTTTCTCAATCGGGCCGTTGCCGAAAACTGGATACTCGTATTCGATCATGACCCGAACGCAGAAGCCGCTACCCTGGAACGAACCGAAAAAGGTATCCGGGCAAAAGACACTGGAACACTGGCGGAGCTCTTGTAACGGGATGGCATGCGGCACCACCACGCTACGTGACAAAACCAAAAAAGGATACAGGCCGTTAGTAAGCAATAGTCTGAACGATATGAAAATAGGGTTGGTGTTATCGGGGGGAGGTGCCCGTGGTATTGCCCATCTGGGGGTTATAAAAGCCTTGCAGGAGATGGGCATACAGTTCGATCAGCTTGCCGGTACCAGCGCCGGATCCATCACGGGGGCTTTGCTGGCGCAGGGGTATACACCCGACGAAAGTCTGAAAATTATTGAGTCCTCGGCGTTTATGCGCCATTTGCGGCCCGCCTGGAACCGCATGGGGTTGCTGCGCCTGGATATGGTGGTTGACCTGTACCGAAAGTACATTCCGCACGATTCGTTTGAAGGGCTTAAAATTCCGCTACACGTGGTGGCCGTCGATCTGAACGCGGGCGAACAGGTTGTTTTCGACAAAGGCGAGCTAATTCGACCCGTACTGGCCTCCTGCTGTTTGCCAGGCATTTTCGAACCAATGCTCATCAACAAGCGCCAGTTCGTAGACGGTGGTGTCCTGAACAACCTGCCCGTCGATGTCATTGAAAACAAGGTTGACTTTCTGATCGGATCGCACTGCAACGTATTGGGACCGCGCAAACCGATTACCTCCATGCGGGGGGTGATTGAGCGTAGTTTAGTGCTTGCCGTACAGAGTAAGACAAGAGACCGTTTTGCGAAATGTCAGGTGCTTATTGAGCCGCCCCAGCTTTCGCAATACACAACAACGGACATCAGCAAAGCTCGGGAGCTGTTCCGAATTGGTCACCAGTACACCCGCTCCATAGCGACCGATATTGGCAACGCGCTTGAGCGGGCCGCGCTTGAATTATCCTAACTTATCGCCTATGGCGATCATTAGAAAAATGCCGGGCGTCAAGGTCCGGCATTTTTTGTTGGTGAAATTCAATAAAGAACGCATAGGCAATAATCGGCGGATGCCTGGAAAATAAGCGGAACAGGAAAATTAGTTCTTGTAACGCTCGGTTGAGTAATCATATCTAATAAATTAAGTATTTATAACTAATTATAGGAATTTTTACATTAGGAATAATATTCTTTATTATTATTTTAAATACATATAATAATTGGTATAAAAGGTATTTAACAAAAGTTTGATAACAATAAGTCTTTACTTAGTTTTGTGGTTAATGCCCAATTTCTTAACTTACTATTGAAACTACTTATGAGGAAAATTTTACTGGTGAGCATACTTATCGTATGCTCATTCTGGGTGCCGGCATGGGCTCAGGAGCGAATAATCACAGGTAAGGTATTGGCCGCCGAAGATGGTACGCCCATCCCAGGTGCCTCCATTTTGTTAAAAGGCAGTTCTAAAGGAGCCAACTCCGATGCGAATGGAGCCTATTCGATTAGCGTACCTGCTGGTGGTGGGAAGCTGGTCTTTAGTTTCGTGGGATCTGCTACGCAGGAAGTAGAAATCGGTAATCGCTCCGTTATTGATATCCGGCTGGCGAACGATTCGAAACAGCTGGGCGAGGTAGTAGTAACGGCCATGGGTATTCAGCGCGAGAAAAAGGCGCTGGCCTATGCCACAACGAACCTTCAAGGGTCGGCTCTCCAGCAACGTTCGGAGCCCGATCCATTACGGGCTTTATCGGGTAAAGTAGCCGGTGTCAACATTACGTCGGGTGGTGGTGCGCCGGGCCAGGGCACGAAGATCAACATCCGGGGCAACACGTCATTTACCGGAAATAACCAGCCGCTGTTCGTTGTGGATGGCATTCCGTTCGATAACTCATCGAACAGCGCTGGTTCAAGCTACGCCAATAACAGTGTTGTCTCGAACCGGGCCTACGATATTGACCCCAACAACATCGAGAGCATGAACGTACTGAAAGGCGCGGCTGCTTCGGCGCTCTACGGGTCACGGGGTGCCAACGGGGTTATCGTTATCACGACAAAATCGGGGAGTAAAAGTGCCAAAAAAGGCCTCGAAGTAACGTACAACGGCTCCTATTCGACGGAAAAAATTTCGACGGTTCCTGATTACCAGGATACCTACACCCAAGGTTCGAACCAGACCTACAATGGAGGCTTTATCGGCAACTGGGGAACGGTTTTCCCATCGGAGGTCGATCGGATCAACGCCCAGCTTGGCTTCAATCGCTACTCAAAAACGATCGTCGACGGCTATCCCGAAGGAACCGTTCCGAACCCGGTTGTCGGCGTTCCCTACACGGCTGCCCGGTATAAATCGGCCTTCCCGGAGCTACTGGATGCCAACGGCAACGCATTGCCTGTCGCGTTACAGCCGCACGACATCATCGGTGGTTTTTTCCGAGTGGGCAGCGTCGTTGAAAATGGGGTCAACATCAGCTCAACGGGCGATAAAACGTCGTTGAACGCGGGGGTATCCAGAACCACCAACAACGGAATTATTCCGAACTCGTTCTCCAACCGTACCTCGCTGAACTTCGGCGGTAGCGCCACGCTGAACAATGGGCTGCACATCGCCGGTAACGTGAACTACGTCAACACGGGGCAGCAGAGCCCGCAGTCAGGCGCGTCGTTTTTTGCCGATTATAGCTCCGGCTCAAGTGGTTCTATTTATGACCGTCTGTTCTACAACCCACGGAACTACGATCTGAACGGCTATCCGTTCGAAAACCCCGTCGATGGATCGAACGTCTATTTCCGGTCGCTGGACAATCCGCGCTGGATTGCCAAATACAACCTCTACAAGTCGAATGTGAACCGGGTGTTCGGTAACATGACTGTAAACTACGATGTAACGTCCTGGCTGAACCTGACGGCTCGTGGTGGGGTAAACACGTACCACGAAACGCGCCACAATAACGTTCGTCCGGGCGGTACGATCGTGCCGTTGGGTCAGGTGTCACGAACGGACATTACGAAAACGGAAACGGACTTTACCTTTCTGGCAACAGCGTCGCATGATTTCGGTGAGCATTTTTCAACCCATTTGTTAGCTGGGTTCAACGCCAACGAACGCAACTACGACCAGGCCATACAGATTGGTAGTCAGGTCATTGATGCTAACGTACTGCTCGTGGGGAGTACGTTGAGCCAAACGGCGGGCGAGTATTATGAGAAGCGTCGGATATACGGTATTTTCGGCGAGCTGGGCGTATCGTACAACAATTTCGCGTTCCTGACGGCTACGCTGCGGAACGATCATTCATCGACTTTGGCGACTTCGGCACAGAGCTATTATTATCCGGCCGTATCAGGATCGTTCGTATTCACTGATGCCTTTAAACTACCCAAGAACATCCTGAACATGGGTAAAATTCGGGCCAACTTTGCCAAGGTGGGTAAAGATGCCGACCCGTATCTGGTGTATACACAGTACAATCTGGGCCGTATGTTCGTGAATGGGACCGCCTACTCGGTTACCAGCCTGCCTTCCCAGCTCAATAATTTCAACCTGAAGCCCGAGTTTACGGCAGAAACCGAAATAGGGACGGAATTGCAGTTCTTCAACAATCGGATCAACCTCGATCTGGCCTATTTCTACCGCAAATCGACGGATCTGATCGTGCCCCGGCGTATCGCTACGTCGACGGGTTTTGCGACCGAGATCACCAACGCTGGACGAATTGACAACAAAGGGCTGGAAATTGGCCTTACGCTGATTCCGGTGCGGCTGGCGAATGGTTTTGAGTGGTCATCGACGTTTGCCTTTACTCAGTTGCGCTCGAATGTGGTCGATGCGGGCCCGTCCAACGAAATCTTTCTGGGCGGCACCGGGCTATCGGCTCTGGGAACGATGCACCGCGTCGGTAATCCATTCGGTATGATTTATGGTTCGGTCAATGCGCGCAGCGCCGATGGCAAACTGCTGATCAACCCCACGTCGGGCCTTCCCTTTGCTCTGCCCCAATCGCAACTGCTGGGCAATCCGGCACCAGACTTCATACTCGGCTGGACCAACTCGTTCTCATTCAGAGGCTTCAACCTGTCGGCGTTGATCGACTACCGCAAAGGGGGTAAAATCTTCTCGTCGACGGCGGCTTCCTTACAGCTTCGTGGTCAGTTGAAAAATTCGGAAGATCGGGAAGGCATGCGCGTCATTCCGGGGGTGCTGGGTGATCCGACAACATACAAAGCGGTTCTGGATGAAGGTGGAAATGAAATCCGGAACACCATTCCCATGTCGGCTTTTCAATACCACTTCTCGAACGGATTTGGCGCTTACGGAGCCAACGAAACTAACGTATACGATGCCACCGTTATCCGGCTGCGTGAAGTGACACTCGGCTACGATGTACCGAAGGCGTTCCTGAAAAAGTACCTGAAAGTATTTGGTTCGCTACGGGCTTCGGCCTCGGGTCGTAATCTTTGGTTCAAGGCCCCCAACATGCTGCCGGGTCTGAACTTCGATCCGGAAGTGCTGTCCAGCTATCCTGATTCCAACATTCAGGGATTTGATCTGGGAGCAGCTCCCTCAACGCGTCGGTACGGGATTAACCTGACCGCTTCGTTCTAGGAAACGGCTCCATCAACTTCTCATTTATTCGAACTGACTGATGAAAAAACAGTACAAATCATATTTAAAAACGTTGCTGATTGCCGGGAGCACCGTTTTGCTGAGTGCGTGCGATATTACCAATCTGGATATCAACACCAACCCAAACTTACCGGCCAATGGCTCGCTGAAACTGTTGTTGCCGGGGGCTGAACAAGCCGCTATCAATGCCGCAACACTAATCGTATACGACGCTGGCGGGTTTGCCGGTCAGCTAAGCAGTTCGGACAGCTATGGGTTGGATAACAACTCCTACAATGGCACCTGGGATTCGTTCTACCTGAGCATGCAGAACGTGGAGCAGATGCTGCGGGCTACCGAAGACGGGGTCAATCCGCATTACCGGGGTATCGCCATGACACTCAAGGCATACGCCGTCGGGAACATGGTCGATACGTTTGGTGATATTCCGTACAAAGACGCTTGGAAAGGGAACGTAGCCGGTACGGACCGGGCCGTAAAGTTTGACAAGGATTCGGAGATCTACGAAGACCTGCTGAAGCTTTGCGATCAGGCCGTCCTGGAGTTTGCCAAAACACAGGCGGTGGCCGTGTCGGGCGATTTTATTAACGGAGGCAGCGCCACTGCTTGGACCCGGCTGGCTAAAACGATCAAGTTACGTCTGCTGTTCAACTCCCGGAAAGGTCGTGCGAGTGGCAATGCTGATTTGAAAGCGGCTTTCGATGCTGGTGGATACATTACGGCATCCAGTCAGGACTTCTACTACCAGTATTCAACGCAGATTTCGCCCGCCGATAACCGCCATCCCTGGTTCCGGAATGCGTACCTGTCCGATAATGGATTCTCGTACATCAACCACCAGTTGATGGGTGAAATGATCCTCAACAAAGACCCCCGGCTGCCGCTTTATTTTTACCGCCAGGCAACCCGTATTCTGAATCCGTCCGATCCAACCGATCGCGGTACTATTCCGTTTGGTGGCACTTACCTGCCGCTTCGGGCATCGTTTCTGGCTGAGTACAAAAATGCGTATTACAACAATACGCAGGATCTTACCTCCAGTGATTTACTCTATCTGGCTGGTTTCTTCGGTCGCGACCGGGCTGACAATACGGGTGCTGCCGCCGATACACCATTGCGTACGGCACCGGGTGCTTATCCGGCTGGTGGACTGTACTCAGGACGGGAGATTGCCGCGAAAGCCCTGACGGGTGGTACGGGAACGGGTAATGGTATCTGGCCGCTGATCATGAGCTGGAACGTCAAGTTCTATCAGATCGAAGCCATTCTGGATGGTACCGGAGTAACGGGCGATGCACGGGCGTTATTCGAAACGGCTATGCGGGAGCAAATTGCTTCGGTCGTTAAGTTCGCCACGGCCGCCGATGCCAAAACCGTTGCGCCCACGACAACCGCTATCACGGACTACGTGAACGCCTGGCTGAAACTGTATGATGCCGCTACAACCGATCAGAGTAAACTGAATGTGGTAGCTAAGCAAGTCTGGTTCTCGACCTGGGGCCAGGGTCAGGAAATCTGGAACCTGATGCGTCGGACGGGTTACCCGGTACAGGGTCAGTTCAAGCAGTTCTCGACGACTATACAGGCTCCGCTGTTAAGGCCTAGTCGGCAGTACGCCCTCCGGTTGCCATACCCGGCGCAGGAAGGAAGCCTGAACAGCAACGCGGTGAACTATGTTTCCGACGTCATCTTCGACCGCGACCCAATATTCTGGGATAAGGTAAAAGTGAAGTGGACTTTTTAATCATTGACTTTATATGAAAAAGATACTGACCTACACACTGTTTTTTGGACTGTTTGTCCTGCTTGGTTGCCGTGATGAATCACTGAACCCCATGCCCGGCTGGGAACCCGGCGTTCATGCCTTCGGCGTTTTTGCTGATATTGCCGAACCTAAAGATGGCGCTGGCAGCCGCCCCAATGCCGTTGCCAATGCCGTTAATTTCCCCGTGTCGAATCAGTCAGCCGCCAAGGAAAATCTGAAAATACGCTGGGTGTCACTCGACAATAAATTGACTGTCAATAAGGTAGAGGTGTACATAAACATGCTGGAGTCGTATAACGACGCCGATGGGAATCCTAAGTCAGCCTCATTGGGTGCCAAACTAGTGAAGACCCTTAGTCCAGCCGCCGGTAACCGCGAATGGACGACCTTCTCCATTACGCCAGCCGATGTTTACGCCTTATTCAAGGATGCCACGGTTAAATACGACGGGACCAATGCCGTAAAAGTGTTCGATAATCCGTCTCGCCCACGCGTTGATGGGCAGCGGTTGCTGGGTGCAGGTACGGTAAACAAACTAACTGTAGCGGCCGATCAATTCGTGATGACCTGGAAGCTTTACACCACCGATGGATTGGTGTTCAGTGTCTGGAACTCGGACAGTATTTGTGGTGATCCAACGCCTTACTCTCAGGCATCGGCAAACTGTAGTCTGACCTGGACGGTGAAATAATTTCCTGGTCCTTGACGGTCCTGGCGAACACATAAATCACCTACCACCGGCATTTTAAGAACAACGCACAAGAGCAGGCTGACCAGTCTGCTTTTGTGCGTTGTAAACTAGAGTAGGTTACCGAAACGAATGAAAAAAAACAGCCTTCTTTTGTTGGGATTTGCTTTTTGGATTGGGCCGGTTCGCGCTCAGATGCCAACGTTTCTGGCCGACGTTCAGCCCATTATGGCCCGTCATTGCGCGCCCTGTCATCAGCCGGGTGGTCTGGGTCCATTTAGCCTATTGACGTACGAAGACGTTGCCAAACGGGGCAAATTTGTAGCTAAAGTAACGCAGATACGCTACATGCCGCCCTTTCCCGCCGACCGTCAGTTTCAGCATTATGCCAACGAGCGGGGCTTATCGGAAACTGAAATCAAGACGATTCAGGACTGGGTAAAAGGGGGTATGCTGCCGGGTGAAGGAAAAACGGATAGCAGGAGCCCGACGAGTATAACACCCGCCCGGCCGGCAGTGCGCAGGCCCGATCTGGTGTTGCGTATGAACCCTTACGTGATCAAAGGCGATGGCCGCGAGGATTTCCGGTACTTTCATGTGCCGATGGGTTTGTCAAAAGACATTTGGGTAGAAGCGATCGAGTTTGTACCAGGTAATCGTAAACTGTTGCATCACAGCCGTATAATGGTCGATTCGACCGGTACAATGGCGGCCATCAACGGAATCACAGAAGATGATCCCCGCCTACACGACTTTCAGAAAACACCACTCGCCGATGAGTTTTTGTATGGCTGGGTGCCGGGCAACGACCGAGTGACGTTTCCTGCGGGAGCTGCCAAACGGATTCGGGCGGGAAGTGATTTGATTCTTAACATTCATTATTCGCCTTCGTCGAAGGAAGACAGGGATCAATCGGAAGTGCGGTTGTATTTTGCTCGGAAACCTGTTCAACGGGTTGTTCAAACGCTGACGCTTACGGAAAACAACATCACCAATCAGCCGTTTCAACTGGCTGCTGGTACAAAACCGACTTTCTACATCAATTACGGCCCCTTGCCCGACACGGTCAGGCTGCTATCTGTGCTGCCGCACATGCATCGACTAGGTCGATCTGTGCGTGCATTTGCTATTACACCGGATGGGGATGCGGTAAATCTGATCAAAATTGATGACTGGGACTATAACTGGCAATTGACCTACTTCTTCCTGACTCCACTTATACTGCCCAAAGGCTCGACCATCATTGCCGAAGCGAATTATGACAATACGGACCAGAATCCGCTCAACCCTAGTCGGCCCGCCCGACCGGTTGGCTACGGCTGGAACTCGACAGACGAAATGATGAATCTGGTCTTCTATTACGTGAAGTGATTTGCAGAACGCCTACTCAACCAGGCAGCCGACCGCATCCGTTCGGGCGTGTGCCACTGCCTGCCCCATAGCCAGCGCGTCGAGTGCGTCGCGCAAATACCGCCGGGAAGGTTCTGCGCGGTTCTTGCCCAGCCCAACGTACCAATCGTCAATAGCTCCCTGATAAACGATACGGCCGTCAGCCTGCATCACGACCACCTCGGGCGTGACCCGTATCCTAAAATGACGGGCCAGTTGGGCATCCGCATCGGGATGGCTGGAAAAAGATAATTTATAATCTGCCCGGAAACGCTTTATAACCTGTGGTGAGTCGGACGGGAGTGGAAATATCGCAACAAACTGAATATTGGAAGGAGCAAAGTGCTGGTGTAAGTCAACCAGCGTTCGAACATACCGCTGACTAATGGGGCATTCCGTGCTCAAAAATGTGTAGACGGTCAGTCGTGGTGGAGTTGCTCCGCTTGCCAGAAACAGTAAAAAGAGATAGATCGTAAAGATGCCTAGTCTGTTTGCACGCTTGTATCGTCTTATCATGGCCTTGTTTAAGCTGTAAGGTCTTGGTAGTTACTGCCAAAGGTGAATCCTGCTGTCATAAATCTACGCATATTCGTTGATAAATAATAAGTAGTTGTACTTAAATCAATACGCTATTTTCGTCGAAAGCAACCGAATGGCCAGTCAGTGTATACAGCAATAGTTAAATTTCAGTATTATCGAGTTTACACCAGTAGGGTTGGAAGTGTCTCATTATAAGCGTTATTACTTTTTTATCAACAACTGGTGACTTATACCAGTATGGTAAAAGTATTATTTTCAACGTTCTTCATAGGTAAGCTGTATTGGACTTAAGGAGGTATAATTTATATTGTTCTTCGTTATAACTTAAAACTATTAAAATACTTAAATTCCATGTTATTCTGAAATTAACAAAGAAGCATCATACGAACGGATCGTTATTAAAGCAGTTTTGATTTATCTTAAAATAATATTCTGAATTTTGGTGCTTACTCCTTACAAAAAATTGAGTAAGGTCAAAATGTAGGAATTTTGTATTGTGTTTTATTTGCACATAGTTTTGTAGGAAGGGGAAAGTAGTTCGTCCTAACTAACAACATCTATGAGTAAAATTCTATTATTGAGTTTCCTGTTGATAAGCTCTGTCTGGACTGTAGCTTGGGCTCAGGAACGGAAAATCACCGGCAAAGTATCGTCTGCCGAAGATGGGAGTTCTGTTCCCGGTGTATCCGTGATTGTAAAAGGTACCACAATCGGAGCGGTTACCGATGCTGCTGGTAACTACGCCATAGCAGCTCCTGCACGGGGTACGTTGGTATTCTCGTTCATCGGCATGGCCACGAAAGAGGTTGCCATTGGGGCCAATTCGGTTGTCGATGTTACGATGGCAACAGACACCAAGCAACTTTCTGAAGTTGTTGTAACGGGAGTCGGCGTTGCGACTGATAAACGGAAAATTGCTATTTCAGTTGAATCGGTTTCGGGCAAAGATTTACCGCAAACGCCTTCGGCTTCGGTCGATCAGGCGCTGATCGGTAAAATTCCGGGTGCTCAAATCACCAGCCGGAGCGGTACCCCAGGGGCAGACGTAAACATCCTGCTGCGCGGTATCAATACCATCAACCGGGGTACGCAACCCATGATCCTGATCGACGGGATTCAGATGGGTGCTACCAGCCTGCAAACCATCGACCTGAACTCCATCGAGCGCGTTGAGGTCGTGCAGGGTGCGGCTGCGGCTACTATTTACGGGGCGCAGGGGGCTAACGGGGTTATCCAGTTGTTTACCAAAAAGGGTAAAAATGGTCAATTGAACATTGACTTCTCGTCGAGTATTGCCGTCAATACCTTCCTGAATAATGGCGGACTGAGCAAAGCCAGATACCACGCGTTTGCTACGGATGCCAGCAACAACATCATTGGTTCGTCGGGGAAGCCCATCGTGTACGATGCCGTGAATGGGATCTACTCGGAAAACGTGCAATACAACTCGACTGATCCGACGGCTACCAACAGCAAGCCTTACGACGCCAATCTGCAATATCATGATCATTTCTCCTATTTCTTCAAACCGGCCAATACCATCAACAACAGTGTTGCGGTTACCGGCGGAAGTCAGCGAGCTGATTTTAGCCTGTCGGCCTCGAACAGCCACCAGGAGAGTAACATTCGGGACAACGGCTACTGGGATCGGAGCAACTTATCGGCCAACATCGGTGCCCAGCTGGCTAAAGGCCTGACCCTGCGCTCGATTACGCAGCTGGCGTACACGAAAAGTACGCTGAAATCATTGGACCGGACTATTCTGTACAGCCTGCTGAATGCCTATCCATTAGCTGACTTTGACCTGACGACGACGGATGGGTCTATTCCGCTGAGTATGAACCAAACGATCGGTATCAACGCGTCGAACCCGTCGTACCGGCAGGCCTATACCCGCAACAACGACAACAAAGTTGACATCATTCAGAACCTGAACCTCAACTACAAGTTTCCGAAGTATGTGGATCTGGACTTGAAGTACGGCCTTAATTTCCAGACCCAGAACCGCGATCTGGAATACGCTAACCAGGCTAATAACGCCAACAACAAATACTGGTTAACGCAGGGGGCGACGAATTACATTTCCCTCAACAATACAACGAATACAGGTGAACTGGTAAAGTATGTGAACAGTAAAGTGTTCCAGAACTTTCTGGCGACGGCTACCGCAACGTTCGATTTTAAAGAAGATTTTCACCTGAATCTGCCGATCAAATCGACTACGCAGGCCCTGTTCGATTGGCGCAACAGCAAGGTGAAAGAATACACCAGTGATGCTATTGGGTTGCCAGCCGCCTATGCGCCATACAACGCGGCCAATACAACCTCGTGGCGGGTGTACCGGGATTATGTGGAGCCATTCATTACCTACGGCTATCTGGTGAATCAGCGGTTTGAAATCGGTGAGTTTGCCGGTTTCTCGGGTGGTTTCCGAAGCGATTATTCGTCTGCGTTCGGTCAGGGATCCAAGCCCTTCACCTTCCCGCGTGGCGATGCGTACCTGCGGTTATCGTCCCTTAAATTCTGGGAAAATAGCCCTGTCAACAACTTCCTGCCTGAGTTGAAGCTGCGGGCCGCTTACGGGCAGGCGGGTATTCAGCCGCAACCGTTCGACCGGTACGTGACCATCACCCCAACAACGATTGGGAACACAACGGGATTCTATTATGCCAACCAGCAAAGCAATCCGGCCCTGGGCGTTGAAGTATCGGAAGAACTGGAGATTGGGACCGATATGGTATTCAGCTTGTTCAAGGGCAGTAGCTGGTTGAACGCCATTGCCCTGTCGGCTACGTACTGGAATCGGAAAACGAAAGATGCCATTTACCAGGTCGACGTAGCCCCCTCGGTTGGATTGGGGAAATTGACGGATAACGCCTTCACCCTGGGTTCGAATGGCCTTCAGATGTCGTTGAATTCGACGGTTTACCAGGGAGCTGATTTTAAATGGAATACGACCATCAACTTCGGTAAACAAAGTTCGCAGATTCTGGCCGTTCGGGGCGACGCGCCGATCGTGGTTACCTCCAATGCCGGAAGCACGAACTACGTACTGAAAGCAGGCGAAAAAATAGGTCAGCTGTACGGGTACAAATCCATCCACAGCGTTGACGAGCTGGGCCCGAACGGTACGCCCTTTATCCCCGTGGCCGATCAGGAGCAGTATACCCTGGCCAGCAACGGCTATGTTGTGAACAAAATAACCAAACAGCCTTACTTCACCGCCGACAAATACAGCTTCGGTGATCCAAACCCGAAATTCAATATGTCGTTTATCAACGACGTGACGTTCAAGAACTTCCTGACCTTCGGCGTTCAGTTCGACTGGGTTAACGGGAACCACCTCTACAACCAGACCAAAGAGTGGATGTATCGGGATGGTATCCACAGCGACTACGCGAATCCGTTCACCATCGATGGCCAGACGGGTGCCTGGACGGCTTTCTACCGGGGCGTATATGCCCAGCGTACAGCCAACGGTACCAAAGATTACTTCTACGAAGATGCGTCCTTCCTGCGTTTGAGAAACATCTCGATTGGCGTTGATCTGGCCAGAGCGTTCCGGATTCCGGCGGTCAAACGGCTTCAGCTGGTGCTGTCGGGGCGTAACCTCTGGACGCTGACCAAGTACACGGGTTTCGATCCGGAAGTCAGCTCGGGAACATCGAATTCGGCCTGGGATAGAGGAACCGATCACAGTACGATGCCAAACTTCAAGTCGTATCAGGCTTCTTTAAACTTCGGATTCTAAGGAACCCATCTCAAAAAACTGATCGTATGAATACGTTAAAACTATATGCCTTAACGCTGGTGTTTGCCGGATGTATGGCGTCCTGTAAAGAGCAACTGGATGTTCAGAATCCCAACCAGCCCTCATCGCCAGCCTTGAAAACTGAATCGGGTCTGGTTTCGTTTGGGGAAGGATTTTACATTACCGGTTTCAGGGATGTAAAATACTACGACGGCGTTCCGGGCTATTTCTGGTCGGGAGCCATTGGTAACCACGAGCTGATGGGCGATGTGATCGGAACCGACATTGCCAACGTCTTTATCAACCAGATCGGCGCGCCAAATCAGATTACCCTCGATGACGGTACGGTTTTGCTGAATCCGAACTCACCCAGCAAACAGATCGATTTCATCCGCATCACGGCGAACGTTAACTCAACGGGTTTTCAAAATTCCACCTATTACGAGTGGGCGTACATGTACAACATGAACAATGCCGCCAACACCCTTCTGGCAAACATTGATGCGACTACGTTTTCGGGCGAAGCAGACACGAAAAAAGGCGTTCTGAAAGCCTGGGCTTACTGGTGGAAAGGCTATGCCTACTCGCGGATTGGCTCGATGTATTATGCGGGCGTGATCAACGACAAGGCAAACGGCGAAGCACTGAATGGTACCAATGGCAATTATGTAACGAAAGAAGCCATGATTGCCGAAGCCACCAAGAACTTCGACGAAGCCGCAAAAATCCTGTCGGGCCTACCAACCAGTGCCGATTATACGGCTACGATGACGGGCTTGATTCCGAGCTTCAACCGGGTTGGCAAAGGAGGCATCCTGACGCCCGCCATGTGGGTACGGAACATCAATACGATGAAAGCCCGGAATATCCTGGTCAATACGCGGGTTAGTGCCATGACGGCGGCCCAGTGGGCCGATATTCTGACGCTCACCAATGCGGGTATCCTCGCTTCGGACTTTGTCTTTACGGGCCGTTCCAATACGGCTGGTGATTTCCTTTTACCACTGACGGGCACCGTTTCGGGAAAAACAACGGGGGCGAATAACACCTATAAAATCTCCGAACGGTTGATCCAGGATTTCAAAACCGGTGATCTGCGCCTGTCTAATAACTTCGTGCAGCGGAGTTCACCGTACATCGGCGAAACCTCCCGCGGGAACGCCTTCTTTACCCGTTGGAATCTGATTAACCGGGGGGCAACCGGCTCCGAAGGGAGTGCCTCTGTTATCTCATATTCGAATACGAACGCGGGTGGGTATGAATTATACTTGGCGAGTTCGTACGAAGAAAACCAGTTGATGAAAGCGGAAGCGTTGATCAACACCGGCAAAATAGAAGAAGGACTTACTTTAGTCGATGAAGTGCGCAAGGTGCAGGGGGCTGGGTTGGCTGCCGTTGCCGGTACGAGCCTGACCTTGGATGCGGCCAAAGAAGAATTACGTCGGGAACGCCGGGTTGGTTTATTGTTTCGGGCACTGTCGTTTTACGATGCCCGTCGCTGGGGCCTGCTGGAAACCGGTCGTACGGGAGCCGTTGCGCTCAGTCGCACGGGTGTTGTCAGCCGGAATGCAACCATTACCTATGGCTACCTGGATTATTGGGATGTACCCGATAATGAGATCGCGTATAACCCGCCCGTTGCCGGCAGTGCCGCGACAAAAAATCCAAAACAGTAAGAACACCCGTCGCTCTTGTCAAAGGCTCTCCATTCGTACTGGGGAGCCTTTTTTGTCTTGAAAAGCACCCGCCTGCTGGAATCTTAAAAATGCCGTATCGGGCCGAGCCGAACGGGAATGAATAGAGGTAGGGGTAAACCAATTCGCAAAAATCCGGGTAGACGTACAGGCTGGTAAACTACTATATCTATCCAGTATATTTATACGACACAATTAATTTTTACGTTTGAAAAAATAGTAGCTTGCTGCATTTTCTAGTATATTGTTTTGTTTGATTAAGTGCCCAAACTTTAAAAGACTTTACTTGGAGTATAACGTATACATGAGGAAATTTTATAGGGGTTTTATCTGGTCAGCCTGGCTGCTCCTGTTGCCGGGCTATTTGCTTGCTCAAAGCCAGCGCATCACCGGTACGGTTACGTCGGCTCAGGACAATTTGCCGATTCCCGGCGTCAATATTGTTGTCAAGGGAACCACGAACGGGGTCAGCACCGACGCGAATGGAAAGTACAGCATTACGGCCCCCGGTCCTACGGCTATCCTTCTGTTCTCTTCCATTGGGCTGATAGCGCAGGAGGTAACCATTGGCAACCGTACGGTTGTTAACGTGAAAATGCAGGAAGCCGTCAATGAGTTGACGCAGGTAGTCGTTACGGGGTATAACACAACCCAGCGCAAAGACATTACCGGCTCGATCGCAACCGTTTCTCCCGACAAGTTCAAGGATATTCCCGTAACCAGTTTCGATCAGGCCCTGCAAGGTCAGGCGGCCGGTGTGCAGGTAAGCCAGTCGTCGGGTACGCCGGGTGGTGGACTCACCGTTCGGGTACGGGGGAATACGTCTATTTCTGCTGTTAACCGGCCTTTGTTCATTGTCGATGGTGTTCCGGTGGAAGACGGGGCACTGTCTGACCGTGAATTTGGTGGCCAGACGGATAATGCGTTTGCCTTGTTTAACCCAAACGACATCGAGTCTATTCAGGTCCTGAAAGATGCCTCAGCGAAAGCTATTTACGGATCAAGAGCAGCTAACGGCGTCGTATTGGTAACGACCAAACGCGGTAAAGCCCAAAAAACAACCTTCACCGCTGATGTGCAACGGGGCATTACGGACGTTGTTCGTCGGCCCGATTTATTGAATGCTACGGAACTACTCGAACTACAGCGGGAGGCCGTCACGAATGCCGGGCTGAATCCCGACAAATTAGGCTTGATTAATGGGGTTACGAATGGGCAGAATACCGACTGGATTGATGCGGTGCTTCGGAAAGGGGTTTATCAGCAGTACCAATTATCGGCCCAGGGTGGCAATGACCGGACCCAGTTCTACCTTAGCGGCAGCTACCGGAATGAAGAAGGTGTTCAGTTGAACAACCAGTTCAGGCGGTTTACCGGTCAACTCAAACTGGATCATAAGGCTACTGACAAGCTTTCCTTCGGTACCAATCTGACGTTATCCAGCGTGCTGAACAAACGGGTAAAAGGAGACAACTTTCTGGATGGGGTCTATTCGGGAGCGGTAAAAAGTCTGCCGTATTATTCGCCTTATAACGAACAGGGTCGTCTGTATGGACCGGCTGATGCCGAATATCCGGGGTTTCCTAATTTCAACCCTGTGGGGCAGGCGCTGTTGCCCCGCTTCAACGCCTATACCGTTAAAATTTTGGGGGGACTGTACGCTGAATATGAGATTCTGCAGAACCTGCGCTTCCGGTCGAAGTTCAGTATTGACTATAATAACATAACGGAAGATCAGTTTGAACCTTCGACAACGGCCATTGGCGGGTTTTTGCCTAGTGTGGGTGGACAAGGTTACGGCGTCTTTATCAATACCTCTATATCGACTTTCGTCAATACGAACACATTGACGTACAATTTTCAACTGGCCGAAAAGCATCAGTTCAATGCACTGGCTGGCTTTGAAGCCTTGCAGCGTACCCAGCGGAGTGGAAATGTGACGGGGAGGTTATTTCCCAGTGATGATTTCACGTATATAAGCTCGGCCGGTACCGTTGATCAGGGTGGATCGGACCTGATAAACAGTGGTTTGTTGTCGTCGTTTGGCGAAGTACGATACAGCTACGATGAGAAATACCTGGCAACCATAACCGCTCGTTACGACGGTTCTTCCCGCTTCGGGCGGAGTCGGCAATTCGGTACATTTCCGTCTGCATCGGTTGCCTGGCGCCTGTCGAGTGAGAAGTTTATGGAACGTTTCCGGTTTCTGAGCGACCTGAAATTACGGGCTAGTTTTGGCTTTACGGGGAACGAACGCATTGGTGATTTTCAGTTCCTGGGTACCTGGTCGTCGGTTACCTATAGTGGCTCAACGGGCGTTGGCCCACAAGCACTGGCCAACGCCAGTCTGCAATGGGAGCGCACCCGCGAATCGAACATCGGGCTGGATGCCTCGTTTTTTAGTGGACGGCTCAATGTCATTTTGGATGCGTACGACAACCTGACCGACAAACTCCTGTTTGCGCAGCCTATCCCGCAAACCACAGGCTTCAGTACAGTGCAGGGCAACATTGGTAAAGTATCGAACAAAGGGGTCGAACTGACCATTTCGACCGTGAACCTGAATAAAGCGGTTCGCTGGAGCACGGACCTGAACCTATCGCACAACAGCAATAAAGTAGTAGAACTGGCCAGTTCCGAACCGGTTTTTCGGGGGTATACGGGCAACGGCGTAGCCAGAACTAATGTTGTTGTACCGGGCCAACCGTTGGGAACCTTCTGGGGGTTGAAATTCCTGGGCGTTGATCCCGCTACTGGTGATGCCATTTATGACGATAAAAATGGAGATGGTCGTATTACACCCGCCGATGGACAGGTCATCGGCAATGCGCAGCCCAAGCTGTACGGTGGCCTGACAAACAGAGTATCCTGGAAAGGCATTGATCTGAGTGCGCTGCTTCAGTTTTCGTACGGTAACAGTATTCTGAACTTTTCAAATCAGACGCTGTTGAACGCCGGTGCCGATATTCAGAACAACCAGACCCGGCAGGCTCTGAAACGGTGGCGCAAAGAAGGGGACATTACGAGTGTTCCCCGGTACGTGTATCAGAATACCTACAATAACTACACAAGTAGCCGCTTCATCGAAGACGGATCGTACCTACGGCTGAAGAACATATCCCTGGGGTATAACTTCCCGAAGGCCTGGATTAACAAATATAAAGTCAGCAATGCCCGCCTGTACGTTTCGGCAACGAACTTGCTGACCTGGACCCGTTATTCCGGCCCCGATCCGGAAGTAAGTACGCTCGATGGATCGACTACCGCTCAAGGTATCGATCTTTTCACGTTTCCGCAGGTAAAAAACTTGTTGGTGGGCGCAACGCTCAATTTCTAATTTGCTACTTCGCTTTACGATGACTCGCTTTATACGATATACTTTATTGATTACGCTGATTGGCCTGGCGGCCTGTCAGCAGGTGCTGGAACCCAAACCGGTGACGCTACTTGTCGATGAACTGGTGCTCAACGAGCCCAACGACGTGCAACCCGTTCGGATCGGTTTATACAGTGCTTTCCGAAGTATGGCGGCTCCCAACATCATCGCCGGGGATTTTACCGCCGATTACATCCAGGCAAATGGCACATTCACTGATAATATTGAATTCGGAACGAAGCGGATTACCGCTACGAACGGAGCCATTGACGCGCTGTGGGCCAATATGTACAATACCATCTACGTCGCTAACTTTATTTTAGAGCGTTTACCAACGCTAACGACGGTACCGGAAGCCACCCGGAAGCAGGTGATGGCTGAAGCTAAGTTTTTGCGGGGTTGGGCTAACTTTATTGGTGCATACACTTTTGGTGATATTCCCAGGGTTACCTCTACAAGTCAAACGGCCAACACCACCATTGCCCGATCGGCAAAAGCAGACATACTCGCATCGGTATTGGCTGACTATCAGGCGGCACTGGCCGACTTGCCAAATGTGAGCACCACGTCGACCAATGCAACCACGAATTCAGCGTATCTCAACAAAATAAATTGTCAGGCTGCGTTGTCGCGCTACTACCTGTATCAGAAAAACTGGGCTCAGGCTGAGTCGTTGGCTACCGTTGTCATCAGTTCAGGGATATACGCACTGCAAACCAACTACTCTGATATTGTGACGAAAGACTTTACCAGTGAATCGATTCTGGAAGTTGGTTATAATCTGACCGATGATCCGGGAACGGGTGCTTACAGCCTGAATAACTTGCTGGTTGGCCGACGGGAAGTTATTCCATCCAATCAACTGATCAATTCGCTAAACTCAGCCGAATCCGGTACGCGGAGTACTACTATTTCCTTCAACGCGCAGCAGCAACGGGGCAATGACAATGGCTGGACGGTGCGGAAGTACGGTACAGCTTCTGACGACAACAACAACATTGTCCTGATGCGGCTGGCTGAGATGTACTTGATTCGGGCTGAAGCGAGAGCACAGCAGGGCAAACTAACGGGTACAACGGGGGCCATTGCCGATTTGAACGTGCTTCGAACCCGGGCGAAAGCAACAGCTATAACGGCTGGGGTTCAGGCGGATGTATTGCTGGCCGTTGAGCGCGAGCGTGTGTATGAACTGGCGTTCGAAGGCCAGCGCTGGTACGATCTGGTCAGGACGGGCAGGGCGCAGGCCGTTATGTCGGCGTTTTCGCCTAACTGGAATAGCCGTTACGAACTCTGGCCCATACCCCAGCGGGAAATTCAGCAGAACACCGCCCTTCAACAGAATCCAGGTTATTAAGTAACAGCGCAGACTAATGATGATGAGAAAACATAAATTATACGGATTAATCG
This sequence comes from Spirosoma lituiforme, assembly GCF_054776635.1. Lineage (NCBI taxonomy): Bacteria > Pseudomonadati > Bacteroidota > Cytophagia > Cytophagales > Cytophagaceae > Spirosoma > Spirosoma lituiforme. Next base: position 141,198 of record NZ_BAAHBO010000008.1, read on the forward strand.
GGCTAGTTGTGTTGCTGGGCATGGGCATTTTTGCCTGTGAGACAAGCGACATTGACCGTACGTTCGAGGGACCTTATTTTGTTCGCTTTACCGATACGACCGTAACGTACAAGGAGAGTTACAGCAAACCGATTGCCATTCAGGTGCATAACGTTGGTCCGCAACTGGATCAGCCCATTACGGTTAACTACGTGATTAGCGGCACCGCCCGCGAAGGAAAAGACTATAGTATTGTCGGCACGAAAGGAACGGTGGTTATACCCGCTAGGGCCAGTTCGGGCAACATCATGGTCCAGTTGATCAACAACGCCAATAACATTCTGGAATCATCCTCGCTGACGTTTACCCTCACGGGTGTGCAGCCGAGCACGCTGCAGGTTGGCTTTGGGCAGAACAACATCGTGGGCAAAACACTGGTACTGACCATTCAGGACGATTGTCTATTAGGTGGTTCTTACACGGGTACGCAGAAATATGGCACGCAGACGGCTACCGTTCCGAACATAAATATTACCAGCAGCGATTGTAAGAACTACCTCGTGAGCAACTGGAACCTGGGCATTCCCTTTTTGTCGTTCGAGGCCATTAAGCCAACGCTGACGTTCATCGACAACGGCGACAACTCGCTTACCGTTCCGACGCAGAGCAGTGCGGATTTGGGGTCGACGGATACCATCAAGGGAACCGGTGCCTGGAATCCCCGAAATCGTACGATCACGCTGAATCTACAGTTCAAGATTGCCTTGAGCAGCACAAAAGACACAACCCTGAATTACGTACAAACCTACACGCCCCAGTAAGGCATTTGACGAATTTCGACTATGCGACAATTTATACGCTTATTATTCATTCCGGCTGTAGTGGGGTGGCTTCTGGGGGGGTGTTCCGAGAAGATAGAGCCCAAGCCCGCTACATATTCACAACTGCTGACCGGTACGGAGAAAAAATCCTGGAAAATGGTATCGCTCCAGATTATTGACAACAATAATCCGTCGGGTGTGATACCCATTTCGCAGAGTGGTGTAAATCCTTGTATAACCGACGACTTGTGTACATTCTACGCCGATGCGGAGCACAAATTTGAAGCCAGCGAGGGGGCCAGTAAGTGCAGCGCTTCTGATCCGGATATCTACGTGACCGATACCTGGACGCTTGTTAATGCCAATGCCACGCTGGAGTTTTACCTGCCCATACTGAACGGTAAATACCCCTGGACCATCAAAAACCTGACCGCTACGGTACTAACCATTCAATACTATTTCCCGGATATTGATGCCAGCTACCAGTTTACGTTCAACTCGACCACAACCAAATAGGCGTATGTTTCGATTAATACTCAATATACTACTGCTCGGCTTGGTAACGGTTGGTGTTCGTGCTCAAGCGCCCCAGCTGTGTAGTACGATGCAGATGGACAGCTTGCTGCGGGCCAGACACCCCGAAATAGGAACCCTGGCCGACTTTGAACGCTCGGTGCAGCGCAAAATGATCGAGCTGAAGAAGCAAATGGCCAATGGCCGGACCGGATTGGCCACGGTCATTACCATTCCGGTTATCGTTCACGTGGTGCATAATGGCGAAGCGGTTGGTTCGGGCAGAAACATCAGTCGGGCGCAGGTGCAGGCCCAACTGGCTACGCTCAACGAAGATTACCGCCGGAAAGCGGGTACCCGCGGTTTCAACGAAAATCCGGTTGGAGCCGATATTGAAATTGAGTTTTGTTCCGCCGTGGTTAATCCGCAGGGGCAGGCTATGGCCGAACCGGGTATCGACCGCTACAATGGCAATCAGGCCAACTGGAATCAGAATAGCATTGAAGGTGTATTGAAACCCAGTACGTACTGGAACCCCGACAAATACTACAACATCTGGGTCGTGGATCTGAATGATGCCGTGGCGGGTGGTGGTCAGCTTTTAGGTTACGCGCAGTTTCCGAGCCAGTCGAATCTGGCGGGTATTCCAACGGATAGCCCGGCGAGTACAGACGGGGTCGTGATTGACTATCGTTCCTTCGGCAACGCCGATAAAGGTACGTTCCCAACCATGCGGGCTACGTATAACCTGGGCCGTACGCTCACCCATGAAACCGGCCACTGGCTGGGCCTGCGCCATATCTGGGGCGATGCCAGTTGTGGCGACGATTTTTGCGCCGATACGCCCCCGCAGGCATCTGCGAGTAGTGGTTGCCCGGTTGGCCGGGTAAGCTGCGGGGCCACGAACATGGTGCAGAACTACATGGATTATTCCAATGATGCCTGCATGAATATCTTTACGCTTAACCAGAAAGATCGTATTCGGGCGGTTATGGCATTGAGCCCCCGTCGAAATACCCTATTATCATCCAACGTATGCGGCACGTTGGTCGCCACCCGCCCCGTGTCGAACTTCCGGGCTGATAACCAGCAGGTGTTGTTGGGCGGGCAGATCAAATTCAACGATTTGTCGGACGGATTTCCGACCAGCTGGTTGTGGACGTTTGAAGGCGGCACTCCCGCTACTTCTACCGAGCAAAACCCAACCGTTACGTATACCCAGCCGGGCAAATTCAAGGTAACGTTGGTGACTACGAATGCCATCGGCCAATCGGATCCACTCGTTCGTACCGAGTATATCGAAGTGCTGAACGCCGGTTTGTGCAGCGAGATGACCAATTTCAACGGCACCCCAACCATACTGCGCGAAGTGAACGGAACGGGCTACGTAGCCGGGCAAAACAGCCACCGGAGCCAGGCGGTTTCGGAGTTCTTTACTAACAAGCTGGGGTATTCGAACCTGGCCGGAGCCTCCCTGAAATTCGGCGTAGCGAAAGCGGCCAGGGGCGCATCGACGGAATCGGTCGTGACGGTGACCGTGTGGAATGGTCGTGGTTTTCAGAATGGTCCGGGTGCTATCCTGACCCAGAAAGACGTTCCGCTGCGGGTAATTCTGGACGACGTAGCCAACAATCGACCCACCACCGTTACCTTCGATCGGAACGTACCGTTGAGCAGCTTGCCTTTCCATATCGGCATTATCCTGCCCTACGCCACGGGTGATACGGTCGCGCTGGTGACCACGAAAAACGGCGAATCACTGTCGGCAACCTCCTGGCGTCAGAACCGACAAGGCGACTGGCTACGGTACGCCGATAGTTTGGGGCTAAACGTGGCGCACAACATTGCCGCCGTTGTGGGTCAGAAGTCATTCGTGCAAATTGCGGCCTCCGCCATCTTCATCGATCCGGGGCAAACCGTTACGCTGAATGCCCGCGGGGCCAGCATTTTCACCTGGTCGGGCGCCGGGCTGAACACGACTCTGGGGCCACAGGTCGTTGCCCAACCCACACAAACGACATCGTACACGGTGGCGGGTTCGGGTCTGGATCTGTGTAACAGCACCGCCGTCGTGACCATTAACGTTCGGGCGGGAACCGTTACGGCCACCACGCCCCCGGCCGAACAGGCCTTGCAGGTAACGCCTAACCCGACCGATGGCCAGATGATGGTGTTGTTCAACGGGCCGCAACGAGGTGCTCTAACGCTGGGTGTGCGCAATCTGAACGGCGTTGAGCTTATCCGGCAGAATCACCAGAAAACAGCCGATCTGTTCCAGCAACCCCTCGACCTGAAAACGGCTCCGGCCGGTGTGTATTTTGTGGAGGTCAGGGTAGGGGAGCAGGTGTTTAGACGACGAATTGTGAAGCAATAAGGGAAGCTACCGGAGAGAGCAGGGTTAAAAAGAAGCGTCCAGTGGAACCTCTAGGAGGGTACTCACTGGACGCTTCTTTTTTGTGACTGTATACCGTAGCAAGCCTTGCAGGGTACAGAATGCAATTACCGCATGGGGTAGCGACGATTCAAAAAATTTAATCAAAAAATAACGTAAATTATATTTTATAATTAGAATATATGATTTATATGGCAAATTTTGATATTACCGTATATTGATTTGTACTTTTGTTGTTTTCCAAATTTAATCTATCAACAAATGAGAAATTTTCTACTACTTCTGTTGATCGCCTGCTGTAGTGTCATCAGCACTCAGGTCAGTGCTCAGCAGGAACGTCGCGTGACCGGAAAAGTCAGTGCGGCAGAGGATGGGTCCCCGTTACCAGGCGTATCTGTCGTCGCCAAAGGGACGAATAAGGGTACCCAGACAGATGCTGGGGGTAATTATACGATTACCCTGCCCGCTAACACGGGAACGCTGGTCTACAGCTTTGTCGGTGTCCTGACACAGGAAGTGGCGATTGGCAACCGGTCTGAGGTGAATGTATCACTCAGTAACGATTCCCGCTCGCTCGATGAAGTGATCGTGACCGGATATGGGGCTCAGTCGAAGCGTAACCTGACCGGAAATATTGCGAAAGTAGGTGCCCGCGATATTGAAAATATTCCCGTACCCAGCGTCGAACAGGCGCTGCAGGGTAAAGTAGCCGGGGTACAAATCACGTCGCTGAACGGTAAAGTAGGGCAGGGACTTCAGATTCGGGTGCGGGGTTCGTCGTCCCTAACGGCCAGCAGCCAGCCACTTTACGTTATTGATGGTATTCCCATGACGTCGGCCGATCAGTCGTCGACAACAGCACCAACCAACCCCATCGCCGATTTGAACCCGAACGATATTGAGTCGCTGGAAATTCTGAAAGATGCCTCGTCGGCCGCTATCTATGGCGCGCGGGCGTCTAATGGTGTAGTACTGATTACGACCAAGAAGGGACGGGCGGCTAAAACGACCTTTGAAGCATCGGCCCAGGTAGGAGCCAGCAATCCGACGCACCTGCGCCAGTGGCTCAACACCCAGCAGTACGTGGAGTTGTTGCAGGAGGCACGGGCCAATACCGGGGCTGTGTCAGAAACGTCGCTGGCGAACCGATTTACGCGCTATTCCGCTGGCGATGCGACGGGCTGGCAGGGTGCCAATCCAAAGTACAACACCGACTGGCAGCAGGAAGCGTTTCAGAAAGCCCCTTCGCAGCAGTATGATTTGAGCGCACGGGGTGGTGATGCAAAGACCCGTTTTTTTATCTCAGGTCAGTATTTCGACCAGAGTGGGATTCTGATTAAGAACCGGTTTCGGCGGTTGAGCGGCCGGGTCAATCTGGACCATACCGCCACGGATAAGCTGACATTGGGTGTGAACTTCAATCTGTCGCACTCGATCAACGACCGTGTATCGAACGATAACGCCTTCTCGACACCGATGCAAATTGTGGCTTTACCACCCCTGACGCCCGTAACTGATCCGCGCACCAGCCAATTGAGCGGTGACTATACGTTGTACTACAATCCTCTCCTGAACCGGGACTATGCTGCTTTACAAGCGCGTGTTTATCGGGTTATCGGCAATGTCTATGCGGATTACAAACTCCTGCCTGGCCTGTCGTTCCGTACTGAGTTCGGCACGGATCTGTTGAGCCAGCAAGAAGAGGGGTATTATGGACGCGAAACCCAACGGAATACGGGTGCACCAAACGGTTTGGGCGACAACGGTTTCCGGCAGGTGGCTAATTACACGACCAACAACTACTTCTCGTTTGGCCGGACTTTTGCCGAAAAACACGATGTTGACGCTATTGTCGGTATGTCGTTTCAGGAGTCACGGCTGAATTTCAACTCGGTTACGGGACAACAGTTCCCGAGTAATGCCTACAAGCAAATCACGGCCGCTGCCAAAATCACGGCGGGTAATGGCCAGGAAAGTCAATTTAGCTTCCTGTCGTATTTTGCGCGGGTAAACTACCGTTTCAACAACCGTTACCTGGTCGGTGCTTCGGGTCGTATTGATGGATCATCACGATTTGGCGTCAACAGCCGGTATGGTTTCTTTCCGGCTGTATCGGCGGGCTGGATTCTCAATGAGGAGTCTTTCCTGAAGAATGTTCGTGCCTTAAGCCTGCTGAAATTGCGCGCCAGTTACGGTTTGACCGGGAATGCTGAAATTGGGAACTACAGCTCACTGGCGTTATACGCTGCTACCAACAATGCGGGGTCATCAGCTGGTTATGCGGGTATACCGGGGCAGGCTCCTTCGCAGATCCCAAACCCGGACCTGACCTGGGAAAAGACGTTACAGACCGATATCGGTCTTGAATTTGGTTTCCTAGACAATCGCTTCTCGGGTGAAATCGATTATTACGAGAAGAATACGAGTGGCCTGCTACTCAATGTAAACGTGCCGGGCTCGTCGGGCTTCCGGACACAGTTGCGCAACGTAGGTAAGCTGGAAAACAAAGGATTTGAGTTTGTTTTCAACTCCAATAACCTGACGGGTGCGTTCAAATGGACAACCTCACTGAACATTGCCTATAACAAAAACGTGGTCACTGATTTGGGAGGTACAACCATTACGGGTAGTTTCCTGAACCGGGCGCAGGAAGGCCAGCCACTGGGTGTATTTGTTGGTCCTGAATACGCTGGGGTAGATGTCCAGAATGGGGATGCACTCTATTACAAGAACTCGACCAATGCCGATGGTACACTGGATCGCTCGACCACGAACAGCTACAACGAAGCCGCTTATGTGCCACTGGGTAATCCGGCACCCAAATTTATCGGTGGTATTACCAACACCTTTAACTACATGGGTATCGACCTGAGTGTACTGGTCAACGGCCAGGCTGGAAACTACATCTACAACGGTGGGGGTAAATTTCAGTCGGCCAATGGCGATTACTTCGATAACCAGTCGATTGATCAGTTGACCCGCTGGAGAAATCCGGGCGATGTGACCAATGTTCCCCAGGCCCGTTTGTACGGCGGTAATGGCACGGGTGAATCGTCTCGATACCTGCAAAAAGGAGATTACCTGCGCCTGCGGACCGTTACGCTGGGCTACACCTTACCCAAAGCGCTCCTGACTCGCCTTCACCTGAACCGGGTCCGGATTTATGCTACAGGGCAAAACCTGCTGACGTTCACGAAGTACACGGGCTGGGACCCGGAAGTTAATTCGGATGCTTACACCGGCAACCCCGTTAACCTTGGCGTTGACTTTTATTCCGCTCCACAGCCACGTACCATTATCGGTGGGCTACAAATTGGCTTCTAAGCAACAACAAACAACTCATGAGAACGAAACAATCAATCATACTGGCGTCGGTTATGTCGGTAGGCTTATGGATGGCCTCCTGCACCAGCCAACTGGATATCAAACCCGTAAACTCAGTAGCAACGGGGCAGGCGCTATCAACGGCTTCCGACCTGAACGCCTTGCTCGTTGGGGCCTATGATGGCCTGAGTGGTATCAATTTATACGGTGGTAGTTTAATTCGTGACGGCGAATTGCTGGCCACGGTACCCTCTTCCGGCGATGTGAACTGGACAGGTACGTTCACGGCTCCCCAGCAGATTTATACCAAGAATATATTGGTAAATAATGGGCAGGCCGACGTTACCTGGACGGATGCTTATCGTACGATCAATATCTGCAACACGGTTCTGGCTAACCTGAACCTGGCGGCTACAACCGATCAGGCACGGATTGAGGGCGAAGCGAAATTTATCCGGGGCTCTTTGTATTTCGAGCTGGTACGCTTCTTTGGGAAAGACTGGAGTGATGGCGATCCGAATGCCAGTCTCGGGGTTCCTCTGGTAACGACGCCCACGGTCAACCTCGACGCTAATTCGAATGTGCCACGCAGTACGGTTGCGGCTGTGTACACGCAGGTGCTTGCCGATTTAACCGACGCCGAGGCCAAGCTTCCGGCCACAAACAGTTTCTTTGCCACAAAGGGAGCGGCTGGGGCGCAACTGTCGCGGGTTTATTTGCAGAAAGCAGATTATGCCAATGCGGCTAATGCGGCTAACCGGGTTATTACCAGCAAAACATACCAGCTGGTAGACACGGATCTGGTGTTCGATACGCGGGAGTTTCAGAACGGTATAAATTCCAATGAAACGATTTTTGCCATTCAAATCACCGATCAGGATGGTATAAACGACGTAAATACATTCTATGCCTCGTCGTCTGAAGGTGGTCGGGGTGATATTGACATAAACGAAAGCTTCATCGCGCAATTCGGTTCGACTGATCGTCGGGCGGGGTTGTTTTACGATGACGACGGCCTCTTCCGGACAGAAAAGTTCATCAATCAGTACGGTAATATTCAGGTGTTACGGCTGGCCGAAATGTATCTGACTCGTGCCGAAGCTAACTTTCGGTCTGGTACGACAATCGGTGATACACCGCTGAACGACGTGAATGTTATCCGAAATCGTGCGGGGGCAACGCTGTTAACGACAGCGCAGTTAACCCTGGCGAACATCCTGAGAGAGCGTCGGTTCGAACTGGCCTTCGAAGGAACGTACATTCATGACATCAAACGGACAAAGGCCAGTGTCGGCACATTACCTTACAATTCGCCCAAACTGCTTTTCCCGATTCCGTTGCGGGAGATCACGACCAACCCTGCCCTTTTGCAGAACGCTGGTTATTAAATGTCTGGTGTACTTCGGGTGAAGTCATATTCTTAAATATGAATCGGGCGGCTTCTCAACACCGAATAATACGAAGTTAATCGCCCGAGCCGGTCACTCAAAACTGACTCTACCATTAAAAAAGGCGTGCCACGGTTCCAAACTGTGGCACGCCTTTTTTGATCAAAATTGATCCGTCAGGTCGCTCTCTGTTAAACCATAAACTACCCGGCATAGTCAAACGTTAATAGACAACATGCTTTGCTTCTAACGACTATGAACCGCCAATTACTTACCTGTCTGTTTTTCTTGCTGTTTGCCACAGGCCTACGCGCGCAGGTACAGTTTACGACTGAGAACCCGCGTGTAGACGACGTAAATGATGCCGACGTAGCCATACAGCGCATTGAATTAACCGCTCAGTACACTATTGTTTACATGAAGTTTCAGGCCCGCAGAGAAGGCTTGAATGGCCGTTCGTTTCCATTTTCGATTCCTATGCCCAATGGTAGGCGGGGGGGGGAACTGGAAAACTCGAGTAACATTGGGTTTCAACCAACCTCCCGGCTGTACGTGAACCAGGGGGAGCGTTCTTATAAATTTATTCGGGCGGAAAATATTCCGCTCGAAGTTCGACGCAAAGTCCAGCCCGGCGAACGCGTTGACTTTGTTGCCTACTTCGAACGGATAGACCCCGGTTATACAACTTTCGATTTATTTGAGTGCCGAGACGGCGGGGGCTTCATTTGTTTTAATTTCTGGGGGGTGCACATCGTCAATCCACTCCGCAAAAACCAGTATTCGCAGCGTACGCCTAAGTCGCCGGTTCAGCCCAAACCGCAACAACCCCGGTATACGCCCCGGACAAAGCCTGGTATGGGCGAATCGACCGACCCCACCGACTCCGCTATTCCTGCACCTGTTCAGCCAAAAGCGATGCCTGCACCGTCTGCGGTAGCTATTAACGGCATAACCCGCGACGCTAAATCGAAGCAACCCATTGGGGCAACCATTACGTATCGGCTCATATCGGGCGCTGAAGCATCAGGTAGCGACCCGGCTGATTCTGTACAGAGTGTTACGCCCGGCGGGAAATATAAAATCGATATTGACCGAAAAGGGGTGTATGCCGTGACGGCGTCGGCAAAAGGCTATTTCAGCCAGAGTGATACCCTCGCCACAAACCGTGTCGATGTGGTACGTGATTTTAATCTGGTACCCATCGAAGCAGGCGCCAAAATCACGCTGAAGAATATCTATTTCAAGGTGTCGAAATATGATCTGCAACCCGAGTCATTTCCCGAGCTGGACCGTCTGGCCACGGTGATGCAGGCTAACCCAACGATGCAAATCCGGCTCGAAGGACACACGGATACGGTGGGTGAATTTGACGCAAACGTCGAGTTGTCGCGCAACCGGGTTAATGAAGTGAAACGCTACCTGGTTGATAAAGGCATCAGTACCAGCCGAATCGAGACCGTCGGATATGGGCCGTCCCGACCGATCAATACCAACAAAACGCTGAAAGAGCGCCCCGAAAACCGGCGTGTGGAAATGGTAATTGTCAAGGTTTGAAAACCTTAGCGGTGCGTTTCAGGTATTCAGTTTATGGCGGACCGTCGCCACGGCGGTCCGCCGTAAACTGAATACTGAAACCGGATGAAACCTGACTTTGACCTCGACGTTGTTCTGGCGCACATTGATGAAGCGATTCAGCCGTACCCCAAGGCGGCCATGTTCGATCTGTTCGAGCGGGGCTATAATACCTTATTCGAGCAACTGATTTCGTGCATCGTGTCGATTCGAACGCTCGATGAAACAACCATTCCGGTATCACTTCGTTTGTTTGAGCAGGCCCGAACGCCCCAGCAACTTCTTAAACTGGACGTATCAACGCTGACACATTTGCTGTACGGCACCACGTATCCCGATCAGAAAGCCTATACTATGCTGGGTATCGCTGAACGCGTTGTGAATGAGTTTGGTGGTGACCTGCCCGCCCAGTATGACACGCTGATATCGCTGAAGGGAGTTGGCCCTAAGTGCGCTAATCTGGCCCTGGGTGTGGCAACCGGGTTAGCCGCGATCAGTGTGGATGTGCACGTACATCGAGTTGTTAACCGCTGGGGCTACGTCCATACCAAGCAACCCGAGCAAACGCTGAAGGTATTGGAAACCCAGGTGCCCCGCGAACAATGGGTCAACATAAACCGGTTGCTGATGCCTTTCGGGAAGCACATTTGTACCGGAACGCTACCACATTGTTCAACATGCCCTGTACTTCCCTGGTGTGAACAGATCGGTGTGGACCGGCATCGGTAGCTTGATCCCTTACGGTTCTATGTGCTGACTCCACGCTGAAGACCATTCGAGCTGGTTACTTCAAGCCTTCTTTCAAACTGGCTAACGTGTCCCGGCAGAATTTGTCGATTTGGCGATACAAATCGGCCTGTTGCTGAACGGTTTGTTCGATAAGCTTTCTGTTCGGGATCTTACTGCTGGACGAACGCTCGATCTCGCTGGCGGTACTGCTGGTCGGCTGAACGGGCAGGGAAAGACCAGCGCTTTCCGTAATCAAATCGGTCAGGGTGGCCCGGTAACGTCCGAACTTGGTTTCGATTGTAAGTGAGTAACGCACTGCTTGATCGCCAATAGTGTGTACTGCCTTGATAAACAGAATATTGTTAGCGGCATCCTGTTGCTGTTCAGCGGTAGGTTCGTCGGCGTAATGTTGCTCGGACCAAGCCCGGACCTGCTCCATGATCTGACGGGCGGGCCGTTTACTGTCAGGCACGCGCACAAGTTCCTGATATTGAACCTGGCCAACTTCGTTGGTTGGCAGCTTAACCTGCGCCAACGTATTCAGCGAAACGAATAAAGAAAAAAGAATCAGGTATTTCATAATGGATGAGTTGGGGAGTTGAGAACAGGGGGTTACCAGACCTGCCCAAAGCCCAACACGAAGGTATAGGTCAATAGTGAAAATACTAAGCGCCCGACGTAAGTCGAACATGACTCGGTGTTGTTTTCGACTAGCCGGACTTATTTTCCCGTTCTTGTCCAAACGATAAAATCTGTCTCCGGTGCCTGCTCCACCATAGGTCGAATGAGTTGGACGATCTGCCCCCGATGGTAAGCCGCGTGGTGGCTGAGGTGCGTTAAAATGTTAAGTAGCGAGTCCGTGTAGGAAACCCCTTTGGTATTCACATAGTCGATCAGCTTCAGTAAGGCCTCTTCATCAAGCGACAGCACATGACTAACTAGCTGACGGTGCTGGCGTTCGGCGGTTTCGCCCATCCAGCTAACCGGAATGTTCTCCCAGATAGCAACAAAGGTTGACTCGTGCATAACCCGGCCGTACCATACGTGTTGAGCGGATAAAATATGTCCCATCAGCGCCAGTGCGCGGGCGGGCGGATTGTTAATCGTTTCGAGGGTGTCGATCAGACGTCGGTTGGCCCAGAGTTCATAATCAAGTAGTTGAATCAGGTAATTTTTCATCAGCGTCCACGTTTAGTTGCCTGATAAAGTGCTTCAACAAGGTTGGTACGGGTGTTTAAGTTACCAAGTTTCGGGTTATTTCGGGTCGGATATACCCGATTGCACAAAAATACATACGTCAGGTTGTAAGCCGGATCGGGTTCGACCCACACAAACGTACCCGTATACCCCGAGTGCCCGTAACTGGCTTTGGTCGCCGATTTGGGCGCGTTGCCGGTGTAGGTGAACGATGGTTTGTCGAAGCCCAGCCCGCGCCGGTTGCCCAACTCCGGAAACTGGTAGAGGGTAAACTCGGCCATTGTTTTGGCCGAAATAAACTGCTGTCCAGCGTAACTGCCTTGCTGGCGATACATCTCGTATACTTTCATCAGGTCATTAGCGTTGCCAAACAAGCCTGCGTGTCCCGACAGGCCGTTGAGCATGGCCGCCCCTTCATCATGGACACGCCCCCAAATCAGGGTCTTACGGAACAGCGAGTCGTATTCGGTTGGAACGATCCGGTCCAGTGCGTAAAAACGACGTGGTAAAAAGGTGAGCGTTGTGGCGCCAAGCGGTTTGTAGAAGGTTGTTTTAAGGTAATCTTCAAAATTTTCACCCGTCAGTCGTTTCACAATCTGCGGATACAAAATAAACGACAGGTCAGAATACACGTATTCTTTCTTCGCGTTCAGGGGCGAGTCCCTGATTTGCTGAAAAATGACTTTTGGGTAATTCTTGAACTCGAAAAGACTATCCGTCACCTCAATCGGGTACCGCGCCGATCGTTCATTCTGGAAGGTTTTCGGTTTCCAGGAACCGTCCGGATTTTTGGTATCCATCCAGAAGGGTATCCAGGCCTTAAGCCGGGCCTGGTGGGTCAGCACGTCGCGCCAGCGCAAATCAGCTTTATTCGACTTCTTGAAACTGGGCAGGTAGTCTGCCATTTTTCCGTCCAGATTGAATTTACCTTCATCGACCAGGTGCATCAAGGCGGGCGTTGACGTGCTTACTTTCGTAACGGAGGCCATATCGTAAAGATCGTCCAGCTGTACGGGTCTGGGTTCAGCGCCGAGCGAAGCATCGTACGTATGTTTACCATAGGCTTTCCGCAAAATGACTTTCCCGTTGCGGGCCATCTGCACGACACAACCCGGAAAGGCCCCCTGCGTGAGCCCCACATTAACCAGTGAATCGACCTGCTGGGTTAGAAATCGGCCGTCGATACCTACCTCTTCGGGAATGGTGTATTTAAGGCGACCAATCGGTTGAACCGGTATACCGTCGCCCAGCCGGAAGCGCTGATTAACCGTAACGGGTAACTTCCCTGACGCCCCAATCGCACCGAAAATTAATTGCGCCGATAACTCTTCGGCATAGTTGGTCAGCTGATAGGGCATAACAAGCGCTTTGGCCTGTTCGATGTTGCGCCCCGGCTGAGCGGTGTCCGCCGGAAACGTTAGCTTGTCCAGCGCATATACGTTGCCGAAAACGGTCACGATGGCTTTTCCGGTGGACACCATTTCGCTAAGAATACCGGCTGTTCTGGACTGCAGACCGTATTTGAGAGCCGGCCGAATGTTGCTAAGATGAACATCGACCAGAATCAGGTTGTAGTTCCGCAAAGAGTCCCGAACCTGGGCCAGTGTAGAATCGGGGGTACGCGAGGTCAGGTTAAAATGATCGACCTTTGTGTAGTTGCCCGCCATTTGCTGGAAGGCCGTAAGTTTATCACTTTCAATGGCTACCGATGCGATTCGGAGTGTATCCAGCCGCTGTAAGGGCAGTATATTCTGGTCATTTTTCAGGACTGTCAGGCTTTTTTCGGTAAGCTGACGGTTTAGTAGTTCATCCTGTACGGGGTTCAGGTCATTGACGAGGTTGTCCAGCACAATGGGCTTATACTGATCCAGTCCGGCCCAGGCTTTGGCCTGTAAGACTTTCAGGCATCGGGCATCAATAGACGCCCGGCTGATTCGCCCGTCGGCGATGGCCTGTTTAACCTGCGCCAGGGCACTTGGTACATCTTCCGTAAATTCCAGCACGTCCATTCCCGCTTCCAAACCCAGTTCATCGGCCTTCCCCGATGGGTAGAATTTGGTTACCCCTTTCATATTCATCGCGTCGGAAAAAACGAGCCCCTTAAAACCCAGTTCGTTTTTGAGCAGGTTGGTTACAATGGCAGGTGAGAGCGTTGAAGGCCGGTTGCGGGTTGTATCGAGAGATGGAATGCTTAAATGCGCAATCATTACCCCGGCGGCACCCGCGTTGATCAGTTCCCGGAACGGATACAGTTCCAGCGAGTCGAGTTGCGCACGGCTCTTGCTGATGAGCGGGAGGTCGTAGTGCGAGTCCGTGCCGGTATCACCATGACCGGGGAAATGTTTCAGGCTGGTCAACAGTTGATTGTCCTGCATACCTCGCATGTAGGCGAGGGCCTTTCGGGTCACGGCATATTTATCTTCGCCGAAAGAGCGGAAATTAATGACGGGGTTATTTGGGTTATTATTAATATCGACCGATGGGGCGAAATTCACGTGCATACCCAACCGGCGTGCCTGTTTGGCCAGATTGGCGCCCATCTGATAAATCAGCGAGTCGGATCCCGCGCCCTGCATCGCCCCAAGCGTCATCTGGTAAGGGTAGCGAACGGTACTGTCCAGGCGCATGGCCAGGCCCCACTCGGCATCCATGGCAATGAGCAGCGGTACGGCAGAACTGGCCTGAAGACGGTTCGTTAAGTGCGCCTGCCGAACGGGTCCACCCTGAAACATCACTACGCCACCCAATTTATGAGTGCGTAGCAGCGTAATCAGCGAGTCTTCATAAGCGGGTTTGCGGTTCGAATAGCCAGCTACCATGATCAGCTGGGCAATCCGATCGTCGGGAGCCATGTTGGTAAAGACCGAGTCGGCCCAGCAGCTCTGGCGGGCAGTCAGCTTGAGAAACGATGAGGGTGTTGTTTGCGCGAAGGTCGAAAAAGACAATAGAACGCTGAGTAAACCAAGAAGAGCAGACCGGCAGAAGGGCATGAGAAAAGAAATTGGGGTCGTGATAGGCCAAAAATACAAAAAAGTGTCCTCGCTGACTCATTAAATAAGTCGGGCGAGGACACTTCAGGCAACGTGGGAATTGACTATTTCCGGTACCGGCTGGGGTGTTCCGGACCAACGCCGAAGCCGTAGCCAAGGGTCAGGGTGATCGTCGAGTTGTTGACGTTCTGATTGTTGTTGAGCGTAATGTCGCTCAGACCGTACCGATAGCGGGCATCGATCAGGAAGCGTTGCCGATCGCCCAATCCCTTGAAGTTGAACTGAAAACCAGCGATCAACCCTAAATCCATTGACCGAAATTCGGCGCTGTTATCGAAATCTGGTCTGGCAATACCGTTCTCCACCAGGTTTGTCCGTTTTGCGTTGAGCTTAAACCCGAATGATGGACCGAAGAATACGTTAGGCCGGAAATTGCCGTTCAATGTCAGAAAGTAGCGTAACGCAATGGGAACTTCCAGGTAGTTAATCCGCTGTTTGAATGAGTTAGCCTGATTATTGGCGGGTGCCGAGTATTTGGCTCCCATTTGTGAGTAAAGAACATCACCCGAAATGCCGAAATGGTTCAGGGAGCTGTACATCAGGAACGCACCGGCGGTTACGCCCGGACGTAACGTATAGTCCTTGGCATCCATGCCAAATGTGGACAAATTTAAGCCGACACGTGGCCCTGCACTGAATCGTTGCTGAGCAAAACTGCTTGATAAACAGGCGCTAATGAGGATAAATGAGAAGAGAGTAAAGCGTAGTGAATTTGCGCGAAACATAGGAAATCTAATAAAGTTGATATGTCCGCTTAACGCCTTACGTTTTATAAATGTTTTATTCTGCCGAAAGAATAGTTAGAGTTTTATTGAAAGGGAAGCGGGAAATAGGGCAGCCAGGTGATGAAAGCTCCCCATATGGCTATGTTTTTACCAGTCCCACTGCCGGGTTATCAGGTGCTGTGCGTATAACCGTAGGGGCTGATTTCTGGATGGGCTTGACGGGTTGCTTCGGAGCAAAAAAGATGAAATAAACAGCCATAGCCAGCATAAACAGAATGGCGGCTGTAGTAGTAGCAATCCAGAGTGGCCAGAGCCGTTTCTGGTTCGCCGATTCGTGGATACGCTCGTTCAGGGCATCCCGAAGATCGGCTAGCTGGTCGGTTGTTGGGCGGGCTGCTGCACCGGCCGCCGTCTGCTGCATAGCCTCCAGCCCCGCCAGAGCATCGGCGTAAAAAGGATTTTCGAGTAGAAGCCGCTCCACGCGATACCGGGCCGGGCCGCTTAACTGACCGGATTGATAGGCCTGTAAATCGGTAAAACTTAGTTGGTCGTTCATACGAGTCGGGCAGGAAAAAACCCACCATCACTTAAAACACGCGCTTTCGTCCGCGTTACTTACGCATACAAATTTTTAAATTTCGACGCCCATTTTGCAAATAACTTTTTACCTGTTTTAGATCGTAGCCAGTCAGGTCAGCCACTTCGGTGTAGGCTTTATGATCCAGGTAAAAAAGTGTCAGGCAGGTTCTCTGTTCGTAGGGCAGGGTTTGCAAACAGGCTTCCATCATGGTCAGGTCTTCTTCAAGTTCCGACTTATCTACCTCGTCCGCCGAGAGTTGCATAACTGGCTCATCGTCGAGGTCGGCACCGGTACCAGTTACCAGCGTAGTTTTCAGATGAGCATTTGTCTTGCGCAGTTGCATCAGGCAATAGTTGCGCGCCACACTGTGCAGCCAGGGACCAAACTGCTGTATCTCATGCTTACGCAGGTCGGTTACCAACTGCTCAAACAAGTTCATAACGGCATCTTTGGCCTCGTCCTCATCGCGTAGGTAATTGAAGCAAACCGCATAGACAAGGTCCATGTGCTGCTCATAGAGTTCACCTAGTACCGCCAGATCGCCGGTGGCACGATAGGCGGCAATGTAGTCAGCTGGTTCTTTACGGGAAGCAGTAGAACTGGCTCTGGGTTTGCGAAACAGTTTTAAAAACATACACGAACGGGCTGCTTACGCTATAAAGATGCAGGAACAGTCCAGATTCCATATTTGTTTTTCAGGGTTTCTTTCAACTGGGAAGAAGCCGTACAACTGGTTGCGCTCAGCGTTCGTCGGACCACTTCGTTACCAGCGTATTAACCTGGCGTAACCAGAATCGCTTGCCATTTTTATCCCAGTGGCCATCGCCCCGATGATACCAGTTCGGGTGCTGCCTCAGGGTATCGATCATAGAAATGACCGGCGCTTGCAGACGTGGGCTGGCTTCAATACGCTCGATCTGGTGGTTGTATACGCCATACGTCGGATTCTGGATGGTTACCTTGTTCGGAATCAGGCAGACGTACACTTCATTGAAACCCATGTCGAGGTAGTGTTGACGCATGGTGTTCAGGTTTGTTACCAGCGTATCCAGCCGTTGGTCAGGGATGTGGCGAAAGGCGCTTAAAACAAAGGAAGAGTCGGCTTCGAGCTGGTAGAATAAATGTTTTTTATCCTGCGAAATAGTGGCTCCCGGCACACGGCCAAAGGCATCGAGTGTCAGCTGCGCTTTCGCTTCCTTAAATTGGATGAAGGGCCAGCGGTTAAACAACAGGAACTCCAGCCGCTGGTTGATTTCACTTCCGAAACGGGTCATGATCCATTCTTTCAGTCCGGTTGGTTCGGCGGGTTGCGAGGCTGGTGTCGTCGGGTGCCCGGCCTCGGTGATACCTTCGTCCATGTAAATCTCCTTGTATTCCGGGTAGTACAGGCGCTCCTGCAAGACCCGCTCGATAAATTGAATAACCAGAATATTCTTCTTTGTCTTATCCAGTTTTACGTCAACCCCCGAATTGCCGCCGATCCAGACGTGCACGTTGCGCCCGCCCGCGTAGTAACTCGTATCCATTTTCGTAAAACTGTCGCCAATGGTATACAGGTGTACGTCTTTATAATGGCTGGGCTTATCTGCGTCCGTGAGGGCGTCGCTTTCGTTGAAATCTTCCTCCTTAAAAGCCTTCAGATTTGATACATTGTACAGATCGCCATAGGTGTATTGATCAGGTATAAAACCGTGCCGGTCCAGCCATTTTTGCAGACGGGGGGTCAATGCCAGCAGCAGCATTCCGCCCGATGCGAGCAGTATTGCCCATTTCAGGATGGTAGTAAGCATGAGAAAAGATCAGAATTGAAAGTAGATGAATTGGTTCGCGGTGAAAACACCGAAGAAGTAGCAAAGGAGTACCAGAGCGGGTATAAGTAACCAAAACGCCCGATTGTCAGCGCGTCGGGTGTAGGTTATCCAGCGGGGTTCGAGCAATAAACCGCCAATCAGAAGAAAACTGAACGCGAGTTCTGCAGGCTGAATGGCCGTTTGGATGGGGCCGCTGAAATCGAACGTCAGAAGTTTGCGTAAAACAAGCAGCGCGTCTGCGGTGGTAGCTGCTCTGAAAAAGACCCATGTCAGGGTAACCAGCAAGAAGGTTAGAAGCTGATTGGTTCGATGACCGACCAGGCTATTGAGCTGAAATTCGGTCTGCTTGTGCTGCTTCCGGGAAGCGGTACGTTTGTTCATCATCTGGCCCAGCGTCAGATATAGCCCATGCAACAACCCCCAGATTATAAACTTCCAGTCGGCCCCGTGCCAAAGTCCGCTCAAGCCGAAAACCACAAAGGTGTTTATGTAGGTTCGGGCCGTGGAGCGCCGGTTACCGCCGAGCGGGATATATACGTAATCGCGAAACCAGGTTGAGAGGGAGATATGCCAACGACGCCAGAATTCACTGATCGATGCTGACAGGTAAGGGGTGTCGAAGTTCTTCATCATCTTGATACCCAATACATTCCCT
Source organism: Spirosoma lituiforme (assembly GCF_054776635.1). Lineage (NCBI taxonomy): Bacteria > Pseudomonadati > Bacteroidota > Cytophagia > Cytophagales > Cytophagaceae > Spirosoma > Spirosoma lituiforme. The sequence goes on from NZ_BAAHBO010000008.1 coordinate 159,934, forward strand.
GCACCGATGGCGATGTCTGTATAGCCAGAAAAGTCGCAATAGATCTGGATGGAATAAAAGACAGCCGCCAGCAGAAGAGTTGAGCCGTTGGCGTTCGAAACATCACTGAAAGCAGGATCGACCACCAGCGCCATTCGGTCGGCAATGACCACTTTTTTTACAAAGCCCCCCGCCATCATTAGCAGCCCGTACCGGACACGCTCCCAGTTGAACGGGTGAAATTCCCGAAACTGATGCAGTATATTCTGCGGCCGTTCGATCGGTCCGGCTACCAGTTGCGGATAAAACAGCACATACAGCGAATAGACGCCCAAGTTTCGCTCGGCTGCCTGCTTGCCCCGGTACACCTCGATGGTGTAGCTGATGGACTGAAATGTATGGAACGATAAACCGATGGGCAAAACGATACCGGGTAACAGATCGCCCAGCATGGGCACCGGATTGGTCAGATCCGCGCTGGTTAAAAGGCTGGTCAGCTGCTGGTTGAAAAAGTCGTAGTACTTGAAGAAAGACAAGAGGCCAATGTTGGCGATCAGGCTACAGATGAGCAGGAGTTTGCGACGACGCCCCTGCGACTGCTCGATGTATATACCGGCTACATAATCAATCAAAATTACCGCCCCCAGAATGAGCAGGTAAATCGGAATGAAGGCCATGTAAAAATAACAGCTCGCTACCAGCAACAGAAGCCATCGTCCGCGCAATGGTAAGCTGAAATAGGCGAGTGTTGTAAATAGAAAAAATAGAAGAAAATGAAGCGAATTAAACAGCATTCTAGGTTATGTTAGTACGGAGAGAATCACAAATAACATCCTATCTGAGATACATACCAAAACTCGTTGTCGGTTAAATAGACACTGATCGTAAAGATTGAAATATAAAATATTGATTGTCAGAATGTTATGTATTGTTAAATATTGCAGTGGAGGAGCTGCTGGCCAATACAGTCGTAGGATGGCACCAGCACATTAAGAACTGGCTGACCAGAGCCGGTACAACCGGGCTGGATATGGGATTGCCTGACTAAAATATAGACTAAATTTTCTGTGGACTTAGTCGGTGATAAGGGGCCTGACCGATGAATTCGATGAATAAAAAATCGAACACGGCCTAACTTTCACACGGCTTAACGGGTTTGTTGTAAACAACTAATCGAACGGTATGAAACGTATCCTGATTTTTGCTGGTCTTCTGTGCGGTACAATGAGCATCAGCGCGTTGGGGCAGAGCAGCCAGACGCCAACGATGCAGCAATCGACGTCAACGACGGATACACGGCAGGCCAACCCGGTTCGTCCCAAGATGAAGCCCGCCAATCGGCAGCAACGGATGAAAATGGAAGCTGGTGTCGATTCGACGTTGCCCAAAAACCGGAAGCAGAAACGGCTACGGCCTGATTCCCTACGCCGGGGGGGCGCCACAAAAGTGGACAGCGTTCGATGATACCCCTTTATCGATTATTTTCAGTGAACAAACTTAATATCAACGGTATGATTAAAGTATTGCTCGGTGTACTGTTGCTGGCATCCCCTGCTCTGGCGCAGACGACAACCCAACCCGCGAAGACAACCAAGGCGACCTCTGGCTCGGCTAACTCGGCCAAACCGATGTCGGCATCCGCTATGGCCCGCTCGAAGAAACCCATTCCACCGCCTTCACTGAAGGATAACCTGGAGAGCAAAGACAATGCTATTCCTTCGTACCGGAAAGAAAAGGATGCCGGTGTGAAAAAGGGGACCAACCGATACCAGCCCCGTCGTACGGAATCTGGTGCCCGTAAAGACACGCTGATCGATCGGCGCAAGAACTAACGGAACCCAGTTGTCAACGAACACGCCGGGTAGCCAGGAAACAATCCTGACTACCCGGCGTGTTCAGTTCTGTTTCGCTTTCCGCTCAGCCTTCCGCTTTTCTCGTTTCTTCTGTCGTTCTACCTTTCGTTCGGCTCGTTTTTCCTTCCGTTCCGCTTTCCGCTCGGCTCGCTTAGCCTTAAAGTCCTCTTTAAAACTTTTGACCGCATCCTGCAGGGTAATGTTGTTGTCGAACTCACCCTTGAAGGCTTCGATGTATGCGTTGCGCAACACGCCAAAAATGGTTGGCCAGGTCGCGGTTTTAATATCGTCGATGGTGCCGTTGAGCGGAATCCGGGTGGCTACCTGATCGTGCTTCTGGTTTTTGAGGATAGCCGTACCCCCCTGGGCGACCAGTTCGGTGAAGAATTTTCCGATGGATCGGCCCTCATGCTCATTAAGTTTAAAAATTTGCATGTTCTTCGTCAGCGGCTTGAGGTAGCCGTTGAGCTTGCTGTTGAGCATGGCCATCTCACTGTAAACGCTCACGGTGCCCCGCTCAAAATCAAGGTTGGCGTAGTGACGGGCAAGCGGGTTAAGTTTCAACAATTGCAGATCGCTGAACCGAAGCTTATAGTCGAAATCCGGTACTTCCTTCAGCAAATTCATGTTGGCCGAGAAATTCACGGTGCCTCCATATCCCGGCACGTCGCCCAGCGCTTCGACGGGAGAAGGGAGCTGGTTCGCTTTGTCTTCTACGTTCCGAATGTTCCGGATCTCTCCCTGAAATTTCTGGATGGACAAATCGGCGCGGGGTTTCGTAACCAAGCTTGTCAGATTGACTTCACCGTCGATAACCGCGAACCGGTTGATGCTGATCGGTAACAGTTTTTTCAGGTAAGACGTCCAGTCAACATCGGCTCCGGTCTGGTTACTGGCTTCGTTGTCGCTGAAGGCAAAATTGATTTTGGGCTGGTAGCACTCCACCTCGCTAACCAGTTTACCCTTGAACAGCGATTGCCACTCAACCGACAGATCAGTTTTTGGAATAAAGAGAAAAGGCTCTTTCAGTTTACCGTTGACTTTACGAATGTTCAGGTTGTCAAGTTGATAAGCGCCCCGAATAAGCTGGATACTAATGTCATCAACGTGGCCGGTGTAGGTTCCCATATCGGCCAGTGTTTTGTTGACATACCGCAGCACGAAGTAGGGCAGCAACAATCGGGCGATGATCAGCAGAACGACAAGAGCAAGGACAATTTTGGTTGTTCGTTTCAAAACGTTGACGGGCTTGGTGTAACGCTCTTATAAACGAGCAATCATATAAATGGTTGGCTTCGGTGGGCGACTTTAGATCAACGCTCTCCACCAAAGCCAACCATTTTCCTGTTGTTTTGCGACCTTACGCGTCATGCGTTACCGGCCGTTCGGCGAAAACCGGCGTCCATCAAGGGTGGAGTATTTGAAGTCCGTAGACCCGTTGAACCGGGTATCATCGAAATTGGTACCCCGGGGCAGGTGCGTGTACTTGAAGTCGGCGTTGCTGCTGAAACGGGCCTGGCCGAAATCGACCCGCTCATCGAATTTGGTGTATTTGAAATCAGCGTACTGCTCGAAGGCTGCTTTCCGGAATGACGATGATTCGTCGAATTTGGTGTACTTAAAGTCGGCGTATTCCCGAAAGGTAGAGCCGCTGAAGTCGGCTTCATTCCGAAACTTGCTGTATTTGAAGGTAACGCCTTCCCGAAACGCGTTGTCGGTAAAAATTGCCCGCTGGCTGAAGGTCGAATACTTGAAGGCCGCATCGTCTGTAAACTGACAGCCAACGATGGTAACCGCTTCGGTAAAGTCCGTATTATATACTCTGTTTGTCATACTCAGCAGTTTCCGTTCTTCCTGCCGATCTGTCCGGTAGGCTAGAAACTTGCCCTTGAACGTACAATTCTTGAAGGTCAACGGAACATCGACGGTACTCAGAAACTCCTGCGATTCACCCCGCCAGTTGCCATCATGCACTTCTCTTCGATTCGCCAGGCTGGTCAGATCGAGGTCACCGGTGATGGTGGTGTTTTGGTAGGAAACGGCTTCCCGCCGATTGATTTTGGCCATAATATCACTGGCACTAACGGTTCCCTGGGCCAGAACAGGAGCCACAGCAGCGCAGGCGAGCAGGAAAGAAAGGAGAATAGTTTTCATGTGTCTGGATCAGTTTTGCGGTTGATTTCCCTAAAGATGCAAGGACACAGCAAAAGGTTGCATGGTACTGAAACAGGAATGTCATGCACTAACGCACCCGCAGACTGACCTGCGTTGTATCGTCTTCGCCGGTGGTAAAGCCATTGCCGGGTTTCGAATCAACGTCATCCCAATCGCAATAGCTGATTTGGGCCTTAATGGGTTCTGATACGGTACCGATTACCCGCGCCTGAAAACTAAACGTTTGCGGCCATTGCGAATAATAGTTTCCACCGACCAGGGTAACTTCCTGACCACTGGCAATCAAACCCGTTCCACCTATAAACGTCAGACCAGCGGGTAGCCGACAGGTGACCTCCGGGCTAAGCAATCGCCGATTATCAACGTTATTGAGCGACAGGGTAATTGTTATAATTTCATTCAGAGAGGATGACGCTTTATCTAAAAACGCATTCAGACTCAAATCGACCAGCCCATTCGGCAACAGGGTTCTGCGGATACGGGGTTCGGGCAAATCGGCTGGATTAGGCTCCAGCGGTGCCTTAACAAGCGCTCCGCCGATCGTGGTGCGTAGATTAACGAGACCAGCATCATCCTGCCCATCATTCGTACCACTGGCGGGCCAGGAGTCGGGATCCGGATTATCACTCGCCATGAGCTGAGCCGTTAACCAAAAATCTCCGGCGGCTGTAGCCGCTAGCTGGACGGGCAGGTTTATGGTGCTATTGGCTGGAATACTCGCCACGGTAGCGGTCAGAACGAGTCCGTCTGTCTGGAATGTTCCTGCGTTGATGACCGATAATGTAGCCGGTAACCTGCTTTCGATCTGTACGTTACGGGCTTCCTGAGCGCTACTATTTGTAATGGCTATTGTCAGCGTAACGGACTGGCCCAGTGCGGGTGTCCGGTTGCTGACGGCCATCTTCAGGCTTAAATCGGCTTCGGTCTGATTGCTGACCTGAATCGTTAACGGAGCCGATTGTGGGCTGAGGCATCCTTCATACCCCACGCAGGTGGCGAGGTAAGTCGTTGTTTGGGTTGGAGCGACGGTAATGGTAAACCCGGTTTGCCCGTCGGACCACTGAACGGTAGAGCCAACGCAATTCTCCGCGAATAGAGTCGTTGATCGGCCACGGGTAATGAGTGGGTTACTGGCCCGAATGTTGGGCGGTTCTATACCCACAACAATGTCGGTTGTGTCGCGGGTGATGGCTGATGCGCAAACGCCCCCTAATGTGGTCTTCAGGATGTAACGCCCCGCATGACCCGTGTTCGCACTGGCGATGGTCAGTAAAGGTGAAGCCGAGGTTGTTCCATCGGGCAATGTCCATTCGAAGCTGTGGGTATTGTTGGTGCGTATGTCATTGGTATTCGTGACGAACGCATTGGGTGCCAGCGTGTAATAATTACCGGCGCACAGCGGTGGATTGCCGCCACCCGCCCCATCGCTTCGAAAAACACCCCCATACACGTTTGGTGTACCAACAACGACATTGGCAAACTCAACTCGTTTACTGGCACACTGCCCCCCATATACCGTCGTCAGGCTGTAAACGCCGGCCATCTGGGCGGTAATGGTCGCGAGGGTCAGGCTCTGGGCCGAACTGGTAAATCCGTTGGGGCCACGCCACTGGTAGGCGGTAACGGGTGCATTGGCCGGGTTGTTACGGGCGGCTAAAACGACTGTGGCCCCAGGGCAATAGGTATCCTGTTGACTAACTCCGTTCAGGGGATAAGCCGAAACATAGCTGATCGGTTTGCCAATGTTGATCTCCCTGGTATCTGTATAGGTGCCACTGCATTCGCCCGCAACCGTAACGGTCAAGCTGTATAACCCGGACGCCAGCGTACTGGCTGTCGGGATGGTTGGTTGCCGATCCGAACTGGTAAATCCATTGGGGCCGCGCCATTGGTAGGACAGTGTTGACTGGCTGGACGGAAAGTTGGATGATGCGTTAAAAAAAATTGGATAAATAGTGAACGACGTTCCCGGGCAATACTGATCACCATAGGCCAGGCTATCTGTCGATTTGCTGAATACCCCGACAACAGGGGTATTAATCCGAACCTGATTACTGGCCGTAACCGTTCCCGTGCATGCACCCGATAAGGTTGCTCGTACACTATAGAGACCCGCCATATCGGACGTTACGTTGGTTAGCTCAATCTTTTTTGCTGTACTGGTAAACCCATTGGGTCCATTCCACTGGTAGGTAGTGCCTGTATTGAGCGAGTAATAGTTAACCATTGGCATAGCCTCCAAGGAAAGTTGCCCCCCCGAACAGGCGGCAGGGTTTCCGCTGATATACATAGACGGTTGATCAACCCGAATCGTTCGTGACATTGTAGCCGTTCCTGCGCAACTGCCAGAAAAAGTGGCGGTTACGCTATACGTACCGCTCATGGCCGTCGTCGCGCTGGTTAAGGTAAAGTTCTGACTGGTACTGGTGAAGCCATCCGGACCACTCCATTTGTAAGCGACGGTTGTGCCCGACGGCGTGTAAGCCCCAGCCCGAAATTCGATGCCTGCTCCCAAACAGAAAGTCGCTGAAACCTGCGGATTCGAGCCAGTGGTGTAGGCCGTAGCGCTGACGGATAAGGTGTTGTTGTATACTTGCACCGTGTCTTTACCAACCCCGCAGTTGCCCGGATAGGTAGCTTCCAAAATGTATAAACCGGCCACTCCTTGTGCCACAACCGGATTTCGATCCGTACTCGAAAAACCGTTCGGGCCCGTCCAGCGGTAGGTCGCACTGTTGAGGCTCCGCGACTCATCTGGATAAGCTGCCAGCGAAAGGCTCGTTGGGCTACAGATCGAGCGGCTGGGAAGGTAATATTGGCCATCGTATACCAATCCCATCGGTTTGGATGTGCCCAGGCTTACTGTGGTTGATGCGGTTGCCGTTCCCTGGTTTGTTCCCGTGAATGTCATTGTTACGGAGTAAACTCCAGCCGTGGTTGCCGACGCCGTTCGGGAGATGGTTGAGGAAAAGCTGCTGGTGTAACCGTTCGGCCCCGACCAGCGGAAGCTGACCGATGTGCCGGAAGGGGGTACCGTATACGCTGCACTAATCTGAAACAACTGTCCATCGCAAACCGGACTGTTTGTGGAAATTGAAAAGTAGGAAGGATAGGACTGAGCAGCGAGGGAAGAAATCGTCGTGATAAAGACGGTTATCAGGCAATAAAAATGGCGCATAGGACAGGAGTTTACTAGTCAAAGTAACTGTAAAATCCCTGACACTCAAACGACTTTAGTTAAAAAATTTTTTGTATAATAAACTTAGGAAATACGATTGTGTTATTTCATGTATAATTAAGCGGTCCCGTATTTTACCATCATTGGAGCTGCCCAGCGGATGGCCTGGGTATGAGGGCATAGTTGATTTCGTCCTTTGGCATAAACAAAAAATGCGGTTCTCCTGAAGAGACCGGGTGCCTTGAAAACAACCATCGGTCTGGTGGGGAGAACCGCACAAACGATCTATAGATTTATGGCTTAATCCAGCCACATGACTTTGTCATAGGCCAGTTCATAATCCAGCTCTTCCAGGGCCGTCAACCCCGCAAAGTGGCCCGTCTCGTCGGTCTGAACAGCATTCCATAAGCCCGACGCATCGCGCAGCAGCAGCCGATAGCCATACAACGGATGAAGCGTATCCGCATCGGTTCGGTGATCCCAGCCCGTCTGGAGTTCGATGGCAAAAGCAATGCGGTCCATTACCTCACTCATCTGACCCGCCAGACTGTCGGTTCCATCCAGTTCTTCAATCCATAACACCAGCCCATCGGTTCCCCAGTCAAAATGGAGTTCAGTAGGGGTGAGGGTGATGATTGATGCGTTCATAGGGTAGTTGGTTTGTGATTCTTAAGCACTCATACTCCAGGCCGGTGCTGCCAGCGTATCGGTTGTTTGCTCGTCGCGCCACTTGCGGAGCCAGAAACGGTATTTCTTGCGACCGTAATCGATAAAGCCCGGAATGGATGTCGCATCAACGGCAAAAAGTCGATAGGGGCTTTGTTTCATGATACCGATAAATACGAAGCGGAAGTGCTTCGTCGTGCCCCACTCGCGTCCGTCGGCGTGGCGAAGGCTGTCTACGTAAAAAGCGGCCTGCCGGTCGTAATCGTAGGTGTAGCACGATTCCAGAAATTGAGCCTGGGTCCGGGCCGATGTTGTTTTCAGGTCGATGATCATCGCGTTCCGGCGTTTGGGGCTGGTATACACCATGTCCAGCCGCGCTTTACAGGCAATACCGGTTGTCGGATCGGTAGACAGTACGATCCGCTCACGCTCCGACATTCGCAGATACCGTCGGCAGAAACCGTCCTGCCGAATCGTCTGCATCAGGGTGTGTAACTGCTTGGTCTGGGCAGGAGCAAGTCCGTCCGGTTGCAGGGCCGGATCCATCATATCGGGCAGAAACTGCGATAAAACCGTACCAACCGTTTCGGGTTCGAGCAAGTGCTGGTGAAACGCCCGCCCGAATGCCTTGGTCTTTTCAGGAATAAACCGCGCCGAGGGCACCGACCAGTAACCCAGATGTTCTTCTTTCAGCCGGGTCAGATCGGAATTGGAAACGCGCGGCAATGCCCGATAATCGTCACCGGGCATCAGAAGCGGTTGCGGCAAGGAGGTCAACAGTTGAGAAATCATGAGCAAAAGGGAAACGTTGAAAAGAACACGACCATCAATTGAATTATCCGGCTGCCAGCAGAGCAGGCTCCTCTACGGGGTTTATGAAGGGATTGTAGTAGTTCATCGCCGTCTTGATGTTGGCAATATCCGTCAATGTTTCCTGCCGGAACACTTTCACCTCCTGGGCAAACTGTTTCAGCGCCTTTGTCTTCTCCACATCCGCCATCTTGTAGGTGAAGTTGGCGATGTAGTAGACGCCCTTTGGCTGGATTTTGTTGTTTTCTTTCTTCTCGGCAACGGCTGTAATAACCACGTCGGCCAGCGTCAGGTCGTCATAATAGAGCGGCTCGATCAGGCGAAAAATATTGTCGACCGAATACCCGTGGAACAGGACCGCCGACACACAATTTCGTTCGTCGATGAAGAAAAGTTCGGCCCAGTTTTTGGTGCCCATGTTCAGGATGTTGTCCGTGAAAATGCGCCAGGCAATCGGCTGGAACGTTAGGGTGCGGCCCAGTTTCTCATTACCGTTGATATTGAACACACCTTCCTTGGCATCGAACCGATATTGACGGGGGTGGCCCTCCAGATACTTGTACCGGTTAACGACCTCGCCAGTCAACTCATGAATCTTTTGATACGGTTTAAGTTCATTACCGCTTTGAATTGTCTCGATTTGGCTTTTGTTTTGTGTGTTCATTAGTATTTGTTGTTTACTGTTCAAGCAGGGGACCCATTTTGAGGTCCCTTTTGCCTTTTTAAGACCTTGTGTTTACTGACTTAAATTTACATAGTTTTGTGTAGAAAAACAACCCTACTCAGTAAGTATTCTGAAGGCTGTATAAAGCCTTAATTTGATTCGGTAGGGATATTTTTGGGAAGCTGATTTGCGTTCATTCTGCCCGATTTATGGCCCTTGCGTTTTCACCTGTTTTTACATACAAATCAGTAAACTATGACAATCAATCTCCGCCTTCAGCAACTCATCGACTCGCTCGACATCAGTGTGCTTGAATTTGCCCGGCAGCTGGGGGAGCACCGGGGCGAGAAAGTTTATCATATTTTACACGGTCGATTGAAACCCCGTTATGATACCCTCGAAAAAATACTGGTAGCCTACCCGCAGGTGAACGGCGACTGGTTATTACGGGGCGAAGGACTCATGTTTAAAACGCTCAACTCGCCTTCGGCGGCCATCACAACCGAAGAGCGACTGCGGAACATGGAGTTCCTGCTGTTTCAGCTCAATGAGCGCGTCGCCCTGCTGCAACAAACCAACGACCTGCTTCTGGCGGAGATGCAAGGGAAGAGCAAATAGCCAGTGGCAAAGTCGTGTTGCGGGTGGCGCTTTTCCCGACGTTCCGGCTTCGCTACTTTACCCGCTTTCCAAACAACCGTTCTTCTTTCGGGTTATAGTCTGAAAACTCTTAGCGCTATGGCAACGACATCACCATTCGACCCGGACAAACTAGATCCTGAATTTTATTCCCGTGACCCCAACCAGCATGGCGATTCCGATTACGGTCGTGAGTCGGAAGGGGTTGGAACCAATTCATACAAAGACTCTTCGTCGGGTATGGATATGGAAACAGAAAACCTGAACATAACGAAAGATACCCGCGAGGCCAACGAAGGCACTGGCCGTGTTGGTGAGCCAAAAGGCGAAAGTCTGGGCGGAACCCAGGAGTGGGATGTCGATGCCGATGCTATCTCCGAACAGCCGAAAGGTCGTATGATGAGCGATGAGGCCGCCAAAAAACTGAGCGAAGTGGCAGAAAACCCATCTGATGATGCGCTTCTGCACCGGTCGGATGCGACCTACCTGGAGGAAGGTGACCGACCAGGTGAGGGCTATGACCCCCATAACGTAGGGTATACCGGTAAAGACGACAAGAAAGAATAAGTTCGATAGCAGAATAATTGTTGACGAAAGCGACCGGGGAGATACCTGGTCGCTTTTTTTTGCGCCGAAGGGTGGGGCTCATCTTTATCCTGCCGATTCTTTCGTAAACTTGTCGTTTAATTATTTAGCCAGCGGACACTTGCTTCGCTACTGATTTGCTCATCGAAACCCGTGCCTACGCCCGGGCGGGCCTGCTCGGTAACCCGTCCGATGGATTTTTTGGTAAAACCATTGCCATCTCCGTGCGCAACTTTGGGGCGTCTGTAACGCTGTATCCTTCGCCCGAACTGCACATCGAGCCCCAGCCGCAGGATACCAACGTATTCCGCAGTTTGTATCACCTGCGCGACTCGGTCAGTACGCTGGGCTATCATGGCGGTGTTCCGTTGTTGAAAGCAGCCATCAAGAAATTTGCCGAGTATTGCGAAGCGCAGCAGATCCGGCTCCCGAATCAGAATTTTTCGATTCGGTACAACACGTCCATTCCCCGGCAGGTTGGTCTTTCGGGCTCCAGTGCCATCATCGTTGCCACGTTTAGGGCCCTCATGCAGTTTTACAGCGTAGAGATTCCTCTGCCGGTATTACCTAATCTGGTACTGGCTACGGAAGCCGAAGAGTTGGGGATCACGGCTGGTTTACAGGATCGGGTTATCCAGTGCTACGAGGGATGCGTATACATGGATTTTGATCGGGATACGATGGCGCGTCAGGGCTATGGCCAGTACGAACCGCTCGATTCACGGTTGCTGCCCAAACTGTACATTGCCTACAACACCGACCTGGGCAAGCAGTCGGGGCGGGTGCACAACGACGTTCGGGCGCGGTGGCTCAAAGGCGAACCAGCCGTAGTGGAGACGATGAGCGCCATTGCCGATGTGGCCCGCGAAGGGCGGGAGGCTATGCTGCGGCAGGATAGCAAAATGCTCAACGACCTGATTAACCGTAATTTTGACCTGCGGGCGCAGATATACAACATAACCGACCGTAACCTGAGTTTGATCGAAACCGCCCGTGCCTGTGGGGCATCGGCTTCCTTCACGGGCTCGGGAGGTTCTATCATCGGCCTCTACCGCGACGATGCCATGCTGAACCGGCTCTTCGTGGAACTAAAGAAAATCAACGCGCGCGTTATCAAGCCCTACGTAGTTTAACCTACGTAGAGACGCAATCCTTGCGTCTCCATACGCGTCAGCAACAAATGGGTGGAAAACCATCCGGCTACAAAGACGCAAGTAGTGCGTCTCTACAGAAACATAAAAATGATAAAAAAAGCCGTTATCCCCGCTGCCGGTCTTGGAACCCGGTTCCTGCCCGCCACAAAGGCGCAACCTAAAGAAATGCTGCCCATTATTGACCGCCCAACGATCCAGTACGTTGTGCAGGAAGCCGTTGATTCGGGTATCGAAGATATTCTGATCATCACCGGAAAAGGGAAGCGGGCGATCGAAGACCATTTCGACCGGAACTACGAACTCGAAACCCGGCTCGAAGAAAAAGAAGACCAGTTGTTGCTGGATGAGATGCGTCGTTTGTCGGATATGGCCAACCTGCATTACGTTCGCCAACGTGAACTCAACGGGCTTGGCGATGCCATTCGGTACGCCCGGCACCATGTCGGGAATGAGCCATTCGCGGTACTTCTGGGGGATACCATTATGGACTCGGTTATTCCTGTAACGCAGCAACTCATTGACACCTACGCCCAGTTCGGTGGTTCGGTCATTGCCGTTGAAGAAGTGCCCCACGACAAAGTAAACCGGTACGGAATCGTAGGCGGCAAGTCGCTGAGCGATCGGATATTTGAACTGGATACCCTTGTCGAAAAGCCATCCGTTAGTGAGGCTCCATCGAACCTGGCTATCGCCGGACGCTATATTCTGACGCCCGAAATTTTTGCCATGCTGGAGCAAACACCAGTTGGTAAAAACAACGAGATACAACTCACCGACGCGATGCTTCTGTTGCTAAAGCGTGAGAACCTGTACGCACACCGCATCGAAGGCAAACGCCACGACATTGGCAACAAGCTGGACTTCCTGAAAACAACCGTCGAGTTTGCCCTCAAACGACCCGAGTTTGCGGGGCCCTTCCGGGCGTTCCTCGAAGAGATCATCAAGAAATAAACATGCAGAAGGCCCCGTGATGAGCGGGGCCTTCTGTAGTCTCAGGGCAGTTATCTCATTCGCACACTCAGTGCCGCTTCATCATCTTCGCCTTTGGTGTAGCCATTGCCAGGCGTTGAGTCAGGGTCGGTTGGCGAAGCGCTGGATATTTGTGCGCGTACGGTTCCCAGACTCGGTACCCGCACAGACAAGACCACGGATTGCGAACTACCTGCCGAGATAGTCCCTACCGGAACCGTCACCGTTTGGCCACTAATCGTCAACCCCGTCGTAACGGTTGGCTGCCAGCCCGTAGGAAGCACCGCCTGCACGTTTACGTTCGTGGCGCTGGCTCCGCCCAGGTTACTGACGACCAAACTTAAACTGATTACCTGGTTCGTTGTAGCGGCCAAACTACTGGCGATCATAGACAAACTCAGGTCGGCCTTGCTGGCATCGGTAGGTGGTTGATTTGGTCGGAGGGTAGGCAGCGGAGTTTGGTTGGGATTCGCCGACGCGAGAATAGGTCCGCTAGCTGCCGGTGTGCGTAAATCGACCGTTGCGGCATCGTCCTGTCCGTCGCCGGTGCCGGAATTGGGCTGACTGTCGGGGTCGAGTTGAGAACTGGCCGTAATCTGGGCCGATTCGGAAAAGGTGCCCTGCCTGTTGGGTTTAATCCGAAAAACAAACGACCTGCTGACGCCATTAGGGATGGTTCCCGCGCTGATAGATACGGTAGTGGATACCGCACTCGCAGACGTTGCACTCGTCGATGCCGCGGTTGTGGCTGTCGATGTGGCATCAATGAAATCCATGCCCAGAGACAGTATACTTTGGGCTCTCACGTTCGCGGCATCGGCGGGGCCGCTGTTCGTAAGGACCAGCGTAACGGTAACCGGCTGGTTGGGCTGCGGTGTTCGATTACTGATCCGCATGCTTAAGGATAAATCGGCTCCTCCAGGGCAGAGGGTCAGCGATTGAGTGGGGGCGCTGGATACGTTCGGACTGCTGCCCACTACCCGAATGCGATAGTTCGTTCCGGAGGGTAACGAGGGCGATAGGGTGGCTGTGATCGGACTGGTTGTACGGGTGCCTATGATTGTTTCGTTGGCGAACGACCCGTTGGCGTCAGATAGTCGTACACTGAACACGTTATCGCTTTTCATGACACTGTCCGTCACATCGACCCCTACGCTGATTGAACCGCTGAGGCAGGATGAAGTCAAGGTACTGTTGATGGTTAGAACAGGCGGAACGGAATCGACGGGTTCCATTGGGTAATAAAGGATCTGGCGTCCGTCGAGTAGTTCCATCTCAAACGATATTCCCGGTCCGGTATCGCCCTTTTTGCGAACAGAATACCGGTATCGGCCTGGTACCGCACCCGTTACGCCAGCCGTCGGGGCCGGGTAATTCTGGATATAGTTGAAATCACTGAAGGCATCGAAGTCCGGAGCCTGCGAACTGGGGGGAGCCGTAAGCCAGTTGGAATTCACATTAGGATTGCTGAAAAGAGGCTCCAGCCTAACTTCTACGGGTGCCGTCGCCTGAATTAATCCCCAAAAGGTGGTAGCGCCTTTCTCATAGCGGTAACCGAAACGGCGAATGATGGTATCGGCCGTGCCGGTTATAACGGGTGGCCGTATGATCTGGAAGGCAATACTGGGATTGGCGTCCTGCTGTACAGTAAATGGTTCGCCCAGTGTACCCAGAACGGAGGGGTTGGTTGAGCGGGTACGCAATCGGTACTGGCCGTTTTGCAGCGTGAAGGGCAGGGTTATCAGAATGGGATTATCGTTGCTCGGGCTTGATTCAAAAACCGTTGTGCCGTCGCTAACCCGCACAATTTGGGCAACGTACTTATTGTCGGACTCGTGCGCATCGCTGCGGACCGAGGCAACCGCTACGGTTTCACCCGGCCGTCGAGTAAGGGGCAGTGTGTAGCCGCTGGTTATCTGTACGGCCGTGTCCGTAGGCAGGAAGGGAACGGAGTTCTGAAAGAACGAAGCGGTCAGGCTCGCGTCCCAGGCTTCGGTAAAGCGAATACGACCGATTCCTCTGAAGTGAATATCGTCAGAACGATTATCATACCCAATGATATTGTCGGTGGCAGGTCCCGCAAATACGTTCGTTACGTTGCTGATAAGTTGGTTCTGGGCGTTGATAACCTGCGGGTTTGTTTGCCCCAGTATGTAGCTTGCCCGCGAAATAACCCAGGCCAGTGGTTTTGAGCCGACCTGCTGACGGCTTTTCTCGATGACGTATTTCATGTTATCAAAATACGTCTGGGTAGATGAGTTGATATCACTCTCACCCTGATGCCAGAGAACGGCGCGAGCCCCCGTTCGGGCAATGTAATGGAGCAGAACGGCCCCTAAGCGTCGGTAAACAGCCGGATTTGGCGTCGTTCCGATATTTCCCGCGGCCGACTGTCGCCATTCGGTGCTGCTGGTGCCGCCAAGAGCAGCTCCGATGAACAGAACCGGAACGTTGAGCCGCTGCACAAGCTTGTCGCCCAGAAGACCATACATATGCGGGGGTTGGCTTGGGCCCATGTTGGAGCCGTAATTAACGCGGCTGAACTGAAGCGGTAAGAGTTGCTCGCTCAGGCTGTCCTGCCTGAAATCAACGCACATAACCCGATCGTCGGTGGCCGGTATTCCCCGCTCAAGGCCACCATACGCGTTTGATTGACCCGCAATGATGAACACTTCACCAACACCTACCCGGTTGACCTTGGTTTGGGCAAGAATGGTGTTTCCGGCTCTGGAGCGAACGTCCAGCCGATACCAGCCAGCCGCTACCGTTACGCTGCCCCGAAAGGCCTTTGACCCCGTCAGAAAAGGCATGGTCGTCCAGGCTGTAACGCTTCCCTGACCGGTTGCCAGGGGAACAAAACGAGCCTCTACCGTAGTGGCGGTGGCCGAGGCCATGCCCGTTACCGTTACCACCGCCTGATTCGCTACATTGCGCTGGAATACCATTCGGGGAACAGGACTGGTGATGCTGAGCTGAGCAAATGAAGGTGCCGAAAAAAATAGGCACAAGAGTCCCCAAACCGCCACTCTTCGGAGGAATACGGTCATGAATATTAATTATTAATAGTTGGATAAGCCGATGAAGCTATGTGCAATTATTGTGCCTTGTTGTTACTGTTTGGATTAATTTTTTCTTGTATAGTTTTAATGTTTACAAATAAGTAACAATTGGTGAAATGACGTGTGGTGAAGTTTTCTTTAATATTCTGATTATCAACTATGTTTATGATTTTAGTAAAACGATATACTAGGAGAAACTTTGTATACAGTACGATACTTTCAGGAGGTTGTCTCTTTTTTTTTGTGTCAACGACTGTTGGTTTGCTATCTGGTGACCCTACCCGTACTAAAGGAACTGAGAAATCGGCTCTAGACGCGGGTCCGCAGGTCAGTCCGCGACCGAACATTGTACTGATCGTATCCGACGATCATGGCCGCGAAGCACTGGGTTGCTATGGAGATCAATCAACCAGTCGGCCAACCGTTCGGACACCCCACCTCGACCAGCTGGCAGCCGACGGGGTTCGGTTTTCAAATGCTTTCTGTACAACTGCCAGCTGTAGCCCGAGTCGGTCGGTGCTGCTGACGGGGGTTCATAACCATGCCAACGGAATGTACGGGCTGGAGCATCAACAACATCACTTTAGCTCCTTTGATACCATCCGTTCGTTGCCCGTTCTGCTCGAACAGGCTGGGTATCGTACCGCCCGAATCGGGAAGCTGCACGTGGCACCCGAACGGGTCTATCATTTTCAGCAGGTACTGAAAGGAGGAGGGGTTAACGATCCGGCGTCTATTGGACGAAGCCCCGTGGAGATGGCCCGCTTGTGTTACCCGTTTCTGGATACGGCATCTGCACCGTCAGACAAACCAAGTATGGTCCAACCAAACGTGGCCCGGCCTGGTGTGGCCCAACCCTTTTTTCTATATTTCGCTACTGACGATCCGCATCGTAGTAATGCTGTAGCGGCTGATGGCTCACCCATTTTCGATGGGTCGAAGCCGAACTTGTTTGGCAATCGGCCCGGTGGTTATCCGCAGGTTGGTGATCATTTCTACCAGCCCCGCGAGGTGCGCGTACCGGCTTACCTGCCTGACACGAAAGCCTGTCGGGCCGAGTTAGCGCAATACTACGAAGCAATTAGTCGGCTCGATGCGGGCGTTGGTCGTCTGATCGCCTACCTGAAAGACACGGGGCAGTACGACAATACGCTGATCGTTTACCTGTCCGACAACGGAGCCCCTTTTCCGGGAGCCAAAACAACCCTGTATGAACCGGGTATGCGATTACCATGCATCGTGAAGCTGCCCAAACCGCAGAAGCCGGGTTTTGTGCAGGATGCCCTGATTTCCTGGGTTGATATAACGCCTACATTACTTGACTTCGCTGGTGTTAGCACAGAAGGTCTGGGAAAACAGGGGCGGTCATTTCGGAAGATTGTTGAGCAGGAGAACGTTACCGGTTGGGACGATGTCTATGCATCTCATTCCCTCCACGAAATAACGATGTATTACCCGATGCGGGTCGTGCGTGAACGACGCTATAAGTTGATTGTCAATCTGGCGCATCAGCTGCCTTTCCCAATGGCGCTCGATCTGTATAACTCATTCACGTGGCAGGACGTCCTGCGAACGAAGCAGAAACTAGTTGGTAAACGAACGGCAGACGCTTATTTGCATCGCCCGGCGGTGGAGTTGTATGACCTCCAGGCTGACCCCGATGAAGTAAAGAATCTGGCGGCTAACCCGCGCTACCGGGAGGTATTAAACCGACTGAAAACTAAACTGAGACAGTTTCAGCAGCAAACCCGTGACCCGTGGCTATACAAATGGACCCGCGAGTAATACCGTATTGAGCCAGCTGTAAAAAGGGTTAAGCACAAAGGCCACAGAGTTCTGTTTTCTCTGTGGCCTTTGTGCTTAACCCTTACTTCTTTATTTCGCTATCGTTGCGATTTTCAATTCGTTTAACTGTGCCTGCGAGATGGTGGAGGGCGAATCGATCATTACATCGCGACCCGAGTTGTTTTTCGGGAAGGCGATAAAATCCCGAATAGAGTCGGCACCGCCGAAGAGCGAACACAGCCGGTCAAAGCCGAAGGCAATGCCGCCGTGGGGTGGTGCGCCGAACTCAAAAGCATCCATCAGGAACCCGAACTGCGCTTTCGCTTCGTCGTCGGAAAAGCCCAGGATGCTGAACATCCGTGCCTGCAAATCGCGGTTGAAAATCCGGATCGAACCGCCCCCTACTTCCGTGCCGTTGATGACCAGGTCGTACGCGTTGGCCCGAACGGAACCAAGGTCGGTATCCAGCAGCGGAATATCTTCG
Source organism: Spirosoma lituiforme (assembly GCF_054776635.1). Taxonomy (NCBI): domain Bacteria; kingdom Pseudomonadati; phylum Bacteroidota; class Cytophagia; order Cytophagales; family Cytophagaceae; genus Spirosoma; species Spirosoma lituiforme. The sequence goes on from NZ_BAAHBO010000008.1 coordinate 177,931, forward strand.
GGCTTGGGCGAGGTGAAGGGGTGGTGCATAGCAAACCAGCGCTGCTCTTCTTCGCCGTATTCCAGCAGCGGAAAATCAAGTACCCATAGCGTGCTGAAAACGTTTGGATCACGAAGGCCCAGACGGCTCCCCATTTCCAGTCGTAATTCGCTCAGCTGCTTGCGGGCTTTGGCGGCATCGCCCGAAATGAGCAGCATCAGATCGCCGGGTTTTGCGCCGAAATGAGCGGCCCAGCCTTTTAAATCAGCTTCGGAATAAAACTTGTCGACGGATGATTTTAGACTTCCATCTTCGTTGTACCGCACATAAATAAGCCCTTTGGCGCCAATCTGCGGACGCTTAATCCAGTCGGTCAGTTCGTCGAGTTGTTTGCGGGTGTAATGAGCGCAGCCAGTCGCGTTAATGCCTACGACTAGTTCGGCTGCGTCAAACACGCCAAACCCTTTACCCGAGGTCATATCGACCGTATCGAAGGTACCCTTGAGTTCCACAAACTCCATTCCGAAACGCGTGTCGGGCTTATCGGAGCCGTAAAATTTCATGGCATCGGCGTAGGTCATGCGCGGCACGGCGGCCATGTCGATACCCTTCACGGCTTTAAATAGGTGCCGAACCAATCCTTCAAACATATTCAGGATGTCTTCCTGCTCCACGAACGACATTTCGCAGTCGATTTGCGTAAACTCCGGCTGACGGTCGGCGCGAAGGTCTTCATCGCGGAAACACTTGACAATCTGGTAGTAGCGGTCAAAACCCGATACCATCAGCAATTGCTTGAACGTTTGGGGCGACTGGGGCAGGGCGTAAAACTCGCCCGGATTCATGCGGCTTGGTACCACAAAATCACGTGCGCCTTCGGGGGTTGATTTGATCAGGACCGGCGTTTCTACCTCAATGAAGTCCTGCCCATCCATATACACCCGGGTTTGCTGGGCCATGCGGTGGCGCAGTTCCAGACTCCGCCGAACGGGATTCCGGCGTAAATCCAGGTACCGGTATTTCATGCGCAGATCGTCGCCCCCGTCGGTTTCATCTTCAATCAGGAATGGCGGCAGTTTGGCGGGGTTCAGTACGTCCAGGGCGGTCACTTTCAGCTCAATATCGCCCGTTGGAATGTTTGGGTTCTTCGATTTTCGTTCGATAACCGTTCCCGTCGCTTTCACGACAAACTCGCGGCCGAGCGAACGGGCCGTTGTGAACAAGTCAGCAGCGGTTTGCCCGTCTTCGAGCAGCAATTGAGTGATGCCGTAACGATCACGAAGGTCAATCCATAAAACACCGCCTTTGTCGCGGATAGTCTGAACCCAGCCGCACAGGGTGGCTGTCGTGTTGTTGTCGGTAAGGCGGAGTTCTCCGCAGGTGTGCGTCCGAAGCATTGGTAAAGAGCGAAAGAGTGAATGAGCGAAAGAGCGAATGTCTGTAACGATGCGTAGTCCGCTCTTTCACCCATTCGCTCTTTCGCTCTCTAAATTCTGCCGCAAAGGTACAGACTTCGACCGCACCGGGCAAGGCTATTTCCGGTAATCCAGGGCTGGTTTCCTGTCGCCGAGCAGAGCCTCGTATTTGAAGTTGGCTCCACGCTTCTGTAGCCACTCGGCCCGGGCTTTCTCGATGAGGGCCGGCGATTTGTATAAGTCCAGGGCGGTAAGGGCCAAGGTTTTGGCGGCTACGATCATGCCTTTCTGACCAATGCTCATGCCACTGGCCGCTGTCGACTGCCAGCTGTGGGCCGATGAGCCCGGTACCCAGGTGGCGGTTTGTAAACCAACCGTTGGCACGGTCCAGCTCACGTCGCCCACGTCGGTAGAGCCGCCACTGGTTGCACTTTCGGAGCCGTCACGAAAATCTTTTACCAGCGCTGCGTTGGTTACAGGTACTTTCTGTTCACCAAACGTTTCGCTGATTTTCTGGGCGAAGGCCGTTTCGTCCGGGGTATAGGTAACACCACCAACTGTTTTCAGATTCTGGTGCATCACTTCGGCCAGCGTTACGTTGGGAAGCAGGTTGAATACGCCCCCGAGTACTTCCCACTCTACTTTGGTGCCGGTTCCTTTGGCTGCTCCTTCGGCTGCGTTTTCGATCCGTTTCCAGACACTTTGCAGAATATCGCGGTCTTTATGGCGAGCGTAATAATATACTTCCGCAAAAGCCGGAACTACATTCGGGGCGTCGCCCCCTTTGGTAATTACGTAGTGAATACGGGTATCCTGCGGGATGTGCTCACGCATCATGTTCACCATGTAATCCATGGCCTCTACGCCATCCAGCGCCGATCGGCCCCGTTCGGGCGAAGCAGCCGCGTGGGCAGCAATACCCCGGAAACGGAACTTGGCATTCTTGTTCGCCAGCGATGTGCCAGCGTCGGCGGCATTCTGCGAACCTGGGTGCCAGTGTAAAACCACGTCGACATCGTTGAACAGGCCTTCGCGTACCATATACACTTTACCCGACCCCCCTTCTTCGGCGGGGCAACCGTAAATTTTGATGGTGCCGGAATGACCCGACGACTTAAGCCAGTTTTTTACCTCTACGGCCGCTGCCATCGAAGCTGTTCCGAACAGGTTATGACCACATCCATGGCCACCGCGCTGGCCCTGGATGGGCGTAAAATCGGGTTTGGCCTCGGTCGCGAGTCCGGGCAGGGCGTCGTATTCACCCAGAATGCCGATAACGGGTTTGCCGGAGCCGTACGTAGCCACAAAAGCCGTTGGAATACCCGCCACACCGGTTTTCACGTCGAAGCCTTCCTTAACCAGCTGCTCCTCCAGCAGTTTAGCACTTTTGTCCTCCATGTAGCCCAGTTCGGCAAAGTCCCAGATCTGCTTGGAGATGCCAGCGTACTCGGGCGACCGTTTATCGAGATCGGCCAGGATCGCCTGTTTGTCTTTATCGACGGTTGTGGACGAGGCTTTCTTGGCCTTCGGTTGAGCGAAGGCCAGCATGGGCAACAGCAGGGCTGCTGTGAGGAGTTGTTTTTTCATGGGAAGGAAGTATTCGGTCTATTGAGAATGACAAAATACGAGAAAAACAAAACCCCGGCAATGGTATCGAAACAATGTTATACTTACCCAATCAATAATGCTGTTTTGAAGATGGAACAAGTGGCTCTGCTGCTACCGCTCAGAACGTTGCTGTACATCAGACTCAGAAACAAACACGGCGTTTGATCCAGACGATAAACTCAGAGACTCTCTGGTACATCCGAATCCCAGTCAACTCGCTGGGTCAGTATGTAGTCGGCTGCGTCTTTGATCGTCTTCACCTTAGCCGTCGGCTGTCGATAATTGGTCAACAGCCATTCGGTCTCATTGCCCCGGTCAATCAGAACCGTCCGGCAACCCGCCCGGTTGCCCGCTTCAACATCGTCCAGACCATCGCCCACCATCCACGATTGGCTCAGGTCAATCTGGTGTTCTGCTGCGGCTTTTATCAGCAAGCCGGGCCTGGGCTTCCGACAACGGCATGATTCCGTATAGCGAGGTACTGAGCCATAGGGGTCGTGTGGGCAATAATAAAAACCGTCGGGGTCTACTCCGAACGGAGCCAGCAATTGTGTAAGCCGTTTCCAGACCACCGGCAGATCGGTTTCGGCGAAAAGTCCTCTAGCCACACCCGATTGATTGGCGACAATGATCAACTTGTAGCCAGTCCGCTGCAACCGGAACAGGCTATCGCCGGCGTCCGGATAAAGAGCCATTCTGTCGGGATCAATGTTGTCGGGAATGTCCGGAATCAGGGTGCCATCTTTCTCCCAGAAAACAGCCCTGCTCATAGTATTGCCGGCATTCGGAGTGACGACGCTTGCTGATTCACCGCCTGCGGCCGGATACGTTTCCGAGGGTGACCAACCAATAGCCTTGTATCCATAGCTTATTTTTGGTTTGGATCGGGTTGTGTTCAAAAAATAAACACCATCGTCGGATAGTGAGGAAACGGTCCTTTATCGTGGGTTATTCCGACGCCACTATGCTGTTCTTCTGTTTGAACGAATCCTGATTGAAGATGAATTGGTGCAGCCGTTCGGCCCGGTCCCGATTCTCTTTAGCTTTGTTGAAGAACCGTTTCGCGGTTGTTTCATCGCCACCCTGAGCCGTCACTCTACCCGATTCTTCGAGCAGCAGGACCGCTTCCTCAATAGCCCGTGCCGATTTCCACAAGTTATCTTCGATGGACTTATCGACTTCGGCCAGCAGTGCCCCGGCGGTGTAGGTATGCCCGGTATGACACCGGTAGCGAATCAGTTTCCCTTCCGAAAACCGAACGAGTACGCCACTACATTCCGGGCAGGTAATGGGTGATAACTCACCGATATTCAGGGTTCCCATATCAAAGGCATTTTTTTGAGCCGCAATGTCAATTTCTGTTTTTAGTCTATGGCTCTCTTCATTAGAGAGTTCAGGCGTGTCGGGTGCGTATTCTGTCGTTATTCGGGAAAGCAGATCGCCCAGTTCGGCCATCGGTACAACATAATCGACCGCAACGTATTCGAGCACACTGACGGGCATACTGGAAAACTGCGCATCATCGGGGGTCTGAACGATGCCCAGACCGCCTAACCGCTTGATCGACCACATGCCCGACGTGCCGTCGTCGAGCAAACCGGTTAAAACAACGCCCACTACCCGCGACCCAAAGGTGTAGGCTGCCGAACGAAACAACGCATCGATGGATGGACGAAACCGGTTTTCTTTGGGTCCTTTTTTCACCAGCACCCGATCTTTTTCGATCAGCAGGTGGTGGTCGGGCGGGGCCAGGTAGATATACCCTGACTTGATGGGGTCACCATCTTTTGGGTGTATTGCTTTGAGCGCGCCGGCATGGCTGAGAATCTCGGGTAGCAGGCTGTTGGCATAAGCGGCTACGTGCTGTACAACAAAAATAGGGGCGTTGAAGTCAGCCGGGAGGGAAGTTACTAACTCTTTCAGGGCCAGGACACCGCCAGCCGATGAGCCGATGACGACGATATCTCTTTTTGCCATTTCTTTGGTAATTAATTGCATAGTAACTGGTCGGCTTGGCCTTTTATGTATTGTGGAGCTATTGGTACGTTTCGGTTTCAACAGGCCGAAGCTTGTTTCCGACGGATGGGAAAACAAGCTTCTCAACAACCGAAGCACTAGTTGGTTTATTTACAAATTAGATACGCATGCCTACTGATTCTTCCTCTTTCGAAAACCTGTCTGGCAACCGGCAACCGGTCCCTGTTGTCGCCATTGGCGGCTCGGCTGGTGGCATGGAAGCGTTTTCCGAACTATTGGCAAATCTTTCGCCTAGCATGGGGCTTGCCTATGTGTACATCCAGCACATGAACCCAAACCATGAAAGTCATCTTTCTGATATTCTGGGCCGGGTAACCCAGATGCCCGTGCTGGAAGCTGAACACCTGCTTCCGATCGAAGCAGATAAGGTGTATAGTATACCGCCTGACAAAGACATGGAAATCGTTGACGGCGTACTGACCCTGATACCCCGTCGTCTTGAAGCGGATGCGGAATCGCATACGGTATCGAACAAATCCCGGCATTTTCCCATCGATCAGTTTTTTGTCTCGCTGGCCGAGCGGCAAAAAGAGGGAGCCATTGGTATTGTCCTGTCGGGTATGGGGCACGATGGCACGCTTGGGCTGCGTGCCATCAAGGTGGCGGGTGGTATTACCATGGCTCAGGATTCGACGGCCCGGCACCCGAGTATGCCTCAGTCGGCCATTGCCGAGGGGGTCGTCGATCTGGTGCTGCCCCCCCGGCTGATCGCAGCCGAGTTGGAACGGCTGAGTCAGCAGACAACCATTTTTCAGCAAACGGCTTTTGCCGAAGCGCAGGTTGAGTCGACGACGGACGCGGAAGACACCCCGGAGGAGGATCTGCGGGCCATCATTCAGTTCATACACAAAGCCATCAGTGTTGATTTCAGTCAGTATAAAATGACAACGATCCGTCGGCGCATCATCCGGCGCATGGTGCTTTACAAGCAGGAAACCCTGAAAGCCTACCTGCATTACCTGCGCCTGCATCCGGCCGAAGCGGGTCTGTTATACAACGATCTGCTGATCAACGTAACCAGTTTTTTCAGGGATAAAGAAACCATGAACTTCCTGAAAACAGAGATATTGCCCGGTCTCATCCGGCAAAAAGCCAACCGAGAGCCGCTTCGTATCTGGGTGCCGGGTTGTTCGACCGGGCAGGAAGCTTATTCGCTGGCTATGTTGCTTCTGGAGGTAATAACCGATGAAATCGATGAAGACTATAGGGTACCCATTCAGATATTCGCGACCGATCTGAGTGAGAGCGCTATTGACCGGGCCCGGCAGGGAATCTATTCCTTGAGCGAAGTGGCCGGCGTATTGCCCCAGCGGTTGCAGCGCTTTTTTACGAAGAATCAAACCAGCTATCAGATCAGTAAATCGATACGGGACCTATGCGTCTTTGCTCCGCACAATATCTTCAAAGACCCCCCCTTTTCCCGGATTGACCTGGTTAGTTGCCGGAACCTGATGATTTATGTGAACCCGATTTTGCAGCGAAAAGCCCTGGTCACCTTTCACTATGCACTGAACCCCAATGGATATTTGTTGCTGGGAAAGTCTGAAACTGTTGGCTCTACTGTATCTTTGTTTACACCAGTTGAAAAAAATTACAAGCTATTCAGCCGTAAGAATGAGCGGTCAGGCAGTAGCGTCGTTAGCGAAGCCATTCCTGATCGCCCGAGTGGAAGTCCAACCTCTCCGACATCAACACCCAAAATAACCGAACCTACTAGCCGTAGATATCAATCAGGTAAAAGTCGTCAAGCTGTGAATGATTTAGATAAACGGGTCGACCAAGTGTTACTCAACCACTTCCTGCCAGCCAGCGTACTGGTCGATCAGGAGTTGGATATTTTACAGTTTCGCGGAGAGACCAGTCTGTTCCTGGAACATGCCTCGGGCCGAGCCAGTCTGAATCTGATGAAAATGGCGCGCCCTTCGCTGGCGTTCGAGATTCGAAACTCGATCCATAAATCCCGGAAATCAGGCCAGCCAGTACACAAATCCGGCCTTTCGATTACGGTCAACGGGAAAAATCACTTTGTTTCTATCGACGTGCTGCCCGTTGGCGATGGAGCCGAAGAACGCTTGTTCCTGATTCTTTTCCAGGAAATATCGTCAGCTATGCCCGTTGGCATCGACCTGAAAGATGGGCAGCATAACCCCCTGGAGGAAGAACTGGCTACAGTTCGGGACGAGATGCGCGCGATTATCGAAGAGCACGAAATCGCCAATGAAGAACTGCAATCGGCCAACGAAGAGATCGTCAGCAGCAACGAGGAGTTGCAAAGCATCAACGAAGAACTGGAAACGAGTAAAGAGGAAATCGAATCCACCAACGAAGAGCTGCAAACGATCAACCAGGAACTGCAGCTGCGCAATGATCAGCTTACGGAAGCCTACTTGTATGCCGAAGCCATCTTCTCAACCATTCGGGAAGCCACCGTTGTTCTCGATAAGGACCTTCGCGTAAAGAGCGCCAACCAGGCTTTTTACCAGATATACGGCCTGCGGGAAGAAACGACCGTGGGGCGGCTGATCTATGAGATCGGCAACCGGCAATGGGATATTCCCCGGCTGCGCGAATTACTGGACGAAGTCTTTCGGCGGGATACGTATATTCAGGGATTCGAGATGAAGAACGTGTTTCCCGACGTTGGTGAGAAGGTGATGCACGTGCACGCCCGCCGGGTTATTCAGCAGCAACGGCAGGAAGCTATTCTGCTGGCCATCGAAGACATTACCGAGCAACGGCAGGTACAGCAAATGATGGAAGAGCGGCAGGTCTGGCTGCATAACATCATTGACTCCGCACCCACGCTGATCTGGGTGGCCGGGGCCGATAGCCGGTATACGTTTTTTAATAAAGCCTGGCTTAATCACACCGGCCGCACCGTGAGTCAGGAAACGGGGCAGGGCTGGGTCAAAGACATCCACCCCGAAGACCGGGCCGAGTATGTCGCTTTGTACAAAACCAGTTTTATCGCCAAAGAACCGTATCAGGCCGAGTATAGGCTGAAACGAAGCGATGGAGAGTACCGCTGGATGATGGAAAATGCGCAGCCTACGTTTGGCCCCGACGGTACGTTTAGCGGCTTTATCGGAACCTGTGCTGAGGTACATGTGCAGAAAAGTCTGAACCAGGAACTGGATAGCCGGGTACAGGAACGTACCCATGAACTAACCGAAGCCAACAATAACCTGCTGCGAGCGAATGGCGACCTGATCCGAACCGCCGAAAATCTACAGGCCGTACTCGATACATCCCCGGCGGCCATTGGCTTACTGAAGGCCGTCCGGTCGGAGCAGAGCGAGGTTGTTGATTTTGAGCTGGTTGTCTGGAACCAGAAATTTGCTCAGGTGGTACAGGAGTCGTCAAAATGGCTCTCGGGCAAGCTGGCCAGTGAATTGGCCGATGGCCTGTGGCACGACGAAACGCTGGACCAGCTCCGGCAGGTGCATGCCAGTGGCAAAGCCGCTTATCGGGAGTGGCTGGAACGCCTGGGCGGTCAGGAGCGGTGGATCAGTATGTCCATCAACCGGCACGACGATGGCGTTATTCTGACCGGGCTGGATATTACCCTGTTGAAACAGGCCGAGCAGCAGCAGGATCGCTGGCTTCAGGAACTGGAGCGTTCGCAGCAAACCATGCAGGACCTGGAGCAGATGCGCCAGTATGTGCGGGAGCGGGGCGAGTTTCTGCGGACAACCTCCCACGACCTGCGGGGTAGTTTCGGGGTTATTCAGGGGGCCGCTTCCCTGCTGAATTTGATGGATACCAAAGAGGAACGGGAGCAAATGCTCAGCATGCTGAACCGAAATCTCGGTCAGGTCACGTCCCTGCTCACGCAACTGCTCGACTACTCGCGTCTGGAGTCGGGTCAGGAGCAGGTATTCAATCAGTTCTTCGATGTGTCTACACTGCTGCGCGAGCTTAGCCAGAGTATGGAGACGGTTGCCCGAGAGCGGAAACTCTGGATTCATGTGGATGGCCCTGACACGCTGCCTGTTACCGGCGATCTGGTGAAGGTGCAGCGCATTGTCCAGAACTTGCTGCTAAATGCTCTGAAGTATACGGAAAAGGGGGGAGTAACCCTGGCCTGGGCCGCTATTGACGATGGTGGCTGGCAGTTCAGCGTGCAGGATACGGGGCCCGGTATGCCCGAGCAAACGGTTAGTCCGCTGCTCGATAGAGACCGAACGACGTTGCCCGGTGAGCAGGAGCCACTTGTCTCCCCGGCTTCGGGAGAAGGCATCGGCCTGTCCATTGTCAAGCAGTTGAGTACGTTGTTAAACGCCCGTATTGAGGTCGAAACCGAAGCTGGCGTGGGTACGCTGATCCGGGTCCGCTTTCCCTGATTCTGCCGGCGTTGTGTACGGTACGAAGCGCTATACAGACAGTATTAAGTATTGGTAGGCAACGCTGGTGCCCCGCCTAAAAAGTGAAACGAAGGCATCCAAATACACGGCTCTGGCGTATTTATTCGCGGATGATTTGACACGCTCCGGGTTACTTATGGCTATTAACCCTATAATCTACATTGTCGACGACGGCGCAGACTATCGTTTTCTGCTTCAGCAAGTATTCTCCCGGTTCTTGCCTGATTTTCGCGTACAATTTTTCGAAAGTGGTACCCACCTGCACCAGCATATACTGACGGCAACCAGTAGCCCGGTTTCCCAAAATCGCCCCGCTTTTATTCTGCTGGATTTGAACATGCCTGGCCTGAGTGGCCTCCAAACGCTCATCCTGCTGAAGCAACAGTCGGCCTGGCAGCAAGTACCCGTGATCATGATGACGAGTGAAGGATCTAAAGAAGAAGTCAGACAGTGTTACAGCGAGGGGGTTAACTCACTCATTCTGAAACCAACCGATTTTTGGGTTCTGAAAAGCACCATAGTCGACATCTGCCAGTACTGGACGAGGCTGAATCACCTCACCTATTCGTAAAAACAAGACAGGTATACTGCCCTGCCATTCCCGACGCTGCCTGCATACCGTAAGGTATTGCTGTTAACACATACTGATTCGTGCGTTATACATTCTGACTATTTCCAAACAATTAGTTTAAAGCAGGATGAGCGAGCTGACGCATCTGTTTACAGAAATCAGACTGAAATAGTTTATTGCGTAAAAAGTACCGTTAGTGACAAGAAATCTATAGTTCATGTAAGATTGCGTACTCGGCTCTTCTGGTTGCTTATTAATACCGAAAAAGATAGTCAAATTTGGTTTACAGAAGTAAGCATAATCATCAATAACTATACAAATAGACTCATATCTGCCGGTTACCACCCGTAATCGACTGATAACAAATGGTGTTTAGTTGCTTGCAGTATACTTGATTATGAGAATCTATCCACATTAAGAATCATCTATCTATGCAAATTCGTAACCAGTCAGCCAACCTCCACAATTACATGATTAAGTTTTCCGATCAGGACCTTGTGTCACAATATGTCACCACGGGTGAGGCCTACTACTTCGCTCACCTGTACACGCGTCATCGACAGCGAGTGTACCAAAAGTGCCTGTCTTACACTGGAAATCCGGATGACGCTGAAGACTTCATGCAGGATATCTTTCTACAGTTGACCAAAAAAATCTATAGTTACCGGGGGGAAGCAAAATTTACCACCTGGCTTTATACCGTTACCGTAAACTACTGCATCAATCAATTAAGAAAACAACAGCAGAGTCAGATCATGAATCGAACGTACCAGTACGATCTGACGCAAATGACTGACTGGTCCAACCCGTCCGACGAAATATACTTTCAGGCTTTCGAGCAGGTTCTTACGCAACTGCCACAGCGCCAGCGCGATCTGTTGCTCACCAAATACAGCGAAGGGGTGCAGATCAAAGATATCGCTTCCCAGCAGGATATAAGTGCCAGCGCCGTTAAGATGCGCATTAAACGGGCGCGCGAGTACGCCCGGACCCTTTATCACAAAGCGTTGGCGGATAAGGAATACTAAGTCGTTTGCGGTGAACCAGATTAGCCTGTCAATGAGCTGAAACGTTTCGTAGCTTGCCAGTGATTTCGCTGAACGTTATGAAACTCACCTGGACGTTTTACCCCAAAGGAGAAACCAGCATCACACTGGCTGTTGTATACGTACCTCAACTAGACGCATCTTCTGCGGCTGGCTATCTAGAGGTTGGTACCAATACGGCTTACGTAAACTGGACTAATTTCCGAATCTTCGACTCAACGGACCAGTCCGTGAAGAAAGCACTTTTTGGCTCACTGATTCGAGTGGATCACTTTACTACCTCAACATTTCTCCTGCCGTGAAGTCAGTTTGACCCTCTTCTAACCCTTACCAGGGTAAATGATTTGCCATCTCCCGCTGCTGTAATCCTTTTCCGTAAAGGGTCAAGGTATGAACTGCCTAATTTATAAGTAATTAAAATATTTTAATTAAGCATTATTACTCAGTATTCTGTTCTTATATTTGGGAATAGTAAAAAAAGGATGAATGCAGACATCGACACTTTTTAAGTTGCGCTTGTTTCGTAAAAAAACGCTGGCCCTAAAAGAGCCAGCGTTTACTTTCTATCCACACCTCTACACATCGCCAGTTATACCGATGCGAGAGTGGGAGTAAAATTACTTGGTCATATACTACTTGTCTAGACGAAAATTCACCTGTTTATACACTATTTTAATCATTAAGCTAAAAATAAGCCTTTATTATCGAATGGTTTAGTTACAATCGTATATATTAGTCATCAAGGAAACCACGTTGAGTTACGTGGAAAGGCCGGAAAAATACGGATGTAAAAAGAGCCCGCTGGTTTAATTCCTTTTTCCCTATCTAGCGCCAATCCCTTTTGACCAGGTAAATGGGTATCAATCCACGATGTGTGTGCCTAGGCGTATACGACCAAGCGTGATAGAAAGAAACGAAATAGCAGACAGAGACGGTTCATGGTCGTTTACCGGCTGGTGGTTGAATTGGGTTGGATCGATGGCGAAAAAGCGGGGCCACTCGCTGCGCGGACGGGAGGAACTCGGACAGGCGGTTCAGGTTGAAACGAGTCTGTTCGGTTGGCTGGGTTGCGTTTTAATTTTTTACCTTTCTTTCCCTTTTTTCCCCACCAGATGATAAAGCCCGTTATGGGTAGGCTGGCCCCAATCAGACTGGCAAAAAAAGCCAGAAATTTACCCGGCAAGCCCAAAATGGAGCCCACGTGAATATCGTAGTTCATCCGGCGGAGCTTGGCCCCCGCCGGAGCCTCCGAAAAAGATGTACCATACACCTCATCGCGGGGCATTGGCTTCAGCGTAAACTGGTCGAAACTATATCCCTGATTATCGTAAAACTTGCCCACCGACGGATACACGGTTACGTTGATGACAGCTTTCCGCTCCGAAGAGTCCGGAAACGTCATGTAAAACCCCTTCGCATCCGGGTGTTTACGGGCTACCTGCTGCCAGGCAAGGTCAATGGCCTGGGCTGGCGAATAAGGTCGGCGGGTTTGCAGGGTGTCTGACTGATGATCGTTGTAGCCAGGGAGCACGTTGCCCCCGGACGTTGTCCAGTAAAGACCTTTGCTGAACCATTCGATTCCATACACCATCCCCGTCAGCCCGATGGCCATCAGAATAAACAGGGAATAGAATCCCAGAACGTTGTGCAGATCGTAGTTGACCCGTTTGGCCTTACCATTCCATTTGATGGTGAAGCTTTGCTGGCGGGTGCTTTTCGTCCATTTTTTGGGCCACCACAGCACCATGCCGGTAATGAGCGTGATGACAAAAATCAGGGTACTGTAATTAACGATCGGACGACCAATCTTGACGGGTAGCCACAGGAAGCGGTGACCATTCAGAACCCACCGGAAAAAGCTTACATCGCCCTCTTTGCGTTCTGTTTTGCTGATAACTTCGCCCGTGTAGGGATTCAGTTTTAGGGTGGTGCCTCCGCGACGGCGTCCGCCAATATTGACTTCGATGGCCCTTCCCTGGTGGTACTGGGTGTAAGAAACCCGTTTGCCCGGATACTCTCTGGCGGCAATGGCCATAACCTGAGAGGGTTGAATAACCGCCTTTTGCTGATAGGGAACATTCGATTCCGGTTCGAGAAACAGGCTGGTTATTTCATCCTGGAACACCCAGATGCAGCCCGTCAGGCAGACAATGATCATGATAATGCCCGTCACGAGCCCCAGCCAAAGGTGAAGCCAGGCGGAGATGCGGTAGAAAAGCGACCGGGAGGATTCTTTCTTTTGGGCGACCGTCTTGGTAATCATAGGAGTAGAGGAATTTTTTTTCGACAGGATGAACAGGATCAAGAGGTAAAAATCTTGTCAATCCTGTTCATCCTGTCGAAAATTATTTGTAGGTCAACTGGCTGATTGCCTGAATAGTACCTCCGTCAACTTTCAGGCCCCGTGTGGCCTTGGCGGTCAGTGCATCGACCTGATAGATGTAGCTGGTGCCATCGGTCAGCGTGATGCCAATGAAACCCGTTTTGCCATCTTTGGGGGAGTAGTTGTTCCGGGGTGCTATCTGCGAGATTTCATTCACGGCTGGTACGCCATCAATCCACTTGAACGTTTGGTTATAGACATTGACGGCCGCGAGTTTCTTGCCAACGGCATAGGCTCCTTTTTCGGCCGCCGAGGTCATGGTCAAAATGAAGTTGCCGTTACCGACGTAGAGTTGTGTGTTCAGGTTGTACCCACCCGATGCCTGCTCGACGTTGAAGAGATACGTCTTGTCGAACTCTGTCGTACCTGCTTTGATCCGGGTAATGGACGATGGTTTGGTCGACGTAAGTTTGCTGCTGTTTGTAGCCACCCCCGACGAGAAGGCGTAAGCATCACCCTGTTCATCGACCGCCAGGCCGTTCGTGAAATAGCGGCCGATGAAGCTGGTGCGGTTATCTTTAATCACTTTCTCCACGGTCAGGTCCGGGTACGACAGAACTGCCACCCAGGCGCTGTCGGGGTAGCTGGTACCGAAGGCGTCGGGGGCCACACCTTTGATGCTCATGTAGGGCGCGTAAAGCTTGTCGCCAACCTGCGTGGCCCAGGTAAAGTGCGCCCGCTCGCCATTGCCCGCCAGCCGAACAATGTTAACCTGCGCTTCGCCGACAATCTTCGAACTCCCGGCATCAATCCGGTAGAACGACGCACTTTCGTTGCCCGTACGCGGTACTTTTACCGTGACGATATCGTCTTTCATCGGGGCAAAAACCTGAACGGTTTCGGCCTGGAAATCGGATACTTTTTCCAGCTTGCCGGCTGAATTAACGGTGTACGTCGTGACCGCACCCGGATTTCCCTGCCCGTAGAGCAAACTGAAAAAGCGGTTTTTGTGGGTGACGTAATACCGATACGTACCATCCTGCTCAATACCCGTTCCCTTGGTCGATACCGTTCCTTTGGTGAGTGTATCGGCTGTTAGTAAGTAATCGGCCACGCCAGATGAACCAACGGGTGTAGCCGAGATAATAAATTTGCTTTTAGTCCCATCGCCAGGCACGGTACCCGTACCGGGATCAACTTGTGCGACATCATTTTTGCAGGCGGCCAGTGATACACCCAGGGCCAGCGCCGTTAACACGTATTTGCTTGTACTCATCATCGTTGTATAGAATTGAATCGTTATTTGCTTAAGAAGTACCGGAGTTTCAGGTAGAAGCCGCGGCTTGGTTTCTGCAGACTAAAGTTGTCGTACAACCGGCTGTCGAACAGGTTTTTACATTCGAATCCCAGGTTGTATTTTCCGTTAGCCAGCGCGTAAACGAGGTTTACATCGTGCGCCAACTGTTGCGGAATGTCCAGCTTATCCTGGCCCAGACTAGGCCAGTAGAGGTAATAGGCGTGCACATAAAGCAGGTTGTAGCCGAACGTCAGGGTGTTGCCCTGTCCTCCCACATTGCGCAGGAAGAGCGACGCATCGGCATTTCCGAACAGGAAAGGCATGTTGGGAATCCGGTCCCGGAAGAGGGGGCTTTCGGTTGTGTAGCCCGCTTCGTAACGGGTGTTGTTTCGCAGGTTCTGATACGTCAGGTTAGTGCCTATCGTGAGAAGCTGCTTGTAGGAATACCGGATTTCCCCGTCGAAACCCAGATTCGTCACGTCGGCCAGATTGTCCATGACCTGCTTTGTCTGGTTGTTGTTCAGTCGGGGCCGGATAAAGTCGTGCGCGTCGCGGTAGAGCACATTGGCGGCAAAACTGAACCGGTGTACGCTGGCCAGACTGGTCAGGTAATTGACCCCAACATTGTAGTTGTTGCTGCTTTCTGGTTTGAGATTGATATTCCCTTCCAGATTCAACAGATCACCGTATAGCTCATCCGTTTCGGGCAACCGGTAGCTCTTCTCGTAGGAGGCTTTTAGCTGCAGCGTTTTCCGGAGGAAAAAAGAGGTGGCCACCCCGTACCCCACCTGATTGAACCCGTTTTTCTGGGTCATATACGCCACGTCGCCGAAGTTGCCGCTTGGGTTGTAGGTTATGCCGTATTTGTTGTGCTGGGAGAAATGCTTGGCAAACAGCGATGTGTTCCAGCGGTCGCTGTAGTCATATTTATAGCCGACACCCAGTATGTTTTTGGTGTTGATGCGGGGCTGCTCGTAGTTGGCACTGGTGGGGTTCAGCTCGTCCGAACCTGTCCGGTTGAACGTGTTGAAGACGTTATTGAGACTCAGCGCGTGTTTTTCCGAAAGCTGGTAGTTGACATTAGCCGTGACCAAACCAGTGTTGTTCCGAAATTTGTACAGCGACCGTTCGCGTTCGCTGCCCTTGCCCTCGTATTGCTTGAACTGCTGAAACCAGTTGTAGCGCCGGTAGACGGTGTCGACGTTTTGCTCCTGACCCAGGTTGACGTTACCCGTCAGCCGAACACTTAGCCCTTTAACGAACAGGTTATCTTTCTGGTAGCGGACGCTGGGCATAACAATATTGCCCCGCCGGTACCAGTTGCCGAACACACTCACCATCCGGGCACCCGTCTGAATATCGGCCCGGTTCTGGCCCAGCGTGATACCAAACAGTAATTTATCGGCGAACCGTTTGCCAACCACGCCGATATTGGCCACCAGCGTTTCGTTGCGATACGTGTCGTGAAACCGCCGGACCCGCTGATTCCGAAAGTATTCGCCCGTATTGATGTCGGCCACATCGACCGTTACCCAGTAGTTGTTATTTGAATAATTCTGAAAGGCATTCAGCTGAAACGTGAACCCCGATTTCGTTGTCATACCGGCATTCACGGCGCTGCGGTGCGTATTGAAGGAGCCGTACGAGTAGGACGCATCCACGTAATTACGCTGCTTGTTCCCCGTCACAATATTGACCGCTCCGCCCAGCGCGTCGGACCCTAACCAGATGGGGACTACGCCTTTATAGACTTCTACCCGTTCGGCCAGGTTGATGGGAATGTTGTTGAGCTGAAACGACGAGCCAAAGTTGTCCATCGGTACCCCATCGATAAAAAACTTAACCTGCCGACCCGTAAACCCATTCAGCGAGAAATTGAAATTGGACCCTACGCCACCGCTCTCCCGCACCCGCACCCCCGACACCCGGTCGAGGGCGTGCGATAAGTCTAATGTAGAATTGTGCAGTTTTTGCGCATCAATGGCGGTTACGTTGAACGCCTGGCGATTGACTTCCTGCGCTTCGCTTCGCCCAATAATCGACACGGATTCTAACTCATGCGTTGATGAAATCAGCCTGAAGTGATGCGCGTGGGTTTCCTCCGCCTTCACCGTAACGGTCTTCTGTTGTGTCTGGTAGCCAACAAAGGAGATGGCCAGCGTGTAAGTGCCGGGAGCGAGGTTTTCCAGCCGATACCGACCCGTCTCGTTGGTATGGGTGCCTTTTTGCGTACCCGCCAGTGTAACCGTGACGCCGGGAAGCGGTTCGCCCTGGTCGGAGGTGATGCGCCCATGCAGTGAGCCCGTCGTCTGGGCAAAGGTGAGATAAGACAGAGCGCACAATAGCCCTGTAAACAACTGTTTCTTGAGAGACATTTCAGTAAAGAGGAGTCGAGCCTTCTGGTCCGGCAGCCTGTTAGTTGGCTGCATGGAGCAGGCTCCGTGTGGGTATTTGACGCTTCTGGATTTCCTGCCTGATAAATCGGAAAACCAGAATCGTGTCTTTTACGAGGTGTAGCGTTTGGCCATCAGCTAAGGTTAAGAATTGTCTTTATTTAGATTAATTAAAATTTAATGCAAATTTGTGGCGCGAATCAGTGGGGTGGGTATCGTAACCGGGAATATTCCTGCTGAAATCGGGCCGTTATGGAAATAAGAATAAAAACCAGGGATGAAGATTTGCTGCTGCGCCGGGAGGAATTAGGGGAGGGTCGAGGTGGCGTAGAGGCCTTTCAGGAAAAGCAGACCCGTATTGAACACAAGCAGATCGGCCTTATTGCCGATTACCAGATGACAACCGGAAATTTCCTGATCGCGCATTGTCAATTCGATCTTACGCAGCCTATCCAGCTGATCAAGGACGTTGAGGAAGAAGTAATCCAGCTGGACTTCGTTTTACGGGGCGATAGCCAGGCGCTGACTTCCGTGAAGGCTTGTTCGCAGTGCTTTTCGGCCGGTCAGCATAATATCTGTTACACCCCCTGCTCAACAAGCAGTTACGACTACTACACCACAGATCTGCCCCACGATTTCAGCGTGGTGATAATGCCCAAGGAAATTTATTTTCGCCTGTTGCCCCCTGGTAGTGCCCTGCACCGGCAATTTGTGAAGCAGATCAGCCAGCAGAAAGCCGCTTTCATGACGACCAGAAATCCACCTATTACAGCGGCTATGGACTGGTTGATTCGGGATATGCGCACCAGCCAGCGAACGGGTTCTCTGAAACGATTATTTGTGGAATCCCGGATAACGGAACTGCTGTTGCTTCAACTGGAGCAAATGCAGCTAATGCCTTCTGCCGCCCCGCCAACGAAGCGAGCCGATCAGAGTAAACTACACGCAGCCCGCGAGTTGCTGGATGCCTATTACCCTGCTTCGCCAACCATTGTTGAGCTAGCCAAACTCGTGGGGCTGAACGAGTTCACACTCAAACGCGGATTCAAAGCACAATTTGGTACGACCATTCTGGGCTACGTTACGCAACGGCGAATGGACGACGCCCGACGGTTTCTACTGGAGGGCGACAAGAGCATCAGCGAGATTTCATACTGGGTAGGATACAAAAATCCGGCTCATTTTACTGTTGCGTTCAAGCACTATTTTGGCGTATTACCCAGCTCCATCCGTACATCGGCAGACGGCACGGGGGACTAGTGTTAGTTTTTAGCGACGAAATAATCGTTTTTTGCCGGTTCATCATCTACTGACTAAAAACCCATGAACCCCTGGAGCCAGGTTCCCTACGCTGATTATGAACGCCACATGAACCACGAAACCGTTGGGCAACTAGCGTTGATGAGCGAGATTACGAACGAGAAAATGGAACAGCGCTACCCGCAGACGGTGGCCGTGTATGGGGCTTGCACGGGCAACGGCTTTGTTCATTTCGTGGAGGCCCGAACGGTGTATGCTGTGGATATTAACTCCAGCTATCTGGCCGTTTGTTACGAGCGCTACGAACCCATTCTGAATGAGCTGATTCTGGTACAGGCGGATATCAATCAGGATGCGGTGGCTATTCCACCCGAGTCGGTTGACCTGATCATCTGCCATTTGTTTCTGGAATACGTCGATCTGGAGCGGGCGTTTGCCAGTATCCGCCAAACACTCCGGCGGGGCGGCTTGCTGAATGTGGTGCTCCAGCGCAGCAACGATAGCGGCTGGGTTAGTAATACGGGCGTAACGACGCTTCAGCCCGTAGCCGCCATTGCCCGTGAGGTAGCCGAAGAGACCCTGTTGCAGCATACCGCCCCGGCGTTGCGTTTCGAGGGGCGACAGACATACCGGATGCCCAACGGCAAGAGTCTGATTTCGTATGATTTCGTAAAACAGTGAACCGGGTTTCTACGCGAAATTTTCGGGCAGTAAGTAAGATTCAGCCTGAGCAACTGTTGTTCCGGTGAGTAGTCAATGCAGAAAAACGGGTTTTATGGCAAGCTAAACCCAGTCCTGAAAAATGACGGCTTCCGACATAACGGCTCTGTTTTACCGATTCTCAACCGTGCGCGTGGGCGTTATCGGCGACTTTGCTCTCGATCTTTATTTTACCCTGCAAACCCAAACCGGCGAACGTTCGCTGGAAACCGACCGGGATGTGTTTTGGGGAAGTCACCCCCGCGCGTCGCTTGGTGCTGCGGGCAATGTTGTTCAGAATCTGATGGCGCTGGGCGTCGCCAATTGCCGGGTGATCGGTTGCGTAGGCGATGACCTGTTCGGCCGGGAAATGCGGCATCTGCTCGATACGCTTGGCGCTGATACGCAACACCTCTATACGGCTCGTGCCGGTTGGGATACGTGTGTGTATACCAAGCCAGCCGTGAATGGGCAAGAAGCGAACCGGGTCGATTTTGGCGTGTCCAATCAACTGAATGATAGTCTGTTCGCAACACTGATTGCGGGGTTGGAGCAGGCACTGACCGATCTGGATGTGGTGGTGGTCAATCAGCAGTTTGCCAGTCCGCTTCTGACCGAAAGCCGGGTGGCCGTTCTCAACGAATTGATTGCCCGTTTTCCGCACGTCTGTTTTCTGGCCGATATGCGCGATCTGGGTACGCAGGTGCGGGGCGCTACGCTGAAAGTGAATACAGCTGAACTGGCCCGTTTTTTACAGGTTAGCCTCCCCGAAACCCCTGACCTAGACTGGTGTAGCCAGTACGGAAACGTTCTGCGGGAGCGCTCTGACGGGCCATTGCTCATCACGCGCGGCCCGGCGGGCATGCTCTATCTGGATCAGCAGCATCGCTATCTGGCTGAGGGCCTGCCACTCCGGGGCGAGCTCGATACGGTTGGGGCCGGCGACACGGTGGTTGCGACCTGGGCCGCTTGCCTGGGGGCCGGAGCCACGCCCGACCAGGCGATACAAATTGCTAACCTGGCGGCTGCCGTAACCGTTCAGAAACGAAACCAGACGGGCACCGCCAGCCTCTCCGAAATTGTAGCCCTGAACTCAATCTACCAAAACCATGACTAACGAAACGCTGGGGCAGTGCCGTCAGGAACTGCATGCCCACCTTACCACCGAATTGCTGCCTTTCTGGACGGCCCGAACCGCCGATTACGTAAACGGGGGCTTTATTACGCACTTCGATGAGCATGGCCATGATTCGGGCGAGGACGAAAAATCACTGATTGCCCAGACCCGCTCCATCTATACGTATTCGTCGGCGCACCGGGCGGGTTATGGCGGGGGAGAAGCGGACACGAACTCGCTGGCCGATCTGGCCCGACACGGCGTCGATTACCTGCTGACGCGAATGTGGGATGAAGAACACGGCGGGTTTTACTGGATGACCAACCGAAAAGGAGACGTACTGAACGACCAGAAAGTAGTGTACGGGCAAAGCTTTGCCATCTATTGCCTGAGCGAGTACACCCTGGCAACGGGCGACCTTCGCGGGGTTGAGTACGCCGAAAAAGTATTTGATCTGTTGCAAAAATACGCGTCAGATACCTGCTACGGGGGCTATTTCGAGGTGTTCGACCACGCCTGGACGCTTAAAGGGCCTGGAGCCGCCGGGGGAAACCGGAAAACGCTTGATGCACACATGCACCTGATGGAAGCCTTCACCAGCCTGTACGAGTGTACCCGACAGCCTGTTCACCGCCGGAAGCTGCTGGAAGTTATAAACCTCCTGGTGAGCAAAATTATGCATCCCGTTTTTGGTACGGGTATACCACAGTTCTGGGCCGACTGGCGCGTGGCTCCCCAAATCAAATTCGACGTTATCTGGGGATGGGATCGCTTTACCGAAGATGGCGTTAAGCCGGAAGCCGAAGACAACACCAGCTATGGTCATAATGTGGAATTTGCCTGGTTATTGATTCATGCCCTCGACGTACTCGGTATTCCCTACGAAACCTACTTTAACCAGTTGCAGAAAGCGGTATCGCACGCGGCCGATTATGGGGTAGACTGGGAGTTTGGGGGCATTTATGTGGAAGGATCGCATAGCGGAACAGTATACGACCGGGAGAAAGAGTTCTGGCAGCAGGCCGAAGGGCTCATTGGATTTCTGGATGCTTACCGCACTTTCGGCGACGAAAAATACGGTAAAGCGTACGAGAATGTTCACCGGTTCGTGCTCGATAAACTGGTGAACCACGGTGTAGGGGAGTGGTGGCCGCTACTGACCCGACAGGGGGTGCCCATCTGGACGCACATGAGCCATTCCTGGAAAATCAATTACCATACCGTTCGATCAATGATTCAGTCGATTCGGCGGTTGGATGAATTACTAGAAAAGTCCAAAATAATGGTTGTATAATTTAATATTGTTCTGTATCTTGACTGATAACTAAACACTTATTGGTCATGAAAACGCTCCTTTTGGTAACTGCCCTGCTGCTGAGTTCCGTTGTGTGTGGGTTGGCCCAGGCCGACAACGATGCCATTAAACGTGTGTTGCGTAGTGAAACAGAGGGCTTCTTTAAGCGCGATAAAGCCGAGTGGTCGAATGCGTGGGCCCATACACCCTACATTCATTTTGCGGCCAACCTGTACGGGGGCGATTTTATGCTGGTGAAAGGCTGGGATAAGCTGGAGAAACAGTTTGCCAGTCAGTTCAAAAGCTCGAAAGTATCGGATAAGGTAACGGTGCAGAACTCGAACTATACCATTCACCAGAATGGAAACATGGCGTTTGTCGCCTACGATCAGACGCTCATCGATAGCCACGGCAAAACGACATCGAAAGAGTCGCGAACTGTCGAAAAAATTAACGGGCAGTGGAAGATCATTAATGTCACGGCGCTGACCAATCTGAAAAACTTCGGGCTGGCGCAGAATACGAAATGATGAGGTTATAAAAGATGAAGTCATAAAATAAGCCCTATCAGTCAGTTTCTGATAGGGCTTATTTTATGTTGAGCAATCCGGTCAGGGTCCAGTTAATGGCCAAACTGCTTGACCAGACCCTCCAGCGTTGTCAGGGACTGAACGCCCGACTGCCGCCAGACGATCTTGCCGTCTTTGAACAGAATCATGGTCGGGATGCTCCGAACCTGGTATTGCTGCGCAGCCGCCTGGGCTTTGTCGACATCAATTTTAATTACGCGCACCTTCTCGCCGGAGCGTTCGGTAAGCTGCTTCAGAATAGGCGCCTGCTGCTTGCAGGGCCCGCACCAGTCGGCATAAAAGTCAACCAGGACAGGTTTATCGCCGTTGATAAGGTCTTTAAACGATTGCTTGTTCATGATTGTAAAGATTGTTCAGTTACTGTTCCTCGTTTACAGGTTCATTCATAATTGTATGACCCATTTTATCGCGTTTTGTTCGCAGGTAACGTTCATTGTGCGGGTTAGACTGGATTTCGATGGGTACCGTATCGACAATTTCCAGCCCGTAACCCATCAGACCCGCCCGTTTCTTCGGGTTGTTCGAGATGAGCCGAAGTTTGCGAACGCCAAGATCGCGCAGGATCTGTGCCCCCACGCCATAATCGCGGGAGTCCATGGGTAGCCCCAGATCGAGGTTAGCCTCAACGGTGTCGCGACCCATTTCCTGAAGTTTATACGCTTTCAGTTTGTTGATCAGGCCAATGCCCCGGCCTTCCTGAAACATGTACACAACGATGCCTTTGCCTTCTGCTTCAACCATTTGCATGGAGGCCTGTAGTTGTGGTCCGCAATCGCAGCGACACGAGCCGAAAATGTCGCCCGTAACGCAGGACGAATGCACACGCACCAGCACCGGTTCATTGGGCTCCCAACTGCCTTTTATCAGAGCCAGGTGCGTATCGTCGGTGTTGCTTTGTTTGTAGGCGATCAGATCGAAATGACCCCAGGCGGTTGGCATATCAACGCCAATTTCGCGACGGATCAACGTTTCGGTGCGGAGTCTGTAGGCGATCAGATCCTGAATGCTGACGAGCTTCATCCCGAACCGGTCGGCCAGTACGCGGAGTTCCGGCAGGCGGGCCATCGTACCGTCTTCGTTCAGCACTTCGATCAACACCCCCACCGGCGACAAACCCGCTAATTTGGCCAGATCGACGGCGGCTTCGGTATGTCCGGCCCGGCGGATAACCCCGCCTTCTACAGCGCGTAAGGGGAAAATATGACCAGGTCTGCCCAAATCATCGGGTGTTGTGTTTGGGTCTACCAGCGCCTGAATGGTCTTGGCGCGATCCGATGCAGAAATGCCTGTTGTACAGCCGTTTCCGAGCAAATCAACCGACACCGTAAACGGCGTTGTGTGAACAGACGTGTTGCTGGTCACCATCATATCTAACCCCAGTTCGTCGCAACGTTCCTGAGTAAGCGGAGCACACATCAGGCCACGGGCCTCGCGAACCATGAAATTAACCATTTCGGGGGTTATCATCTCGGCCGCGCAGATCATGTCGCCCTCATTTTCGCGATCTTCATCATCGACCACCAGCACAATTTTGCCCGCCTTGATGTCGGCGATAGCGTCTTCAATACGATCCAGCCGGATAGGATTTGGCTCGATGGCATTCCCCGGATTTTGGGTGGTGGTTTCAGAGTTGGTACTATTATTGCTCATCTTTTTGGTTGATGCGTGTCTGTGCAGGTATCTTTAAGGCGCAGTAAGTCCGCTCGATTTTGAATGGAAAACTGATTTTAAGAAAGATACGTTTCGCGGGATGCGAAAATGTCAACTAAGGCCGTTTTCAGGTATAGAACCGACTTATATACGAACGATAAAAATCTACTCTTCGTGCGAATTTTACGACTGTGGCTGACTGGAGTAAGAGTGAATGCTGGCTGGTTAGCTGGTTTGTTAATGGTTGCCTGCATCTCCCTTATTGAACCTGTTTTTGCTCAAGATTCTAACAATAATTACTGCATAGACCCAAAAGGTGCTGCCACAGGTGGTTTTCAACTCGACAAGGTTAGAATTTGTGTTGGAACTGCCGTTCAAGTTGTAGGTGGTGTGCCCGCAGGTATGCTCAACATTGGCTATATAAAAGAATACGATGGTAAAGGAATACCTGCCAACTTTGAATTAGGTCCTAGTTTTCAATACTCTAAACCTGGGTCATTTACTATTTTGCAAGTAGGCACCATTAATGGAACACGGGCCTTAGCTTGTCAAACCATTACGGTATTACCCCTTGATCAAATCAAATTTACTGTTCAGGCCTGCGTAGGACGAAAAGCTACGGTGAAGGCAGACCCTTCAACGTTAGGCCAATATGATAGCTATACTATTCGATGGGGCGACGGTAAGTTAAGTGATCCGTTGAGTAAGGCCGATATGCTGGCAAACCCCACTCATACGTATAGTTCGGATTACAGTAATGTAACGATAACCGTTCAGGGAAGATACGGTAGCGCGACAACGCCTGTTTGTGAATCCCCAACCACCGGCCAGCCTGTTTCGTTGTTAACGGCCGCCACCCAACCCGTTATTACCGCGCTGACAACAACCAGCGATAAAGCGATTGAGATAAAATATCAGACCAACACGGGTAGTTCTATCGAGCTTTTTCAGAAGGTTAACGGAACTTACACTGCAACAGGTCAGAAGGGTTCGGACATTGGCACTTTCACCGTCCAAACGGATGCTAAGCAGGTACAATGTTTTCAACTCGTAGCGCAGGATGCCTGTACCAGTACGGCTTCGTCTAAATCAGATGAAGTGTGTAGTCTGGTTCTGGATGTGCAGGCGGCCAACAAACAGAACAACCTGAAATGGCAACCCTACGCTGGTATATTGTCTGGCAACTCGCAACTTCGTTACTACCGCATTACCCGAAACAATGCTCCCCTTGGCGGAACAATAACTGATGCGCGCATCAGCACTTTTTCGGATGCGGCTGCAATTGAGTGCGGCACTCAATACTGCTATTCGATTGCCGCTACTATCTCGGGCGTTGGGCAAACGATTGTTACCTCGGCTCCCGTTTGTGTAAATGGCATCAATGGCGATGCGCCGGGTGATGTCGGTACCGTACTTGTTTCCGTTGAAGAGAGTCATCCGCGTCTGGTTACCGCGCCACCCACCGCTATTGGACCAACGGACAGTTATACCATGATTGTGAGCCGGGCATCGGGGCCGTCGGGAAGTTTCCAGCCGGTTGCGTCTCTCGATCGGAAGAGCACCTACACGGACGAAAGCGCCGATCCATCGTCGGGTTCCTACTGTTACCAGGTCACGTATCAGAACGGTTGTGGCCTGCAATCGAACCCATCCGCAACGGTTTGTTCCGTCTTTCTACAGGCCAAAACAGCCACGGGCATTGACTGGAATGCAGATTCCCCGTTTACGCCCGAGACCGTTGCCAGCTACACTCTGGAGGTGATCAATGACTCGGACGGGTCAAGACAGGAAATTACGGCAGGCACCAATACCCACTACGATCCTGATCCGAACGACCCGAATCTGCAATCGCAGAAATACCGGATCATTGCCGTTTCAACTGGTGGAACCATTAGTTATTCCAATTATTACACCTTCCGTCGGGAAGCCCGCATCCTCATTCCGGATGCGTTTACGCCCAATGGCGATGGCATGAATGATTCGTTTGTACCAAAGGGCATTTACGTCGATCAGTTCACGATGAACATTTACAGTCGCTGGGGGGAAGTGGTGTACAGCACAACGGATAAAAGCCAGGGATGGGATGGTAAAATCGGCGGACAGGAGGCCGCACCGGGCCAGTATATGTACCGCATTGATGTTGTCGACCTGACGGGTCAGAAAACTGTTCGTACCGGTGCGTTGTTACTGATACGATAAAGCAAAACAAGTTGTCGGCCACAGAGTACATGCTTTTGAGAAAGCTTTATGGTGACTAACTTGCCCGCCGACAATGGTAGACTTAACCCAATAAGCGTATGAACATGATGGATATGTTCGGGAAGATGAAAGAAGTTCAATCCCGAATGAAAGATGCCCAGGAAACCCTTAGTGCTGTAACGGAAACGGGTGAATCGGGCGCAGGTCTGGTAAAAGTGACGGTGAACGGGCTGAAAAACGTCCTGAAAGTCGAAATCGACCCCGATCTGATCAAAACGAGCGATAACCCGGCTGCCGACCGTGAAATGCTGCAGGATCTTATTGTCGCTGCCACCAACAAAGCGATGGGCAATGTCGAAACAAAAGCGCGCGAACACCTGAAGCAGGCTACCGAAGGGTTGCTGCCCAATATTCCCGGTCTCAATCTGGATGGGTTAATGTAGGAAAGTGTTCGTAGTTTTACGGTTTATCGTTTACGGTTTTTGGCCCGACAGAAAACCAGAAACCGTAAACCGTAAATTATAAACGACAAACCCGTTCCGTGGATACCCTTGCCATTGTCATATTGAATTACAACGGGCAACCGTTTCTGGCCAACTTTCTTCCTGCAATACTTGCCAATGCCGATGGCCATCCGGTTTACGTGGCCGACAGTGCTTCCGTCGATTCGTCAGTGCCGTTTATCCGGGCCAATTTCCCCACTGTCCGCGTTATTGAGTTACCCCGAAACGAAGGCTATGCCGGTGGCTACAATAGGGCCCTCGAACACATTCGGACACAGTATGGGGGCGCCACGTACTACGTTCTCCCCAATTCCGATATTGAGGTAACGCCGGGCTGGCTATCGCCCATGCTGGCCCTGCTGGAGACCAACCCCCGGATTGCTGCCTGCCAGCCCAAAATTCGATCGTACGAGGAACGTGCCCTGTTCGAGCATGCCGGGGCAGCCGGTGGATTCGTCGACTGGCTTGGGTACGTGTTTTGCCGGGGTCGGGTTTTCGCCACCTTCGAAGCCGATACCGGGCAGTACAACGACAACCGGCCCGTGTTCTGGGCTACGGGGGCCTGCCTGTTCATGCGGGCGTCCGTGTTTCATCAGACGGGGGGATTCGATGCTTCCTTCTTTGCGCACATGGAAGAAATTGACTGGTGCTGGCGCATACAGCGGCTGGGCCATGAGGTGTGGGCGTGTGGTCAGTCCGTGGTGTATCACGTCGGCGGGGGAACGCTGCCCAAATCGAATCCGCATAAGACGTACCTCAACTACCGGAACAGCCTGTTCATGCTGTATAAAAACTGGCCTGCCGATGGCTGGTTATGGCCTAAACTATTGCTGCGGTTAGTGCTTGACGGGGCGTCTTCTCTTTTATTTCTGAAGGTCGGTCAATGGGCCGATATTTGGGCGATTGTCCGCGCTCACTTTGCGTTCTATGGTCAGTTACCGCGCCTGCATCAGCAGCGAAACATATTGAAGCAGCAGCAAACGAAAGAAGTCGCTCTGTATCCACATAGTGTGGTCTGGCAGTACTTCGCGGAAAACAAGAAAACGTTTAAAGAGATGTAAGAAGTAGTGTATATGATGTATGATATAGTATATATAATGGCTTGTGTGTGATGTATTATGTGGGATATATTTTATAGCTAAAGCAAGCACTATATATCATACACCATATAGACTACATCCTACATAGTTTATCACAGTTCCCAAATAGTTGGGTGCGCGTGGCGACGCAAATGTTTGCTCATTTCCAGCCAAAACGCCATAATTAAATACAAAATGACGGGCGAACCCAGTGTAAGGAACGACGTATAAATAAAATATAATCGAATACTGCTGGCTGAAATATTCATTTTCTCGCCTAGTCGTGAGCAGACGCCAAAAGCCTGACTCTCAACGAAATATCTGATCTTGTTCATGCCTTTAGTTTGCGAAGTCTGTATAGATGTATTAATCGTCATTTACGGAAATTAACGGGAAGTATTAATAGAATGTTTGCCGTTTACACAAAATGCCAATACAAAGGGAGTGAAACTAGCTAAAAAAAGGATGAAATCTACTTGAAGTCGAAACATTTTTCTTTTCTTTGTGGTGTAACGACGTTGACGGTTCATGCAAGCTACCTTCGTTTTTACGACGACAAATCTCGCTGATTTTTAACAATGTATCTCAACTATTCAGATATCCTGACGTTTGGTTGGCAGTTTTGTTAGTAACTGACCCTTTAAGTTTTTAATTGTTAAATTGTTTAAGTTTTATGCAAACAGGTGTAGTAAAATTCTTTAACGAAAGTAAGGGTTACGGATTCATTGTTGAAGACGATACCAACCGGGACATTTTCGTCCACATCACTGGTCTGAATGGGGTTACCATTCGCGAAAAAGATCGGGTGCAGTTTGAAGTGGTTGACGGCAAGAAAGGACTAAACGCCGTAAAGGTGAAAAAGATAGATTCGGAATATTAGGTCTACAGCGCGTCTTTACTGAAACATATAACCCTCATCTGCTGTCAGACGAGGGTTTTTTATGATCAGGATTTATAGCGTTTAGTTCTGGCCCAGCCAGCCTTTGACTTCATCGAGAGTTGGCATTTTAGCGTCTAACTTCAGCTTCTTGCGAACACCGCCCAAATCGTTGAACAGTTTGTTTGGGTTAGCGGCCTGAAGCAGGTCTACCGTCATAAAGCCAAGTTTCTGTACGGCCGGAACCCACTCGGCCGGAACCCCCGCCGAAACGAAATCGCTTTCGTCAGATTGCTCCTGTTTCTTTTCGGGGCGCATCTGCGGGAAAAACAGCACATCCTGAATCGACGCCTGGTTGGTCATGATCATGGCCAGCCGGTCGATGCCCAGACCTACGCCCGCCGTGGGTGGCATGCCGTATTCGAGTGCACGCAGAAAGTCTTCATCCAGCATCATGGCTTCCTCATCACCGCGTTCGGCTAGGCGCAACTGCTCCTCAAACCGCTCGCGCTGGTCGATGGGGTCGTTGAGCTCAGAGTACGCGTTGGCAATTTCTTTCCCGTTGCAGATCGCTTCAAAGCGCTCAACAAGGCCCGCTTTGCTCCGGTGCTTCTTGGTCAGGGGCGACATCTCAACGGGGTAATCTGTAATGAATGTCGGCTGGATCAGGTTGGGTTCGCAGGCATCGCCGAACAGCTCGTCAATCAGTTTCGACTTGCCCATCGTGCTGTCTACGTTAATGCCCCGGCCTTCGGCTACCTGCCGAAGTTCCGCTTCATCCATCGCCGATACGTCCACGCCCGTGTATTCCTGAATGGCTTCGAACATGGTTAGCCGTTTCCAGGGGCGTTTGAAGTCGATCACGTTTTCGCCGACTGTTACCTTGGTGGTGCCCGCCACATCGAGTGCTACCTTCTCGACCATCTCTTCGATGGTGTCCATCATCCAGAGATAATCCTTGTAAGCTACGTAGAACTCGACCTGCGTAAATTCCGGGTTGTGTGTGCGGTCCATGCCTTCGTTCCGAAAGTCCTTGGCAAACTCGAATACACCGTCGTAGCCGCCCACGATCAGGCGTTTCAGGTACAGCTCGTTGGCAATCCGCATGTACAGCTTCATGTCGAGCGAGTTGTGATGCGTCTGAAAAGGTCGCGCCGTCGCCCCTCCATGAATGGGTTGTAAAATGGGCGTTTCCACCTCCAGATAGCCTTTTTCGCTCAGAAACTGCCGGATTGAGTTGACCAGTTTGGTGCGTTTGATGAACACATCGCGCACCTGTGGATTCACGATCAGGTCTACGTAACGCTGGCGGTAACGTTGCTCCGGATCGGTAAAGGCGTCGTAGGTTTCTTTTTCGCCCTGCTCGTTCACCACTTCCTTCACAACGGGCAGTGGCCGCAACGCTTTATTTAAAAGTTTAAACTCGCTGACGTAAACCGACAGCTCGCCGGTTTTGGTCGAGAACACATACCCCCGTACCCCAACGATGTCGCCGATGTCGAGTAGCTTTTTGAAGACCGTGTTGTATAATGTCTTGTCTTCACCGGGGCACAGGTCATCCCGCCGGAAATAAAGTTGCAGCCGCCCGGTCGAGTCCTGCATCTCGGCGAAGGACGCGCTGCCCATGATGCGGAAGCCCATAAGCCTGCCCGCCAGCTGAACATTACCCCAGCGTTCATCGCCGGAGAGATTCTGTTCCGGCTCAATATCCGTACCGGGGCCGCCCGGCTGAAACTGCGCCCGTATGTCGGCAATGGTTGTGTTTACGTCAAATAACTCGGCGGGGTAGGGGTCAATGCCCATCCGCATTAATTCTTCGCGCTTTTGTCGGCGATTTATTTCCTGTTCACTCAGCAGCATGGTCGTCAATGAGTCGGTCAGCCAAAAAGCCAACCCGTATTTTAAGGGGCAAAAATAGTGAAAAGGATTGGCGTTTACAGGGATAGCGATTGGTGGGGCCGTGAATACCGTCATTTAGTTTCTCGCTGTGTGAGAACGATCGGGCAGAGCCGCTGGTGGACCCGCCCGACCGTTCCCACAATTTTTGCGAAGCAGAACGAAACGGTTGCTATCATTGTGCTATCAAAATGATACTACTTAGTTGAATTAACATTTACAGCCATGCAGGAGAAAGAGCTTACGTCTGTTTCGGGGTACATTTTTGTGATAGGTGCTCTGGTTTGTTTTGGTTTCGCTGCCCTGGCGGCTGCCTACAATGGGGTTTTGCTGGCCATACTGCTGGCATTTGCGGGTTCTTTTATTCTGAAAGGTATCGTTATTATTTACCCGAAAGAAGGTATGACGGCCACCTTTTTCGGTGATTATGTGGGTACGATTAAAGAAACGGGACTTCGTTGGGTCAATCCCTTATACAACAAAGTCAAGATTAGCCTGCGGGCCCGTAACCTGAACGGACAGACATTGAAAGTAAATGACAAGATGGGTAATCCGGTCGAAATTGCGGCTGTGGTTGTCTGGCAGGTGAAAGATACAGCCAAGGCCTTGTTCGAGGTAGATAACTACGTGAACTTCGTCCAGATTCAGTCGGAAGCCGCCGTGCGAAAACTAGCCAATTCGTACGCCTACGACCATATGGAAGACGAAACCTCATCGGTTACCCTGCGCGATAGCACCGGTCAAATCAACGTGTTTCTGGAAGAGGAACTGAAT
Organism: Spirosoma lituiforme; assembly: GCF_054776635.1. NCBI lineage: Bacteria > Pseudomonadati > Bacteroidota > Cytophagia > Cytophagales > Cytophagaceae > Spirosoma > Spirosoma lituiforme. The sequence continues at coordinate 208,902 of NZ_BAAHBO010000008.1, forward strand.
GAACGGCTCGAACGGGCAGGGGTCGATATTATCGAAGCCCGTGTCAGTCACCTGGCCTATTCTTCCGAAATTGCCGGGGCTATGCTACAACGGCAACAGGCGTCGGCTATGATTGCGGCTCGTCGACTGATCGTTGAAGGAGCGGTGGGCATGGTAGAGCTGGCCCTGGAGCGCCTGGAAAAAAATGGCGTTATTTCCCTGGACGAAGAGCGGAAGGCGGCTATGGTCAGTAACCTGCTGGTTGTTCTTTGCGGAGAGAAGTCGGTTAGCCCGGTCGTCAATGCGGGAACGTTGTATAATTAAAAAGGAGTTGGGAGCGGGGAGTAAGGAGCCATTCGTCGGCATTGATAGGCGCCAGCGACTCCTCGCTTCTCACTCCTCGCTTTTAGCCCCTAAAAGATGGCTGCTGAAAAAAAAGCATTTGTCCTGCGCATTCAACCCGAAACGCTGAAAGAGCTGGAGCGCTGGGCGCAGGAGGAGTTTCGGAGCGTAAATGGACAGATTGAGTATTTGCTGAACGACGCTTTACGCAAGCGAAAAAAAACGAAGGCCAACCCGGCCGACGGTGGCCCATTGGCGGGACCTGGCGAGTAGTTGCTTTGGGCGGATTTACCGCTGCGAAGCGGTCACCAGTTCACCGATCAGTCGTATGCCGTCTAACGTCAATGACGGAACAATATCCGTAAATACGTCCTGCAACGAAGGGATCCGGCCCGACAAACCACCCGTGGCTACGGCTATACAGTCGCCGTGCAGTTCGGTCTGAATCCGGCCAACGAGCGACCGTACTAACCCCTCGTACCCTAAAATAACGCCCGCCTGGATGGCGTGGGTCGTGCTGGTGCCGAGCGCCGACGCAGGTACTTCGATCGGTACCTCGGGCAATTGAGCCGTATTAGCAAACAGCGAGCGAATGGCCGTTTTCAGGCCGGGGGCAATCGCTACCCCCAGGAGTTTACCTTCCGCCGATACCGTCGTAAAAGTCAGGGCCGTGCCAAAATCGACCACTACGCAGGTTCGTTGGTAACGTGTGTAGGCGGCCAGCGCATTGGCAACCAGATCCGCCCCAATTTCGTGCGGACGCAGCACGTCAATCGGTAGAAGCGGGTACACCCCCGGCCCGACAACAACCGGCTCATGCCCGAATAAGTCCGTCAGCATGACGCGCATGGCTGGCGTCAGGTCGGGTACCACGCTGCTCAGGACGGTTGTTTCGATCGCACTGATCGGAATACCGGCTTCGAGTAACCACAGCCGCAGCCGATGCTCGTAGGCTTGGGCGAGCTCATCGCGCCGGAGGTTCGGCGTTCCGACGGGTGTTCGCCAAATGTACTGCCAGGTAGTTGAGGAATAAAGTCCGAAAACGGCGTCGGTATTGCCAATATCAACAATAATCTGCACGAGCAATGGGGGTAATTATCGGGCGAAGTAAGGGTAAAAACGGCACATTCGCACCCTGTCGACACCGTCAACCGGGTGGGCTGGCGCTCGAATGGCTCAGAACGGCGCTTTTTTAGGCTTTATCGTCATGAAATCTTTCAGGTAAAACGGCTCGAACGTAGCCACATCCTCAAACTGCTGCTGACTGAAGGCTTCCAGCGCAAGCTGACCAATGGTGCGGGCCGAAGGCAGGACTACAGAAGCCGGGAAAATGGCACTTGGATGAACGCCCAGCGTGGGGCGGCATTTTTCGGCCCCGTCACCAAAGAAAACGATTGGCCTCTCCGTTAATTGGTCGGTGAACGACTGTTCGTCAATGATTTTGGCCGCTGTCGGCTGAACTTCCTGCCCACTGGTATCGTAAAGGGCGCAGTAAACCTCCATCCGCCGGGCGTCGATCATGGGGCAAAGCAAGTGATTTTCCGGAAAGTAGGCCCGAACTTGTTCCGCCATAGCCGTCAGGGTATTTACGGCCAGCAATGGTTTATCCAGGGCAAAGCAAAGTCCCTTTGCCGTCGAGACGCTGATCCGTAAGCCCGTGTAGGAACCCGGCCCCTTTGCCACCGCCACCGCATCCAGTTCCCTGAGGGTGTAACCAGCCTGCCCGACGAGGTCGTTGATGAGTGTTGTGAGCATGGCCGAGGAGGTCCGTTCGATAAATAGTTCGTAACAGCCGAGCAATGCGGGGGGCAACGAGTCGTTCTGACGATGCAGGGCAACGGAACAAACGGTGGTAGATGTATCGAGGGAAAGAAGGAGAGCCATAAGCCTGAAAAGCGAAACAGGGACCAAAGTAAGTCTCGCCGGAAGAATTAACAAAACAGACGCGCTCATTGCCCAAAAGAAAGCCGGGAAATGGCCCGTCTGGGTACGTTTAAGCCAATCCTTAAGTAACTCACTCCTTGAATAGACCGCTTGTCGGTAAACCAAATGAACCGTACGACGACGATGTGAAACTTTTTTAAGACAAAGGTGTGTGCGTCGAGCCCTGTTCATTATCGGGTACGAATACCGAAAATATTAATTATAAATGTCAAATCAATTTGACTAAATCACCGAGAACCGTGTTAATTATAGTCAGGTACTTAAAATAAATAGTTATTTTAAGGTGACTTTTTGTTAACTATAAATTCTACATTAGTAGTAAGTATCTAATGTTGCCTCCGATCATAGATGGAAAAAATTAGAAGAAACCGCGCAGAAACCACACAGCGCATCGTAAATGCCCTCGAAGACGTATTGGCTGAGCAGGGTCTTGAAGGTGCCAGAATCAATCAGATCGCTGAAAAAGCCGGCATTAGTAAGGTGCTAATCTACCGTTACTTCGGTGGTCTGGATGGATTGATGGAATATTATGTGCGTATGGGGCGGATGTTCCCACAGTTCACACCAGCCATGCTGGATCAAATTCGCCCAATCCATCAAGACGATCTGGCGAAGGTGTGGTACCGACAGGCTATTCAGATGTTCCGTTACATGCGGACGTCGAAAGCTGCTCGTGAAGTATTAAAGGCGAATGTTGTTGAGAACGATCCAACTGCCGATGTAATCAGCAAAGCACAGGACGATGAGCTGATGCGGTTGGTTAACCAGCTTTCGTTTATTGAAGGGCCGGATATTCAGGCCGTTTCAGCGGTAATGCTGGGTGCTTTATCCTATCTGACTATTCAGGCTCAAAATAACCACACCATGGTTGGTATTGATCTGCGGAGCGAACAGGGATGGCAACGAATTGAGGGAGCCGTTAAGGTAATTTATCTGGCTCTGAATAAAATGGCCGTTGATTCGCAGGCCGTAAAACTGAGTGCTCAGGCAAAAGCCCAGCCGGCAAGTCAATGGTAAAAGCGCTGCCTGCGTCTGGCGTATATCCATAAAAAAAGCTTCCACAAAAACTGGAAGCTTTTTTTATGCCCGATGCACAATTCTAATGCTCTCTTCTATCCTCACCAATGAGTATTTTTCCTCACAGGAGGGAAAAATCGAGGAGCTCCCGCCCAAACTTCTGAATCAATAACTCTATCTGGCGAGCCTGCTGGGAGGAGGGGTAGCGCTTGTTGGTCATAAACTGGCTCAGCAAATCCGGTGGGATGGTTGTCTGATCAGCCAGGCTGGTAATCCTGCACTGCTGAAGAAGCTCCCTGACCCGTGTCAGATCGTACTGGTAATCGAAAACAAATTCTATAGGGAGTACCTCCTTGTCCTGGTATTCCGTGTGCGAATACGTCGCAAACTCCCCTAGTTGCGCATTGAGTTTTCTCGTCACTGCATCAACGGTAGTCCCCGACGCCACTGCCAGCATACCCTGCCGTTCGATCCGGCCCCAGAATTGACTATTCTGCTTTTCGAGAATGATGCTGATGCTGGAAGATGGCTCGTACCTGCGGTCCTTCAGCGTGTAAGGCAATCGAAACATCGCGTCCAGGGTTCCTGGCGGAATCTGGCCTACGCTCTTCAAAGGCAGAAGAAGGTGCTGATGTTTGCTTCTGTACAGACAGCATGAATTTGTCTGGTGAATCACTTCCCAGCCTCTAGTTTGTAAAATATCTATTGAGGATTGTAAATTCATAGTATATGCTTCCTGGATTTTGCAAATATGCAATTTTTTGAATCCGGCCTATTGGTCCTGCTGTTTAATATTTATTATATTTTATAATTTCCAGAAATAGTATAAAAGTATGCGAAACATAATTTATTAGGATGGTTTTCAATCGGCTGGCCTGTATAACTACCTATTGTTTTCGTCAAGTGATAAATAAGTCTCAATTATTTACATTTTAGAATCATAAATAACTGATTATGAAATATATAGTTAAGTTATAAAGCCTAATTGAACATATAGGTTACCCTTTTTGTTTATGATTTATTTAAAGTGTTAATATAATATATACAGTAAATGCTTGTTACTGTAATTGGGATGAGATATATTTGAAAAGTGATAACAATGAAATGAGGGTATAAACAACTAAGAACGGTCAGTTGCGTAATCAGGTCAAGGGTCAACCAATTGAGAACAGGCTTGATTTAAGCAGCTATCGAAGGTGGGTTTTTATTATTCATTGCCTTGTTTACCAGCGCTTTACTCCACGTTTCTACTTATTTACAACAGTCATCTATGATTTCAGCTACGTATGTAAAAAAACTACCTGTCCTTGTTGGATTAGTTTTGCTTTCACTTGTATCGGGATGCATCTCGTCTAAAAAGTTAGTTTACTTTCAGGACCAGCTAACCACCGATTCCATGAAAATTACGGATCGGTTCATGCCAACGGTTCAACCGGGCGATATTCTGTCCGTTCGGGTCAGTAGCCTGAGTCCGGAAGCGACGGCGTTCTTCAATCCCCCATCGGCAACGATGCCCATCGATCGGATGATGACACCAACGATGACATCGCTTCCCGAAATAACGGGTTATCTGGTTAATCCGGATGGTACGCTTGAGTTACCGCTGATCGGTAAGATAAAGGTAGGTGGCTTGAGTACCGCCCAGGCAACGGATCGGATTCGTGACGAACTCAAAACGTACCTGAAGGAGCCGACGGTCAACATTCGAAATCAGAATTTTCGCGTGTCGGTTATGGGTGAAGTAGCCCGCCCCTCGCTCTTCACGATCCCGAACGAAAAGATTACGATGCTGGAAGCCCTTAGTCTGGCGGGCGACATCACCATCTACGGTCGACGGGATAACGTGCTGCTTATCCGGGAAGTCGATGGTCAGCGCACCTTCACCCGGCTTGATCTGACCAGCCGCGATCTGTTCCGCTCGCCTTATTATTACCTGCGCCCCAACGACGTTATCTACGTTGAGCCCGGCAGAGCCCGCGTGGCCACTGCCGACCGAACTTACCAATTACTACCTATTGCTTTAAGTGCCCTTTCTTTTCTAGCTATCATATTTAGTCGTTTCTAACTATTACTAATATGTCTGAAAACGCTTACTCATATACGCCTTATCAAGCCTATTCTGTTGATAATCAGCCAAATTTGCGGGTTATTTTGCTTCGTTATCTAAGAAACTGGAAGTGGTTTGCCTTGTCCTTACTGCTGGCGGGTGCTGGTGCCTACGTGTACCTGATGTACCAGACTCCTATTTACAATGTTCAGGCCAGCCTGCTTATCAAAGATGATAAGAAAGGTCTCGACGGGGAGAATATTTTGAAAGAGATGGATATTCTGAAGCCGAAGAAAACGGTTGAGAACGAGATCGAAATTATCAAGTCATACACCTTGATGGATAAGGTGGTCAGTAAGCTTAACCTGGATGTCCAGTATTTTAAGCCGACCAAAACAATCGATAAAGAAGTATATGGTGAATTGCCAATTCGATTGATTGTGGAACGACCATTGTCATCCTTATATGATGAAAAGTTGCAGATCAGTTTTGCAGACCGTAGTCACGTACAAATCAACGACCAGACCTACCCGGTCAATCAATCCCTGAAAACACCCTATGGGCGCTTGCGCGTCTTTACCAAGCAACCGCTGAGAGCGTCTATGGAGCCCGTCAAAGTGCTGGTGTCGCCCCACGCGGAAGTGGTGAACGGATATCTGAAAAACCTAACTGTTGAAACAACCAGCAAAGCATCGACCGTCCTGCAGATCGCGCTCGAAGAAGCCGTACCGGCTAAAGGGGAAGCGTTGCTGAAGCAACTGATTGAGGAATACAACCAGGCGGCTGTTGTCGATAAAAACCTGGTTGCGGCCAGTACACTTGACTTTATTGAGGAACGGTTGCGGTTGATTTCCGGCGAACTGACGAACGTTGAAAAAGATGTTGAATCCTACAAGACAAGCGAAGGAATTACCGATCTGAGTGTACAGGCTCAAACGTTTTTACAAACTGTTCAGGCTAACGACGCTCAGCTCAATCAGGTAAACATTCAACTTGGCTCCTTGAAAGACATTGAGCGGTATGTAGACAGTAAGGCCGACAGCCGGGGCACCACACCGGGCACACTGAGTTTGAGCGACCCTGTTCTGGTGGGTTTGGTAACGAAGCTGTCAGAAATGGAACTTCAGCGCGATGTACTGTCCCGGACAACCTCCGACCGTAATCCGCTCCTGCAATCACTCGACAGCCAGGTCAAGTCGACCAAACAAAGTATCTCGGAAAACATTCAGACGATCAAGCAACAGTTAACCAGCACGAAGAACCAGCTGACCTCCACCAATCGGAAAATGGAAAGCATGGTTCGTACGGTACCGCACAAAGAGCGGGCACTGCTCAACATTACCCGGCAGCAGGCCATCAAAAACAACCTGTACACCTATCTGTTGCAGAAGCGGGAAGAAACCGCTTTATCGTACGCATCTACGCTGCCTGATAGCCGCATTGTCGATCTGCCCCGCCATGAGAAGAAGCCGATCAAGCCTGTACGGCCCATGACATTCATGCTGTTCGGTCTGTTCGGGTTGTTATTGCCCATTGGTGCAATTGCTGCCAAGGATATGCTGAATAACCGGGTTGTACGTCGGTCGGATGTGGAAGAAGCGTCCAAAGTCCCTATTCTTGGTGAGGTCGTTCAGTCAGATGGAAAGAAAGCGTTAGTCGTGGTATCGAAGAGCCGTTCGGTTATTGCTGAACAAATACGGGCGCTACGCACTAACCTGCAATTTTTGCGCAGCAATGCCGGTGGTAGCCAGGTATTACTATTCACGTCGAGCATCAGTGGCGAAGGTAAATCGTTCATGTCGATGAACATCGGTGCCAGCCTGGCCCTGGTTGATCGCCCGACGGTCATCCTGGAAATGGACTTGCGGAAGCCTAAACTGCACATGGCTCTCGGTATGCGCAATTCGGTTGGTATCAGCAATTACCTGATTGGTGAGGCCACGCTCGATGATGTGTTGCAACCGATTGAAGGATTTCCTAACTATTACCTGATCAGTTGCGGCCCCATCCCACCAAATCCATCTGAGTTGCTTAATGGTCCTTATTTAGCCAAAATGCTTGATGAATTGCGTGCCCGGTTCGACTATGTTATCATCGATTCGCCACCAATCGGACTGGTAACCGACGCCCAGGTGATTGCGCCTTTTGCCGATGCAACCCTATACATGGTTCGGCACGACATAACGCCAAAGACCTATCTCAAAATGGTCGATACGCTGTACAAAGAGAATCGATTCCATAACCTGAACGTCATCCTGAATGCCGTTGGCGACGGGGAATCTTATTACTATAGCTACAGCTATGGAGGGTACTATGAAGACGACAAGTCGGATAGAAAAGCCCGCAAAACACTATCCTAATTTGAGAATGTATCCTTGACAAGCAAACCATTACATAGTATGCTTAGTAATGCCTCTCTTTCCAATACCGAGCCGTACATCGACGCCGAAGACGACGTTTCAACAACGTCGGTTGCTGAACAGAGTATGCTGGGTAAACGCCTGTTTGACATTGGGTTTTCTTTCGTAATCTGTCTATTTGTGCTGTCGTGGCTCATACCAATACTGGGAATAGCCATTCGAATAAATTCGCCCGGCCCAATGCTGTTCGTTCAGCTACGGACAGGACGCCGGGGCCAGCAGTTTCGATGTTTCAAGCTCCGGACAATGGTCAGCCGTCCTGAAACAGTGTTTCAACAGGCCACTAAGAATGATCCACGTATTACGAAATTAGGGCAGATACTACGCAAAACGAATCTGGATGAGCTACCTCAGTTCATCAACGTACTGCTAGGTGATATGAGCATTGTAGGGCCCCGACCACATCCTGTTCAGTTGGATGCCAAACACTGGTACACGATGCCAAACTACCCGGAGCGATATGGGGTGAAACCCGGTATAACGGGCTTAGCTCAGGTACGTGGTTGCCGGGGGGAAACGGACACCCTGCAAAAAATGGAGCACCGGGTTCGCTTGGATCGCTGGTATATCAACAAGTGGTCATTAGGGTTAGATCTGAAAATTTGCTGGTGGACAATTGCGAAAACACTGCAAGGTGACAAAAAGGCTTGGTAACAAAAATGCTTCAGCCTGTAACAACATTTAAACTATACCGAATTGTTGTGCAGAAATAAGGATAAGGAAAGAAGTTAAAAAATCATTCTAATGGAATCACGTGTCTCAGAATTCTCACTAGCACCAATAGCACTATTTGCTTACAAAAGACCTAAGGAATTAGCTGAAGTAGTTGAAGCATTGATTCAGAACTATGAAGCCATTAACAGTGAGATATACTTATTTTGTGATGGACCTCGAGACTCAATAGATGAGGTGAAAGTGAATGAAGTAAGGAAAGTACTGGATGGTATTCAGGGATTCAAAAAAGTGCATAAGATTTATAGTATTAATAATCAAGGTTTAGCAACATCGATTATTAATGGTGTTTCATCGATTCTAGAAAGATATCCTAGCGTGATCGTATTAGAAGATGATTTAGTGACGACACCCAACTTTCTTTTATACATGAATCAATGTTTGCGAGAATATGAAAACACAAAGAACATTTTTTCAATAAGTGGTTACACGCTCCCAATTGAAAAACCTGAATATTATAAATATGATACTTACGTATTTCCGAGAACTGGATCCTGGGGATGGGCTACATGGAAAGATAGATGGATCATGGCTGATTGGTGTGTTTCTGATTATAGAGAGTTTAAAAACAGTAAAAATGCAAAGCGTGAATTTAATCTAGGTGGAAGTGATAGAGTAAGAATGTTAAGAAGACAACAGAATGGAGAAATAAATTCGTGGGCAATAAGATGGTGTTACAGTCAGTATAAGGCAAAATCATATACAATATATCCAACAGAATCGAAGATAAAGAATATCGGTTTTTCTAAAGATTCGACAAACACAAATGTGTATAATAGATACAAAACTTTCATGGATTGTGGGATAAAAAAAATCTTCAATTTACCTGATGTAATAAAATTAGACAATTATTATGTGGGAAAATTTCGGTATAAGTATAGTATGCCAGTAAGGTTGTATAATCGTTTGAAAACTTACGCGGGTTTGCGTGGATAATTTAGAGTAAAGATGCGAATATTACTAGTACATAATAGATATCATCAAAAAGGAGGGGAAGATGTTATCTTCGATCAAGAAGTTAATATGCTAAGAGATAATGGCTTTTTTGTAGAGACGTTGCTATTCGACAATGAAGAATTTAAAAAAACGAATGCAATGAATAAAATAGGTATTTTTTTTGACACTTTATATAATATAGGATCAGCAAAAATAATAACTGAAAAAATAAAAAGATTTAGGCCTGATGTAATTCATATTCATAATATATTCTATAGAGCCTCTCCATCTGTAATAATTGCTGCTAATCGAATGAGAGTGCCAGTAATAATGACACTACATAATTATAGATTAGTATGCTCAGGTACTTATCTAATGAGAGATAAGAAAATCCCATGCGAACAGTGTATAAAAAAAGTATTTCCGTTAGATGGAATAAGGCATAGTTGTTTTCAGAAATCTAAAATAAAATCAATTCAATTAACATTAATTACATCATTACACAGACTATTAGGCACATGGAATAAAGTTGACCGCTTTATAGTACTAACAGAATTTGCAAAAAGTAAGATACTTGAGTCTTCCTTAAACCTAGACGAGAATAAAATAATAGTAAAACCAAACTCAGTTCATGATTTGGGTTATAATGATAGCAAGGAAAGATCTAATTATTATTTATTTGTAGGTAGGCTTTCTATTGAAAAAGGAATAAATACATTACTTGAAGCCACCGAAATGGTTCCTCATATAAAGATGAAAATAATAGGCGATGGGCCTTTAAAAGTAAACGTTGAAGAAGCTTCAAAGTATACTTCATCGATAGAATATTTGGGTGCGCAGCCTAGAGAGATCGTAATAGAATATATAAAGAAATGTAAAGCATTAGTAATACCTTCCATATGGTATGAAGGCCTACCCACAGTTTTATTAGAAGCATTGAGTATCGGTACCCCAATTATATGTGCTGATAACCCTAATCTAAGATCCATACTAAATGGTACAGCTGTATTTTTTACACCAAATGATGCGAGCTCTCTGAAAGAAAAGCTGGAACTAGACGTACTAACGAATTTTAAACAGATAGATAGTTTAAAATTAAGGAAGATATACGAATCTAAGTATACGCAATTGAAAGTGCTTGAACAGCAGATAGATATATATAAATCAATGATAAGGAAAAATTTTAATAATTCATTAGTAGCATAATGAATTCGTTGATAAGTATTTATGTAATTGGTTTTAATTGGGAAGATAAATATATGAAAAAGCATTTTCTTGCTTTAGATACGTTCAGAGGAATATTTGCACTAATAGTTGCTGTTTTCCATTATAAATATTCGGGTTTAATTGGTGAAACTTTGTTGATTAAAAGAGGAGATTATTTTGTTGATTTCTTTTTTGTGTTAAGTGGTTTTATTATATACCATAATTACAAGAAACTAAAAACTTTTAAACAACAAACAGAATTTATTAAAAATAGAATAGCAAGACTTTATCCATTACATATTATTATTTTGTTTGTATTTCTTTTCTTTGAGGTATCAAAATATATATTATATGATTATGGATTATTTAAAAGCCCTCCTTTTGTGAAAAATAATTTAACTTCTTTTTTTGTTAACTTATTTATGTTGCAGTCATTTAATATTTCTGATATCTCATGGAATTATCCTAGTTGGAGCATTAGCGCAGAGCTAGTTACCTATTTTATATTTTGTATTATCATAGTACGTATTAATAATTTATCAACAAAGTGGAGAATATTCTGTCTTTTTTTTATTGTATTAGCTTCACTATATGCCATATATAAATTGAACCATAATTTTGATATTAGACTGACTAGAAATTTAAGTATGTTTAGATGCATGTATGGTTTTTTTACAGGATGTATCGCTTACGAAATATTTTTATTGCTAACGGATTATTTTGATTCTAAAAAAAAGTTTTTTACAGTTGCAGAATTTTTTTCAATTATCATGAGTATATTATTGTTAATGTTTTTGCCGCAAAAGTATACTTTTATTCTTGTCATTTCTTTCTCAATAAGCATTTTAATTTTTTCTTTTGAGGCAGGTGCATTATCCCGATTTTTGAAAAATAAAACTTTTATAACACTAGGGCAACTATCATATTCAATATATATGACTCATGCCATTATAGCTATAACTTTTGAATTAATAGTTTCTAATTTTCGTGTCGAATCGCAAGTTTATATTACGCTTTTTTTGTTTCTTTACTTATCAACGATAATTTTAGTATCGCACTATACATACAATAGTATAGAATTTAAATACAAAAACATTTTCCGAAAAAAATCATTTTCTAATATTGCTTCAATGATTAACTCGCAGTTAGTTTTAAAACCTAATAGCGGAAAATAATACTGACAGTTTTTTTTTTGTATTGATTAATAACAAAGATTTAGACTTTTTTTAGATGGTTAAGTATATGTATGATCAAATCATTCGGAAAAATGATGCTGACGAAAGAAGTCAGATAGTTCGGATGAATATTTTTTTTTCCTTTGTGGTTAAAATTTTTAGTGTATTAGTAAATTTTTTACTCATACCTCTTACTTTAAACTTAGTAAGTAAACATGATTTCAGTATATGGATGATGATTAATTCACTTGTAATGTGGTTCACTATATTTGACGTAAGTTTCGGTCAAGGACTAAGGAATAAATTAGTTGCCTGCTTTTCTGATGGTAATTTGGTATTAGCTAAAAAGTATATTAGTACATTTTACTTTATCATGGCTATATTTACTCTAGCTTTGATTCTTTTTATTTCTCTGTCTAATTTTTACATTAATTGGGCAAGTATTCTTAATATTGATATTAGAAAAGTGCCAAATGTAAATTACATTATTACTATAATGCTATGTTCTTTATGTTTACAAGTTTTTTTAAAACCGATTAATTCTGTACTTCTTGCAGATCAAAAAGCGTTTTTATCTACTTTGTTGTTGTTACTATCTAACTTAACGATTATATTACTTATATTACTATTAACTCAATTTTTTAGAGGATCTTTATTATTACTGGTTACTATACAAGCTTTAGCTCCATTAATAGTGTACTCCATATCAAGTATGATATTATTTAGATATAATTACAAAAATATAAGGCCTGAATACAGTTTTATCACTTATGGTTTATGGAGAAATTTATTTTCAACAGGAGGTAAGTTTATGGTTATACAATTAGGTAATATAGTTTTATTTAGCGCTGGTAATTTTATTTTATCTCATTTATTAGATGTTAATGAAGTGGGCCCATATAATGTAGCAAATAGATATTTTAGTGCTATATTAATTTTACATGGTATTTTGCTAACACCATACTGGTCAGCGTTTACGGAAGCGTATATAAAAAAAGATAGAACTTGGATAATAGAAACTATAAAAAAATTGAATATAATATCTGGTTGCTTAGTGGTCTTATGTGCATTGTTATTTTCATTTAGCGATTTTGCCTTTAAAATTTGGACTAGTGGTAAAATTGCAATTCCTCAAGATCTGTCTTTTGCATTAGCAGTAAATGTATCTGTCTATCTATTCATGAACAATTATAACTATTATAGCAGTGGGACAAATAATATCAATTATTTGGCTATTTTATCTCTTTTTCAAGTCATAATGTATTTGCCCTTCAGTATAGTAATGGTAAAATATCTAAATTTTGGCGCTTCTGGTATAGTTTGGTCAGTTACAACATTTTATACAATTTCTTTGATATTTGGTATTGTCCAATATAAAAAGAGTGTGGTAAAATTAGTTGACAGTTAATTTCGCTACACTCTTAACTATGAATGTTTTATGATGACTCAAAACGTTTTTGATAAATAAAATGAAAAAAATATTTCACATATATCTTTCGATACAATTTATATTATATTTTCAGTTAATTGTTTTTTTTCTAAAGCCTTTTGGCATTGATTATGAAAGCGATTTAAGCAAAGCTGTGTCTACAGTTATAAATTCAATATTTTATGGAAGTTCATTGTTGATAGTTTTATATTATAAAAAAGATACTTTTCATATAATTACCAATATAAAACTAATATTATTTATATTTCTTGTCTGCTTATTTTCTCTTTTGTGGAGTAGAATGCCAAACAATACCCTAATTAGGGTCGTGAATTTATTTTTACAAATAGTTCAAACTATTTCTATTATAATTATTTGCAAGGAATATAATATTGATTTACTAAAAAAGCTTAAACAATCATTGTATATCATTATTTCTATGAATGTATTATTTTCCATATTATTTCCATCGTTGGCTCTCTCAAAAGTGTTAGGTGAAGATGGTAGATTTGATGCCTTGACGCCTTCGCCAAATAACTTGGCTCAATTAGCAGTTATTGCAATTAGCATCTGGCTACCTAGGAGTCTTATGGATTACAAATTTAAAACAATTACTCTAATTGGAATGAGTATTTTTTGTCTGTATTTGAGCGGTAGTGCAACGGGTTTAGTAAGTATTGTATTAGTAGTTTTTATTAATTTATCTTTACTTTTGAAAAGGAGATTGATGTGGTCGCTTCTTATTGGAGTAGGATATATTTCGTTTTTTGTGCTTCAGATTGCTGGAGTAGGTGAAGATTTTTCATTTTTCAAACTTTTGAATAGAGATGCGAATTTAACTGGTAGAACTTTAATTTGGAATTATGGTCTGACTGAAATCATCAAAGATGATAGAGTCGCTATAGGATACGGTGCTGGTGGATTTTGGGATCCAAGTGGTAAGCGTGTTCACATCGACCCTTTTATGGACAATTTTATGCAAATGCATAATGGATACATAGAAACTTATATGCAATTAGGTTACTTTGGAATTGCACTTTTAATATTATTGTTATTTATTGTTGTACCTCTACTGTCAGAGAGCATAAAGTACCATTCTCTTACTAATTTTAGTTTAGTTGTTATTATCATATTAATTAATAATCTAACTGAATCTAGCTTTTTATTGCCAAAACATCCTAATTGGATAATTTTTACGTTATTGTACTCAGTAATTTCGTTAAAGCTTTCTAATCAATATAGAGGTGAAATAAAACTCAAAACAACTGAAAATAAAGAGATACTAGTATGAGCCCATCTGTATACATAACTCCTAATTTAGCTTTTACAACAAATAAAATTACCAACCCTTACATAGCCGATTTAGGTAATGCATTAGATGAATTAGGCGTACACGTAATTCGAAGCCCCTATGTAGTTAATTTGCGTACGTTAGATTTTTTTCTATATTTATTTAATACTAATGTTTTATTTTTGAATTGGCCTGAGGATCTTTATCATAGACCATTAGGGAAATTGCAAGTATCAATACTTAAGCAACTTATAAGAGTTTTTGTATGGAGAGGTGGTAAAGTTGTTTGGACGATGCATAATCGTGTATCACATCGTGAAGATGCTCGCCATCAACAAAGTGAATTTACTGATTGGATTATTGAAAAATGCCATCTTGTCATCGTCCATGCAGAAGAAGGGCTGGATCTTCTCGGAAAGGTTTCTAAAAAGATATATTATCCTCATCCATTTAATATTTCTGAAAGAAAAGATATATCAAATAATAGTTATATATACGATGCCATAATTTGGGGTAATCTTTCTTCATATAAAGGTGTAGATGTCTTTCTAGAATTTCTTAATTCTAAAGGCCTTCAAAATCAATTTAAAATTTTAATTTGCGGTAAATGTAGTGATCAGAGTTATAAGCACAAGCTTAAGAAGTATGAGAGTTCGCAAATTATCATCCACACAGACTTTGTAACAGATGAGCAACTTGCTTTATACTTCAAACAGTCCAGAACGGTTTTATTCACTCATTTTGGCGATAGCGTTTTAACATCAGGTACTTTAGCTAAAAGCCTTTCTCATTTTAAGACTACAATAGCACCTAATCGAGGTAACTTTAAAGATTTTGCAAAGAAAGGAGTTTTGTACACGTACGACTCATACAGTGAAGTTGCTGATTTGCTTTTTAAATGTCAGAATGAACCAGACTTGTATATGATATCAGAAAGCAAAATCAATACAGTAATCTGTGAGTACAGTTGGTTAAATTATGCTAAATTTCTTATCGATAGACTATTATAGAGTAACTAAAATTTGCACCATTCAATTGATGTTTGATAAATATATAATAGATTCGCACTAATTACTTTTATTTTATAGTAATTTTATTAGGTAAATTAAAAAAATGAATCGAATACGGTCTATTTCGAAAATCTTAGCTATTGCAATTACCTTTATATTTCCTCAGACTGAATGGTATAAAATTGCTTACGTGGTATCTGGTATGTTAGCTTGGGTATCAGATAAAATAGCTAAGATATCTGATAAGATAGCTAAGATACATGCTATACCAACTTTTGTGCGGAAGCAAAGAAAATATAAAAATACAGTTGCTATTAATCATGCCGTTAGATTAAATCATTTTCTAGCTGTGATGACTCATACTGGGAAACCTTTCCCAATTCCGATATTTGCTCAGGGAATAGAAATATTTCGTAAGCCAAGGCCAAATGGGTTAATCCTTTGTTCTACGCACATTCCACTCACGAAAGTGGCTGTACGCCATTTAATGGAACATAATATTAAGCCAACATTGGCATTGGCGGCTGATCCCACTCTCATCAATTGTATTTCAATTTGGGGTATTACCGAGAAAGTAGCTGCTGTACGTACTGGATCGCATGTATTGCAAAAGGCTAAAACTGTATTACAGAAAGGTGGATCTGTTGTTGTCTTGGTTGATAAAACGCTAGGAGAGGCTTATTCGCCCAATGTCTTTCGTTTGGCTGAGAAGATCAATTCTGATATAATTTTTTTTGACGCGGCTTTGCAGCCCGATGGAGTAATTAAGGTAAGTTTTTATGAGTCTAAATGGAATGGATACAATCACGTAAATAGTATACAGCAACAGTTAAACGAGTTATATCAGTATACTTCAAATATACTACAGCAATATAATAACTCTGGCTATTTTACTGCTCCCTGTTGATATATGAATATATACATGGCTTAGTTATAACTCTTATTCTTTTTCTTAAGATGTGAATAGTTGAGAAGTTTAAAATTCACCTAAACAGTTTTGAAGAATCAATTAGAAAAAGAATTATACAATCTCAAATTTATATTATAATATATACATGCAGGCTTAGCTTATGAATTTAAGGATTTAGGTAATGTATAAACAGTGTTGATTACTATTACTAGTATAGCCAAGTAAGGATGTCTTTAAGCTGTAAGTATGCTGCGATCAATACTATACAGTTTGTCTTTTCAATGATTATTTTTCTAATTAACATAGTTGATATAATACCTTTTATTTACTAATTATGATTTGCTTCAAAGAACTTTTAAATATATTTAGTCAAATCTGAATGGTGTAAATCTATTTGCGTTTTTCTTAAAATTGACTTGTTTTGTGCTTCAAAGCAGGTTACGGATTTCAATTAAGTTGATAAGTTTACAGAGCTCAAATGCTATCTATAAGAGTTAATATTTCTCCAAGTAATTATTTAAGAAAATATTAACTCTTATAGAATTAGTTTTTTAAACTTTTCAGTAAGGCATAGTATGCTGGCTTTTTGTTATACTGATTGTCAAAAATAGTAGGTTTTTCATTGTTATTCGAAGTTACTAACCAACTATCTGCGTCGCTGAGATCCCACAGTGTTATTCCATATCTTTGGGAATATGAAACATTTTGAGAATAAAGTTTTGCTATATTCTCATATTTAGATGCTTGAATTTTTTCGATATCTTTTGAATAAATAAAATTGTTTACATTTAGAGGATTTACCTTAATATCAAGTTCTGAGATATGAATTTTTAACCCAGTGTTTGCCAATTTATATAAAGAATTTCCAATATTTACTTCTGGAGTATTTATAGTGATATGCATTTGTGTTCCTAAACCATTTATTGGTATACCTGCAGCTCTAAAATTATTTACCATTTTTAAAACTGATTCTAGTTTAGCTGGTGAAATTTCGTAATTAAAATCATTGTAGAAAAGTAAAGCGTCAGGATCTGCTTCGTGTGCCCATATAAAACAATTTTTGACAAAATTCATATAAGATTCATCGCTGCTATACAACTTACGAAAAGAAGAAGTTCTTAATGTACCATTATCGTTGAAAATTTCGTTTATGACATCCCAGCTTTTTATTTTGCCCTTATACCGGCTTACAATAGTTTGAATGTGGTTTTTTACTACTTTTTCAAAATCACTTGTACTTCCAGAAAAATTAGTCAACCAATCTGGTGCTGCAACATGATATACAAGACAATGACCATGCATGCGAATTGGGTTTGTTTCTGCATACTTTATCCAATAGTCTGCTTCACTAAAATTGAATTTGTTTGGTGCAGTTTCGATGTTCATATATGTATGAACTGTTACAGCATTGAACTGATTGGCAAGTAAGTTGTATATTTTTTTGTTTTTAATTAACAAAGCTGAGCCAGGGGCTGCTCCGATTGGGAAAGAGGTTACGGACTTCAACGTTGCGTTGCTATCAATCGCTGCGCCTGCTCCTTGGTTTGTCGACATGACGCTTGTTGATAGGTCTGCTGACTCTACTGCTTGGGGAGCAATTGCTGTGTCTTTTGGGCTACAGGCTGTCAGGAAGCTGAATAGGACGAATGTGAACAAAACAGTGAATCCTTTAGAGGTAGAAGCTGAAGAAACTTGGTTGCTCGAAGTAGAAGACCGTAACATTTTGGCGAGTTGTTTTTGATTCGATGATCAAATTTCGCCTGCTACACCCCCCTAAATCGGCCGTTTTCGATGGATGACCTGGATCAGCGGTTTTTCTGATACTAATCAGAACTTTTCGGTTTTCGGTCTTTCTAACATGTTGAGGTCCTTTGATTGGTTTCTAATAAATTGGATTTTTACAATCTACACTTATCGTAAACAATAGGTTATATGAAATTACCACGATTCTTTGAATGAATCTTCAGGGCCGTGCTCTTACTGTTGATTGATAACGTAGTTCTTTTATGGTTTGATTTGGCTCAGAATCAATTTTATAGGCTTTTTAATTTATAGCTGATTACTTGATTTAAGTTATACAACGGGAGGTTGCATGAATTTATGGCTGGCGATTGCGATAGCTTACTTAAAGCCAGTGTAATGTCTAAATAATACTATAAATATCTTATATCTAGTTTTATTATACTTATAGTTTTTTAATAATGAATTTAGTAACAATATTTTGATTAAGTTTGGCTAGATATATATGTATCGCTACAGGCGTAAATAAGTATCTTACAATTGGTTATACGTGATTTTAGTGATAATCTTTCAGTTCAACCTCAATAGTTAACCATCTATGCGTATTGCTTTAATAACTGGCTCGGCCGGATTGATTGGTAGTGAATCGGTTGCCTTCTTTGCTGATAAGTTTGATCTAGTCGTTGGCATTGATAACAACATGCGCCAGTATTTTTTCGGTGCCGATGCATCAACCGAGTGGAATCAGAACCGTTTGCAGGAGGCTCATGCCAATTACACCCACCGACCTGCCGACATTCGGGAAGTGAGCCAGCTTGATCCCATCTTTCGAGAGTTTGGTACGGACATTAAGCTGATCGTTCACACTGCTGCGCAACCCAGCCATGACTGGGCTGCCCGTGAACCTTTCACCGACTTTACGGTCAATGCCAATGGAACGCTTAATATGCTGGAGATGACTCGCCAGCACTGTCCGGAGGCCGTTTTCATCTTTACATCAACGAATAAGGTCTACGGGGATAACCCAAATTACTTGCCCTTGATCGAGACGGAAACCCGGTGGGAAATCGATGAGAGTCACCCTTACTTCCAGGATGGGATCGACGAGTTCATGAGTATCGATCATACTAAGCACTCCCTGTTCGGGGCGTCGAAGGTGGCCGCTGATATTCTGGTACAGGAGTACGGACGCTACTTTGGTATGAAGACTGGTGTATTCAGAGGGGGCTGTCTGACTGGGCCGAATCACTCAGGAGCGCAGTTGCACGGATTTCTGTCGTATTTGATGAAGTGTGCCATTACGGGTACCCAGTATACTGTTTTTGGGTATCAGGGCAAGCAGGTGCGCGATAATATTCACAGCTGGGATCTAGTAAATATGTTCTGGCATTTCTACCAGAATCCGCGTGTAGGGGAGGTATATAACGCTGGCGGGGGCCGTCACGCGAACTGCTCTATGCTGGAAGCCATTGCCATCTGCGAACAGATTTCGGGGAACAAGATGAATTACACGTATTCTGAAACCAACCGCATCGGCGATCATATCTGGTATATTTCGAATCTCAATAAGTTTAAAAGCCACTACCCGGACTGGACCTGGAACTACGATTTGAACCAGACAATGGAGCAGATCCACGACAGTATGGTGGCTCGGCTGGAGCACGCGGTATAGCGCTGAAAAGAAGCTATCAGCGGAAAGGGTCGGTGGGATTAAGATATGCTCTTAATCCCACCGACCCTTTCCGCTAATGAATGCCGGCCAAACTTCTGTTTTTCTGTCAGAAGTTTACAGATTGGCTGATTGTGGCTGTGGATTAACCAGTGATGGCCGCTGGGTTACAAACTGACGCACCACGTAATAAATGTATAAAGAGTTCGTAACAGCGTAGCGTTTAAACAACCGGCGGGGCTCCTGCGACAGGCGGAAAAGCCACTCTAAACCGGATTGCTGCATCCAGACGGGCGGGCGCTTAATATTGCCAACAAAATAATCGAAGGCGGCTCCAACGGCCATCATAACAGCGTCAACTTCGCCCAGGTGCTGAGATACCCAGATCTCCTGGCGTGGACAACCCCGTCCGACCAGAACAATGTTAGCCCCCGATGCATTGATCTTTTTTATGTCTTCCGCTTTTTCTTCGGGCGTTGCATCCCGGAAGCGGTCTACGTGAATACCGCAAATCGTTACGCCCGGAAAGGTGCGTGGTATGTATTCGTTGAGCTTTTCGAGAGTAGAGGCTGTGCTGCCGTACAAATAGACCCGTAGCTGCTTTTCTCCCGCTGCTTTCAGTACGTGCCGAGTGAGGTCGGGGCCGTACACTCGATCTTTCAGAGCTGCCTTATTGAACGCGTTCAGCGCCCATTGAACAGGCTTTCCATCCGGAACAACCATGTTAATGCGGGATACATGACCGCCAATGGTTTCATTGCGTTTTGACTCCATCAGGCCATGAACGGCCAAGGCTGATACCCCAAAGCTTGTCCGCTTTTCGGCGTGCTGGATGATGATGTCTGTTGCCGATGAATAATCGACCGACGCGTAGGATATGCCAAATAATGGCGTGGTAGCGAACTGTTTAGTCATGGTTATGTCAAAGACAGGTGAAAAAAAGACCGATCTGGTTACGGAATAAATAGCGTTGATAAGACAGGCGCACCAAGCACAGGCTCAGTCAGGAACGCCTGTTCAGGTAATTGGTATACCGGAGGCAGGTAGTATAGGCTGAAAGCAACTGTGTCTCGCGTTTGTACGGCTAAGATATAATCAAATGACTTACAAAAATAACTTTTTGTTTAAAATAATAATTAAAGGTAACATAAGGTGTTTGAATATGTATTATAAGTATAAAATATATTACTCAAAAATTGTACGATGAGCAGCACATTGTATCGAAGTAGTAAAAGCAAGATGATTACATTAGCAGAAGGCTGCCTGCGGGAGCACAACTGACTAGCTGGTGTTAATGCAGCGCTACGTGTTCTGTTGATAATGGGGTGCGGTGTACACGACGGACGATGTAATTCTTCTTACCCTGGGATTCGTGATAGGTGCGCATCTGTAGATCGAGCACAAGGCCGAATGCCAGAAACTGCAGGCCCGCCAGCAACCAGACAATGCCAACGGCAAACCGATCCAGTCCGTTGACGGCCGGGTCTGTAACCCATAAAAAGCGCATAGCCAGAAACACACCACAGGCCAGTATCGAAAGGCCCAGCCCACCGAATAGGTGCATGGGTTTGTTGAGATAGCGCTTGAGAAATAATAACAGAAGCAGATCGCTCAGCACGCGTCCTGTACGACCCAGGCCGTATTTGGACTGGCCGATCCGGCGGGGATGGTGGCGCACGGGTACCTGAACAATCCGCGCCCCGTCGAAATGGGCCAGTATTGAAATAAACCGATGCAGCTCACCGTACAGGCCGATTCGTTTGGCAACCCCCGCCCGGAAAACTTTGAGCGCACAGCCGTTATCGCTGATGGGTAAGCCAACGGCCCGGCGGATGAGGCTGTTGGCCAGTCGGCTCGGGAAACGTCGTAGCCAGGCGTTATCCTGGCGATTGTGCCGATGGCCAACCACCAGATCTACGTCACGTTCTTCGGCCACCTGTAGCATGGGGATGATGTCGAGCGGGTCGTTTTGCTGGTCGCCATCCATCGTCACAATGAACGTGCCCCTGGCCGCGTCAATGCCAGCCGCCAGAGCCGCACTCTGACCGTAATTTTTCTGTAGGTCGAGGATGGTGAGCCGCTCGTGCCGAATGGCCAGGAGTTCGGTTAGGGTAGCATCTGTTGAGCCATCGTTGACGTAAATGATCTCGTAATCGAGCAGTTGCAGGGCTGCCGTCAGCTGCGTAACCAGCGGCTTGCAGTTGCCCGCTTCGTTGTAGACGCAGACAACGACCGATACGTAGGGCTGCTCCGTAATCGGCAGGCTAATCAAGGGCTGGTAGGTAGACATGGCTTTGCTGATAGCTGATGACCATTCGGCGCAGGCCTTCTGCCAGATCGGTGGTCGGTTGATAATCCAGTAGCTGGCGGGCTTTCCGGATGTCGGCATGCGTGTAGGGCACATCGCCCGGCTGATCCGTCAGCCAGTTAAGTGGAACGCGCCGTTTGGTTTGCTGTTCCAGTAAGGCGATGAGTTCCAGCAGCGTAACCGGATTGGCACTGCCCAGATTGATCAGTTCAAACCCGTTGACCCGATCCACGGCCCGGCTGATACCCAGCACAATATCGTCGACATAGGTGTAGTCGCGCTGGCTTTGTCCATCCCCGAACAGGCAAATGGGCTGACCTGTGTGGAGCTGATGCACAAAGCGGGAAATGGCCATATCGGGCCGTTGCTGCGGGCCGTACACCGTAAAAAAGCGAAGGCAAAAGGCATTTAGTCCGTACCGACGATGGTGCTGCTGGCACAGGCGTTCGGCGGCCCGTTTGGATAAAGCATAGGGCGATACGGCGTCGTCTGCCGAATCAGTTTCCTGAAACGTTCCGCCCGCCCGAACCCCATAAACCGATGATGACGAGGCAAATACCAGCCGATTCACCCCCGCGTTACGCATGGTATCCAGCAGCACAGACGTACCCGTGACGTTGTTGTCAAAATAAGCGGCCGGATTCTGCAACGAAGCCCGTACCCCCGCCAGCCCCGCCAGGTGAATAACGCTGTCGATGGTGTGCGTTCGAAAAAGCTGGCGCATAAACCGCTTGTCGCGAATATCGCCTTGAACCAGTAACCAGTTCGGCAAATGCCTGAGCGATTCGATATGCTGCCACTTAACCGCAGGATCGTAACTGTCGTTGAAATTGTCGACCAGCAGCACCGTGTGCCCCTGGTTCAGCAGATAGCTGGTTAGCGTATGGCCAATAAAGCCTGCCCCGCCCGTGATCAGGATTGTCATGGTGAGAATCGTTTACTCAAAGTGAACAATAGAGGCTGGGTGCCGATCGAACAGCACCAGTTTGCCAACCGTTTTGTAGTGTTCGCTGGCTAACGTGAGCGAATCGCCGATATAAAGCGCCCCCGGTATTTTCCGGCTGGTCCTGCGCAGGATTTTACCCCGTACGGCCGTTAAATGAAACGAGCTGACATCAGTAGCCGGACCGTCGCCCACGGTTGTTTTGTAGCCGTACAGGGGGCGGCCAAGCGTTGCCAGTGCGGCCTGGGTAGCGGTTTCCTGATAGAACTGTCGCTTGGTGGCCCGGCCCGGCAGCACCAGCCAGTTGAACCCCATTCGAATAACAATGAAGACGGCGATCATTAACCCGAGCCGGTTTCCCGACGGACGACTCATGAGCCAGGCCAGACCCGCCAGTCCCCCCGATATAACTGCCGTTTTCCAGAAGGCCGCGGGCAGCACACGCGTGGTCGGGTAAAAGACGGCGGTCCAGACCCCGACCGCTACCACAGCCGTTACGACCAGCCATACCCGCTCTACCCACCAGCGGCCCCGATCGGCAGGCGTTGAATGATCATAATAGAAGTAAGCCAGTACCGTAAAAAAAAGTGGAATCAGGCCGATCAGGTAGCGGCCGTAGGCTTCCGGGGAAGACCAGTAGATGAGAACCGTCAGGCTGAAGGTGAGGGCGTTGAACGTAATAAACGGGTTTGTCGTCAGAATCGACCGGATATCTCGCCGGATGAACAGGACCAGCAGCAGGGTGTAAGGAGCGAAATGGTAAATAAACTCAAAGGGAAACGTGAGCAGGTGCAGCAGCGTTGGTCCCCAGCCAAAAGCAAGCCCGGTTCGCTTGGCACTTTCGTGCAGCAAAACGCCCGCTACGTCCTGAAACGGAATGGCGTTTCGGCTGAAATAAGCCGCGTAATAACTACCCGTAATGAGCAGAAAGACGCCAAGGCCGACAACGTGTGCCGGGTGAAAAAGCAGCCTGAACCGACGCGTGTAGACAAACCAGCCCACTAACGTTAAACCCTGAAACGCAATGGGAGGAAGTCCCTTTAGTAAAAAGCCAATGGCCGTCAGGGTATACGTGCTGAGGTAGAGCAGCCAGTAATTCTGTTTCCGGTCGTAATAATAGACCAGCATCATGGCGGTATAGGTGGCCAGCGAAAAGGTGATTTCGATGAGTCCCAGCATGGAATCGTAGAGCAGTACCCGGCCATTGGTCAGCGTCATGAGGGCTGCGGCCCAGGCAACGGCTGGGGTGCTGTATTTGCGGACGAAGACAAACATCGTTACGCCCAGCAGGACCAGCGAGACAAGCATGGGGAACCGCAGGGCGAACGATGAATAGTCGCCAAATAAACGGTAAGAACCAATGATCAGCCAGTTGTACAGAGGTGGTTTATTGAAGTAGCGCTCGCCGTGCAGGGTAGGCGTGATGTAGTCGCCGGAGAGCATCATTTCCAAAGAGACCAGCGCTCTTCGGGCTTCATCGCCCGTATCGAGCGGCATAAAGCCTAAGTGAGATACCAGCACGAACAGCAGCCCTGCGCTGATGAACAGGGTCCAATGGGGTCTGGGCCAGGCGTATGACTGTGGGGCAATTGCGGGAGGAACCATCTTGACCAATGTTTTATCGTTACCTATCGTCTCTGAATAACTTTCCGCAGACTTAGCCACCCGCCCGCATTATTCGTCAGCCACTGGCCCTGATCGAGCGCTACGGCCATACTGATCTGTGATCCACCCAGCCAGTTTACCGGCAGGACCAGCTGAGCCATGCCCGAAAACTGGGAAAAAGGCGCTCTCGGATCGCTGCTCATGGGCCGTCCGAAGTTCCGGCTAAAAGAGAGTAGTGCCCGTAGCTGGGTGCCGGAAGGCCATTGGCCCAGCAAACCCAGGTGACCAACATTGACGCGGTTGTTGCTGATGGCCATAGGGCCGTGATTTTTATACCCTCCTTTCAGATTGTGCAAGTCTTCGCGTGAATCCAGCCAGGGAGTCAGAAAGGGTGTTCCAATAACGCGCCGACGGTGTGTCCAGCCATCTACGTACTGGTAATTGTTGAAGTAGTCGTCGGCCCCGTTATACAGGCGACTGCCAATCTCAAAGTCGAAACCACTCTGGTTCATGGTGGTCAAGAACTCGACCGTTAGTTGCGTGAGTCGAAAGCCGCTGCGACTATCAAATCGCGCGTTTTTCCACCGAATACCGTACAGGCCATCGGGCAGGTTTTGGAAAGCTACTCCTGACTTATCTTCGAAAGGGTGCTGGTAATACAGATACCAGTTTGCCTGCCTGTTATCGACTTCCAGGGCCACATCAATGGAGCCCAAATGGTTACCCGCCTGGTTAATGATATCATGATTACTGTATTGTGTCGGGTCGTTAGGCGGTTGCTTAACCAGAATAATATCCCGGTACGTTTCGAGCGAATTGGCGATCTTGCCGTCTACCGTTGCCCCGTTTTTTACCTTATTCGAAGACCCGCCCCACTGCGCCACGTGGGTCATTCCGCCATAAAGCTTTACCCGGCTGCGAAAAAGATTAATCCGTACAAACAGGGCCTTCTGGTGCAGAAACGAGTTCTGAATAGAATCGGTATTGCTGAACCAGCCATGCGCATACATGCCATTGAGGGCTACAACGCCCTTCGTGAATCCTAGCGGGACGTAGCCGCGCGTGCCGAACTGAACTTTGTAGAGCGGCAGCGCATTGCCCGACCAGGCATAGGAACCCGACGATAGCAGGGTGTCGAGCAGACCGAACACTTCTCGCCGACGGCCCGCATACAATTCGAAATTTTTCGAAAACAGACTCGCGTAAGCCACCGGTAAGATAAGCTGCGAACTGGAACCGACATTCGCGACGCCCTCGACCGATAGTTTGGCGTGTATCTTCCGGGTGTTCTGCAAATTGCCGAACTGCCTCGTTACGCCAAGCCGTAAAATGCCTGCGGGGCCTTTCAGGGGTACCGTACCGTATTGCCGGGAGCGAAACCAGAACGGGGTTTGCGTGGCTGAGGAGCCGAATCCACCCACTTCGGCCATGATACTTCGCTGGGCTGTTACGGTGTCAGGTATAGCCTGTCCGGCCAGCTCGTGAGCTACTGTCAGGCATTGGGC
Source organism: Spirosoma lituiforme (assembly GCF_054776635.1). Taxonomy (NCBI): domain Bacteria; kingdom Pseudomonadati; phylum Bacteroidota; class Cytophagia; order Cytophagales; family Cytophagaceae; genus Spirosoma; species Spirosoma lituiforme. Next base: position 235,110 of record NZ_BAAHBO010000008.1, read on the forward strand.
CAATAAAAGAGAAAAGAGTAGTTTCTTGATCATTGAGTAAGGTTCGTGTAGCGGGCAAACCACTTTCCTGATCGCCTAAACGGGATTATGGGGATCAAAAAAGCATGGTTCTAGTGGAAAGATAAGCACTAAAAGGTTAATGTTATTTCGATATTTATAATAATTAGTTTACGTATGTGTGATAGTGTATTTCACTAGTAAAAACTGTGCCAAATTAAATAACCGCGTTGCTATGCCCTTACTGACCTGTTGTTTTGGTGATTCGGGAATAAATCCGGTATTAGAATGTCATACCGGCAACCGCCTGAAAGTTCTTGGTATTATCGCCGTAAGCCTTTACCGATACGCCACCCGTAAAGCCATTGGTAAACCTGTACAGCAAGCCATATTTCTGATAAGTTGGCGTCTTGTACCAAAGCGGGCGTACTACATTCCAGCCCATGTGGGCCGTGAAGGAGAAATGGCCCTGCCAGAATTCGTAGCCCGCCAGTACGGTTCCCTGCCGGTAAGGCTGGTAGCCACCCGTCCACTGCCTGATCTGCTCCTTGAAATAGCGGTCGTCCAGCAATTCGATACCGCCCGACAAAACATGCGATCGGGTTACGTGATACCCCCCGATCAGGTTCAGACCAAAAATCGGGTAGCCTCGTTCGGGCGACTCTTTACTGGCTTCCAGTACCTTAACCGATGCCAGGGCCAGCACGCGGAACATCCAGCGCCTGCCGATCTCGTCCGTGCGCCATTGTTGAGGGTCCGGTAAGGTCGATGATCCTGTATAACGCTGTATGCCAATGGCTAATGAGGGAATGTTCAGCCCCTGATTCGGTAGTCGGACGCCCGCATTGGAGATGTGTTTGTAGTCGAAACCGGCCAGTAAACGCCAACCCGGTGCCACGGTGTAGCGGGCATAAAGCCCGGCACCAATCAAGCCGTTGATGGCTGTTCCGAAAGCGCGGTTGCCGGGGTTATCCACCGCGTCATAATGCCGGGACACATAGGCTAACCCCGCCAGAGCCCGTACCGAAAGTTCCCAATGAGGCCGATGCACCAGTATGGGTTCATAGAAAAGTCCGGCACCAAGCGATTGGCCGAGGGCTACCGGGTTGCGAAACGAGTAGGCGTTGACAAAGGCACCCGATCGAAAAAAGCATTGACACTGCTGCCACGATTCCTTACGCACAGGCAGGCGGCTGTACCGGAGTTCAATGCCTACAGGCGTTTGGGTCGAAACGGGCGTAATATGGGTGGCTTTATTCAGACCCTGCAAGGCGATTACACTGAATTCCTGCTCTTCGGCCGGACTACTTTCCTGACCAAAAGCTAGTATACGCATCGCCATGACGAAGCAGGCGGCTAAAACGCACCTTGATGCAGGCACATAGTAGAGTTGCCTGTGAAAAATAAAATTTACCATTGGTTGGTCACTAGCGGTACAATATTGACCGGGTTGTATCGGCTATATTCGTATTTTAAGTTAACCTTTAAAACAAAGAGAGTAAAATAAGGATATAAAATAATAAAAACATAAATTTACAATAGCTTGCTGACAACCGCTTGCTGAAACGGGTTAATACTATGATTCGTGTTTGCCTTTGTCTACTTGTTGGCTGGTTGAGCCAGCATGAACTCATTGCAGCCCGGTTCGTGCCGCCAGATTCGACCATTAATCGGCGGGCTCAGCACTCGGTTACGCTACAACTTGGTACAACGGGGCCCGGTATCTATTACAATCGGGTGATAAGTCAGGCCAATCGGCTGACGCTTCGGGTGGGCGGGCAGTATTTTGCCTATCGTAAACTCATCCGGGTTAAAGCCGCCACGGATTCATACATTCAGGTCAAGCCTGATTTTATGATTGGCATTGCCCAGGCTAATCTGAAGTGGCACCCGTTTCAGCGGAGTTCGTTTTTTGTTACGGGAGGCCTGGGCTACACTTGGCACCCGGACATGCGGTTTGTAATAACGGCCGAAAATAAATTGAATCTGGATGGACTGGAGTTAACCCCTGAGGATGTTGGCACCGTTAACCTTGGGTTTCGTTGGCACCCGATTGTGGGTTACCTCGGCTGGGGATTTGGCCGGAGCCTGCCCAATAAACGAATCGGCGTTGGGTTCGAGATGGGCGTTTTTTACATCGGAAAGCCTAGTGTACAGCTTGATTATGAAGGTTTTCTGGAAACCACAACGATTGATCAGCAAGTGCCTACCGTAGAGCGTAACCTATCGAATTACCGCTATCTACCGTCCATCAACGTCATGTTTTCATACAAACTTAACTGAACGTGAAAGAGCCAGAAAAGCGAAAAGGTGTAGCAACGGTGATGGGAAGAGTGCCGCAGCGCACGTTGAAAGAGCAAAGGAGTGGCCACGGTCAGTATTCATGGCGCTCCTTGTTTAACGGCCGTTACCGCACTCGTTCATTCGTTTATGCTGTTTTGTGCCTGCTGGTTTTTGTGGTCTTCACCGAATCCTGCCGTAATCCCCTCGATGGCTTGACGATTGGTTTGAAAGACCCCATTGAGCAGGGCGTTGTGGAGTGCCGGTTTTATGATCCGGCGGGTAATCCATTGCCAGCCGACAATGTGGTGCAGATAGCCGGACCCGCTGCTTCCAGTGTGGTGACGACTCTGAACACCACGAAGTACAAGATCAACAGCGATGGAAATCTGCTGGTGGCAGCCTCCCCAACGGCTACGCTTTCGTCGCAAAATCCCTTTCGGTTTACGGTCGTTGTCGATGCACCGGATTACTTAACCGTTGTTCAGCCGTTTGTGCTGACGAATGGCTCCCGGCAAACGCGCTCCATTCGTCGAATCAACCTGCTCAAACCACCCCGAACGCTCAGCGCGGCCCGCACTACAGGAAGCGCCAGTGCCGACGGAACGGTGGCTGCCAGTCTGGCTGTAACGACCACGCCACCAAACAGCGACGCGGATAAAGCTACCGTTACCCTGCCAGCGGGGACTAAGCTCGCTGATCAGTATGGTAGTGCCGTTGGAGAGGATCTGACGCTGGTTATCATTCATACCAGTGCCCGTAATGACGAAGCGACCAGCTACATTCCGGGTGGGGGTATCATGACGAACGTAGTTGGTCGGGATGGGAAGGCGGCCCTGGGTACGATGAGACTCTTGTCGGTAGCGGGTTCGGTAACGATCCAGTTGTATAACAACCAATATGCATTAACCAAAACCATATCGCCAGCTGCTCAATGGACAATGGATCTGAACCCGCTGGCATATAATGTAGCCAGAAACCGGGCCATTCAGGTGGGCGATTCGCTTCCCTTATTCAGTTACGACGAGTTCACGAACCGCTGGCAGGAAGAAAAGCCAGGCGTGGTTCAGACGAACGCGCAAACGGGCCGATTGCAGTACCGGGCCATGGCGGCTAATGCGGCTGCCTACGTAGTGGGATGGACGGAATCACTCTGTGACGCGGGTCCTATTTTCAGGGTAAGCAGCAAGCTGGCCGGCGTGGACGTAAATTACCTCTGTAAACTGATTGACGTGACCACCGGCACTCAGGTGGCGTCCTTTTACGCCAACGTAAACAACGGCTCGCTGATCCGGATTGGTAATCAGTCGAGAAACCGGAAATTCAAGCTGCAGGTATACGACGAAACCGATGCCTGGGGTAAAGGAACCAAAGGCGGATTGATCGGCGAATCCGGGCCGGGCCTCACCTGCGATCAGACGCCGGTAGCAATCAATCTGGTGACCTTGCCCGTGCCGCCCGTCATGAAACTGGAGTTCTCTTTTTCCTGCCCCGGCGGCACCAAGCTGGATGAATCTTTATTGCCGGCACAGATCAGAACCCAGTACAGCGAAGTAGGTCAGGATAAATGGCATGACCTCATAACCGCTACGCGTACCAGCCGACAGGCAACTTCGTATAAACTAAAGGTTGGACGTTCCTACGATTTTCGGGCCAGTACCGATGGAGGGGCTACCTGGCCCCTGCACCAGAACAATTATTTAGTCGACAAGCCCGAATGGACACTTAAAATCCGGGCAGAAATGTACTGCAAATGAAAATCCTGATCCTACGCTTCTCGTCTATTGGCGATATTGTGCTGACAAGCCCCGTGGTTCGGTGCTTGCGGCAACACATAAAAGGGGTTGAATTGCATTACTGCACGAAGCGTCGGTATCAGGAATTGATTGCCCATAATCCGTACCTCGATAAGTGTCATTACCTGGATGACAGCCTGATGCAACTGGTCGGGCAATTACGACACGAACAGTACGATCTGGTCATTGACCTGCACAACAGTTTACGTACCCGGTTGATCAAGAGTATGCTGGGAAAGCGGTCGTTTACCGTCGATAAAATCAATATGAAAAAGTGGCTTTACGTGCGGTTCAAGGCCAACGTGATGCCACCGGTCCACATCGTCGATCGGTATATGGATACCGTTAATGCCCTGGGCGTAACGAACGATGGACGGGGCCTTGACTATTTTATTGCCGCCGAAGACCAGGTGCCGATCAGCCAGTTACCCCAAACGCACCAATCCGATTATGTCGCTTACGCGCTGGGGGGACAGCACGCCACGAAGCGCCTGCCGGTAGAGCGGATGATTGACCTGTGCCGCAACATTAACAAACCGATTCTTTTGCTGGGCGATCAGCACGATCGCCAGGCGGGTGAACTGATTCGGAGTGCGCTGGGAGACGACCTGATCTACAATGCCTGTGATTTGTTCTCGATCAATCAATCGGCCTCGTTGATCGGTCGTGCACAGGTGGTCTACAGTCACGATACCGGTCTGATGCATATTGCGGCCGCGCTCAAAAAACCGATTGTCTCGATTTGGGGAAGCACAACGCCCCAGCTAGGCATGTACCCCTACAAAACCCGTCACCTGGTTGTGGAGAATACGGCGCTCAGCTGTCGGCCCTGCTCGAAAATAGGCCACGATAAATGTCCACTCGGGCACTTCAACTGCATGACCAGCCTGTCGTTCAGTATTGATCCGGCCTTTGTGCAAACCGGCGAGATGCAGAATCAATACGAATGAATGACGCGTGAGGAGCCTCGTCAAGACTGGCTACGTTGGTTGAACTAGTTAGGGCAGCAGTAACGATGCGTTTCGGAGGGGTTGCGAACGAAGCAGCTCATAGTCGGACAGGGAGAACAGCGAGCCGAGGGCCGGTAAATCTTCGGGACGATGAAGATCGCTGCCGATGAAATCGACCCAGTTGTTTTTGAGAAGCCGTTGGGCCTGCGTCCGAACCTTGTTGCCATATCGGCCCGTTAACGACAGCCAGTTGAGCTGAAACAAACAGCCAGCGTCACGAATTCTGGCCAGTGAAACGTCATCGCCGTGGTAATACGAATAGCGCTCCGGATGAGCCAGTATCGGCGTATAGCCGCGCGTCTGAATACGGAACAGAATATCGTCCAGTTGTTGGGGAGCAGCCGCCCAGCCCGTTTCTACGAGCAGGTAACGTTCGGCCCCAAATGTGAGTAAATCGTCGTTGTTGAGCAGATCCGGAAAGAACTCATCCAGCATGTATTCGGCAGCTACCTCAATTTGGATCGGCAAGTTGTTGGCATCAGCCAGGGCCTGCAAATGTACCTGACCCTCCCGGAGTACCGTCGACGAGTTGGGAAACCAATCGCGGCTAACGTGCGGGGTGGTAATAATCCGTTCAATGCCCCATCCCATCAATTGCTGCAAACAGGCAAGTGTTTGTTCCGGGTCTTTAACCCCATCGTCAACGGCCGGGAGTAAGTGAGAGTGCATATCTACCTTCCAGAAACAAGCTTCCTCTACTGATCCCAGGTCATTGCCCGAAGTCGGAATAAACCGTTTCTTAAATCGTTCCCAAGCGTTCATAGTTTGCGTAATGTCCTCAAATTTACATAATCGGTTGGCTAACAAAAAACAGCATGCCGGTTGCCAGCTTTCCCCAAGGTGGACAATTGGCTGTTTGAAAGAGAAGAGCAAACGGGAAAAGGGTCTGGATGTGCCAGTTAGGTTAGTTTATAACGTATCGTTTTCATATAAACGCTAACTAATATCTGTTTTTCGGTTTTTAGTTTTATGTTAACGTTACATCAATAAGCTTTTAAAGCTATTTCGGTCTTAACGAAGCGCTGAGGAGAAAGCCGGCCGTTCATAACGTTAACAGCCGTAGCGGATGACGCGGCTGTATTGGAGCAAGCCCGCGTCTGACTCATTCGTACTTTATCTGGTTTTTACCCGGTCAGACCAGCGTCTGGTCAGGCCAGTTTCGGAGTTGTTGACAGAAACAATTCACGCCGGCAGGCGTTTTTTTACCAGTATTCCGGCCAGAAAACGGTCTTCGAATACGTATCGATAAGCTTAACGTTCCGCCAACACCATGAAGCATCTGCTGAGCATAATGGTCATGATTTTGCTGGGTATACCGGTCATGGCACAGACGAAACCGGCTCCGGGTACGCCACCCGCCGTCGTATCGGTCATCGAGGGAGTGTCGGGGAAGCGATTTCTGCCTGACACCGCTTACGCAGCTCTGTCGGACGAAGATGAAGCGCTGATGGCAAAAGAACCCCTTGCCAACTGGGGATTGTTGCAGGCATCCAGTCCGTACATTAGTTACTCAAATCTGGTTGTTGGCAATCGCTCATACCAGTTGCTGATTGCCAAAGCCCCGAAAGATGAATTTCCCGTGGCGACACTGATGCGGTACACCACGCCCCAGTCAATGCCAGAGCCCATTGCCCGGGGCACGTTAAAACCCAGGGTAGCCGACAAAATCAAAGAGTAGGAAGTTGGCTTCATAAATAGCGAAACCACAAGCTATAAAACAACCAGCGCGCCCGGATGTAAATCACATCCGGGCGCGCTGGTATACAAACTACGTGTTACTATTCGGACTGTGATTCGAAAATAGCCATGGCTTTATCGATCGTATCGTCATCAACGCCATCAACTGTCAGTTCATTATCGTTTTCCACGTTACTAATAACGGTAACCGTATCCATACTCAGGGCTGGGTCGGCCAGAAACAGCGCAGCCCGGAAGCGTTCTTCGATTCGACGGTTCAGCGCATCGTTGATGTCGTGGGTAAGGGCGTTGGCCAGCTGGGTTTCGTCTTTATTACTTAGCATTCGCAAAGGTTATTTTAAAGGTCGTTCGGGTGATAAAGTTAACGAAACAAAGCGATCGACCAAACCCGTAGACTCGCTTTTACAATAAGATAATAGCGCAGTAAGTCAACTTTGTTCCGCTTAGTAGGGCTTTACAGACGTCAGGCCTGTTTATCAGACAAATAAAAACAGTTGTCTGATAAACAGGCTGCTGGGGTAAGTAACCGCGCACTTAAATAAACAGAGACTCTTACGCCATCTGGTAAGACTTCGGTTCCGTAGCGGACTCTTCCTGGTTTAGTTCTTTCAGAACGGCCCGCGCAAAAGCCAGCCGGTCGGATTTTCGGTACTGTTCTGGTTGCGAAGCGCCCGACGGGGGCGTAAAATGCTGGTTGACCCGCTCACAGGCGGCCCATAATTCAGGATGCAATTTAATTTTATTCTGACGAATGGGTGTATCGGCACCGAACCAAAGATTCTTGATGTTATCTACTGTTGATTTCATGTCAATAGACTGTAATATGAAGCCAAACCCGGCTGACAGATTAATGTTCTGGGTAATCGTGTTTCTTAATTCAACATTAATCGCTTTGCGCTGGCTTCTCCTTGTATAGTTATATTGTACTAACTCTCTAGACGATAGATAAGGGATAAAGGGTCATCAATTACTGATTAATTTATTATTAATAATGAAATAATGATCAAAAAAACGGTAATGGGTTTTCAGCGATGAATCTCTTGGCCGATTTATGGTTTAATTGTACTATAAAAGCAAACGGTACCCAATCGGATACCGCCTGAACTAATAATCTCTATTAAAAACAACAACCCGTACGCCAGCTGACGGCCGGATGTTGCACCGGAAATGGCAGCGCCTGAAGTGACCATCGTCGGATTGGCACTGTCTAAACCAGTGGTTGAATTAATTTGATGGTATATTAAGCCCGACTACCCTGATGTGGGCGGGCTTTTTTGTATAAAGGCATTTGGTAACAACACGGTCGAGTACCCAGACCGTATACAACTAAAAGGGGATGGTTCGCTGTGTCTCACTGCTCATCACAGCCAGATCAATGATTCGGGCAAGCTGCCAGATATCGGTAGGGCTTATGGCAGGCTCGGCGCCGTTGACGATAGCCTCGTACAGGTTGTCATAAAAAGGGGTATAGTTACCAGGTTCACTGGTAATTTGCTCCGCCCGGCCATTCCGATAGAGTGTTCCCCACCGGTCTTCCGGCTCAAATCCCCAGGTGCTTTCATCGTCGGGCAGCCTATCAATACGAAGTCGCTCCTCCTGTGCATCCAACCCGTTTTTTATGAAGGAACCATCCGTACCGTGCAGGCTGTATCGTGGCTGGTGGTAATAAGCCAACAGGCTGGACTTCACCCGGACTGCCTTGTCTGCGTAGCCCAGCTTTATATCGAAATAGTCGTTGATGAGGCTGTCGGGCCGACTGTTTCGAATGGTAGCCTCTACGGTATCGGGCCTGCCAAAAAGGGTCAGAACCTGATCGAGCAGATGCGGCCCCAGGTTGTAGAGGTTACCGCGTCCTGCCCCCGGTTGCTCTTTCCAGCTTTGCGGCCGCAAACTCACGGGGGAGAACCGATCGTAACGGCTTTCGAACTCAACCAGGTTACCCAGGGCACCCTCGGCCAGTAACCGCTTGACGGTCAGGAAATCAGAATCCCACCGGCGATTCTGGTAAGCCGTCGCCACCCGACCCTGTTGTTGGGCAAGCTCCAGGAGTTGACGGGCGTCCTGTTCCGAGAGGGCAAACGGCTTTTCAATGACTACGTGTTTGTTGTGCTCGAGAGCCCGACGCGCGTAATCAACGTGGGTTTCGTTGGGTGAACAAATGAAGACCAGGTCGATGGATGGATCGGCAAACAACTCATCCGCCGTGGCAACCCACTCAATCGAGGCATCGAACGCACGAACCGCGTCGGGCCGGCTGCTGGCGATTTTCTTTAGGTGAAAGCGAGGGTTGACCGATAAAAACGGCGCGTGGAAATACCGTCCCGACAAGCCAAATCCCACCAAACCAACCTGAATAACGGTAGACATAACAAACGAAGTAAGGGTCAGAGAATAGAGCGCAAAGGTACGGTTTGCCACTGTATCAGCGTTGCTATAATGTATTGTTCATTTAGCTTACTAACGTATGAAACAAATCCTGATCGCGATGATCGCCATAGTGGCGCTGGCTTCCTGCGAAGGTGGTTCTCTCAAGAAAAAGAATTGCAAAGAGTGCGAAACATTAACCTATGGCCAGGCGGGGCTGGTCAATACAAACCAGCAGCGGGTTTGTGGCGATGATGAAGTTGCGGCCTATACGATTGCCAACTCAACGATTAACAGTAGCCTGACGGTGACCACAACCTGCAAATAAGCGGGTGCCCGGCTAAAATGAAAAAAACAGCCTTTTTGTAAGTCAATAATTACATAGGTTTGTCCCGCAACTAATTCGCTCAGGTATGGCCGCTGTGGTTTGTGTAATTGGCAGTTCAAACACCGACATGGTGATAAAAGGGGACCGGCTGCCTGCCCCCGGAGAAACCGTACTCGGTGGTACATTTTTAATGAATCCGGGTGGTAAGGGAGCTAATCAGGCTGTGGCGGCTGCCCGGCTGGCTCGGGTAGAGCCTAATGCGCCATCGACAAGGGTGGCGTTTGTGGCAACGATAGGCGATGATCTGTTTGGCCATCAGGCGCTTGAGCAATTCAAGCGGGAGCATATCCGCACAGACTTCATCACGACCGATGCCGACCAGCCATCAGGTGTTGCGCTGATCGGGGTAGATAGCCATGGTGAGAACTCCATCATGGTGGCGTCGGGGGCCAACGCAAAGCTGAGTCAGGAGCAGGTAAAAACGGCGTTAGCTGCCCAGGCAGACCCAAGTAATACAGTTATACTCCTGCAACTGGAAACGCCCATTCCGACGGTGGAATACGCCATTCGGCAGAGTTATGAGCGCGGCATGCGGGTCGTACTGAACCCGGCTCCGGCACAGTTCCTCGATCCGGCAGTGCTGGCTTGTTTATACGTCATTACACCCAACGAAACCGAAGCCGAGCTACTCACGCAGGTGCGCGTAACCGACGAAGACACCGCTCAACGGGCGGCCCAGCGCCTTCACGAAGCTGGGGTTCCTAACGTCGTGGTCACCCTTGGGTCAAAAGGAGCCTACCTGTCGACTCCGCAGGGCGCTTCGCTGGTGGCTGCTCCATCTGTAACGGCTGTAGATACAACGGCGGCTGGCGACTGTTTCAACGGGGCGTTGGCGGTGGCTATTGCCGAGGGGCTCAACCTCCCCGACGCGGTTGCTTTTGCCAGTAAAGCCGCATCCATTTCGGTAACCCGCCTGGGTGCCCAGTCATCATTGCCCTATCGCCGGGAAGTTGAGGCTCCATCGTAGCTTGCCGGCTATTTTTCTGAACTCGCCAATGACGAGAAAAAGACCTGTTTCTTTTGATAAGGAATAGTCTTTACGTAAACAAAACAGCCGCGATCTAAAAGACCGCGGCTGTCAGTACCCCACCTTAAATTATACTACACACCTCCAATACCACCGCAGCGCTAGCTTGTTCGTATGGGCAATGATTGTGAGGAAATGGGGATAAACGTGATTCTACGAGATGCTTAGGGGTTCAATTTTTTTTGATCCCTTCGCCATTGCTCCGATAAGTAAAATTAGTTACCTCTTTAGTTTAATTATTTACTGTTCGGTATATAGTTAATTTACTTAATATCTAGTTTTGTTTTCATGAATGAGAATAAAAATGAAATAATTGCCTATTTCTCAGGCCTTGTCCTCCCCGAAACACCGTTTCGGATCACCAAACAGACGGCAACATCCAATCTGCATAAATGCGTTGCTCTGTCGATGGAACTGGCCAGAGACGGTAATAAGACGAGCCTGATCAAGCTTATACGCATTCGGGAACTTCTGGAAAAGCACTCGCTGGATTTCTGCCAGAATGTGCGTGTACGCTGACTGACGCCAGCAGGTTTAAGTCGCCATTGCAACGCATGCCTAGGGCGAAGAAAGCCAACTAACCTGGCGTATAGAAGTGGTCCTACTGCAAGAGCGGGGATCTTCTCCATCCGGTTAGCTAAACATCTGCACGGTTCCACCTGTTTACCGGATAATTAATCACGCAACAGTATGAAACCAATTAAGTCAATCGCGCACATTCTCTTTATCGTTGTGGCGTTAAGTTCGTGCACGCCCAAAATGACGTTTCTTAACTCGACTATCGCGCCGGCTGCCACGGGTGGCATAACGGTGAAGAAGGACAAGAATAGTAATTACGTCATGAACGTCAGCGTTATGAATCTGGCCGAACCAAAGCAGCTTACGCCCCCCAAGGAAACATACATCGTCTGGATGGAATCGGATGATAACTCAACCAAAAAATTAGGCCAGATAGCTCCCCGGTCAAAAGCGCTCAAAGGCGAGTTGAGAGCGACATCCGTTGATAAGCCCAAGGAAATCTACATTACGGCCGAGAACGACGCCAATATCACGTATCCTACCGGCGACACGATATTGACAACCAAACGGTAATATGGGAAGTAGTATCAGTTACTTATAACTCATCGGAGAGGTTACGCATCGTCTCGATTTGTTCGGTTTTGAGAAACCTTGCCTGTCGGCTATAAGTAATCGACCCCACCCCCACACGACAACCGACTTGTTACTTAGCTAACCAGCCGCCCGTAAAACCGGCTTTGATCAACCCGCGCTTGATGTGCGGGTTTTTTTGCATAAGCTTCCAGATAAACTCTGACCGCAGATTTTCGGCCATCAGCAGAATTGGCCCCTGGTCAATACCCAAATAATCGACGTCGAACCAGCCCGCCTGCGTGGATCCATTTGCTACGCGAGCCGGATAACGGTAGGTGGGATTAAAGGCATCCCGGAAACCGTAGGTGCCGTAAAGTTTGGCGCCGTAGGCTGTTTTCATGGCGCGCAGTGCCGGAACGCATATCTCCGGCGCAAACGCCATTGATCCACCCGCTGCGGTGGGCGCAATGGTACCATCGTCAACGACCTGCGTGCTGGCTGCGCCACGCGCCCGGTAGGAGAAAAACTGTTGGCCATTGACCAGCGTATCACTTGGGCCATCGCAGGCAGTTAAGCCCCAGATCGTAGAACTGTAGTCCTGCCATTTACCCGGGTTTGCCAGGCAGTAGGCCCGGTTGGCGTAGGTAGCCCGGCGCGAATTCTCGGCGTAGTCGATGCCTTTACCGCGCATGTACTCGTCTTTTATCCCCCGAAAGTCAATCCAGATGTGCGAATACTGGTGCCCGAACAAGGGGTCGAAATTTACGTGTGTCTGGTCGTAAAAGGTAGCCCAGGGGTAAGACTTGGTCCAGGCTGCCCAAACGTCGGTACCAACGGCGTGGGTAGGGGAGCCCAGCGCCAATACATACAGCAGCATGGCTTCATTATAGCCGGTCCAGTTGCTGTTGATAAAGCCAGATTCGGGGTGCCAGCCCATGGACACAAAAGGCCGTTTATTTTGAAACCAAACCCAATCGACGCAGCCGTAAATCTGATCGGCTAGTTGGCGAATCTCGGTTTCAACGGCATTCGTCTGGTCAAAATAACTTTGTGCACTCAGTATACCGCCCAGTAACAGCGCGGTATCAATCGTAGACAGTTCGACCTGCTTGAAGCGCTCCCCGGTTTTCATGTCCAGAAAATGGTAAAAGAACCCTTTGTATCCCGTTACGCCCGTCGCTTTATCCGACTGGGGGGCGTTGGCAAAAAAGCGAAGCGTTTTCAGCGTTCGGTCGGCGGCCTGGCTACGTGTTATGTAGCCCCGTTCAGCACCGACCAGGTACGCTGTCAGGCCGAAACCCACGGCGGCAATGCTGGCAAAGGAAGCTGACGGTGCCCGGTCAGGGACCAGTCCGTTTTCGGCATTGGTCGTTTCCCAGAAATACCGGAACGTATCCTTTTGCAGACTATCGAGAAACGGTTGATCGGACGCCGACAGCGAAAATCCGGCAGTCGATGGCGCAACGGTCTGCTTCCGGGGTTGGCAACTCCCAATCGACAGGCTGGCGCATAGCAGGGTTATAGTTAGCAGGTGTTTCATAACGAGGTCGTTGTTTGTCATTGTGGTTCGCAGTAGTAATCAACGGAAAAACAACCACGAACCACAATCGACAAACTGGTTTAATACCCTGGATTTTGCGTCAACTGTCCACCGCTCAATTGAATCTGTGGTTGGGGGATGGGGAACACTTCATGCTTACCCGCCACGAAATTCTTGCCGAGTGCCTGGAAAACGGCCACGGCCCGTCCTTGACGAATCAGATCGAAATAACGGTCATGCTCGAAGGCTAACTCCAGCCGACGTTCGTTCCAGATAGCCAGCCGCAAATCGGCTTGTGCGGTTGTCGTCACATTGGGTAAAACGCCGGTAGCACCACCCCGCGCCCGCGCCCGAACAAGATTGAGTGACGTTAGTGCTTTGGCAGATTGCCCCAACTCGTTAGCCGCTTCGGCGTTCATGAGCAGCACCTCGGCGTAGCGAAGAATGCGAACATTTTTGCTGGTTTCCCAGGTGTCGCCGTTGTTGGTTTCCCTCGTGAAGCTGACGTAAGCTTTCATGTTGTAATACAGATTTTCGGCGTTCGGGCTGACCACCCGGCCATCCCAAAGGGTCATGCCTTTTCGAATAATTGTGCCATCCAGCCGGGTGTCGCCGGTTGTATACGCTTTGACCAGGTTTTCCGAAGGCGTATTAAAGCCCCAACCCCAGCCATTCTCACCGCGGGCCCCCTGTGACTCGAAATAGCCCTGTACCCCTTTGTTGGGCGTAACACCCCGCCCCTGAATTTCGAAGATCGACTCCGCGCCGTTTTCCGACGATTCCCGCCAGGTTTCCGCGTAATCCGGCAACAGCGAATACTGACCCGAAGCAATGATCTCGTCGGTCAGTTGCTGCACAACGCTCCACTTTTTCTCGTACATGGATACTTTAGCCAGTAATGCCTTGGCCGCCCCTTTGGTGGCCCGGCCAAGATCGGCGGAGTTGTACTGCGATTTCTCGGGAAGGTTGGAGACGGCTGTTGTCAGGTCGGTTTCGATCTGTGCGTACACCTGTGCTGCTGTAGCCCTCACCCGTCCCTGCTGAATGTCAGTCTGGTTGGTTGGGTCGGCTACTTTTACAATGAGCGGCACCCCGCCGAAGGAGCGAACCAGGTTGAAATAACAATAGGCACGCAGGAAACTGGCTTCACCGATCAGGCGGTTTTTCAGGGTATCGTTGATCGTCAGGGCAGGCAGATTGTCCAGCGCCTGGTTGGCTCGGGCAATGGCTTCGTACTGGCCACCCCAAACCTCATTGAAGGAAATGCTGGATGGTGTGAACGTAAGGTTATCCAACTGGTCCTTGTCCGTTCCCGAATCGCCTGGCGAGCTGCCTTTATCGGCATCGTCCGACGCAATACTGGTAATGCCGTTCCAGGAGAAGGAATGAAAATTCCAGTCGAGCATCTTAGAATAAACGGCGTTGACGAGGCTTGTTGCGGCATCGGCATTGCTCGAAAAGAAATCCGTTGGTGTCTGCTGACCCTGAGGTGCCACGTCCAGAAAGGAGGTGGAGCAGCCACCGGCAACCATCAGGCTACCAATGAACGTATAGGAAATTAGTTTCTGAAAAGTTTTCATCTGCGTTGTTTACTTAAAAGCCAATGTTCAGACCCGCCAGGTAAGCCGATGTGACCGGATACGTACTTAACTCAATACCCGCGTTCAGGGGATTGCTGCCCGGCAACTCCGGCGTATATCCCGAGAAAGCTTTGATCGTCAGAGCGTTCTGGGCCGTTACGTAGAATCGTATCCGGCTCACTTTAATCTGAGACACCAGCGACTTAGGTAAGGTGTACCCGAGTGTAATGTTGTTGATCCGGAAGAAAGAACCCGACTCTACGTAATACGTTGAGGAAATGGGAACGGCGTTACTGGCGCGGGGTTCCGTATTGCTGGGATTCGCTGGTGTCCAGCGATCGGCCCGCGAGGCTTCGATGTTCTCGTTGCCAAACCGTTGCGCTTTCTTTCCGTTGTACACTTTGTTGCCAAAGTTGGCGTACCAGTCGGTCGAGAAATCGAAGCCCTGGTAGGTAAAGCCGCCATTAACCCCAAAGTACAGTTTAGGCTGGTAGGAGCCGACGAACACGCGGTCGTTATCGTCAATAACACCATCGCCATTCTGATCGACATACCGGAAATCGCCGGGCTGGGTACCCTGAACTTTAGCGGCTGTATTCGTGACCTGTTCCTGCGTCTGGAAGATGCCATCCGTTTGCCAGACCCAGAAACTACCAATGGGCTGCCCTACCGCCGTACGCGTCGTGTACTGTCCGTTACCAATGCCGCCTTCGTTGATGGGCAGTCCGCCCTGTACGTCTTCCAGTCGGTTCTGGTTAATCGTGACGTTGGCACCAATGTTATACTGAAAGCCCTTCGCCGAGTTGTTGCGCCAGTTCAGGGCAAACTCATAACCCCGGTTTCGAACACTGGCAGCATTGGTCAAGTACGAGGCATCAACATCGCCGAAAATGGCGTCGATGGGGCGCAGAAACAAGGCGTCACGCGTCACCTTGTTGTAGTAGGCGAATTCGCCGGTCAGTCGGTTGTTCGCCATGGCAAACTCAAGCCCGACATCCGTTCCTGTCGTTACTTCCCAATGCAGGTTCGGGTCGATCAGGTTGGTAATGGTGCGGCCTTGTTGCAGCGTCTGGGTAGAGCCGAATGCATAGTCGAGTCCGCTGGCGATGGTGTACTGGAATGCACTGGGATCAATACGGTCGTTCCCTGTTTTTCCCCAGCTAACCCGCGCCTTCAACTGATCGAACGGCGTTTTGCCGCGCAGAAAAGGCTCTTCGCTCAGCACCCAGCCCGCCCCGATGGATGGGAAAAAGCCCCAGCGGTTATTGATCGGAAATTTGCTCGATCCGTCGTAACGCGCCGTGGCAGTCAGCAGGTAGCGATCCGAAAAGTTGTAGTTGACCCGACCGATGTAGGATTGACGCGTCTGGATACTACCGGACTGGCTGTTGGTTGCGGAGGAGGCATTCCCTGTATTCAGGTAGAAGTAATTCGACTGCGGGGGCACGTCCTGCCGGGCTGATTGCAGAATGTCGTTCTGAAAGCGTTCAACAACATAACCACCCAGAATTTTCACGGTATGGAGTTTTGCAAACGTATTGTTGTACTCGGCCGTGTTTGTCCAGAGCCAGCGGGTACTGGTCGATCGACCCACCGATAACAAACTTGTCAGGTTACGTTGATTGGCCGATACCTGATAAACGGGGTTGTAGTTGAAGGCCCGGTAGCTATTGCTTTCAATCCCGAAGTTCGATAGCACATTGATCTTTTTCAACACAGTCAGGTTGCCATAGAACGACCCCTGCAACCGCAGTGATTTCGCGTTGTAGTTGGTATAGTCGAGCTGGGCAACCGGATTGGCTACGTTGTTGCGGGATGTAAAACCGTAGGACCCATCGGCGTTACGAACAGATACCGTCGGTGCCTGTTTGTAGGCGTTGGTAAACGCAGAATAGGGTGTGGCAACGGTTACTGCCGGATCAGCCCCGCCTGCCAGATCCGAATTGTCGTTGGCCAGGCTCAAGTTGTGACCCAGTTTCAGCACTGGCGAAAGAGTGTATTCGTTGTTTAAGCGTAGCGTAAGCCGGTTGTAATCCGTTCCGTTCAGTATGCCTTTCTCGGTAAAATAACCAGCGCTGAACAGGTACGTCGTTTTCTCGGTTCCGCCACTCACCGACAGGGCGTGGTTTTGCTGGAAGCCGGTCCGGGTAATGGCTTTGAACCAGTCAGTGTTCGTTGCGTTAGCGGCCGCCGGATCAAAGGGCAGGGCCGCGCTCGGGTCGTCGTAGCGTACGGCTTCGTTGCTGTACTGAGTAAACAACGGCGAATCGGCCATCCTAACTCGATACGCCGGGGTCCGAATACCAACGTAAGCATCATAGGTCACACTGGGAGCGCCGGTTTTGCCCCGTTTGGTCGTAATCAGCACAACGCCATTGGCCGCGCGTACACCGTAAATGGCCGTTGCCGAGGCATCTTTCAACACATCGACGGAAGTAATATCCGAGGTGTTGATATTGCGAATGTCTTCCGTGATAATGCCGTCGACCACGTAGAGTGGATCGGCCCCACCGAGCAGCGTACCCGTTCCGCGAATCCGTACGGTAGGAGCTTGGCCAGGCGCACCGGAGTTAATGATCTGCACACCCGCCACTTTACTTTGCAACGCCTGGGTGGCGGATAGTACGGGTTGCCGGACGAGTTCCTCGCCTTTGACCTGCGCCACTGATCCGGTAACGTCAATTTTCCGTTGTGTACCGTAGCCCACCACGACAACCTCCTGCAACGCTCTGGCATCGTCGGCCAGTTCAACGTTGACGATTGTTTGATTACCCACCGGTACTTCCTGACTGGTCATGCCAATCATGCTGAACTGAAGGACTGATCCGTTGGGAACATTGATCTGGTACTGGCCATTTACATCCGTAGCCGTACCGGTGGTTGTTCCTATGATCAGGACATTGACGCCAGGTAGGCCCTGTTTGTCGGCCTTGTTAACAACCTTTCCTGTAATCTGCTGATTCTGAGCTTGTACACTGCCGCAAACAGCAAGCCAGATTACCGTTAAAAAGTAACCAAGTGTTTTCATACGTGAGTTGGATTTTAAATTGGGATATAAAAGTAACTATTTGGTAAGTATTCTTTTGCAAATACTATTTGTGCTTTTCTTAACTATATTTTAATCAACATGGAATCAGAATGTTAGGTAACGAAACTTTATTTGGTGATCGTATCTCCGGCACGTATGTGAGAAGTGGTGCATAACCTTGACGTCAGAAGGGCAGGAAGTGCCGTTGATCTGCTGATTAGCACTACACTGGGTAGGTACAGGAAGGTAGTAGAATAGGTAAGCTTTATCTTTAAAAGATTATACTCAAGACTAGCCTGTCACTTCTATGAAACGACTACTCGCTCTGTTCGTACTTTGTCAACTGGTTACGGTCTGGACGTTCGCTCAGGTGAGCGTTCAGAAGTTATTGACCGAAAACCGTGTCGATCCCATCGGAATCGATGTGCTGGTGCCTCGTCTGAGCTGGCAACTTATATCGGCCAAACAAAACGTTCGACAAACGGCCTACGAAGTCCGGGTTGGTACCGATGCCGCTTCGGTCGTAAAAGGAACAATCTGGCAGTCTGGTCGCGTATCGTCGGATCAATCCGTGCACGTATCCTATGCCGGACCTTCTCTGCAACCGGGTCAGCGGTATGTCTGGCAAGTGCGTGTCTGGGATAACACCACCACAAAGCCATCGGCCTGGAGTAGCCCGGCTCACTGGCAAACGGGTCTGCTGACGGCGGCCAACTGGAAAGCCAACTGGATTCAGCCTGGCTTTTCCGAGGATACGATAAATCAGCCCAGCCCGCTACTGCGGAAGGTATTTACGGTTGCTCGAAAGGTAAAAGCGGCCACCCTATTCATGACAGCGCATGGTCTCTATGAAGCCCAGATTAACGGACAGCGGGTGGGTGATGCGTTTCTGACGCCCGGCTGGACAAGCTACGAGACCCATCTTCAGTACCAGACGTACGACGTAACGAGCCTGTTGACGGCCGGGCCGAATACCCTTGGTGCCACCCTGGCCAGTGGCTGGTTCCGGGGGCGACTTGCCTGGCAGAATCAACGGAATATATACGGTAAAGAGCTGGCACTGTTAGGGCAATTGGCCATTACATACACCGACGGCAGCACGGAGACGATCATAACGGATAATAGCTGGAAGTCATCGACGGGAGCCATTCGGATGTCCGAGATCTACGACGGCGAACTCTGCGACTCACGGCTTGAGCAACCGGGCTGGACAACGGCTGGTTTTTCGGATGCCAACTGGTCGGGCGTAACGACCAAACCGTTTGGCTATACCAATCTGGTCGCGGCCTACAATGAGCCTATTCGCAAGCACGAAACCCGTCAGCCAGTAAAGGTGCTGACGACCCCGAAGGGCGAAACGGTTCTGGATTTTGGTCAGAATCTGGTGGGTTGGGTAACATGTCGGGTAACCGGCAAGGCGGGCGATAAGATCGTTTTTTCGCACGTTGAAATGCTCGATAAATTCGGGAACCCGTACTTTGAAAACCTGCGAACCGCCAAAGCACAGGCTACTTACTTGCTCAAAGGCGGAGCGGAAACCCTCGAACCGCACTTTACCTTCTTCGGCTTTCGCTACGTACGCGTTGAAGGGCTGTCCGGCCCGGTTAACCCCGCCGATTTTACGGCCATTGCCCTGTACTCGGATATGCCGAAAACCGGCGAGTTTACGACGTCCAATGCGCTGGTCAACCAGCTACAAAGCAACATTCAATGGGGGCAGCGGGGAAATTTTCTCGATGTGCCAACGGACTGTCCGCAACGCGACGAACGGCTAGGCTGGACGGGCGATGCGGAGGTATTTTCGCGAACGGCGGCTTTCAACTTCGGGGTCAATAATTTCTTTGCCAAGTGGCTCAAAGACGTAGCCGCCGATCAGTTCTCCAATGGAGCCGTTCCCTTCGTTATTCCCGATGTGCTGACCAAAACCGGTGCGTTCGGCCGGACCCCCATGGGCGCGGCTGGCTGGTCGGATGCGAGCATCATTATTCCCTGGAACCTGTACGTGTCTTACGACGACCGACGCGTGCTGGAGCAACAGTATGCCAGTATGAAAGCGTACGAAGGCTATATGGAGAGCGTGGCTAAAAACGACCTTTGGAGCGAAGGATTCCAGTTTGGCGACTGGCTGTCTTTTGTTGATACCGAAGGGAGCCCGGCATTTGAAGCCAGATCGGCCTTTACGGATGTTCACCTGGTAGCGCAGTGTTTTTACGCCTACAATACAGATTTAATGCAGAAAGCGGCTACGCTCCTGGGCAAAACAGAAGATGCCGCGCACTATACCACGCTGCTGGGCCGTATCAGGACGGCCTTTCAAAACGCATACATGACCCCAAACGGCCGCCTTATCTCCGATACACAAACCGCCTACGTGCTGGCGTTGCAGTTCGATATGCTGCCCGAACCATTGCGGCCACAGGCTGTTGGCCGACTGGTTGAGAACATAAAAAAATACAAAAATCACCTGACGACGGGTTTTCTGGGTACCCCCTTTCTGTGTCCCGTACTCAGTCGTTTTGGCCGGACCGATGTTGCCTACGATCTGCTTTTGCAGGACACGTATCCGTCCTGGCTATATCCGGTGAAGATGGGCGCAACAACTATCTGGGAGCGCTGGGATTCCATGAAGCCCGACAGCACGTTCCAAAGCCCATCAATGACCTCGTTCAATCACTACGCGTACGGAGCCGTTGGCGACTGGATGTACCGGACCATTACCGGTATTGACACCGACGAAGCCGGGCCGGGTTATAAGCACAGCATCATTAAACCCCAACCGGGCGGAAAGCTGACGTCTGCAAGTGCCAGCCTGCAAACCTACTACGGTCTTCTTCGCTCAGCCTGGAAAAGTGAGGCTGGTAAATTAACGATGACCGTTGACGTTCCCGCTAACACAACCGCCACAATATACGTACCAGCCAAAAGCGCCGATGCGGTTCAGGCAGGAGGAAAATCGCTGACAGCGGCAGGTCTGACCGTGGCAGGCAATGAGGCAGGTTATGTCGTGCTGAAAACGGGATCAGGCATCTACACTTTTACTACTAGTGAAAAGTAGTTGCCAAGTAGTTAACAAAAAAGGACCGTATAATTATTGACAATAAACAAAATACGGATACAACGAGTATCTTAATAGACTATATAGGTTCTTATTTTCTACAGTGTTGGGGCTTTTATTCCCCAACACTGTTTGGGGTATTCTGATAGATCAAGAGAGCATAATGAGTTTTACAAAGCCTGTTCCTGCTTTATACCTTTATCGGGTTACACTGGCATGATTTTAATAGCTTAATACGTAACCCGCTTTGTTGGTACCAGCGTAACGGGGCACTACTCCCTCCATTTATCTACGTTGCCTGTATATGAACGTAAACGTTTCCGACCAGACTGAATTACGCCTGACAAATGCCCTATTAGATTCTACATCAACCTCGTTCACACTGCTCTATGAGGCCTACTCACCAGCCTTATATGGGGTCTTGCTGCGTTTGGTTCACGATCAGGCCATAGCCGAGGATTTGTTGCAGGATGCGTTTATCAAAATCTGGTCGAACCGTCATAACTTCGATCCCAAACAGGGACGCCTGTTTACCTGGCTGCTGACCATCACCCGACATGTGGCGCTGGATGAGTTACGGGCCCGAAAGGTTCGGACGACGGCCAATACCTATATCTACAGCCGTTCCGACAGAGAAGTAAAGCAGGCTCTCCCCGAAGGAAAAGTTGATCAGCCTCTGCTGAGTCATCTGGCCCCTAAATACCGGGCCGTGGTAGAACTTATGTACTATCGGGATTATACCAGTCAGGAGATCGCCGAGAAATTGAAACTACCCCTTGGTACGGTCAAAACACGAATACGAAAAGCGATGCAGGAGCTTCGTTTCCACTTCAAAAAAGACATTTACCACTATCAGGCATAAATAGTCCTGCCTTTTTGGTGAGTGCATCTAAAGCCATCGTTTTCAGGGAATTCATAAGGTTGCCTTGTGGTAACCCTTTTTTAATTCGCTCACAAATCTGTTAATCATCAAATGTCGTAAATAAACGCATACTAGTAGACTTAATTTACGACAACTATGAAAACGCTAACCAATCTGTTTGCCCGATTCGATCGCCTGGATACGTCCATGAATCGGTGGCTGGTTATAAACAGCATCGTTATTTTACGGGTATGCCTGGGGCTCGTTTTTCTGGGGTTCGGTTTTCTGAAATTTTTCCCTGGTATTAGTCCTATTGAGGATTTAGCTACCCGAACAACAGTTGTGCTAACGCTAGGCCAGGTGACAGGTCACGCGGCTATGAATCTGGTCGCTGCACTGGAGTGCATTATCGGAATCTGTTTTATCAGTGGACGCTTTATGCGGGTGGGTGTATGGTTGATGGCCGCTCAGATGGTTGGTGCCATGTCTCCTCTGCTGTTTTTTCCAGCCGAACTCTTTCCGGCTCCGTTACACGCGCCTACCCTAGCTGCTCAATACATTATAAAAGACATTATATTGATAGCGGCTGGAATGGTGATGGCCTCTACCTGGACCGGAGCCCGTCTGGTTGTCGAGCAAACCAGTCTGGCGAGTAGCTTAAGCAAGCGGCTCCCTAATGTTTACCGACCTATTCAACCATCTGCTACTAGTGCGTAACCGTTGACAAGCATCCTGTAGCAGACTAAACACCTATACGGGGTTGCTTAACAAAATCGTAAACAGACAGCGTTTGTACACGGTAAGGAATTAAGCCTCCGCTACGTACAAACGCTGTCTGTTTGTGGAACCAATATATAGCTGGTAGGAGAAATAAACTAGTTGAATTTATTTTAATTAAGTTAACAAAAAGTATATATATTCGTAACTTCATCAGGTAAAATCTACTCAACGTTTCTTAAAATTTACCCCCATCGATTCCATTATTACAGATTCTCTGCCCGTGTCGTACAGCTACGTCAACGACTTCGTTCGGTTTACGAGTAACCAGGAGAGCCGCGTTAATCGGCAGCAACGGCTAGTCGATGGCGCAGCCTTGTTCATGTTCAGGTGTGTATTATTGTCGCTTATGTTGCTGTACGTGGGTATGCCCGTTGTACAGGCGAAGAAGCAACCCGTTGCTCATCAGGGCGTTATTGATCTACGGTCGGTAGATTTCACCAAAGACTATGTGGAGTTAAAGGGCGAATGGAAATGGTACTGGCATCAGCTTCGGCGGCCCAATCAGCCCGAATCCGCTTTCGAATATACTACGCTTCCCCAGCTTTGGGCCAGCAGTTCATGGCAGCATAAAATTCTCCCCGGTCAGGGTTTTGCTACGTACAGTTTAAAGGTCTTATTGCCCGCCAGATCGGTCCCGATCAGCCTGGAAGTGCCTGATTACAACACGGCTTACCGACTGTTTATAAACGGAAAAGAGGCCGCTCATGATGGTAACCCCACCGCCAGTCCTGAGACAATGAAACCCCATTGGTCTACTCAGCTGATTGCGTTACCTGCCACCGGCGATACGCTTTCGCTTCTGTTGCAACTGGCTAATCTTGAGCACGCCAAAGGAGGAGTTACCAAGTCGATAACCCTGGGTGAATCGACGCAACTGGCGTCAAAGCTGGCGATCGAACAGGCCATGTCCGTGTTTCTGATGGGATTTGTCCTGATGAGCGGATTATTCTTTCTGGGGCTGTTTGGGTTTAGTTCAATGGATCGGTCTATGTTGTATTACGGCCTGTTTTGCATTGCCTACAGCTACCGCCTGATCGGAACGGACTACTATGCTCTTCACACCCTGTTCCCGAATATACCCTGGGCACTGAGCGTTCGGCTGGAGTATATATCGTTGTACCTGGCTATCGGGTTCTTTGTGGTTTATTCTCAACTGTTATATCCCAAGGATACGCACCCCCGGATCACCAAGGTCATGAGCTGGCTTTGTTTCGCTTTTGCCTCAACCGTTATTGTGCTGCCGCCTATTCAGTTTACCCGACTGATGGATCCGTTTCTGGTCTTGATGGTGGCGTATATCGGCTATGCACTCTATGTGTACTGGAAAGCGTTTCGCAATCGCCGACCCGGTTCCCGCTTTTCATTGATGACGACTGGTCTGTTGCTAATCGTTTTCAGCCTGATTCTTGGTCAGTATTTTGGGCTGACGTCCCCGATGATGATCGAATTGTTTGTCGGTTATCTGGGCTTTTTCTTTCTGCAGTCGCTGGTGCTGGCATTTCGCTTTTCCAACGCGCTGAATGAAGCCCGGTACACAGAGAAGCAGTTTCTGGCCAATATGAGCCACGAGATCCGGACGCCCCTCAACGCGATACTCGGCTTCTCGGAGATGCTGGAAATGGCCCCTCTGAACGGCGAACAGAAAGAGTCGCTGCATTACATCCGTACAGCCGGTAAAAACCTGCTGACCATTGTTAATGACATTCTGGATATTGCCAAGATTGAAGCCGGTATGCTGCCGCTGGAATCTATTCCGTTCAGCCTTAGTCAGTTGGTGGATTCAATTCGAACCATGATCCTGCCGGCTGCTACCGATAAAAACCTGTCGCTGGTGGTCGAAACGGACCCAACCCTACCGGCGGTTGTGCTGGGCGATCCAACCCGGCTGACCCAGATTTTGCTCAATCTGCTCAGTAATGCCATCAAGTTCACCAAGCACGGACAGGTAACCGCCCGGATCGACAACGTTGGTCAGACGGATGATTCGGTTCGGGTGCGCTTCAGCGTGCGGGATACAGGAATTGGCATGACCCCCGATATTTTACCGCATATTTTTGACCGGTTCCGGCAAGCCAATGATTTCACGACTCGCTATTATGGCGGAACCGGTCTGGGGCTGAGTATTGTCAAATCCCTCACCGAAATGCAGGGGGGCTGGGTCAGGGTAACGAGTGTGCCGGATGAAGGCTCTTGCTTTACCCTGGAGATACCCTATAAAGTAACCACTGACACGCAGGAATCCCCCGTCGACTCATCGGCAGAAACCGCATCGGCTGATGGCCAGCAGGTCAGAATTCTGGTGGTAGAAGATAACCTGATCAATCAGAAACTGGCGCTGCAGGTACTCAAACGGTTGGGTTACTGGACGCAGATCGCGGAGAACGGACAGCAGGCCATCGATTGCTTACAGACGAGTCAGTATGACCTGATTCTGATGGATATTCAAATGCCCGTTATGGACGGATATACCGCTACCCGCCAAATTCGGACGACCTTGCAAAACAACGTGCCCATTATTGCCATGACCGCTCATGCCCTGGCCAGCGAGCGGGAGCAATGCCTGCAGGCGGGAATGAATGATTTTATTCCCAAGCCGTTTCAGATCGAAGAATTACAGCGGGTGATGCGGAAATATACGCCAGCCACCCCGAAACCCAGCGTGTCTGAGGCCGTTAGCGTATCGGCAAGGCCGGAAGCGGGCTTCTCGATCGAGCCACTGATGAGTTCGGTAGACAACGATGCTGCGTTTGCCGCTGAATTACTGGACCTATTTTTGCAACAGACAACTGTAGAACTGGAGCAGATTACGCAGGCCCAGGCGGAACAAAACATAAAGGTTATCGGCTCGCTGATTCATACCCAGAAAGTACCCATTCGAACGTTTGGCCTGGTACATATCAGTCAGTTGATCGATACACTGGAGAAAAAGATCGCTGCGGACAACGAGTCGACGGATATTGACGCGATGATAAGCCAGTACGTATCAATGCTCAAAAGTGAATTGCCCGCCATGCAGACCGCGTTGGTGACTATGCAAAAAGATATAGTCACCGACTGACCGGTTTATCCGGGACGAACCACCCGTGCCCATTTCGTCTGGCTACCCTATTGATCTGTAGCAGCGCTTATATAGTTCATTATCAACCCGTCTACCGAATGAATGAGGCAGTAAATAATTCGTCTATCGCACCGCGCCCCACCGATAAAAAACCCCTGCTGGGAATGGCCTTTCTGGTGGTCGAGGATTACCCGTTGAATATTATGTTTGCCAAACGACTGCTGGAGGGGTGGGGTGGGCAGATCGATGTAGCCAAAGATGGCCAGCAAGCGCTGGACCTGCTGGATCCAGCCAGGCATGTTATGGTGTTGATGGACTTGCAGATGCCGGTAATGGATGGCTATGAGTCGGCACGACGCATGCGGGAGCGGGGCGAAACGCTGCCGATCATTGCCTTGACGGCAGATACTACGGTAGATATTGAACAGCAGGTTCACGCGAATGGCATGAACGATATTCTGATAAAACCCCTCAAGGCAGATCGTCTGTTAGAATTAATTCTCGCCTATCAATCGTCGGCAACAAAGTAGGCCTGCCTGGTAGACTATCCCGTCGTTGAGGATATGCTTAATCGTGTAAGCACAGCTTCAACGACGGAGTAGAACGCTACAACAGTTTATCCGGCGTAATGGGCAATTCCCGGATGCGCTTGCCCGTGGCGTTAAAGATGGCATTGGCAACGGCGGCTGCTACGCCAACAATCCCTACTTCGCCAATCCCTTTTACGCCCAGCTTGTTGGAAACAGTGTCGTCTTCCCGGATGAAAATGGCTTCCATGGTACCAATATCCAGATTGGCCGGAACGTGGTAATCGGCTAACGAACGCGTGACAAAGTTGCCCCAGCGTGGATCGACAACCGATTCTTCGGTGAGCGCCATACCAATGCCCCAGATATTTCCACCGATGATTTGCGAGCGGGCTGTTTTGGGATTCAGAATTTTGCCCGCTCCCGTAACGGCCAGAAACCGGGAAACCCTGACCATACCCGTCGACTTATTGACCCGTACTTCCGCGAAATTAGCGTTGAAACTATGGGCCGAATAGTCTTCCGCATTATCGGGCGCTTTCGATTCCACCCGAGTCTGGTAGGTGCTGACCTTTTCCGAAAGCATCAATTGAGAGGCCGTTGGGCGGGCAAAATACTGTTTACCCGATCTGGCGATCAGCTCATCGGTAATCTTTATGCAGGCATCATTGACGACATTGGCATAACTGCTGGCCCCCACCGAACCTACCGAACCAGCGGCCGGCGGCAGATCGGAGTCACCAATCTTAACGCTTATTTTAGTCAGAGGCAAGTCCAGCGCATCGGCTGCCGTTTGGGCCAGTATGGTGTAGGTTCCCGTGCCCAAGTCGGCCGCGGCCAGTTCGACACTGGCGGTAACGTCGCTGCCTTCCCGTTTCAGTTTTACGATGGCGGAACTGGGCCGCTGGTGGGCGGGGTATGTTCCGCAGGCTACACCATAGCCAATCAGGTAATCGCCCTGCTGGTTCTGGCGGGGTTCTGATTTCCGTTTTTCCCACCCGAACGCGTTGGCCCCTTCTTTCAGACATTGAACCGTTTTGCGCGAGGACCAGGGCTTGCCGCTGGACGGATCGCGTTCCGGCTCGTTTTTCAGACGTAACTCGATGGGGTCCATCTTCAGCTTGTAAGCCAGTTCATCCATCGCCGATTCAAGGGCAAAACTCCCCGTCGATTTTCCCGGACCGCGGGTGTAGGTCGGCAGAATCATATTCATCGGCACGACTTTGTAGCTGATGAGCGAGTTAGGTACGTCGTACATAACTTTCGAGCAATCTCCGCAAGGCTCCACAAATTCGTCGTGTATGGCACAGTGCGTCGTAATCTCGTGTGAAAGCGCCGTTAGTTTACCGTCTTTTGTAGCGGACAGCCCTACGCGCTGGTAATTTCGCTGCCGCAGCCCGACGGAATTAACCATTTGCTGGCGGGTGAGGGCCAGCTTTACGGGACGATTGACCATTTTGGCCGCAACGGCGGTTAACACCAGGTTAGCCCACTGACCACCTTTGGAGCCGAATCCGCCCCCGATGTAGGGCGAAATAATCCGAACATTCTCGGGTTTTATCCCTAAAGTGACGGCTGCTGCACTTTGCGCCCCATTCACAATCTGCGAGCTATTATATAATGTCACATGGTCGCCGTTCCACTCGGCAATTGTGGCGTGGGGTTCCAGCGGGTGATGGTGTTCAATCGGCGTAGCGTACACTTCGTCAACCTTGTATTCGGCTGTGCTGAGGGTTGACTGCGTATCTCCGCGCTTTTCTTCTTTGGGCTCTTTGGCGGGTACGGCCTTCTTGGCCAGCTTTTCGAAATCAACGTCCGGCGTTGCTTTCGTGTAGTTTACCTTGATCAGGTGCGACGCGTGCCGGGCCTGTTCAAACGTTTCGGCGACGACCAGGCCAATATGCTGTCCGTAAAACTCAATGGCTGGGCTTTGAAGCATGGCCCCGCCCCGAATGCCGCCCTTTACGTTGAGCTTGGGGGCATTCATGTGGGTGATCACGGCCAGTACGCCCGGCGCTTTTTCGGCGTCGGCCGCGTCGATGGAGGCAATGGATCCGGCCGCAATCGTACTCTTAAACAGCACAGCATAAGCAACGTTCTTTACAGGATGGTCAGTCGAGTAATCGGCTTTACCGGTTACCTTCAAAATCCCATCAATACGACTGACCGGCGTACCGGTTATCTTGTTTCTTTCCTGCATGGCAATGATTGATTACGGACGTTAGGCCTTGTTCCCGTCAAGAGCGAGCTGGAGGGCTCTGACAATGCTCCGGCTGCCTAGTTCAATTTTGAATTTGTTATGGGCCAGTGGCTTTGCATTAGCCATCTCCGCATCGGCCGCCCGCTTGAAGTTCGCTTCGGTTGCCTCCTTGCCTGCCAGCATTTTTTCGGCGGTGAACGCCCGCCAGGGCTTGTGCGCTACGCCACCCAGGGCAATTCTGACCTGACCAATTCGACCACCCGATACGTCGGACCGCGATACGCCAGACTGTGACCCGTCCATTTCCAGCGCAACTCCTACCGAAATCAACGCAAAGGCGTACGAAGCCCGATCGCGAACTTTCAGGTAGTAGGAGTGGTCGGCAAAATTTGTTTTAGGTAGCTCGATGGCCGTAATCAAATCACCGTGGTTCAGATTGGTATCCTTCTCCGGCGTATCACCGGGGAGTCGGTGAAAATCGGCGAAGTTGATCGCCCGTTCCTGACCACCTGCCTGCCTGACCGTAACCGTGGCATCCAGGGCGGCTAGCGCAACGGCCATGTCGGAGGGGTACACCGCAACGCATTTTTCGGACCAACCGAAGATGGCGTGTAGTCGATTAACGCCTTCCAGCGCACCACAACCCGTTCCCGGTTCGCGCTTGTTGCAGGGCATGGCAACGTCGTAGAAATAAGGGCAACGGGTTCGCTGCAACAGATTGCCACCATTGGTAGCCATGTTCCTGATCTGACCCGATGCCCCTGCAAGAATTGCCTGGGTAAGCAGTGGGTAATTTTGACGAATTAATGGATGGTTGGCGGCATCCGTATTCTTGCCCAGACCACCAATAGACACACCTCCCTGGTTGATGCCAACTGATATAGGCTTGATTTGCGTGAGCGACAGCCGTGTAATGTCGATCAGTTCGTTGGGACGTTCAACGTCCTCCTTCATCAAATCCAGCAAGTTTGTGCCGCCCGCCAGAAATTTGGCATCTGGATTCACCTTCAGGAGTTGTACCGCCGAGGAAGCGTCTTTGGCATTCGTGTATTTAAAGGGTCTCATGAGGTGCTGTTGGTGAAGGGTTAGCCGACAAACTGCCAGATTTGCTCAACGGGCTTTCCGCTGTGGACTTCCTGAATAGCGGCCACAATATTTGGGTAGGCACCGCAACGGCACAGGTTGCCCGACATCCGCTCCTGTATCTCTTCGGTTGATAGCTGGACCGGCCCCGCTTTTGCGCGAACATTTTTCGTTACGTAACTGGCTTCTCCGTTTTTGGCTTCGTCCATCAGCGCGACGGCCGAGCAGATTTGTCCCGGTGTGCAGAACCCGCACTGAAAACCGTCGTGTTTCAGGAAAGCAGCCTGCACCGGATGCAGTTGATTTCCCTTGGCTATGCCCTCTATTGTTTTGACCGTTCTGCCTTCGCAGCTTGCCGCCAGCGTGAGGCAGGACAGGACGCGTCGGCCATCCACGATCACGGTGCAGGCTCCACACTGGCCATGATCACAGCCTTTTTTAGAACCCGTCAAGTCGAGTCGTTCCCGCAGGGTATCCAGTAAGGTCATCCTGGAGTCAACCAGCAGCTTTCGGGTTTCGCCATTGACGTTGAGCGACACGTTGACCCCGTTTTCCAGAGTTGCCGGTACGTAATCTGAAGCCGGGGCACTGACAGACCTTGTCAATACTTGCTCGGCCACCGCTGACTGAGCCGTCAGGATGCCACCCCCGGCGAGGGTCATGAGTTTCAGAAAATGACGCCTGTTTACACCCGTATCAAGAATCTCGTTGAGATCTTCTGGCATCAACTCTTCGAATAGCTTCTTTTCGTCCTCAGTTAATTGAGGCACTTGTTTGTCTTCATTCATGCTCTTTCGGGGGAGAGAGATACGAGTTTGGGTGGCAACGGGCTTGGCAATACGTATGGTATACGGAGAGACCAGCGGGTTGTTTATGCATGCCCTCGTTTCGTGTATCCCTGGCTTGTGTCCTCACGAGCCACCTGCCCGGCAGGCAAATCTGGCTGGCCGCAACGGCGGTTCGTGTACTCACAGACCGTGGATACTTGACCCAAATTAGATTGGCGAGGAGTGATTTGGCTGTCGGGTTAGGTATTGTTCGTGCTTTTCAAGGCCCAGAAAACCAGGACAGGCTGGAAGAATAAACGAACAAATCGCTTCAGATCGGTATCCAGACCGAAGGCACTACGTCGGTTGGCAAACTGAGCAATGTTGCCGGGGAATACCGCCGTGAAAAACGCGGCTGCTATTTTCCCTACAGTTTCCTGATGTTTTTCGGTGGTGAGTACCAAACTACTGCCCAGAGCAATTTCGGCCACGCCAGAATACACTACCGTATCGTCTTTTTTCAAGGGTACGGCATCCGGTACCTGGGCTTTGAAGGCCTGCCGGGCAAACGTCAGGTGGCTTACGCCGGCAACGATCAGCGTACCTCCTAAAACAACTCTGGCTATCCTTTTCGCAGTTTTATCGTCCATTGTTTGTGTTATCTAAACCAAGTTAACCACCAGGCCAACACGTTTGTGGTAAAGTCAACGCTCGACCGTGAATGTACAACTACGATTTTCTAGTTGATAGGTATAGTAACTGCCTTTGGCGTACTAGGGTTTAACTGGCTTTGTCAACGAGACGGGAAGCGTGACGAGATAGGAAGAGCGTAGGCGCGTCGGTAGAAGAAAAAAGACGGTTCCTGCACAGGCTTGCTCGCTAATGATCGAAAAAAAAAGCTCCACAGGCAGAGACCGTGGAGCAAAACAAGCATAACAGATATAAAACGGTAGCTGTGTGCCTTTATTGTGTAGCCTGAAACAGGAAAGCCCTTATTTATCTATATTTTTTCAGGTTCTCCTCTCCGGTCGGAAAGCGGCCACCTTTTCCTCTATTCACGGGCTCTGCGGTGAATAACTGCCTGACTCGAGTCGCTGGCGGCTCTAATTGACCTCTAATCTCAAAAGTATCAGCGATTGACTCATTTGTGACAGGGCCTGCGGGTCCGGGTGCCGACCTTTGATCTATCAAAACAGCCCAGTACATCACTAAACACATAGATCATGAAAGCGCTCATCAATCC
>NZ_BAAHBO010000009.1:0-222311 GCF_054776635.1 Spirosoma lituiforme
GATCCCTTTCTGTTCCATATTTTTAATCAGGGTTGCTTCATCAAATCGCTTTGGGGGCTGTCGGTAGGTTTGTTTACCCTGCATTTGATCGACGCGCAGCGTTGTACCAACCGCTACGGGCGAAATAACGGACGCTGCGTCACTTACCTCCTCCTCATCGGCCTCTGTATAGATAGCGCGGTAACCCTCAAAAATTAAGGTACTGGCTTTTGCCTGAAACGTATCAATGGGTTGCCCGGTGCCGATCGTTAGCATGGTCTCCTCGTACTGGGCTGGTTTCATTTGTGAGGCCATGGCCCGCGTATAGATGAGCCGGTATAAGGATTGTTCATCCACGTTATTTCCCGCCGTTTTAACATCCATATGAGTCGGTCGGATCGCTTCATGGGCTTCCTGCGCATCGGCTTTGACGGGAAAGCGCCGGGGCTGAAAATAGGATTCACCGAATTGGCTAATAACCTGCTGTTGAATGGCCTCAACCGCTTCAAGCGAGAGGTTGGGTGAGTCAGTACGCATATACGTAATATGACCCGCTGCGAATAACGCCTGAGCAACCTCCATAACCCGTTTTGCGCCCCATCGGTCATTTCCTTTGGATAGCTTGCGAATGGCTTCCTGTTGCAGTAAGGAGGTAGTGAAAGCCGGACCAGGCTGCCGCAGTACGGGCTTGCTTTGTTTATCCAGCAAGCGCCACAACTTGCCGGTGGCGGTATTTAGATAAGCCTGTAAAACAGGCAATGCGTTCATTTTTTGGATGTCCGCTTCCCCCGACCCTACGTAATTGGCTTTGATTAACTCATGTTTAGGGCTCGTAAAGACAGCCGTGAGCTTGAAGGTGAACTGATCTGTAAACGAAGAGATCGTTTTTTCCCGTTCTACGATTAGCTTTAAAGCAACACTCTGCACGCGGCCTGCTGTTAGATTTTTACCTGTTTTGCGCCGGGCGATATCCGATACTTCATAGCCGGCGATCCTGTCGATGGCACGCCGGGCTTCCTGGGCTTTGACCAGGCTCATGTTGATTGGCCGCCGGCTGTCCAGCGCTGATTTGATAGCTGCTTTAGTAATCTCCTGAAAGGTGGCCCGTTGTGCCTTGTCTGGTGATAGGTTGAGCAATCGGCTCAAATGCCAGGAAATGGCTTCGCCCTCCCGATCAGGATCAGTGGCTAAAATTACATGATCAGCACCCACCTCCCGAACCAGATTCTTTAGGCCACTAACGACTTTTTCCTTATCCCGGCTTACCTGATAGGACATGCTGTAGTTGCGCTCCCGGTTGATGCCTAACTCCTTTTCCGGCAGATCCTGAACGTGACCTACACTGGCGGCTACGTGCCACTGGCCGCTACCATATAATTCATCAAGGTATTGACCTATTTTTTGTTTTTTATTTGGTGACTCAACAATGAGTAGATGCTTAGCCATGAATTAAGAAAAGTAACGGGTTAGAAAATTAGATAGGTAAGCTGTCAACCCGACAAAAAGTACACGGCCATAAAACCCCCATTCATAGGGCCTACCCTGACCATTGGTACCCACGCAAAAGCGAACCGCTATCCAGCTTAGGCCGGTTGCCCAGAGCACACATTGTATCAACCGCCACAACCGTTCGAAAGACCCACCGGCTGTTCTGGTTGCCAGCACGGAGCTGCTCAGGCGTCCAAACCAAAAATGAATGACTAACCCCAGGACTACCAGTAGCAGGAGCTGACTCCATAACGGCCAGTTTCCTATTTCTTGAGTAAACTTATTCATCCTTATGCATCAGTTGATGAGCGGCTTGAAAACAAGGCAGAAACAAGCCTTCTTGTTGATCTGCAATCAGCGTTTGACAGCTTGAAAATTCATAGTCGAATGGGACAATTCCCAAGCTTATAAAGCTGTTGTGGACGGCTAAGGCGTCAATCAAATTCAAATCATCACCGGATTCCATTAGAATGCCAACGTAAGGCATGTCAGGATCTTCGGTATCAATGACATATACGACGCCAACGCTGCCACAGGGATTATGAGGCCCATAATGCGGTTCAGCAAGGGTTACCAGCTGTCCGACTTGCCAAAGCTCAGGCAGCGCATCGGCTTTTTGAGATAAATTAGGAAATTGATCCATCAGTGAGGCAAGAGGTTGAGCAAGGGAGAAACCTTCAAAATGTTTCATAAAGGTATATATTTAAATACTTTTTGACCAAATTTTACGGTCTCTTTTTTATGAAATTTTTGATCAGATTTAGAGCAGTAAACACAAAGGCCAACCCATCTTGATGCCCTTTTAAGAAAGTTGACTTATCTAATTTGCTTTATTAAGCGGTATGCTTCGGCAGAAATGTGGCGAACTGACTGAACAAGTAGGTAAGAGGGGCGAATGATTAAGTTAAGTAGTACTATCTGAACAGATACTTAAATGATCAGCAGGGATCTGCTTTATTCAAGCATAAATACCGGTATACGGTGATGCGTTCGCTCAATGGCTTAATGAGCCGTTTTACAAGGAAGAATGACCTGAGCTGTCCGGGTAAACGGCCCTTGTTATGTCTACAACTAACTAGGCATGATCAATGGGGGGACGCGGTATCTGTTTTCAGCCTAGCCAGGAGCGACTCATATCGACGCACTAAGAAGTGATAAATAACCAGCTCATGCCGCCGTTGTTCCGTGGGGAATAGACGGTTGATGTGCATGTGAATAAGGCTGGTTAGCAGCTCATCTTTAACGACCGTCTGGGGCTTTTGCTGATAGAATAAATTGATTTGATCAAGTGCCGCTTGAAACGCCTGCGAGCGGTGCAGGAAGTCGTCAGTAAGTTGTTGCGCCTGATCGAAGATTGAATCGGCATACTGACGAAATAAAGAATTTAAGCCTTTTTTGACAGATTTCAAACTGCCCTCCTCATGCCAGTAACTGGTTTGATTTCGTTGACAGAATGCAATTTTAGCTTCCAGTGAATAGCGAAAATCGTCTACTAAGTTACTGACCTGTCCTATGGCAAAAGCATAACGCTCGATATCAGATTTGGACGAGTTCTCCTGGGAGGACAAGTAAGTCAAAATCATCAGACTATCCTGGCTGAATACAGTCTCGCAGGCCGCCATCAATTCTGGCGTGTACCGTTCTATCTCACGCTGGTAGGTCTCGATTGAAAAGCGATAAACAAGTGAATCAGGTGTTGAGGGCGTGAAAAATGAATTACAGGCCTCAATAAGTTTACTAATAACACTTGTATCGGATTGAAAACGTATACGAATATGGAAGTCGGGATCGGCAAAGCGAATAAAGAAGAATTGTTGACATAACCCACTTGACAGGAGTTGATTAGTGAAGTCGAACAAGCAGTGCGTCAGAAAATAATCCGCCGCTAATTCACTGAGATAGATTTTGTAATATAACCATGGCCCACCTGGATACACGGTGCGGGCTTCCTGAGTAGTCTGATCGAAGACAACACGCTGCGTAGGATTGCCGGGCGTAGTCGAAAGCCCTTTCAGCGGTATGATCAGTTCAGACACAAAATATCTGTCTTTCTCGACAAGCCAGGGCTGGTAAGAAGCAGGTAACCATTCTGTCAATCGAATGAGCTCGTTTTTATTTAGTTCATCAAGGAGAATCGTTTGACAAGGTGCTGCATCCAGATCCAGAAACAGGGTAAGATCCCGCTCTATGAGCTGCAGGTACTTTGGTAGATTGTATAACCGGCGTATGTGTTGCAGGGTGACTGGGCCGTTCTGTTGAACAGTGGAACGGCGGATTGTCCAGCGTGCGGGTTGAAGAATTAAATTTTTGTAGGTTATTCGGGGCAGTACTGGCTGATCTTTGAAATAGCCCCATCGAACCCCATAGCGATTCGTTTCCAGCTGCTCGATGTATCCCAGGAATTGATAGATATCATCGCCTAACGTAAATTTATGCGCTGTACTAAGCCTAGGCCGTATTCGCTGGCCAGTTGATTTGTTGATGAGGTAGATTTGTTCCGTATGCGTAACGTAAACGCCTAAGTCGTTGAGGCTAATAACTCGATCAGCGGCGACCCCTGCCGGTGTCAGATAAGGTATTTCGTACGATCGTAAGACAGGCCTGGAAACTACATTTCGAGCCCGATTAGGGCTTGGCGGAGCATGTACAACTTCAGCCAGTATTTCATTTGGATACTGGGACTGCTCCCAAGCACACATCTCCTGAACCTGCCGGGTTAACAGGGGATCATTAAGACAAAACCTGCCGAGTAAAAAAGTGGGCGATGAGGTGGTTCCCGCATTAATCGAGAAATGCCAATGACTGGTCGGTAGAGGGTTGACCAAATCCTCTACGCTTTCTTTTGCTACGGGTGGTTGCTGATACAACTCGCCAAACAAATAAAAACTTGGCGGTAATGGCCGCTTGGGCTGATCTTCTAAAAGCGGGATGATATCCTCTTCGGTTAACGAAATTTCCATGTGCCCCGTTAACGAAAAGCGCTCGTAGATCAATTTAACAAGGTTTGAGGGGGTTTCGGAGGCTTCGTTGGCCGGTGATGCAAACGGAATTTGTTTTAACAGACTCGTACTTGCTTCCGACTGGACATGAAAGCCTAAACCGTATTCGGGATCGAGGGCCGTGAGCAAATCGACCGTTGCATCCTGATAACGTTCCCTAAATTTGCGAATAAAGTTGGCTATTGGAAACTCCCTCTTATTTTGAATTAATGGGAGAATCAGGGAAAACTGCTCGGCCAGCTGATGAACGAGTTGCTGGTTAAGCGATAACTGATCGGGAGTGAATACCAGATCCGTCTGGATCATTGACCCCGCGTATTCGGCAGGACTGCTTTGTGGATGGCCATTGATTTTTTTAAGCTTCTTTTGAGTGGCCTCTAAGCCCTCCAGTGTTTGATCCTGACTCATCAGATCGTTACTGATGGTCACTAATTCCCGAAGCAGCGGAGAAACTACCTGTTTTGTCTGATCCAGATGGGTCAATCTACTAATCCAACTTGGACCAGTTACCGGCATCATTAATGAGTTCGATAGAAATTGACTGTCAATTAATTGATTTACAAATACTTCAGCCTCCTGCTGGTCTTCCAAGTCGAATAGGGCCAGTAATGACTGGAAACTAAGGTAAGTTTCTTGGGTTAGTTTCTCAACGATTAGGCTTAATTCCGCTGTTACCGCGTAGGAGGTTAGTATAATCCTGAAGCCCGTTGATTCTGGAACGGATTGTGAAAATCGAAACTCTTCCTCTACCTGATAGAGGCTGTTATTGAGCGAATAAAGTAGCTGTTTGCGTACAAATGGTTCCTGCAGGATAATCTCACTAGCACTGGTGAGTAACGTGGCATCTGGTCGACTGACTACCCGCCACGGATGGCTACCCAATGTAAAAGCGTTTTGCTTGTCAACGCGGCCTAGCCCGGCCCCAGCGAATAAGCCGAAAGGAGTCGCTCGTGAATACGAGCGAAGGATGTACCGCCAAAGCGCTTTTAGGGTAGGTGAAGAAAGCTGTTGCTGATGAGCCTGCGAAAGCCAGGCTTCGTACAGGTCCGGACTTGCTAGAAACAACCCTTTTTGATTCCAGGGCTCCTTTAGCCAGTCGGTGATAAGGGGCAAGTAGTCTTGCGACTGATTCGCTTGTATTTGATCAAGACGATTAATTAAATCGCTTAGTGAATGGGTAGCCGCTCTAACGACAAAAAAAGAATGGTCACCAACTTCATTTTTTACCATAACCCTAAAAAAAATAAACCCAGCCCGTTATCAGGTGGGTTCATTAAAAAGGAGAACAAATCTCGTTAGTCACCACCGGTAGTGGTGGTAATGCTGCCTCCTGTGTTACCACCACCGGTCGAGCTTTTACCTGCGGATTTCACAACAGCCGGAGTCATCCGTGAGGAAACCTTAATTTCTTTGAGCTGGAAGCGTTTCATAAGGATTGAGTTTATATTAAGATTTTATCATCCAAATTTAAACGCAAATTCACCTTAATTCAAAAGTTTTCGACCACAGTTATCGTTATTGTCGTCATTCGCTTTGAGGAGTCTGCCGGGAGAGCGAGCTGACGCGTTGAAACTTGGCGGGGATTGAGTGAAAATCTGGGGGGTAATGATTTCTGTGCCATGGTTGCTACGAGATAAAGTGATGAGTTTAAAAGTACTTATTTCCTTTTTCAATCCTTAGAATAGGTGGCGAGTGGCAAAGAAATGAGGGTTAAGGGGGTCAGTGGCTCAGTGGTTCAACATCTTTCAGTTGACTTTTCACGACAGAGCGAGTTTGACTTGCTCCATACAGGATTTGCTGACCGGCAGTTCTTTTCCATTAGATAACAAGACTGAATTGGCGTTTAGCTTTTGCACATGATCCGTATTTACCATGAACTGACGATGGATACGTAAAAATGGCGATGGTAGATTATTCCCAATCGAGGTGAGTGTAGTCCGGGGGGTTAGTGGTTTAGTTGGTGCCGAACGGCGATTAACCTTCACATAGTTGTCCCAGGATTCTATGTAAAAAATATCTTCAAAGGGTACTCGGAACAGTTCATAATTTGTCCGGATCAAAACAAGCTTTTTGTCGTTCTCTGCCCACAATACCTTTTCCGTAGCCTCCTGACCCGCCAGCGCATGCATTAAGCGCATGCGGTTTTCTACTTTGCTGATGGCTCCCTCGAACTTATCGAAGAAAATAGGTTTTTGCAGGAAATCAATCACTTCCAGTTCGTAGCCTTTCAAGGCAAACTCAACATGGGCTGAAGTAACGACCACCAGTGGCCGGGGCGTGGGTAAGGTTTTGAGAAAATCATAGCCGTTTTTACCTGGCAGATTAATGTCTAGAAAGATAAAATCAGGCTTTGTTTTGTCAATTAAGCTCCGAGCCTCAACGGCATTGAAAGCTGTACCGACTAATTCAAGCGTAGCAATCATTTCAATGTGTTCGCTTAGAATCTTCTGAGCCAGAGGCTCATCTTCGACAATCAGACACTTAATTCGTTTCGAATTCATAGTTAACTACGCTTGATTGATGAAGTGGAATTTCTAATTGAACATGATAGATATCGGCTTGCTCGTCAATGGTGCACTTGTATTGGTCGGGTTGAAATAACAGGTTAAGCCGTTGTCTGGCGTTGTAAAGTCCCAATCCACCCGCGTCTTTGCGGGTGGATGCGTTCTCGCTACTAACCGAATTTTTAATGTCCAAGCGCAGCAGAGCGGGGTTTTCCAGTATCTCAATCTTTATATCGATCCATCCGTCGTGGTAGCTTTTATGGATACCATGTTTAAAAGCGTTTTCAATGAAGGTCAAGAGCAGTAAAGGCGGTACCAACTGACCATCGGCGTTACCATGTCGGACAAAACTGATCACGCTTGGATCACGGAGTCGGCTTTGTTCAATCTCCACGTAATTCTGAAGAAACAGCAATTCTTCTTTCAGCTCGACGAAATTATTGTGGGTTCGGTATAGCGTATACCGTAAATAATCAATCAATCGACGCAACAGTAAGGCGGCTTCGCTGTTGGTTCGGTGAATGAGGGCATACAGGTTATTGAGTACATTGAACAGAAAATGAGGGTTAATCTGATCCTGCAGATATTTAAGCTGATTTCGGGCTAGCTTCTGATTCTGATCGTATTTCTTTATGTTATCAACTCCCCAGGTGGTTAGCCAGCGTATAAGTCGCAATTGACAGGGAAGCAGTAGATAGGATAGATTAAACGCCCAGATAAAGCCCTGGGCACCCTGAGAACGAAGAAAAGCGAAAGGCCCCAGATCCAAGACATACTTCGCATTTCGTTCGATAAAGCCGGGAACTGGCTTAAAATGGGTGACAGCATACCCGAATATATAATAGTCATACACATTGAAGAGCAGAAAGACCAGGAAAAAAGAGCTGATCAGAAAAGCAATTCTTCGCCAGAGCACTTTCCGGGTGGCATAGTAATAGATCAGCACTTTTAAAAGTGATGGTAAGACGAGATACCCTACTATATAATAGGTAACTATAGTGGTCACGAGGTGGCTCATGAACATGAACCGATGTAAGCCCGGGTCCACCGGAAGCTCAGGCCGAAGCTTAAGCATCCGGTAAAAATCATTGTAATTCTCATAACAGTTCCAAAGCCAGTACAGCACGTGAATAGCAATGCGCTGAGGGGTTATCTTCCGGCCGATGGTCAGTTGCTGAATGAATTCCGGGTTAAGATTTTCTGGGTTATCTTTAGATGAAAAAAGGGACATACCTATATGTAGCTAATGACCGACCGATGAATAAACCAAAAACTCTTTACTCAGTTTTATTTCTTCATGCCTTCCTGACTATCTTTTTCACAAATTGCACTATGATGCGTGCGGTTGGTCAGTCTACTCCAGCACTTCCGGTTTCTCTAACAATAGCTGGCCAGCTTACCTCCGAGACCAAACAACCCGTTATCCAAGCGACGGTTTCTCTGCTACAGGTCGATTCTTCCCTTATCCTGACGGCGCAAAGCGATTCAAGTGGTTACTTTCGAATCAATGTCGTTCATAATGGTGCCTATCTGGTACGAATAACGCACGTTGGACTTCAATCTATATTCCAACCTGTTGTTTCAAGCGATTCGACCAGTAGCGCCCCTCTGGCCTTCACCATGCAGCCTAAGGCATTAAACTTAGCTGAAGTATCAGTAAAACAAAAGCGGCCATTCATTGAATTACTAGGTGACCGAACGCTGCTGAATGTCGAAGACAATCCACTGTACTCGGGCGGAACGACTCTTGATCTACTGAGCCTGGCACCCCGGCTGTCTATCGACGTTATCAATCGAAAAGTGGCCATTGACGATAAACCGGGGGTTGTGCTTTATCAGGATAACCGGCAAGTCTATATACCTTCCGAACGGATTGTAGCTTACTTACAAAGCCTGCCGGCCAACTCCATCTCACGGATCGAGATATTAACAAATCCATCCGCTCGCTATGATGCAAACTCGGGTGGAGTCATCTTATTATTTACCAAAAACTTTTATCAACAGGGAACAAGTCTGGACCTTGACCTTACAGGTGGATTTGGCCGGTATATTAAAGCGAATGCATCCGTTGGCGTGTCAGTCCAGAAAACAAAATTGTCTGGTAAATTCCTTTACAATCCATCTTATCGACCAACGTATTTTAGTTGGAATACGTACCAGACGGTACCTGCTGGCCAGTATGCAGAGTCCGGCTATTCATCGGGTAATCAACTAAACAAGGAAGACATCAGTGCTCATTTGTTTCGCACGAATTGGGATCTCAAGCTGACCAAGCAGCAAACCATTGGGGCTGTGCTTATGCTTAACCAGATTAGTGATACGCAGAATCCATCGTCTTCTCTGGAGTACCAGCTGGCCTCGCCTTCGGCCAGACTGACCAAGATCAATTCAATCTCTCAACTGCGCTCTCGGCAACTCAATCTATCCGCTAATGTGAATTACCAGTTTACTTTTTCGAAACCCCAAACGTTTCTGACAATTGATATTGATGCAGCCCAGTATACTGACAATTCCCGATCCCGGGCTGATTACACTCTTTTGCCGGATCAGCCAAGGCCTAGTGAATCACTGGTGATTGACTATCCGAATACCATCCGGTTTAAAACAGCTAAGGCAGATTTTACGACGGCAATATTTCAGAAGGGTACGCTGGAGACCGGCGTCAAATACAGTGCTATCACTTTACAAAATCAACCCGATCTTCTTAAAGCTACGCCAGGTTTTGATTCACTTAAAAGTTCTTTGATCCGGGCATTTCATTACGATGAATTTACTTCAGCGGCGTATAGTTCGGTGAGCTACCAGTGGTCGGGCATTTCCGTACGGGCTGGTTTACGTCTTGAGCATACCCACTATGAGGCTCAGGTTAATAACCGGTTGGAGGTGATACGGGATTACACAAATTTATTTCCTACAGTTAGTATCCAGTATACCAACAAACAAAATTTCAAATACACCCTCAACTTTAATCGCCGAATTGTTCGACCTGCTTTTGACGTCCTTAACCCATCTTATATATTTTATAACCCGTTGACGCTTTACACCGGCAATCCACTTCTTTTGCCTCAGTTATCCAGTAGTTTTCAGCTTGGCCTAATTACCCCGAAACGGTTGTCGCTCTCCCTTTCCTATAATCATAGTCGGAATCGTATTACTGAGATACTCTTCCGAAACGACACCACATCAGCTGCTATTTTGAACTATTATATAAATTTTGACTGGGAAAAGAGAATGTCGCTGGTGTTATCAATACCGGTGAAAATACGCCCATTCTGGCAGGTCCAAGCAACGATGACGGGTTTGATGAGCCGCTTTTATTCCACCTTTGAACGTGTGCCCATTACCACATCACAGCCCACGGTTGTGGTTAAACTCTTGAATACGTTCAGCATGGGCAAGTTGTCGGCAACTCTCGCTTTCACGGGTCGAAATACAGCTTTAATCGGGTATCTAAAATATAAACCGATCTGGTACCTTGATGCCGGCTTACAATACTCGATTAATAATAATTCCAGCCTCAAAATGTCAGCCACTGACATCTTCCATACGTTACTTTTACAGAACTATGGGAATTACTTGAATACATCCGTTGCTTTTTACCATAAATCCGAAACCCAGCAGCTCCTTGTTAGCTACGCGCTACGGTTTGGTCATACCAAAGCCAAACCGGTTAATGAACGCGAATTCGGATCTGAGTCTGAACAGCAGCGGTTGGGAGGAAAACGCTAACAGTCCGAACATGCCCTTTAACGCTTCATTGAAAGTATTAGCTTTTATGGCTTTATATCAACCGAAATTGCCAACACTCTTGGCTTTCTTGCTTCTTTGTTTTCCCTTCGTCAGCCACGCCCAAACGCCTTCCTTTATCTCTGACAGCTTGGATCGTTACGTTCAGAAAGGCATGCAGAATTGGCAAATACCTTCGATGGCCGTCGGCATCGTTCAAGATGGAAAAATCATTATTTCAAAGGGGTACGGGGTAAGAGAACTGGGAACAGCCAAGCAGGTTGACGAAAATACGCTGTTTCCCATTGCGTCTAATACTAAGCTCTTCGTAGCTACTGCTTTCGCTCACCTGGCTCATCAGAAAAAGCTTAACCTGGATGACCCCGTCGTTAACTACCTGCCATCCTTTAAAATGTATGATGCCCAGGTTACCCCACTCTTATCAATCCGGGACTTATTATCCCATCGGCTTGGGCTTGCCGGTCACAAAGCTGATTTTGTCGCTTGGAATACTAGTTATAGCCGGTCGCAGCTCACGCAAAAACTTGCCCAGCTAAAGCCGGACTTTCCCTTTCGCCAGCAGTTTGGTTATTCAAATTTAGGCTATGTGGCAGCCGGTGAAGTGATGGCATCCATTACAGGGAATACCTGGGAGCATGAGGTCGATAACTTGTTGCTAAAACCTCTCGGTATGCAACGAACCTATTTTGATCTGACAACGATCAGGGATTCCAATGTAGCTAAACCCTATTCCACCTGCTGTACTACATCCGATCAACCGATTACACTACCCTATGACTCGCTTGGCAGTATTGGTGCGGCAACGGGGATGGTGTCTTGTTTGAAGGATATGAACACGTGGATGCTGATGCAACTTGACAGTGGACGCTACCAGCAAAAGTCTGTTGTGCCATGGGAAACGATTGCCGCTACCCGACAGCCTAATACGATTGCCAGCACTTCACCTATTCCCGGTTTTCCAATTGAAAGTCAATTCTACGCTTTGGGAGTTAGCCTTCTTTACTACGCAGGCCATCAGGTTTTTCTGCATACTGGAACAAGCTTCGGCTACCGAAGTGCTTATTGCATTGTACCCGATAAAAAAGTAGCGTTCTTTATATTTTCCTCGAATGATCTTAATACTTTTTACGAGGCATTACTTTTTCAACTACTAGACAGCTATTTAGGACAACCTTACACCAACCGGGCTGACTACTTTTTTAAAGGCTACCAACGCCGGCAGCACAATGCGAAAGAGATACTTACCATGCTTGATAAACGTGTCTCGGCCGCTAAACAACCCCCTTTCTCCATCAATTCACTTAAAGGCACGTATCATAACCCATTATACGGTAATCTCACCATCACAACCCTGGGCACTGGGAAAGGAAAAACGAATATCTTGGTTCGCTTTGAACATCACCCGTCCTTAACGGCTCAACTGGACTATATGGATGGCAATGAGTTTAGGATGACTTTTTCAAATGTGCATTTTGGCATTACACCCGCCACTATTTCTGTATCGCTCTCCGGAGTGGTGAATGGAATAGCGTTCGCTCCTTCTGATTTCTTGGATGACGACGTGTATAAGTTCACAAAAAAATAAAGTCCAGAGCCCCTTAATGGCGGCTATGGACTTGTACGAGGA
Organism: Spirosoma lituiforme; assembly: GCF_054776635.1. NCBI lineage: Bacteria > Pseudomonadati > Bacteroidota > Cytophagia > Cytophagales > Cytophagaceae > Spirosoma > Spirosoma lituiforme. The sequence goes on from NZ_BAAHBO010000009.1 coordinate 12,345, forward strand.
TCATACCAGTAGAACGAACTTAAGTCACTTCTACTAATCATCCTGGCTTCCGATTTCATCCAGTAATTGATTCCAATCCTCATCATCGTCATCTGATAGATCAGAATTTACATCGGCTAATTCCCTGAATCCAATAAAGTTGAGTTGGCCTTCCAGCCAGCAACGGGTTGATTCAGGAGACATGAGTTGACCTTCCTGGTTCACATTGATCCAGATGGCCCGGCCATAATAAACCGCACCCGTTCCAAGCCATTGCCAGCCAGGTGGCAATGGGGGTTGAGTCAGGACATCCCCATTCATGATCGCCCGATCACCGCACGGATGATGAAGAAAAAAACCAATCTCTACGGTACCGATCCAACGGCTAATATCCGACAGGGAATCGGTTAGCTCGATTGGATATACCGACTCAAGGTAAGGATCGATTAGCCAGGCGGAAAATAAAGGCTGCATAGTCGCGGACGTTTTACAGGTTACTTGACGGGTATAAAAGTAACGATGAGCGGCAATTACCTGGTGAATAAAGGCCCTAAACGAACTTAACGCGCAGTCGAAAATGTAACTAGGTTTCGTAATTGTATCGGTACACCGATTACGAGCGTCGTATTCGATTTGTTGATACCGGCTTATCGGTAAGCACCGCTGGCTTCACATGTTCTTTAGGGTCGACGGGCTTACCCGGAGGAGGGGCGGTTTGTGAATTTGGCGGCACCGTCGCTGGTGTTTCTTTCCGAATTCGCTTGGCGCCATCTTTTGGTAATTCATTATTGACCGCTCCCTTCTCATATTGATGCAGCGGTAATCCTGTTGGTCCAACCTTCACCGTTGATTTTTGATTGGCGAGGGCAGCCGGGTCGTTTTTGAATTGAGACTGCAATTTTACTAGCCACTCGGGTTGAAGCGTGATGGGGTCATGTTGCCGGTTCTCAGGTCGGTTAGCCCTTATTTTATCAATTTCCTGCTGAATCTTATCGGCTTTTACTTTTAAGTCATCATTAAAATCTTTCTCCACCGAGCGGTTCACGTAAAAGTGATTGTCCGTTAGCCGGATTTCTTTGGTTAGGTTTTCCGCCCGGATCAACATAGGTCTGTTATTGGGAATATCAACAGTAATTTCCGTATCACCCAAATACGTTTTCCCCACTTTTACTTTAGCTTTCGTCTCGTCAACTAAATGGCCCTGATTCATAACCGAACCAATTCGCTGGGCAAGCTCCTCGGGCGATTTACCCGGCGGGGATTCCACGCCCTTAGGTAAGGTTAACCGTAACTGATTTGGATTGCCTGTCTTTTGATTGCCCTCCGTCATATACGCCTGCCAGGCCTGGTCCGGTTGACCAGGTAGTTTCAAGCTACCCATGTATTGAATATTAAAGCGTATCCCCGAGAAGTCATTATCGTTAGCTAAGATGAACCGTTCGGGTTTTATGGTATCAATGATTTTTTGTAACGTGGGCAGTTGCAGACCACCGGGCTGCCCCCCTGTCGATACATAAAGCCGGTCGCCAGCTTGACGGGGCGGGTGTAGCTGGTAGTGAGAGAGGGCGTCGATGGGGTTTTCGGTAATGACAATTTCCCGGGGTTTTACGCCTGGAATAACGTTGGATAACCAAACACTATCGTGTTTGGGAGAGACGAGCATATTATGACTGGCATTGCGCGTGTTGAGAGTCACGATGTGTTCCATATTACGCATCGGGAAGGCCGTGTTGGTGCCGGTATAGCCGTTTTTCGTCTCAAACGGGCGTTGCACAATCTGGCCTTTGAATTCTGGCGCATCGATGGTCTTGTCCTCAATATGACGACTATATAGCCAATTGCGTTGTTGCAAGGGCTCGATGTTAAGCAGTCGGGCCGTTGTGGTTTCATCCAGCTGACGAATGTCTTTCAAGCCAATGGGCCGGATCGACTCATGGGAGGTGTAAACATTACCTACCATGGGGCTAAGGTGAGCATGTAACTGTTTCCAACCATCCCGACTGCCCAGATCCAGGTTTAATTTATTGGATACCATGTTAATGATCGTTCCCCGGTCGCGGTTATCCTGAAACGATTTATAGGCATAATGTCCGGTTTCCTGTACCCGGTGCACGGTGATCTTTCGCCCGGTGGATTCCTCTTCCAGAGCCGCCCAGTTTTTACCGTGTTTCCCCTTAATCGGCTGCCAGCCCTGATCAATGAGATAAGTCACTAAATTGATATCCGATTTATACCGATTGGTGAGTGAACGCTCCTCGGCAACCCGACGATCGTAAGCATCTTGGCGGTTGGTACGTTTGGCTTCCTGCGGTTGAGTTGACATAGCGATTCAATTTATAACAGGGGAAAAAGGACGGGACGAAGGCCTTACGGACGAGGTCCTTTGGGAGGCTTCACGTCTGTTTTGGGTTTACTAACTTTAGCCTTGGCTGTTTTCGCCTCTACATCGGGCTTCACCTGGGCCGGTTTGGTCGTTTGCTCCCCTTGTTTAGTCACCGATGCCGTCTTCAGTTGCTGCTGGGCTGAGTGTGGGATGGGGCGGGCAGCTGTCTGGAGATCAGTGCCGCTGGGGGGTAGGTCATTTTTTTTGTTCAGCGTCTTCATTAAATCAAGGTGCAGTAGACGTTGAACGGATTCGGGTGTTTGCTGAAGGACAGGAAGGAGCGGTTGATTTTTTCCAATCGCTTTATCCAGTTGCTGACTGAGCTGAAGTAACGCTTCAGCCTCCGTTTTTGTGGCCATGATTGGCAGGGCAAACAACTTGCCGGTTTCGGGAGCCTGGGCAAGCTGGGGAAGTTTTATCGATAATACGTATTTGGCTTTTTCGGCCTGCGGGATGACCAACACTTCAACCCCATTCGGGTAAGCTTGCGTTGTTTGCCTTATTCCCTTTCCGGCGTAACTTAAACTATCCAGTAGTGGCGTAGCCGAAGTAGATCGTTCAGCAGCTTGTGAGGTAACCAACTGGCTAGTTTTCGGGGTTTGTTCCAGTTTGGGCGGCTTGATGCGTTCAAACTTAAACCCGCTCCTAGAGGCTGCCAGACGGACAAAGGCCGAAAACGTCTGGTCATCTTTTTTCATGTTATTGATGCGGATCGAGTATCCTTCCCGTAACCGCTCTTTGGCGGACGGATCAATGGGTACGCCCAACAACTTGTCCGGTATCGGAAATTTATCGGTGTTAATCACCGTCATTTTTTGCGTTTCCGGATTAATGCCAATGATGCCTCTAAAGGGTGTACCAGACGATGGGTCGATGAGTTGAACGGCGCGCCCCATATCGCCGTACCGCTGGAGATTTTCCTTATCTGTGGGACTAAATTGGTGGCCCAGGTAATTATCTCTCAGCTGCAGCCGCGCCTGCACATGCATTACGTTGATCGATAAACCCCGCGTTGGATGATTAATGACGCTGAGCTTGGCGGCATCGCCATCCTTCAATGGAATGATGTTGGTTTGTTTACCGTCCAGTAATTTCTTTATCTCAAGGCCGACCGGTGCGGAAACTAAATTAGACGATAAGTCCAGGTGAGCGGCTAGAACTGGACGCATCTGTTCTATCGTATAGCGTTTACCTATCAACGTAGATACATCAATTGGAGAGGTGTTCTCGACGGTGCTATCCATTCATTTAATATTTTGTATATAACGTGAAATTACAAGCTCACTCGTTTATAATAGCGTTTTATACCCGTTTCTTACCGTATCCCGCTTTAGCCGAGGCAATGGGCTCAGTCTGTTTCGTATTTTTATCCGTCTTTGCTACGGGCTCATTTTGGCGTGCGGGGCTTGGCGGGGTAGCCGTACGCGCGGGCGTTCTTCCCTCCGACAACGATGAAAATTTTTGATCAGCTCGCTTAATTTCCTCCGCTGTCGCGGTTTTTTTGGGTGGCAATACGACCCCACTCTGTTCCTTTCGATAATCCAGAATTTCCATTTTAGCCTGCGCCCTTGGACTTTTCAATTCCTGGCCATGGGGGATACGGTTTAAGGGCCTCCATTCAACCGGTGAGTCACTTACCTTATTGACCCGAATCATATCCTGATAGGTTAATGCGCCCGCAGGTTTGCGAACGATTTGGCCTTTTTCATCCTTGGCCGATACGATCGTTTTCTTCCATTGTTCGTCGGCCGCCTGACGAGCAACCTGTTTAGGCGTCAACTCAGCGGGTTGTGGCGCATTTCGTTGCGTATCTCGTTTTACTTGGAGGGCGTTGAGAGCCGCCTGGTTGACAGGCGTAAATTTCAACCCTCGTTTATGGGCGGCTACCTGCACGTCGGCGGTAAAGGGCTTGCCATCCAGACCCGTCATGTTTTTTACCCGGATGACTCCGTGGTTTTTCAGCGTCTGCTGCTGTTTGTCCGTAATGGGCACGTTGCGTAGAACGGTTGGTGGTACGAATCGTTCTTGCCGAAAGACGGTCAGCCGATTTGTCTGGGGATCATAGCCCACCAATCCCATAAACTGTTGATTGGTCTCTTTATCCGTCAACGGGACGGGACGGCCTAATTCACCAGTTCGTTGCAGCCGGATGTGATCTTCGTGCGTGAGCTGGTAGCCCAAAAAGCGGGGGGCCGGCGTTCGCTCTAGTTGCCGGGGAATCAGTTCAACGCGGGGACCTTTCCCCGGATCGTCATAGACAAATAAACGGCCCTGAACCGGGGTAGTGGTTCCGTTGCTATCCGTTTGATTCAGGGTTAGGCTGGACGTACGACGGGCATTTAATAGCTCGCGCATATCCTCGGGCGATAAGCTTTCCTTTTGAATACCCAGCGGTTTAAGCTGCATTTCCAGTTGCTCCCAGGTGAAGCGGTTGCCGGTTTCCAGCGGACGCGGATTAACGGGCTTTTCGACCCTGTTTAAGCTGTTATAATCTGTAGAAGCCATAGTGTCGGTATTGATTGAAATCTTAAGAGTGACGGCGAACCGTGGGTTGTTTAGGCCGGTCCGCCGGTGCGGCTGATTTAACGGCGTTGGTTGGCCCTTTTTTCTCGTTGGTCGAGTCCGAATTCTGCCGCGCGTTACCAGCCGGTTTTTGCTCAAGATTACCCGTCTGGTTTTGCGTTATTCGGGTCGCTCCATTTTTTGAAACAACGCTGGTATCCGTTTGGGTCTGGGGCTGGAAGCGGGCTTTGGCTTTCTCCAATTCATGAGGCTTGGCTTCCTGTAGGCGAATGCCACCGATAGGCGGATTTCTTTCCAGTTTCGTCAGTAATCGGGCCTGTTCCGACGGTGATAACAAGGTGTTGTCTTGCGGTTTCATCGTAAGGGGCAAGTATGCCTTTGAAACCCCATCCTTTTTGACCGCAATGGAATCCGAGTAAGTCAGTTCTTTAACTTTTTTACGCTGTTCAAGTCCATCCCCCGTTTTTACGTCGAGGGTTGTATTGAGCCACTTTTGATTGTTCTCTGGCGTCAGCGATTTGAGATAAATCACAAAACCCTGATTCGGCTTATCCCCACTTGCCGGCTGAGGTTGCAAAGGGCCTTGTTTGATGTTCTGCGGGATCGTTTCCCGCTGCTTTTTGCCGATACGATCCAGTCGAAACTGCCCCTCCACCGCCGAGAATTGTAGCGTTGCCGCATAGGGCTTTTTATTCTCATCTAGCAACCCCGTTAACTTGATTTGTTTACCGTCGCGCAGCAGCTCCTGTTGCTGGGTGGTCAATGGCTGACCCTTAACCTCAGCGGGCACTTTTATGGATTCTTTATCAATGGTCCGCAGTAGTTTAGCTACCGGATCATAGCCGACCAGAACTTCCCGTTTGGTAGCGGTTTGAGCATCCGTGTACTCAACGGGTCGGTTAGCCATGCCTGTCCTTTGCAACCGCATAATGTCCTCTGTATATAAGTTAAGCCCCTTCGGGACAGACAATGAGGTTTTGAGTTGGGGTGGCTCAATGTGAACCTGGGGCCCTTTACCTGGAATCTCAATGAGCAGCAGTTTTCCCTGGGCTGGGGCTACTATACCGTTTCTGTCCTTTATGGTGAAGGATACGTTCGGGTGCGTAGCATAGCCATCCAGTAATAATGCTTTGTTCAACGGATCAATTGATTTTTCTGAAATGCCCAGTTTATCCATCTGGGGCTTGATCTGTTCCCAGCTGTAGCGCTTTTCCTGGTTCACGTAGGCGGCCTGCTGCCGAAATGTTTCAGGTACAATGGGTTGGGTCGTGGCTTGTTTATCTGAGGCCTGGCTATGAGCCGTTGCCGCGGATACGGTTGGCTGATGAGCTGCCGTCGACTTGAGTCCATCCGTAGCTAATACCCGTGCCGGCGAATTGGTAACAGCAGTTGTAGTACTAGTTTCTGAAGGTCTGGTTTGCTGACGCGACTCCAACCGGTCGAGCAGTTTTATAGCCAGCTTGTCCAAAAAATGATCCATTATCCGGGACACCATCGATTTTGGCCCAGCTTCTGGTGCTGTGGTCTGGCCGTACTGACGGGTAGTAGTATCCACGCTTACTGGCGGTCCAGGCCGCTCTGAATCGACTTGTTGAGACCGGGAATTGGGGCTTGCCGTTGGTTTTGGGTCAATCGGTTGATTGGCCGTCACTTTCTGAACGTCGGCCTGGTTGATTCCCGCGGGACGCGTTCGCCGTTCGAGTTCCCGAATTAATTCCTCCAGTGACAGCTGATTGGCTTTCGATGAACCATCCGGCGTAGTTGGCTCGTCGGTTGGCTTCCGCTTGAAACCAAAGTTCTCTCCCTTAAACAGTTTGTCCATCAGGTCCTGAACAATTTTGTAATTATTCAGAAAATTGGACACCATACCCCCTTCAGTTAATTTCAATTGAAGGATTTTCGTTAATAAACCCCCTGATGATTCTCCTTCGTCAGCTACCCGTTTGGCCGGTGCCGGATTGGGCCCTTTTTCGCCGGGCATAGGCAATGATGCATCCCCTTCCGCTACTGAACGACCAGGTAGGGCGGGCGATTTTACCGAATCAAAAGCAACATTAGCGGGCTTTACGGTTGTTTCCTTAGCATCCTGATCCGTTGGAGTATTTATCGACCGTTTTTGATCCTGAACAGGTTCCGTTGAGTCGAACGCTTTTTTAAGGCGCTCTAACAAATCAATGTTCTTTACCGCTTCACCCGGTGGTGGTAAGGTTAGCGGCGTTTCGCCCGATTGATGATTTCGAACCACATTCATCAAACTAACCATGTCAATCGGCGTACTAGGTCCGTGGTGTACTACGGCTGGAAACTGTTGCGTTGTTTCTTTCAACTCCATCAAGTAATCCGTAACCCGCTGCTGCACCTCAGGCTGTCTGGTCGTATCTAACTTTTCGACCAATTGATGCATTTGCTGCCGAGTCGTATTTTCGTTGAAAATCGCTCGGGATATTTCCTCATTGCTTAAATAGTTATCGCCTTCTAGGTACTGTCGTAATTGACGAGCGTGGGCCGGCAATGCCAAACTCATTTCTGTTGTTTGAATACCCTCTGCGATCCCTAACTGCGTGGCATCGGACCGGCTCCGTTCACTGGCCATGTCAACGCGCCAGCTTTGTGCATCCATTGGCAGTAGTCCTTGATCCTTCAGCCCCTGACGAATCGGCTCGTCCACTAAACCCGGTAATTCAATACTCCGGGTGTACAGGAGTTCGAACTGGGGATACATCTCCCCCTTACGGGCTACAGTCGTATCAACGACTGCCTCACTAACCGGCTTTAGCGCATGGGCTGGTATTTCCCCTGCGTAATCGTTTAGGTAGCCAGTTATTGAGGCCGGAATCTGACCCCGTTGAAGGCCCTGCTGTTCAGCATCAGATAAGGGATTTTGCTGCTGCTGAATGCGTTGCTGGCGAAATGGCTCCAGCAATTCCTGCATGATCGGGTCCTGGGTGTAAAGCACGGTTCGTAGATCATCGGACGGCCGGGCATCCAGGGGCTTTCCCACGGCGGCGGCGCGTTCCTGGGCGGCCATATCATTGTTGATGATCGTAGCCAAGGGAACGTAGAGATTGGCCGGTAGTCGATTGTCATTTTCTTGCCGATAGGTTAAAATCGGCTGGGGCAATTGGCCCCGCTGGGCAAAAGCCGACAGCTCAGCAACCGTCAGGTCAAGGGCAGGTTCTGTAACGGGTTGAGGTTGCATCTTGGATCAGTACGTTAAGTGATTTATGCAAAAAAATGGTCAGTATCTAATCAAGATGTAATAATACAATACAGAAAGTTGGATAACTTTGGGAATGAAAATCATTTTTTTTTCGGTCACGTTTCGCCGCTTATGACTTACTCGCTCAGAACTTTCATTTTTTGCTTTTGTATCAGTTGCGGAGGGGTATTGGGCCCGGCTCAGGCTCAGGTCATTTTTAAAGTGGATTCACCCATTAAGCGCCATCAGCCCCTGATGCCTCAGCCTCAAGAAGCCCTCGAATTTGCGCTCCCTATGGTGGATGAGGTGGACTCATCGGCCAATCCAATACCTGAGCAAAACGCCATGGTTAACTCCCCAAAGCGGGATAGTCTTAGTGGATACGGGAAGCGATTATCCCCTCCCTTAAATCGTCCGGTTAACCCCAAACAATCATTTTTGGTAACCTACATGGGTAGCCCCCTGAAAAGCGATACCAGTTCTCAAAGTCGGTATCGATTAGCGCCTATTGAGTATACTGCTGCCGATTCAAGTAAACGGTATCGCTTGGACAATCGGACACTGGCCCCTCGACGGTTTGTCGATCAGGATTCGATTATGGTTGCGGTTTTGGAGGATTCCTTACGGCGTATCCGTCAACAACTGATACCTCTTGGTCAGACAGATAAAGCGTCGGCTCAATCAGCCTTTGATTTATACCGGTCCATTCCATCCATATTACCCGTTCGACTTCGCTCTTATGAAGACTTCCGGATTTCATCTGCGTACGGACTACGCGTTCATCCCATCAGTGGTCGCTTACAGAATCATGCCGGTATTGATTTACCTCAACCTCGCTTTACGGCGGTGTATGCGACGGCCGATGGCGTTGTTGACCGGGTTGTCTGGCAACCAGCCGGGATGGGGCTGGCTGTTTATATTGTTCACCCCTCCGGGTATCAAACCGGCTACGGTCACCTCGAAGACCATTCGGTACTCGTGGGAGAGGTTGTTCGCCGGGGACAAGTAATTGGCCGGGTTGGATCGACAGGCTTAGCCACGGGGCCACACCTTCATTACACCGTTTTAGCGGGTACCCAACCTGTTAATCCGGCTTCATACTGTTTTTTGTTACTCAATGCGTTAGACGAATCTAAATCCAGCGTTTCCCGTTCCGGCCGGTCATCCGTTTATCAACGGAGAAAGTAGTATAAAGGCTCTTTTTCGACAGACCGAAAAGGCATTCCTACCGGATAAATTAAGCCGTCGGTATGTTAAAGTGGCGACAAGTACCTTTCGGGCTACCCCGTTCCGAATGCTGAATAAAAAAGGCACTTGACTAGTCAAGTGCCTCTCTGAACAGGTTTAGCTTAGGGGTTAATTATCCACGGCGTATTCATCGTTTACTGCGTCATACTCCTCTGTATCCTCATAGGTGGCTTCTTCATTGGCAGCTTCTCCCGTTAAATAGTTGGGATCAGCAGTGCGCAGATCCCGTAGCAAATGACTGTTCGGTCCCTGACGAATAGCGTCTAATTCTGTTTTGATCAGATTCGTTACCTCGATCTTCACTTGTTTAAACTGCTCGTTCATCATGTCCTGCACCTGTTTGTCACTCAGGTTTTCGTAGGCTTTAAGGGCCGGTATCTCGGGGAGCTTACTTAGCTCTTCGATCATTTCTTTATCGACGACGATCTGCGCATGAAATATTTTTTGCTTGATGGTTGCGTCAAAGTTGTCCGCTATCGATCCGACAAACCACCCCTGGGACAGGTTGCTGATTTTACTTTCGGGAATGACCGAATCCATGGCCGTCGAAAAATTAGTTGTTGTTTCTTTCTCGGTCACGTTAAAGCTTTGACGCTGCTGTACGTTTTTACCGAAACGACTCGATAGATTTTTGGCCGTTTCTCCGACAACCTGTCCACTGAATATGTTGCCAATCGTGTTAAAAATTGCTTTTGCTTCTTTATCTCCGTAATCCCGTATAAGCTGAGTCAAATCCTGTAACCCTAATAAGGTAGACACTTTATTAGAACGAGCCGTGGCAATCAGGTTATCCAACCCTCGCATATAAATAGTGGGTAGCTCATCAACGATGATGGAGCTTTTCAGTCGGCCTTTGCGGTTTACAAGCTTAATAAGGCGGGCATTGTAGAGCCCCAGGGCTGCTCCGTAGACCGACTGGCGGTCAGGATTATTACCAACACAAAGAATTTTGGGAGCATCGGGATTATTAATGTCCAGGGAGAAATCATTGCCGGTCATCACCCAGTAGAGGCTGGGAGACGCCATGCGCGATAAGGGAATTCGCGCCGATGCAATTTGACCTTCTAACTGCTCTTTTGCCCCGTTTTTTAAGGCGCTGAAGAACGGCTGAATTAAATTCTCAAGTTCAGTCTCAGCCGCCATTAAGGGAAATATCTCTTCATAATCGTGATTGGCGAATTCAATAATGTGCGGAAACGTACAGTAATTGATATGATCCGCAACCCCTAGCTTTCCCCGCTCCGATTCAGGAAGTGTGTCTAAAAAAACCTCAACCTGACGGTCATTGAACCGTTTCATGTACCAGATGCAGGACATCAGAAATGTTATCGGTGACTCGACAAAGAAGTCGCCCTGCTTTTGTAACCAGCTTTTATTCAGATTCAGCAGGATAGTAGCACTAGCCTCCTGGGCATCAATGATGTCAGTCATAAGACGGGGTAAGAGTGGATTACACCGATGAGAGCGACGGGGGTCGTCAAAATTGATCGTGTAAAACCGGGGTACTTTGCCGTACATCTTCTTATATACATCCTGATGTTTGAGTAAGTAGAAATAAGCGATGCGCGATAAGTCGGGAAATTTGAAGTCGTAGATAAACATCGTAAATCCTTTTTGTATCTGCTGGCGAATGTAATTATTGACTACGGCAAAGGATTTCCCGGAACCAGGCGTTCCCAGGACCATCGCCGCCCGAAATACGTTGACAACATTAATCCACCCCTTGTAAAGCTTTTTTTTGTAGGTGAACAGGGTGGGGATGTTTACGGAATATTCATTGTCGACCAACTCTGTTTCTTGCATGAAGCTCTCGTTCTCTTCATTGAACGGGTCATCGCCCATTTTTAAATTGATGATACTGTCGGCAATGCCCGCCGCCTTGATCAGGGTTAAATAACCCGACACGGTTGATAGGACGTATAACAGGTTAATTGTATTGTAGCTTAGAGTCCGAAGAGTCAACAGCAGTGCGCTCCCAAAGTAGAGGAGAATACCAATCAGTCCGTACAGAAAGGCATCGTTCCAGGTTGCCGTAATATTCTTTTTGGACTTATTCCCCAGTACATAGACAAGTAATAAAAACAGCGCTGCCAGCTTGGAATACCACACTTGCTCAAATATGTGCGTCGAACTGTTCAAGGAGCGAATGAACCGATCCAGTAAGCCCAGGGGTATCCCTAACTGCTGAAAAACGTTGTTACAGAAAACATAAAAATGAAATAAGAGGACTGCATACCCCATAAACATGATGGTGTTCAGGATACCTCTGTACTCTTTGTCCTGTTCTTGTGAATTAGCCATGACGATAAGACTTGTTTTGATTTACAATTAAGAATAATCCCGCTGCTGACTAGCCCGATGGCTTTGCGCAAGGGTTAGCGCAGCTTGTGGCGCTGCCGTTCCTGCTGAAGTAAAACCGTGACTTCCTGTTGAATTGCCGCCATATGGTCATTCAATCGCTGGCCAAGCTGCTGATCTGTCAGCATAGCCAGTTCAGGATTTATAGGTAGTTCAGCGAGATTCTCCGCAAGCTTTGCTTTTCTGGCAGTCACCTGAGCGAAAAAAACGGGGTGCGTGGGAGGAGCATCAACCTGCGTAGCTACTTCCCCGGCAAAGCAGCCATAGGGTAAAGCGTTTAAAGTGGCGGATGATATACGGGGTGCTTGCGTTGCGTTCGGTTTAACGAAAAAGGACCAGCTTTTGGATGGTTTTACTGTTTCCAGTCGCTTTGTCAACCGATCAGCGATTTGTTGCGCTGAGGTGCCCCGCACTTGTCCGGCCAGTATCGTTCCACTCATGGTAAAGAGAGCCTGAGCTTTAACTTTGCCATATTTGTTTTCAAGTTGAGTAAGATCCTGAACCGATAAGCAGAGGGCAATTTTATTGAACCGGGCCGTGGCTAACAGACTGTCAAATTCGCTTAAATAAAGGGTAGGAAATTCGTCGAAGATTAACGCACTGGGTCGTTGATGGGGATGATTGACCTGTTTGGCCAGCAAGTGTGAAATCAACGCTAATGGGACAGAAAACAAGTGGCCCGAGGCTGGATCGTTTCCCAGACACAGTATTTTAGGATTACTCGGATTATTGATATCTACCAATGCTTCACTCCCTGTCATAATCCAGTAGAGCACCGGATTTTTTAAGGTGGACAGGCTTAGTTGCATCACCTTCAACAGCCCCTCCATGTGTTCACGCGTATCATTTGCATCAATGTTGGTTATGGCTTCCATCAAATGGGCCAGCTCGGGCTCGGCCTTGAGTAACGGAATGATCTCTTCGGTAGGCCTTGTTGCAAATTCAATGATGTGGGGTAGGGTGCAGTAGTTAAAGCGATTTGATTTAGTGGCCGCAGCTCGTTCTTCAGTCGGCAACCTATCTTCATAATTCGCTTCCTGCCGATCGTTGTAGCGCTTCATGTACCAGATACAGGCAGTTAAATAATTGATCGCCACCTCAACGAAAAAATCTCCCTCCCCCTTCAGACTCCAAGATCTATTTACATTGTACAGTAGGTTTTTCGCGGCTTCTAAGGCTTCGAAGCTATTGGTGAACCGCTCGGCCAAAAATGGATTACAACGCGACGAATAACGGGGATCAGTAAAATTGATGGCATGAAACGAAGGGCTTACTCCCGATTGGTTCGTCGTTTTTTTCAGATTGTCAATGTAATGCGTATAAGCCAGCCTGCTTAGCTCAGGCGATTTATAATCGTAAATGGCCATCGTGAATTCTTTCTCCAAAAGCTGATGTACAAAATTTTGGACAAAGGTTTCGGTTTTACCTGTTCCGGGTGCTCCTAAAATCATTGTACCCCGAAACAGATGTGTCAGGTTAATCCACCCTTTTCTGACCTGATTCTTATAGCGCCAATGGGTCGGAATATTAACCGAACACGCATTGGCAATTCGGCGGGTTTCCTGGTTGAAAGAATCAATCAGCTCGTCGGCTTGTGTTGCTGAATTCATCATGATACATTGGATTTAAACTGGAGAAGATAAAGTGATTTATCACGGCTCAGCACCAAATACATTGGTGAACTGGTATGAAGATTTAGTTGAAGAAAGTCGGTACATCCGTCCGTGAATAGCCCGCTTGATTACGTAATTCATGGACGCTCCCGTAAATGGGCAGGCCTGTAACCAGGTAAGCTATACACCGATTCGACAGAAGCTCTTCTCGATCCTTGCGGCCATACGGATGAAATCTTGACATAAAGTACCTGTTTGAAATACGCTATAACGCAGAGCATCCTACACTTTGGTTACTGGCTTTCTCAAAATTGACTCTTGTCAATCACATATCTCTAGAGGGTATTAAATTATTTTTTTTTCGGTCACAATCATCAAAAAAAAAGTTAATGACTACGGCCTCGACGTCTCACGGGCGTAGCCTCGCCAACTCGTTTTTTCTTGGGCCGAATGGCACTAGCCGACTCACCCAATATATCCAAGAGTCCTTTCTGGGGAGCCTGGTTTTCAAATCGGTCCAGCAGAGATTGTAAACTGTCACTGGATGAAGATTGCTTCAGCGAAGATGAACTAGTAGACAGCGCGTAAGGCTTTGAGCTGTCGAGTGCTGGTTGCGAGCCTGACGTTTGGCCCTTGGTCGGCTGACGATTGGCTCGTGGTTGACTCACTAGTTGATCCAATAAAAGTTGGGGCTCTCGAATTTGGGATAGATGAGGAAACCGGTCATGGACTCGTTCAATCAATTTATTGAGCCTACCGGGTTCAACGTCGCTATCAACGGCCCTGGCTAATGACCGCATCCGTTGGGCGGCAACTGAATCGGGCGCTGGCCAGGCCCCTTCGAGTACATAGACATTCTTTCCCGGTTGAGAAGGGAATTGGCGGCTAAAGGTCTGAGCAATTTCGGGCGGCACCGCTACGTAGCTGGCGGGGTCCGTTTTATAGTGCCCCATTCGGAATACCGGTCTGTTCGTAGAATCAACTTCCTGTTTGATTAAGAATCCCCGTTGATACAAGGCTGATAGATGCCGTCGGGCGTCACCAGGCCGAGTTGTACCGGGTTCGCCGAATTGTTGAGTGGTGTCGCTTAAAACTTGGCTCCCCCGTTGTTCATTGTACCATCGTTGAAAGGTTGGCAGCATCGGCTTGGGCAGAATAATTTCTACGGCTGGCAGCGTTAGACTGGCCACCTGCTGACGAGTTAGACGGGAGAAATCGTTGCCCTGACTGATGGCCCGTAGTAGGGCTTGATCGGCCGCGTTGAGACGGGGGCTTATAAGTTCATTAGAAACGGGACGGCTAAAGTTAGTTTGTTCGGAAGGGGTTAGAGTATAGAACCGGCCGGGATGGGTTGAGTGTTCACCTTCTTTTAGCCGCACTTGCCCGGATTCAGTTCGTTGCCAGATCAAGCCTAGTTGCGTGGTAATCTGGTAGCGTTGCTGAGCAGTTAAATCCGCTTGTTGTAAAAGTCTTACCAGGTCCTGGCTTACGGTGGATACTGGTTGAGGGATTACTGGTTTGGTTGGTAAGCTGATCGCTTTGTTTGCTTCCGGCGTTGCATTATTTCCTGCAGTTGATTCCAGTTGAGCCTGTAGCTGAATTTGTACCCTCATGGCTTGCTCCATCACCGAACCCGAACCCGGTGAATAATTGGCCTGACGATGCCACCGGCCAAGCTCTCCCTGCATCAGTGCCGTATTGTTGAGGTCTATTGCCTGGCTCATGGAAACCAGACTGCGCCCCGCCGACGATTTTAACGTTTGGGTTTGATCCGCTAGTGTGGGTATGGACTCTTTCTGTAATCGACGAGCCAATGCATCTGGCACGGGAGTAAATCCGTCTGAGCGGGTTAAATAGTGTCCCATTCGATAGGCACCACTGGCTAACGCGTCGATGACAAAACCTCTGGCCTGAAGTTGAGGAAGTAGGGGTTTTTGGTCGTTCAGGTGAGTACTTACCTGATTGGCATAAGATTTATTTAGCCCTATTGAGACATGGTCAAATCGCGGGCCGATGGCCGCTTTGAGGTGAGCAGCCGATACCTGGTAAAAGCTGATCGGGTCGGGGGGCATTTGTCCACTGGCCAACGCCCCATACAGCAATCGTTCCGGTTTAGTTAGACGACTTCGGAACGCGAGTGAGGGCCCCTGATCCTGTTGTAGCTGTTTTTGAACAGACAAGGGTATAACATAACGTAGCTGTGCGTCTTCCCGGTGCGTCAGTGTTCCCTGATCAACCGTAAGTACGAAATCAGCGGCCGACAGAAACGCCCGTTTACTGGCAGCCGATAGTGGAAGCTCGCTGGCCAGCGAAACGAATTGATTGGCGGTCTGGCTAAAATAGGCCTCTTCTTTTGACCGGATCTCGGGTAATTGACTTTGTTTATAGGCTTCAAATTGAGTGACTGCCTGCCGGGCGGATTGGGGATTAACCCCCTCCTCTATTAACAAGTCGGTCAGTAGCTCATGGGGAAACTGGCGGATGAGTTGGCTCTCAAAAAAGTAAGGCTTTTTACCATCAACACCTTGCTGCCGTACCTGCTGATAAAAGTGACTAACACGTCGACGCAGGGCGAGTTCCTGGGAAGTTGGCTCCGTCTTTTGGCTTTGCCCTTTTATCGGCTCGCCGGACCCAGCTGAGCGCTTAGTTCGTGGTGGTTGATCGGTGGTGCTTGGGGAGGATGCCCGAACTCGGTTTTGAAGCGTGTCAAGCCGAACACTCCGGTCAGTAAATGCGGCTCGTTGAACCAAGCGGGTATAGGCTGGTCCAAGTTCATTTTCACCGTATACATTGCGACTTTTATGATCGACGTACATGTACTGCTGTCCCGTATCGATCACCTGAATGCCGGCGCTTCGTAACTGAGTTCTAAAATCCGCTTCACTCAGTTGGCTGTACGATCCCAGACTGCTGTGAATCCGTTGGCGCGTAGCTTCTTTGCCACTACGGATGCGGGTAGCATTCTGTTTGAATTTGCGCTCCAGCCGCTCGTAAGTCGGTGCAAACGCAAAACGACTGGCTTTAATGGCCGGGCCAATCGCTTCCCCCCGTTGATCGTTCGGCCCATTGTATAATTGAAACGTAATGCCCTTATAGGGCTTTCCGTCAGCTGCCACGCCACTTAACTGATTCATTTGTACCCGGTGCTGGTGGAGAAACTCAGAAAAGGTCAGCACATTGGAAAAATTATAATCTGTCAGGGCCGTACGCACCACGTTACCGATCGCTTTTTTAGCTTCGGGTTCTTTATAGCCAAGGATTTGTTCGGGTAACAACCCATTCATCAGTAGCTCTTTTCCTTGCTTCTCGGCTTCAACTAAGCCATATTCTTTTTCCAGAGCCTGACGGACGGCATTGCTACGTCGCTGTTGATGGGAATCAGAAATTTTTTTTCCTTGGAAATCGACCGATACAGAAACAATGTGAATGTGGGGATGATGAGTATCCTCGTGTCGATAGATCAAGTAGGGCTGTTCGCCATAGCCCAATCGGTCCATGTAATTTTGTCCGATTTCACTTAATTGATGATCACTAAATTTCTCCGAAGGATGAAACGCTAATGATACGTGAAATGTGGGTTTGCTTATGTTTTCATTGCCCCGCGCATAACGTTCCAGCTCGTTAATTTTTTGCTTGACTGGTAGTTTAGCTTGATCATAGGCAACCGCATTAAAACCTCCTAAAAAACGGGCTTCTCCGTGAGCTACTTTATACTCATTGTACAACACGGCACCAGCCGGATTGGCTCCTGTGTTTATTCGGGCCACCATGAGTTAGGGGTTTAATTTTTCGCTGAATAAATCCGCCTGTCTATACTGTTGATCGCTCCAGTGAATCAGCTTTGCTATGTCAATTAACAGCTCACGCTGCTGTGTTATTTCGCCTCGCACCTCGTTGGATAGATAGATATTATTCAGGCGTTTGACGGATTGATTATAATTTAACCCAATGGCCCGTAATTGAATGACAAATTGGTTTAGCAATTTGATACATTGATCCAGCCGCTCAATTATAGCTTTTGGCTCTTCTTCTACGCTAAGCTTTCGTGAGGATTCCTCATTAATAGTCCAAGCAAAAAGTCTATGTTTGGCAAACTCATTTCGGGATATTTTCTTAGTCAATCGCTGATGTTGCCAGGCCTCGTGAAATGACCGGGCTTCCCCGTCAGTCAGATGGAGGTAAATTCGATTCGTCTTTTTAAGAGCTACTTCTTTGGTTGGTCTCCCGCCTTTATTACTCTTTTTCCGACCGGGATTCTCGGTTACGATTGACCCTTTGTTGGCTGACTTCATAGGACTGAATTGGTTGCTAAGACAAAATCGATTCTCGATTACGGGGCGGTTTTGGTGAGCGGTCAGGGCTGAATGTGTTAACGAAGCCCTATTAAACCGCTTTTTTTAGCCTCGCAGAGCAAGATTCGTTTGAAGCGGTAAAAACGCCCGTAGGAAGAGTTTTTTGCCGCGAAAAACACATCTTGCTTTCGCCGTGGCGAACGGGTTTTCCGGCGAGAAAAGCCCCCGATGGGCGAAAAAGCCATCAAACCCTTTTTTTATTAAAATTGCGTATGACTGAACCACAAAATGCTACCAGTCGATCCGCATCTCAAAGGTAATGTGTCTTCATTTATCTTAAAATATATCCGCTTAAAAAGTAGTGACCGAAAAAAAAATAATTTTACAGCTTTGTATAAGAGTGGTATGACTAGGTTTACTTTTGACTAAAACAGGCAATAATCGTCTATTCCAGCATTCTGGTAGGATAGCTAGGAGGCTAGGAGGCCAGGATAGCTAGGGAGCTAGAATAGCTAGGAGGTTAGGGGGTTAGGGGGCTAGGGAGCTAGGGAGCTAGGATAGCAAGGAGGTTAGGGAGCTAGGGAGCTAGGGAGCTAGGATAGCAAGGAGGTTAGGGGGCTAGGGAGCTAGGAGGTTAGGAGGTTAGGGGGCTAGTAGGCTAGGATAGCTAGGGAGCTAGGATAGCTAGGAGGCTAGGATAGCTAGGAGGCTAGGGCGTTAGGAGGCTAGGGTAGCTAGGACGTGAACTTGTATGTTTTCTGCTGGAATTAATAATTCATAGTTAACGGTATAACTAGCATCTAAAGACTTAATTTCTAGTCAAATGTTTTTAAAATTAATTTAATCAATAAATACAATAAGTCATGACTAAAGTAATCAGTTTTATGTCCCAGAAAGGGGGTACAGGTAAAACCACCTTATCTATTTTGACAGCTACCTTTTTGCATTCTATTGGCGCTGGAGTTGCCGTAATTGATGCAGACTTTCCTCAACACTCTTTTACAAGAACACGAACAAAAGACATCTTAGACTTAAAAGAAAAACAGGGCAAAAAACAAGGTGAAAACTTAACGCTGGTTGATTCCCAGATAAAACCTTACCCTGTCGTTGATGCAACTGTCAAAGAAGCAACAGTAGCCTTGAAAAGCATGAAAACTAGTCAACAACTTGACTTTATTTTAATTGATATTCCAGGTACGTTTAATGTTGAAGGCATTGATTATTTGATCGATTCATTAGATCTAATAATAGTTCCAGTTGAACTTGAGTATAAATCTATTACGGCGGCTATGGAAACCATGTCTATGATTCGATCCCTAAATCCCAAAGTGAGCATCAGCGTAGTATGGACTAAAATTAAAAGGAACCATAAAGTTGCAGAACGCCAAGCTTATGAAGACTACTTTAAATCCAAGTTTAACCCTTATATTTTTAAGTACATGCTACTGGAAACGGTTAGAGTAAGCCAGCTGCTTAATACCATAACTCCGCAGCCTGAATCTATAAGTGAATTTGTAGATGAAGCTGGTACAATGCTCTTAAGCATAGAAGGTAAAACTGCTTTAATGAATTAGTTAGTATGGGAAAAGTAACATTACCGCCTCTGCCTGGAGTAGAACCCAAGGGTAGTATTGCCACCTATTTATCACAAGTGCGTCAGAAACGCACTTATGATGCATCATCTTCAAACGATCATGGAGGTGAAGCGACTTCCATGGTAGAAGATCAATCGTTCACCGAACTGCTTGACTCCCCTATAAATTCTCCCGATAAAGCTGGCTCGACAACGCCTGTTGAACTCCAAGGTCAAAGCTTCGGTCCGATTGCCGTTAATAATTCGGCAGACAGACGTAATGAGGAATTGTCCAAAATTTTGGACAATTCCCCTAGTGAGCCTAAGCGAGTTAACAATGCTGGCAAAAAGGATACGGCATCTCCGATGTCTGTCGATAATGAAGCTGTTGAGCAGCGCCAGATGACGCCTAAACGTTCCCGCATTAGGACTGATGTGGTTTCAAGTACTCCCCTGCCCATTGTCAAACTCATAAATTCGTTGCCCAATAGGTTTGCAGCGGGCTACTTTACAAAAGGAGAATCGAAAGTGCGTCTTACAGCAGAAATGGCTGATTTAATTCAAATTATTGTTGACTCTAACGGAAGGATTGAGCAGCCCAAATATTTTGCGGATAATTTAGTAAACTATCTCTTAAAAGAGTTTTTCATAAAGTACGCATCCGACATTGAGCAACTCAGCATAGAACAACAAGAACGACAACGTATTCAACATCAGAAAAATTTGACTTTGATTAAACAGACTGAAAACAACTTGACCTGAAAATAATGTATGCTCCCTTACTAATTAAATTTAGTGCGATGTGAGTTTTGTCAAACCACTATTTATAGTCAAGTGATGATTAACCGCTGATCGGTTAAACGGTATCGACATTTTAAACTTTTTGCTAATGAATTTACTAGGGTTTTTAGCTATCATCATTTCCGTTACCGGCCTGATCTGGCTACTACAAATAATTTTTAAAGGAAAAGAACGGATCGATATTAATCTATCCGTTGGTCGTAGAGCTACCTCTTCATCCGAGATGCCCACGAACTTAGCTGATTCGAAAAAAACCCATCCGGGCATCCCCCAAACAGAACCAAATTCCATATTGGGTGAGGTTGTCAGCATAGGTAGTAAGATACCCTCATCAGCTACGTCAACTGCTGATTCTTCAGCATCCACAAATCCAATCAATGCTACTCCTAGGTCGCATCCTACCGAGTCAAATGGAACAGACCCGGATGCATACCTGCATAAAGCATTTGAGGACGAATCATTTGAGGAACATACTAACGAATCGCTTTTGCAAGAGGTTGCCGGTGGCCAGCTCACGCCGCCAATGGGTCAGCTGACTTTATCTGGTTTCGGCAGCATTGCCTCACAACTTTTCTCAGATAGCTTTGACAAGCCTCAAAGTTCGGAGCAGATAGAAGCGATGTTTGCTGTGTTAAAAGAAAGCACCCGGCGTATAGAGCAGCAAATGATCGCCCTGTATGAGGTTCATCGCTCCATGCAAGCCAATCAAGACACACCTTCCAACTTGGCTCAGTCCACTCTAGAAGACCAAACAGCTAATGATGCTGGTGACTATGATTTTGGCGCGGATGATGACGATAATGACAATGAGCACTCATTTGGGGGCGGATTAAATACGCAGCTGACAACGAGTACTCCAGATGAGGAATCACAAAGTGCTCCGGCCACTGAGTTTATTATGACGATGGACGAATTATCCATTCTGGTACCGGCTGGAACAATCCAAACGTTCGATGCATCGGATGTCTTGGAACCAGCACCTGAGATACGGCATGAAGCGCTGCCTTATTTCGCTAACTTAAATAAAACCGGGGAATTAGGTTATGAAGTGGTGGAAGCGATCAAACGCAAAGCTCCCACACGTGAGGTCAGGCATCGCGTTCGTCAGGTCATACGAGCCATTGACCACTTCAATCTAAATAGCGATGCAAATGCTGCTCTACGGTTGACGGCTGTATTCCGGCACTTGCCTGAACACTTAGGAGAATATGATGATGATGTTGCTGCTATCGGGCGAAAGTTTGGACTAATTGAACCCGCTAGTGAACCGGCTTCAGTAGAAGCTGATTAAGAGTACACACAATTTTTTTTCTAAAAGTGTGACCGAAAAAAAAATAATTAAAGGCTTTTGTTTTAGGGTACTTCCGAATCAATACTTTTGAATCAAGATAGACGGGGGTCTATCTCCATTGAATCAAACCTTTCATAGTCTTATGAAAAAACTTCTTGTAAGAGGGTGGAATACCCGAACTCTGGTAATCACCTGCGCGCTCCTGAGCATTGGCGTGTATGCCATGGCGGGTGGAACAGCGACGGCTGCAGCTGGTTTGGAACAAGCCAATACGGGCATTCGGGCCATGTGGCCAACGGTACAAAAGTTAATGTTCACCGTCATGGCGATCATCGGTCTGGTCGGTGCTGCGTCGGTATACGGAAAATGGTCCAATGGTGATCCTGATACCCGAAAAGCCGCTGCTTCCTGGTTCGGTGCCTTGATTTTTGCCGGACTGGTCGTCGTTATACTGGGTGCGGTTTTTACTCCAGGTTGATATGGCTCACCGATTACCTAGGTCACAATCGCCGAACCCTGCCTGACGGTGGGGTTCGGCGTTTAAAGCTGACTCCAACAAGCATCCTTTCACTTCTTAATGGTATCCTCATGTTGACTAGGCCTTGGATTTTACCGCTGGTTCTTTTGTCCCTGCTCTTACTGACTTGTTCGGATGTCTGGGCGGGTGGCGCGCCTCCCACAGCCGTAGCCAAAGCTACGTATCAGATATCAAGTGCTTATAAGGCCATGAAGATTCTAGGCAGAACAGTGGCTATGATCTGCGCGATGATCGGCTCGGTAAAGGTTTATAACAAATTTCAGATGGCTGATCCGGACATGTACCGATCCATATTCGCCTGGATATTTGCCTGTCTGTTCTGCCTGTACTTCCCTTACTTCTTTGATCTGCTTTTCCGCTAAGACGCACTATGTATCAAATCAATAAAGGTGTCGATCGCCCGCCCGAGGTACTCGGAATCAGGGGCATGAATTATTTGATCTACCTGGCGGGTGGCACGGTTGGCGGCATGGTGGTGGCCACCATCGCTATGCTCATCGGCGTACCCGCCGTGTATGCCTATGGCGTCATGTTCGTCATGGTTTTTTTAGGCTACAATACGCTGGCCTCCTACAGTAAAAAGCATGGTGAACGGGGACTATCCAAATTCAATGCGCGGAATCGGTATCCAACCGTCATTCAGGTGCGCAGCACCCGGCCTTACCGGGATATGCTTATCAAGCGAGAGGTGAAAACGTCAACCTGGGATCGATTTAAACTAAAACGCAACTAAATCATGGCCCAACGCACAGAAGACTTAATGAAGTATTGGCCTCTGCGGTCAATTGAGAATGACTGCATCATTTCTAAGATGGGCGATATTACCGTCTGTTATGAAATGACCTTACCGGAGATCTACACGCTTTCCGCGCACGTCACGGAAGGTGAATTCCGGGTTGAAACGGGTGACTTCCGGGAATTAAATGAAATGTGGTGTAAGGCGCTCTCGGTTTTGCCAGAACACTCTATTTTTCATAAACAGGACTTTTTCACGGTTGACACCTATGACCCGACGCGGGTAGAGGAAGGAGGGTTTCGGAATACATTTCTGGATAAAGCATCGTCCCGGCATTTTCACGAGAGACCCTACCTCAACCACCGCTGCTATTTATACCTAACGAAAACATCCAAGCGGGCCGTGTCCACCATGCAGACCAGCCTGGTGTCCGGTCGGTTTCTGTCTAAGGAGATTTCAGACCCCATCAAGCTGTCAGAGTTCTATTCAGCCATCGAACAGTTCGTCTCGATCATCAATTCAACGCGCAACGTGAGCATGCGCCGGCTGGCGGGTGAAGAAATCTATCAGAAAGGTGATAAGCCGGGTATTCTCGAACGCTACATGAGTCTGGAGGCTGAAGCGGATGTGGTACCGCTGTGTGATATACGTCGCGGAGAGGATCTGATGATCGGCGATAAGATTGTTAAATATTTCTCCCTTTCAGATATTGAAGACTTACCGGATACCGTGTATACCCACAACGCGGTGAGTGCGCTGTCCACGGAGAATTCAACGGTATCGGTGGGCTTTGCTGCTCCCGTCAGTTTAATGCTGGGGGTCAACCACGTGTATAACCAATATATTTTTAAAGAAGATCGTAACGAAATCTTTCCGCAACTGGAAGCGCGGGCTACCCAAATGACCGCCCTGGCGTCCTTCACAAAAGCCAATGCCAGTAATGCGGCCAAAATAAACGATTACCTGCATTACGCGGCCGACACCGGTTACCCGCCCGTTAGGGCACACTACAACCTGCTGGTGTGGACAAATGATAAAGCGGATCTGCCACAACTGCGCAACAAAACCAACGCGGCAATCGCCAAGATGGGGGTTCGGCCCCGGGAAAATTCGACTACTGACAGCTTATCCATGTTCTGGGCCGGGATTCCAGGCAATGCGGCCGACTTACCTGACGAAGATAAGTTCTGGACATTTACCCCCCAGGCACTGTGCTTGTTAAACGAAGAGTCCGTCTCGCCAAACTCGTATTCAAGCATGGGCATCCGGGTAACCGATCGGCTATCAGGCAAACCGCTGTATGTTGATTTTTCGGACGCACCCATGAAGCGAGGCTGGATCACTAACCGGAATAAATTTATTCTGGGTCCTTCCGGATCGGGCAAAAGCTTTTTGACCAACCACTTCCTGCGGTCTTATTTCATTCAGGGAGCCCATATGGTGATTGTCGACGTTGGCGACTCCTACGAAGGACTATGCTCGATGTTAGGCGGAAAGTATCTAACGTATAAACCGGAAGCGCCCATTACATTCAATCCCTTTTTCATAGAAGGGCGTGCCAGACCGGACATTGAAAAATTGGAGTCGATCAAGGCATTGCTGCTTTCACTGTGGAAAAAAGAGGAAGAAAACCTGAGCCGGCTGGAGGAGACCGCCCTGTCACTAGCCGTCAATGGATACTTTTCCCATCTGGAACTCAACCCGGAGATTTTCCCCTCGTTCAACTCCTTCTTTGAGTTCCTTAAAGATGACTTTAAAAAGGCGCTTGATAGCCGGGGGATTACCGCTAAAATGTTTGATTATGACGCCTTCATTGTCGTTATGGAACCCTTCTACCGGGGTGGGGAATATGATTACCTGCTGAACTCAGCGGATAATCTTGACCTGACCAATGAACGCTTTATTGTCTTTGAGCTCGATAATATCAAAGATAACGCCATTCTGTTTCCGGTGGTCACCATCATCATCATGGATACATTTATTACGAAAATGCGCACGCTCAAAGGCATTCGTAAAATTATTCTTATTGAGGAAGCCTGGAAAGCCATTATGAAAGAGAAGATGGCTGAATACATCAAGTACTTGTACAAGACGGTTCGTAAGCATTTTGGTGAGGCCTGGATTGTGACCCAGGACATCGACGATATCCTGGGGAATAAGATCGTTAAGGACTCGATTATCAACAATGCGGACACCCGTATTTTGATGGATCAGAAGAAGTACAAAAACCGGTTTGAGGAAGTAAAGAAGTTCCTGGCACTGACCGATCAGGAAAAGAACCTGGCCCTCTCGGTTAATCGCGATCTGAATGCAACCCGGAAATACAAAGAGTTCTTTGTGAGCTTCGCGGGTCAAATCAGCCTGGTTTATGGACTGGAAGTGTCCGTCGAAGAATACCTGGCGTTCACCACCGAACAGAGTGAAAAAGAGGCCGTCAAAAAGCTGGTAGCGGAGAACGGGGGCAATTACGATTTAGGTATCCGCTCCTATCGGGAACAGCATGGGTAAGCTGGCCGACTGCATCGATTATGTCCAATCAGTTTACAACATCCAATCGTCTATGAAACACTTACTCATGCACGGGCTTCTGGGGCTCCTGCTAGTCTTGATGGGCCCGGTTTCGGGTTACGGGCCTGCGTTTGGCCAAACGACGGACCCCGTTTCAACAACAGGATCATGGAATCCTTCGACCGACCCATTGTTCAACCCCAATGATCCCTCAACCTGGCCCCCCTCCTATGACCCAAGCAAACCAGGTTCGCTAAGTATGGCCCCGGGAAATGTTCCCAGTGTTGATCCCATCGGCGAGCATCTTGGCGATGATGGTACAAGTGGCTCAAGCAGCTTTGGTTCGTTCGTTGGTCAAAAGGTCACCACGTATGCCGATAAGGTAAAATCGGAGGTCGAAAATTTGATTGGTGAGTACGAAGACCAGATTCTTCAGGGATTAACCGATGCGCTGGAAGGCTGGCTGATGAGCCAACTGCAGAGTTTGCTCGGAGCCTCCCCGATCCGAAGCGTCGAGGCCCTCAAAAAGTTAATGAAAGATGCTTACACAAAACAACAGAAGATAGACTACCAACAGTTGAAAGTCGATTTCGCCGAGCAGAAGGGTAATACCGAGCTAAGTGCCGGCTTCGGCGATTACTATAAAACGCTGCATTTAAAAGAACACGCGCAGGCGGTTGAGTATACGATCAAACAGATCAATTCCATGGCCAGCAATAAGGTGTTTACGGCCGGAGAGCAATCCCAGTTACAAGCCCTCATCGGTGGACTATCGGATATGAGTGATATCGTCAATGAAGTCAAGTTTGCCACGAATCACTCGTCCTCCACGGCTTACATGGCCGAAGCAGACCGAATCCGGACGTTGGATGAAGCGTATAAGCGTATTCTCGACCGCGAAAAACGGGCTCAATCGGTGAAGGCCAAAGTCAAGGCAGTCTTCGTCTATCGAATGAAAGATGCTCAGCGGGATACGACGCTGGATGATCTGATTGGCACCGCAGACACGGGTGGTAACGATGGTAGTCCGCGGGTGCGTCGAATTAAATAAATCAGTCCTCATCGCTAACTCTCTACGATCATGCGTATTCCAAAACTACACGGTTCCGGCCCAAACAGCAGACGGGGTTACTTCTGGCTTGGCTTCTTTCTCCTAACCTTATGGGTATCCCCGGTTCACGCTCAGGTGTATGATCCTAGTAATCCAACGCCGGGGACGGGCTACACGATCAACGATCTGCCCGATCCGATGTACGTTCATACAGACTGGGGCTCCTCACTCGACGTCCAAACGAAGGTCGATAACATCCTGCGCGTACGAGGCGGTGAGATCATGAGTGGCTTACAGGATTACCAGGTTGAGCTGACCGATATTTTAATTGATAAGCTCAAGGACGAACTCGTCAAGATGTTTGCCGATATGATGCCCATTGGCTCCATGGCAGAGAAGATCATCTCTGCGTATCAAAAGAAAAAGGACGAAAATCTGGCGAAAGCAATCGATCGGGTGAAGGTCCTGTCGAGGAATTCCCTCAATAAGCAATTGAAAACCAAGTATCAGGATTTTAAGGTCAATTACGCCCGGATGAACGCTAAATGGAAAAGCTTACCTGAACTCAAAAATTCGGTGGCCGATCACTTGTCGGAAAGTGAACACGATAAACTATGGGGCGAACACGTGGTGGTCATGGATGGATTCAAAGATGATGATACCCACAGTAAACTGAAGTGGCTTTATCCGGAAATCGATCCAAACGCGCCGGGAAATAAGGTAGAGCATGGTTGGCACGCGTTTGTCTCCGATGCCATCGTGATGGATGATGCAAAAAAATTTAAGGAACTACTCATGGCCATTTCTAACAAGGAATATGACAATGATGCCATGGAAGAAAAGGAAATGGTGGCTTATTCTCACTATGACCGGATGGTGATGAAGCGGGCGATACTCGACCGTATGCGAGAACGGGTGCGTAACCTACAGGGCATCAACAAAAAAGTCAATCAACACATACAAGGCAGTATGCGAAAAGATCAGCGTAAGCAATTGACGGATGCATTGGGCGGTAAGGATACCTACATGCCACTACCCAAAAAATAAGTACCCCAAGCGGGCCATAAGCCCAACTGATCACCTTTTTTCAATTCCCATGCAAGATTCAGTTGTTCAACAACTCGACACTTTAGTTAGCCAATTGCTTACGCAATACAGCTGGTTTATTGGTCTGGCCCAAGCCATTGGCGGTTTAGGCGCGCTTTGTTACGTGTTCACGCGGGTATGGGGTCATTTAGCCCGCAATGAAGAAATCGACATTGTGCCGCTGTTTCGCCCGGTAGCGCTGGCTATCTGTTTGATGAGTTATGGTGGTATTGTGAACGGCGTTACCTCCTTAAGCGGAGCGCTTAATGAAATGACCCAACCCTTTATCGACAGCCAAAAAACGCTGGTCGATAATCTAACCAAGCAGAAAAAGACAGCCGTAGCGGCCAAACGACAAAAAACGCTTGGCCTGATCGATTCAGATCATGACGGGGAAGAAAGCTGGATGGAGATATTGAAGGCAATGTTCGATGCGGATAGCGCCACCCAATTTGGAGCCGATATGATGAGTTACTCGGTCCAGAATGTTGTCGATCAGCTCATGACGACACTTGGAGAAGTACTCTACCTATTTGCCTTTTTATGCCTTAAATTTTTAGTCAGCTTCTTCATCGTGGTTTTGCTCATCACCGGTCCCATTACGTTTGGGCTGGCCACGTTCGAATGGTTTTATTCCGGTCTGGCGGCCTGGTGTACCCGGGTAATCAACATGCTGATGTGGATTCCTATTACCAATATTTTATCGGGTATGCTGGAAAGCATTCACGTGATGATGCTGCGTAAAGATCTGCAACAATTAGCGGCTTCTACCGACAGCACCTTTACCCTCGATGATTTTACCATGGTTATCTTTTACCTCATTGGCACCGTGGCGTACCTGACAGTGCCGATGGCCGCCAGTTGGGTCGTTGAATCCAGCGGAGCCGACCAAGCCATCAGCAAGACGCTGGGCGGGGCCAAGGCGGGCGGGGGCGTACTGGGTGGCGTCGGTGGCGTTGGCGGTGGCGTTGCCCGAAGTGCAGGTCGCAGTGTTTCGGGTGGGTTCGAGCGAATCCGCGAATGGAACAGCAAACTGCCTACGCTCAATAAGATTTAAATATTCACTTATTCCTTACTAAAAGTTTATGGAAGCTCCTCATTTCAGATCATTACACAACATTGAAACCTCGTTCAAGATGATCCGCACCGTCATGTTTGCGGTCATTTTGGGTACGCTCCTGCTGGCCAGCGGCATTGCCTGGTGGGCGTTCGATATCACCGAGAAGTCGCGTTCCCGGGTGTACGTTATGGAAAACGGCAAAAGCATCATGCTGGCGCTGGCTCAGGATCACAATGTAAACCGGAGTGCAGAGGCCAAAGACCACGTCCGTACTTTCTTACGGTTATTTTTTGACCTGGAGCCCGACAATCAGCAGATCCGTAAGACCATTGAAGAAGCTTCCTACCTGGGCGATGAATCTGTCGTCAGGCTTCACAAGGATTTTACCGAAAAAGGCTACTATTCAGACTTGGTACAGGGCAACGTCCACCAAAAGATTGAGATTGACCCGGAATCAATTCAGGTTAATATGACGCAAAGCCCCTATTATTTCCGAGCGAAAGGCAAACAACTACTCGTTCGGGAATCGACCGTCACCTACCGTAATCTGGATGTAGAAGGGTTTCTAATCGACGTTCAGCGGACCGATCGCAATCCGCATGGCTTTATGATTGAGCGGTTTCACCCGCTGGATAATTCCGATATCCAGACCATCACCCGTAACCAATGAGACAGCCGATACGTCGCCGTAACGGGCATCCGTTAGAACCCGGTACCGCTCTAGCCCCTCAGCCCCGGTGGCTGTCAAGTCCATGGGTTGGAAAACTAAACAACTCCTACCACCTGGCGACCAGTTGGGTAACCAGGTGGATCACGCTTCGAATCCGAAGCTGGGAAGGCCAAACGTCAGTTAGCCAGCGTCGCCGGCAAGTGCTGCTATTCTTTGGCCTGATTGGACTTTTCTGGCTCATTCGGTTGCTCTACCTGTTTTATCAACTGCCCCCGCTCTCCGCTTTGGTACCAGCCCTTGGCCAATTGGCCAAGGAAGCCAATGTAAGTCAATCTACTACCCGACGGGAATTGTCCAGTGATTCGACTCACAAAGCCGACTACTTGAAAGCCCGGTCAGGCGTGACCCGCCGTAGTCCGGACCAGCTCCCTCAACAGAATAAGAACTAGTCTTTATTTCTAACCAACAATGGAAACGCAAAAACGATCACTAAAAGATTTATTCGGGGACAAACGATTCCTGTGGAGTATCCCAGTGTTTTTAGTCCTGGTTGGGGCTTTTCTGTGGGTTGTTTCCTCTTCTCCCGAGAAAGAAGCGCCCCAGCAGACACCTTCGGTAATCAACACCCGGGTCCCCTCGGCCAAAACCGATACGTCCTTAAGCAAAGCCAACAAGCTGGATTTGCAGACGGAAGCTGCCGTGGGTGAAAATCCACAGGCATCGAACATGCAGGGAATTCCGGACGCACAAGAATACGTATACGGAAGCCGTTACAAAACCCCATCGAGCCGGTCAATGAGTCACTTAGATTCAACTGTCTACGAAACCAATCGACCTTCCCGGCGAAGTCAGTCCAGCGCGGGCGCATTTCCCGAGGTTGTCAATCACCGGTCATCAGGTAGCCGCGGCTCCTCTTCACTTCCGCTAACGGAATCCGATAGCCGTCTCGACGATGACGATGCTCCCATCACCTCGCCCCAGCAGGCTAAAGAACAAGCCGATAAAAAAGCGAAGTTGCAGATGGCACTCGACAAGCAGGCGAAGCTGGAACGGCTGTTAACCGAATATAAACAGGATAAGGCGACGCGCGAAGCCCGGGAACAGGACAAAACTAAAGCACTTAAAGTCGTTACCGACGAGGAGGGGCGTATGGCTGTTCCGATCACTTCGTTAACTGGCCGTGATTATACCGGGCGCAATTCTTTTTTTGGTTTGTACACGGAAGATGCCCGTAAAGCCCAGCAGCGGTTGTTGGACGCTGAAGTAGGCACCATTCGGGCGATGGTTTATGGCGATCAGGAAATCAGTAGTATGGGCTCGCGCATCAAAATCCGTCTGCTCGAACCGCTTTATATTCGGGGTATCGTTATACCCGCCAATACCCTTTTATATGGTATGGGACAGTTCGCTGGTCAACGCATCAATTTATTGATTCGATCCATTCAGTATCAGAATCGTTTATTTCCAACCAATATCCAGGTGTACGATATGGATGGCATGGCTGGCCTTTACGTGCCAAACATGACGAATCTGGATCTGGCCAAACAGACGGCCGCGCAGGTTGCGCAAAGTGGTGGTGGAGGTGGCCTGGGGGGTGGGCTTTATGTCAATTCGTCGCCGAGTGCCGTTCTGGCATCAGCCGGACTACAGGCGGGTCAGCAAATTACCCAGGGGGTAAAGCAAGGTCTCGCGCGGAAAGCGCAAATGCAGCGGGCCTATCTTAAGAACAATTACTTCGTACTGCTGCGTACCGTCGACCGCACCGAACAAGGGGGTACTGGTTCCGTCGGTACACCAGGCAATCCACCCATTATGCCGGTCTCCAGTCCGATAACCGAAAAGCAAATGCAGTTACAGATGCTTCAAAATATTATTAATGAACAGTAAACCCTGCCGGATGCTGGTCCCTGAAGGCCAGCCTTGTTTAACCTTTATTCGCCAAACTTTTTATGAACGCTTATTTTTTTCGACCTATTGGCCTGATTTACTTCACCAGTATCAGCCTGTTGGTAACCAACGGAGCTTCCGCTCAATCAGCAGGAACTAACCGGCCTGTCTCGGCTCCCGGTCAACCTGCTACCGTAGCCTACGCTACTGGACGCCCGTTTCGCCATACGTTCACGGCTGCTCTGCCCAGCCGGGGTCTATTGACAAGCCCTTCAGCCTCGACGGCCACAGCACCGGTCAAAAAGCCAACAACTCTGGCCGGGGCAACGCCTTCCGTTAAGCTGGTGAAGCCGGATACGTTACCCTCGCTTGGCACGCCTAAAGTGGTGACAAGCTCGAGCGAAAAACGATTCATAGCCGCCCCTTCCAGATCGGATACAAAATCCGTGTCGGCGCGCTCTCCCGTTCCGGAAGCCGATGATCAGGCCGTTCCGGCCAGCCAGATTGATGATACACCCCTCGCCGAGATGACCATTGTCAATAATAATGCGCACGCCCTGCGGGTACCCGCCATACCGATCCGAGACTATAATGTTGTCAAATCGTATTATACAGAGTTGCCCTATAACAAGACGATATCCATTATTTTCCCAACGCCGATTAAATCCGTCGATCTGGGATCGCGCGATATTATTGCCGACAAAGCGTCCGACGTGGAGAACGTATTGAAGGTGAAAGCCAGTAAAGTGGGTTTTAACGAAACGAATTTTAGCGTTATTACCACCGATGGAAAATTCTATTCATTCGTGGCCAACTATAACGAGCAACCCGCCTTGTTAGCGCTCAACCTGGCCATGAACACAATGGGATCGGAGGGCCCCGCCCGCGTGGGTGGATCGCGGGAAGATTCGGAAGAATTCATTAATGGCCTCAATGCCAAAGATGGCGTTATTCAGTTCTCGGGGATTCGGGCCTCCGCTTCGGAAGTGGTGTACAACTGCGATCAGGTGAATCACAAACGGCGGACGATTCGTCACCTAGGCGTATCAGAAAATCTGATGGAGGCTACCATTCGTGGCTTTTACGTGAAAGACAACGTCATGTACGTCAAATTACAATTGAAAAATAAGTCAAACATCAATTACGATATTGACTACATGCGCTTTTTTATCGTCGATAAGACCATCGCGAAACGAACGACGTTTCAGGAAACCGAGATTGTTCCTTTCTACGTGCACAATGATGGCATTCGGGTCATACCGGGACACCAGAAAATGGAACAGGTCCTCGCTTTCCAGAAATTCACCATTCCCGATAACAAACGGATTCTAGTGCAGATCAATGAAGCGGGTGGCGGAAGAGCCCTCACCTTTTTGATGAATAACGAGGACATCATGAACTCCGGAAAACTTTAATTCACATGAGACTACTTCGTTTTCTTCCATTCGCCCTGCTACTGGTTTTCGAATTACTGAGCCACAGCAGTTTCGGCCAGCGCCATCGCAAAGGTCAGTACGCCTTTTCCCTGCAGGGAGGGATCATGGACCGCTTCCCAAGGGGAATTAACCTGCGGGCTAATCAGCAGGGAAGTCTGGTGCGAACTGATTTCGTTCGCTACACCCGCGGGGAACATTATTGGAAAATTGGCTATCAATACGACCGAAAATTTTACCAACCACTGGGAGTCCAGGTGATCAGCGAGCGGCATACCCTGGGCATCGACTACGCGCCAATATCGCTTCACGATTACCGAAGGACCTTTTACATCTCCCCCGTGCTTGGCATTTTCACTGGCCTGGAGATTGTCAATCAGGACCAGCACGACCTACCCATTGGTTTCATCGGTGCCCAGGGTCATTTTACGTTTGGAGGAAATGTTGGCTTGGAAGCCGAAGTATTTTTGACCGATCGAATCTCGTTGATCGGTGGGATTACCGAACGATGGTATGCCGTGAGTGATCTTAACCGCCTGCATACCCAGGCTCAACTGGGACTTCGTTTCACCTTTGACTCGTTTTAACCGGCCAAATCATGAAAAACAAATTTGTTTACCTTATCGTCATGGCGACTGGCCTTCTGCTGGGAAGCTGCATGAGTGATGATCTTGGCTTGCAGACCCAGACTCCATTCAGCGTGTCGACTACCAACACGCCCGCGCTGGTGCAAGCCAAAGATACCGTTGAATTTCGCTTACTCATCAATCCCAGCCCTTATCTCTCGGCAACTTCCTACCGGGTCAGTTTTCAGAACACCGACTCAAGCCTCCCCGTAGCGGTTAAAATAGGCAGGCAGTTGGCTGCTCAGGGCGAGTGGCTTTCAATTAATGATCTGTCTCCCTGGATCGCGGTTCGTTGTGATTCGGTTGGCCAGCCCAAGCTTTTATTTTACGTTAAAAATCAGTCGGGTGATTTACAAACTGTCGAAGTTAGTTATACCTCTGCCAAGTAAACCTTTTACAATAAAAAAGCCGCAGGACCGATCCTGCGGCTTTTTTGTGGACTCAGGCCTTACATAGACGCTTTACTTTGGTGCTTGATCAGATTAGATGGCAGATCCAGCAAATATTGAACCTGGCTCTGCAGCTGGGTAAGTACCAGCAGTAGAAACTGCAGATCGGCCAGTTCCCAGCTGGTTTCTTCCCGAACACGAACCAACAACAACTGGGTGATGAGCGGCTCATCGAGGGGTAAGCTTTTAATCATACCGGGAGGCATCGCCTGGAGCTGCTTCCATAGATATGCCCGGCAGTCCGCCAGTAGTAAAACCACGGCGAGCTCATCCTCCATGTTTAAGCCCCGCAAGAGATCAATAACATTGTCGAAGGTAAAAGGTCGCCGCCCGCCCCGCTTATTGTAAAAGGAAGCCTGGGAGTCAGCCCAAAAAGGCTGTACATGGGAAAACCGTTTTCCTTGCAGCTTCACCAGTAACAGTTGCTGGATTGCCTGATATTGTTCGAGAAGGGCTTCGAGAGAAAGTTGCATGGTAAAAAAAAGCCGGGCCATTCCTGGCCTGGCCGTGTAAAAAAACTTTATACCCGACGAGCGGGCTATTCGATTACGTTGTCAATAGGGCAGCGGTTTGTCCGGTCTGCCGGCGCGGTTATCCGGCTAGGCTTGAGGCAACCACCTTAGGCCTGGGTTTTGCCTGAGACGCAGGTTGAGTATATGAAGTTGGCAGTACGTTCTGATCCCGTGAACCGTCCCCGGCCCCTACCTGAATCGTACGGCGACGAACGACAACTTTACGCACAGGGGCCTCCAGCGAAGGCAGAGTAGGCTTTAAGGCTCCCCCAATAAACTTCGCAATAAGGGCGATTACATACGTGCCAACCAGAAATCCAACCAAAAAAATGACAAACATGGCCATTGTAATAACAACGGGCACATCTTCCGTTATTAATAAGCGAAAGGTACTGTCTATTAAAGAATTCTCAAAATTTAAACGCGTTATTTTGCCCCTAGCGCTACGCAAGTCTTCCCAGTAGTCTCTCTAGTATTTTGCGAGCGATCGTATCGCTCATCCCCACTAAATAGCGTTGGCAACAAGATTACAGAGGTCCTAATCCATTGATTACCGATGGCAGTTAATCGACGTCCGATAGTGAAAAGTTTGGTTATAGTTGATTCCAGAAGTCAAATCTCATTTCTGGTGAATGTGCTTTTACAGGCTGCACAGACAAATAGTAACTATCACCAATGGAGCCCCCAGGCTCTTTTGGCTGCATGGTCCAACTTATTGTAAATTCGTCTTTATATTTGAGAACATCACCTTTCAATCGTTGTGTCTCAAAGTTTCCTTCTTCTGGTAGTAGGCCACATTCATAAAAATCTGTTGCAATATTTCTGGCGAAATCCTCAGCCATTGTCCGAGTTGAGAATAACAGATAGTGAGTCCCCTCTGACCGATCATTGCGATCAAAGCGCTCAAGAATTAATAAATGGGTCGCATCCATGATAAATAAGTCAGTCATCATTTAAATTCCTCGCTTAGCGTCGTCACCTCTCCGGCTGATCAGCCAAGTAACCGCCCTTATTCGTCGGGATTGGCAGGTAACGTGTTAAGCGCTTTAAGCCATGGTTTCAAGTCCGTCGCTTGCAACAACTGATGAAGATACCGGGTCTGTCCTGGTGGGACAGTTTGGAGCAGGGCCGCAAGCAGGTTTTCCGCTAACTGAATCAGGACCGACTCGGCTTGGGGCAACCAGCCTTGCCGTTGCTCATACGCCTGGAACACCGCGATTAGATACGCCACTTCATTTGCCGCATGATGCTGACCGTCCGAATGATGCGCCACGGCGGTCCGCCGAAGCGGTGCCAGGCTGATATAACCAAGTGGGCCTAAGGCTACGAGCTGGCCAGCTATTACGGGTAAATGCGTATAGATACACCGCAAAGGCCAATTCCCAACGGGGGCTGTTACAAGGGGGAAGGTTGGCGGTGTCGTATTCATAACTTGCGATTACTTCTTGATAAATATACCAAATTCTTTCAATAGAGCTGTCAGTACCTGTAGAAAGCTTCGGCGTAAAACTTGAGAAGAGTGTCCGTGACGGTTTTAACTGGAAGTTGTCCGATCCAGACAAGTGTTACACGTATATAGGTATGCATCAGCGACTTTTTATGATTCCAGTGGCCATTTTTTATGAGGGATAAAGGGTTAGTTATGAGGAAAGGGAAAAGGTTGATAAACCCTCTTCCCTTTCCGGTAAGAATTATTTTTCAGCCACTATTCTTTAGATAACTGCCTGGGTCAAATGGTGAAAAAGGCTTCCATCCAGGTCGTAGCGTTGATTTATGGTTAAGGATGTTGGCTGATGAAATAACGCGTGATTCAAGCCATTATACAATAGCCACAAATTGGGCTTGGCGGCTAATCGACCAGCCTCCTCGTCCATTCGTTCAAGGGCAAGTTGCACCAGTTTCTTTGGCACCTTCACTCCTTTCAGGTAGCTCTCCGCCCGCTGCCGCTTGATCGTATGTTCAGCCAGCCGGGTATACATCTGAGCCGTCAGGGAATCCTGAGCGGAAACGAATTCATTAAACATTCCGCTGAGCGTCTTTTCGAAATCGACTTCAGTAAATCCGGTATGACGGATTCGGCTGTAAGCCAGTGTTGTTTCTTGACCCACCTCGACGTGTTCGGTCGTTTCGATACGCGCCGGTTCAAAGAATGTTTTCGTTTCCCGAACATGGGTATGACGAGTTGGCTGCCCCTCGGCAAGCCATTGTACGTACTCGTCTAAGCTCATAAACTCGTCGGCCCATCCCATCAAGCCATTGCCACAGACCAGTCGGTAATAACTAATCCGCATGCGCGGAGCAATTTCGGTTGTGTCTATACTACGTTGCGTGGAGAGAACTTTCCCCTGAATGGTAAATGGGCTCTTTCCCGAATACGAATTGGTGATAATAATCGCTTTTTGCAGTGTATCGGGCGTTGTCGAGGGCTGACTGCCCGGCCGCTTGGGTGAAATTACCTCGAACCGTTCTTCAGGCAAGGTTAAGGTCAGCGAAAATTCACCCTGGTCCGAATAGGATGCTTGCAGGGTATGCCGTCCCATAACCCGACCGGCTACCTCGCGAATTAACTGATTTGGGAAGAGGGAATAATTTTTACCCTGTAAGCCAAAAATTACTGGCTTGGTGGCCTGGGGCGGCCTGCCAACGATAAATTTTTGCCGATCCCGAGCGACGGACTCGTAACCCGGCATGAGGGCTGAAAACTCCTGCAACTGAACGGGAAATGCGATCTGATTCCAATCGTCGGTTTGGGAAAGTCCCTTTGCTTTTGCCATGATCGTCAGTAATAAGGGGTTTGTAATTGAGAATTTTAACTAGCTAAAGATAACCAAGGGCGTCTTGCCAACCCCTATAATTAATAGTTAACTAATTGACTATCTGTGACTTTCTTCCCTGTTATGCCTCTTTTTGGGCGTATACAAAGGCAAGCCTTGCGTTCGTTTCAGCCAATGCTTTTGTCCAAAATTTTGTACAAACGCTGCTGGCAAGTCAAACTTTTCGTAGCTGCCTTATGCAGGTGTGGCCTAGTAATACAACCTGAAAAAGTGAAGTAAAACGTTCAGGGCCTTCGCCCTGTAGCTTACTCAGCGAGTATTAGTCCCTGCTGTAATGCCCATTGTTGGACCCAATGCTGCAGCTTGGTTTGATCTTCGTCCAGAAGTGGTTCAAAATCCCGGCTGACTTCCTCAACCAGACGGTCCATAGCAAGCGGTCTGCTTGCCGTTCCGCCAAACAGCTCATCCATGACGGGACGTAATTCCTCCAGGATCTGTTCGACTGACGAGGGCGAAAATGGAAGCGGTACAGGAAACAATTCAGCCCACTGCAGCGGGGGGATTCCTGAAATCAAAAACTCACGATCTGGGGGTGTCAGGAACGGAAAAGCATCCTGCATTAAATCACCCTGACGGGCTTTCCTTCGCCCTTCTTCAAACTGTTCTAGTGTACAGGGCAGAATGTGCTTACCGACTTGCTGAGTAAGCATGTTGATGCGCTGAACCGTAATTCCTTCCGGACAGGGCCAATACGTTCCTTCGGGCAAAAAACCGGGTCGAATACCAATTGATGTCGTCTCCATAATTGACTAATGGGTTGTCGTGCTGACTTCATTTATCGGGTCAAACTTTAAGGCCAATACGCTTAGTAAGCCAGTGAGAACGATGACTATTTGTCGGATTCATTCGACTTAGAATACTAATAACTAATTGATTATTAACCCTGTACTAAGATACCCATTCCACTTTTCAATTAAGAAATAGGCCCGTATAGTTGCCGTATGTCCCGGTGACCTTCTCCCCGGTTATGGCCCCTGCGGGATGAAGTAGTAAAGTGAGGTGAAACCCAAATACCCAGACCGGCCTTTAGAGCGGGTTTGGGTATTGACTCAAAAAAAGTAGGTTGCTCCTATCCCCATCCCGCTCCCGCTCAATAGATTCACGGATACCCATACGTGCCGTAATTCGGCTGAGACCTGAACACCATACAGCAATACGGGTTTAAGTTTGCCCGCTTGTAAAAGCTGCGCGTAGCGGGTGGGCTGGTTATCCGCAACGGTCACTTCCTGATAGAAGAAAGCTCCGGCTAGTCCACCGATTAAAATATGGGGTCGGGCGACAAATCCGATCCCAGCTAAGAGAGAGGGGTTAGCTTTGTACTGGCCCTGCGCCCCAACGTACAGTTCGTTCTTTCGACGTCCAGCGAGCAGTGTTACATAGCCGCCCCATTTGGTTTTAGCGGTCGCATTAACGAACAGGGTACCATTCGTTTGCACAGCCAGTCCAAGACCCACGTTTCCAACTGCCTTTTTAGGGAGGCAGCTATCCGGTTTATTAATGCGCTCGACGGCATCAAAGAATGCTTTTAAACCCATCGACTGCTTATTCATCCCCAGCGCGTACGGATTCAAATAAGAACTCTTAAGGGGTGATGGTTTAACCGGAGTGATAGCCGCTGTGTCCTGCCCATGACAAGTAGGGCAAAACAGCAGGGTAGCAATCCAGTACAATAAGAATGTGGCGAATACCAGACCCATTCCTTTCAAAAAATTTACGACCTGCGAGCGTTTGGGTTCTACAAGTTTAATCATGGTTTTTGGGGCGGTACCGCGCCGGCGGACCGGCCGCCGCGTTTGTGCCTACCGGCGATGGATGATTTATTTTACTTAATTAAAGATACCACCCCCACCCCTTAAATTGCTGTTTAACAGACAGTTACACCATAAGCTATCCGTCGTCCTTTTCCCTGTTATGATCCCCCCGTAGGGGGTTAGGGGGGCCACACTATCGAATCCAATACCACCGTAGGTGATGCGATGGTGAAGTGCTATGCAGTGGTCGTTAACCTTGTCTCCTACAACCTCCAGAATGTATATCCCAAAAAAAACGGTTCGTGTGTGGGACACGAACCGTTCAAACTTCATCAGCTTTTTGCTCAAGACGAATACTCGTCGTCAACAAATTCTTCTTCAGACTCCTGGCTAACCGATTTTTTATCCAGCACCTTTACGCGTGCATTCTTAATTTTAATGCTGGCGGCTGGCTTACCGTCTTTATCGGTGTAGGCTTCCGCCGTTACTTTACCTTCCACCAGCATCAATCGCCCCTTGCTATAGGTTTCCGTGCGATCACCTTTGACTACGCATTCAACCCAGATGGTTTTAGATACTAGTTCCTGCGTATCTTTTGTCTTGTAGCTGTCATCCAACCCAATAGATATTGCCGTTAATGGCTGACTCAACGAGTCATTAAAAACCCTCGTTGATCCAACGTGACCAATTCCTACAAATTTGTTCAACCCGAACATAGACATGGCTTTACCGGTTTGTGCCTGATTAGGCGATGATTAATTGATTTAACACTATAAAGATAACCTCTATTTATTTTAGTCATTAACCTGAATGTCAGCAACTTAACTACAAACTAAACACTTTCTTCCCTGTTATGTGCCGCCCTTTACGGGGGTTCTAATTTTATTTATTGGTAAGCTGACGCGTTAATCTTTTTCCAGTAGCCCAGCCCTCAACGCTATAGGCTATATCACTGCGATATCCCCTTCATTTTCCGTCAGTTATTCTCTGACAAAAAGTTAAATAATTCATCAGAAGATGCTTGAAAAGTTCTTTTTGTTTTTTTTTCGGTCAACTCAATTGATAGGATGTTATCTTGTCACTACTGCTACCAATCCTAGTTCAAATGACGCTTGTTAGCCAATTAGACTTGTTTGCACAACAGCCACAACTCATTCGATATGACTTGTCAGGCACGAATTATAGTCGGTTTACCGTCGATGGTGCTGACCAGCCCGATCAAGAATCGGGTCAGATAGACTTACGAAATGACCGGGGTGAGGTATTGGTTTCTTTGCAAAGCCGGCGTAATCGATCCGTATCGGAACAGGCACGTCGTCGCTTACTACTGGAGACGGCTTTTTCTCAAGGCCGGGTGCTGGCAGGCCTGCAGCTGCCTGGGCTCAAACTTGTCCAAGTTCACCTGGTTGGCACCAGGCGTATGGATTTAACGGGTGCCAGCTTGACGAAGGCACTTGTCACGGCTGGTCGAATGTGGGCTGATCTACGGGGATCGACGCTGACGGATCTGGCAGCATCGGGGGTAGATTGGCACGGCAGCCAGCTGGCTGACTGTCAGTTAACGGGGGCCAGGGTTACGGGGTCTAATTTCCAATCCGTCAGCTTTTGTAGATCGAACCTGGAGAAAGCCCATTTTCTGGATTGTCAACTACAGATGAGCGACTTATCCTGGTGCCATTTACATCAGGCCAGTTTAAAAGGGTCTGATCTTTCGGGCTGTGACCTGCGGTATACTGATCTTACCGGTTGCGATGTCCGGGGGACATACCTGCGGGGAATTTCTATTTCGGTTGCTGCACTGGAAAAGGCAAATTTAAAACCGATACGTCAGCGGATACAGCACCTGGTTTTGGCTTATCCGCTGCTAAAACCCGTATGGGTTGCGGCTCTTGAGGCGGGTCACTGGCAGGCAGGATCGGCCGAAAGCTTAAGCGATTTCCTATCCCGGTGCCTTGGCTACCGGGTTGGTGCCGGCTGGCAAAATGTACCCGGAAGTACCGAATGGATTATCTGGCAATTTCTGCGCTCAATTCAAACCGGTGAGCGGCCCACTTCTCATTCCCTGGCTAACCTGCTCTATAAATGGGTCTCGCTTTAGTGATCGGCAGGTATGACCGAGGGACTTGGCTGTAAGGAGGTGAAGTAGTAAAGACCAACAAAACAGGGCAAACGCACTGCGATTGCCCTGATCTACCCCTTTACAACCATTCCTCTACAACCGAAGGTAAAACCCGGTTTCCCGTTCAATTACCCCTATTACATCCTCCCCATAAACCCGGTCCATCCGAACAGTTCTTGCCGAATCGCTATGTGATTTAATAAAGTCAAGCGTATAGAGATCCAATCCGGGTCGGTAAAACATATTTATGGCTACACACTTAGCCCCTGACCCCATTGACCAGGCTAATAGATACTGCTGATTACTGAATCGGATGTGGGTTGCCCCCATCATAATAAATCCCATTTTTGTAATCAGTGAATGCATCTCCATAATTTCAGGACTTGCTACTCTCAGATTTGCCGTTACATCAGTGGCTTGCGCAGTATGCATCGTTTTAAGCTCGTTTGCCGAATTAATCTTATATAAAAATACACCTTTGCGGCCACGTCTTTCCAGGTAATAACGAATTGATGAACGGCTGACGGCTGACTTTTCCCCTGTTATACTGAGCCAGCTTACGGCTCTGATTAAGTGAAGTGTTTAATCTGCCCATTGGGCGCATGTTGGCCCAATAGGGCGGTTTTAGTCTTCTGGCATTCGTTACGAAACCAGGTAAAAAATAGCCGTCATGGGGTTAATTATTAACCAGACATTTCCATTACAGGTACCCGGCCAGTACTGATGGACCCATCCCTTATAAAAGCCCTCCTGTTGCTTCAGGGTAATGGTATAGTCGTATTCTTTGGTTGACCAATCAATCGAGTGTTCAGCCTGAAGCTTGATAGCCCGTTTTAAGGTATCCAGATGAAAACTCCGCAGTTCAGGGGGCAATATGGATTCCAGTTCTAAAGTCTTAAAGTTTAATTCTGTCAGCAGATTTGGTTGACTAGCCAGTACGTCATAAACACCCCCAAACTGATGGCTTTTTTGCTCGAAACCCGCTTTAAGCATGGGTAAATTTGCTTCCTTATAGCCACGGTATAAGTTTACCCATAAATGAGGATGCCGTTGCTCAACGAAAGCCTGACGGTATAATAGAAATTGAAGAAAGTTATGATGCGCCTGGGTTGCGTTCGCAACGGGGGGGTGACCTGAATTCATAGTCGAGGGTGATTTATTGACGCACAAAAAGTAGTTAACTATCTGATTTACTGATAGTAATATAACTATTTTTTGCCGATTTGCCAATAGGGCTGGTTGGTGTCTCGCCTCTTTTTCTCCCCCGTTATTTATGTACACAAACAAAAAAGAGGGCAATGGCCCCCTTTTAGTGTTTATCCATATGATTACATTGTTAGGTATGACTGGGTTCAGCCTGCGTGGTGGAAGTCGCTGACAAGTCCTCAGCAGATGATTCAACCGAATGGGGATGGGTGTAGGAATCATTGAGCAGGTCGTCCCTGCCATCGGGTTCGGTGCCTACTGGGTTGGGGTTGCGAGTTACCTCAGTCGATTCCAAAGTTGATTCCTGCTCATAAAATACGCTGGTGAGCTTGGTTGTTTTTTTCGATTGGGGCCGTATAACTAGCCAGTAGTACCCGCCAGCTCCAGCAAAAACTAACAGAATAAGTGAAGGTAACCAGGAGGAGCTGCTGGTAGGAGCGGGTTGTTCTTTTATAGAAGCAACCTTTGGCGTCTTGTCCGTGCTTTGCTGGATTTTCGAGCGTTGGTTGGCCAGCGCGGATTCAATCGTTAAGCTATCTTCTATGGCTTTGCGGGGAAAGATCTCATCCGTCAGAATATAAAGCTTACTGGCGTACAGACGAGCCTCCTGGGGCCTACCGTTTATCTGGAGAAGGCCGAAGCGAACAAAACGAACCTGGGTATAAAAGTCCATTTTTGACACTACTTCGCTGAGTGAGGCGATGGGAAGATCCATGAGTCCCCGCATGGTTATCGAATCTTGTCGGGTGAGCTGAATCTGATCCGAAAACCGTAATACAGACGGTGAACTGATCATGGTCCGCCGGGCCGAGTCCGATAAATCAAAAGAGGCCGATGAGGCACCGATGGGCATCCGTAACTTGAGCTTTTGGGCATCCAGTTCACGCTGAACCAGATCGGGCGTCGTTGCTTGGACAGCGGGGGTGAGGCTTGGAATCGAGGGTGCGGCCGGGTGTGCTGGCTGCCAGGCCATCAGTGGGCTAGCCAACCCAATAAACAGGAATAAGTTTCTGGTCATGAGTTAAACGCAAGCTTTTAGTTGTTTTTTTTCGGTCATTACGCTTCACACAAAGTTAAACGAATATAGCAGACGGCCTAAGGAGCTCTTGGGTAGCGGTTTGGGATTTAGCAAACTATTTTTTTTTCGGTCACTCATTTTTTTAATCATATTACCAATGAAAAGGTGAAGTAAAAACCAGCCCGCTGACCGGCGGGCAGTCTCTTTACTCGTCGTCATCGGGCAACGAGTGTTGATTAAGAATGTAGTCGGCTGCGGCCTGCGCTTTAGAAGCGGCCTTCACGATGATCGTTCGATCACTGGACAACAGCTTGCTGTAATAGTCAATGTAAGCCGCAGCATTTTCCAGCAAATCGTCGCGCTGACTAAAATCAACGCCCAAAGCATTCAATAAAAATGACGTACCCAACTCAGCAATCAGTTCTTCAAATGCGTAAGCCAATGGATTCGGCTCGCGGTTTGCCACATAAGCGGCAATAGACTCCCGGTTTAACCGCTTGGGGTGACCCGAAGCGTGAACAAGCTCATGGAACATCGTTTTGTAATAATTTTCGGGTGTCCTGAACTCGCTGATGGTTGGTATGATAATGGAATCTTTGCGGGGTAGATAACAAGGAGTACCGGGGCACGTATGTGAAATCTGAATACCGTCCTGGCTCATCCGGTCGACAATCTCCTGCAATTCATTGATTTGCAGTTGTCGGTTGGTTTCAACCAGCGCGTCCAAATCTGGCAGTTTGACATCAATCCCGTCTGTCTGGT
Source organism: Spirosoma lituiforme (assembly GCF_054776635.1). Lineage (NCBI taxonomy): Bacteria > Pseudomonadati > Bacteroidota > Cytophagia > Cytophagales > Cytophagaceae > Spirosoma > Spirosoma lituiforme. The sequence goes on from NZ_BAAHBO010000009.1 coordinate 55,851, forward strand.
CAATATTCCAGACGTAGTAAAATCGAAATAACGGCGCTACGCTTCTTCCCGCTGCTAATAAGGCTGCTTTCTTGTCTTCGCTAGGGAATTTCCAGAACGTAACAATATGCCCTTTTTCGCCCTTTCTGACTCGTCCGCCCAGTTGGTTAATTTGCTTTAGGGTTAAGTAATAGGGTTTCTCGTACGGAAGCAGAGCCAGCAGCAACATATTGATGGATGTATAAGGCCGTTTCGAGCAGTAATTTTGCGGAAAACCATACCCATTCTTCTTGTACTGAGCTTTCCAAGGGATGACTCCTTTTTCTAATTGAGTAATTATTGTTTGGGTAATTTTATCATACAAAAAAGCCATTCCAGGCCGGGCCATCTTACCGCCCATTGTATCGTCCGTGGCGGTGGGTGAAGTAGGTGGGACATAATTTTGAGTACGTTTTCCTACGTTGGATTTTTTGGCAGTTTTTTTTGATAGCGTTGTCATGAAATAAGGGGTTTTTTGCTGTTTGTTTGTAGCCTAAATTTACCCCCTAAAGCCCTATAATAGTCTGATAATGAACGGCTGATGGACATTCTGTGTGTTACCTTTTTCCCTGTTATAAAAAATGAATTGGGTGAGGTTTTTCTTAGTCTTGCCCGTATAATTTTCGTGTTGCTCACTTGGTAGCGCACGGGTGGATATAAAAAAAGCAGACACCGTAAGATGTCTGCCAGGATAATCGGTATGTTCCGACTTATTACCTTTTCGCCCCGATCAAGTCCCAGAATTCCTGAATCGTCAGGGTGTCGGAATACTGCTCATCAATCGCCCGATCATCCCCCCGAAGCGTTTGCCAGCTTTCGGATAGACCTTCACGAATAAGAAAAGAACCCCGTAGGGTAATCATAATTTCACCAGGTAAGGCCTGAACGATTTTTTCACTCAACGCTTCACTAAGAGCCTGGCGCGAACCCACTGGTGCGACATCCATCACCGCATCGCCCGTTTTCTCCTCGCCCACCTCAACTGATTCTTCCTCTCCTAAATCGCTGCCCGTTGCCGTTTTGGTTTCCTCTGCTATCCAAGTTGGATTGTTCATCGCCTGACGCGTATGCTCCAGGGCCGCATCGGAAAAATCGTCGTTGGCATCAGGATTATTTCCAACCGCATTTTTAGCGGGTGCCCGGTCCTTAGGGGCCTTTTTGTTAAGTGGAACCCCTCCTTTCTCGGCCGTTTTTTTAATGCGGCTGGCCGTAATCGGCTTGCCGTCTTGCTGGCTCTCGGCTACGGTCTTCTTCCAAATAGTAGTTCGTTGATCTTCCGGCAGCTGAGCCAGCGCAGCCGCGTGAGATTCGGTATTGGGCAAGGGAATGGACGTGTTTTTCCCGTTTGATAGTTCACCTTCTCCTTGTTCACCCGTTTCTTTACCCTCTTCGGGTGCTGACCACACGTAGCTTGTGGGGCCCGAAGCTTGCCCAGCCGTTTCCGCGTCTGCTGGTTCGGCTAAATTTGTACCATCACCGGACTCTTCCGTATAGTCGACGTCCTCGGGTTGTTTCGCCGTTGAGGGTGAGGGCTTTGACCGACGTACTTTCCCGGTAGGAACGGCTTGGTAGCCTTCCGTCGACGAAGCATCCGTTGCTTCAACCGGATCGGATTTAATTTCTTCCGCAATCTGATTAACAACTTTAGCCGCTTCAATAAGTTGATAGCCTCGATTTCGGTTAAGACTGAACCGTTCCAGCATGTACTGTTCGATGGTCAGGTGAGTAGCCCGGTACAGTTTATTTTCCTGAATTTCAATCAATGCCCGGCCGACATCCAGAAAGGTATTCATGCCCCGGTCAATCGTTGCCTCCAATCGGGCCAGTTGAGCGGCTTCGGCCGTTGTTAATGGGGTGAGGGTTTTAACGGAGCTGGAACCAAACCGGCGCGTTGGCAGGGGTACATCATTGACCATCACCTCCGGTTCCGGTTCAGGCGTTAACGCGCTGCTTAGAATGCCACCTACCTGTTGCGAAAAATCTTTTGTTTTCTTAGCCATAATTGACACTTAGTTGGCGGTAGTAAGAATGGCTAGCAGCTCATCCACTAACTGATTAAAATCTTCAGCTCCGTTACTGCCCGGATCATACTCAAATATGGATTTATGCTCGGCTGCGCTTTCCATCAGGCCAATGCTCTGCCGGATGGCGGCGGTAAAGACGGGCAATTTACTTTCCACTAAAGCTTTCTTGATTTCAGAACCAAACTTTGTACGTTCCCCAAACCGATTTTTAAGAATGCCTGCCAGTTCAAGCGACCGGTTAAAATCTTTCTTCATGCGGGTCGCCTGCTTGATAATCTGGGCCAGTCCCTGGAAGGCAAAATTTTCACCCTGCAGCGGAACAATGTAGTAGTGGGCAGCACATAAGGCATTCCGGGTAAGTATACCCAGGTTAGGCGGGCAATCAATCACGACGAAATCATAAAATGCGTCCGGTGCTTTTTCGACCTCTTCTTCGATCAAATTCCGTAGGGCGAAAAATTCCGCGTCGTTACTTAAAATGGCATCGGAACGCTGCAGATCCAGGCTAGCGGGCAGAAAGCCAAAGGGATGCCCATTTGTCTTAGTCATCTCGATTACGTCTTCCCACTGCGCATCCCCCGTCAGTAAATCACCGACATGCTTGGATTTAGCCGGCAAGCCTACGGCCATGGTCAGGTTATGCTGAGGGTCCAAATCTACCATCAGCACGGAGTGACCGCGCCGGTTGATACCGGCCGCCAGGTTAAAGGTTATCGTTGTTTTGCCCGTGCCGCCTTTGTTGTTGAATACGGCCAGAATAATTGGTTTTGACATGGTATTAAGTAACGGGGAAGAAATGCGTCAACAAAAAAACTAAGGAATATCTACATTCAGCGAAAATGGACCAACTTGTTTCAACCGGCCGCTTCTACCGGCCGGTACAACCGGGCGTAGTAGATCAAAAAATTTTATACGTGTCCAGCCGGTAAAGACACGACAGTTGGTTCATATACCTGGTCAGGCGGGCCTATCTCAAGTGGATTAAGTAAACTGGCTTGTGGTAAAGTTACCGGTTCCTTGGGGCGGTTCTGGGCAAATTGCCGGGCATGATCAAGGGAGAAGTCGGGCAGTAAGTTCAGGTAGGTGAACTGTTTGGCTTTATCGCTTGATTTACCACGTTTAATGCTGAGGACAAAGGGTACCATACACAAACTTCCCAGTAATTGCTTCCAGGTGTCTACCATTCTAGTAACCTGGGGAATGGTGGATTGTGCGCCATGCGTCATGATCTGCCAATACCCAACCAGGGGAAAGTCCCGAATCATAAAACGCAAAGATAAGGTTGGCTTCCAAACGATGTGCTTGGCCTTATCGGGCGCAAGTCCTTTTTGTAGGTGTTCTTCGGTCCGTAAGGCAATATCCGGAACCTGTTGCAACGTAACCAGTTTGGTATAGCCTGGACTTCCGTCTTTAGGTCGGAAATAAAACGTTTGGCCGTCCGAATAGGCGTATAAATCACCCTTCCGATCCCGGATTTCCAGCCGTACATTACAGCTGGCTTCCTCTGCATCGTTGTAAAAACAAATTGGCAACTGGCGTGGCTCCGGTCCGTACAGTTGCGTGAATAAATCCTGAGCCCGGCCACGGGGCACAAAGTAATCCGTGGCGGTTGGGTATACCTTCCCCCCTTCCGTGTGCGCGAGTTTTCCCAGGCCAATTCGCCCTATTTCAGGAATAGCTTCCTGCGGAATGCCGCCAGTAGCCACGGGTTGCATTGACGTTATAATCCGCATAGTTCAATGAAGGTAAACAGTATAAACCATTTCAATATGGCTTAAATATAAAGCAATATATGTTTTTTTTTCGGTCATTGCAACATAAAATTAAGAAATTTCTCTTCAATTTTTGATTTAATGTGCTGAGTATCATTATGTAAGCTTCGTTGCTATCTACGATCATAATGATCCATTAAGAGCATAATTGTCCGCCACCGAGGTCAATTAACCGATGTATGTTGGGGACTTGCTACGAAAATTTCACACGTCTAACGTTCGTTCAGCATAGGATGAAATTGCCTTCGGATTTGTTCTTTAGGTAGCGGGTCGGAAACGCCGACCCAACACGAAAGATAACGTACATGAGTAGATTGTATACACCAGCCGAAACACTCCGCCGGCTACGGAACCGAATAGGCCATCCATGCACGGATGACTACGAAATACGTCGGGTATTTTATGAGTTGTTTTCAGATCCAAAACTTAAATTTGCCTACACCCCCTACATTTTTCAACATCCCCTACTCCATCGGGCCACTAAACATATCAACGAAAATTGGTTTAGTGACTCTGACGGCAGCCCACTCATCGACCGAATGCACTGTCCGGCTCCTCCCTCCGACCGGGATTATACGTTTCCTCGGAGCCGCTGCAACCTGGATAACGAGTCGATGTTTTATGGGGCTTCGGAAATGGGTGTACCCATTTTTGAGGTTCAGGCAAAAAAAGGCCATTACGTTGTGATTTCGAGCTGGGCTCATAAGTTGGCTACCCTGGCGGCCAATAATCGACCCTCTCAACCGATTGAGGTAGAAACAATCATACTGGGGGCTGAACATATTAGACGCTCACTTGATGTGAATTCGGACGAGGACAAGGACTTGTATGACCTGCTGATTAACCACGAGCCTTATTTTTCTCCATCTACCGATCAGGAAGTTCGCGACGTGGATGCTTATATCGGGCAGGTGTTTGCCGAAAAAGGTAGCAATGAAGTTTATCGATTTACCAGTACGCTGTCAAACATCCTCTTCAATGACTTTCGAGTCAATAAAGTCGCGCCCATAAACGGGTTAATCTATCCCAGTGTCGAAAGTCAGGTAAGTGGTCATAATATCGTATTGAACGCCGACTTTGCCCATAACACGTTTAAGTTATGGGGAGCAGATATGTACTATGTACAGGAACATGACGTACATCAATCATTATTTGTTCTTCGTAAGATAAAGTCGATTAAGTATGATCCTGCTGGTAAGCATGAATGGGTGGGGGTAAGTCCTGCTGATGCAAAAAAACTGTACCGGTTGTCGCCCGCGACAAAACGGGTCTACGCTGAGCCAATGAGTTAGTTATCATTTTAGTGGTACTAAGTCATAAGTAGTTACCTCGCTTACCAGGCTATCGGGCTGTTCGTGCTGACAGCAGCCACAAACCAGGCAGAAGGAAGCTAGCTTTGAATGAACAAACCGCTCTGGACAAGTGCAGTTCCAGAAGTGAGAATTGGTCAGTAACGGTGATTCAGGGGCTACCGGACGTAATTTCCCGGAGATGATTGGGGGTCGAAAAACAGTGGAGGTAAGCCTAATTCCTTCTTTTTTGATAGTCGGAAGATACGTTCTGACTAGGATGAAAATCGATCAATGAAGGCTAAAAAGGAGTAATTTATATCAGTTCCTTCCCCCGTTATACCCCGGCTTTTTAGCCGGATTAAGTGGATAAGTGCTGTAAAACGATACTAGGTGAAGTAGTAGGTTTGGCGCTGGTCATTGGGCTAAAGGCTTTGCCTGATGTGGCCGGTGATGAGCGCTAAACTTACTTTACTTGAAACGAGGCTGGGTAGCCTTTAACGTCCTTCGTAGCGGTCATGGAGCTTCAGAAATCCCTTGAAATGCGCAGCAAAATCGGGTTGATCGCTGTAAACCCAGTCCCCACTAGCCATAAGGTGTTTTTTCTCATGACCAACTGGCCGTAGATGGGGGGCGTATTCATCGCCTAACGCACTTGGTTCAAGGTAAACGGCGGGGCATCGCTCCGAGACAAATGCATTCCCGGTGATGCCTTCACCGACAATGACGACGCTATCGACGTGACCCAGCAAATGGCGCTCATTGGGTCCATAATGACGATAGATTTGAGCACGGATGCCGTTTTGTTTTTGAAGAGCGGGGGTAAGAACAGGCTGCATAGCGGAGTTGTGGCTGATTTTCTATACCCTAAAGATCGTCAGAACAGGTCATTGCCTGGGGGTTAAGGGAAACTCGTTATTACCTGCGCAATGTCCCCTTTCCCCTGTTATAATGGGCGTAGCCTTCTCCCCGACTATCACCACGGATGATTAGTCATGCCCTTTGTCCTTTGAGTAGGTGAAGTGAAGCAAGCATGACCGGCTTCAAACGGTCATCAACTGAATACCTATCCTAAAAACCCTTTACTGTTACTCCACAGATAAACCCATTCAAAGACGTCATTTTCTTGCGGATCATTCACCTCAATAGTAAACTTATCCAGTACCAGTTCTCCCAGGCCCGTTAAGTTTACGTCCTCATCCTGGTTAGGATTGTAATTGCCCGATAAGGTTTGGTCAATTTGATACAGTTCATTCAGGAACTGGTAAACGGCTTGCTGGGTCAGGGACTTCGTTTCCATAACAGGGCGTAAGGGTTTAGTACTGAATCGGCACTGGTTTATAACTTTCTTTTAGGCACTACCCGTCAGTAGGTATTACCTGAATAAGTGAGCAGGTAAGTTTTTAGGTGGTACCAGCTTTTTTCTATTCTTACGCCAGCGGGTGAAAAAAGCCGTATTATTTTTAAAAAACCAGAGCTGAATTTGAATAAACTCACGGGCAAACTTCCTCGACACCTTATTATCCGATAGTAACTTTTTGTAAATCGGCTCATTCGCCTTAACCCGCTCGGCATTGGTGTTAATCCGGTGATGAATTAATAGACGGTACTTTTCTCGCACTTGAAGGGGCTGTTTATAACTACCAAAGTTTAAGCCTTCAAACGGTATTTTGCTCATAATAATCAGGTGTTTACCTTCCTAAAAATACGATTCATCGTGGGGGCAGCTGATTACAATAGGGGGTAGCTGCGGCTGATAGTCAAGTTTTATTCCCCTGTTTTAGTATTGCCTGAATTCGTGAAGTGAGGTAGCCAAGTCTCTATCGGGTTAGTCAATACTTAGAGACAACACAATGACCATGAGAAAATCGGTATTCTCGCAACTGTTCGATACTCCAGTGACCATACTTCTCCAGTGCCTTCTTGAGGTACTGTGGTAGAGCGAGTTTCCCTTTTACGCCATGGTTGACTTTGGACTGAGCGAATTTAGCCAGCTTAGCTGCTTCGCGCTCTACCCACTGTTGCCAGCGATCCGGGTGGGTTCTGTACAAATAAACGATCTCGACTTCGTTCTGAAAGGGACAGAACATACAATTACTTGGGTAGGGTACCGGATATCCGTACCCGGCAATGATGCGTTGGCAGGCGGCCCGGTCGTGGCCCAGTTCCAGGAGCGGATAGCGATGCTCAACGCACAGTTTCCGCCATTTGGGGATATAGGCGGGACCGGTGTCGCCCTCTTGAAACAGAACGTATTCATCCGGTTTGGCTGGCGTTTTGGGGCCTGGATGAGCGACCCGGCTTTCCTCCCCGGCGGCAAAACCGATCCAGCTGACCAGCTTACCGAAGTAATGGCGGTACTGGTAAAAAACGGAAGGGTCATTGCCACGGTATCCGTAATGATCTCGTAGCCACTGCGCCAGAAAGCGATAGCTGACTTTAATCTTCAGATTATCGGTGCAGGATTTAGCAAAGGTGACGCCCATAATGTTGTTATTGCGCTCCATCTGATCCGTAAGGCTCTGCCAGGTGGCCCCGTGAAAGCCCATGTCCGGCGTCACGAACGTAAAATCAATCCCGACCGTTGGACACCATTGTTTTAGCCACGAAACGTATTCTTCTGTTTCCTGATATTCATTGCCGGTGTCAGTCATTAAAGCACAGAAATTAGATTTACCCAAAAACGTTTTCCGAAAACCTATATCATGCTGGCATAACATTAGTAACGCTACGGAGTCCTGACCACCCCCGACAAAGAGGATACGAGTCGGTAAATCAGTGTTAAATAGTACAGACATCATTACGTGTTTAGGGTTATATATGACTAGCGTAAACGGTTTGCCGGGCTTGTTAACACTCAGTAAGTGCCTTACTGAAAGCGACTGTTAGCGCGGCTGTCATACGGATAGGCATCAGCACTGGCTTGGAGAAGGTGCAACATTCGACTGGTCATCATACAAGCGAACGGATAGGCTTATACGTCAAGAAAAACTGACATCTGTTGCGCCGTTTGATCCGTGTCCGTCGCCGTCCTGAGGACCATGAATACGTAGGGATCGGGTTTATCAAATGCCAGGGTGCCCTTCACGGGCATAAGCTCTAACTCAACAAGGCCCGAAATTGATACCCGCCAGCCCTGCCTAGCACCTTGCTCCTGGTCACTGACTTTACCCTTATCTCCACCCTGCCGTAAATACTGACCCAGTGGGTTACTCCCCACTTTCATCGGGCTACAACGCGGAAATTGACAGTTGATGTAGTTGATTCGATTGGTGAGCGGACCGCCGCTGCGGCCGTTCAATGAACACGTTCGGCTCGTCGGTCAACCGCAGCGGCGGTCCGCTGATTACAATAGGCTGGCATGACATCCAAAATCGCCTTTTGGAGTTTATTGGCGGGACTGCCCGCGTGGGAGGTACGAATATAAAATTGAGTATCCATAACCGTAGGAGAGTTACCGTGGCGGAGGCGTATGTTGGCTTACTTAAAAATACGGCTTTTATAGGACTCAATTCCTCATAAGGCTGCTTTAATAGGCTATCAATCAGCCTACGGATAAGCCTTTTCCCCTGTTATAGTCATTGAACGTACTGCTTGAGAAGGTGAAGTAAAGTAAACAGAGTAAAGCCATCCCGGTTAGGCGATGGGCAAAGGAGCGGTGCGGCCCGTTTCCAGATTAAGGAAACAGCCCCGGTGGGGTGTCATCGCTTTGCGGAACAGGGTCCAAAGTAGAGAACAGCCATGATTGGCTAGTGTTGAATTAATAAATAACTCCTGCTTTTGCAACGCTTCGGCCAGTGAACAGCTGGGCGTATTATCGGACTGGTCAGCTTCGAAAAGTAACTGGTCAAATTCGTCCGTAATAAAGGGAAGCTGGCCAACAGCCATATATTCCTGCGTAGGGGGTTGTTCAATTTCGCCAACAGTCGATAAAATGACCTGACCGATTTGTTGACTGTTCCCGTAATCAAGCCAGTAATAGGGTCTGTCGCGGTCGAACGCGCCCCGGTCAGGCGCGACCCGGTCCTGTTTGGCCTGTACGCTTAGTCCCTGTAATATCAGCGCAATTTCCCGCCGTGCCGATACAGTATCTACGCACGTAATGAACAGATTGGCCGATGCGTACTGGCGCGAAGTTCCCCGAAGGCGGCTGATACAGTAGGGGGTTGGAACCGCTTTCCAGTTGGTGCCAAAAAAACCGTTGACCCGGTTAATTAAGGCAACTGCTTTGTTAAGTTTCAATTCAGAATGGGCAAATAACTGTCTACCCAGGTTCGCATGGCTGACGGTATCACCGTCCCATAACCGAACATGCAAACCGGGGTGGCCTAATTCGGTAAAGGCGTGGTTCATTCTGGCCAGCAAGGTCAACACCTGCGAGCCGGTCCCCCCGGCCCCGATTAAATTAACCGTCAGCGGATTGGTCGGATTCAGCAGGTATGAAGCGGTAAAATGAACACTTGGTCGCGCCTGATCGGGCGAATCCACGCGGGGTCTAGTTGTTTCCATCTGTATAACCTGTAAGTTGTTTTAACGTGAAGGGGCTGGTAACGAGTACCTCAAGGGGAAAAGCTGTATTCTGATCAATCAATCGTTGCCATAGTTGAATGATGTTACCCTGAACAGGCTGATGTTCATCGAACAGGTGGGAGAAGTACGAATTGAAAAAGCTTTCTTCCCATGCCGCCATAAATTCGTTAAGCGTGGACGACTGACGAATACCGACGCTGACAGTTCCCATGCAGACCCCTCCCTGCTTGTTGGTATTGAAAAACGGAGCATAATATAGGGGGGTATCTATGGTCGGTTTCTCGGCACTCAGCAGGGCAAACAGAAATAAATAATTCTTGGAAGCCAACCATACCAACGCGGGTAGAGGGGCTATCCCGTTCGGTATAGTTAACGACTCGATGAAATATAAGTTACGCTGTTGCGGGGGGGTGTACCACATTACCCGGCCCTGATCGGCATCCAGATAAAGTACGTTTTCGGGCAACAGCCCGTTGAGTCGTAAAAAACCTTTTTTCTTTTCTTTTTCCACCGTCAGGATTTTGGCTAACTGCCTTGACTCTTGTTCGGTTAAGGGATGGAAATTAATGGGATGACCAGAAACCGGGTCAACGTCGAAGGCTTGCACATGCCCATGATGACTATTGCTCGCCTGTCGATAGACCAGCAGTCCCTGCGTCGGCAGATACGACTTCCCATACTTTGCGGTTATGTTGTTCATCAGCAAGGTTTTTTAGTAGGTCGGCTAGCTCATCAAGGCCGGTATAGAATACCTCCTCAAAGGCTAAACAAAGCGGTGGTTTGGCGCAAGGCCGTTCAAACAAATGATACGCCAGTGGTTCTTCAACGTACCCGCCCCCGTTAAAATCGCAGTCCAACGATTCCAGTATGTTCTCATGGACCCAATCCCCACATTGCCATAAAAAACCAATTCGCTGGTCGGGGTCAATTGAATAATCATCGTCGGAATTGGCCAATCCCCGCTCATAGCTTCGGTAGTAGGCGCGGTCAGGGTACTGACGATATAAATTCAAAAATGAGCCGCTAATCCGGTGTAAGGCTTCTTCCCATTCATCGGTAGGTCGGAAGGATTGATGCCGCGTTTCAAACGCATCCAGATGCCGCTGGTTCCAACCTATGTACCGTTGTAGGATTGATCCGCCCAGTCGGGTATTGGTTAACAGCGTCTCAAATTCAGCCAGCTGGTTTTCCTCATCGTCCTCCCGCATGGATTCTGCCATCATATCACATTGATAATAGACAAAGCTACTCTGGTCGGAAAAGAAGGCCACACCTGCCACCGTATGCAGATACGATACCAACGAACATAACAGGGCCGAAGCCGACAACCTGCTTTTTTCCTTGAGCGTCTGGTAAAGGGGTTCCAGCGGTATATAATACGAGCTAAAGCCCGTTTCATAGACCTTGTAAACGGCAAGGGTTGATCGGAGGGTATCATCGTCCTCGATGATGGCCAGCGATGCATTGGAGTCTGCCGCTTGCAGGGCAGCTTCGGCCTGTGAAAAGGCAAGGAAAACATTATGCGGATAAACGCTGGTATTTTCCATTGCCGTTACGTCAAAACCAAACCCATAGGCTTGAGACAAAAACAACAGGGATTGAAAGAACTCAGCTTCGATAATCGCCTGATCGTGAAGTTCGGCCAGTTCCTCAACAACTGGCTCGAAACGGTATCTTAAAAAACCATTGGTAGCTGACTCAGCGGTAAAGAGCGTCGTTTCTGAACGACGCTGTGAGCCGCGTCGGGGAGTGAGTTGAGGGTGAGCAGAAACGCGGCTATTGCCGAGGAGCGTTGCCATTGATTGGAATAGGGATAGTCCGTTGAAATAACTCTGGCGGGTTTGCCCATGATCGCTACTGATTAACCTTTCGTACCCATAACGCTATCAAACCGGTACTCGATGCGGTCGTTTCTGACTTGCCCCTCACTTACTTTTGCGGTCGTTAACAGGGGATAACTGTTGGCATAAAAATTCAGTACGGCTTGAGGGCTTAAGGACCGTTCAGGGTCAGCCAGTTCAACAGGCTGGCCTTTGTCCTGAATAATAAATACCCGTTTATAGGTTGTGGCGATCAGGTTCATACGAGTTGTTTATGCATTAATTGATTCAAATAGGGTAGGGGCACTGAACTTCTGAACTAATTCTTCCCGCTTTTTGGTGAGGGCTTCCTGCTGGTTGGGGAATAGGGTCGGGTCGGGCAGTTTGGCACACGCTTCGCGGTATTTTCCGGCTTCTTCCAATTCAGCCACTTTGACCATAATGCCATCATAGTTTTTTTTCTGTTCCTCAGCTTCTTTTCGCTGTTTGGTGTCAGCCGCTTTTGCCATTGCCGACTGCTCACTGGCCAGCGCAACACTTTTGAGATGGTCCTCCATACTGACCAGCAATTGAGAAGTCTGCTGATACGGCTCTGTAATCTTTCTGAAAAAAGCTTCATCAATGGCTTCTGGAAGTCCATTGAACAACAGGGGTTTTATTAGCTGTTGGGCTTTGTCTCCGCATTGCTCGTTGGTCAGCAGAACGCTAACAATGAGTTTTTCACCTACGGTTTGACAGACGATTTTAAAATCGCCCTGTAAGCCAAGCTGGTGGACTTTTTGAAAAAACTCCATACGCTGTTCAGGAAATAAATTGTGTTGTTTACTGGTCTAAAGATAGCCATTCAACCGGGTATGGGGTGGGGTAACGAGTGTTGCTTATAGGGATGGGGAAAGCCCTTTTCCCTGTTATGTGTAGCTAGTTGCAGGTTAGCCTGCCTGGGTCCAGGAATCGACCCCATCGCTGTCAACACAGATGAGTAGGTGAAGTAAAGTAGCGATAGCCGACTCGCCCGCTGTGTGCGCTGCGATCGGTATACGACCACCGAAGGGAAGGCGCTTCGGTGGTTATGGCTGAAAAACCCGTATGCGCCGGATCGATCAGAAAATTGTCGTCCCGTAGGATCTATTCCAGCCCTGAACCGCCGTTCCGGGAACCTCCGTTCTGGAAACCTCCGTTCCGGGTCAGGTCGTAAATAGAAACCGAGTAAAACGAATGTGACAGGCTACCCATTAAGCCAAACGAAACACGCACACCATCCACCGTTCCGGTAGAGTCAGAATAAAATATTGTAAACTCATTGAGCTTCACCGGCTGGCCTTCTACCCGTTGGTAGTGAATCAACCGGCACAGGGCGTTATTCATATCGTTGGTTAGGCTACGCCCACCCTGATCCAAGTCAATTAGAAAAAGCGTCTTGGCTTTAAGGTCGATTTGAAACTGCACGTCTGATTGCGGGTAGCCTAATATCTGGTATTTGGGGAGCGTGTGTTTGGGTAGCTGACCGTTATGACCATTTTCCATATCAGTAGACGTTTGCTGGTTTACGACTCAAAAATAGCGTTCGATACGGAAATAGACTGGCTTAGGACCCAAACCGTAGTGCAACATAAGCGCGCCTTCTCCCCTGTTATGGCCTGGTCTTAGGCGTAATAAAAAAGGTGAAGTGACTCTTTTATCAGCGAACGCAAACCTATATACGTATTGCTGTCAGGTAACTAATCTGGCGTACTCAACCGCTAAATCGTCCATTAGCTGAGGAAGTCGTTTACCCAAATCCGGGTAATCAGGCCGTTGAAATACATCGTTGAAAAATTCTTCACACCCCTCCAGGGCTACCCCGGTCAGGCCCTTATTAATTAACCGTTGTTTAGCCTGCGCAAACAACGTTTCCATCCGCTGGCTATACAAACCATACAGGATGGAATGAAACAGGTTTTTTGCGTCCGTCAGGGCGGCATGCTCGCGCCGGTAATGCTGGCGGGTGGCTGGGCTGGCCATTGCATAATGGGTTCCATTTTGCTTGAACCATTCTTCTGTCTGCTTTCGGGGCTCCAGCAGTATATGGACGTACTCATCATACAGACATGGCCACAGTTCCAGCACCTCACTGAGCGTCCGCTTCTGCCAGTCCTCATCACTGCCAATGCGTTCGATCAGACTGCCCACATCCGGCAACGGCGTAACGCGCAGCGGTTGTAGAGCGACGTCTACCGGAGAGCTAAAGAGGTTCAGTTGCCTACTTGCCATGTGGGCGTCTATTTTAAGCTATAAAATTTCACCCGCTTATCGGCGTGTTGCTCGATGAGCCGCTGCTCAGTGGCTTTTCGATCGCGTTTATCGCACCAAAGCTGCACGTACGAAGTTCGGTCTACCTCGATGGGTATGCGGTACTCTAAACGCCCCCCGGCCAGTTTGATCCGGCGAATGTGGAGAATTGGGGGCCGCTTGCTTTTGCGGACGGGCGGCACCTGAATCTGGCGAAGGCGGGGAGCAGTTGAGGCGTGTTCCATGTACTAAAGATACGCCCCTCAGCCCTGGGTATGGTCGCTAATCGATAAGGCTTGCAAAGCTGTGTTGCCTTTCACCCCCCGTTATCTTGGATGAGAAGGTGAAGTGATACAGGCAGGGTGAATAGGTTCGTTGATGACGCCTGTGGCGCGTTTCACCCTTTCCGGTTCCAAAGACGTCCCAGTCTCAGGCTATTTTCAAGGACATCGTTCAGGTTTTTGGGCTGTGTCTTGTTTTTGTCGTCTGTTCCGGGTCCGTCTAGCCATACCCAAGTCAACAGCCACTGGTTTTTTTGTTTCGCGAAGCGATTTCTGAAGTAATAATTCTGCGTAGCGCAGTTGAATGGATTCCGCAGTTGTGTAGGGCATGTCGGCCCATCCATACAGCTGCGCGATGTGCCGTCGCACCATCGCCAGTACCTTTGCATCGTCCAATCCGATCATCTCGGTTGGCCAGCCTTTGGTAAAGCGGATTCGCTTCGGCAGCCTTTGTTGTAAGGCGGTCCTCTCCTGCGCTCGATACCTGGCTTGTTGGTGGCCCATTTGCTGTTCAGCCGATAGCAACTCTGGGGCCAGGCTTGCCAGCCAGGTAGCACCCTGAAAGGAGAAGCCCGATGCATTCTCCAGATCGATCAGCTGACGGTAGGCTGCATGATTATGCTGGGCCTTAAGCGCCCCGCGTAAGTCGGCCTGACTAGACATAATGCAAAAGGTACACGAAACCCGGCTGCAACCGTAGTGTCGATAGGCTTGGTGAATGGGCAAGCCCCCAGTCTTGTGCGCGTCCCAAACCTGAGCCAGCGTCCAGTCAACCAAGGGATTCCAGGTAATACCGCTTGTATTCTTTTTCTTACGCAACAGGGCAGACTGGGGCTGCTGGACGGGCGTACGCTGGCGGTCCTTGCTTTCGGCCCGGCGAACGCCGGTTACCGAAATGATTACCTGATTGGGAAACAGTTCGGTTAGTCGCTGGCAGATAATGGCTGTTTTTAACTCGCTCGTGCAGAACCGCATGGATGGGGTCGACCAGGGCAGGATTAGCGACACGCAGGAGAGGTTTTTGTACCGTTCCACATTAGACTGCCAGCGTTGTTGCCAACGCTCGATCATGCCTCCCTGCCGGCGTTGTACGGTAATTAACGGAATGCCTAATTGATGGGCCACCTGTTGACAAATACGGGCAGAGTCCTCCCATTCAATCTGTCCCAGGTCTGCATGAACCAGGACGCGCGGCCCCCGGTGACCGATCCGGTTCAGGTAAGCCATGACTGCCCAGGCACAGGCCGATGAATCTTTTCCGCCACTAATGCCAATGGCAACCGGGGCCTGCTGCGCGAGTAGGCGATTGACTTCGTCATCAATGGCAAGGCCAAAACCCTCGTCCGTTGACAGGACGGACATTTCAGGTGAAGCAAAAAGAGAAAGCTGGCTCATATAAGAATTTGGTTTGCCTTCTTTGCTATCCGGCCTGACCTACTGGATATCTGGGATTGATTCCGTTGCAGCATACTTTGTAACACGGGTAACAGCGTGTATACCCGGCTTTGGGCAATGGGTAGACGCACGCCACCCACTAACTCAACGTCAAACAAAGGCCGTTTCTGAGAGCGGGTTTGCTGGTGCACACTGAGCAGGTAGTCCGGATTGATAACGTATTGCTTATGAATCCGCAAAAAGCTGGGATAGTACTGGGCCACTAGGGCAAGCGGGCCCCGTCGAAGATCCCGGTATCCCGATAAAAGATGGGTCCATGTGTAATTCTGCTCGCCTGACAAATAGCATACCTGCCGAGCCAATGAGAAGGGTCGATGATTCATGACCGGGAAGAATTAATGAACAGGTTAAGAGCCACCGCACCAAAGAGCGCTTAGGAACAATACGTCTCTTAGTAAGCTTGTCTGACAGCTCTCTCTAAAGTCCGCCAATCAACTTGGCTTTTTGAATTCAAGAATCAGTTCTTCATCCTGCCAGAGTTCGGTACTATTCATGTACGCTTCTCTTGACCATTCGGCGAAATGTCTGGCGTCTGACTGGAATTTGAACGTAGCAAATGGTTCGGTTTGACCCTTAATGCGAACTTCACATCTAAAGGGATTTTCTTTTTGCTTGGCCATAGCATCCGGGGACAGTTCCCTGTTTCTTCTTTCCTAAAGATACGACCCTTCAGGGCGAGCAATGACCAGAATGTATGTGCTGTACGTGTCTTCCGGGCCGCCCTTTCCCCTGTTATACCGGCGTTCACGCCGTCTTTTTTACAAGTCAACTTTTCTTCATTAGTTTAATCAGGCAATCGCCTTTGTCGATCTATCCTGATCAGATTTTACGCTCATGACTCTTTTCTTCTGCTGCCTTGGTCTCATTGCACTGGTGTCAATCCTTACGGTGCTGGCCTTAATTTTACTAAGTAGGTTACGCCGTGAACAGCAGCGTCGGGCGCAGTTGCACCAGCAGGTATGCCGTCAACAATATCGGCTTCAGGTTGATCAGGATGTGATCCGGCAGTTGTATCTCCAGAGTGGGGTTTCACATGAGCAGGTGCAGCGGTGGATCGATGGCCTAACCGAAAGCGAGTTTTACGCCACCTTCTTGTGGGAAGATTTGGTTGAGGAGTCAGGTGAAGTTATTGCCTTGTATGGCCAGGGCAATCTCCCCTTACGTCGGCTGGATCGCAGCCGGATGGCCAGTCAGCAAGGTATCGACTTGTTAAGTCATTCCTTTACTCGTCGGCAAGGCATTTACTACCAGATGCGCCGGCATATCCTGCCCACTGACAAAGGCCCTTGGTTTAGCTAGTTCATCCATCAATCGACACGGCATCATTCCAACTCAAGTCCAAGGGGAGGTAAACTTTCATCATTCGAATAAAGCAGAAGTGTATCAGCATGACAGGGGATAGGCTTCCCTTCTTTCGATAAAAGGGCGCAAAAGCAGGCTAAATTTTTTCCTTTCAGTAATCCTAGGTTACCACGCATCCAAACAAACCGCTGGCGAATGGCTTCGCTAACAAAAGACTCATCGCTCGGTATACCATTGGGATCAGCCAGTAGTTGAGCGAACCGGTCAACGACCAGCTGCTGGGCTAGTTGGTGAATTTGTTCCGCGTCAATGATTCCTGCTTTAGCGCCTTGCCGCTCGGCTAGCTTATAAACGTCAGTTAGTCGGAACGGATTACCAAACCGGCCGGGCCGGCAGACACTGATTGTGTTTGGTGGTAACCGGTATCCTTTCGTTCGTTTACGCTGTACACGGATGGGCATTTACGGTTGTCTGTTTAGGCGTTTTTTGAATTGAAATTTTGCTGGCTTCAGCCACTATTTTTACTCGATTTGCCACGATGTTGGCTGATAAGGCTGCTGTTTCCAAGACCGTAGTAATGACTGGTATTTACGGCGACCATAATTAATAAATGAATCGTCGATTACGTGTTCCAGCTTAAACAATTGATGGGGCTTTTGTTTTTGAACTCCCAAGATCAGGTACCTGGTTACGGCTTGTCCGACCTGTTGGCAACCGTCCAGATAGAAAGCGGCCTGGCGGTCGTAATCGTACGTTTGACAAGCGGTTAAAAAATCGGTGTAGGTTGTGGCTGATGTCGTTTTAACGTCAACGATCAGGCTTTCTACCGGAGCGCGTAAGTCAATGCGTGCTTTGCAGAGAAGTTTTGTCCGTTCATCCTCCCAAAAGTGCGCCTGCTCACAGATACCCTTTTTGAGCAGTTCAGAAAAATCAGTGTCGTTTCGCATCACCTCTAGCATCCGTTTTATAGCCGTAGCCCCCTTACCAGCGGGTTCGACCTCAGGAGTCAGTAATAAGTGATCATGGAAAAGAGTCCCGAATGCCAGTGCCTGGCTAAAGATTGGGATCGGCTTACGTCCGAACAGAAGTTTGTTTTTAAACTCGGTCAAGTCCGAGTTAGCAATTCGGGGAATGGCTCGGTAATTCATAATCGGCTGTCGTTGTAAATACCCACCAGATAAGCTTTTTACAACAACAAGATACACTACGTTGATGAGCCAGTAGACTTAACAGAGAAGTAATTAAACCCTTGTTTAACAGTTTTTTACCCCGTTATTAATAGCGATTGGGCCTATGCCGAATTAGTGAAGTTAGTCCCTAAAATACCTGTACCCGACATACCACTACACTTAAACCTGTGCGAAAAAAATCATTTCAATTCGCGTTCTTTTGTCAGTTCTAGTGTCACGAGTTGGGGACAGAGTCGAGTGGATAAACTGAACAGGCTCATCTCGAAATGATAAATTTCGCATTCCGGAAAAGATTTTTTCAACGTGTGGAGCAGATTAAGATAAGTCCCGTACGTTTCGTCTTTCGTTAATTCAAGCCAACCCCGATCCTCGACTAATTTCTGTCTTGGAAAGACATTCACGAAGTTTTCTCTTTTCGGCCACTGACGAAAGTGTTGGTTCTGGCTAGGTATATACGGGAAAAATACGGGTTGCTCGGGCTTCATCTGCAGTTGAACCGCATTTAAACAGGCAGCTACCCGCGCATCATAAATTGCATACTGCGTACAGTCTTTCAGCGTCAGTATTTTTGAATAGCTGGCTATGCCCTGCAAAGGCATCTGCTTAACATCAAGTTGAATCAGTTGCCAATGCGCGTCAAAGGTTGCTGGCCGGTTCGAACGCACGCCGCCCCAGTCGGCGACGATCCACCGCGCTAATGCTTTTTTGTCGACTTCATTACTGGTGTTCCAGGTCTGGGTTAAATACTTCTTTAGCGCAATGCATTCGCTGGCACTACCTGACTGCATTTCCCATTCATGCCAGGGAAAATCAGGTAAGGCTTCCTTCGTTTTTAAACGAACAGGCCAGTTATAATGGCTCTCAAGTTTAACAAGATGGTCCGCAAAAAAGCGAATAAAGGAATCGACGTGAACCGATGGACTCATTAATAAGTCAGAAAGTGGCGGCTAATTCAAGTTCGTTGTTTCGTATAAATATGGGCTCTAGAAAGGAATAAACGGCCCCGGCGATTTCATATTTCTTCTGTACTCTCTGGATGTGGTTCCAGCTGAAAGTAATATCTGTTATGGCCCTGACGGGTTCTTTATACAGATCATTAGCTGGCAGAAAGCTACCTTTGGTGTAGGTCTGCCCATGATGGGTTAGAAAATCGGTATTCTTTTTATACTTGCCTTGGTTAACGTAGTTCTTTTCGTTGGTGACACATAAAAAGCAACCTATATCAATACCTCCGTTAGTTACCAGCCAGGTTAATCTCTTCAGATCATTAACAATTTTGGCCCTTACCTGAGTTTGACCAGACTTGCTTTTCTTTTCATTGGGATACTTAAATTCAATCCCTACCCGGATTGATTGATCTCCGTGACGATATAGAATGAACAAGTCTAAAAATTGGCCATCTGAGAAATCATGAAACAGATTTGTCTCAAAGTCAATTAGTTCGATACGGTCCTGGCAGGTCTTCTGCAACAGCCAGGCAAAATTAAAAACGACTGACTTTTCCGAGGATATCAGCTTCTCGCCCGTATTCATCCACTGATCAATGGTTAGCCAGATCTGGCTGATTATATCTTCAACTTCCTGTAGTAGTGATGTTTGTTTCATTTTAACGACTCGTTTACCGACCTACCGTATTGCTCTGTGAATCGACGATCGTAACCTTTGCCGCAACGATCCCTTCTCCCTTACTTGGCTTTTTTGTTCTGGTAAATTCCTGTTGCATCTGTAACGAAATGTAGTGCTACAAATCTAACTTTAATTGACCGCTGGGTAAGGCCTGATTCGTTTGAAAGCTGGACAGACTGATGCCTACCAGTCGTACCCCTTTTGTTAGGTCCTGGATTCCCGATAGCAAGTCCATACTCAATTGTTGAAGCTGGGCTAAATTAGTGACGGCCGTGAGCACTGTCCGACTTCGGGTAATCTGTTGAAAATCCGCGTACTTAACTTTTAACGTGACCGTTCTGCCTAACATACCCGTGCGTTCACAATAAGCCCACACTCGTATGAGCAGCGGGCTTAACTGATCCGCTATAGCTGCATAATCGGTCAAATCCTGCTCAAACGTTGTTTCAGCGCCCATTGACTTCCGTTCCCGGTTGGGCGTAACCGGCCGCTGATCAACAGCGCGGGCTATTGAGTAAAAGTAAGCCCCTGCTTTGCCAAAATGCTCGTTTAAGAATCCTTCACTCTGCGCCCGTAGATCCATCCCGGTAAAGATGCCCAGTTGATTCATTTTGTCGGCCATTACGCGGCCGATACCATGAAACTGACCCACCCGTAGTTTTTCGACGAACGCCAGGCCCTGATGTGGTTTGATGACAAATAGTCCATCCGGTTTCCGATAGTCCGAGGCTAATTTAGCTAAGAACTTATTATAGGAAACCCCCGCTGATGCCGTTAACTGGGTTTGCGCTCTAATCTGCTCCTTGATGGTTTGCGCCAATTGTGTCGCCGTGCACCCATCGGGTAGGCTAGCCGTTACATCCAGGTAAGCTTCATCGAGCGAGAGCGGTTCAATCAAATCGGTATACTGAGCAAACACGTTCCGAATCTGAGCCGATACCGCTTTATACACCTCAAATCGAGGCTTAACAAATAGTAGGTCAGGGCATTTCCGGATCGCGATCGACGAGGCCATTGCCGAACGTACGCCATAGGTTCGGGCCTCATAGCTGGCTGCCGCGACAACACCCCGCTGACGGGAGCCGCCAACGGCCACAGGCTTTCCGCGTAAGTCAGGATTGTCGCGCTGCTCAACGGATGCGTAAAAGGCGTCCATATCGACGTGGATAATTTTTCGAAATTGGGCCTGTTCCTGCGCCATGAATGAATACCAGGTGTCGTTTACTTAGAAAATCTATCGTTTACTGATCTGCTGGTAATGTCCAAAATTTTGGACATTACCAGCAGATCATGGCCCTATGAATGAACGTATTTAACCCATGGTTCATGATTGTAGAGATGACTCTCGTAGGCGAACAGGTTCGCGTAATGGCCTGGTCTGAGCCGTTACTACCTGTTCAGCCGGCCGATACCAACGCCCGGTCATCCGGTACAAAGCGGCCTCGAATTCCCGTAGTTGCCGATCCAGTTCGGGCTGATCAGGGTTGAGCAATTTCTTTTTGGTCATTGAACACTTTATCGACAAACGGCCGTAACCAGCCCCCCGCCCGGCGGATACGGTGATTATGAATTAGTTGCTATCGGGTAGACATCCAAATTGATTTGCTCAAGATAGGGCTCTAAAGCAATGCTGCTTTGGAATGACCGGCAGGCTGTGATCTGATTGAGATCCTGACTATAGCGGATCTCAACGTAGAAAGTTTCCAGAGCATAGAGGCATAAATACGATATGCCGACTCGTCTGGTCACTAAAAAAGTGCCGTTTTGGAAGGCACTTGCCAGCTGCTTTTCATGGGAAAGCAGGTTGAACGGATAGAGGGTCATAACCAAGTTTTGAGTTCTAATTTACGTAAAAACTTGAAAATATTAGGATTTATAATATACTAATAATATAATAGCCCCTGAAATTATATTTTACTTGTATTAGACGCCTATGAAAACAAGGGTCCGAACCCGTTTTACAATTAGAAAGGCTGGTATAAAAAGTCGGTTGAGGATACCGTTGTTTCTCTCACGCGTCCACTGTGGGTTTCCCTCGCCGGCGACCGATTATTTGGAAAATGTCCTGGACCTGAATGAGTTGTGTATCGTTCATCCCGACGATACTTATTTTGTCCGAGTGGAAGGAAACAGTATGGTCAATCCGCGTGCCCGACTCAATTCCAGGATTGATGACGGGGATATTCTGGTGGTTGATTGTTTGATGGAGCCTGTCGATGGCCAGGTGATTGTGGCGTTTGTCAATGACGGATACGTTGTCAGGCGCATGAAGCGGGTCGGGGAGATGTTGCTCCTGAAAGCAGATAACCCAAGCTACGACCCAATTTATATGCACCCGGGGGACCCAGGGGAGGACTCCTTTGTGTTTGGAGCCGTTACCTGGGTGTTTTTTAAACCATCAATACTGCCCTAACCTTTTCGAGTATGTACGCTCATTTTGATGCCTTATCGTTTTACGCCAGTTGTCACATTTCGTTCCAGCACGCGCTCCGCAAACAGCCCGTTATTGTTTTATCCAACAACGATGGTAACGTAGTGGCGCAAAATGGGATTGCCAAACAATTAGGGATTACCCGGGGAACTCCTTTTTTCAAGATTAAGGAGTTGGTTCGTCAGCAGGGTATCCACGTTTTCTCAAGTACGTACCCGTTGTACGGGGATATGTCGAGACGAATTTTTGCCATCGTTGGCCGCTTCATCGAACGCGTGGAAGTATATTCCATTGATGAGGGCTTCTTCGATCTGGCGGGTTATGAGACGATTTATCCCGACTTACGGGAGCTTGCGCAGACGATCCGGTCCACGACGCACCGCAGTAGCCGCATACCCATAAATATCGGCATTGCGCCCACTAAAACACTTTGCAAGGTAGCCACGTGGTTTGCCAAAAAAAAGCCTGAACATAAGGGGATATGCGTGCTGGATACCCCCGCCAAGATCAGTGAGGCATTGGATGAGTTTGGCATAGGAGACTTATGGGGCATTGGGGATCGCTACGAACGGTTGCTTTTAGAGAATGGTATCCAGACTGCAGCTCAGCTGCGTAATTTACCGGATGACTGGATCAGGCAGTTTCTGACGGTTACCGGGCTTCGACTGGTGTATGAACTGCGGGGCCAGCCTTGTAAAGCACTGGAGATTGAACCCGCTCGAAAGAAATCTATTTGCACGGCACCCAGCTTTGGTACGCCGGTGAGCGGCCTGGAGCCGCTTCGTGAGGCGGTTACTACTTATCTCTCCAGAGCGGCCCTTAAACTGCGAAAACAGGCATCGGCTGCTGGATACATTACCGTATTTCTACACACGAATTATTTCCGTACCAATGACCGGCAGTACTCCAACAGTCGCACAGTCAAGTTACCTCATCACAGCTGCAGCGATGCTGAACTGATCCGATACGGGCTGGCCGCTTTGGAGTCCATTTACCGGGAGGGGTACAATTTTCAAAAAGTGGGTATTATGCTGACGGATCTGGTGGATTGGGACCATCGGCAGTTTAGCGTCTTTGACGTTGAACCTGATGAGCGCTGGAAGCGGGTGTATTCAGCCATTGACCGCATCAACCATCGGCATGGCCGTGGGCGGGTCAGGCTGGCCAGCCAGGGTTTTACGGAATCAGCCTGGCTTATGAAGCAAAATTTTCGGTCACCCTGCTACACTACCCGGTGGAAGGATATTCTCGTTGTCAAATAAGGTAGGAGGACTACTATTTGGCTATTGCTTAATGATCGTATTCTTCTTTTCAATTGAAAAGAGAATGCTTTGCTGAATTTTAGTTATTGACGCTGTAAATCTTTAAATGCGCTCCAGATATAGAACAACTTAGGAATTGGTTCGTGTAACCGTAATTGATACCCACTCATCCCATCTTCAAGCAAGAATGGTTCGATGGTAAAGGTATACTTAACGGTTTTGTACATAATTCCTTCTTCCAATAAGAGCTTACCCAGTTCAATTGTGTATCCCTTTGCCGCCTGTATCACCGTAAACGAGTCAGCTATCGAACTTCCTGCGGGAACCAGGTAAAGCATATCAATTTTTTGTCCCTCTTCAACGTCGACCCCAACTTTCATTCGCACGCTCAGCAGGTTGACATTTAACGTTAATTGCTCGACGGATTTTTTGGGTAATACCAGTTTGCCGGTTCGCGATATATACCCGGCAATACCAGCTGGCCCGTTTCCAGGTGAATTACCTTGGGCTAGTTTAAAGTCTTTAGGCGTGTGAACGGTGGGGGCGTACGTGGTCGGTATCATGAGGCTCTACTGGATGGCCTTAGGCCAATGGAAGCCTGAAATAAAATCATTCTGTCTACATACGGTTAGGGAACGATAATTATTTTTTTTTCGGCCATAGTATTGTAATATTGTACGCAACGATACTTTACTAGATGAGCTATGACAGTAGAGCAAATCCAACAGGCTATTGCCGCTTTATCCGCGGAGGAATATAACCAGTTATCTACCTGGTTAACCGAACATGACTTCAGTCGATGGGATGATCAGATTGTAACCGATATTAATGCGGGTCGGCTTGACGGGCTGATTGATGAAGTTAAACAGGAACAACAGTCAGGCTTAACGTCTCCTTTGTAAACTTGTTTCAACAATGTTAAGCAACTCAGCTGCGGGCAGGGTTTGGCGTTGCCATCATCGTTTATGCAAGACAGCGGCCTTTATTAAC
Organism: Spirosoma lituiforme; assembly: GCF_054776635.1. Taxonomy (NCBI): domain Bacteria; kingdom Pseudomonadati; phylum Bacteroidota; class Cytophagia; order Cytophagales; family Cytophagaceae; genus Spirosoma; species Spirosoma lituiforme. The sequence goes on from NZ_BAAHBO010000009.1 coordinate 80,109, forward strand.
GAGACAGCCCTTGTCGTTAAAACAAGGGCTGTTAAAAATCTTTGGTATAGTTATTTGTTCAGTACTGATGCGATGCCGTTAAGCCATTACTGGCATTTCATCGTATGTACGTCCGTTTAAGAGTCGTCCAGATTCCTTTTTATTTCGTCCACCCCACTGTTTAAAAAAGAAGGCGACGCCTTGCTGTTCGCACTGCAAACGGATTTCTTCAACCCAGCTTTCGTGCATTGGTCTTGGATTTCGACCGGATTCCCCACCGACGATTACCCAGTCAATTCCAGTTAGATTTAAGTTTGGCAGTGGTCCAAGCAATGGTTCTAAGGATAAAAACTTTGTTTTAGCTCCTGATTGCCGTAAATGATCAATACGATCTATTACGCGGCTATCTTCGACTGATACCCCCATCCAAATATTTTCGGACCAAGTTAGTTCTGCAGAATAAGCCTCTAATAGTTCAGCACGTTTAGTTAAAACCTGGAACGTATGCTGAGGACAGCGATTCATGGTATCGAAAACTTTTTGTATAAATGGCAGAGGTACGTTTTTATGAAACAGGTCGCTCATCGAATTGACAAAAACAACCTTTGGCTTTTTCCATTCAAACGGCTTTATGAGTTCTGAGTCATGCGTTCGTATAATTTTAAAGCCTTCCGAATACTTTTCCAGTCGCATGGCCTGCAATCGTTTGGTCATAACTTCGGCATAACAGAACTTACAGCCAGCCGACAGCTTGTCGCATCCGGTTGTCGGATTCCAGGTCATTTCCGTCCATTCAATGCTAGATTGTGCCATGTATAGAGTGTTAATTCGCCTATCAATATAGTGATAATATACTTATAATCAAATAATTAACTGGTTAGTTAAAATCAATTATTGTCCCTGGTGCGAAAAATTTCCCTCTCCTTGGATTGCCATCTGCCTTTATTTTTTGAACGGATATAACTTTCATTTCTTCTAATTGACGTAAGGCTCTTTTCATATGACTAGCCAGGTAGATAGTATTCGATTCAACATATCTTTCAATCCTATCAATATTGAGGTCTTTACCTCCTTTACCTTTTTCTTTTATCAGCTTAACCAGTGAATCAAGTGGATTAACGGGAAATAGTATAGCCTGACTAGGATCATCCCTGTAGTCAAATTTAAATCCCCCGGTTTCATCAACTTTCCACATGGCCTCCTTCATCTTTACGTAGCCAGTAAGATTGTTGCTGGCGAAAAACAAATCATAAATGGGGACCCCTTTCGCATTAATCATAGAAAAAGATCCTACATATTTTGCTATTTCTTTTAACTGACTTTCGTACAAACCTTTTAAGAAGTCTAAGCGGTTTACGCCAGCAGGAACTTCTATTTTTTCTAAGCCAAATAAATCCTTCATGTGTTGCTCAACTTTTGCAACTTCGACAAAACGATTTATTGAGTTTCTAGCGAAATAGACAAATACTTCTGTTTTTTCATAAGTTAGCAATCTCTTTAACAGAGAATAGGGTACACCCGAAAAGCCAAAAGGATCAATGAAAGCAAATATTGGCGCATTCTTCGTTCCCGATTTATCTAAACTATCTAATCGACTATTGATAACGTCCTGAAAATTTGCACGCGCTACGTCTATGGTAAAGTTTTCTGGCAGGTCAAGGGTAGCAATAGCAGATTCTAAATTCTTGGCTCGTTGTTCATCCTGCTCTATAAACTCAAAGCCTACCTGTGAATGAACTAAATGCTTTTGTTGAGCTGCGGCAACCTCCAAGGCGATTAGGGGTGAACCCTTTTCTCCACCTATGTATTCGCCTGGCCCCGAAAAGCCATCAACATAAATGATTTTCCCGTTGTATCTGGCTAGTATAGGAAACCATGCACCAAGATAATATTCAAGTATTTTGTGTTTTGCAATCGTGTGTGGGGCGCATTCCCACACAACTTTGTCTGGATTGGGCATGTAGAATATTTAGGTGTGTATAGTTTAAAATACCTTAAAGACTGATAATCTACTCTTATTCTCTTTTGTCTTCCACAGCCCTATTACTTGCGTTTTGGAAGCCAGATCAAGAAAATTAACAATACAGAGTCTGAGACCAAATTGCTGAGAGAGTGTGACTTGAACCTGCGAGGCGTTTGCGTATGTGCGTTTCGTAATCTGGTGCCCACCGTTATTGGGTTTCTTCCCAGGTATGTCCATTCAATTTACTGGCTATCTCAATAGCTCCCGAGGGGATACCACCCAGAAGGCTTTTCAAATTGACAATCCGGGTACCTTGCATTCCGTATTTTGATTTTTTCAAATACTCGGTCTTAAAGAATTGCTCGATGCAAAAAAACGTATGTCCAGTCGATATGGATACTTTTTGCTCTTGCAGGCTTTCATTCATACAATCAGTAATCATCTGTAGCTGTAACTCGGTTGGCGGTTCAGTCGCGCTTATGATCTCTAACAGGGAGTTTGAAACTAGGTTGGCCTGAATGGTATTGATTAATCGTCCGACGTATTACATCCCTTTGACCGAATTTAGATTTGCGTATAGGCCTACGTAACTATGTTTGCTATAACCACGGTTAGAGGGAGCGAAATAGACGTTGTATTTAACGTTCAACTTTAAGGACCAGCCGCAGGGAACAATTCTTAGTAAGCTGTGGGATGCATCCAGAAGATTTGATTGTACGCAGTAGCCTTCATAGTCATTAATCAGATCATGTAACTCAAAATCGTACTCGGCTAACACACTTCTGATCGCGTCAACAATGGCTTGAAAGGTTGTACTTATCAACTTTACGCTTGCGTGGTGACTTTCAGTTATTACGCGTTCAACCTCTATGCGTTGCTTCTCGGCTAAATTACGAGGGCCTAAGGCTAGTAAAATCTGTTTTTGCTCGTTGTTAAAACTCGATAAATGAGCCGTAAGCTGGTTAACCGAAAATTTGTCGTGGAGCTTTGTTTCAATGATAATCTTGAAACTTTCTTGAGCCATAACTCCGTCCGGTATAGAACCTTTTCCGGCGACCTGTTGCGTAAATGAAATTCCGGTCTGTAAATCGGCATCGTTCAAAAGCTCATTTAAAAACTGGGTGAACTTGTAAGGCGCTAACTGGTAGAGTCTCGAAAATAAAAGGAGCGTGTTGTTGGTGGCAACGTTCTCAGGCTGGGAGTACCGTTGAAAATAATGAATGCTACTCATCGATTGGTGTGATGATTATTGACGCGAAAATAAGTCTGCGGAGTGGATCTAAAAAAAGGGACCAAATTCGTCACATACTCCACTGAAGCAAAAAATGAGCCTTTTTACGAGACAAAGGTTTTAATATCTGTCAACTCTAGTTAGTCGCATACGTACTAACAAAATTAGATTCGATTGGTCAACAGGACCGCGTAGTTCAACCTGATTTCCTGCACTGCCATTTGGTTTGATTCAATTAGTTGTCTTAAAGACGGGTGTGCTCCCCAGAGAATGGCTACTAAAGTCGGGTCTTTCTCGGCAGCTAAGGATTCTATGCGTTTTAAGCACAGTTGGCAGAGATAACTCATGAAAGCTTGCCGTCCGGCGGTACATTCAATTAGAAAATCGAATAATTGTTCCATATCAGGATTCTGCTGCTTCAGTCGCCTTAATTGCATCAGATCGTCTTCCATTTGCCTAACCGAAGCCGTTAAGCTCGTTACCCATTGATTGTAATCTATGAGTAACTGGTTTAGTAGCAGATCTTTTTCCATAGACTACAAGATGAGTTTTAAAAGTTAAGGTATGTGTCACAATCCATCGACGCTGATGAATAACTAGTTTTTTTCAATGGGCTGAGTTGTAATAGGAATCAAAAAGGTTACCACGCACATTTCATAAATAGTGTCCAACTGTTCGTTAAAAGGACCACCAAACGCACTGTCGGCATACATCCACAACAAATCATACAGTAACGGATGAGGTGTTCAACTCGCTCCCAAAACAACACAACCGCTTGCCAATCATGCAGAACCGCAGAGTATACGCTTCTAACTCAAAGTGGTAAACTGTATACCATTCTGGTGCTCTCCTGGGTATATAGTTTACCCGTATTCCATTTGGTTTAACTTCCTTACTGTACGGTAGGACATGCCTCTTTTTCGTTAAGAACGCCAGTATCCGTTCAACCAGAATCTATATCAATGAAGTTGTTGGATCTTACCGGTGAAACAGATACGAGTTTAACATGGACTTGTTGAACCAAACAGAAACAACAGAAAAAATCGTCCGCAATGACGAATTGCTCATTTACATTGTTTTTCGGTACCGCCAGGACGCTAGCCCGATCAGGGAAATGGCCATGAGCAGTAACGCCAGAAACTGCGTTTGCATATCCCGAAGGGTGCTGCCTTTCAGCATGACATTACGACCAACCTCAATGATGTAGCGGAGTGGGTTGAACAGGTTGACATACTGCGCCCACTGGGGCATATCGTCTGTGGACGAAAACAGGCCACTCAGCAGGATGAACAGCACCAGACAGAAAAATACGGCAAACATGGCTTGCTGCTGCGTTTCTGAGATGGCGGAGATCAGCAAACCCAACCCGACGCACAACAGTAAAAAGAGAAAGGCAAATCCGTAGAGGAGCAGCAGGCTTCCGGCTACGGGCACATGAAAGAGGAACACCCCCACGCCCAGCCCCATTGTAAACTGTACCATCCCGATGATAACGAAGGGGGTCAATTTGCCAAGAATAAATTCATACTTTTTGATGGGTGTTACGTTCAACTGCTCCTGGGTGCCAATTTCTTTTTCCCGAACGATGTTGAGAGCCGCAATCATGCCCCCGATCAGCAACATCAACTCAAATAAAATCCCCGGCACCATAAACGTCTTGTATTCCAGACGAGGGTTATACCAGTATTGATTCTCGATGGTTAACTGAGCAGTCTGGTCGCCTGAAATCATCCCCGTTTCCAGACGAATAGTCTGGTTGAAATCCCGGATGATGGCCTGCGCATAGCCCGAACCAATACCCGCTTTGGTGCCGTCGATGGCACTCACCAGCAATTGTACGGACGACTGCCCCTCCTTTCCCAGATCACGCTCAAAATACGGTGGAATGACCAGCACCAGGTCAGCCTGTCCCCCAAGTAAGGCGTGGTAGGCCGATTTATAGGCGGGAAGGTATCCCTGAAACTGGAAGTTATCGATGTATCGAAACTTGCTCACCAGCCGCTGGGCATAGGTCGTATGGTCCTGGTCTACGATGGCAATGCGGAGGTTTTTTACCTCGAAATTGGCCGCATAGGCTAATAAAATCAATTGCAGAACAGGAGCTGCCAGCATCATCCGGAGCAACACGGCGTTGCGGAAAAGCTGTTTGAACTCCTTCTCGATCATATACAGGGTGCGATTCATATGGTTTAGTGCTTAGTTGTCAGAACACGGTCATTGGTAGCGAATTCCGTTGCTCAACTAGTCCAGTCGTGGTTTTAAATTCCGAAGACTCACCGCCATCAGCACGGTGGCCATGCCCAGCAGAATCAGCGTCGGCTGCCAGAGGTCGGTCAGGCCAACGCCTTTGATCATAATGCCTTTGACAATGGCAATGAAGTAAGTAGCCGGAATGATGTTCGACACAAGTTGAAGAAAGGGGGGCATGCTTTCGATGGGGAAAATAAAACCCGATAAAAAAATGGTTGGCATCAGCATCAACAACAAGGAGACGAACATAGCCACAAGTTGCGTATCGGCGAGGGTTGAAATGAGTAATCCCAAGGAAAGCGCCAGAAAAATAAATAACAGCGTTTCGCTCAGCAGCAACAGCAGACTGCCATGCAGTGGAATACCAAGCAGAAAAACACCCAGCGCAATGATAACGCAGCCGTTTATGAACGACAGCAGCAGATAGGGAAGCACTTTACCGAACAGAATCTGAAGCTGTGACAGGGGCGATACCATGAGAACTTCCATAGTGCCGGTCTCTTTCTCGCGGGCGATGGTCACCGAGGTCATCAACGCCGAAACCAACAGCAGCACCAACGCCATAACGCCAGGAACGAACACGAAGGCCCCTTTCAGTTCGGGGTTGAACACCATACGTGGGGCTACGTTAATTTGCAACGGCTGGACCGCCCCAACGGGGTTTTGCTCGTTCTGGTATCCCTGAATAATACTGGTTGCGTAATTCGTCAGGCTAATAGCGGTGTTCTGCTCCGAGGCATCGGCCAGTAGCTGCACCTGCGCCTTCCGGCCATGCGCATAGTCGTTGGTAAAACTGGCCGGAAAAACGACAACCAGCTTCACCTTTCCCTGCCGAAACGTCGCTTCAATATCCTGAAAGCGGCTCAGGTTTTTCATCAGTTGAAAATAGCCCGACGATAGTAACCGATCGGTGATTTGCCGACTATGCTGACCATGATCGAAGTCCAGCACGGCAATGTTGGCGTTTTTGATCTCATTGGTCAGCGCAAAGCCAAACAGAAGCACCATCGCCAGCGGCATCCCGAACAGAATTAGCAGGGTCCGTTGGTCGCGCAGGATGTGGAAGAATTCCTTTTTGACGAAAGCAAGGAAGCGGTTCATGGGCGTAAGGAGTGGTAAAAGCCAATAAGTTATTTCGTTGATGTACCACGTGCCAGAATTTGAAAGACGCCATCCATGGAGTCCACACCAAACGAGCGTTTCAACTCAGTAGGTGTGTCCAGGGCCTTTATTTGACCATCCACCATGATCGACACGCGGTTGCAGTACTCGGCCTCGTCCATATAATGGGTGGTCACGAAAATGGTCGTGCCGCCGTGAGCCGCTTCATAGATCATGTCCCAGAACTGTCGGCGGGTAATAGGGTCGACACCTCCCGTTGGCTCGTCCAGAAAGATCACTTTTGGGTTATGAATCAACGCCACCGAAAAGGCCAGTCGCTGTTTCCAGCCTAAAGGCAGCGATACCACGAGCGAATCGGCCACACTTCCCAGATTCAGCTGCTGAATAATCCTGTCCGACTTGGCGCGTAGGTCGGCACGATTCAAACCGTAGACCCCCCCGTAAAAGCGGATGTTCTCGCGCACGGTCAGGTCTTCATAGAGGGAAAATTTCTGACTCATGTAGCCAATCACCTGCTTGATCTGTTCCGATTGCCGATACACATCGAAGCCCGCAATCCGGGCCTCACCGGAGGTTGGCGTCAGCAGGCCGCAAAGCATCCGCATAGCCGTTGTTTTTCCGGCTCCGTTGGCCCCCAGGAATCCGAAGATTTCACCCTGAGCCACCTCGAAAGTGATTTGGTTGGTGGCAATAAAGTCACCAAATTTTTTGGTAAGCCTGTTGGTTACGACGGCGTTATTCATGTTGCATAAGGGCCATAAAACTATCTTCTATACCCGCCTGAATCGGTTTGACAACCACTTGTTCATGTCGGTGCTGGTCGAGGTAGTGGTGAATATCTTCTGGTTTGGTTTGCTCGTGGGTGGTCAGATGCAGAAATTCGCCAAACGCGTAGCAGGTCTCCGTAAAGGGGGCTTGCCGCAGGTCCTGGATCAACCGGAATGTATCGGTAGCCCGCACGGCAAAGAGCGGTTTGGCAAAGAGCCGGGCTACTCCGGCGGGGGTATCGACTGCCAGAATCCGGCCTGTTTGCATGAGCGCGATGCGGTCGCACTGGCCCGCTTCGTCCATGTAGGGCGTGGATACCAGAATGGTTAGCCCCCGTTGTTTCAATAATTGGAGCATATCCCAAAACTCCTTCCTCGACACCGCATCAACACCCGTGGTTGGCTCGTCGAGAAACAAGACCTCCGGCTTATGAATCAGGGCACAACATAAGGCCAGTTTCTGTTTCATACCCCCCGACAGGGCACCGGCACGACGGTCTTTAAAGGGCTCCAGCTGACTATAAATATCTTTGATAAGATCGTAGTTTGTGGCGATGCTGGTGCCGAAAACGGTGGCAAAAAAGCTTAGATTTTCCTCTACGCTTAGGTCCGGGTACAGCGAAAACCGGCCCGGCATATAGCCAATATGCAGCCTCAATGACCGGAATGCCTGCAATACATCGCGCCCGGCTACCATAGCCTGACCCTGATCTGGTCGTAGCAGGGTGACCAGAATTTTAAATAATGTCGTCTTCCCGGCTCCGTCCGGTCCGATGAGGCCAAATAACTCGCCCGGCCTGACATTGAACGAAACGTCCTGCACCGCCTGGGTGGTCCCGTACGCTTTCGATATATGGTTGATGCGGATAGCGTCCATAGTTGTATCGGTTACTGGAATCGCACTTCGCCCGGCATTCCGATTTTCAACGCGCCGTCATTGCTAACCCGTACTTTAAGAGCATACACCAGATTCACCCGTTCATCTTTGGTCTGAATGACCTTGGGTGTAAATTCAGCCTTGCTGGAAATCCAGGTCACTGTGCCATCATATCGTTTGAGTTTGCCATTGGGCGCGTCGACAAAGACGCTGACTTTCTGGCCTGGCTTCACACTGACCAACTGGTCACCCCCCACATAAGCCCGTAGCGTGATGTCGGATAAGGCAGCTACTTTATAAAGCGGTTTCCCATAACTGACCACCTCGCCCGGTTCGGCATACTTGACCGTGATGGTCCCGCCCACCGGGTTCACAATGGATGATTTCTGAATCTGATCGTCAATTTGTTTTACCTGTTCGGATAAGGGGGCGGTTTCGGCCAGGGTTCCGCCCCGCTGCGTCCCCAATGCCGACGCCTGAGCGGCCCGCTGTTGCCGAATCAGGGCAATCTGGCGGTCAATGACCTCCATCTGAGCCACAATGTCATCAAGTTGCCGGGTAGGGGCAGCTCCGGCAGCAATCAGATTCTGAGCCCGCACTTTCTCGCGCTGAAGGGTTTTTAACTGCTGTTGCTGAACGGCAATTTGCTGTTCATAAGCCGACAACTGAGCCGACACATTGGGGGTCCGGCTCCGAACTGCCCGTTCACTAGCCAGCAACTGTGCTTTGCGGAGTTTCAGTTGTTTGATGTCAATCTGACCAATCACCTGACCCGCCCGAAGTTTCTGACCTTCCTGAGCAGTAAACGTTTGCAGTGCGCCGGTTGCCTGGGCGGATACGGTGGTTTCGACAGCCTCAAAGTTGCCATAAGCATCGGCGGTATCGTCGTCGTTCTGGCAAGCCAATAGTAGCACAAGGAGGCTACAAAGCAGAGGGAGTTGCGCTGTTTTCATGGATCAGTTTCCGGTTAAGGTTCGATAGTGAATGATAGCCTGCATGAGTTGAAGCTCATGCAGTTTCTGGTTCAGTAATGCCTGGTTTTCGTTTGTCAATTCGGTGGTATAATCGCGGGCGGCCAGTACGCCATTGTCGAGTTGTACGGCAGCCGCTTGCCGCACTCGGGTGCGGAGAGCCACGATCTCGGCATCCTGCCCAAGCTGATCCCGGAGCCGCTCGATCTCGGTTTGTTGCTGCCGGAGTTGTACGGACAGATTTTTGGTGAACGTTTCCTGCTGAACGGCTACCGATTGCTGGTTAAGTGCCAATATCTGTCGTTCGTTACGGATGGTATAGGCGGCCGACAGATTCCAGTTCAGCCGCAGGCCACCTATAAAAAAGCCCCGCAGGTCATTGTTCAGGAAGTTCAGGGCCGGCCGGCCGGCACCGCCCTGAGCAAACAGGTTTAGGCGAGGTTTCAGGCGGTTGTCGACCAGAAGACGTTGCGCTTCGTAGAGCGAATGTTGACTTTTATACAATTGAAATTCGGGTCTGTTCAGTGGTATATCCGACAGATCTGAAGGCTGCGAATCAAGTAGCAGTCGGGTACTATCGGAGATCGGCAGATCGGTCAGCAAGCGCAGGGACTCGCGAAGCCCGCGACGGGTGGCGTTAAGATCGGCCAGGCGTTGTTCAGAACGAAGTCGTTCGGCCAGTAAAGCGTCGACATTCATCTGGGCAACCGTACCAAAGCGCACGCTGGCGGTTAGTTTATCGATGCGGTTGCGAAGCTCGGCCAACAGGACCTGAGTCAGGCGCAGTTGTTCGTCGGTGAGCAGGGCTGATAAAAAGAAAGCGTTCACCTGATCGTTCAGCCGACGTAATTCCACCTCTACCTGTTGCTGAGCCGTGGCAGTGGTGGCCCGTTGCAAATCGGTTTGCAGGCGGGTCAGCTTCCCGTCATAAAGTGCGTAGCTGGCATCGAGCGTCAGTTTATACTGGTCTTTACTTAGTACCGGCACCGACACATTGGGCAACTCGATAGGGATCGTTGTTACTTCCGACTGCCACGACGCCTGCCCGTTGATGGACAATTGGGGCAACCGCCGATTGGTGGCCAGTGAGGCAATGGCCAGATCGCCCGTTTGTTGCAGGATACCCTGCTGTTTCAAAAGTGGGTAAGCGCTACGGGCGGCTGTGTAACATTGCTCCAGTCTTACCTCCGCCATCGGGCTACCCGACTGTGCCAGCAGTGGCGACCAAACCAGCCAGATGGCGCTTGTTAGATACGTTTTCATAGATTCCAAACATCTGTTCTAAACGGTTGTTTAATTAATGGGTAAAAAAATTTAAAATTGTCGCAGGTAGCTCATGATCATCTCGGGAACAATCTGCTTCCGGCTCTCGATAAACTGCCGGAAATTGGTCTCATCGAGACTCCCTACATACGAAATGATCGGTTGGGCGATGACTGGAAAAACGATACTGCTCAAAATCGTCACAATGACCTGTAAAGGATCTATGGAACGGATATGACCCTTCTGAGCTTCTTCCAGTAACTGCTTACGGAAGTACGAATTTTCAATAATACCTTTGACGTTCATCTCTTTAAAGAAAGAACTACCACCCTGCCGCTGTTCGGTGATGACAAACATGGGTAACAGGGGGTTTTCAAGTATAAAATCGGTGTATCGATCAACGATTTTCCAGATTTTTACCTCCAGCGGTGTTTCTTCATTGAGCATCAACACCATCCGACTCATAAATTCCCGGAATGTATCCAGATATATGCTTTTGAACAACAGATCTTTGCTACGAAAATAATAATTGACCATAGCCAGATTGACGCCCGCTTCGTCGGCAATTTGACGAATTTTAGCCCCTTCATACCCCTGCTCCAGAAATACTTTCCGGGCGGCATTTTTTATTTTCAGTTGCGCGTCCTGTTCTTCCTCTGCCATAGCTCAATCGACGGAACAAAGGTAAAAGATAAACAGGCAATTAAACAAGTGTTTAGTTTTTATTTTTTGTGAGAAGACAATCGACTTAGGGGGAGTAATTTGGGTGTTCATATGACCTAAACCTAAATGGCCAGAAAAATACTTATAAATGTTATTAGAATAGTATACCTGGGTCGAACACAGTCGTTGCTGAAATTGTGCAGATTTCTAGGAGCGATTTTTATCCAAGAACGATTTTTCTCTTAAAGCCTGGCAATCAGCAACGAATACATGTTCTTGGAAGACGGGTGCATACGGGCATTGACTCACGACTGCAATGGCGATGGGGTAACTATTTCGTCCTACGCCAAAAATGGGTTTGTGTTTGAGGTATTGTCGCTTTTTAAATGGCCCATTTTTTGAAGCATATTTATGAAGACTCTTTCGTCTCAAGTAAGAGCGAATTGTGAGACGGTGATTTTTTAATAGCCGTCCAACACCATCCGTCGCATATGCCTTGACATGTTGAATCTGTACCATTACCTGATGCTCTATTTCGCCTCCTGAATCCCGGCTTCTTTCATCAACGTACGGCCAAACTGCCGGATCGTTTCAATCACCGGAATCACCAGCCGACCCTTGTCGGTGATACGGTATTCCACATGAGGAGGCACGACCGGGTATACTTTGCGGGTAATAAAACCATGCTTCTCAAGTTCCCGGAGCTGGGTCGTCAGCATTTTGTGGCTGATGTGAGGCAGGTATTTCTTTAGTTCGCTATACCGCATCACCTGCTTGTTCAGCCGCCACAAAATGGGCATTTTCCAGGTCCCTCCGATGAAGTTCATGGCAAACTCAACCGGGTTATAGTACAACTTACCGTCGTGAAGAAAGTCAGGCATAATTATAAGTAACTGATTTACAGACACTCTCTAAAAGGAGAGTATCATACTTCGGTGTACATACCTTTACAAAGGTATATACCGCCCGCTATATTTGCTCAGGCTTACCATAACTACTTCAGGCCATGAGTTTAAAAGATCCCAATCTTGTCAATCCTGAACGCCCCAAACGCGTCGCTATCGTCGTGGCTAACCCGGCCCTATCCACGACTACCGGCTGGCCGGTCGGCTTCTGGTGGAGTGAGCTGGCTCACCCTTACTTCGAGTTCTCGGAAAAAGGCTACCAGGTCGAGATTTTCAGTCCCAACGGGGGTAAATGCGAAGGGGATGCCATGAGCGACCCCAGCGACCCCAGCGGGTATTCATCGTCCGATTTGATCTCGCAGGGCTTCATTCATACCGAACACTTGCGCGCGCTGGTCGATAACACCAGGCCAGTCCCCGACCTGAATGTGGATGATTTCGATGCGCTGGTCGTAGCGGGCGGACAGGCTCCCATGTTCACCTTTGACATGGCAACTGAGCTGCAAAACAAGTTCGTGGCGTTTTATGAAGCGGGGAAAGTGACCTCGGCTTTGTGCCACGGCACCGCGATTCTACGCTATGCCAAACTATCGAACGGCGAGTATCTGGCGAAGGGGAAGACCGTTACGGGCTTTGCCAACGTCGAGGAAGACTTTGCCGACAACGCCGTTTGGGAGTCTGGTTCGCTTCCCCGCGACAAGCACGTGATGCCCTGGCGGATTGAGGATGAACTCAAAAAACTCGGAGCCAACTACGTGCAGGCAGGTCTATGGCGCGGGTTCGCCATTCGGGATGGCAACCTGATTACCGGCCAGCAGAACTTCTCCGGCGCCGAAACCGCCAGGGTAATTATTGCCGCATTGGGCGAATAACCGGTTCCTCAAAACTCGGTGCTGACGCAGGAGCAGGCAAAAGTGAGCTGATTGCTTCTGCCTGCTCCACGTCCATTTCCTTTTTGAAGCCATCACAACCCAACAAAGAACCAACCGGCTGGTATCCCTTCGCCGGGCCGGCCACTAGGAACAGGCGCATCATAAACTCGATAAGGCCCATGAATATTGCCATTATTGGAGCCGGGAACATCGGCCGTACCCTGGCCGAAGGCTTTGCCAAAAAAGGTCATCAAATTTTTTTGGGTGTCCGAAACCCCAACAGCGTTAAGGCCGACGCACGGTTGGCAACGTATCCATCCATCACCGCGCATGCCATAGCGGAGGCAGCGCAGGCGGCTGATTTATTAATCGTCTGTACACCGGCCAAAGCAGTGGTCGAGGTTGCCCGGCAGATTGGATCAGCCAACGGGAAATACCTTGTCGATGCCACCAATGGCCCGATCGGAACGCCCGACTATCCCAATGCCGTAGCCGCGCTGAAAGCCATTACGGACAGTGCTGATGTGGTCAAGTGCTTTAACACAACGGGTTTCGAGAACCTTGGCAGCCCCAGCTACAACGGCGAAGGGATTGATCTGTTTATGGCCGGAAACAGCCACAAAGCCAAAGAGACGGTCCGAGGGCTGGCCCGCGAACTGGGCTTTGCCGAATGCTACGACCTCGGCGATGACACCAAAATTGGGATGGTGGAGCAATTGGCCTTCGTGTGGATGGCGCTGGCTTTTGGCACAGGACTCGGTCGAAATGTAGCCCTCAAGATTGTAAACCGGTAATTCATCTCGTGGCCAGGAGAGGCTTGGGAGTCAACCCGACGAGGTATTCGGTTTGTCTTAGCCCCCTGAATGACTGGACAAAATTGCAAAAACAGTTTAGTCCTTTTACATTCAGAAATCATGAGCAAAATAAGGCGGAGTTTTACTCCCGAAGATCGTTATTCCATCGTCCAGGAAGCCATCCGGGACGGTCATGCCGAGACTTCTCGCAAGTACAGCCTATCCCCTTCGCTGCTGCGCAGGTGGCGATTGAAATATTTGAGCAAAGGCAAAGAAGGCCTGAAAGATTCTTATGCACGTCTCGATCCCCAACTGCGGGCTCTCGAAGAGGAAAATGAACGCCTGAAGCGAATTGTGGCAAAACAGGCGCTTGAACTGGAAATCAAAAGCGAACTGCTAAAAAAAACGCCTATTCAACCCAGGAGAAGCTAAGACTCATAGAGCAGTTCAAAAATCAGGTAAGTCATACCCTGTTATGCCAGTGGCTCGACCTACCACGGAGCGTGTCTTACTACCAACCTCAATCAGGTAGGCCTGGGGCACGGCCCAGCCAGACGACTATGAAACTGGATGGGTCTTTGGTAGACAATCAATTGGTAATGAGCAGTATACGACAATTGCTGAATGTTGAGTTCAATGCCCTCGGCTATGAATACATCACGTATGAGTTGAAAAAAGAATACGTGATCAACAAGAAAAAGGTGTATCGGCTAATGAAGGAGCATAATTTGCTCTTAGGTAAAGTGATTCGGCCGACGGGTAAGCGGGAGTTCGTTAAATTCAGACGAATTGAAGCGACTAAGCCTTTGGAATACCTGTGCTGGGATATCAAATATGTCTGGGTACAGGGGGAACGAAGGAATTACTATCTGCTGAGTGTCATTGATGTGTACAGCCGCAAAATTCTGGACTGGTTGTTTCAAAGCAACATTCGTCAAATCGACTTAATCAATCTTTTTCGACGCATAAACCGGAGCCATGAACTGAAAGGGGTCATTTTGCGCAATGACAATGGCAGTCAATTCATTGCTCATTCGGTGCGTAGCTTTTTGAAAAGCTCAGCAATCAAGCAAGAATTCACGCACGTAGCCACTCCTGAAGAGAACTCGTATATTGAAGCTTTTCACAGTATTCTGGAACACGATGTCATCGAGCGAAATGAGTTTGCCAGCTATTACGAAGCCAAAGCAATGCTAGGCCGTTATTTTTCCCATTACAACCGCACGGGCGGCCCCGCAGCATCGGCTACACCGTTCGATTGGCTTCGTAACACCCCATCAAAAATGGGAAGAAGCACAGGTCGTTTACGACACAACCTTTTCAGAAAATCTGTCCAGTTAATAGGGGGCTAACACACTGGTATGGCCCCTGCTTGTGGCCTATCTTTGAACCAATAGACACTGGGTAGCTTATGAAATTGCTGATATATAGTACTCCCCCAAATTAGGACCACTAGCTAAGTTGAAAAACAAGCTGTAAATAGTGGTTCAAAATGAAAGCAAAACGCAAGCAGCATTCGCCTGCCTTCAAAGCCAAAGTGGCTCTGGAAGCCTTAAAAGAAAAGCAGACCTTGGCCGAATTGGCTAAAAGGTACGAGGTGCATCCGACCATGATCAGTAAGTGGAAGCAAGACTTCCTGGATCGAGCCAGCTCCATTTTTGAGAAGCCGGCCGAAGCTGAAGAGAAAATAGATCCGGAGCGGCTGTACGCCAAAATCGGTCGGTTAGAGCTAGAAAATGATTTTCTAAAAAAAAGCTTGAAGAAACTGGGTTGAAAAAATGTCGGGGGTTAATCGACAGCCAAGCCTCCATAAGTATCCGAAGACAATGTCAATTACTAGGCTTGCACCGGAGCGGGGTGTATTATCACCCGGTTCCTGAGTCTGAGCAAAACCTAAAGTTGATGAGACTGCTTGATGAGCGGAATTTGAATTATCCTACCGAGGGGGTACTTCAACTCCAGGACTATTTACGAGTTCAAGGCTATCCAGTCAACCACAAACGAATCCGACGACTACTACGAAAAATGGGTTTAATGGCTATTTATCCAAAGCGGAATTTGAGTCGATTGGGACAGGCTATATATATCCGTCCTTATTTGTTAAAGGGGCTGGCTATTACCGCTTGTAACCAGGTTTGGCAGATCGACATTACATACGTGCCCATGGCTAAGGGCTTTATGTATCTGGTAGCGCTTCTGGATGTGTATAGTCGGTATGTGACCGGATGGAGTTTATCCAACAGTATGGCTGCTGAGTGGGTAGTAGATACACTTCAGCAGGCCATTGCGAACCATGGAAAACCGGTCATTATTAATTCTGACCAGGGCAGCCAGTTCACCTGTGCGAAGTGGGTAGATTATTTAGAGCAGGAGCAAATCAAGATCAGCATGGACGGCAAAGGGCGAGCCATCGATAACATTTACATCGAGCGATTATGGCGAACAGTCAAATATGATTACATTTATTTAAGTCCAGCCGGGGATGGCTGGGCATTAGAGCGTGGCCTGACTAACTTCTTTGAGCATTACAACTACCGAAAATGCCATCAAGGTCTGGCCAGAAAAACCCCTGCTGAGGTGTATTATACTCCTTTGCAAGTCGTCGTAGAATCGGGAAATCTCAATTAATAAAGGGCAAAAACTGGTCCTAAATATAGGGAGTACCATAATACCCCTTCTAATAGGAGGCCTATTTTATTCCCTATTTTCGGGCCTCTTCCTGCTCTCGTATTATCAATTAGTAAGGAGAGCCCATAAGGCAACCGGAATGATTACCGGTTTCGATCGAAGTAATTTCATTTTACTTCGCAAGCTTTTTGTCCCGCTAGTTCGCTTTAAGACGCGCGATAACACTTGGATTGAGGGTCAGCCAGACCACTCGATATTCCATGAACTGAATTGTTTTGTCCGTCAGGGAGCGGTGACGGTTTATTATCAGAAAGACAAACCAGAAAAATTTGTTATTGAAGGTGGGCTGGAGGTATTTGTCAACTGGCTGGTTATTATCCTTACTCTTGGGGGTATAGGCTGGTTATTTAGCCAATAAAGAAGCCAATAAATGACCACTTCTGCGTCACAGATTGGCGCCTTTGAAGAGAAGGCTAATCCATATGTAATTAACCTCAAGTTTCGTACGTTGGCTTACGTACAAAAGATTATACAACCGATTTGTTGAGTCCTTCCTCCACATGAAGCTTACGACTAATATCCGCCTTCTATTAGCCTCGATAACTGTATTCATCGGGCTGGTGATGATTGGATTAGGTTATGGCACCTCGTCAGGTAGCCGCCTGGCGAATATAATTGCCACTTACTCGGGCTTCTTAACTTTTTATCTCGGATTGCGCTGGATCATTAGGATAGTCAAATCAAGGGGTTAACCTATTGCTAGCAGATTTTACTGACTGCTAAGTACTGTTTTCCATAATCACTGGGGCCTATACGATTGTTCTACATTAGTGCTTCAAATTAAGACGTATAGGAGTTTCAGCCTGGAGCGAAATGTGAGACGCTGGTTTTAATATCTGTCCAACGCTATCAGTCGCATACGATTTAGTATACAGGCGCAGAACGGGTATTGGTTTTGAAGGCTTTATCATTCCCCATTTTTATCGGTTTATCTTCACGAACGTTTTTTTTATTAGACATCCATTAGCAGTAACAAATGAGTGCCTTTTCGGAACGTTCATCAGGAGAAGAACAAACGATTAAACGAAGCTACTACCTTAAGTTTGTCCGTCACTGGAATGATTGCCGGAATGCCAAAGGGGTCTGATGCGTCTTTTCTTTAAACAACCGGCTGAACGATTGGGGGTGCTCAAACCCTAACTGATAAGCAATCTCACTGACCGACAAACGGGTGGTCGATAGCTTCTCTTTGGCTTTCTCCAGTAATCGCTGGTGAATGTGTTGCTGTGTATTAAGGCCCGTTAACTGACGGAGTAAGCCGCTTAAATAATCAGACGACGTGTGTAACTGCTCGGCAATCGCCTGCACGGTCGGCAGGCCGTTGGATAAGCGCTCTTCATCCGCTAACCAAGCCGTCAATAACTGATCTACCTGCTCTAAAAGCTGATGACCACTAATGCGACGGGTAATAAATTGGCGTTCGTAAAACCGTTCCGAATAGCTCAGCAGCGCTTCCAGTTGCGTTAGAATAATTTGCTGACTAAACTTATCCAGGTTGGCCTGGTATTCCTGGTTGATATGGTCGATGAGCTGATGGAGGATCGCTTCCTCTTTAGCCGACAGAAATAAGGCTTCGTTTACCCCGTACCCAAAAAATTCGTACTGCCGAATTTGCCGGGCCAGGCTAGTATTCCAAAAAAAATCAGGGTGTACAAACAGCATCCAGCCCGATTGGGTAGGGCTGCTAAATTTCTCGACATCCAGTCCGAACACCTGACCGGGGGCCATAAAGGAAAGTACTCCCTCATCAAAGTCGTAGACCTGCTGACCGTATTTAATTTTGATGGGTCCCCGAAACCCCTTTTTGAGCGAAATGATATACACATCGGTGACGACCAGCTTAGCCGGTGCAACAGGCGGTTCGGCAAAGGGGGTAATGAAGACCACGCTCAGTAAAGGATGCTCCGGGTTAGGCAAGCCGTACAGTCGATGCAGTTCACTAATGGTTCGGATTCGTTGTGGGGGGGCTTTTTCCATAACACGGCTTGATTATTAATTGCCCAACCCGTCAGGGCAGCGAGCATATTGGGATACCAACACGTTCCACCATCCGCGTCCCCAAACACTGGCAGCATTAGGAGCAGTCCTAAAGTAACCGATGTACCCGGTTGTTCGGACAGGCATCGACCATGATCGAAGATAGGCATGTCAACGTTAGTCAGCCATCACCCTTTTGTCAACCTGCTTTTATCTTCTACTGCTGATAATAGCTTAAGTCGTAGGTGTGAATAGCCGAATTATTGCTTAAAAGATGATAATTATAGGTGGCACAGTCGATAAAAGGAGCGATACTGAATTTCGTTTTAGACCGCTTTAAAATCCCCTTGGAAGGGCCGTCACCATAGAGACCTGCCCGATGCACCATCCACTCAATATCGGGTGCTTGCTCAACCAAATAGTTTAGCACTGCTTCATTATCTCGGTGCTGCCCCAGTAACCCGGAAAAACGCACCAGGGTCTGTTTTAATAGCCAGTTCGTAAAGGGAAGCTCTTTTTTATAGGGTCGGGTAAATCCGCCCGCCTGATACAGGAACCGTTTTACCAATTGGCGACGCATGGCAGGAATTAGTTTTTTGATAAACAAGGTATTCACAGTCTGGTGCTTCTGCATTTGCGCATCACCCAACATGCTTATCACAAAATCTACACCATTCAACAGTTCATCAATGGGTTCGTAATCAGTAATAGACCCTTTCACTACTTCCAGATTTGAATGGTGAATGTCAATCTTCTCTGGATGACGAACTAATGCCTTTACTTTATGGCCATCATTAAGTACGACCGAAATAAAATGCCTTCCGGTTCTGCCTGTACCGCCAAAAACGAGATACGTGTATGTTGAATTAGTCATTTCACGGGTTTTTTAATGTTCCTGTTGCGCCCGGATAAGCTGAGCTGCTCATCCGGGAAAGCGTGTCAATCAATTGCTGTCGTAAGCAAGAGCGGAAAGCAGCTTCTTAACACTTCACAAAGGTCGCGGTAACCCCTTTACACCTACTAACCAAATCCGGCCATGTTGTAACCAAAAGCAACTTGTCTATCCGGCGAAAACAACAATGCCCTCAGGTTTTTCAAGGTAACGGGATTTGCCCCCTGGCTGCTTTCTCCTTCAGGAAATACTATATGGAAATGACTACTTTCTGAGCCAACACGCCCTTCCGTTGCTGCTCCAGCCCGGCCTGCACATACGCCAGGCCTTTACCGATCACGTATGGCTCCAGAACCGCCCGATAGCGCCCCTGGGCCAGCGCTTTAAGTAGAAATTTTTCGTAGATAAGCGGGCGTATGCTACGTATAGTACCGCGGTGGCCGGTCCGCCGGTGCGGTACCACTTGGGAGTTATTAAAATAAGCCGTTCAATTAAACAGCCTATTTAAGGAGTAGATATATGCAAGCTCCTTTGTCTCACAGGGGAGCGTGGCTGTTGCACAACTCTGCTTCCAACATCGATTTTTCAGCGGCTGAATTGGCGAATGAGATAGAACGTGTTTACGGAATAATGAGTAGGGATTGCCAGTATTTACCCGATTGGCGGGCGAGTTGGTTAGCCGGATCGGTCATCCAATTGTCATCGCCAACCAGAAACGTATAGCGGTACTCACCCGGTGGTAGCCTAAGCTGGCATAGCCATTCTCCGGTTGGTGTTCGCACAAAGGGGTTGGCCGTGGTGCTCCAGTTGTTGAAGGAACCGACGAGGCTGATCTTCCCGGCGTATTCCAACGTATTGAGCCGGAAGCTCACCAGGCCCTGGGGATGACTCGTAAACAGGTTTCCGACGTAGTTAGCCGGGTTTTGGCGCAAGGCTTGTTGGTATAAGCTATCCGCCTTGGGCTTGTTTCCGCTCACTAGGTAAGCACTGGCCAAACTACTTACGGCGCGATCCGAGGTTGGGTACATCCGCTTATTGAGGGCGAAAATTTGTATGGCCTCGGTCAGGCGACCCGTATTCAGTAAGCGATAGCCTAACCCCTCCAGCTCCACTTCCCTAAAATTGTACCGACTGGGTGCTTCTTTACGCCACTGCGCGTACTGCGCCAAAGCCCGCCCAATACCCTCGTGCGCGATCACCGATTCCAGAGCTTCGCTGACCGAGGTAGGGAATAGGCGCTTGATCTCGACCTGGTGTCTTCCCTTTTTTAGTTCAGTGGCCAGGTTGATGGTGACGCCCTGGTCGAACTGATGCTGCTGGTAGAGGACAAACGTGCCTGCCTTCAAATCGGCTATTTGTGAATAGATGGTCGCGTTATCGGGCGCTTGTTGAGCGGCTTTGGCCAGGATGCTCCGAAACAACGATACGGACACCGGGTGCTGTTTGAGCAGGCTATCCGCCGCATTGTAGCGGTAACACGCGCTTTGGCCCGGCTGGTAGTGCTGTAAGCAGAAGTTCGTCACGGCTACGTAGGGCAGTTGACGATCCGACTTGCGGATGATATAGTTCGCGTGAATGAGCGCGTAGTCCCCCGAAGCGTCGGCTACCAGCACCTGGGCCCGGTCCTGCCAGACTAAATTGTAGCGCTGCACTAACTGAATCACCTGCTCTACGCTCGCACATTCGGCTAGTGCTTTGTCTACGAAATAGCCCTTAAAATCGGGCTTGGTCGCATCACGCACCGTGGGGATGGCCTGCATCAGGGCGGCTGCATCCCAGAACAGCCCTTTCTCGTTCATCCCCCCCTCGGGCAATTTTTGCTCACTGCCCCAACTGACAAACCCGTGCCGCTGCCCCCGGGCGGGGTGGTACCACAAGTAGGTCTTAAGCGTAGGTGAAGAGTCCTCATTATTACCTACCAAAACGGTCTGGCCGTTGGCGGCCGTAAAGATGGTACAGGCCCGTAAGTTGGAATAAGCGCCGAGCCACAGCGCCAGCAGGAGGCTACTAAATAGACGAATCATATGCATGGCGGTTTGTATAGGCCAAAATTAGGCAGGCGTTGAGCAATCAACGGGCTCAAATCTGCCAACCCGGCAAACACCCCCGCCAACCGCTCCGCGGACCAAACCTAAATACGCCTGTAAAAACGGGTTTACCGGGGCGTTGTCCGGCTTGACCGCTCGTTTGGGCGCGTTGGCGGATTAGCCCCTGGTATGGGTGAAAAATTAGGCGTAATTTGCCTCATGCCGCTTTCCTCCATTACCCCCCAGCTCCTACGCATTCATGCCCTCTTCTGGACGCTGTTCGTCGTACTGGGGGTGATGTTGAACGTGGCCCAGCACCACCAGATGCACCTGAGCTGGACCCTGTTCTGGTCGGATTTGAAGGACCCCCTCACCGCCATCGGCTACGGCCGAACGATTGGGATGAGCTACGTGAGCCTGTGGGTGTTTGACCGCTTGTTTCGTTATCGCTATTATGGCCTAGCGGTGGTAGCC
Organism: Spirosoma lituiforme; assembly: GCF_054776635.1. NCBI lineage: Bacteria > Pseudomonadati > Bacteroidota > Cytophagia > Cytophagales > Cytophagaceae > Spirosoma > Spirosoma lituiforme. The sequence continues at coordinate 101,824 of NZ_BAAHBO010000009.1, forward strand.
TTGATGGGTCTGATCGGTGGCGATGTGCTGCTGCGCTACGGGATCGAGCAGCGGCTATTGGGCCCCTACCTGGGTATCTGGCAATACCCGGCAACGATCACCCTAACCCACTACGTAGGGGAAACCGTCTTTTTCAGCGCCTTAGGCATCTTTCTGTGCTTTTTGCTCAAAAGTGTCAATGACTATTTTGCCCACCAAGCCATTCGGCACCAAAAAGTGCAGCTGGAGCTAGCCTACCTGAAAGCGCAGCTCAACCCGCACTTTCTGTTTAATACGATGAATAACCTGTACGGTTTATCGCTAAGTGAGCCCCAGCGCGCGCCCGAAGCGATTCTGCGACTGGGCGAGATGATGCGTTACATGCTCTACGAGTCCAATGAGCCGCTCGTGCCCCTCAGCCAGGAGATCGACTACCTAAACGGCTTTGTGGAGCTGGAAAGCTTACGCTATGCGCGCCCGATCTACGTGGATTTCAGTGTGGAAGGTAATGTTAATGGCCAGCGGCTGCCCCCCCTACTGTTGATGGCGCTGGTGGAGAACTGCTTTAAGCACGGCCAGCTCCAGGACCCCGATCAGCCCGTCCGGATTCGGTTGGCCGTGGTGGGGCCGGTGTTGCAGTTCGAGACCTCGAACGGGCTGACTACTCACCGGCGAGACCCGACCGGGGGCATCGGCCTACCGAACATCAAACGTCGGTTGGCGCTGCTTTATCCCCGGCAGCACCAGCTTAAAACCTGGCAGGAAGGAGCCAGCTATTATACGCGGCTGGAAATCCAACTGACTAGTTTATCTACCCCTGACAAGTATGCTTAGTCCGACGATGCCCCCGCTAAAAATTATGCTGGTCGATGACGAGCCAATGGCCCTACGCGTGTTGGAGGCCCACGCCCAGAAACTCGGGTTCATCAAGGTGGTGTTCAGTACGACCAGCGCCCTGGAAGGCCTCTTGTATGCCCAACAGCACCCGGTCGATGGGGTCTTTTTAGATGTGCAAATGCCGGAGCTGACCGGTATGCAGTTCATTCCCTTACTAGGGGGGAAAGCCAGCGTCATCCTGACGACAGCGTACGCCCAGTATGCCGTGCAGGGCTTTGAGTACGAGGTGCTCGATTATCTGCTGAAGCCGATCTCCTTTGAGCGCTTCCTGAGGGCCATCCAGAAGCTTCAGCGCCAGCGAGCCCAACTCGACTCGTCAGCGGCTCCGACGCTACTATCCCCGGTGGGACGGCTCACCGGGGTCCTGTTCATCAAGACCGACTACAAGCTGGTGAAAGTAGATCACGATGCCTTGCTGTATTTTCAAGGCGGTAAAGACTACACCACCATCGTTACCCAAGCCGAGCCTCTACTGAGCTTAACCTCGCTGGCTCAGTTTGAACAGAGCCTGCCCATCTCCCACTTTATCCGGGTCCATAAGTCGTATTTGGTCGCCATGCATAAGATCGAATCGATTGAGCGCCAGCGGATCTACTTAGGCAGAGCGGTGATTCCCATCGGGGATGCTTACAAAGATGCGGTGATGCGCGCCATCGGCTCCTGAATACGCGTTTGTCCAGTAGGAGCCTGTCCATTCAGGTAAGCCTACCGAGCAATGGGCAGCTGAATATGCGAGGGCAACCGATCAGAACGGTAGATGCGATGAACGGCCGCCTGGTAATCAATCGGGCGGGCGGTATAGATGGACGGTACGTAGCGTTGCGGATTGCGGTCGATGAGGGGGAACCAACTACTCTGCACCTGGATCATAATCTTGTGGCCTTTCTTAAAAACGTGATCCACCTGGTGCAGATCGATGGGAAAGTGCGTGGCCTGGTTAGGCGTGAGTGGTCGGGGCGTCTGGAAGCCCGTCCGGTAGCGGCCCCGAAAGACCTCACTGGCCACCATCAGTTCGTAACCTGCCATCGTGGGCTGGGCCGGGTAGTTTTCGGGGTAGACATCGATTAGCTTGACGATCCAATCCGCATCGCTGCCCGAGGTGGCCGCGTAGAGGTTGGCCATCAGCTTGCCCGAGACGGTCAGGTCCTGCGGGAGCGTATCCGTCTGCCAGCTCAGCACATCAGGCCGGTCCTTAACAAACCGCTGGTCCTCGGTCAACCAGGTACGCCACCGCGAGCCGTGGGCGTTGGTCGGCTCGATGGGCCGGTGGCGGTAGGGGACCGGGTGGGCGGGGTCGGAGATATACGCATCAAAGACGGGCGTTTTAGTCAGGGGGCGGCTAAACGAAAGCTTGCCCCCCGCGCCCAGGTACAGATTCGTTGGAGTTGTACCGGCGGGAGGCCACTGCTCGTAGCGCTGCCAGCGGTTAGAGCCGGTTTGGAAGATAACGGCCTCGGCAAAGCGGCCGTCGCCTTTTCCCTTCAGGTAGTAGGCAAACCAGGGGGCCTGGATCTGCTGGCGGAAGGTCTGGGCAGTTGGGGAGCCAAACGGTATAGTTCCCAATTGATCCCCCGCCCAATACGCCCACTGGCCATGATGCCAGGGGCCAATCACCAGATAATTGGTATGGGTGGTATCGTTTTTCTCCAAGGTTTGGTAGAGGGTGAGTGGCCCGTAAAAATCTTCCTGGTCCCACCAGCCCGCCACCGTCAGGGTGGGCACGGTAGCAGTTTTCAGCCGAGCGGTTGCGGCCTGCTGTTGCCAGAATGAGTCATAATTGGGGTGGGCCATTAGGTTGTTCCAGGTGGGCAGCCGGTTTTTAAAATAGGTTTTATTGACGTTGGCCAGCGGGCCCAGGGCCAGGTACCAATCGTAGGTGTCGTACTGGGGAAAGGGAAAAAGCGTATCAGTTTTGGCCGCTTCCTGGCTGAAGGCATACTCGAAGCTGTAGCTCAGGCGGAAGGCCCCGTTGTGGTGAAAATCGTCCCCCAAAAACATGTCCGCCGGGGAGGCCTGAGGGGACACCGCTTTGAGGGCCGGGTGGGGCCGGATAGTACCCATTAGGGTCGTCCAGCCATCGTAGGAGATACCATACATGCCCACCTTCCCATTGTGATGGGGCACGTGATGCAAAAGCCACTCGATTGTGTCGTAGGTATCGCTACTTTCATCAATGCCCGCCTGCCCCAGGGCTAAACTAGGCCGCAAGAGTTGATAGGTACCTTCGGATTTATTGCGACCCCGGATGTCCTGGAAGACGAAAATGTAACCGTCCTGTGCCAGGTCCTTGATATAGTCATTCTGAGTGGGCGAAAAGCCTTGATCGGCTCCGTAGGGGGTGCGGGTAAAGAGAAAGGGCAGCTGTTGGGCGGGCTGAGTGGGCGTATAAATGACCGTGTAGAGCTTCACCCCATCGCGCATGGGAATCAGGGCGGTCGTCGCCGAATAAGCCAGGGGCTGACTGGATTGAGCCCAGAGGGGCGCGTCGATTAGCCATGTACTGGTGAGCCAGAGCCAGATGAGTCGGTAGCGCATAAAGTAGCCGGATTAAGTACTGAAGCAAAACTACTTTAATGACCGGAGGCAAAAGTCAGCAAATCGGTGTATGGTTCTATTTTAGCCGCCAACGCCAGGTTACGCGAGAAGGGAGTAAAAGTTGCCTTACGCCCCAATTATAAATACGCCCTAGTCTCAGTTGGGAGGGATTAATGAGACACTCAATTTTTAATTTCTGTTCAACGCCATCAGTCGCATACAATCCAAGATTTTACTCAGCGCAGTAGCCAGCCGGACCGCCGAAGCAGCCCAATTTTTCAATGTCTTTTATGCTTTAAAGAGCTGTGCCGGCCCATCCAAATTGAAGTTTTGTTCTGAAACAGAAAAACAAGTAGCGGCACGTTAAAGATACGTACAAGGAACATTGATTTTTGTCTGCCCCCAATATATTGGAGAAAGACAAAACAGGCGCTCCATAATAATAGGGAATGCCTCTGATCCCCTTTTTTAGTTCGAGACATACCTCCGCAAATGTGCCCCAGTAGGCTCTAAAAGCCATTTTTTACTGACTTAACAATTTCTTTCTGGTACTGGCACAGCCTTTGGCTTGCCATTGGCGTTACTCGTTGTCGTGAAGTACGCTTCTTACCAGGAAGCCAGCTGCGGCAACGGGAAAGCATAAACCTGTTTAATCCCAATGCTTATGCCTACTTCTAATTTAGCCATCGTTCAGGGCATCTACCAGGCCGTGGCTCGCAACGACCTGCCTGCCGTCCTCGAATCACTTGCCGAACATGTAGTGGTTCACCAGGCGGCCTCACTGCCCTACGGGGGTACCTACCACGGACACGAAGGATTTCTGAAAATGGGTACCGCCATTTTCAACACCTGGGATGACTTTCAAACACAGCCCGATGAATTTCTCGATGCCGGTGAGTGGGTGATTGTCCGGGCCGTCATGCGGGGCAAAGCTCATCAAACCGGTAAGCCACTTGATATGCGCTTAACCGAAATGTGGCGATTGAACGACAGCAAAGTGGTCGAGATTATTCCCTTTTACTGGGACACGGCCGCTACCGCTCAATTACTCATTCCGGCCCCGATGCCTTCATCAACTGAGTAGAATCATTAGGCTTTTCGCGCCTACGGGCCATCATCATTATCCGTTTCCTTTTGTTTCACCCAAATTTTCAATCATCATGGTTGTTCAATTTAGTGAGTATGCCGACCGCTACCCTAACCTGAAAATGGAGCGTCGGGACGGCATCCTGCAGGTGACCCTGCACGAGAAAGGCAATTCCTTTCTGATTACCGATCAATCGCACCGCGACCTGGGCTATGCTTTCGCCGACATCGGGGCCGACCGCGAGAATAAGGTCGTTATTCTCACCGGAGCCGGGGACAGCTTCATGGCCGGAGCCCGCTTCAGCGATCCATCGTCGCTAACCACCTCTATGGGTGTCGATACGCTCTATTGGGAAGGGCGTCAGTTACTGCTCAACCTGCTCGACATCGAAGTGCCGGTGATTGCTGCTGTCAACGGCCCGGTGAATATCCACTCCGACGTGCCGTTGCTGTGCGATATCGTCCTGACCTCCGAAACGGCGACCTTCCACGACAGCGCTCATTTTACGGCCGGGTTAGTTCCGGCCGACGGATTACAGGTAATCTGGCCATTAGCCATCGGATTAACCCGGGCCAAGTATTTTTTGCTGACGGGGCAGACGCTCACAGCCCAACAGGCTAAACAATACGGGGCTGTCAATGAAGTACTGCCCGCCGATAAACTGCTGGCCCGTGCCTGGGAGCATGCCGAGCGCTTGGCCGCTTTGCCCAACCTCACCCGTCGTTACACCCGTGTCGTAGTCACTCAGCGGCTGAAAAGCGAAATGCTCAGTGGTATGGGCTATGGGCTGGCACTGGAAGGGCTGGCCATGGTCGCCCTGAATGGTCAGTAAACCCCTCTTTTCTTTGTCCATCAAGCTGTAGAAACGAATTAACAGACAAAAGTCATGAGACGCACATTCGAGGAATATAGAGACAAGTATGAGTTTCTGGCTATGGAACGCCGGGACGGTATCCTACAGGTACGACTGACCACTAATGGCGGGCCCTGGGTGTTTACCAATGCAGCCCATAGCGGATTGGGGTATGCTTTCGCCGATATTGCCGCAGACCGCGACAACAAGGTCGTCATTATTACCGGTACGGGCGATGTGTTCTGCAACAGCGCCGTAAACAGTGAGGTGGGTTACATCTTCTCCCACATGACACCTCAACAGGTCGATGAGTGGTACTGGGACGGCAAGCGCTTTTTGGCTGGTCTGCTCAAAATCGAAGTACCTGTCATTACGGCGATTAATGGTCCAGCCACTATCCACGGCGAGATTTTTATGGGCGGTGATATTATCCTGGCCTCCGAAAACGCCACCTTTCAGGATGCCACCCACATCCCGACCGGCAATGTTCCGGGGGGCGATACGCAGGTCATCTGGGAAGAAATCTTGGGTCCGGTTCGCCACCGCTACTTCCAGTTTGCCGGTCAGACCCTCAACGCGCAGGAAGCCCTCGCATTTGGGGCCGTCAATGAGGTATTACCCCTAGAGAAGCTGCTGCCCCGCGCCTGGGAGCATGCCCGGAAGTTAATCGAGCTACCCGCCCTGACCCTCCGCTACTCGCGCATCGCCATGAACCAGCGGTTACGTAAACTGGTGCTCAATGAGGCTGGTGCCGGGATGGCGTATCTGGGCGTTTCATTGCTGGAAAACTACGGCCAGTTCAAAGAGCCGGTAGCCTGATCGGGCCTTGCCGACGTGTTCATTTTTCTTAACAACTTCCAACGTTTAACCAACATTCATATGGCAACTTTGAGTGAGTACGCCAATAAATACCCGTTCCTGAAGATGGAACGGGAGGAGGGCATTCTACAGGTAACCTTTCACGACAACGGAGGCCCGCTGGTGATCACCGATGCGCTACACGCGACCCTGGGCTACGCCTGGAACGACATCGGCTCCGACCGCGAGAATAAAGTAATTATTTTGACCGGTACGGGCGATGTGTTCTGCACGGGCACCCGCGGCTCTGACCCCACCGCCTTTACTACCCCCGATGGCCTGAGTCGAGGCTCACGAGACGGGCGGAATATGTTCGCCAACCTCTTCGACATCGAAGCGCCGGTGATTGCCGCCGTGAACGGTCCAGCCCACGTCCATGCTGACCTGATGGTGGCCAACGATATCGTCCTGGCCGCTGAACACACCACGTTTCAGGATTTTCACATGGCGGCCCATATGGTGATCGGTGGTATTGCGCAGGTTATCTGGCAGGAAGTGCTGGGTATCGTACGCGGGAAGTACTTTCTGCTGACGGGGCAGGTGCTGACGGCCCAACAGGCGCTGGACTACGGCGTAGTGAACGAAGTTTTACCCAAAGAACAACTACTACCCCGCGCCTGGGAATTAGCGCGGGCCATGGTCAAGCAGCCCCCGCTGACGCTCCGTCACACGCGCATTGCCCTGAACCAGCGCTTCCGTCAGCGGTTCCTGGAAGAAGGTGGCTATGGCTACACGCTGATCGGACTGGGCCTGATGGATCAGGTTAGGCAGGCTCAGGCACAACCTGCCTGATGGGTCACTGCTTTTTAACGGTCCTAGACGGTACTCGCCGACATACGGGGGTACCGTCTCTGGCTTTTCGTATGCCGACCAAGACAAACTCGTAAACCCTTGACGTATGATTTTAGTAACCGCCACCCTCAACCTGAAGCCAGGCAGCCAGATGGCCCTGCGTGAACTGACCATAGCCCTCATTGCCCACTCTCGGCTCGATCCGGGCTGTTTCGGTTATGACCTCTACACACAAGTGGACCAGCCGAACGTGTTTCTGCTGCTGGAAGAATGGCAGGATTTGAACTCGCTGGAGAACCATTTTCAGCAGCCGCATTTCAAAACGTTTGCTCGGGAAGCGGGCAAATTCCTGACCAGTAATCCCTTGATTCGTCAGTTCAGGACGCTGTCCGAATAAGTTTTCCGGCGAGCGCGGCTGGTCTGGGCAGCTGTCATGATTTGGGGGCCTGGGCGGCATCGGTCCCTTCGCCAACGGCGAACTCCCGCCTGATACCGAGCTTCTTCATGCGGGCTTCCAGGGTGGTGGCTTTTACCTTCAGGATCTGGGCGGCTCCACCGGCACCCCTAATGCGGCCGTTGCAGTGGCGGAGCGTGTTCAGAATCAACTCCCGCTCGTGGTCGTCGTAGCTCTTGAGCTGGAAGGCAGGGTGAATGACAACGGTGGGTGTATCGTCCGGGCGTTTGATCAAGGCCAGGTTTTTGATGGTATCGCCCACCGATTCAATGGCGGCCCGTTCCATGACGTGCTCCAGCTCACGAATGTTACCCGGCCAGTGGTAGGCCTGCAGCTCCCGAATGGCGCCATTCGAGAGCCCGCTGATGGGTTTGCCCAGTTTCTTGGATAGCTTCTGGCAGAAGTGAAGGGCCAGGAGCGAAATGTCTTCCCTGCGCTCACGCAGGGGGGGCAACTTGATGGGATAGACATTTAACCGGAAATAGAGATCGGCCCGAAAACGCCCTTCGGCCACTTCTTTCTCCAGGTTGCGGTTAGTAGCCGCCAGCACCCGCACGTCGGCTTTGATGACCTTGTTGGAGCCCAGTCGCTCAAACTCCTTCTCCTGCAACACCCGCAGCAGCTTGGCCTGTAGCTCCAGGGGCAGCTCGCCGATTTCGTCCAGGAAGATCGTGCTTTCGTGGGACAGCTCAAACTTGCCGATCCGCCGTTCGACGGCCCCGGTAAAGGCTCCCTTCTCGTGACCGAACAACTCACTCTCGATCAGTTGAGTGGGCAGGGCTGCGCAGTTGATCTTGATCAGGGGCTTCACATGACGGGGGGATGCCTGGTGGATAGCCCGGGCAATTAACTCTTTTCCCGTACCCGACTCTCCCAGGATAATCACCGTTGAGTTTAGAGGCCCCACCAGGCTTACTTTATGGAAGATATCCCGCATGGCCTGACTGGTGCCCACAATCTCCTCAAAGCGGTAGTTGGTATTGACTTCTTCCTGCAGATAGGTATTTTCCTGTTTCAACTGCTCCGAAAGGGCCGCAACCTGCTCGTAAGCCAGCAGCCGGTCCATGGTCAGGGCAATAGATGCCCCCAGTTTCAGGCCCAGATTGAGTTGAGCCGATCGGTAGGTGTCGTCATGACGGGCGTAGAAGGCGAGAATCAACTGACCATCCTGCGTGAGGGGTATGGGCAACAGCAGATGGCTTTGCAGGCGGAATGTCTGGCAGATCAGCCGCTTCAACTCATCCTTCTTCACATACAGGCTTAGGGCTTCGCCATTGAGCAGCAACGGACGGGTATAGTCGGCCTGCTGGCGCAGTTGAGCAAACCGCTCCGGGCTCAGACCGCTCAGGCGAAAGAAGTCCGGGGGAAGCAGGGTCTGGTACTCATCGGCTCCTGTTCGGTAGAAACTGTACCCGTAACGGGTCTGGCCGTCGGTTTGTACCCCCACGATACAGTAGTCGAAGGGGATGTGCGGTTGCAATGCCTTCACCATAGCCAGGAACTTTTGCTCCCAGTCAGTTCCTTCGGCCAGACCATTGCGGACGGCCAGTTGTAAGGCCATCTCGCGTTCCCGCTCCCGAATCTCTTCGTTGGCCAGGATGTTGGCTAACGCTACGGCAATGGTGTCTGTTAGCTGGGAAAAAAGGGACAGATGCCGGGCAGTAGGTTTGTGCGCTTCGGTAAAAAGCAAAATCAGTAAGCCATACGTCTGGCCCGAAACCGTCATGGGAGCCGTCAGAAAATAGCGAAGCCCCGCCTGCAACTCGGCCTCAATATAGGGAGCGTCATAGCCTAACGGCAATACATCCGTTAGCTGTCCCAGCATAGGAGGCTGGCTCATGGCGTATTCAACTAATGAACCGGGAAAAGGAAAGGTGACCAGGCCAAGCCGGCTATTTTGCTGATTGAGTTCTTTACTTCTGGTGGTGGACGGAATCTCATCGGCGTAGAGGGCGTAATAGTCTGTAAAGGTTAGTCGGTCTTTGCTAACAACGGTGACGCCCGCATCGGTATGCTGAAAAACGGGCTTCAACAGATGATCAAACCGATGCAGCAGTTCCGTGAGGGTTGTGCTGGCGGAGATGGTGGCATTGATCTCCAGCAGCAAGGTTTTCTCGCGTTCCCGCTCCCGAATCTCCTCATTGGCCAGGATGCTGGCCACCGCTACGGCGACCTGATTGCTGATCTGGGTAAAGACGGGAATGTGCGCCGACGAATAGGCCTGTTCCTGCCGGGAGTTAAAACAGATAGCCCCAATTTTCCGACCATTGGCAAACAGCGGGCCACCTATGAACTGCTTCAACCCATACGCTAAGCCGGCTTCAAATTGGGTTGCTCCGGGATGGTGGCGGTGCCGGTCGGCTTCCTCTGCCAGCGAGCGGATGAGGGGTTGGGGCTGCATCCACCAACTATCAGAGAGAGAGGCACTCAAAGGCCAGGGACCAAGCAAGCCCCCGGCGGTTAGTTTATACTGCAATTCATCATCAATGGACTCTGTATCCAGGAGTTCATAGAACAAGTCTTTTGGCTCATCGATGACGAAAAGGCCGGCATTGTCGAAGGGAAACACGTTTTTAATGTGTTCGTAAACGACCCGCAGGAGCTGTTTTCGGTTTTGCGTCCGGGAGATGGCCTCGGTGATGGCCAGCAGAGCCGATTTCTCCCGCTCCCGCGCCAGAATCTCTTCGTTGGCCAGGATGTTGGCCACCGCTACGGCGATTAAGTCGGCCACCAGTTGCACCAGCGACAGGTGCGCGGGCTGGTAGGCCCCTTCGCTTTTGGCATCCAACATCAACACCCCGAGCGGCTTGCCTTTATACACCAGGGGCACATGCAGCATGTCCCGAACACCAAACTCCCACAGAATAACTCTAAAGGGATGTTCCGGATACTGCTCCTGAAACTGCTTTACAGAAATAATACCTGCCTGCTGCAGGCTATAAGCCATCCATCGATCCAGCGGTATCCACCGGCCGTACCCTAGTTGCTGCAACAAAATGTTGCCTTCCGTTTCCTGGTCATTGTCCCTAATGGTCCAGTCTTGCCAATACTGGCCGGTTTTGTCCAATATCAAAATCGCCGTGTCATCGATGGGCAGGTGGGCTTTCAGCTCTCTGAAAATTGTGGCCAACAGCTCTTTCCGTTCGCGCACGCTGACAATGGTCTTGCTAAGCTGCAACAGGATCGTAACCGCATCGGACTGTAAAGAGGTAGGCATAGCAGAAGGGCTTTACTTACATATGGGTAGTTCGAAAATACACACTAAACTCTACCGGCAACGTACGGCAAACGTAGCTATATGCTGGAATTTTTAGGGGAAGGCGAAACGTATGTTACGAATTGCCGTTGCCAGTTACTAAAACAGGTTTTCTAATTTATAGTACAGGTTCATGCACTTGGAACTTTCCGACAAAGACCATTTACACTGTACTCAATCGGCATCCGTAGTAGGCTGAACGCAGAAACCACTTAATCCAGAACGCGGAACCTGATGAAGTGAACTATGTAGTTACCTTAGTCTAAAACTTCATTGCCATGGCCCTAGCATTGCCCCTTATTGCCCCAACCCATCCTTGCAGCCGTGGCTCTTGACCGAGCAGGAAATCATCACCCGCAGTCGACAAGGCGTGCTGCGCGCCGGGGGCGACCGCGTGGCCGCTTTGGTCGGCTTAACCGATTGGGAGTTTCGGGGACATTGACCCCCCTGGTTTCGCTGTAAACTAAACAGGCGTTCCACGGCAAAATGGCCAAGGTATACGGCTGTATATCAGCCCGTTGTTGCCAATGATTCTTTTCTGCTCCTTGATTAGTTATTTGCGAAATACAGCGCTCTCGATGACTGAAATTACCACTCCCCAACCCGGATGAAACCAGCTAAGTGCAAGCTCTTAACTATTACTATAGTTTAAAGCCGATAAGTTTCGCTTGTTTAAAACAAGCTCCATGTTTGATTGGAATGTTCGTCCCGCATAATAATATATTTTGCAACAATGTTGTAAAAAGAATATGGTGTGCACCTTCTAACAGCAACCCAAAGGCAAAAACCTCACGGTTAGCCATATGAATAGCCGACTGCCAGCCAGCGTATGCCGCTTGGCTGACCAGACGGGCACGATCTGCGGGTAGTATTATCGAAAAGCAGTCTTGCCGGATGAACTGACAAGACTGCTCACATTAACCATTTAATCGGGAAAATCAGCGCTTGATCAGTGAATCGCCAAAGTCTGGCTGAGGAGCCGTGAAACAAAAACCATTCGTAGAGACCCCTCTGCAGGTTTATCCAATGAGTTCTTCGATTGCCGTTACAGCTCTCCAAACTACTCGACCAGGTATCTGTGGACCGAGTGCGAAGCGACTTTTGTGGCGTACACCAACAAAATTCAGTCTGGCCCCCGCTCTGGCCCGATCCATAAGTTCTTTCCATACCGGAACTCGAACTGATGAATAGGTCTCAACGGCACTTTTGCCGTTCAGCTTACCTTGACGTAATCGATCGGAGATATGACGAGCCAGCATTTCAGCATCTTCAATGGCAAGGCTTGCTCCCATTCCAATGGTTGGCATAATCGCATGGGCTGCATCGCCAATCATTATGATATTTCCATGTTCGTTATAGGGGCGGGTCGCCACATCACTGTCACGCATCTTCCAAAGATAGATTTTCAATGAATTCCAATCAGGAATCCACTGAAAGGCCTGAGTTAGCATATTATCCTGGAATGAACAGTCGGTGGCAAGTAGTTCGGCGATAGTTTGTTTTAACGAAACGTCTAAATCAGCCCAGGTTTGATTGAGATCAGCTCCTACTGAACGCCATATTTCGGCCTGTACTTGATCATCAAAGCCGATTCCGACGGCGAAGCGGTCTTTCCCCAGCGGGAAAAAAGTCGCTGTTGTTGATTTGCCAAGAACGATCCAACATTCGCCAGTATTGGCGAAATCTTTTAAATGACGTGGCCCTTCATTAGGAACCTCAATTAACATGTACAAACAAGAAAAACCCCGGTTATGAATGTAATTTTTATTCTTAAAGTACTCTCTCCGAACCAGCGAACTAATCCCATCGGCGGCAATTAAAAAGTCGAACTCATAAGATACGTCGTTGCCTTGTGCGTCCTCGCATAGAACATCGACTTTCCCTGGCGACGATTGAATCGACTTCACGTTACATTGCCGCTTAATTCGGGTACGTTTCACGAGCTTTGTAAGGCCGGCGAGAAATTCTTGTCTGACTACCGTTACTGTCAAATCAGGATCTGTCGAAACACTAAAATTTTGTTTCTTATTTGTTCTCGAATTAAAGAAGCTGATACGAGAGTAATCTAAGCCGCAGGCTAAGGCCTCCTCCTTAATGCCCATCCGCCGAAGTGCGAGGCACGCCCGGGCCTGAATGCCGTATTCAACACCGGGGTAGTCAGCAGCACTTCGATTCTTATCCAACAGCGTTATCTCTACCGCTTCCGTTGATTTGCAATATGCCTCTAAGGCAAGGGCCGTGGTTAGTCCGGCAGGCCCAGCTCCGATAATACCTATTTTAAAAGCCATTTGATTCAGTGTTTACTTGGTAAGCATTTACAGTGCAAAGGACAGCAGCAAACACATTGTAAGAATTGTCAAATGGCAATAAATGAGCCTACTTGATTGTTTTGCGTAATCGGCTTAAAGATGTTTGGGTTACACCTAAGTAGGAAGCTAAATACTTTAATGGTACCCTTTTCAGCAATTCAGTCTCCTGCATAGCTTTCAGATAGCGTTCTTCTGCCGTCATGGTCTGAAAACTAATAACACCTTCGACTAATTTAAAAAAGGCGGTTTCCCAAATTTGCCTTCCGAATTGTTGCCAACAGGGAAACAGTTTGTAGAGTTTTTCCATCTTATCAGACTTTATGGTCAGCAAAATGGTCTCTTCTAAGGCATGTATATAAAAACGTGATGGCTGGTTGTATTTTAGGCTCGACAAGTCGGTAAAAAAATTGTTTTCCAATGCCAGCCACGTAGTTACTTCTTTGTCACCCTGGTCAAAATAGACACGAAGACAACCAGAGCTTACGAAAATATAATCTGTTGCCAGTTGACCTTTTTTCAGTACAAAGCCGCCTTTAGCGATTTTGCGTTCTTTGAATTGGCATAGAATTGTGTCTAAGTCCGTTTCGTCAATAACTATTTGTGATTGTATGTAGTCTTTTAATCTTTCCATTTCTCTATCGTTGAAAGTTGTGCTGAAATGATAGCCTACAGTCAACCCGCAAATCGTCGCCGATACTCAACGGGTGTCAAGCCGGAGTGCCGCTTGAAAAGCGTCCGGAAGTACGTCAGGTCATCGTATCCTAATCTGAACGACACTTCCTTGATCGACTGGCCACTTTCTTCCAGCATCAGCTTAGCCTGTTCAACTTTCACCAATTGAATGTATTCGGAAGGAGTTCGACCCGTGGCCGCTTTAAATCGCCGGATAAAGCTCCGTTCGCTCAAGGCGCAGGCAGTTAGCATTTGTCTTACGGTGAGTTTGTCTTGCACATGCGTTTGTATGTAGGTTTGGGCCTTGCGGATTTCTGTGTTCTGATGCGTATTTACCCCTGCAAACCGATAGTAGGGCTGTTGCGACAGTTTGCCCTTGTCTACCAGAACTACGTTGGCGCATTGACTGGCGACCCGTTTGCCGTATTGTTTTTCGATTAAATGAATATTTAGGTTGGCAAAGGTAAGGGTACTGCCACCTGTAATTAAACGGCCGCAGTCTACTACTACCCAGTCAGTGCGGTAGTTACCGGTCGTAGTTATGACGCTAATTCGTTACTGAATTGAGTAGCCGATGCATAAATTGAAATACCCGCTAAGAAGAATCGCTTGCCTGACCGCTCCATTGACGAGAATCTCTACAAGAATTGCAGCATAGTGGAGGGTTTATGTTTAATAACCATCCAATCTAATCAATAGCTTACGATTCCAACTCTGTGCAGTCTGGTTTGTCTTAATAGTTATCATGTAATAGTGATATTGCCGGAATAATGGTATCTATAAGCATAGCTGAGTGATTCCTAACTTGATCTCCAAAGCCACTTCTAGACACTATGGCTAAAGAAGCACTAATCGCGTTTATCCAAAGTAATATTCCCGTTTCAGGGAATGCCCTGACTACTATTATCGACCATTTTGAGGAGCGAACTATCAAAAAGAATGAGTTTTTCCTTCAAGAAGGGAAAGTCAGTAATGACTATTTTTTTCTGGAAACGGGCTGTATGCGGGCCTATACCCACGATCTCCATGGCAACCAGGTAACCACTTATTTTTATACCAAATACAAATACGTTTTTGAGGTATCATCCCTGTTTATGCGAACTGTTTCGACAGAAACCATTCAGGCGCTAACCGATTGTAGTGGGTACTCCATCACCTTCGAGACGCTAAACAAACTGTTTCACTCTTCGCCTGAATTCCGGGAGTTTGGCCGTATGATGTTGGTCAAAGCCTTTGCTGCCTTTAAACAGCGGACCCTAGATCTCATCAACAAAAGTGCAGAAGAACGCTATCTGAATTTGATGAGTACCGACCGGGAGATTTTTCAATACGCCCAGATTAAACACATTGCCTCGTACTTGGGCATTACCGACACTTCGCTTAGCCGAATCCGGCGCGAATTTACCAAAAAATAGGCAGCGCTTATTTCCTGCCATTTGGCAAGTGGCCTGATTGAGGTACTCCGTTCCTTTGCATGGTCATCGAACAACAATGTCATGGAACAAATCCCCCCTTTCATCCCCATCGTCTTCGGACTTACCATGCTGGTCGGTAGTTGGCTGTTCGCCAAAGCGACCCAGTACAGCCGATCTTTCCTGATAGTCATGACCGCCTGGATTATTTGCCAGTCGGTCTTGGGCCTTACTGGTTTTTATACCAGTATAGACCCCGGTCCGCCCCGGTTTCCACTGCTACTACTCCCCCCCCTTCTCTCGATCATTGCCTTGATGAGCATGGCGCGAGGTAAAGCCTTTATCAATCGTTTGAACATCAGAATGTTAACACTTTTTCACCTTGTCCGCATTCCCGTTGAAATCGTATTAGTATGGCTATTTACGTTTGAAGCCATTCCTCAATTAATAACGTTCGAGGGCCGGAACTTCGATATTTTCTCCGGGTTGTCAGCTCCGCTAATCTACTACTTCGGCTTTCAGGGCAATCGGCCTAACAAACCGTTACTTCTGGTCTGGAATTTTGCCTGCCTTGGCTTAGTAGTTAATGTCGTGATTAACGGGCTATTATCAGCACCCACTCCGTTTCAGCAATTTGCTTTCGACCAGCCTAATATCGCGATAGGTTATTTCCCCTTTAATCTGTTGCCTTCTTGCTTAGTGCCGTTAGTCATATTGGCTCATCTGACAACTATTCGGCAGCTACTCACTCAAAAAACGGTGCCAACTAACACTAAACTTATACAGCCATGAACCAGAAGATCCTCATCACCGCAGCTACTGGAAAAACGGGTTACGCGGCCACTACGGAGTTGTTAAGAGCAGGATACGCAGTAAAAATTTACGTCCGTTCCCGAAACGCGAAAGCGACTGAGCTGGAAAAACTGGGTGCAGAACTAGCAATCGGCTCATTGGATAATTTCCAGCAGTGGCAACGTGCATTAGTAGGCGTTAATCGGGTTTATTACTGCTATCCAATGATGAAAGGAATGCCCGAAAACGTAACCGTTTTTATTCGAGCCGCCAAGGAAGCGGGCCTTGAAGCGGTCGTATTTATGGGGCAACGCATCGCCGAATTTGCTGACACTGGTAGCCTGCTAACCAACGACATTCGGACGACTTACCGTTTATTGGAGCAATCGGACCTGCCAGTGATTTATTTTATACCGGGTTATTTTGCTGACAATGCATTTGTGGTCACGGAGTTTGTGTTACAACTTGGCTTGATGCCCAATCCGTTCGGCCACGGTAAAAACCCTTGGATTTCCACTGGCGACATGGGCCGATGCTTGGCGGCCTTGCTGCAAAACCCGGCACCTTACATTGGGCAAAGACTTTTCCCAACGGGGCCACAATCGATTTCTCCAACTGAAATGGCCATTATTTTCTCAGAGGTAAGCGGACGAAACGTCAGGGTGGTGCCGTCCCCGGAATGGCTCTTTCTGAGGGCGGGGATGATGCTCGGTGCGGATTTTGGATTTGATACCTTCAGCATCGTTCAGGCTACGTTCTACAACCGGCAAATGGCGCTAAATCGTTTCGACATATCACCTACTGACGTGGTCAAACGCCTGACGGGCCGCGAACCGGAAGATTTTTTGACCATCACCCACCAGTGTTTTGATAAATCGCCGTATCGGGTGCGTAATTTTTCCAATTGGTTTTCGGCCCTAAAAAAATTCATGGTGATGCCGTTAACGCGTGTGCCAAAGCCAGCTGAGTTAGCCGCATTGAATCGGTAGGGTTAGTATTTGGTTGGTGATTCAGGCAGTAGATTACTACTTGGGCACGTAAAGCATCAATTTGGCATAGATGTGGGATTATTGGTCAAATCAGTTAGCTTATCAACTGATCATTGCAGCGCACTTTTCCTATATCCAACTACATGATCTACCTTTTGAGATTATGTAGGATTTCTATGTAGTGTCGGCTAAATCTCTTTTTTAATCATACCTATACTCAAAATACGTTCCTTCTTGAGACAAATGGGCTTACAGGCGTTTGCAACTCTATTGGAGCATTTTTGTGAGAAATCGTCGTTTACCGTAGTTTGCTGAGTAATGCGTAGATTGGCTACCCCAAGTAGCCCAATTTAAAAAGCCACTTACTGATGACCAACCCACAAGCACTCAGTCGATTCTACCTTACCCTGGTTCCCTTTTTAGCCGCTGCTGTGGCGTTGGGCATCGGACACAGCAAACCTCAACTCTATCTACCCATCTGGCTGGTCCATGCCCTCCTGATGGCATTCGCCGTTTGGAGCTTGGGAAAGAACTGCTTCACCAATCCCGATCCTGAGCAAAGGCAACTCGGCACTATTGCCCTGTTGGTCATCATTCCTTGGATCGGGTTTACCGTTTTTGCGGGTATGGGCCCTCCGCCTACGTCCATACTCGAATGGGTCGAGACGGCTACCGAACAACAGATCCGCTATGCCCTGCTGATCGTGGGTGGAATACTGATCACGGCTGGTCTCGCCTTGCTGGCTAACAAACTCCGCCAAAGTGGGGAGAGGCAATACTGGTTACTTGGTTTACTGGCGTTGGGCATTGCCCTGCCTTTATTTATGGCTAACATGGCCTATTGGGGTAGCTTTTTAGTCGAATCGTTCACCAACTTTTCGGCTGCTTCGGTGGCCAAAAGGCCCGATTGGTACTTGTCCATGCGCGCCCTTTTTATCTGGATTAGCGCAGTGGAGGTAGCTCTTTTGTATTCGGCTACGGCTTCTTTTGGGGCAGCCTTACAATCGGCGGGCTGGTTCAAGATCGGTGCTTGCCGGGTCTATATTTTCTTGAGCCTAGTGGGCGCTTTGTTGAGTGTGCTGCCCACGTTTTCACTGGAACCGTTAGTGATTGCTACCTACTTAGTGTCGATCCCTGCTTTCCCCTTCATCATGCCCTATTTGATGGCACTTAATTTGTTGAACTTAGCTAATAGCAATTTTAACACAACTCCATGAACACTATCGTGTTTCACATGGGAGCGATTTATAAGCTATGAAAAAATAATACCCAAGATTCAGTAGTATATAAAAAATACTAGTATATTTGGGCATGAATACTACGTCTCATCAGCTACTTAAGGGCAGTCTGAGTGCCATCATCCTTAAACTGCTGGCCGACATCGAGTGGATGTACGGCTATGAAATTTGCCAAAAAGTCAAGCAAATCACCGACGGCCAGCTCAAGATTACCGAAGGGGCCCTTTATCCCGCATTGTACAAACTGGAAGCCGACGGTATGCTGATCACTAAAACTCAAATCGTAGAGGGCCGTACCCGTAAATACTATGCCATTGCTCAGGATCAACAAGGCAACGCAGTCGATCGATTGGCACAAATTGACCAGTTTCTCCATCAATTACAACGCATACTTACGCCTAGTGATCTCCATCAGCTTCCTACTCCCTAATCAACTTTACCGCTATGACTCAGGCTCAACAGGCTCGCATCACTACCTTTCTGACCCAACAATGTGACTTGATTGAAACCGTCTTTATTGACGAGATGAAGGACCATTTTGTGGCCTCCGTGGCAGCCCGGATGGCCGATTCGCTTTCGTTTGAGGAGGCACTTCAGCACACGATTGATGACTTTGGCGGGCCAACCAACATCCAGAAAATGGAATGGACCTATCGGCAGGTGTATTCGAAACGTCTGTTGCGGGACTGGTGGACCCTGGTAAAAAGCCAATTCGCTGCCCACAAACGAGTTCGAACGATACTTGTGGTCGGCTTTGTTACGTTTGCCAGCTTGTATTTTGGCTTGAATAGTGATTTTATAGGTGTACTCGGTGAGACGATGCTATGGAACTCAGTTCAATGGACAAGTAGTATATGGGCTCTCATGCTGAGCTGGTTTTTGCTCCAGGGAGTGGCTCCCCGGTTGAAGAAAGTGGGAGTCGTACGCTTCCCCGCCTTGTTGATCCGGTTGCTTACCTACTTGTTGTGGGCTGGGTCAGTGTTGCTTTACATAAGCCTTGGTGGTTTGGAGCTGTCTTGGCTGGTAAAAGGCTTAGGTTATACCGCTCTGTGGTCAGCGTCGGCTCTATTTTATCTAAGTCTGGTGGATTTCTCCAAGCAAACAGACCCCAACTCATGGTACCAAACCAGGTAGATACGAAATACCTATTCTAATCACTGCCTTACTAATCGCCCATTTTTAGTGACCATTTCCAAACTTCAGCCAGTTACGTCAATACTGTCTAGGCTTAGTCTCAAACTGCCATCTCGCAAATCAACGTATCATTTTCAACCAAAGCATGAGTTAGTGATACATCGTAGACCGCAAAGTGACGGATGAGTATTTAAACTGTAATAACTCGCGTCTGAGCGCTGATCTTACTTACATTGTCCGGATGTGCAGGAAGTATTTAGATCACCTTCCGTAAGGCCCCAGGAACGCTTAGGCGATCATCAATTAGTGCGGTTATATCTTATTTACCGACTGATCTGATTTTCTTATAGCTTCCACTTATGATGTAACACTTGTTTCCTACTGATAGTACGGATTCCATCCCTCATAAAAGCCACCAACTTTGATTGTTTAGTAAGGGTGCTTGCGGTACTACATTCGATAACATGAAGGTAGTTTGGTTTCCAAAGTTGGTGTTATTTCTATCGCTGCCAGGGCACATATGTCCCCGACCAAGTTTATTACTTACAGTTTTTCTGAGGTTAGGTTGTTATAACGGAATGGAATATTGAGAATGTTTACTCAAATATCTACCTTTCAATCGATCAGGAGGCAATAATAAAAGGGCTATGACTGCTTGAAGAGATTTAAGAGATTGATGTAACAAATTGGCAACTATTCTGATAACGCCCTAATCCTAAAGTCTAAGTGTATTCCAGCTACAACTGCTACAAATCAATTAGTTACCTTGATTGATGTGGACAAAAAACTAGTGTGTGTCCACGTAATTATCAATCAAGTATTTTGGCTTATCAGCAGGGTAAGCCAATAAGCCTGTCGATAAGCCACTTATAGGATTTACGATTGAGTTGAAAATTTGACTGATTGTTTATATATAATCTCATAAGTTTCTATAAGTCAGATACTTAGACTGTTGATGTGGACAAAAAACTAGTGGCGGCTGTACCGTCATATTGTGTGACCTTGTTTTTTTCCATTTCCTTCTTTGTTTTATCTAACTTTTGGACCAATTTTAGCTTTACAGCTTTCTAAAACCGTACCTTCAAATAACTTGTGAATCAATATATATTTTATTCTTTGATATTTACAGGTGTTTATAACTCCTTTATTATCAATCAGTTGAAGGGTGTTTTTGTGACTTTATGTGGACACAAAACTCGTTATTTGTGGACAGAAAACTCGTGAACTGTGGACAGAAGTTATTCACATTTGACCTGTAAAGTGGACATATTATTCGTAAAGTATTTTTATGCGTGGACAAAATACTAGTTCTTTGTGGACGTGACCACATTTGTATATATTTGTGGATAACCTAAGCAGGACCGCTATGAAGAAACAGATGCCTAGTAATCAACTTTCGTTACTTAAGCTCGACGCTAAAACAGAGATTCTGTTTCAGGCTAATGCGCTCACTAACGCGTATTACGATATGAGCGCGTTGCAAAAGAACATTCTGTATATGGTTCAGTCGCAAATTAAAAAGGATGATCCAGATGACCAACGGTATGTTGTACGAGTTAAGGAAATTATGACAATTACCGATACCGTTAACCCATATAAAAGTTTACAGCTGGCTACAGAGGGTATGATGCAGAAGATTATGAATATCCCAGTAGGGGGTAAGCTACTCCAGGTTGCACCCTTTTCATCGGTACTTTATGACTATGGAAAAGGAACCATGAGCTTTAAGATAGATCCCGATTTGCGTCCTTTTCTGTTCAATCTGGAGAAAGGACGGTTCACCACGTTTGGTAAGGAGCCTGCCATGAATCTACCGGGTAAATACTCTAAACGTATCTATGAAATGCTCTCGTCCTGGAAAAAGGCGGGGATTATGAAAATCAGCATTTTGGAATTGAAAACCCGGCTTCGACTTTATGATCCGGTGACCGAAATCGAGCAGTATGAAGACTGGCGCGATTTCAACAAACGAGTGTTGGTACCGGCTGTTAAGGACATTAATCAGGAGTCCGATCTATTTGTTGAATTTTTTCCGCAACGAGAGGGTAAACGAATTGCCCAGTTACGTTGGCTCATCAAAGTAAAAACTACAGTTCCTATTGAGATAAGTCCGACAGTGTCGGAACTACATGAGAAATTATTGACTCATTTTAAACTGCGGACTGATCAAATTGAGTACATACTGAGTAATTATGAGCCTGAGCTAATTAATAGAAAGCTCTACGAGATCCAGGTTCAGAATGCCAGTAAGAAGATTTCAAATATAGGGGGCTATACCGCAAAAGTGTTTGGCGTATTATGAATAGGGGATTTGTTGCCAAAAATTTTGGACATCCTTTTGCCAGGTTGCAATGCAAAACTAGTCGACCAAGTGCGTGGCTATGGCCTAAAGGCTATTTTTCATGATAGCACCGGTAAAATCAGTCAATAAACTAAGGGATGAGTTGGTAAACGTAGCATTAGTCAGATCGGCATAGGCAAATGAAGCATCTTTGAGCTGGGCTCCCCTAAAATCAGCACCTACTAGTGAACTTTGCGAAAAGTTTGCCCGGTTAAACTGAGCGCCGGCAGCCAGCAGGCTATCCAAATTTTGTCCCTGAAAGTCAGCATCTGATAGATCGATGTTGTTATCAATGGCCTGCTGAACAGCCATGGTCAGGGAATTCTCGGCTATATGTACTTCAGCGATTAGGTCGCCATCACAGGTTTGAAGGTAAAAGGTGTGCATTGATTCTTACGGTTTACTGCAGATTATAGTTGAACGTCCAATTCACTTACACGCTAAGCCTTTCTCGCTGGAAATAGTACTGACTGTCGGGTAGGGAGAGCCCTTGCTTTGTTCGCGTTAGTCCAACGTAGAGCATATTGATTTCTTCCAGGATACTCCCCGGATTTACCGGCTGACGATTGGGTTGTCCGCCCGCTTCGGCCTTTTGCTGCTGATTCAATAGGTCGATATAATCAGCTAATTTACGCTGATCAATGAAATCGTCGCATAAAGTGACCTGGTCATATTCCAGGCCTTTGCTGCGGTGCACCGTTGAAAAGATCAAATCCGCGTGCGGCCGAAAATGCTGGGCCAGGTGGGCCGTCCGGATCTGTTCGATGAAATGGGGTAAGTCATCGCCATACGTGAGCACGAGTTCCAGGGCCGTTTTCATCTGGCCATCACCCGTTTGATCGATGTAATCACCCAGCTCTTCCAGGGAACCCATGGAGCGTAGGAGTGGATTTTTTATTTCACGCTGCCGGTCTTGCTGTAATAAGACCATATCCAACAATCCCGCTCCGTTATCCATAAAGGTATATGTATCGAAGTTACCTTCGAAATAAACGCTTCCGATCACTTCCTGAATGCATAAGAGGTCAATAGCTGCGCTGACCAGCTGCAGATTGGTTCGCCCGATCAAGGCCTGTAGGCAGGTGGGTTCTGCTAAAATTGTCGCATCGTCGACGCTCATGCCCTCAATGGCCTGAGGGGTATAGGTTTCACCCAGAAAGGGATGAATAGGCTCTTTCAAGGATAAAGCGCGCCGGGCCTGGCAAGCAATACCGGGAGGAAATCGGAAGCTCTGCGTTAAACCATAGGCGTCAAAATCTACCTGATTCAGGCTGTTGACAGCGTGGCGGAACCCGTAAATTTGTTGATGGCTATCCCCTACAATGACCCGGCGCGCGTGCTGCTGCCGGCTGAAGACATCCAGCATCGTTGGAGAGGCATCCTGCCCTTCATCGAAAAGAATATAGTCGTAGCGCAACTGAGGCGCTAACAACTGAAATTTCTTCAAGTAATAATCATGGGTTACTTTCAGGCTTCGCTCGTCCATTTGATTCCAGAGCCAGATGGCACCGGCTTGGATAACCGCCCCAAAATAATCAGCGAACCGGCGGGATATCAGGGGATCGTAGCGGAGGAGGTGATTGTAGTTGAGGTCCTCGATCCGGGCAACGGGTTCATTACAGTACCACGCTAGCAGCCGTAAGCTGTGAGCGGCTACAGCTGTCCAGGGTGCTTTGCGACGTGTTGGGGGCATGCAACGGACAACGAGCGATTCGGTTTGCATTCGATTGGCCAGATCAAAAGCCGAATAGCTGCCACTGGCCAGCAATTCGCTGTTTTGTTTGATAACTCGCCCATAGGCTAGGGAATGCGCCGTGTGGATGGTAATGCCCCGTACGCCTTTTCGCGCGAAAGCTTGTTGAGCCTGCTCGCGCACGGTTCGGTTGAAGGCTAGATAAAGGCCGCGGCTACCCGTTTTTTGACGCCTGGCATACTCAATCAATGTGGTTGTCTTTCCCGATCCAGCCACGGCGTTTATCTTCATATCGGTTTGACAGTCGACAATCGCTTTCTGTTCCTGCGTTAGGGCATACCCATTTGCCTGAGACTTCAGCGCTAACCGAGGGGTAGGGGGGCGGTTAACCGACCCGAAGCTTACGCCAGCAAAACGGTCGAGTAGGGACCAGTTCCAAGTATCCATGTTCTTATCGTTTTAAAAGTATCCGGGTCACGGCAGACCGGGTCACCGCACCGGCGGAACGGCCAGACCGGGTCGCATCAGGCCGGTCGTTTGATTATTTTTCGTAATTGACTCCTTAGCGCTTGACATTTTGAAAAAGAATATACATTCACGCCAATTTTCAAATCGTATTACTGGGTTTAAACACCCTTAGCTTTATTTACCTATGCTCAACGTCCTAATTACTAAAGTCAAACCCCATATCTCTCCTCTGCTGGTGTTACTGCTGATCGGTCAATTTACAGCCTGCAAAAAGGGAGGGGTTTCCCCAGACGGCGATCCTGACGCGCTGACGCTGAAAGCCCAGCAAACAGAATTGCTCAATGATGCCAGTTTGCCCGTCGCGGTATCGGGTACTTACCAGGCAGTCGTCATCCGCTGGGAGCGATTCAACAATTCGGACTACAAGAATGAAGGATTCTTGACCTACGATACTCCAGCCATCGAAAGCAAATATTACCTGCAGGTAGATCCTACCATCGGCAAAGATTCCATTCAGCTTACGTTTTGGGGGAACGGGTACGGCGGTGAGATTCCTAAGCGAAATTTGGGTCGTTTTAAAGTAACCCAGGTTTTTAACCGTACCAAGTCGGGAGATGAGGCCACCGGGTATACCCTGGATAGCTGGCAGTTTGGCAGTGCCCTCGATTTGAATCAGATTCATGTTGCCCGCATGGGATATGCCACTAAAACCGAGTTGAGTTACGGCATGACCTTGTGCCGGATACTGGATAAGTCCAGGGCCGACTATGGTCAGATCGCGGTGAATATTACGGGGCAATCGGACCCCACGTCGAATCCCCGTAACCTCAACCCGTGGGGCCATTTTACCTTCACGCGCCGATCGCCGGGGACGCTGTTGAACCGCTAAAGGAGTCGCGCTGGTCATTCTATGATCGTTGTATCTGATAGTAAAATACGCATAAAGCAGGGGCTTTTTGAAAGGTTTCTGCTTTTTTTTTGGTCGCATAAAGAAATGCTTTAACTTTCTTTTCCCTGTTATAAAATATTAATGAATTGGTGAGGTTAACGTAATTGTGGGTCAGCAGCAAGTTTGGGATAAAAGCGCCATCAAAACACAATAAAAGCCTGATTCTAAATGAATTACCAGCTTCATATACTTATAGCGTCTTGTATTATTCTAAATCTTCCCTGCTGGGTCTGAGCTTTGCTCTTCGGATGACGGACGAACGTACACGTGATGCAAGTACATATCGGTGCGAATAGGAAAGCCCTCCAGGTAGCGATGAATTACTTTGTTTTGATACGGATCAGGCTGGACGATGGATTCCAGATCGATGAAAACGATATTGTAGCGAATCTGCGCTACGGCCTGGGTCCGGCCTTTACTACGATCTTTTTCGTACTGATTTTTTAGTAAATGAACCGTTTCGTTAGCCATTCGGTAGCCATCCGTTGGGTCCTCTACTAAATACTTATAGTTCAACGTGTTGTAAATATAATCTTTATGATAGTTTGACAGGGCTATGTCATAGCGATCCGGATGCTGGGCAATTTGTTTCCACTCATTAAGTTCATCCTGCACGACTCTGTGCTGATCGGTGGGTACATCGAACAACGTTTGTGTATCGAGTTTGTCCAGATCCTGCTGCAATTTCTGAATCACCTCCTGAATCGTGTCGAGTTTGGTTTGACGGGTAATTTTTTCGGCTTTTTTGAGAAAATACCGATGTGTTCGAAAGAAGGTGAGCCGACAGGCAGGTTTTCGCAGATTGATTAATTTAATGGTCCGGCAATCAAACTCTTCCCAAGGGTAAAAAAGGGGTGCATGTTCACGGCTTATGTAGCGAAGCTCGCAATCATCGGGTTCTGGCCCCTCAAGATTCCAGCCTTCGGGCCGCAGGCGTGGTACTTGCTGAATGCATTTTAGCAGTTCAGCACTCATATACAAATAATGATCGCTTTCATAGACTTTTCGTTTTGGTCTCCGCTTTGGCTTTTGTTCCTCATTTTCCATGATTGCTTGATACCCACCTGGTTTTAGTATGTTGCGCAATATTACACTTGAAGGTAAATATTACAATTGATTGCTAATCATTTTCTGACAATTTTATCTAATTTCCTCCAACCAGTTGAGTCATAGCCTTACCTATCCACCGATCTTTTAGTTTTTTTTCTAAGCCACCTGTCTTTTTATAATTTAAACTTACTTTTTACTACTTTTTACTGATTGAATAGATAATACGGCTAAAAAAACTTCTTGCTAACTAATTGATTTTGAATAACATATGATAACTAAATTTATAGTTCAGTGACTAATTCGCTAAGATTTACCGCCTTTGTAAGACAGATCCGCTAACCTCAAGCGACAGTTTCGCTAGCGTCAAACGACAGATTCGCTAATCTGTCGCGACAAATTCGCTCATTTCACGCGACAGATTCGCTAGAAACTGAACGAATACTATGACAAATCCGCTAAGCAAATTCCGGTTTATCCACATGTTTGCTTGACTGTTAGAGCCCTAGTTTACCGCGATAAAACCACACATGCTGATTCCGAACGCATGGGGCACATCAACCAACTCCAAGAAATGCAGCCGAAAAAAAAATTATACTAGCTTTGCAACTATAGATCTTTGAAATATTTATTGGTGACAAATGTTTCAGTTTGTCATTTGCGAACCGAAAAAAAAATTATATTTGACCATATATTTAGGGGTAACAGAAATATTTTCTTGTTCGTATGTCATCAACATCAGATATCACATCCCAGCCCTTGCCGCTGAAACAGATCCTGTCTAAATCCCAGAAGCGTCCCGTTAAGCAAAAACGAAGCAATCCCCCGGTGGTGGTTTCCTCAGCGGTTCAGCTGAATCTGTTCGAATTTTTCGAGCAGGGGTATACGCCAAATAACACCAAAGCGAATTACTCAGTCGAGTTAAATCAGGCCTTTCGTCAGCAGATGTTTCGGGAACCCATGCGCTTACTCCAGGCGCTGCCCAAGCTCAATGTGCTGGAACGACGGTTATACTGGCTTGTACTGGGGGCGCTAAAAAATTATCAATATCTCCAGCAGGCAACCCCCCAGAGTGAACCCCTACTTGAACAACGATTGTCTTTTCAGTTTCACCGATCCCGCCTGCGGCCTTGTAAGGATGAAACCGCAACGGTGAATATTAGCGTAACCGATGTAAAAAAGACGCTGGGTTCTTTGTCTGAGAAACGAATCAAATGGGTCAATCCCAAAGGCGATCAGGTGTCGGTTCACATCTTTGATACGCAGTACCTGATGGGTGAAGGGATGATGGTTTTGGAATTGAATCCGAAACTGACGGAGGCCTTTTTGAAGCTGGGTAATGATTTTGCTCAGTTTAATCTCCAGAAAGCACTCTTACTTAAAAAAGAGTATTCGCAGCTTTTGTATAGCTACTTCTCCCGACATCAGTGGCGCGGAAAGTGGACGATCGCCATTGAGGATTTCCGGAAATTAATGGACGTACCCAATCAAAACGACAGAAAAAGTGACTACAAAGGGAGTTACGATCGATTTGCGAACATTAAACGACGGATGATTGAACCGGCCATAGCTGAAATACTACCGCTGGGAGATATGAAGATAACCTACCAAGTACAATCAGTCAATCGCCAGGTAACGCACATTCAGTTCACCATCTGCTCAACAGCGGCTAAGCAGGTCAATGATAAAGATCCGGCGGCAAAAGCCCGGTTGGAAAAGCTTCTTGGCGTCATTGATATGATGAGTTATGCGGATAAACTGAGCTTCACAGCCAAGACACTCCACGAATATTACCCTAAGCTCCAGCCGTGGCAAAAAGATCGTATCCTGGCGGAGCGGAAATTACTGGACTTATTCCTGAGGGCAGACGCGTACGTAGAAGCAGGTTACGTGCAACAGGAAAAGCATGAGGCTTACGTTGCAACCAGTGTATTTAACCGTTCGGCCAACGGAAGCACCTCCTCGACCAGGCATATGGCCCTGTAGGTTTTTGTCAATGGGTGTCCCACAGCCTACACGCTATTTCGTCTAAACCTCCTGCGCTCCCCCTTTTCAAAACATTACCTAGTCACGGCTATGGACATAACACCCACCCAGCGCGGCATTATGCTTCTGGTTTTTACTGGCCTGATCGGTTGGCTCATCTATTACTGGTGGATGTTAGCCGGTGGCCGGCAGCCGTCAAAACGGCAGCCTACTTCCTATAATTTGGATAACCAATCTGACCGCCGCTTAAACCAGGCCCTGCATTCCCTGCGAGAGTTTCAGCAGCAACCTATTTTAGAATCCGCCCGATTAAATTTCCTGCGTCAACTCGAAGCAACGGATTTACATGACCTGATTCTACTGGCCCTCTCGGCGGTAAATTACGTCGTTCGCATGGATGAACCGGCGCTCCGCTATGAGCTTCCTCCTCTGCAGGTGACTGAACCCAACAGTGATTTTGTGGTACTCGACAACACGGGGGCGCTACCTACAAAACCATCCTACAAAGGGCGGTTAAGCCGACCCATGAAAGAGGTCATGATGAATCTTGAACCATGTATTGAGTCGGGTAATGTATTTACAGCAGACGGCCGACCGGTGCTGGTATCCATTCAAACAGAGGGGAATACCTATTCCCGGTATGGATTTAGTCGGCTAAATAAAGCGTGTGAGCTGGAAAACCTGATGGGACTTTTAATCTACCTGGGTACCTCACCCTTGACATCCGCACCCGTGTCACCAGTTGTCATTTTGACAGGAGGTGAACTGTTAGCCATCCTTGATGGACTTGAGCCGTAGAGTAACTACCACTAAAACAAATAAACAACATGGTCGCTCAGCACAAAATAACTGTCAGCGTAGATGACCGAAAAAAAACGCGTTCCCTGCCCGCAGGGCGGTCAGCCGATTACACCTGGACATGGCTAATTGCTGGATTCATTTT
The DNA here is from genome assembly GCF_054776635.1 of Spirosoma lituiforme. NCBI lineage: Bacteria > Pseudomonadati > Bacteroidota > Cytophagia > Cytophagales > Cytophagaceae > Spirosoma > Spirosoma lituiforme. The sequence goes on from NZ_BAAHBO010000009.1 coordinate 130,508, forward strand.
TCTGGCATTCCTATGGCATTGGTTTAGACCAATGATTGATGCGGCCTGGCTAATGGTTGACAAATGGCGGGTATTCCTCCATTACCATTGATCAAAATGTCTTAGTTAAACAGCAAAACTATGAAAGCCGAGACAATTAAACTTCCCATTGACCTGTACCGTCAGTACTTAACGTTGACGGATGAACAGCTGAACCAGGCTGTCCTTGTTATTGAAACGTGTCGTCAGCGTGGAATTTTCTCTTCCCTAACGCGGCCAGTTGACTCCTTTAAGCCTGGATTATTTGATTCTGCCTATTCCCGCTCTTGGCACGATCAGTTCAGTGAACATTCTGCTCGTCACACCTATTTTGTCGAATCTAATATTCGCTATTTCACGGCCTTGCTGTTAACCAATCTCATGGATAACTGGGGCCTGCACCCTGATGAAATTAATGAGGAATTCTATCATCTCCTTTTAGAAACAAAACCCGTATTCGACGCTCAATATAAGAAGCAAATTAATGGCTTGAGGGCCCCTATCTTCGAGGCAGAAATGGATTTGGCGCTGCTCCGCTTTGTTGACTCTACCATTTGCTGTCAGTTAATACCCCGTAAAAAAATGTCGGCAGATGAAGAAGTTGAATGCTTCAATGAGGGGAATGCCGAACTGGAGCCTACCCTGAGTATATCGGATTATATTGCCGAAGAAACACTAGAATCGCTGCTAGTATCTAGTAGTCAGGTTACGGCCAACAAATTTCTAAAAAAAATCAGCCCGAATTTACTTGGCTCATACGATCCACTGGATTTCAGTGCTCCCCTGTCGCCTCCTGAAGAAGATACGGCCATCAAACAGGGCAGCTTAGCCAATCTTAACCGATTAAACACGGAGGAGTTAATAAATCGATTAGCTGAATCTGACATCGATTTATTAAGTAGTATACCCTGGCATTCCATTCAGGCTTGCCCCAACTGTTTTAGTCGAGCGTTAGCTGAACGGAAAAAAGAAACGGATGAAGGCACTCATTACTGCTCAGCGTGTCGCAAACGCGTGAGGCCAGCTTATGTGCCTTTTTATACTGAAAACTACACGGCCGATCCCCATATTGCCGTTACCAAACACCGACGTCACCTTACTAAGCTAATAACGGATAAAATAGCCGGTCTTAAACGACTGGAATCATTAAAAGTATCTGGCTGGAAAAGGCGCTGCTATTTTATTAGTTTAGATCATATTGACGAAAAAGCATATAAGGACCTTGCATTATTGTACGAAGCGTTTTACGACGATTATACCGCTGACACACCAGATGCCAAACTGCAAATTCAGCTCTGCTCTAACGGAGGTAACGTCTTTCAGGCCAAACGAATTAGTGCGCTTATCAATGCTAATCAACACATAACGCATGTTCAAGGCAATGTGCTGAACAGTGCGGCTTTCGATATTTTCTTTACGGTAACCTGCAGCCGTGAGTTAACTCCGTACGCACAGGGAATGTATCACTTGGCCCGATCGGCGCACTTCGTGTTGGAAAATGGGTTAGTTCCAAGCTGGCAACAAACAATCAACGGGGAAGAGTCGCTGGCGTTATGTGAACAGGTTGGCATGACTGAAGGGGAAGTTGGTCGCATAAAATCAGGTGAGGACGTTTACTTTACCTATGCACGGTTGAACGATTTTCTCGAACAGTCAACTGCTCACAAACCAATTTCAAGAGATATTTCAAACGCTCATTCATACGCGGCTGACATAACAGCTATTGCTAAGCGGTTCACAGGTAGTAATTAAGATTAATGGTCTTATACACTTTAAGGCTTATTATAACTCGCCTCCCACCCATAAGTGCTAGGTTTATTAGTCAAAATGGGGAAGAGTCCGCTGGTCCGGAGGAGTATCAGGCTACTGTAAACAGTAATCAAGTCTACTTATTTTATCTACTATGAAACCTTTTGATGGTACTCTCATTTTCACTCGGCTGGCTCCGCTGCTCAACTTGATTATCCCGGACATTCCGCTCCGGCCGTTCTTTTCCCGCCTGATTATTGCTTTTCTGACCACTCAAACGATTGGAGCATTAGTCACACTGGGGCAGTCAATGCTGGGCAGTCCCAGTGATGACACCTGGCAATATTACCTGTTTCTGGCGCTGGAAATGATCCAATACGGTTGTTGGTTCTGGAATGTCTGGTACGGAATTCGGCTACTATTTACCTGGGTTATACCACTCGATGCCAAAGGTATCCTGACGGCGGACTCTGTTGGGTTAGCCATATCGCTTGGTTTTCTATTGTTTATGGTTAATGCGGTTTCTTCACTGCAAGATCAAACGTACTCCTTCACGATCCGATTAGTATTAATCGCTGCCTTCACGATTAGCATCGCCCTGCCAATGATTTGGAAAAAAGCTACCTAGTAAACTAGTGCTCTTTAGAACAATAAATGGGATACTGATGTGTCAGTATCCCATTTATTGTTCTAAAGAGCACTAGTTGATTTTTGGTTAGTCCATACTAGCAGTAAGCGTAGCTGTGGTAAATAAGCTTTTTTTGTGCGTACGACCTAACAATGGTTTTTCAATTAGGAACCAGGATAACGTGGCTGTACTGATTAGTAGCACTGAGTAAAATATAATTTCGGTGAATCCATTAACTGAACGAATGTGCAGGATGTCAGCCGTTCTCAACCAGGCCTGGCGACCATAGCTTTGCTGCGGGGCATGAATAGTAAAGATTAGATTATGGTATAGATACAACCCGTAGCTGATCCGGCCAATGTATTGACAAACGGGATTCAACAGAAGCAGCCGACCCAGCACGCCAAGGGGTTGATGACAATAGCCAACCAAATATCCCCCGTAAAGCGATACCGTAAAGCGTAAGCCAGCGGCCATACCTGGCGAATAGAATAATCCCCGACCGGTAAGCTGCCAGAGCAGGCCAGCCAAAATAACCGACGGCCAGGCGATGAATAAACTGTTTAACAGGATCGATGAGCTGAAAAATGATTGGCACTGTTCAGGTCTGTATAACCAGTACCAGGCAACGAGTAAGCCTATGCCATACCCATCCAAACAGCCTGGTAGTAGGCAGTAGCTGGCTGGCCACCAAATCGCTGCGGGAAAAAGAAGGTAACTGCTGCTCCGGAAAAATAAACTGATGATGATCAGGATCAATCCAAGCTTGGGCAGCTGCTGGCTGGGCGTCAGCCATATCAAGAAGGGCATTAGAATGTATAACTGTTCCTCAACCGACAAAGACCACAGGTGATCCAGATGAGGAACCGGATGAGTAACCAGAAAAAAATTGGCGGTATAGGTAAAGAAAGGTATACCCTGATGCCGGATCACGGAATCACCCGCCACCAGTAAGACTGACAAAGCAAGAAAATAAATTGGGAAAATACGCCAGGCTCGGCGCCTTAGAAAGGGGGTCAAAAACCGTCGAAAAGAAAACCGTTCATCACCTCTATCAACCCGCTGTTTTTCAATTAATAAAATACGACTGATTAAAAAGCCGCTTAAGACAAAGAATAGCGAAACCCCTGCGTTTCCTACCATACCGTAATCGTGCATTCCGTCAACCCAATGATCAAGTATCACAAGACCAACGGCCCAGGCCCTCAAACCTGTCAAAGCAGGAAAGTATCGTATCGTGGTTGTTGGCATAACATTGAGTATTTTTATAGACTGTAAATTATTCTATAACCTTGCATATGGGTAGTAATATTAGTTTTTTTTCGGTCAACATTGGTGAATATTTTAAACTATTATCAAAAGTAAACTACTTGGGAAAGTGTAAATGCCAAAATCCACAATCAAGAAAAACGCCTGATTCCTTATCAATTAGCTGAACTGGGCTAATAGTTTACCTTCAAGGTGGGTCACTGGCGCGAGTACTTTACCATAAGATCCTCAGACTTATACATTGCCATACGTAACTTAATAGCAAAATTACTTGATCGCTTAAACGGTAGTCGAAACACAAATGGGGGCAAAATCATGAAAGCACGACTAATAAAGGTGGTAAAGCCCCCCGGTTAATATTAAAAATAGCTTTATGCTTACCTCAGCTTGTATAGCCTCACGACCGTAGTTATACGTTAAGCGGCATAAAGGTTGGCCACAATCAGTTGACAGATGTTAAGATAGTTCATGAAAACAACCGCAGGCATAATCAGATTTCACTTTACCAGTGTAGGCGACCGGGCTTCTTACTTCACTATGTTGCGTACATATCGTCAGCAGCTCCTGTATTATCACGGTTCTGTATTTCCTGACTTTAATACGGATGGCAGTTTGCTTCTAACCAAAAAAGCCCGTTTCCGCTATGAGAACGAGTATTTTCTCAAACATGCTGAACGCCTTCCAGTAGACCCAATTTTATTATACAATGCCTTCATGCCCTGTCTGAGCTGGCAACATCTTGTGGATACCCGCATAACCCATGATGGAACAAATTGGGAATTAACTCTTCAATTGAATGATGCATGTCGCTCCTTCGGTCATGATACAAACACCGGTGAGTTTGACGAATGGGTTAGCCACCTGGAACTTATCATTCATAGACCGCTGGTGGCCAGTGGCGTTTACTACTAATATAACTACCAACGACTTGTTAATTAAACCAGTACGAAGCGCTCTGGCTATTAACATGCTTACGATTAAGTAGATAGGACATTAAAAACCATCAATAATACGACCTGCCAGGCAATTTGAATAACTAAACGTTACCGAAAATGAAAGACGACACAGTTAGTTTGCAATTTTTTATCGGATGGTATCATGGGGTAAATACCGAAATACACATTGCTCAGAACAAAGGGTTGTATTACCGATCTTCATTCCCTTTCCAGTCCACAAGGTTTAAGGAACTGGCGGAACCTGTTAATGTAGATAGCTCCGCGCTACTTGAGCTGGTAAAGCCCTGTTTGATTTGGCAGAGTAATTATGAAAGCCCACTCATGGACGGTATTCAATGGAGTTTATCAATCCTCATCCAAACAACGAGGCTAAAATGCATTGGTTCAAACGCATACCCTGAGGATTTCAACAACTTTGTGCTCGGCCTGGAACAAGTGATTGGAAAACCTATTCGTTAAGGGTTGATTCTTCAATTAATATCTTGTCCGAAAACTAGCCGGAGGTTTTTGTGGACGATTTCTGAGATGACTCGTCCTGAAAAGTATTGACCGTTTGGTGGTTATCCATCTTTTTATTGACCAGTAATTTAACCCCTATTTTTATCATCCGCCATAGTGACCACCTGCTTTTGGGGATAATAATTTTTCCATCTCCGCTTGAGCTTTTTTTCCCCGTTGTACGCCTGGTCCGGGACCAGCATATCACAGCTCATGTGGGGCCGTTTGTAGTTATAAAGAAAGACGGACTGCTCTAAAACCAGCTCAGCATGGACTAACGAGTACACCGCTCGATGAGCCAGATACTCATTCTTTAATATGCCATTGACTCGCTCGGCAATAGGGTTCTCCAGCGGGTCACCCGTCTCCGTCATACTAATCTGAACATGATAGGTATCTAACAACCCAATATAAATAGCGCTGCAGTACTGAAGGCCCCGATCAGAATGATGAATCAAGGCTTTAGCCGTTCGCTTCTTTATTTTCTTAAGAGCCATTTCTAGAGCTGCTTTGCAATGAACAGCACCCAGAGTTGGGGCTACATTGTAGCCCATGATTCGTTTGGAATAGGCATCAGTTACCAGCGAAATATAAAAGCATCCACCCTGAGTAAACCAATACGTGATGTCCGATACCCACACCTGGTTAGGTCTTTCTACGACTAAATCCTTGATCAGGTTTGGATATTTACGAAACGGATGGCCTGAAAAGGTAGTCTTTATTTTTCGTCGACGCCTTCGGATCAGCATCTTATGCCTGGCCAATAGCTCGAAAAAAGCATCCCGACCCAGTTTTATTCCCCTTTCCAAGAATTCATCCTGCAACAAATAGTAGAGTTTTCGCCCACCAATCCTGGGATGTTGGCGACGAATGGGCCTAACCAGACGCAACACATTTAAGTCGTCGTCTACCTGCTCATTCTGGCGTTGCCAGTATTGGTAGTAACCCTGCCGGGTAAACCCAAGCACATCCTCTAGCCGCCGAATCGAAATGTTGGGATGATTCGTCAGCATGAACCGGATGGCTTGGTAACGGACCGGGCCACGGCGGCTTTTTTTCGATATCCACCCCTAACTCATGCTTGGCTATTCGCACTAAAGTGGAATAGTAAAGTGCCTTGAAATTAGCCTCCTCTAATTGCTCTTCTAAGGCTAAGACCTTAGCGCGTAATTTATCTTCCTGGGATTTTGTCTTTGACTTCGGGAGGCTGGTTGGTTTTGGTGGAGGGGGCGGCTGCTCGAAATCAATTGGGGCCGTATGCTTGTTGGCCTCGGCTTCCTCTTCAATTTTCCTTATCCAGTGCATGACCGTCTTACGATTAACTTTTAGACGTTCCGCAGCTTGGTCGATGTTCAGTTGACCGAGCAGAATTTGGGCGACAATCTGGCGCATGACACCTTCTGGTTGTTTCATGCGTAGTTTAACAAGCCTGTCCATAAATTGGCTATTTATGGTCAATGTTTTCCAGGACAAGTCAGACACGGCTGGCTACACCGATATTATCTTTGCGTTGTTCGATCTACTGGGGCTTTTGTTCTCGCCCCGCTTACGGGATATCGCCGATCAGCGGCTATGCAAAATCAAAGGCAAGGACTGGACTTACCCAGGGTTGAAGTTCACGGGAACCATCAATCCCGATTACATTGAACGGCACTGGGATGAGTTGCTGCGGTTGGCCGGGTCGGTTCAATCGGGTGAGGTAGCAGCCTCATTATTCATCCGCAAGCTTCAGGCCTATCCTCGTCAAAACAACCTGACCTATGTGCTCCAGGCCTATGGCCAGCTGATCAAAACGATTTTTATTCTGCGTTATCTCCAGAGTAAACCGTTGCGTCGGCGTATTCATGGCCAGTTGAACAAAGGGGAAGAACTGAACGGTCTTCGGACCTGGTTATGGTTCGGCTCCGATGGAGTGATCCGGCGCAAACAGCACGAGCAGCAGCTGGAATCAAGCTGGAGTCTTACTATTGTAGCGAATTGCGTTGTGTTATGGAACACGGTGTATATGCAGGAAGTGCTACGGCAGTTGGCATCGGAAGGCTATATGGTTGATGAGACACATTTTGAGCATCTATCGCCCTGCCGCTTTGAACACATCAACCGATTGGGGAAATACAGCTTTGAAAATGGAACTGGGTTTGATAGTGGACATCGGCGGCCCTTACGTCGTCCTGATAAGGAATAACTAATGTCTTAGTTGATTAGCGTGTAAATCTGCCCCGTTGGAAGAAGAAGGCGTGGTATAATCGCCGACGGCGGCATTCAAGCCTGAACTACCAGACCCCGGCCCAACAGGAATCCTATTTTTACACCGCTCCGATGGCTGCCTGAAAAAATCTCCAGTGTACTGTTGCAAGTCCAGTCTACAGCATACAATCACTTTTTAAGCACTACATTTCCATCTTTATCGGTGATCGTCCCATGAACAACCAGGGGCGATTGCCCTTCCCGTAGTAACGCACAACGCCCGGTGAGCGTGTAGCCATCCGATAAGGGAACAGACTGAACAGCGTCCATATTCAGTGCCAGTTCAACCGTTTTTTCGCCTGGAATCTGGACGACTACCCGAAAGCTTCCAGCTGGAGATGGCAACACCTGCGTGGCGATGTCGGGTATTTTTTCAGTGGCCGATGGGTACAATATCCAGGCAAATATAGATGATGTGCCGCTCATTTTCGTGCGGTATTCAGCGCAGTACGACGGCACCCGCTGGTTATAACGCTCACTGTACCAGCCTTGTACGTAGGGCGTTTCCTGCCCTTTAATTAACGAGACCGACCACGCATCCGTGGCAACCGGCACTACACACAGATTGCCTGTTCCGAAATCATTGGTGCGGACCGACAACCCGTTTGTAATGACGGAACAGGCGGGATTGAAATGCCAGTAGGCGGTCAGGTTTCGCGGATTATCAGTCTGTATCTGATCGACGACAATCCAGTACCGGTTTTTTAGATAAACAACTGCCCGAGTGTGACGTCCGGGTACTCCCGTTGAACTGACTGTCGGTGCCGGGGAGGCTACGCCGGGATTTTCATCGTTGAAACCACCCTGATAGGTTCCCAGGCTAAAATCCACTTCGGGCTGCACGCTGTAACTCGAATCGGCGAGGGGGGAAGTAACCTCGGGCAGGTATCTGTTCTGCCCTTTGCCATCCAGCGCGATCACATTATGGGATGCCGACAGGTTAAAAAACCGGCGCCACTTGTCGATTTTGTAGTACATCCGCCCGGCATCACACAATATTTCCCGCCCATTCGCATAGACTGACAGATGCAGTTTATCATTATGCTGATGCGACGTGCCCCAGGGGCCATTGTCAAAGAAGGCATACTGATCTTTCCCAGCTGTTTCGCCCCAGCCGTTTCGCATAATAAGGTGCCCCGCCCACGGAAACAGCCTGGAGGTTTGGGCCGGTCGGTTCCCTGCTTTACCCTGCGTAAATACATACTGCCAGTCGGGCCGCGGGAAACGCTTGAGTAAAGGTGTAAGGATTTCGAAGTTATTGAGCAAATCCGCATCGTTGTTCAGCAGGCCGAACCCATCCGGGCGGGCTGTATACACCATATAGTTAATCATGTTGTCAACAATCTGGGCGAATCTGGGCGACAGCGATTTGGAATAGGTGTTGTGGAGGTCGAGGTACGCCAAAAAATTCCGAACCACTACCCACTGGTAACTGTTTGTAAGCTCCTTCATGGCCCCATCCGGGTAACTCTGGAACTCAAATTCTTCGCCCATGCTCTCCAGCGCGTGTTTATACCACTCGTCGGCGTGTTTAAATTCAGGAAAACACAAGGCTACCCGCGTCAGTCCATTCAGTTCCATCACGCCGTGATTGTGGTGAACCCAGTGAAACTTACGAACATACGTGGCTTGGTCGTATATAGACATCAGCATCAATAATCGGGCAACCGGCGTAAACGATGGTACCTGCTGAAGACCGTAGAACGCCGTCGGCCAGGAGCCAAACAAGCGTAACCCGACTTCCAGCACCCGCCAGGTTGCGTTAGTCATATTGCTGTCGGGCATTGGATTACTGCTTACCCAATCGATAACCAGCCGGTTAACGTCTTCTGCATAGGTGGAATCGCCGGTCTAGCAGTAGGCCGTCCGTAAACTTTCGAGATAACCCATCCGATTCAGGAAGTAAGCCCATTCGATGTCATTGTTCGGTCCTTTATGAAACCAGTTCAAATGATCAGTCGCGCGGGACGGTACTGAATCGGTAATGCCCTGAAATGTAAAGACATTCTTACCAGCAAGTTTGGCTTCTGTCTGGACAGATTGGCTAAGTGGCTCACTACAGGTACGAAGGTGCGGGTTGGTGCCGTTGGTCCGATAATAGTCCAACAGGGCCTGACACGCTTTGGGCCAGTCCTTTTTATCGACGGCCTGCCTGACCGGGTTCAAACCAGGGTAACCCAGGTTAATCTGGTCAAAAAAGGCAACGACTGCCGCCGTATTCTGTCGGCAGAACTCACCAACCGACAGCCGAGCCGACTTGTTAAGTTGTAACCGGGACGTTAACTGTCCGAACGAGTACGTAACGGCTGCTACCAATAGGAATACGGTAGAAAAAGCAACGGGGAGCCAGCTTCGGCCGGTAGTTCGGTATGACATACGAAAAGCAGTAAATGGTAAGGGTGATTTGCGCGCCAATCAGCTTATTGTTTGGCGCGCCCGCCGAACCTGTTCGCAAAGCTTAATAGCCCGTTCGGTGAGCCGGGAGTACTCTCCGGATTCGATTTCGTGTCTATCGGTCAACGCACCCCCAACGCCTACCGCGCAGGCCCCGGCCCGAAGCCAGTCGCCCACATTGTCGGCCGTCACGCCCCCGGTAGGCATGAGCCGTAATTGGGGCATGGGAGCTTTTATCGCCTTTAAAAAGGGAATGCCAAGTACCTCCGCCGGAAAAACTTTCACTACGTCGGCACCCTGTTCAAAGGCCGTCAAAATCTCGCCGGGCGAAAATGCGCCCGAAAAGATGGGTACATCGTACCGATGGGCCGTCTGAATGACGCTCTTTCGGGAAACCGGCGTGACAAGAAACTGCGCCCCAGCCCGGATTACAGTTTGCGCCATTACTGAATCAAGCACCGAACCGGCTCCAATCAGAACGTGCGGATACGTCTCCCTGATTGTTTCAATCAGTCGTAACGCGCCGGGCGACCCAACCGTAATTTCGAGTGCCTGGATGCCGCCCGCCTGTAAGGCATCGACGATAGCCAACGCTCCCGCTTCCTTATTTAACCGCAGAATGGCGACAATGCCTTCCTGAATGATTTTGTTCACCGTATCGATTCGGCTCATGGTTGGTTATCGCTTAATAAGTCCCCTGATGTCGCCGTTGGCAACCTCCAGAATCTCTCGTTCCGAAAGCAAATTCAAATCGCCGGGAATCGTATGTTTCAGGGCGGAGGCTGCTGCGGCAAACTCGATTGTTTGCGTATGATTCCACTGTTGCCCCAGGCCGTGCAGGACGCCGGCCGCAAATGCATCGCCACCGCCGAGCCGCTCGACCACCTCAATCGGGTAGCACCGGCTGTCATAAAACTGCTGGTTCTCATGCAGGATGCCTCCCCAATTCTGGCGCGCCCCCGACGAATGGTCCCGAATGGTAAGGGCTATCCGGTCAAATGAATGATACTGCAGGAGTATCGACACGGCCTCGCGGGCGCTTTCCTGATGGTCCTCCCACCGCCGGGCAGAGCCTGGGTTCCAGTCGAATATATCGGCAACGGACCCGACGTTGGCAAACAGTAGATTTACGTAGGGCAAAATCTGGTCAAAGGCCAAACGGGCAGCCTCCCGGCTCCAGAGTGTTCGCCGGAAATTGAGGTCAAACGCCACCTGAACCCCCAGTTTGTGGGCGGTAGCCAGCGCGGTCAGGCACTCCTGCCGACAGCTTTCGGACAAGGCGGGCGTGATTCCCGTCAGCATCAGCCAGTCGTTCCCCGCGAGTGTTGACTCCCAGTCGAAATCACCGGCTTCCACCTGGGCAATGGCCGAACCTTCGCGGTCGTAGGTTACCTGTGTGGCCCGGAGTGAAGCGCCATACTCAATAAAATACGTACCTACCCGCCTGCCACTTCGCCGAATAAACTGCGTGTCGACGCCAAACTGACGCAGGTTGTTGACAGCCGCCTGACCGATTCCATTGTCGGGAAGACAGGTAACAAAACGGGCGGTATGACCCAGTTTGGCCAGCGAAACCGCGACGTTGGATTCAGCACCGGCAAAATCCATTCTCAGGGCGTGTGTCTTTTCCAGCCGTTCGAGCGGAGCGAGTGGCGACAGCCGCAGCATGATTTCACCAAAACAAACTAGAGAGATAGGCATAGTTGGGAGCGTCAGAAAGTGGGGCGTAGTTGCAGGCCATAGAATGCCATGAAGGTATCGCCGGATTCGACCCGAATCAGTCCGTCGTGGTTGTTGACCGCATCACTGCAACACGACATTGGTTCTACAGCAATGGAAAGACGGTCGGGCGGGGTAAATAACTGGAAATAGCGGTACTGGTTAGCGCCTGATTCCATCCAGAAAACCAACTGCCTGTCGCTGGCTGGCGAGGTAAAGACAATCTCGCTACGGCCTGCTGCCGACAGTTGCCCAAAACAGTCATTCAGGTGAATATCCGCAAGCCGGGTTGGCACCACAAACCTCGAATAGTTTTCTTTGCTACCAGTTGGAATAGAAACATCATCCAGCTTATAAATTTGACAATCAGGCAATTGCATTGTCCAGTTAGCGATACCGCCCGGCAAACTCAGGTACGGATGCCAGCCAACCCCCAGCGGCATGGCCGTCGAGTCTGTGTTACGTATCTGGGTGGCGCACCGAAACCCGTCCTCCTCACTGACCCAGTACGTCACGGCAAGTTCAAAGGGAAAGGGATAGCCACTCACGACATCGTCGTAGGCGTACGTCAACCCTAGCTGAGCCGTCTGGTCGGTAACTTGCATGTCCTCAACCGTCATTGGACGGTTGTATAGTAGGCCGTGGATGGCGTGCCCATGCCGGGCTTCGTTGATGGGTAACTGGTACGTTTCTCCCTCAAAAACGTACCTGCCGCCATTGACCCGATTGGGAAACGGAATGAGCGGAGCACTTTTATACCGCTGGTCGTCCTGAATAACTTCTTCGTCGGCAAAGCCATCAAGAACCGAATGGCCCATACCATTCAGCGGCAATAGCAGGGCGCATACCCGCCCGCCCCAGGCCGGTGCCACAACCATCGACGCACCACCGGTTTGGGTACTCAGGCGGATTCGGTCAACCGATGCGGGACGAGCGGACATTTATTTTTTTATAAAAGTGAATAGTTCATCAGTCGGCTCCACCCCTAATCCCGGCCCGTCGGGCAGGTAAAAGAACCCTTCCTCACAACGCATGTTACCGCGCAGATAAGGCAGGTTTTTGTCGAAAATGGAATGCTGATACTCATGGTAGACCAGATTGGGCAACGCGGCCGAGACCTGCAGGCTGGCTGCCTGAAAAATACCAACGCCAATGCTAGCATGGGGCATCACAGTCTGGTTAAACGCGACCGCCATCTGGCATATATTCCAAAACGAAGTGATCCCGGTGCGGCCCATTTCGGGCTGAATTACGTGCATGCAACCTGCTTCAAACCGGGGGCGGTATTCATACACCGTCCGGAGTTCTTCACCAATCGCCACGGGGGTTTTCACCGACCGCACCACCAGCGCCTGTCCATTAATGTCTTCGGGTTTTACGGGGGCTTCGGCTACGTAAAGACCGTACGCTTCCAGCCGGGTAATCAGCGAAATGGCTTCGGCGGCCGTAAATTTCCAGTGCATATCGATCAGGATATGGGTCGTATCGCCGACAGCTTTCCGCAGGGCTTCCATTTCGGCTACAATACCGTCGTGCGAAACGGCCGAGGCAAACTTAAATGCGTCAAAGCCTTTGTCGATCCAGCTTTTGGCGAGGTCAGCGCGTTCGGCAATAGTTGGTTTGGGCAAACCCGACACGTAGGCCGGTAGCCGGTCGTGCCGTTGCGAACCGAGTAGTTTACAAATGGGCAGACCGGTTAATTTGCCACGTAAGTCCCATAGGGCGATGTCGATAGCCGCTATGGCATCGTGGTAGTAGCCCCCAAAAAAGCCCCGCACCCGCATGGCGTTGTACAGGTCTTCGTAAATCTGCACCCCGTCGTGGGGATCGCGGCCAATGAGCAAAGGGCCGAGCAGCTCCCTTATGAGAACGACCGCTACCTCCGGCACTACAAAGCCAACGCATTCTCCCCACCCATACTGTCCACTCTCGGTCGTAATTTTCACCAGCACACTCTGGTCGCTGATGTGGTACACGCTGTTGTTGCCGGGCCGGATGAAATACCCCTGTTTATTTTGAACATTACCCGATTCCAATGGTCCCAGGTACGGAACATCACGGGGTATTGAAATAGGGAATACGTCAACCTTATTAATTTTATCAGTCATAATGCTTAGGTTTTGAATAACAAATGATGGGTTCGCCAACGGAGGGGACGACACATTTTATAGCTGGTTGATGGGAAAATAGTCGGGCAAACGCGGCCGGATCTGCCCCATTCAGGACGAACATATCATAATGAGTAGGCACAACGGTGGTGGGCTGTAATGCAATTGCCAGTTCGTAGCTTTCGGTAGCACCGAGATTTCCATACTTCCCATTGATGCAGGTCAGCAGCACATCGACCTCAAACTTTTTCAGGTAGTGCAGAAAGGGGTGATACGCCGTGTCTCCGGTATGATACAGGGTGGGTCCGTTTTCGGCTTGAAGAACAAACCCAATCGAGTCCAGTACCCGGTCTTCGTTGGGTATACAGAACGAACCGGTCAGCCTACAGCCATCCAGTAGCAGCGTCTCACCGGCTTCCAGCAGCAGGCAGTTTGAATCCTTCAATCCTAACTCCCGCAACATGGACAACACATTTCGGGGACCAATAAACACCATCGACTCCCGGCTGACCAGCCGGGCAATCGTTTCGGGGTCGGCGTGGTCGAGGTGGTTGTGCGAACACAGATAGTAGTCGCAGACAACGGCTTCGGGGAGCAGCGGAACAGGCGTCAGCCGGTGAAAAGCCGGATTTTGTTTTGCCACCGAGTCAGACAGATAGGCATCCATCAGCAAAATCCTGCCATTGGCCAGTTTCACAAAAAAGCCAGACTGCCCCAGCCACCATAACACCACCGCTGAGGGTGGCACAAGGGTCGAACGAATGGATTGCATTAGCGACATACCGTTTTCGTGTTGATCGTCAAGCATAAACAATATACACGATAATGCGCAGGGCCAAGGCGATACTCCACCAGACCATAAAATTCCTTATCCCGCTATGTCGCCTGTTTTCTTCGGTTGATAGCTGCATATAGGATGGTTTCCAGATAATGTCCTCGGCAAGACGCTTCCGGTTGAGTCGGTTGCCCAGGAACGATACCGAGACCATCACGGAAAGCGAAAACAACCAGCTCACAAATGCCCGGTTCAGGAAAGGAGTCAGCAGGATCGACAGGCTGGCCGGTAGTTGTGGAGTGATTACTTTAAGGAATATGCCAAAGGCAATTCCGGCAACCAGTGTCCAGTTGGCGGCTCGTGCCGAAGCTCTCTTCCAGAGAATCCCCAGCAGAAAAATGACCGAAATAGGCGGAGCGAAATAGGTTGCCAGGTCCTGGATATAGACAAACAATCCTTTGCCAAGTAGTAAAATGAACGGCGCAATCAGGGTAGCCAGCAGCAACGCCACGGCCACCGTCCACCGACCCACCCGCACCAACTGCTGCTGAGAAGCCTGTGGGCGCAGATAGCGTTGAAAAATGTCGATGGTGAAAATGGTGGAGATACTGTTGAGCACGCTCGAAATGGTAGACATGATACCAGCCGCCATGCCGGTAAGGACAATGGATCGGATGCCGACGGGCACCAGTTCCTGCACCATTTTCACGAACACTTTGTCCTGCGGCACACCCTGGCCAAAAATAAGCAGGGCCGCCATGCCCGGTACCACCACAATCAGCGGCTTGAGCAGTTTCACCGTGGCTACCAGCACGATGCCCATGCGGGCATCCCACTCGCTGCGGGCGGCAAAACACTGCTGAATGTAGAACTGATTGGCGCAGTTGTACCAGATGCTGATGGTCAGCCAGATGGTAGCCACGCCCGTCCAGGGCGCAATGGGGTCGGTGGCGGGTTGAAACAGATGAATGCGTCCGCTGGCCAGTTGCTTATTCAACCGCCAAAGCTCGTCCCAGCCCCCCACTCGGTTGATGGCGATGGCCGTAACTACGCTTCCGCCAATGATGAGGATGATGACTTGCACCACGTCAGTCCAGACCACGGCAGCCAGACCACCTTTCACGCTGTAAATACCGGTTGTAACGGCCAGTACGCCAATCCCCAGCAATAGCGAGGAGCTAATCTGACCTGCTTCGGTCAGTCGAACTTCATCGTGCGCGAACAATTCCTGAAAGATCAGCCCCCCACCGTAAAGCACCCCCGCCAAAATGGCAATAATGCTATGGACAATGATGATTCCGGCAAAAATAAGCCGGGTGGTGCCGTTAAACCGGTTTTCCAGAAACTGAGGAACCGTGTAAATCTTCTTTCGGAAATAATAGGGCAGGAAAATAAAAATCAGCAGACTGAGCGGCACGAAAGCAATCAACTCCCAGTTGGCCGGAGCCACGCCCATGAAGTAGGCCGTTCCCACCATGCCAATGAAGTGCTCCGTCGAGAAGTTGGCACCAGCCATCGACAGCCCAACGGCGTACCAGGGCAACCGGCGCCCGGCCAGAAAGTAATCATCTGCCGTCTTCTTTTCCCGTCGACCTGCCCGTAGGCCGATAGCCAGGATACCCGCAAAATAGACGACGAACACGCCGATGGTGAGGAAATCCATTAGGCTGGCGTGGTTTGATGAACGAACTCGGTGAAGTAGGGCTGAATCTGTTCGTAATACTCATCAAACAGACTCAGGTAAATTTCGTCGGGCTGGTGCGTGGGCTTCCGGCAGTAGTCGCTGGCAATAATACCCCGGCGTTTCAGGATCTTCTTTTCGTAGGCAATAATCATTTCCACGTCCTGCCGGATGTGGTTCAGCATGGCGTTGAGCATGTTGTGCAGTTCAAAGACTTTTGCCCGGTTGCCGGCCCGGTATTCGTTGTAAATGCTCAGATAGAGGTCATACATGGAACAGCCCGGCACGACGCCCACAGCCCCCCGGTCGAGCCCTTCAATCATCTGAAAGCCGGCGTTACCGATGAAAATGCGGGCTTTGTTGCCCGACGCCTTCAGCAGGTTCGAGATGTATTTGCCCGATGGCTTATTCTCAATTTTAAATACGCTGATGTTTTCTACCTCCTGCCCCAGCTGAACCAGCATGGCCGGGTCGATGGCAACCCCCGTTTGTTCGGGGGCGTATTGTACCATGATGGGTACGCTGACGGCCTGCCCCACCTGGCGGATATGGTCAAAAATGCCCGAAGCGGCCGGTTTCAGAAAGAAAGGAGGCAGCAGCATCAGGCAGTCAGCCCCTTCATCTTCGACGTACCTCGCCCAGTCGACAGCTACCTCGGTGGCATGGCGGGTAATTGAAATGATGGAAGCCGCGCCAGCTTTTCGGCATTCCTCGACCGTGATTTTAATAAGCTGTTTCTCTTCCGGCTCGGTCAGCTTGTAGTACTCACCGGCAATACCAAAAAGGGTTATGCCGTGACAGCCGCCCTGCAGCAAATGCCGGGCGAGGTTCCGGTAGCTGTCGAAATCGACAGCACCGGTTTCGGTAAAAGGGGTAGCAATGGCCGGGCAAATTCCGTGTAGTTCCATACGAATAGTTAGCTGGGGTCAAATAGTATTTTTAAGCTTCGAGCCGGGTTGGCGGCCAGAGAAAACGCTTGCTGGTAGTCGGCGAGCGGGTAAATAGCGGTGATGAGTCGGGTGTAATCGACCGCGGAGGTGTTAAAAATTTGAACTGCTGTCTCCCAGGCCTGATGGGACGAAGAGAACACAAAATAGAGGTCGACGGCTGCATAAGCGGCCTTTTCCCAGGGGAACGGGGTATCTGTCGTGATAGAGCCGGCTTCCACAATCCGGCCGTTTCGTTTGACCAGTTCCAGAGCCAGCCCAAAGCCGCTGATTGTCCCCGTAGCATCGATAACTAAATCGGGTTTGTCGCCCCCGTTCGTATCCAGGATGTAGGTCAGTGGATCGGTCGTACTGGAATCGATACAATGGGTAATTCCCAGCTCAGTGGCAATAAGGAAGCGCACCTCCCGCGCGTCGTGCAGGCCAATGAGGTACACGGATTTTGCCCCCAGCTCAAGAGCGACCAAAGCACTCAGAATGCCGATAGTGCCAGGGCCAACCACCGCTACGGTTTCGCCCGACCGGAGCTTTCCTTTCACATGGACGCCCTCGGCGGCAATAGCGGTTGGCTCCACCAGTGCGGCCGCCCGCAGATCGGTTTGGGGCGAAAGCCGGTGGAGATACTGGCTGTTGAGCAGAACATACTCGGCAAACCCGCCGTTTTCGGTCCAGCCCACGATGTCTTTCGACAGGCACAGGTGATAATTGCCGTCCCGGCACATCTGGCAGGTGCCGCAGCTACCAAAAGTGGTTTCCGAAACAATTTTATCCCCAATCTGGTAGTCGGCAACCTGTTCGCCAACGTCCACGATCACCGCCGAGAACTCATGCCCCTGCACGACCGGCGGTCGATAAACGGTGTTGCGGCTGTAAAGAATATCCAGGTCACTGCCGCAGATGCCCGCATAGGCAACCTTAGCCAGCACCCGATTGCCGGATGGTTTCGGAATCGGGATGTCGACTAGTTGCAGATTGCCGGGCTGGCGGGATTCTTTGCACAGTGCTCGCATAGTAGGTTGGATTAAGGTTTGGGGCTGCTCGTTACCCGTTGATAGCGGAAGAAGCCGTAGTTCAGGGTGGTGGGCAGCGAAAATGTCACGGTTCCACTGTCATTCGTTTTTGCCTGAAAGCTCTTGCCACCACCGCTCAGGTGCTCGAATCGGTAGGTGCCGGCGGGCAGATTATACAGCCTGATCGGTCGGCTCCCGTCGGGGTTGAGTTCCCGGTACACAATGACGTACCCTTCCGCTTTACTGGTTTGCGATTGAAAACCCGTCCAGGAAAAACCCGTTGGTTCGTCGCCGATGGGAAAAATAGTGCCCTGATGAATGGCCGATTGGTGTGGCTTATAAACCGTCAGCAGGTCTGTAAAGGCCTTACGAGTTGAATCGGATAGCCCCGACGTTTCAAACCAGGCCATCGGTTTGGCAAACAGCGTAACGGCCAGCCCGTAATCTTTCGGATAGCGGGCCGGTGCCAGCGGGTCGTTTGGATACAGTTTCTGATTGCGTTCGGGGTTGAGAAATTCCATCCGCATTCGGCGCGGGTCCACAAACTGCGATAACTGCCAGAGATTGCGCAGGGTCGTGTGGGGATAGTATTTGCGCCAGTCGGTATAGCGATTCTCCAGAAACAGGGTTCCGTACGCCATCGCTGCAAAATACCCTGTTCGCAACCCGGCCGTGATGTCGATTTCGATACCTGCCTGTCCGTTCGTTTCCTGCACCACCCGGTGCATCGCCCGCAGCAGGTTTGCCTCTCCTTTTTTGGTCGTAAACTCAACCCCGTCGTATTTGAAATAATTGGCCCCAAACCGCCGGTGAAAATTAAGCAGCACGTCGGTATCCCGTTTCCAGTTGGCGTAATCGTTCGTCTTGTCGGGATTATACCACATCCCGATTTTGAAGCCATTGGCCTTTGCCTGCTTAACCAAGGCGTCGAAACCGTTTGGAAAGCGTTCTTTGTTGGGCTCCCAATAATCGGCGACTGACCACTGATTGTCCCAGAGGCCACCTTTCTCCCGGTTGATGGAGTTGGACGAAGGCCCTTTTTGCCAACCGTCGATGAAATACAGGTGGTCGATGCCGATCTGCCGGTTCAGGGCCATTTCCTTCGAGAGAAACCCTTCCGTCATGCGGCCATCGCGGTTACGATCGCCCCAGATGGAATGCCAAATGAGTTCATCCCGCTGGGCGTTGTAGACCCTAAACCGGCGCTGGTACTGTTGCAGCACCGCCGTGCGACCGGCTACTCCGTTCTGGTACAGCAGGATAGTAAACGGGTAGCTTTCCCGCACCGAGTCGGCCCCGGCCCCCAGTCCGGTAAACGCAAACTGAGAAGCATTCTGCCGTAAATCGGCTTCTGACTTGACTGGGCGGGCGTAGGGCAGCGGAGCCTCTTTCAGGAAAATCAGCCCGTTTTTGGTAAACTGATCCTCCAGAAAGAATAAGTTACCCGACCACGCATTACTCGATGGGTTGGTCAGCAGGTATGTATCGACCTGCACCAGGTTGTCTTTGTCGTCGGTATGGTCCATGAGGGTCACCGCCCGAAGCTGACGATGAACATGGTTGAGCAGCAGCAGATCCGTCAGGTCGGTTTTTATCGTTTGCGTCTGCTTTGCCGCTTCAATACCCGTAGCCCGCTCTCCACCGACGGTACCCGTAGCAAGTTTAGTTTTTTGCTCAATCCGCAGCCAGGTTGAAATAGCCGGGGTCTGGGGATAGATTTTACAGTAGGTCGTCAGGATGTACGAATCATAGTCTGACTGGATAGTGACCAGCAGGGCCGTCGTCTCCACGACAACGGCTTTGCTCGTATCGGCGGTGATCGCGGTTTTCCGGCATGTTTCCTGAACATCAAATTCCGGGGCAGGTGACGGCTGGGGGCTTACCGCCAGCAGCTGCTCTTTGCCCGTCAGGTTGTCTTTAAGGGACGTATTGACCAACAGCCCATTGTCAATTCGCCACTGCCGCTGGATAAACGCATTACCAAGTGTGAGCTGCTGAGCAGTCCATCGGGCCTGACAATCCTGGAAGATAAACGTGTTCGCCGTTCCAGCTTCCTGAGATTGAGCAAATAGCATCCCAGGAATGGCTGCCATCAGCCAAGCTATAACAATTCTCATCATACTAAATGGATGCCTGATAACCCAGCCGAAGCCTATGAGTTGAGCTTCGGCTGGATTAATTTTTAGTACCCCGGATTTTGCGTGAGGTTCGGATTAAGGCTCCGTTCCCGGAATGGAACTGGATACAATGCTTTGGTGGCGCTAAACTGGTAGTTCCCCACCAGGTATCCGCCCGACGTTCTGTATTTGGCGATGTAGGCCGTCATCACCGGTACCAGTCGACCGGTGCGGATTAAATCGAACCAGCGATGGCCCTCAAAACTAAGTTCGACCCGCCGTTCCTGCTCCACTGCTAACCGGAAAGCATCCTGCGTCAGATTTGTCTTAGCGGGCAGGTTGGCCCGGCTGCGTACCTGATTGAGCGCAACCAGAGCGTCGGTCGTATTGCCGGTTTCGTTGAGCGCTTCGGCATACATCAGCAGCACGTCGGAATACCGGATAACTGGCCAGTCGTTATCACTCTCGTTGGCCGTTGGTGGCTGGTCCAGAAATTTTCGGGTATAGTAGGGCATGTCGCCCCCCGTAAAGCGTTGTATGGACACGTTTTTCCGGCTATCACCTGCTTCAAAAGCATTGAACAGATCGAGGGTGCCCTGATTCAATGACGATGGATTCCCACCCGTCACGATGTCACTGCCCGCGCCGGTGGGCGCGAAGTCGAGCGAGAAATTACTGCCTTCTTTGTTGCCCGTTCGGGTGTACTGAACTGAGAAGACAATCTCAGCATTGTTGCCATTATTAGGTCTGAACACGTCATCGTATACCGGTAGCAGGCGATACGTACCTGGCGTAATGACTTCTTTAAGTTTAGCCACCGCCTTATCGAACTGCTTACTGGTCAGATAGGCTTTACCGAGCAGGGCCTGGGCTGCTCCTTTCGTAGCCCGACCAACATCAGCACCGGTATAACTGACCGGCAACACACTGGCGGCTTCCAGGAGGTCTTTTTCAATTTGCTCGTAGACTTTACTAACCGGTTCCCGATTGTAGGTGTAGGCTTCGGCTTCGGTATTGATTTCCGTCAGCACAATCGGGACATCCCCAAAATAACGAACCAGATTAAAATACATCAGCGCCCGTAAAAACTTTGCTTCAGCCTGATAGCGGGCTTTTAGGGCAGCATCCATTTGTACCGCTTCACTTTTTTCAATAAGGATATTACACCGCGAGATAATAGAATACGAGGAAGACCAGCGGTCGGTGATGACTCCGTTGGTAACGACCCAACTGTAGCGGTCGAAGTCACCAATGAAGGAATCCGCCCGGGAATTGGATTCGGTATTATCGGTCGGCACCTCGGCCATGACATAAAACGTACTGTAGTAACCCCGCAGTCCGCCGTAAGCTCCGTTCAGGGCTGCGTTAATATCGGACTGGGTCTTAAAGTACTGCGAAACCGGTATGGTTGTCGGGGGACTAAGATTCAGGAAACTCTCGCTACAGCTACTGGCGAAAATCAGTAGCGTAGCCGCCAGCAAGCTGGGCTTGAGCTTAAAGTCAGGGTTCATAGTGGTCGGAGTTATCGAGTGAAAAAGCGGGTTATATCCCTTAAAAACCAATGTTTAGACCCGCCGTCAAGGTGCGGTTAGCCGGGTAGGTACCCTGGTCGGAACCGGGCTGATAGACCGAATCGCCGTACTGACTGGGCTCCGGGTTGAATCCCGGGTACTTGGTAAACGTCAGCAGATTCTGACCGCTCACGTACACCCGAGCCGATTGTAGTTTAACCCGCTTAAGCAAAGCTCCTGGCAGTGTATACCCCAGCGTCACGTTTCGTACGCGCAGGAACGATCCGTCGTACACTACGTAAGAGGTTAACTGATTTTGTATGGTAATTCCGGCAGGGTTGTTGCGCGGATACTTGACATCACGGGTGGGATCGCTGGCCAGAAAGTAATTGTTGTAAACGGCCGCGATTGCGTTGAACTTACCACTAACGGCTTCACTATGCCGGGCGTTGCCATTGATAATACTGTTACCCTGCGTACCCTGGACAATGATGCTCAGGTCAAAATCCTTGTAGTTCACCCGGTTCGTGAAGCCGTAGGTAAATTTAGGTAATCCATTACCCAGCACGGTCCGGTCAGACTCATTTACGACGCCGTCTCCATTGACATCCCTGGGTTTCAGATCGCCGACCTGCGATCCGCCCGCCCATTTCGGACTGGCCGCCAGTTCGTCAGCGGTTTTAAACACCCCGTCAATGATAAATCCGTACATATTACCGAGTGGTTGCCCTACCTCAATGCGGTAGCCATTCGGCCAGCCCCCAGTAGCCTCGCTGGTGTTGAGAGACTGGCGCCCCCCCAAATCGAGTACTTTGGACCGGTTGAAGGCAATGTTGAAATCAGTTGTCCAGCGTATAGCACTACCCTGATTGGTGTTCCGGGTGGATAAGGATAGCTCAAGTCCGCGGTTTCTGAGCTTTCCGATGTTCGTCTGAAAATTGCTGGCGTAGCCTACAACAGCAGGCAGGTCTTTGGAAAACAGCATGCCATCCGTAATTTTTTCATAGGCGTCTACGGTCAGGTAGATCCGGTCCTGCCAGAAACCAGCCTCCAGCCCCAGATCGACCTGCTGGTTTTTTTCCCAGGTTAAGTTGGGGTTTGCGTAGCCATTCTGCTGCGTTCCGAAAACGCGTTGGTTGCCAAAGCTGTAGTTGGTAGAGCCAATGCTGCTCAGCCAGCTAAAATCGCCGATGTTCGCATTGCCGGTTTGTCCGTAACTGGCCCGAACCTTTAATTCACTGACCAGATTCTGCCGGCTCATGAACGGTTCTTCGGCAATCCGCCAGCCCACCGAAACCGACGGGAACGTACCAAACCGGTTGTTGGGGCCAAAGCGGGAGGACCCATCGCGACGAATAGCCGCCGAGAAGAGATACTTACTTTTATAGTCGTAGTTGATTCGGGCCGCCATCGACATGAACGCATTGAGTCCATAATTCAGGTTGCCTATCCGGTCTGCTGAGGCCGTTGGGTTCTGCACCAGATCGGTGGTGTACGTACCGGTTTTTCCGCTGACCGATGTATTGAACGACGTAAATTTCTGAATGGAATACAGCAGCAACCCGGAAAAGTTGTGTCCGGAAGCGAGCCGCCGGGTATAGTTCAGCGTATTCTCCCAGAGGTAGTCAATGGTCCGGTTGTTGGTTGATTCGCTGACAATACCGTTGAAGTTCGGAGAGGTTAAGCTCGCGGTTGGTGCGCCATCGTAAGATAGGGTCGGCGGGATGTACGTGTCACGGGAGGTGATTTCAAGTGAAACACCACCCTGCGTGCGGAACTTCAGGTTCTTAAGAGGCTCCCATTCCAAAAACGCATTGCTCAGCACCCGGTAGCTGTTGGCCTGGTTTTTCAATTGGTCAAGTACCGCCAGTGGGTTGTACAGGTTACTGATAGGGTTTAGATACCCGTACTGAAGTAAATTAGGATCGCCATTGGCCTGGCCGTAATTGCCGTTGGCAAATCGAACCGGAATAATGGGCGGCATCACCAGGGCCGAATAGATCGGACTGGGCAAACTTACCCCGGCAATGGCGTTATCGGTCGTTCCTGCGTAGGTGCCGGCCGCCGGTCGAACGTTCTGCTTGAGGTACGAGGGCGCAAAATTTACCCCTACTTTCAGCTTGGAGCTTAAATCGGCGTCGACATTGGCCCTGAACGTGGCCAGCTGATAGTCGGTGCCGATCAGCGTTCCTTTCTGATTTAGGTAGCTACCCGATATTGAGAAGCGCGTTTTGTCCGAACCGCCCGACGCCGACAGGTCTACCTGAGAGATGGGCGCCGTCCGAAAGATCACGTCCTGCCAGTCCGTATCTGGCAGTTCGTCGGGGCGGTCGAAAATGTCAGGGTAGCGTTCATTGCGAACCCTGGCCGCTTCCTTCGCATAGGCCAGGTATTGCTGTTTATTCATGACGTCAATCTTCCGGGCTACCTGCTGTACACCCGTGTAGGCATTGAAATTAAAACGGGTGACCCCCGCTTTCCCCCGTTTCGTCGTGACGATCACCACGCCGTTAGCCGCCCGGGAGCCATAAATAGCCGCTGATGCGGCATCCTTTAGGATTTCAATCGATTCAATATCGGTTGGGCTCATGCGGGTAAACTGGGCGGCATTTTGCAACGGATAGCCATCCACCACGTACAACGGATCATTGCCCGCTCCCAGCGAACCGGCTCCCCGGATGCGGATGGTAGGCGCATCGCCCGGCGAGCCTCCCCGCCCCGACTGCACCTGTACACCGGCCGCCAGTCCGGCCAGTGCTTCGCCCGGTGTCGATACCGGCAATCGGTTGATGTCTTTGCCAGACACTTTGGCGATGGCCGTTGTCAGTTCTTTTTTGGCCTGCTCGCCATACCCCACCACGACCACTTCGTTCAGCGTTTTGTCGTCAACCGATAATGCTACCGTTATTTCGGTCTTATTACCCACGTTGACTTCCTTCGCCAAGTAGCCTACAAAGCTGAATATCAGCGTAGCCGATCCATCAGGCACACTAATTCGAAATGCGCCCCGACTGTCGCTGGTGGTTCCCTGCTGGGTGCCTTTGAGCACAATGCTTACACCGGGCAGTGGTTCATTTTTGTCATCGGTGACCGTTCCGGTGATGGTCTGATCGGTGCTTATACCCGATGAAGACATGACTGACTTAGTGGGTGTTAGATCATCACCTGATGTAAACGAACGACGTACAAGGGCTACCTGATTGCCGGTGACTACGTAGCTGACCCGGAGGGGTGTCAGAAATTGGTCCAGTAACGTACCCAGCCGCTCATCGGTCGCGTTAACCGTAACTTTCTGATCCGGACGAATCATCTCCCGGCTATACACAAACTTTACGTGGGCAGTTTTTTCCAGCGTAGAAAGTACCTGCCTGATCGAGATGTTTTCCAGCCGGAGCGTTACCCGCTGCTCCAACACTTCCTGCGCATCGGCAGCCAGCGTGGCATTGAGCAAAAAACTGGTCAACAGGAATTGGAGAAGCGAAACCTTCATGACAAAAGCAATGGTTTCGTGTTTTAGAATTTTAGACATACTTTTAACTGGGTTTAGTTATTCTTGACGCAGGAATAGCACCCCGATCAGTGTAGCTTGAGACCCTCACTGATTGGTCAGTTAGTCCCGTCATGTTGGTAGCATGACGGGACTTTGTATTGGCGGGTTACTGGCACCCCTTCCCACTCACAACAATGTGGGTTTCAACAATTTCGTAGGTTGCTCCAATAGACGCACAGATAAGTTTAAGCTGGTCATAAAAGGGTACACCCGACAGGGTTGCTGTTATCGTGCAGTGTCGAAAAAGTGATGCGTCGTAGTTGATCGTGATGCCATACCCTTTTTCAAGCTGCTCAAATACACTCGACACCGGAGTATCCTGAAACGCAAACTGGCCAAGAGATTCGTTAGGGATAATGATACTCGGCTGAACGACCAGTTCTTTCTGATACGCGGCATGGTTGGCCTCATATACCACCTGCTGATTGGCGGTTAGTACCACCCCCGGTACATTCTTAACTTGTCTGCGGTGAGAGCGGGCTAGATCCTGCTGGCTATAAACCGATACTCTGCCGCTTTGTACACTTACAGTAATGCGGGAGTCGCCGGGTAAGGCTCGTACTTGAAACCGGGTCCCCAGCACTCGGGTGATTAAGGGGCCGCTCATGACCAGAAAAGGGCGGTTACTATCATGCACAACCGCAAAAATGGCTTCTCCTTTTAAGTTTATTTCCCGTTTAGATTTGCTAAACGTCTGTGGGTAACTGGCCTGGCTGTTCGGTGCTAACGTCATGCGGCTCCCATCGGGCAGTGTGATTGGTACCGGTTGAGAGGTGCCATTAACCTGATCAACCCAGCCGGCCGCCGGGGGCGGGCCGGAACGACTAATCAGTTGCTGGTTAAGTATGCTGGTACCGTTGGTAGTTTCTCTCCTGAGCAGCCCAAGCCCACCTATCCCCATAATTAAAACGAAGGTAGCGGCAAGCTGCCATACCGGGCGATGCCAGATACGCCGTTCATGCGTATCTGTTGTTGATTCAGGTAAACGACGGGTTAGCCGCATAATCTGGGCTACCTCGGCCTGAACCTGTTCATCTGTCATGCTGCCTGGCCGGTTTTTAAGCGCTTCGGCCATATCTTTTGCCAATAATATAGTAGCCCGCTGACCAGGATGCTGCTGTTGCCAGCGGTCCCAGAACTGCTGGGCTTCCGGCTGACCGTGCTTAACCCATGCCAGAAACCAAGGGTCTATCAGCAGATCTTCAGCCCGGAATTTTTCGTAGTCTTTCATGCTTAGAGTAAGTGGTCATAACCGATTCGTTAGCCAAACGCCAAGTAGGGCCAATAAAGAAGGCCAGTCATCCCGTAATCGGCTAAGGCCCCGGTGTAGGAGATTGGCAACCGACTGCTTGTTAACCTGTAGGATATCGGCAATCTCTTCGTTACTCAGTTCTGCGTAAAATTTAAGGTGGATAGCCTCCCGCTGCCGGTCCGACAGTCGTTCAAGCAGCTTGTTGAGTCTAACCGTTTGATATTCGGACAATTCGGTTTGTATCAGATTGTGCTCGGCGGTGAGGTCGCAGTGATCGGCTTCATTAAACGGCAGCGTTTCGTGGGAGGCCCGATGGGCATGGCGTGACACCTCGCGATAGATCTTTCGGCGGAGCGATTTATATAAATACGGTCGGATGTAGTTTGTCTCCATAACCTTCTGCCGGTATACCCATAAATCGACAAATAAATCCTGCAGACAGTCTTTCAGCAGATCAGTATCGCGGGTAAACCGGCTTCCATAAAAGTGCAGATCCTTATAGAAATAGGTTGTCAGTTGCTCAAATGCAGCCGGACTCCCCTGCCTGAACCGTAGCCAAAGCTGAGTTTCTGTGTCGTGGTGTGCGTACACATCTGGGTTACGGCTAACATCCGACTTAAGCATAGACTGGAGAAATTACTGGTAATACGTGTGTAGGGAAGTCACAACTCCTCCTGTTGATTTGGATAGCAATAGGAGGAAAATAAAAATCGATACTCAGTTTTTATAATTTATTTGAAGAATTTTTTAAATATATAAGGAAGTCATTCTACCGGCGAGCCGCATTATCGCTGAGTGAGATTCTACGTATGTCACGAGTTGCAATTACCTGTACTTGCTGATGGCGTAGCTTATTTTCTCTTTCAGTAGCTGGAGATCGTAGTGGGTATTGACCTCTAAAGACCAGGTATGGACCGGTTTTGGGGCAGTTGTTCTTTTTGGTTGACATATGCTGGTCATAAAAAGACCTCCTTTCTGGTTCTGACATGGTCGTCATGCTCAAGACGCAGGAAAGGAGGTTCTTTTCATGGCCCCCTGTATAGCTCGGGGTGGCTTATTGTACCATACAATCAAGTAGCGCCGAAAACGTACCTTAAGGATTCTCCTTCAGAATCTTTACCGTTTTGGTTTGCGAAGGAGTGCTGACGCGCAGTATCAGTAGACCGGTTGGCAGCTGTCCTGAGGATAGCCTGACCTGCTCGGATGCTGTAGCCTGTTCAATCAACTGATGGCTCACCAATGCTCCTTTCGTATCAATTACTTGCAGACGTAGCGGCTGGCCTTCAGCCCCCCGAACTTCAACAGCGACTTCAGGACCGCTCACGGGGTTACCTAATATGGTTACCTCAAAGGGAATCTCCGCACCAGCGGCTACACGAGCACCACTTCCGGGCTCCTGACCCCAGACCCGCTGACCCGCCACGTAAATTACCGCGCGGCTGTTTTCGGTCCAGTCAGTGCCTACCAGATACGAATGGTCGTTGGTCTGGTTGAGGTTCGTCCAGTCGTCCTTGGCAATCCGGTATTGAACATCGCCCGTGTTGCTGGCCGGATATATGGCTCCCAGGCTGGTGTTGAAGCTAAGCTCTAGGTACGCGTCGGCGCTGGCCTGTGCCGGATCGAGTTTAACAAACCGCCCCGTAACGTTCGAGTTGCCCAGCAGCGCGTAATCCAGATAGAAGCGGAGTTTATCGGGATTGCCCTCCGCCGTCAGGTAGTACCTGACCTTAACATCCTGGTAGTTTACCGGCACGTTTCCTTCGTTACGAACTTGCAGATACGTATTGATGGTGTTAGCCCCGTTGCTTCGGTTTTGGGTGTAGACTGTCAGACGTTGCTGGGCAGCTACTTCAGCCGGCTCCGTACCCCACACCAGCTTTCCGTTGAGGTAAGCCGTAATATGGTTGTTTGCGGTAAAGGTTTGGGCGTTGGCGTAGGAGTAATCGTCGGCTTCGTTGACGTTTGTATTATTCTGCTTGGCGATGCCACTCTGTATCTCGCCTGAGTTGCCGCCGGGCGCTAGCTGACCGGCCGACTCATCGAAGCGATACTCAACGTAACCCCATGCTCCCTGACGAGGATTGTCAAGGGCTACGTAGCTAGTCCGAATTTTATTGCCCCCTAGTTGCGCATAATAGATTGGTAAGTTGGTCAGCGGAGCAAAGTTTTCGGCCGTTAGCCAGTAGCGCAGGGTCAGCTGACCGTATACAAGCGGAGCATCACCCTCATTAACGATCTGGAGCGTCGGCTTGATCACGTTATTAGCTACGTTATTGTCGACGTCTTTGTGCAGCACCCGCACTTTAGCCGAAGGAGCCGCCTGTACGGTAATGGTCGTGGCAGTCGAAGTAGCGGCCAGACTATCGTTGTCCGATGCTTTCGCCGTTAGGGTGTAGGTACCGGCCAATACGTTGGTCAGCGTGAACGCGTAGGGCGACGTGGTGGCTGTGCCAAGTGACGTAGCGCCGTTGAAGAATTCCACCTTACTGACTGTGCCATCACTGTCGGTAGCTGTGGCGGCCAACTCTATGTTAGCCCCCGCTGTAAACGTAGCGCTTTCGGCAGGCGACGTCAGACTAACCGTTGGCCGGGCGTTGACCCGAACGCCAGAAGTGTTACTCGACTTGACCACGGCTGACCAGTCGCTTTTCCACAGATTGACTGACCAGTTACCGCCCTTGATTGGAGCAGCACCCGCCGGGATGGTCAGGATTACGGCCTGCGTACCCGAACCCGCTTCGACCTGTACGTTCTTCGATGCGATTGTTTGATACTGGGCGTTGAACAGGTACACGTCGATGATGCGCTTCGTCGTGGCGGTGTAATTGACATTGACCGTGTACGATTGCCCCGGATTAACGACCATTGGGGGCTTGTTAAAGGCAATGGCATCCTGTGCCACAGGCGCACCGCCAACGGTTACCGATACTGTCGAGGATGTAACGGCTGTTCCGCTGGTATTGGTTGCTTTAGCGGTCAGGGCGTAGGTACCGGCCGCAACGTTGCTCCAGACGTAGGCGTACGGGCTGTTCGTGGCCGTACCGAGCAAGGTCGTACCGTTGAAGAACTCCACCTTAGTAAAGCCACCCGCATCACTGGCCGAAGCCGTCAGTGTGATGGTTGCCGGGGCCGTGAAGGTCGCATTGGCAACCGGGCTGGTAAGCGCAACCGTGGGTACCGGGGCTGTTGAACCACCAACCGATCGAACAACAACGTTATCGAAGCGGGCAGGGCAGTAGAACGAATACAAACCGATTTTACCACTCATGAAGTCAGGCGTCGCCACGTTGTTGAACACCGTGTTGCCGTTGATCTTGACCGTGGTGGTACCACCGCTGTTGGTAACCAGAATTGCGTGGGTAGCGCCTGTACCTCCACCCGCAAACGTGGTTGAGGCAATCGTCGTCAAGACGCCATTCACCTTCTTTTTCAAGTCTACCGTTTTGGATTTTGAATTGAAGGTGACGAGGTAGTAGTTGTTGGTATTCTGGTAGTTGAACACAACACCGATGTTGTTGTCCCAACTGGCCACCGCATCTACTGCATAGGAGTAGTTACTGAACGAAGCGCCGTTGTAGAACGACGTAAATTCGCCGTTGGTGTTGGAGCTTTCGTAGCGTTGATTGGTGGCTGTCCAGGTGCCTCCATTGGTCTGCCAGCCAACGGCCGTATTCGTGTTGTAATCCTCGGCATACAACACATCAGACCCTAGATTGTCGACCGTAATCTTCACCGCGTCCGACGACTTCGTCACGCCCGCGTTATCCGTTGCTTTAGCCGTAACGAAGTAGGTACCCACCGGTATATTCGTCCAGACGTACTGGTAAGGGGCCGCTGTCGACGTGCCGATGAGGGCTGTACCGCTGAAAAACTCGACCTTCGTAATCGAACCATCCGGATCGCTGGCGGATGCCGTTAGCGTGAGGCTGGCCCCCGGCGCAAGACGGGTGTTGTTGAGCGATGAGTCGATCTTACAAACCGGAACCTGATTCGTCGGGTCGGTGGAGTTTCCCCAGAACTCCAGCTCGCTGATGTTGCCGTAGCCGGTGTTAGGCGACAGGAAGCGGTAGTAGCGGTACAAACCCGTAGTTGCAAACCGTCCCGTCGTGTAAAACCCTTCGATGGGCGTTTGGGTAAAGGTATAGAGGTCAACTGCACTGGAGAAGTCAGGCGAATTAGAACCCTGGATTTTACCACCCACAATCCGCAGCGCCCAGGCCGTGCGGGGAACGATGCGTACCTTCCTAACCGTCTTGGCCACGCCAAAGTCTAGTCCAACCCACTGCCCCGCCGGAGTTGCGCCATCAAAGTAGGTAGCGAGGTCGCCATCGAGCGCCTTAGCAAAGGTCTTGCCGTTGTTTTCGTACGAGCCTGGCGAGCCAATGCCTGTACCGGTAAACTTCACGTAGCCATCCGTCGATTTGACCGTAACGGTATCGACGGCTGAGGTAGCTGTTGCGAACAGGTTATCGGTAGCCACGGCTTTCAGCAGGTACGTGCCTTCATCCACATCGTTCCAGGTGTAGCGGAAGGGCGATGCAGTGGCTTCGCCAACCTTAGCAGCGCCGTTGAAGAACTCCACTTTGGTAACGCTACCGTCCGAATCGTTGGCTTCGGCCTCGAAGTTGATGGTGGCCGGAGCCGCAAACGTAGCGCTGTTCACGGGTGAAGTCAGGTTAACCGTAGGGGCTACGTTGGCGGGCGTGTTGTTGAGAATGGGCACCAGCGCATCAAACCAGGCGTTGGCGTCTTTGGTAGCGCCCTGCTTGCTCAGGTGGAGGTCGTCGAAATAATCGCCGGGGTCCCAGGTTGCCAGCATCTTCTGGTAAACGTCGGCCAGAAAGATGTTGTCCGTATCGCTGGCATTGGCAATGGCCCGAATCTTGGCGTTGAGCGCACCCAGACTTTTGTCATCGGGATTGCTGCCCCAGTTCTTATCCCACTTAACAGGCTCAACCGTACCCAGAATCAGCCGAACGCCGGGCTTGAGTTGCAGAATCTTGTTGACCAGGTCCTGGTAGCGCTGGGGTGCGGACTCTTTGTAGCCGGGGGCGTGGCTGGTTTCGCCAAACATATCGTTGATGCCAATGGCCAGCAGGACAATATCCGGATTAGCCTGGGGCAGATAATCCTGGATATGCTCATACAGCCCGGTCGTTTCGCAGGTCGGACAGAACTTTTGTATGTCCGGCCCGATGGTGTAGCCGCCGTGTCCGGCGTGGTCCTTATCGTTGGGAATGGTATCGCCTTCGGCGTAGTTCTGGCGGTCGCCGACGTAATCGATCTTATAACCGTTACGCATCAGCCGCGTACGCAGGAAACCCCGCCAGCTGGCCTGGGCGTTACCGCCACCACCCCCTTCAATCTTGGAGTCGCCCATGGGCATAATCTTGAAGGTCTGAGCTGGTGTGAAGTCAGGAGCAGCCGGTGCCCGGCGGTTGGTTAGGTCGATGATGGGACCACCACCTGGATTACCCTGAGTGTTGTTGGTTATGACATACAGATTTTTGAACAGCAGCTTAAGGTCGTTGGTCCAGTCTGAACTACCCAGGTTTCCGTTTATATCATAGCCGTAGAGCTGCTTGAACTCCTGGCGTACTGAGCCTTCGGGGCCGGTTTCGGTAATGAATGCATAACTATCCCCCGCTGTATTATCAACCGTGTAGCCACCGTAGTCGCGTAGAGTACGAGCAAGAATCAGCCCTGCCTGGGTTTTCAGCCCCAGGCTGTTGTCACTCACGCTATTGAGCACTACGTCTTTATTTAAGGCCAGCAATGCCCCAATTTTCATTTCAGGGTTGGTACCTCCGTAATAGTTGTAAGCACTTGGATCATTGTAGCCGCCATCCTGATTCGTAGCCGGCCAGCGTTTTCCACCAGTAGCGTCGTGGTAAAAATTTTCTTTCCCAAACAGGTTGAGCTTGATCACGTGCGGAATCTTACCCGAGGCAAACTCACCAACGCGGATGGTACCACCGATAGCGGATAGATGGCTACCCCCATGCGCCCCTTCAATACATTCTCCTGTCAGCACACACCCATCCGGTGCCCATGTGTACTGGGCGGTGGCCACGTCGGTGGCGCATTTAGCAAATGGCTGAGCCTGCCAGATTTTACCATCGGGTTGCAGAATAGCTACGCCCGCGTTCGGGGTTCTACCAACCCATACATTTTTATCGTAGATAAAGCTGGATGGGATAGGAGCTGAAAACAGGGTAGGCCCCTGCACCGGACAGCGGTCCTGCCCCGACCAGCCGGCATAGTTGGTTTCTACCTTCATCAACGGTTCATTCGGCTTGAATATGACAACATCCTCATCAGCCTCAAAGTAAGACGCATCCTGAATGTTAGCTGGCGCATACACTGCACTGTTGTGAATGGGGATGTTCCAGATAGACGTTTTGGCGAAGGGCCACTTGAGCGGGTCGCGCTGTGCGAGGGCGGAGTTACTGAGCATGGTAAGCCCGGCAACGACCGCGAGCATCATTTTTTTCATTGTTGAAATAAGGGTAAGGTGAATTGGTTAAGCCGTTACTCGGGGTGTGGATAGAAGGGAACCACAGGGGTAGGGCAAGCGCCTTACCAACCTGGATTCTGCTGTAACTTCGTGTTCTTGATCAGCTCGTCCTGCTGAATCGGGATGAGGTAATCTTTGGCACTGAACACCCGATCTTCCACTTTGAAGCGGATAAACGTTTTGCCGTCCTGGCTAATGCGCATGCCGTAGATGGGTGAGCCAATTACCTGCTTGGCCAGTTTCCAGCGCCGGAGGTCGTAAAAGCGGTGCTCTTCAAACGCCAGCTCGACGGCCCGCTCCCGCCGAATCCGCTCCCGCATGTCGGCCTTCGACAAACCGGCTGGCAGGGCGGGCATTTTCACTCTGGCCCGCAAGGTGTTGATGGCATCATACACGCTGGCGTCGGGACCGGCGGCTTCGTTCTGCGCTTCGGCGTAGTTCAGCAGAACTTCACCGAGTCGGAGCAGAATCCAGTTGTTGTATCCGTTTGTCGGGTTTTTGAAAAACGATTCGTCGATGTATTTCCGCAGGTAATAACCCGTGGTTGTGGCGTTACCGTCGGTTTGGTTCGGGCCACCGTCGATGCCATTGTTGCCTTTCACGCGGGTTTGTACCGTAATGGCATCGCCCCCCGTTCCCAGTACCGCTCCGTCGTAGATGACTGTGCCATAGAATCGGGGGTCGCGGTTTTTGTACGGGCTGCTGGCGTCGTACAACGGCGACTTATCGTAAGTCTGGCCATCGGTCATCTCAAACATATCGACCAGGTTCTGCGTTGGGCAGACGCCCCCCCAGCCGCCAATGCTGATAAGGCCGTTGTTGCGGTTAAAATCGTGGGTTACCAGCGTCGATTTGTACTGCTTGCTGAAAATAACCTCTGCATTGTTGTTGTTAGCTGCTTTGAAAAGGTTCTCAAAGTTGGGGAAGAGCGTATAGTTTTTGGCATCAATGACCTTCTTCGAGGCAACGGCTGCGTCGGTCCAACGTTCAGCGTAGAGCAACACGCGACTCTGTAAAGCTAAAGCGGCCCCGCGGCTAACCCGTCCTAACGCCTGGCCCGAGCGATTAGCGGGCAGTAAGGCGGCTGCTTCGCCTAACTCCTTACTGATGAAATCAACGCATTCGGCGTAGGTGTTACGTGGGATCAGTAACTGCGATATATCCTCAACACCCAGCGCCCTGGTCACTAAGGGCACTCCCCCATAAAACTTAACCAGTTCGTGATAATAATAGGCGCGGAGAAACTTCACTTCACCGGTCAGAGCCGCTATTTTGGCCGTATCGCCCGGTACTGACTTAATGTTGTCCAGGAAGATATTGCACCGACGAATGTAGTCGTATCCGTAGGTCCAGTACGTCGGCGGATTGGTCCAGTAATAGCCGTACCGTAACGATTTGTCCGGATTCGTGTAGCTCAAATCCCCCCGGTTCATGTCGTTGGTAACGGGCCAGGGAAACGTATTTTCGCCTTCGTCAGTAGCGCCGGACAGGTGATAGCCACCTCGCTCAAAACCGCTGATGATACCTGAGTAAATATTATTCGCAAACTGCTCGGCCAGGGAGTAATCGCTCCAGACGGCCGCGTCGGAGAACGAGTTGAGGGGCTTACGGTCCAGAAAGTCTTTCTGGCAGGCAGCCAGAAAAAAGCCTAGACCCGTTAGGATGAGTATGAAAATTCGTACGGATTTCATGGAATTAGGAAAGATTAGAAGCCGACGTTAACGCCTACCGCGTACACTTTTTGTTGGGGATAGAAACCGCCCCGCGTCGAGTTGGCTGAGTTGCCGGGTCC
Organism: Spirosoma lituiforme; assembly: GCF_054776635.1. Lineage (NCBI taxonomy): Bacteria > Pseudomonadati > Bacteroidota > Cytophagia > Cytophagales > Cytophagaceae > Spirosoma > Spirosoma lituiforme. The sequence continues at coordinate 165,246 of NZ_BAAHBO010000009.1, forward strand.
TTCGGGGTCCAGCACTTTAAGCTTGTCGAACGTTAGGATATTCTGACCGCTGACAAAGACGCGAAGCGTACTAATCCGGGCTTTTGTCGATAGAGCCGTAGGCAGGGTGTAGCCTAACTCCAGGTTCTTCAGGCGCAGGTACGACGCATCTTTCAGCCAGTACGACGATGTTTCGGTGTTGTTTGCCGTTGGCTGGGTCGTTATGCGCGGGTAGGTAGCGTCCGGATTGCTGGGCGTCCAGCGGTCGAGGTGGCTCACGAGGGCTTTGCCACTGTTGTAGAACGCCCAGGCGGCTTCGTAATCAACGTAGGCATTGACCCGGCCTGCTCCCTGAAAGAAGATGCTCAGATCGAGCCCTTTGTATTGCGCCCCGGCACTAAAGCCGTAAATAAGCTGCGGAATTGGGCTGCGGCCAATCTGCACAACGTCCTTGCTGTCAATTTTGCCGTCGCCGTTGATGTCTTCGTAACGGATGTCGCCCGGCTGGACGGCATTTGGCTGCCTGGGTGCGGCATCGATTTCTTCCTGCGACTGGAAGAGGCCGAGCGCCCGGTAGCCAATGAATTGGTTGAGGCTGCGGCCCGTTTCGCGAATGTTTGGGTTTTTGTCGGCCGGTTCGTCTTTGAACACGACTTTGTTCTGGGCAAAAGTCAGGTTACCGCGCAGGTTATAGGTTAGTCCACCAATCCGGTTCTGGTGACTGAGGACCAGTTCAACGCCTTTGTTATCCATAATGCCCGTGTTCTCGAACGGCAATTGCGCCCCGAGCGTAGCCGGAACGGCCAGATTTCGCTTGGTCAGGATGTCGCTGGTGCGTTTGTAGAACAGGTCGATTTCAAACCCGAGTTTACCCTTCCACAAGCTACCTTCCAGACCGACATTCGACGAGGTGGCTTTTTCCCAGGTGATGTTCTGGTTCGGCAATTCGCCCTGACGGAGTCCTTTCACCTGCTGCGCATCCGGCCCGAACACGTAGCCCCGGTCGTAATAGTAGGTCGAGAGGTATTTAAACCGACCAATAGCATCGTTCCCTAACTGCCCCCACGACGCGCGGATTTTCAGGAAATCAACCGTTGATAACGCTTTTTGGAAGAACGGTTCCTCCGAGATGCGCCAGCCAGCCGAAAAAGATGGGAAGAAGCCCCAGCGCGTAGCCGGTGGGAAATTCTCCGAACCGTCGTAGCGGAAGTTGCCTTCAAACAGGTACCGGCTGTTGTACGAGTACGAAATTCGGCCCACATAGCCCCGGCGCGCCCGTTGATCGGCACTACCTGTGTTGGTCTGGAACGCATCATTACCCGCAAACAACTGATCGAGCGTGGTCTGGGTATAGTTGGACCGGGTAGCGCCCAGGTTGCTGGATCGGGTGTCAGTCTGCGTGAACAGGAACAGGCCGGATACATCATGCTTGCCAAACGTGTGTACATAGTTGATGTGCGCTTCCGTCGTCAGGTTGGATATCTGATCGAACGTCTGGTTCAGCGAGGCAGGACCCGTAGGCAAAGCTGTATACGTATTCGCCGTAGCGTCATAATTGTAGAGCGAATAGGGTTCAAACCAGGCGCTGTACGTCCGGAACTGCTGATCATAGGCTATCACACCTTTTGCTGACAGCCCCGGAACAAAAGGCAATTGCTGGGTAATGGTGGCGATGCTTTGGAACACATTCCGCACATCTTTCTTGTAGCCGTGTTTGGGTGCTTCGGCCGGGTTCTCACCGATGTAGTTGCCAGGCAGGCCGTTGCTGTAATAAGCTACCGCCGTAGGCCGGTTGCGGTTCAGGAACCAGAAGGTCTGGTTAGCGTCCTTGTTCGGGTATTGCCGGTTTTCAATACGGCCGCTCAGGTCGAGCGTCAGACGCGTGGTGTTAGTCACGTCGGCGTCGATATTCGACCGCAGGTTGTAGCGTTTAAACTTATTATTCTCCAGCAAACCTTCCTGATTGAGGTGACCGGCTGAAATGAAGTAGCGGATTTTGTCCGTACCACCATTAGCCGAGATGTTGTACTGCTGCTGGGGAGCCGATGGCCGCAGGGCTACCTTCGCCCAGTCTGTATTCGGATACACGTCGGGGTTAGAACCCGTCCGGAACGCTTCCAGGGCGTCGGCCGAATACAATTCGGGTTTGCCTTCGTTGCGGTAGCCCTCGTTGAGCAACAGCGCCATATTGTACGAGTCGAGGTATTTAGGCAGGCGCGTCGCCATTTGCCAGTCCGTGCGGGCCGAGAATGAAAGGCTTGTTTTGCCTGCTTTGCCACGCTTGGTTGTCACCAGAATGACCCCGTTGGCACCGCGAACCCCAAACACAGCCGCCGAAGCCGCATCTTTCAGAATTGAAATGCTTTCGATTTCATTCGGGTCAATTTGTGAGAATCCATAGTCTGGGCGGGGAATTCCGTCGATGACGACGAGTGGGGTTGTGCTGCTGCCAAATGTGCTGACGCCCCTGATTAACAGATTAGACCCATCACTACCCGGTTCACCATTCGACTGTACGGCAATCAGACCTGGTAGCCGGCCAACGAGCGCATTGCTGATATTGGCGACGGGAGCTTGTACAATCTCGCGGGTTTTCACCGTGGCGACCGATCCTGTCAGGTTCGCTTTCTGCTGTTCGCCGTAACCGACCACCACAATTTCGGAAAGGGATTTGGTATCCTCTCTTAAACTTAGGTCGATAGTTTTCCGGCCATCCACAGGTATCTCTTCACGAACATAGCCAATGAAACTGAAGACCAGCGTTGGATTAGACCCCGAGATACTCAGTGTGTATCGCCCCTGATTATCGGTGGTTGTTCCCTGCGTAGTACCTTTTAGAATGACGCTGACGCCAGGCAGCAATTCACCATTTTCAGATGCGGTTACCCGACCGCTTACCGTCTGAGCCAGTCCGTAACTGCTCAGGCCCACCATCCAAACGAGGCCTATCAGAAGCCTCATCGACCCAATACCTGGAAAGGGAAGTATTCGTTTAGTCATAATAGAAATTGATTAAGGGTTAAAACCATACATACAGGAGAAGCACAACAACGATCAGTAGCAAGCCAATGAGCAGGCATTCCCCCCAGACAAGTCTGGAAAATTCATTAGCTGGACGAAAACGGGATGTGGCACGTCGGAACGGCAGCATGCACAATCAGTGACTTGTAAGGATTATATTTTATACCGGAATTGCTCAACAAAAGTCTGTTGATGGCAGCCGACGGGCGTTCACTGGGCTTGCAAACTGTTGGACTCAGTTTGCAGCAGGCTGATTTCAAGTCAATTTCTTATCATTTTCGGGGAGATAGCCGTCAGAGTTGCGTGCTTTCAGCGGCCGAAGCAATAGGTAATGACGACGAATCCTACGTTCGGGGGCATGCGGCCCTTTGTTTTCTCTTCAGAATCTCCGGACGATTATTAGAAGATGAAAGGATTGGTCTTTTGTAAAGGTTAATTATTACAGAATTTATAGTCTCTTTGGGGCTCCGATCAACACTTCGGTTACGCTAAACCTCTTATGCGGTGCTATTACGCTCTTCTCGGTTACTTGATTCTGTGGTCGCTGGTCACGACTGCATCCATTGCTCAGGCACCGATGCGTTTCGAACGAATTGGCTCGGCCCAGGGGTTAACGCAGAGCACCGTTCGCAAAATTTTTCAGGACCAGCGGGGCTTTCTGTGGATGGCTACCCGCGACGGGCTCAATCGTTATGATGGGCACGTGTTCCAGACGTTTCGCCATCGCCACGATGACCCCAGGAGCCTGCGAAGCGGTGACGTCGTTGCTGTAGGCGAAGACCTAGGCGGGCAACTCTGGGTAGGAACGTACACGGGTGGGCTGCAACGGCTTAATCCCGATGGCCGGACGTTTACACATATCGAACGCACGACAAACGGCCTGGATGTCAGCCATTGGGGTATTTCGAGTATCGTGACGGATCGGCAGGGACGCGTCTGGGCCGGAACCCTGGGGAGCGGCTGGCTGGTCGTGGATACCAAACGCAACCAGGCTACTCAATACCTGCTGCCGGACTCTGTGGGGAGACTCGATCACGTTGTGACCTGCGCGTTGAAAGACAAGGATGCCAGTTTGTGGTTTGGCTTCGATAATGGTCTCATCGTTCATTTCAATCCTGACGGACGATTCATCCGGACTTATCAATTACCCCCAGCCGCCCAGCGGTCGCGGATGCCCAAACGGATCACGGCATTTTTGCGCAGTCAGTCGGGGCAACTGCTGGTCGCTACGCGCAATATGGGTCTCTACGTGCTGGACGAGCAGCATGGCCAGCTAACCAGGCTATATGGGGAGGTGGGCCCAGACCGGAGCGATAATATGATCACGGCCATTACAGAGGATAAATACCGAAACCTCTGGGTAGGCACTGACGACGGCATCCGACGCTTTACGTTCGACAACCCCAGCCAGGTGCAGACCTTACGCGCCGACCCTTCGGATGAATCCAGCCTGTCGACTCATGCGATTCAATCACTGCTAACTGACAGACAAGGCAACGTATGGGTAGGTACCTGGGAAGGTGGTATCAATGTGTGGTATGCTGACCCGCCCCGGATTGAGGTAATCAGTCAACGGCCGACCGGCCCGCGTCGCCTGTTGACGCCCAGGGTTTCGGCGGTAAGTACTGATACGGAAGGTAACTTGTGGGTGGGTTCCGTACGCGGCCTGTTACGCATCGGAACCGATGGCCGATCTATGCAGCCTGTTGCCGCGCCCTTTGCCAGTCAGGATGTGTACCGGATGTTTACGGATCGAAGCGGTCATCTTTACGTCAGTTACTGGAATGGGGGTGTTGTTCAGTACGATGCGCAGGGGCATTCCAAAGTCCTTACGTTGACTCCCTCAACGAGTGGGCATGTTCTATCATTTGCCCACAAACAGGATGGAGGTGTCTGGATGATTGACAGCGACCAACGGTTGTATGCCTATGACCCTAAACGCAATCGGGTTGATAGCCTGGGTCTTATCCGCCATTTGCTCCGTACAAAGAAGTACATGACGTTTACCTGCCTGGTTGAGGATCGGCACGGCTGGCTTTGGTTAGGAACGTACGATCAGGGCCTGATAGGCTGGAATCGACGTAATGGGCAAGTAAAAGAGTTTTCTTCCGGGACTGGGGGCATCAGTGATAATTACATCACCTGCCTGTTTGAGGATTCGGCGGGCGACTTGTGGGTGGGTACCAACAGCGCCGGTCTAAATCGAATGCAGCCGAATCAGGATCGGTTTACCCTGTATACGAAGCACAATGGCCTGTCGGGCGATATGATTGCTTCAATGGAAGAAGATGCCTACGGTAATCTTTGGATCAGCACCAGCGAAGGGCTAACCCGCCTGAACCGGTCGACCCAGCAAATGACGGTTTACAGCGAAACCGACGGGTTACCGACCAGCGAGTTCGTCAATCCAGGCAGTGTGCGGTTACCCAACGGTGATATTGCCTTCGCCAGTACCCAGGGCCTGGTGTTGCTGCACCCCGATCAGTTCGCGAAGCCGTTACCTGCTCCACGAGCCTATTTGGCTGAACTGGAATTGTTCAACCGACCAGTCGTTGCAGGAGAAGCCGACTCTCCCCTATCGGTAGCTCTAAACGCTACTAAAGAGTTGACCCTAACCCCGCGCCAGAATGTGTTCACGCTCGACTTTGGGGCGTTGAGCTGGGGACAAAACCGCCACCTCGCCTACGCGTACAAACTGGAGGGGTTCGATTCCGATTGGCGATACACCGACGAACAGAAAAACACGACCTATACCAACCTGTCACCCGGTGCGTACACCTTCCGGCTTAAAGCGGCCCAGACTGACCAGCACTGGGGTCCTGAAACACAATTACGGATTACGGTACTACCTCCCTGGTTTAAGACCAGGTGGGCCCTAGTTGGGTATATCGTTCTGTTGCTAGGACTGTTTGCGCTTATCCGTCGGAATATCCGCGTTCAGGAAAAACTAAAAGCCGACGCCCGGATTCAGGAGATGCGGGCGCAGTCGATCCGGCAGCTCGACGACGCAAAAACAAGCTTCTTTACCAATGTATCGCACGAGTTTAAGACGCCCCTGACCCTGATTTTAACCCCATTGGAAAAGCTACTAGCGGAGGAGCTTCCCGCCGTCGACCGACTACAACATCAGTTTTGGGTTATGCACCGGAACGCCAACCGGTTACTGACGCTAATTAATCAGTTGCTGGATCTGTCGAAACTGGAAAACGGTGCCCTGGAACCTCAAATTCGGCTTACTAACCTTACCCAACATTTGGATTCGCTGGTTCGCTCGTTTGAAAGCATGACGCAGGGTAAAGGCATTGAGATGAAGGTATGGTTTGATCCAGCGTTGAGCAGCGTCTGGTCAGACCTGGACTTCATCGAGAAAATTGTGACGAATCTGGTATCTAATTCACTCAAACACACGCCGGAAGGTGGACAAATCAGCTTGCGGGCTGAGATCATCGACAATCAACTACAACTGACCGTTACCGACACGGGTGTAGGTATGACCCCGCAGGAGCAAAGCCGAATCTTCGAGCGCTTTTACCAGGGCGAGCAACGCAAATCGTCAGGTACGGGTATTGGCCTGTCTCTGACCCGGGAGTTGATCGACCGACTGGGGGGCAGTATTCGGGTGACGAGCACTCCTGGCCAGGGCAGCACGTTCATTGTTCGGCTACCGGCACAGGCGGAGGATTTCCATCCCGACTGGCTGAGCACGCCGATGGTGGCATCACCCGTACTCTTCGATGAATCTGTTCCCGATCAGTCCGGTACATTGTCGGCCGGGTCGCTGGTTCTGTTAATTGCCGAAGATGACCCTGACCTAAACGCTTACCTGACGGATTACTTTTCCGGTGAGTTTCAGGTATTGTCAGCCACCAACGGTCAGCAGGCGTTGCAACTGGCCCGCGAGCATCTACCCGACGCCATCGTCAGCGACTGGATTATGCCCGAACTGGAAGGGCCGGAGTTGTGTCACCTGCTGAAAACGGACGAGAAGACCAGCCATATTCCTGTCGTTTTACTCACCTCAAAAGCCAGCGTACCGAGCCAGTTAGCTGGCCTGGAGGTAGGCGCCGACGATTACGTAACCAAGCCCTTCAGTGCTACACTACTACGCGGTAGAGTGCAAAGTTTAATCGCTAATCGCTTGCGGCTCAGGCAGGCGTTCGTTCAGGAGGTCTGGTTACGGCCCAGCGACGTGAAGCTATCGAATGTCGACGAAGTATTCTTACAACGCGCAACCGCCTTCATTGAGGAGCATATCGACGACGCCCATTTCGATGCCGAGCATTTGCAGGAGCTACTGAACATGAGCCAGATGCAGCTGTACCGAAAGCTCAAAAGCCTGACCAGTCTATCGGCCCGTGACTTCATTCGTTACATCCGTTTGCAGCGAGCGGCTCAGCTACTGGAAACGGGTCAGGTAACGGTATCGGAAGCCGGATACCGGGTTGGCTTCAACGACCGGAGTTACTTCAGCCGGGCCTTCAAAAAACAGTTCGGTCACGCCCCAGCGGAACACCTGTCGGTAAAAGACAGAGCCTGATACTGTCAGCAAACACCTTATACGGCCCTTAGAGAAACATTGTCACGTCAATCGGGCAGATTGACTATTGGTTCGTCTCATCCTGTTAGTCGGTTAATTATCAGCTTAGGGGCGGTGTTGGGGGACCGTCTGCGGAACCACGCCTTTGCCTTCAGAAAATTGCCGGAATACCTGCCGCATCCGAGTAGTGAACCTGACCGATTCAGGGGAACGAAATGCTCATGGCTAAACCCTGGAAAAAAGAAGTTTCATTATCCGATCAAACATACCATCTTCAGCAGAACCGGTTCCGTTGCCTGCAGCAAATAGTACACTCGCCAATCGGCTCGTTCATCATTTAACCCACAGGAGCAACATAGTACTCTATCGTGTCGCTGTGCCATAAGATACCCACCATGTGCCTTATAGTTTCGAGGTTGCGCAGCTATTTGACTACGTTGATATACCAATAATGACAAAAGGCAGTATTCCCAGAATGTCGTTTGACTAACCCGCTCCTCTGCACACTCGTGTGAAGTGGTATAAGGAATGGAATCTGCCCCGGTGCTTCGTGTAATAAGTCGCCAACCCGTCAAAAATCCACCCAGTGCAAACCGGAGACAACAGTTTGCAAATCCAGTGAACGCCCGGCAACAGCGCTTTCCTGACTTTTGTTGAACAATTCCGACATAAGATATAACCACTGCGCGTGTGTACAATGCAGTCAGTGCGGGCCGGAGTGAAAATACCTACCCTGCAAGTCAGTTTGTAGGGAGCAGCTATGTGGGCGTGAACTCGGCGAAAACGGATGGCTGAAGAGTACCGCTGTTCCAATCGCCAGCGCTGGAAACTACCTGAGCACGTGCTTGGCAGAGTATACGCATCGTTCAGGATGGCAAAACGTTCGTCCGCTTCAAAGGGAAAGACCGTGGGTGCAGGGTCAGCAATTACCGGATTCTCATTCAGCAGGATAAGCGGATCAAAAACACAAAATGGCAACAACATCCGTAATGCTGGGTTAAGCGCTGGCCTGCACCCAGGATCCTGGCAGCAATTATCGTAATCATATAAATTTAGTTAACTATGTTTTCGGGTAGAATAAAGCGCCTGCGTAAGATTAACCTAAAACTCGTGCCGCAGGTGATAGCCCTCATGCTGCTGCTGAGCGCTTATCAGCGTACTGGCCCCTCTAAATCGTTTCTGAGTCGATACTTCAGTCAGTTGAACGATGCCGACAAACACGACCCCAGGAACGGCGTGGCCAGCCTGAGCGTTGCGCAGGGGCTGGAGGCTGCGCTCTTTGCTGCTGAGCCGATGCTCACTAATCCCACCAATATTGACGTCGACACGCGGGGGCGGGTCTGGGTGTGCGAAGCCTACAACTACCGTCCGGCCATCACGGGGAACGCCACCCGTAAGGAGGGCGACCGCATCGTGATCCTGGAAGACACCGATAAGGACGGCAAGGCCGACGTATCAAAGACGTTTTACCAGGACCCCAGCATCGAATCTCCCCTGGGCATCTGGGTTCAGGGGAATCAGGTGATCGTTTCGGATAGTCCTAACGTCTGGGTTTTGACGGACGACGACGGCGACGACAAAGCCGACCGCAAGGAATTGCTCTTCACGGGTATCGGTGGGGAGCAGCACGACCACGGCATGCATACCTTCGTCTTTGGGCCCGATGGTAAGTGGTATTTCAATTTCGGCAACGAAGGTGGGCAGTTGAAAGACAAAACCGGCAAACCGGTGATCGACGTGGCTACCAATAAGGTGATCAACAAACAAAACTTCAGGCAGGGTATCGTCTTCCGCTGCGATCCGGGCGGCACCAACGTAGAAGTGCTGGGTCAAAACTTCCGCAACAACTATGAGGTGGCCGTAGACTCGTACGGTTCATTGTGGCAGAGCGACAACGACGACGACGGAAACCGGAGTACACGCATTAACTATGTGATGGAGTACGGTAACTATGGGTACACCGACGAGATGACCGGGGCTGGCTGGCAGGCCAACCGCACGAACCTCGAAACCGAGATTCCCAGTCGCCACTGGCATCTGAACGACCCGGGCGTGGTGCCCAACTTGTTGCAAACCGGCGCCGGGTCGCCCACGGGCCTTGTTGTCTACGAAGGCCAGCTGCTGCCTGAGGTATTTCGCAATCAGATCATCCACTGCGATGCCGGGCCAAACGTTGTACGGTCCTATCCGGTGCAGAACGACGGCGCAGGTTATAAAGCCCGTATCGTGAATATACTGGAAGGCGTTCGCGATCAGTGGTTTCGTCCGGCCGATGTCTGCGTTGCACCTGATGGCTCGCTTATAGTTGCAGACTGGTATGACCCCGCTGTGGGTGGCCATCAGGTGGGCGATTTGAACAAGGGTCGTATCTACCGGGTTGCCCCACCTAAAACGCCCTATACCATTCCAATTGTAGAGGTAGCCTCGGTAGAAGGTGCCCTGGCGGCCCTGCAAAGCCCAAACATGGACGTTCGTTACTCGGGATGGCAGGCGCTGCATAACCTTGGAGCCAAAGCAGAAAAGCCGCTGGCAAAATTTTATAAGCACAGTACGGATTCGCGGCAGAAAGCCCGCGCCCTCTGGCTGCTGAGTAAACTGCCGAACGGTAAAGGTCAGCGCTATATTACAGAAGCACTGACCGATAACGATCCAAACCTGCGAATAACAGCGCTGCGGGCCGCCCGGCAAATGAGTGCAGCCATAACGTTGTCGGCGGTAAAGCACCTCCTCAATGACCAAAGCGGCCGGTCGAACGATGTACAGGTACGTCGGGAATGTGCGATTGCACTGCGTCATGCTACATCCCCCGAAGCACCGGGACTGTGGGCCCGGTTGGCTACCTTGCACGATGGTACTGACCGCTGGTATCTGGAAGCCCTGGGTATCGGAGCCGATGGCAACTGGGATACCTACTTTCCGACGTATCTGAAGCAACTGCAAAACAGCCCGCTGACTACTGCCGGGGGGAGAGACATTGTTTGGCGGGCACGCACAGCCGCAGCTGTTCCAATACTGGCTACCCTGGCGGGCGATGACTCCCAACCGCTCAGCAGCCGACTGCGCTACTTCCGGGCGTTTGATTTTAACCCCGGCAGGGAAGCAAAGTCGCAGGCGTTGCTGAACCTGATAACCAGCCATGACAACGAAGTGGCCAGGCTGGTCCTTAACCATCTTGATCCGGCCTTTGTAAAAAACAACCCGTCAGCTTCGTCGGCCCTGACGAAGCTAATGGACCAGGCCTATGGCACAACCGAATACCTCGAACTGGTAGCCCGCTATGAGCCGACCACCGAGAACCTCCGGCTGCATCAGCTGGCCCTTGCAAAACCATACGAAAGTCTGGGTCAGCAGGCAGCCAGGCAACTACTAACCCTGAATGGGGCTAAGTTGCTCTGGCAGACCATCAATGGACCCGATGTTGACGCGGCAAAAGCCGCGCTGACGTCGATACGAACGATTGGCAGCAAAGTCTCCCTGGATATGCTCAGCGATGTGGCGCTCGACAAAAGGCGCGCCCCTGCGCTTCGGAAAGAGGCTATCCGTTTTCTTGGTGGTAGCGAAAAAGGAGAGGATTTGGTAATTGCCCTGCTCAAATCGGGTCAGATAAAGGGCGACTACAAAGCGGTGGCCGTACAGGGCGTGGCAGGAGCCTGGCGCCGAAGCATTCGCACCGAAGCAGCTGGTTTTTTAGACGGAGGCACCACGGCCCTGACCGGAAAAATGCCAGCCATGACCGACCTGCTGGCACTCAATGGCGAGGCTACTCGCGGCTTAACGGTGTATAAAAACAACTGTTCCATTTGCCACATGGTCGGCGAAACCGGTATGGACTTTGGCCCGAAGCTGACCGAAATTGGCTCGAAACTACCGAAAGAGGGGCTCTATCTGGCCATTCTTTATCCCGACGCGGGCATTAGCTTTGGCTATGAGGGCTGGGAAGTGGCTTTCAAAGATGGCAGCAGTATGACGGGCATTGTGTCGAGCAGGACCGAGACAGACCTGCAGATGAAATTTCCCGGCGGACTCACGCAATCGTATAAAATGGCTGATGTGAAGACGATAAAGCCGTTGGATGGCTCGTTAATGCCCAGCGGCCTGCATGAAGCAATGTCGGCCCGGGACCTGGCTGATCTGGCTTCTTACTTAACTACGCTGACCACAACTAAGTAATCGTATCGGTGCGGGCGACAGTGAGATCAATGGGCGGTATTGCGGTTGTGATTCCACTGGCCGCGCTGAGTTTTTGGCGGCTGTGCTGTGTGGAGTCAATCAGTAGGCTAACAACCCCTAAAATGGAGATAATACATTTGACTGGAGACTATTTTTAGGCAGATTTGAGGCAAACATCAATTCAATCATGAGTGTTGGGGAAATGGCGCAGCCCGTCCGTATGGTCTATGTGCAGGTGCGTTAGTACTACCGACCGCACATCCGTTGGGCGAATGCCAAGCTGACCCCATTGCCGGTCAATCTCCTGCTCACGGGCAACGTCGAACCGAAACGCGTGGGTATTGACAAATTCGTTCAGGAAACCCGTTCCACGGAAATAATTGGGATTCGTAATAGCCTGATTCTCGCCGGTATCAATGACAAATATGCCTTCGGGGTGTTCGATCACCCACACGTAAATGGGCATCCAGTCGGCAAAGTGGCGATTGAGCAGAATCCGGGGCTTTCGTAGAAAACCAAAGTTACCTGCGTGCAAAAACGCATCCGTAACGGCAACCAGTCCGGTTGAGATGGCATGAATTTTCACCCCGCCGGGTAAGGATACGGAGGTAATGGGCGGGTTTACCTCTGGTTTACTGGCACCTGATGTTGATCCTGACGACTGGCCCTGGGCCATTAAGGATGCGAAGCTAAGGCCGATGGTAGCGGCGGCTGTCTGGCCGAGAAATAGTCTGCGTGTCATGGCGTTTGTTGGTCTGTTTGACATGACAAACCTACCGCCCGCCCAACGTCGGCGCATTAACAAAAGATAAGAACAGCGAGTGGGTCAGCCTACCGGTGCATAATTCGTTTGCGAATACGACTTAGGGAAATCGGCGTGATGCCGAGGTAGGTAGCTAGATGATGCTGGGGAATCCGGTGGAGTAAGTCAGGGTGTTCACGCAACAGATGCTGATACCGCTCTTCGGGGCTATCGAGAACGAACGCCGTAAAGAGTTTGTGCAACGCTACAAAACGATCTTCCATGACAATACGGACCAGTTTGTCCATGGCAGGCACCTGGGTATAAAGTCGTTGAAGCGCATCGTAAGATACCGCCAGTAACTGACAAGGCTCCAGCGTTTCCACAAAATGAGGACTAGGTGTTTGGGTAATAAAACTATTGTAAGCCCCGGCAAACTGGTTCTCCGTAAAGAAAAAAGCCGAACGATCCACGCCCTCTTTTTCATAATACAAACGCAGACAGCCTTCTACCACAAAGTATACCTCCCTTGCCACCGCCCCTGCCGATAACAGAACCTCCCGACGGGTGTAGGTTTTCGGTTCAAAGGCGGCCTGTATAAACAACCAGTCGGTATCGTTGAGTGAGATTAGCGATGCAACGGCCTGGCGTAGCCGCTCATGGGGTGTAGGTGCGCTCATGCTGTAAAACTAATACGTTAATGAATTAACTTACAGGCTTTTGCTAGTCTTAGCCTAAAATGCATAGCTTGGGACCATGTTCGACCGACTCAAAGAAAGCCTGGAGCGTCTGCTACCCCTTACCCGTGAGGAGTTTGTGTATTTTGTGACGTTGCTAAGCCCGCGTAAACTGGCCAAATACGAGCCGTTTCTGCGAGCGGGCGAGGTGTGCCGCGAGATTGCCTTCATCAATCAGGGATGCATACGATACTACTACCTGAAAGACGGCGACGAGTTCAACGGCCAGTTTTTCTTTGAAGGCTCGTGGCTCGGCGAATACCATAGCTTCCTGACGGGTCAACCTGCCATTCAATACATTGACGCGCTGGAGGATTCCGAACTGCTGGTCATGCAGTACGGCGATATGCAGAAACTGTACGAGGAAATTCCCAAGTTTGAGCGCTTCGGGCGAAAACTAGCGGAGAACGTGGTCATCGGTTCGCAGCGCCGAACGGCTTCGCTGCTGTTTGACACGCCCGAGGAGCGCTACCTTAAACTGATGCGCGAACGGCCTAAAGTCATTGAGCGAATTCCGTTGCATCACATCGCGTCGTACCTGGGCATCAAGCCCGAAAGCCTCTCACGCATCCGCAAACGGCTCGCCGACCAGCGATAACTGAGCCACCGGGCTGTCCGAATTTCTTAACCCAAGTCAAGTAAGTAGTTGACGTACTTAACCGGAGTCAAGGCATCCGGGCGGAGACGGGGTGCACCTTTGTCACGTAGTTCAATCACTAAAAAACTAACTGACAAAGCATATGAAAACGACTCCTGTTTCTCTGATGCTGGGCATGGCAGCCCTCTTTTCGCTGGCAACCACCGTTCGTGCGCAGAACACTGAGCCAACGCCAGCGAAGCTGCCTATTTACGGAAACATCAGCATTGGCTACGGCAACACGTTCTTCTCCGGCACATTAGGTGAGAAAGAAACCATCAACGATGGGCGCGGCTTTGGCCGCAACCAGGGAAACACCCTGACGACCTGGTTCTACGTGGCGCCTGCCCGCTGGAAAGGGCTTGGGGTAGGCACCGGCATCAAAGGCTTTTTTGCAACTCCTAACAACGGGGGTGACAACGAAACCTACCTGTACAACTACTACCATGTGGGCGTTGGTGCGCGGTATTATCCCCTCAGCCGGGTGTTCAACAAGGGCTTTAACGTGAAAAGCAGTTTCGGCATCGGGCAGATGACCGAGAAACTGAAGTATAACAAGACCCGCACGTATGACCACCAGTTTGCCATCGGGACCACGCTGCTGGCGGGTGTGGGGTACTCGATTCCGGCCTTTAAAAAGCGGGCGGCTGTCAACGTCGATCTGGAGTTCGAAACCTCTAATCGGCGGGGTGATGTAACGGGTCTTGGCGAAAACCAGCCGTTCCGCAACACGCATGTCAGCCTGAACGTCGGCCTGGGCTTTTAATTACGTTTAAACGAAAACCCACACAAAGTACATTCCAAGCACAGACAATCATGCAACCAACACTCGAGATCTCAACGCAGGCGGTGCGCTACGGGCGCATCAGCACGAAGCAATGGCTGGTGGCCCTGCTCATCGCCGAACTGATTACGGTACTAGCTCCGGTAGGCGTATTGTCCGTTTACTTTCGGTTTCCCGGCATCCTGCGCGAACCGGCCAGCGTAGCCCTGCCTCTGTTTGCGGCTAATCAGTCGATAATTGTACCCGCCTACTACGTCTTCATGTTGTCGGGGCTGCTGTATTTGCCGATGTCAATACTGCTACGCAGGCAGTTAAGCGCGTCGGCTACACAAACAGCGGGCCGTCTGCTGATCGGATTGGGGGTTGCCACCGCCTTGTTTCAGGCCATTGGCTTTAGTCGCTGGTTGTTTGCGGTGCCCTACCTGGCCCATGCGTATGAACAGGCTACAGCCAACGCAGCCCTGCGCGACTCAGTTAGTTTACTGTACGCTACCCTAAACCAGTACGCGGGTATTACCCTCGGCGAACACCTGGGATTTCTATCTATGGGTAGCTGGACAATCTGTCTGGCACTCATGCTTCCGAAATCTGATGGATTCTCTAGCTGGTTTAGCTGGGCTGGCATGCTGACGGGGGGGCTGATGATCATCAGCGTGGCCGAGCATTTCGGTACGTCGCAGGCCGAGCTGTTTGGACAACTCAACTTCATTGCCAATACACTTTGGTCGGCCTGGCTGCTGGTGCTGGCGGTGCGGCTTAAGCCAAGATAATAAAACCAGATCGGCTGTTCTATAATTGCTCTGCGACCCGTTAAACATCTGTTCATCACCTGTACGCTGGTATTGGCGCGGGCTACCTGACTCACCTGCCCGACGACTGCCATCAGCGCAGAACTTGTGCCAATATTTTTTTTCGACCAGATAGATCTGCTCGTGTTCGAGTTGTTTTCGAAGGAGGTTTAACTGAACGATTTTGTTAATGTCTTGTCCTGATATAGGTTGTCAGATTTTCACCAAAAATCGACAACCATGCAAGACCACATTCGCGACCTGCTGAGTCGCTTCCAGTACAGCGAACAACTCCGGGAGACGGCCGTATTTCGTATCCTCTTTGGCGGTGAAGAAGTAAGCCAGGTGATGGAGGATTTAGGCATTCATTGTGGCCATACCTTGCGCAGCTGGGTGCAACTTTATCGCCAGAAGATGAAGACGGGCCTATTAACTTTACCCGCCATGAAGCAAGCACAAAAGCGCGACATGGCCGCCTTAAAACAGCGAAATGAAGAGTTGGAACAGACTCTACAGCAAGCCAATTTGCTGATTTTGGCGCTCAACACCATGATTGAGACCGCTGAAAAAGAATTAAACGTGCCGATAAGAAAAAAGTCTGGCACCAAACGGTCTTAAACCTTCGTGAAAACGAGATAGCAAAGGTAAGCGTCGGAAGCCTTTGCCGACTGTTTGGTGTGAGCCGACAAGCATTTCACGCTAGAAAACAACGCTCCCAGCGATCGGTGAGCCATGCGATGTTAGTACTGGACTTGGTGACGGCCCTCAGACGAGATGTGCCTGGCCTGGGCACCCGAAAATTACATCTTTTGTTAGCCGAACCATTAGCCAAAAGTGGCATCAAATTAGGTCGTGACAAGTTGCACAAGATCTTATACAATCATGCTATGGTTATCCGTCAGGGTCGACAGGCACCCCGGACAACTGATTCTAATCATCGCTTACAGAGATATCCTAATCTGCTTATTGACAGGGTTATAGATGCTCCCAGACAGGTTTGGGTTAGTGATATAACTTATTTGTATATAGGGTTAGGATTTGGCTACCTATCGTTAATAACGGACGCTTATTCAAAGCTGATCGTGGGGTACTGCCTGCATCCATTCTTAACAACAGAAGGTAGTTTAAAGGCCCTAGATATGGCTTTAGCTACCCATTTGGAAAGGGAAGATGAACTGATTCATCATTCAGACCGTGGCAGCCAATATTGTAGTTTTGACTACGTTCGCAAGTTAAAAGGAGCGAACATTTTGATTAGCATGACGCAGCAAGGCGACCCTTATGAAAACGCCATCGCTGAACGGGTGAATGGCATATTAAAGACGGATTTCCGGCTGAACAGAGTGTTCGTTACTTTTGAGGAGGCTGAGAAGGCGGTTGAAAAAAGTATCTACAATTATAATCACCTGCGCCCGCACATGAGCTGTGGTTACCTGACTCCGGTGATGGCTCATCAGAGTGATCATCCGCTTAAAAAGCACTGGAAACCGAAGGTATATAAACGGTCCAAGGTTGTCCGAGACCAGGGCCAATTTGGGTAAGTCCAACTGTTTCATCTATTTTGACAACGCTATACCAGGATTACTATTGACCAAAAATTGCTGACCGAAAAACTGACAACTTATTTTCAGGATCAGACAACGGTCAACTTTTTTTAGGACGCTACAGAAGGGCAAATATAGAATTCAACCGGACGTTTAAATGAACGGTTACAGGGTGGGAGGGAAGGGGCTAGAAACGGCCTTTTTTGCGTTCAAAAAATGCGTTCACTTTAATCGATCAGTTTTTCCCATCAAGTTGAAGCTTAATTGAACGTCTTCTCCCCAAAGTAGAACTGGCTAAGTTGAGTTAATTATTTACGTAGAATACATTTAGCTATCACCATATATAGGTCCTTACTTGCATTAACAAACAATGTTTGCGTATTTGTGTGTCTTTGCTCAAGAGAGGAGTACACTTTATGTCATCTAAATTCTTCACAAATCGAAAAGGAAACAGCTTACTAAAAAAGTTTGAAGGCGTTTTCGACAATATCCAGAACCTCTACGCTTTTCATGCTGTAGTTGGCTACTTCCGGGCATCAGGTTACTTCCGAATTCGGGAGAAATTGCTTAAAGTTCCTGAAGTGAAAATTTTGGTTGGCATTAACGTGGATAAGTTGTCGGCGGATGCTCAACGCCGGGGTCTGCTCTTCCACGGTGATCCCAACCGTACTCGTGACGAATTTATTCGCTGGATGCAGCAGGACATCAAAGATGCCCGTTACGCCAAAGAAGTGGAAGAAGGCATTCTGACATTCATGCAGGATGTTATGGATAAGCACATCGAAATTCGGGCGCACAATTCCCAGAAACTACACTCAAAAATCTACGTCTTTCTGCCTAAGAATTTTTCTGAGAATACAGACGGGCGAGTAATTACCGGTTCGTCAAATCTGACGGACTCTGGTTTAGGAAGCGGCAAGAATTCGTTCAACTATGAGTTCAACGTTGAATTACGTGATTATAGCGATGTGTCATTTGCGGAGCAGGAGTTTCAAGAGCTCTGGAAAGAATCAACATCCATTTTACCTGAAGATTTCCAGCGAGTTAAAGACAAGACACATATTGATAAAGAGTTCAAACCCTTTGAGATTTACATCAAGTTTCTAATCGAGTACTTCGGACGGACTATTGAATATGACCCCGAAACGGTAGGAGATGTGCCAAATGGTTTCAAGAAGCTTTCCTATCAGGTTGATGCAGTCAATCAGGGGTATCAAATGTTAATGGACCACAATGGCTTTTTTCTAGCCGACGTAGTGGGTACCGGTAAGACGGTTATGGGTACTATGCTGGCTAAACGATTTATTATTGCCAATGGCTCGGCCCATACCAAAATACTGGTAGTGTACCCTCCCGCCCTGGAAAAGGCATGGAAACGAACCTTTCGACAGTTTGGGATTGATCGTTATACCAAATTCATCAGTAATGGCAGTTTAGACAAGATCATCAACGAGGACATTAATTACTGGACAAAAGAAGAATATGACCTCGTGCTAGTGGATGAAGCACATCGTTTCCGAAATCACCGATCGTTAGCCTTTCAAAACTTACAGATAATCTGTAAAGCAGGACGACTACAGAACGGCCTGGTTGAAGGGAATCATAAAAAGGTTGTGCTAATTTCAGCAACACCTCTAAATAACCACCCCCGCGACATATACTACTTGCTATCATTGTTTCAGAATATTCGTCGCTCGTCACTCAACGAAACAAATCTGCAACGCTATTTTGGAGGAAGTAACGGCGTTTTTGAACGATATGACAGACTCAAACGACAACCCCAGCCTGATATGGAACGGTTACGGGAGTTGTATACTGGTATTCGGGAGCGTATCATTAAGCCAATAACCATTCGACGTACCCGCGCCGATTTGCTGGGTACAGAACAATACCGTAAGGATTTAGAGGAGCAGGGTATTACGTTTCCATCCGTTGCCGAGCCATCCGCTATCCAATATGAGCTCGGGCCAGAACTGGAACCACTCTTTTACCATACTATTCTATCCCTGACCGATCAGGAACAGATTCGGTATATGCGCTATCAAGCCATTGCGAAATTGAATGATAACGTGCGTGAAGAATTCTATCCGAACGCGTCTGAATTGTCAGCTTTTTCGTTGGCCGGTATCATGCGGACGCGTCTGGTGAAACGACTCGAAAGCAGCTTTTATGCGTTCAAAGAATCCCTTCATACATTCCATTCGGCTACCGACTTCATGCTAAAAGCTTACCGGAATGGAAAAGTATTTATCTCGCCTGATTTGGATATAAATCTGCTACTCGAAAGAGGATATACTGAAGAAGAGATCGAAGAAGAAGTGTTGAAGAAGGGCGATCAGAAGGCGGGGAATCGTGTATTTGATAGCACAGATTTTAAACCGGATTTTGAAGAAGGCCTCCAACACGATCTTACAATTCTGACTAATCTGTGCGAAGCCTGGGACAAGGTAAACGAAGACCCTAAATGGGAGGTATTCCGACGCCTGCTCGAAACGGAATTATACCGACAACCCCGTAACCGAGAGAAGAAATTAGTCATCTTCACCGAATCAAAAGATACATCGGACTATCTGGTGGAGCAGATGAAAAATGCGGGTATAGGGCAGGTTCTGGCTATCTCATCTGATAATCGAAAAGCGCTTTTTGAATCGGTACTAGAAAACTTCGACGCCAACTACGATAAGCCATTTAAAAACAGCTTCGATACCATCGTCACCACCGAGGTATTAGCAGAGGGCGTAAACTTGCACCGCTCCAACATAATTGTTAATTACGATACGCCCTGGAACGCTACCCGACTTATGCAACGCATTGGGCGAGTAAACCGGATTGGTTCGCTGGCTCCTATTATATACAACTACAACTTTTACCCATCTGCTCAGGGCGACGGGCTGCTTGACCTCTACAACAAATCCTATGTAAAACTACAGGGTTTTCATACGGCGTTCGGCGAAGATGCCCGCGTTTATACGTTGCAGGAAATTGTAGAACAGTTCAAATTGTTCCAGCATGGAACCAAAGCCGAACGTGATATTCGGTTAGAGTACTTAGAGTTTTTACGAAAATTCCGGGACGAGCAGCCCGCTGAATTCCTGCGTATCAAACGCCTTCCCCGCAAAGCCCGGACGGGACGAGACCCGAAGCCGCACGACGATACCACACATGGCACATCACTCTGCTTTGTCCAGAGTGAGTTAAAAAAAGAACTATATGTAGTAAAGGATGGGAAGGCGCATGATCTGACGTTTGAACAGGCGGCCCACATCTTCGAAGCAACTGAGAACGAATCTGCTCGGCCCCTGCCCGATTGGCATTTTGAGCAAATTAATGTGGCTGTCCGGCGATTTGATATGGAGCAGCAGGAACAGCAGACAACACCTATTGCTGAACACGCCGATGCCCGTACCAACACGGCCAAAGCATTTCTACGGCAATTGAGGCCTCATGCGCTCACCGATCTATTTGAGGTAGCCTACAAAAAAATGATCCCGTTGCTAGATGAAGGAACGTATATCAACTTAACCATCGACCTTGATAAATTACGTCGTAAAACGCAGAAGGCTGGTAAGTTAGCCAATGTTGAAATGGACGTTATAAAAATTGCGGATAAGTACACCAGTAAATTAAATTTAGCTGATGAAGCCGCGAACCGCGAACAAGATCAACCGGTTAATGCCACCGCCGACCGGCTTCCCGTTGAACCGGAAATTATTATTTCAGAAACGTTTCTGTAGGGACACTCCCTCTGCCCGACACCACTAGTTAGATGACAAATCAGCAACTGCTTACCATTCTTGAATCTGCTTACGACCAAACGACCTGGGGTCAAACCCTGCGCGATGTTTTTGGTCCTGGCAACTATTATCCCAGTCCACAAGCGATTAGTTTACCGACTAACGATATAGCCGAAGCGGCCTATGAATTGGGTTCATTCAACACAGGTGCCGATCAACGCTTGGTGGGTGTGTATGAGGTAACGCTAAAACCAGGAATTCGTATAGAAGGAAAACGCGTGGGGTTACGACAGTTACTCAAGTCGGTTTACAAACTGGTCGATGGCGCGTTAGTTGTCTTTACAAGCCATGATGGTACCTGGCGGTTTTCGTATATCTCAGAGATATTTACCTACGATGCGGCCGGTAACCGACAGGAAGAGAAAACCGACTCGAAACGCTTTACTTACGTTTTGGGCAAAGGTAAGCCAGCACGCACCCCTGCTGACCGCTTTTATAAATTAGCTATCAAACGACCAGCTGGTCTATCGCTCAAAGATATTACGGAAGCATTCTCAGTAGATGCCCTGACCAAAGACTTCTACCGTGAGTTATCTGACTGGTACTTCTGGGCGCGTGACCTCGTTACATTTCCCGAAAAATCGGTGCCTCGCGATTCGGCCGACGATGAGGCCAAACACCAGGCAAAGGTCAACTCAACTAGTACAATCCGGCTTATCACCCGCCTGATGTTCGTGTGGTTTATTAAGCAGAAAGGATTAGTACCCGATGCGCTGTTTGACGAAGACGAGATCAAGAAGCTGATTAAAGGCTTTCAACCCAAAATTGACCCTGGTATGTTTTTGCCCGCTGACACTGGCGACGCTACCGGGAGTACCTATTACAAGGCCATTCTGCAAAACCTGTTTTTTGCTACGCTCAACACCGAAATGGGCGATACCGAACGGCGATTTAAAGAAACCATCCAGCATCGCGAAAAAACGGAGTTCCGCTATCGACGCTTTTTTAAGGATGAAAACCAATTTTTAACATTAATTCGTGATGTGCCGTTTCTGAACGGTGGCCTGTTCGATTGTCTCGACTCACCAGATGCGAAGGGTGACCGTATTGATTGTTTTTCTGATAATCCCCGTAACGAACCCATGTTGGCGGTGCCGGATTATCTGTTCTTTGGTGAAGAAAAGGTAGTAAATCTCAACAAGGCCTACGGCGATACCAAACACGGCAAACAAACCGTCCGTGGTTTAATCCGGCTATTGAACCGCTACAATTTCACGGTTGAAGAAAATACGCCTGTCGATGTAGAAGTGGCCCTAGATCCTGAATTGCTGGGCAAGGTGTTCGAGAATCTGCTGGCCAGTTTTAACCCCGAAACAGAAACCACCGCCCGCAAACAAACCGGCTCGTTCTACACTCCCCGCGAGATTGTGGAATATATGGTAGACGAGAGTTTGAAGGCTTACCTTACTAAGTGCTTAACCGGAAAACACCCTGGAGTAGATTATACTAAACAACTCAACGATATTTTCAATTACAGCTCGCCAGAAACGAACTTTGACAATACCGAACGCCAAACGCTCGTAAACGCGCTGTATGATTGTAAAATACTCGACCCGGCTTGTGGCTCTGGCGCGTTTCCACTAGGTATGTTACAACGTATGGTGCATTTGTTGGCTAAGCTAGATGCCAAAAATGAATATTTAGTACAGAAGGCAAAGACCGTTGCCCAAAAAGAATTTGGTGATGTCCTGACCGATGTACCCGCAAGCGAACGCCAGAATCGTATTAATGAGATTGAACAACAGTTCCGCGAACATTCCGATGACTACAACCGCAAACTCGTGCTTATTGAGCAATGCCTGCATGGAGTCGACATTCAGCCTATAGCGGTGCAAATCACAAAACTACGGTTCTTTATCTCGCTCGTTGTAGAGCAAGAACCCACTAATGACCGGACTACCAACCGGGGCATTCGGCCATTACCCAATCTTGAAACTAAGTTTGTAGCAGCTAATACCCTTATTGGTCTTGAACGACAGGGAGGAACTATTCGGGATTTACGTATTGACAAATTAGAAGCCGAATTAGAGAGTGTACGGCACCAGCACTTTAGAGCGAAGACCAGAAAAACAAAGAAAAAATACCGAGATAAAGATGCCGAGCTACGTGCTGAGATTAGTGATATTTTAAGAGGTAGTGGATGGAAACCTACGATAGCTAATCAATTAGCTGCTTGGAATCCATATGATCAAAATACTAGTTCAAAATTTTTCGATATTGAGTGGATGTTTAATATCTTAATTGGATTTGATATAGTAATTGGTAATCCACCATATGGCGCTGATATAAATAATATAAGTAAAGAGTTTTTGAAAGATAATTATAAGCATCAAGACTACCAGCTTGATAGCTTCCTTCTATTTACTGAGAAAGGTATCGCAACTCTAAAAGAAGGTGGCGTTTTATCTTACATAATTCCTAATACACTATTTACTAATTTAAAGACTGTTAAGATTAGAAAACTAGTGTTAGCTAATACCCTTATAAGTATCTCGCATTATAATCTACCTGTTTTTACTGCTGTAGTTAATACTGAAGTCATAATTGTAAAAAGGGAAAAGTGCACAAATAATAAGGTTAAATTAAACTTTTACGATGGTAATCTCGATAATGTTGTTGTCAAGTTGATTGACCAGAAAGATTGGATTGCTTTTGATGGTAAGCCAATTAATATTTACTTTAATGATAGTATTTATTCTTTAACAAATAATTTCCTGCCTAAATCAAAACTGCTAGGTGAAATTTGCAAAGTAACTCAAGGAGCAAAGCCTTTTCAAATCGGAAAAGGCCGTCCACCTCAAACACAAAGTACTTTACATGAAAAACCATACGTATCTGACTATAAGAAAGATTCTTCGTTTAGGCCATTGTTACGTGGAAGTCTGATGAACAAGTACAAGATTGACTGGAATGATAACTACTACATAAGTCTTGGCGATTGGCTTGCTGAACCAAGGTACTCCGCCGGTTATGATGCTGCAGAGAAGATAGTTATTAGGCAAACAGGTAGTTCACTAATAGCTACTTTAGATTCTAGACAATTTGTTATTAGAGACAATCTTTATACGGTAATTCCTACAAATAAAGATTTTAACATCCGCTATATTTTATCAATAATCAATTCAAAATTAATGAATTGGTATTACCAAAATGTATTAAACAATGAAGTGGGTGAAGCATTAGCACAAGTGAAACGAGGTCATATTATTGCACTGCCTATCCACAAAACCTATCCTGAATTCCCTCAGAATCCTTTTGTTGATTTAGTTAATTATGTTTTATATCTCAGATCCCTAGTTCTCTCTATTAATGACCAAATTATACCCATCTACTTTGGGGAGGTCATTGATGGACTAGTGTATGAGCTTTATTTCCAAGAAGAGCTACACAGTGCAGATTGTCGCTTCCACGAGCATCTACGCAATTTGCCTGATGTAACGGCTTTGTCAAGTGATAACGAGAAACTGGCTTTATGTCAGCAAGTATTTGCCAAATTGTATGATCCCCGCCACCCCGTACGGTTATCGCTGTTCAACCTCAGCACAGTGCCCGAAGTAGCCATTATTGAAGGGAAACCGGGATGATTCTACGTACCCTTATCTAGTTCTTTTTTATCACGTTCATGCCCTTTTCTTTAGCCTAAACCTCATCCATTGATGGCCTCATTGATTAGTACAGTTACTCACTCTGCGTTATTAAATCTTTTCGAAACCGCTCAACGAGAAATTATTTATGCTGCTCCTGGCTTGCCAACCGCTGTTGCTGAAGCACTGATTTCTTCACGCAGAAAGGGAGTTAACATCCGTGTCATTATTGATCCGGCAGAAACCTCATTCCGAAATGGGTACGGCGAATTGGAAGCCATTAAGCGTTTACAAAAGGACGGCTGTGAACTACTTGAAGTCCCTGGCAATCGTATCTCCTTTCTGCTTACAGATGATTCTGGTTATCTGCTCTTCAATCAGAGTCTGGCTTTGGAGGAACAAGGGCATGGCACAAATGCTGTTCAGATTGATGCCGTCCAACAGCAACAACTTCTATTACATTTCTTCCCACCCCGCGATCTGTTTGAGGCTACCCAACGCATTCAACATTTACAAAAGGCCATCGAACGCACATCTGTAAACATGAGTCGTCTTACAGCCGAGGTAGATAGTCAGGTTGGTAAAACAGGCGCTCAGACTCTCAATCCGATTGCTTTTGCAGAGGTTACCGAAAGCCTAACAAATAACCCGCCGGTACACCCTGACCGCAGGCGCCAGACGATGGTTTACACCTCAAAATTCCAGTTTGTCGAACTAGAGTTCAAAGGTGCCAATCTAGGCCTTAAGAGGGTAATTATTCCTAAAGATGTGCTACCTGTACGTGATAAGCGTTTAAAAGATGCTTTGGAGACCAAACTTAAAATTCTGGAAAACCAGAAAGATCTTCCAGAATCCTGGTTGAAGCTAAAAGATGAAGTTGATAATGTTCGGGAAATGTATTTGGTCAAAATAGCCTCAGCTAACAAGAATGTTTTGGACCTTACAAAAAAGCTGGAATTCACGAAAGCAATTAAGGAATTAGAAAATAATGTTAATAATACCAAACAGGAGTTGGCAGTGTTCTTAAAAAAAACGTTCATTCAAACTCAGGAAAGGTTTGTACAGACGTTAGTTCAATTTTTTGCCGCTAATCCACCTGATGATCTATTGTTGTTTAAGGATGACAAAAACTACCCCGATTTCGCTGATGATTACGCAAATGGTATCGTGCGCCAAATTAAATTTCCTAATCTGACTACGGAAATTAATAACGTCACTTTCACCGTTCGCTATTTCGACGTAACCTGGGAAGATTTGAATAGCGAGAAGTTCCTTGAGGAATTACAAGCCAAAAAACTGATCACTGATAAGGATTTTGATCAGCTACGTAAAACGGAGCAGATGTTTAAAAGTAAGGGTATTTAGCATTGGGCAAACACGATGAAGATTTCTAAAATTCGTATCCACAACTACCGGGCATTCTATCCACAGTTCGATCAAGACGATCAGCCCAAACCCTACGAGATTGATGTTAAAGGCAAAAATGTGCTTATCTATGGCGAGAACGGGGCTGGTAAGACTTCCTTGTTTCGCTCATTGCAGGACTTTTTCCGCTCATCTCAACCAAACGAATTAATCCGTTTTTCGAAAAACCACTTTGTACCACCAGTTCCAATTGGTACACCACAACATTCTGGTAAGGTAGAGTTAATTTTTTCAGATGATACCCAGTATGCGCTTACTGATTCAATAAATAATACATCAACCAAGCAGGAATTTATCAAAAAAGGTCAGCAGGCGGCCGGGTTTCTTACTTATGTACAGTTAATCAAAACCTACATTGCAGGTAGCCAAACCAGTAAGCCTCCCGAATTATTCGATTTGCTTATTGATAACATCTTGCGTGGACATCTACTACCACCCACAAACAATTTAACTATTGGCCAATCTTGGGCGCAGTTAAAGGTTGATGTTAATGCCCATAGAAATAATAAATATTTAAATCTAAATCCCGACGGCTCACTAAACTGTAGCGATTTCAATACTGGATTAAACATTCTTATAAAAGGCTTTCAGGGCACGCCAGAAAATAGCCTGAAAGGTATTGAAGATTACGTAAACGACTGGCTGACAAAATATTTTAAACTCGGTTTACAAATTGAGTTCAATCTTCAGCCAGTTGAAGAAGTTTTGAGTGCAAACAAAATTAGAAAAAAAAGAGTGTTAAGTAGAAGCTTAACTATTAGTCCTATTTTACACAACACTACCATACAACCTAATTATCAAGATTTTTTAAATGAAGCTCGTCTATCAGCTTTAGCAATTTGCATGTTTTTAGCCTCACTTCGCACATATCCCAAAGATGTAAGCCGTATGAATGTGCTATATCTTGATGACGTATTTATCGGCCTAGATATGGCAAACCGATTACCACTTCTTGATATTTTGCGTAATGAGTTTTCTGATTATCAAATTTTTCTGAGTACATACGACAGGGCCTGGTTTGAAGTGGCGAAACAGGTCGTTACAGGGTGGGAAACAGTAGAAATGTACACTGCGGAGCAAGGGACGAAAGATAAACCAGGTTATTGTGAACGGCCAGTTATCGTTACGCCATCAGACGATCATTATTCCAAGGCATGCAAATATTACGATGCCAAGGATTATCCAGCCAGTGCCAACTATCTTCGTAAGGAGTTGGAGCAGCAAATTAAGAACCGGCTAGCAGAGGAAGATGTCAGAACGTATGATGACAAGCATAAAACGCTACAATGGTTTTGGGATCGGCTGGTATTGCGTTATGATAGCCAAAGAAAACCATTAAAGGAGATAGTTAAAGACGAGTTTAGCCGATGTAAGCTGACTATTTTCAATCCTATGTCACATGATGCTTTGTCATTCCCTGTCTATCGAGCAGAATTGGATAAAGCATTTCGGGTAACGGAAGAAATAAGGAACCTAGAAACCTTACGATGGATCTGTGTATTGAAGCAGGGCATGCTACTTACCTATCATGACGAAGACCGCAACTATACATTGATTATTAAACTAGCGGGTGATTGGTGGCTAACATCCGAAACTATAAAAAATCCTTTGGAATGTGTAAAAGCTACTGTGCAAAAGTGGACAGATAACAATGGCGATTACTTCGATTATCGAAAAGATAGAGTTTTGACTAATGAAGAAATTATTGTGGTAAAAGCTCGCGTCGACAAACTCGATAAGATTTTTAATAACATTGTTAAAAGTCTGAATTTGAAAGACGTGAATGAAATTCTCATTTCGACTCAAGTTGAAGGTTATGTACTTAAAGAGTTACTCATAGAGGCTAATGGAATAATAACGCGTCCATCTCTCAACTTTTTAATGCGTTAGTATATAATATAATAAGAGCGTGTTTTATCTCTAGGCAGCACGTCCACGGAATCCATTGTCTCCCGGTTCTTTTTACGCAACCCTGTTTACAAGATAGAATATATACACAATGATTGAACTACAACTATTTGGTCTTACCGGCTTAAATATTTGATTTTACAAATAGTCAACATGCCACGCACCTTTAACATTCAAGATCCAGACGATCTCATTCGATTACGCTACGCTTTTGAAAACTATTCAGTAACAGATTGGCGTGATTACCTTGAATTTACAAATCATGTAAATAGAAAGTTGCTTTTTAGTTATGATGATCGCGGATGTCTTATAGATATGGTGAATCACGCCGAGAGGGGGCGTATTCCAGTTAACCCCAAACGCATTGTATGGGCGCTTAGTCTAGTTGATAAAATTGATTTATTAAAGAAACAATTAGAAGTCTCAACAGATATTGAGGAACAGGTCCGTACTGGACACGTTGATGTTCCTCAACAGCACTTTACCTTTCGAGTTGCTTGGCATGATAATCGTTGGAATGGTAAAATCTGCAACGATCCCAGCCGAAACCGGTTCTGCAGCGGTTACCATTCGCTATTGTCAGAGCGGCTTCGTAAAAGAAAGTTTGAGCATCTTGAGCAGGAAATAGAGCATAAAAGTCAGCCCGTTACTCCAAATTATGTACCACCTTGTTTTTGGAGCATCAATGTTTTTGGCGAACAGTCCATTATTGTCCAGCATGATAACCCTGCGGAAAAACGCCTAAATCCAATATCAGAGCAACTGCCTCCTTATTCCATGTTCAGTTGGCCATTCTCAGTGGCATTTACCCGCTCCGAAGAGCAGATTATAACTGAAGGGGCCTATCCACGCAATCTTGAATCTGTCCGGATACCTCGTTTTAGGGGTAAGGTTCACAATGAAGAAAGCATTGGTTTTATTTATGCAAAATTCAGTAATCCTCTTACAGAAGAGGAACAGCAATATTTAGTAGTCGGATGTGGTATAATCACTGCTCAAGGAAGCCCCACTACTTTTGGACCGCGTGAAATTATTGATGAGAAGCGTAAAAAACCTCGCAACCGCAATTTTCCTGAAATGAACTGGGCATTACGATTCTCCTTTGACCCAGACCGCCTTGTTCGAATGCCTTATCATGAATATTTAGATTTCGCTAATCGGACTGACTTAGACGAGAATGCCCGAGATAAGGACCTCAATCGTATAAAAGTAGCTATTCATGAACCGGAGCTTCAACATTGCTTTAAATATGTTGCAATGGATGTGGACGACGACGAGGCCATTTTCATTTTGTCAAAAATGAGACAAAAACTTTTAGAATGCTTAAATGATGGTATCGTCTCGCCTGTGGAAATGCAACAGAAACTCGATAAAGTCGAGTCACTGTTAGAATTTTGTTGGCATAAGCGTGGGTACTTCCCTGGCTTTACTGCACTTAGTCGTGCCTTATTGAATTGGGATAAACCGGAGTTTCCGCTTGGTGATCTTCTATCTAAACTTCGCCAAGATGAACCTGATTACGCAAATAAATTACTCGAACTCCTCAAAACACCAACATCTGATCCTTCTTATAAAATATATAAGTCCTCTTTAATTGATCTGCGGGAAGCCTACCAAGATAAACATGATCTGAGTACTACACAATTTTTAAACTTATGCTTATTAAATTTAAAACCCACCCAGTTTAAGCGAATTTTAGAGGGAAAGTTGAAATTACCCAAGCAGTGGTTTCGTAGTCTTGACTCAGTAAATGCCAGTACAGATTTAACCCGTATTAGTGATAATCCCTACTTACTGTATGAAGAGTATGACGTCTTGGAGAATAACCTCGATCCAATTACTGGGGAAGAAACTGATAGTCCCATCGATTTATTTAAGATCGATATAGCATACTTCCCTGATACTCGTTTCGGTATAAAGCGATTGGATCTACAACGTGAGATGCGTTCTGGCGATAAACGTCGGTTAAGGGCGATTGTACTTCGTTACCTGCGCACGCTTGAATCGACTGGGCATTGCTTTGCAGATGGTGCGGAATTGGAAGAAGCTGTTAAAGATTATCCCCTATTCTATAATTTTAATGATGAATACAAAATACCGCCTAACACGTTTGTTAGGCTGAAAAGTGACTACGAGAACCATTTTGAGGAAAATCCAGAAAAGCTAAAAGTCATTGCTGAGAATGATACTTACTACTTTTATCTCAACAGCATTTACCAGGCTGAACGTAATATTGAAAGCGTTGTAGGACAATTGCTCAAAGAAGATGACAACACCGAGCAATACAGCAACGTGAATACTTATATTGACACCAGTTGTCAACAATTACAGCAGCGACTAGGTAGTCATTTTGACGAGCAGTTGTTTCGCGAAGAACGAACTCGCTTATACCGGAATATATTTTTAAAACGCTTTTATATATTGTCAGGTAATGCTGGTAGCGGTAAGTCCTACGAATTACTCAATATATTGACCAATCTCAAACAACAAGGTCAATCATATTTATTATTGGCTCCCACAGGTAAAGCCGCTTTACGACTCAAGAATGACCCAGACTACGAGGGTATCGAAGCGATCACTATTGATAAACTAATTGCTGAGGCAGAAAGTAATCAAAATAGGAGTCAAGAAATTCGAAATATTAATAACTTAGTCGTTGATGAGATGTCGATGGTAGACCTTGTAAAATGTAAGCGTCTTTTCGATTTATTTGAGTTTAGGCGGCCATCATTCAAGCGATTAATTTTTGTCGGCGACCCGAACCAGTTACCACCAATAGGTTATGGTAAGGTTTTAAAAGACATCATCTATTATTTGAAATCACACCCGGAGTATAAGTCAAGCTATATTGAATTACAAGCTAACTGTCGTAACGAATTAGCTGAAAGCCAAATACTTGATTTAAGCGAGGGTTTTGTCCCTGACGGCGACTTGTCCGATGATCTACTAAAACGCATAAAATCCGGAAAGCCCGATATTTCAAAAGGATTAAGAATTCACTACTGGCAAACAGAAGTGGAATTATACAACCATATTAATGCTGAGTTTGACGATCTATGTAACAGCCATCAGTTCACCGGCACACGTGAAGAACGCATGAATCAGCTGTTTAGATTGTTGCCTAATGGAGCCGTCAATTCACAGAAGAAGCCAGACCTTGACCGCTTGCAACTAATAACACCTTATAACGCTGACTTTTGGGGAACCGGTCAACTCAATGACTTTATACAGGAACATTATAAGAGTTCTAAAGAGCTGGCCCTAATGAACAATCGTTTCAAGCAGGCAGATAAGATAATCCGTACAAAGAATTATTACGAACGTAACAAACTTGTCTTATCTAACGGCTCAATAGGACTGATCCGGATGGAAGGCAAACAGGAGGTTTTATATTTTCCAGAGTTGAAAGAGCCGATGCCGTTAAATGGTGAAAGTGGTATTCGTAGTTCTGATCGCGAAGATTTTGATCTGGCTTATGCCATATCCGTACATAAGGCACAAGGTAGTGGATTCAATCATGTCTTCTTAATTCTGCCTAAGAAATTGGGCTTGCTCTCTAAAGAATTAGTATATACTGCTCTTACACGTAGTAAAGAATCTGTCACTTTATTCGTGCAAGGAAGTTTTGACGAACCATTTGGTAAAGGAGTGTTGGATAAGGCTAGGTCGCGATCCTTTACCGAATCACGCCGGACCACATTATTACTGCCTAAACCGTTTAAATTTTATGCTCTCGAAGCTGACGGCACCTTTATCGAATCTCGGGTCGAACTCCTTATTTACCAAGCCCTTAAAGCAGCTCAAAACAATGTTGGCGAAGCCGATTTCACTTTTAGTTACGAAGAAAAACCATTTGCAAACGGTACAGAAGTACCGATTAAAACTGACTTTACAATTAGACATCAGACAACTACGTGGTATTGGGAGCACCTAGGTAGGCTTGGTAACAAACGTTATGAGCAAACTTGGCAGGAGGTTAAAAAGCCGACTTATAAAAGTGCTGGTTTGTATGAGCAACTCCTTACTACAGATGAAAGAAGTGGTATTGACCCAGCAAAGATTGATGAAATTATTCGCGGTATCGTCTCTGGTAATGTATCAACTGAAGATAGGACTGAAAGATACTCATCACACCATTTTTCACTTCGTTGACGACTAAAGCCGATTTTATTTCTAAGATTCTTTATCACATCAAGCAATCTGAGTCTTGCAATATCACTTATAGAGTACATTAGTTAAACGAGTACTGACTTTGGTGAGGATGGTGCTCTGAGGTGCAGCGCCTGTGTGCTATACTTATCCGGGTTGACCCAATTAATGACTCGAATGACTATGAGGAAACCTTTGACCAGCTCGTTGCAAAAACAAGTTATTTTGCTGAATTTACTAGCATAGTAAAACAGGCAATAGCTGAAAAATTACCTTACCCAGAATTATTGGCAGCAATATTTTAGAACAGTAGTTTCATCTTATCTACCCAGCGTCTACTGTTTCGCACACATTATGATGGATTCTATTCACCAAGGCAGCGTCATTTTCTTTAATCAAGAAAAAGGATTTGGTTTTATCACCTCAGATTTGGGAGAGGTTTTCTTGCTGAAGCAGTTTTTGCGGGACACAAGCGAAGCAACTAATTTACGCGATGGGATATCAGTGCAATTCACAGTTGTGACTGGAAAACATAAAGCGACTGGTGCAGACCAGTTAGTGGCCAGAAATGTACAGATAGTAGCAGATAGTAGACTTAGTGAATCTCAATCACCAGCTATTCCCTCCGCGCTTTTAGAAGCAGTACCAGACAGTGACCAACCTCTGCGTAAACATGGATTAGGATTGGCACGGGAGCTCATTCGACAAAACGGACAAGTCTTTAACAAAAAGCTAGTTAAAGCTTTAGCCCATGGTCTTGGCTCCATCGAAACTGATGAACAGTACAACAGAGCCAAGCAGCTACTAGCAGGCAATCAGAAGGCGGAAGGTCTACAGTGGGCAAAATTGAGCGCTACACTATTTAACCAAGCCAATAATATTTTCAAGCTGCAATTGTGGTTGGACGGACATCATCCCACTTGCGATGCTATACTAATTGAGAATGCTTACCTGAAAGGCGACACGGCGAATAAAGAGGCTATACTCGCTCGCTGCATGCCCGAGCAACAGCAGCAGCTAAAGACGCTGCCAGCAGTTGTGCAGATGAATGCGGTGCCGACCAATGCTGGTGTTGAGGTGCATTTTAGTGGTATCCGAGACGTGATACTGGCGGAAATAAGCGGTGCTAAGACACGAATTCGAGTCGCAGTGGCCTGGTTAACCAGCCATTACTTATTCGACGCGCTATGCCAGCGCGTGAAAGATGGACTAGAAGTCGAACTTATTATCCTCAATGACCCAATCAACAACTGGACTGAAGGACTGAGTTTTCAGGAATTTATCGAACTGGGTAAGGTGAACGGCAACAGCCGACTGTATTTCTCCAACGTAGGAGACCGGCTGCTGCATCACAAATTCTGCGTGATTGATGATGCTGTGTTGCTGAATGGTTCTTACAATTGGACTTACTATGCGGAGGGACGCAATACGGAAAACTGTATGGTATTTAAGGGCCATCCTGCCCTCATCGAACAGTTTAACCAAGAGTTTACTCGCCTGACAAAGAAACTGGAGCAAGTAGAAGTAGTTATCCCCTTTGACGCATCATTCTCGCCTGCGCTGGATATGCATCGGGTGGGTGCCTACCGCTCAAATGACGTTTTGGCCCATGCTAAAGAATTACGCAGAACGAACCGTGCCCAAGCGGCTATCCTGATTCGCCAGGCATTGAAGCTAAATCCTGAGAATGAAGAGGCCAAACGATTACAACCGAAGCCGGTTCGACAGAGTGAGCAGATGATACGAGATGCAGGCATCCAATCTTCCTTGGATTTGATAGCTGAGGGCCGGCAAAAATTGCAGATGGAAAAAGCTGCCGAAGAAGCACAAACTCAAAAAAGGGAACAGGAAGCAACTGAGAGAGCCGAAGCACAAAAGCGTGAGCATCTGGTGCAAATGCAGAAACTGGAAGCGGAGAAGCAGCAACGGTTGGCGGAAGATAGCCGATTGCGAGAAGAGCGGGCAGTACTAGAAGCCAAAGAGCAACGCGAAAAAGTAGAGAATAAGCGCCTTGCTGAAATTGCGGAGCAAGAGCGTGGTTTGAAAGCTGAAAACGAGCGAATCGCTCAA
Organism: Spirosoma lituiforme; assembly: GCF_054776635.1. Lineage (NCBI taxonomy): Bacteria > Pseudomonadati > Bacteroidota > Cytophagia > Cytophagales > Cytophagaceae > Spirosoma > Spirosoma lituiforme. The sequence continues at coordinate 199,115 of NZ_BAAHBO010000009.1, forward strand.
GAAAAACGCGTAAATGAAGAGAAGGCTAAGCAGGAGCATGCAGCGCAAGAACAGCAGCAGCGCGAAGAGCAGAAGAAAATAGCGGCAGCCGTAGCGGCGAGAGCCAAAGCTGACCAGGAGTTAGCAGAAAAAGCGGCAGCGCTAAAGGCTAGCAAAGGGACAGTTTTGCAAGGCAATCGAGGGGGCCTGCGAATTAACTTGGAATGGAAAACATTTGATGACCTTGACCTACACGTATACGACCCGGATGAAAACCATATTTACTATAGTACCAAGGAAGCTACCTGTCAAGACTCAGTAGGAAAGTTAGATGTTGACGCAAATGCCGGGGAGCCACTAACGAAAACTCCCCAAGAGAATATTTTCTGGGATAGTAATCCTCCAGAAGGGACGTATAAGGTTGAAGTACAAAATTATTCTATTCGGGAATTGGATGATTGCCCATTTGTACTAACGCTCATCCCAACTGTAGGCGAAGCCAAGGTTTTGGCAGGTAAGACAATAGGACTTAAGACACCAGCTAATGTCATTGAATTCAAATACTCAAAGGCTACTGGCATTAGAGTGGTGAACTCCATTTAGCAGATTATAAGATTAGCTTAGCATAACTGTAAGTAATCAGTATAGAGCATTAAGTCTCCAATCCAGTTTTCCGGACGGGTCATTTCGTTTTCGTCCAGTTAATGGCTAGGGAGTACTATTAAATGAACTGCATAAACAACTGTTATTCAGTGCATTTTATGTATTATAAGTGGCGTTGAAAATCGTTCAAGAAAACCCTTCGACGAATGAACAAGATTTCATGGTTTCCCGCCCTGCCCGCTCAATTGATTATAAACCCGAAACCGTTCACGAAAAGGTCGCCTATCCTGAACGGCTACTAAGAAAAGTACAAATCAGTAAAAAACGGGGGTAAAGTGTTCTTATTTCAAATTTATCGGTAAAATACTATTACCAAGATAGATTTAGGCTGGAAGCTATCACTTCGATATTAACGCTATTTAAAAAATAATGAACCGTTAATCGTCAAAATACAAACTGTGAAAATTGTACAATTCTTAGTCAAGTTGTATAACTAGGATTATGTAAAGGGATTAAAGTCAGAAAAGTTAAAGCACAGACAAATAGTGTATTATTCAATTAACACTGGATTACCGTAGATCATTTTAATGTGGTATAGTCTTATGCCAGTAATGATGAATGCTCTGCAAGAACTCACTCCATTCCTCAACGCCTGTTGGTTTTAGCAGGTATGTACCACCTCGATAGTTTACCTCTTGACGGTCCTGGTCATTTGTTGACGAACTCATAATAACTATTGGCAGATGATGATAACCTGAAGAGAATTCTTTTAAACTCGTTAGTAAACCAAGACCGTCATTCAATTGAGGTGTATAGAGGTCACTAAGTATCAATTGAGGCAGAGGTCGTCCTTCAAGTGAACAACTATGTAAGTAACTAAGGGCCGTTGATGCGTTAGCGACGTGAACCAGATGGACTAGTGGTAGTACTCCCTTTAAGTGTTTCTTTAGCAACACCCACAAATCAATTTGATCTTCGACAACCAGCATCCAGTTTGTGTCATGATTAAGGCTCATTGCTTATCTGGATTGGAGTTGTTAGACCAAACCACTTAAGCTGAGTACTTAGCAGTATATAAAATCGTAAAGTGAGAAAGCGGCTTATTAGTATTTCAATAGCACTGTTGTATAAGTGGCATTATGTTTTGTAATACAGGTTGTAAGACAAAATTGCGGTCTGTCTTACACCTGTAAGACAACCGTTTTTTTAGAACTTAATCGCGTTTTCTAACTGATCCGCTTCCTTTCGTAAATAATCTCTAGTTTCTGGATCGTCTTCCACGTTCAGTTGTTGATGAAGGATTAAGTAGCGAGCTTTTCAGCTAGTAAAGGGTTCGCTGGTCATAAACTCCTCCAGCCACTGACTAAAATCAAGTAACTCAGCTTGCTGATGGGAATAGGTGAAATAGTCCGTGAAACCAGCCTGAGCCAAATTAGACCATTCGTATTTTGGGAGCGGTTCAATGGGATGGTCAAAGAACTTATTCAATACATACGTATTGGCACAGAAGGTTTGCCCCATTTTCGCTTTTGCGTCGGCCAGCTTACCCCCTTTAAAAAGTAGCAGAGCCCACTCAAACAGAAAGTCCGGAAAGCCAATATCGTCGGAAAAAGTTTTGGCGAACCAGCGGGTATAGGCCAATCCCCCTTTGTAATCGGCCAGCTGGATGTAATAGCGGGTGGGTAAATAGCGCAGTCCACGGGAATCATCATACCCACCAAACTTGCGTTTCTCGGCGGCTAAAGCCCGTTTAATATCGGCTATTTTTCTGATCAGCCGTTGCACTTGTTTAGGCGTCATTGGATGAGGCTGGGTAAGGTAAACTTAGTCGTTACGACCAGGCACCGGCTAGGTGTTAATTCATTGACCACCTCTACCGCAAACTGGAAAATAGTATCCATTTTCTAACCGGCCCATCTTGAAAAAACAATACATTCATCTAGTGTAAAATTAGCGTCTGTTCACTGTGTCTTATTGGTTAAGTACAAACAAGTGGCAGAATTTTCTCGGTCGAGAAAACCCTTGATCGACCAGGTGGTTTTGCAATCTGTCCAGGGGTCTCACACCACAGCGTAGCATTCCTTCCGACACTTAACTCGTTCAACAAAAGCAATTAATCGCACGCATGACAATTGAAACGTTCAATTTAGCCATCACAATCGGGGAGATCGTTGGAGCTATTCTCTTTCTAAGGTATGTGTGGAAGAAGACCGATTGGAAACAGGAGCGCGAATTTAAGCGGCTCATGGATACCAGGGATTGGGATAAGCTACCTGAAAAGCCACGCTCACCGAACCCACAGGCGGTTACTCCTGGCTCGGGGTCAACTTCTCATCGGTTTCCTCTTGAGTAGCCAGTTCCACGCTTTGGACGAATTCCTCCGTGGAAATCGAGTGAATATAGGGATCATCGAGTTCATCCGCCGAATCAGGACTGGTGACGGGATTATCTTCATTCATACGCGAGTAAGGGTTTAACATTCGGGACAAGGGAGCGAAGCCTGTTGTTCATCAAAACTAGTCCGGTTCCAGAAAGTTCGTTTCGACCTACGAAGGTCAGTAAATGCGCTATTCTTAACTATTCCAAGCAAATAAATTTGTTCACCGTTACACAAATTCTCATTTGTGTAAATTGGTGAAACCCGTTTATTTTGTAAGTTGCCAACTGATGACAACCCGTTGCACTTTACAATGTAGCAGTAACGGTGCATCGACGCGTATTACCGTTTATATCTATGACCTCATCCCAATCATCGAGCCTGACCTTACCCGCCCTGCTCAGCTGGTATCGTGACCTGACCAGAGACTCACTTCCCGTGGGGGGTTACAACGGGTTGATTCACTGCCATCATTCGGCTGCGCTGGACGGCTGTAGTCTCACACTTACCGAAAGTCTGTCGTTGCTGGAGAAAGGCGTAACCACGGATAGTAAACCGGCCGCTCATTACTGGATGCTGGTCGATTATCAGCAGGCTCAACAGCAGATGCTGGCCTGGGCCGCCGAACGGGAACCCCTGAATCGCGCCCGGCTTCAAGCCATTGGCGCGGCCCTGATGCGCCGGACGGGTGGTCCCATGCATACAATACTGGGCAGTTATGACTCCAGCCAGGGCGAATTACGACTGGCCAGCCGCATGACGGCCCATCGCAAGTTAATCGACGCGCAGAAACTACCCGCCGCCGTAGATAAACTACTCAGGCAGCTCAATACAGACCTAGCTGCCGTTAAAACTATGCGTCAGATCTATGATCTTTCCTTTCAGGCGCATTACGACCTACTTTGCCTGCAGCCCTTTGGGGAGGGTAATGGCCGGGTGGCTCGCCTGCTGATGAATTACGTTCAGCACTACCACAAACTACCCATCAGTTTAGTACATGCTACTGATCGTCAGGCTTATACAAAGGCGTTGGATCAATCTCAATCGCAGTCTTTTGCCAGACCTATCCTGGACTTCATGTATACGCAACTCATCACCTACTTACAGACGGAGTGTGAACGCCTTACGCAGGAGCCGTCCTAACGTCCGTAAATAAGCCTGCCCCTTTAAGGGGCTTGTGGCCATCCCGGAATTTACACGTCACCCATCAATCGACCCAGTCCCTACTACTGAAATGCCATTACCTGCCAAACGTCCTGACGATCGTTCCCCCTCACCGGCCTCCGCCCCGGCGAGTTACACCGTATCCCGACTGATTGCGTATTTTGCCAGTACGCTGCCTGCCTCCAGTAACTACCCCCGTCATGCCAGGGCTTACCTCGACTACTGCTTACAACAGGGGTATGGCGTGGATGGGTTTAGCCTGGGTCTGTACGCTACTGGATTCCGACCCAACCGCATCTCGCCCCTGCGCAAGTTTCTTTTCTTTTATCAGCAACTCGGCTACCCGCAGATCCTTTTGGACCCGCCTAAAAAAGAGATCTCTCCCGCGGCCAACGAACTGGTCCTGCGCTTCATTCGGGAGCACAAAGGATTGAAAGGGGAACGTTCCAAACAGACCTATACCCAGGCATTAAATGCGTTTTTCCATTACATTGATGTGCAGCTGCAGCAGGGCCGTCCAGCCTCGCTGACTGGCCTAACGGTCAATGACTACATCACCCAGCTAAACCAACAGGGAAAGTCACCCTTCACCATCAACATTTATTTATCCCCGGTGAAGCAACTAGCCGCCTGGTGCGTGCTGAAGCGAAAGGAGCTGGCCCTTACCCCCGACCAGGTCGAGTCTCTTCAGGATGTGCAGGCCGTGAAAGGGTTTACCGTGGAGCGTCGCTTTTACAAAGAGAGTTTGGAAGCCAACGAGCGAACCGACTTGCTGGCCTCGGCAGCTTCGCCCCGTGACCGGGCTATTCTGGCCCTGTTAAGCCTGGAGGGATTACGTACCGTTGAGATCACTCGTCTCCTATTGGCCGACGTGGATGTCGATCGTCGACTGATTCATGTACTGGGAAAAGGAAAGAGCACTAAAAAGCCCATTAAGCTTTTCGAGGCCTGCCTGGGGCCGCTGGTTGGTTACCTGCAAAGTATCCAGCAGTGGCCGCTGCCCGAACAGGATCAGAAAACTCCTTTGTTTGCGAACCTGACCACGGCTCAGGTTCGCTACATCACCAACAAACACCTGCTAAAAAATGGCCTTAAAAAGAAAGGCATGTCTGCGCACAGTCTTCGGCATACGGCGGCGCAACTACTGCTGGATGGAGGCGTTGAATTAGTGTATGTTCAGCAGCATCTGCGCCATGAATCGATCGAAACGACGCAGTTTTATACCTTAAAACAAACCCTTAAAACGTATTTTCAGAAACTACCCAATTAGGCAAAGGCGGCTTGGTTTCCTATTGCTTTACGGAATCGTTTCAACCAATTGATTCATCAGGAAGCCAGAACAATCATCAACACTAACAGGAATGAACCCATTGTCGTAGCCATCAACAAATCCATTAGCGTTCGGGTCAATGGCGTATACTGTTTTCGGCGTAAAAGCAGGAACATGAGGAAGATTCCGACCAGACCGACCGCTACTAATTTTATCACAAACTGGCTATTTGTCATACTTGCCCTTAGGAGTTAACGGTCTGGATTTACTTCGGACGAAAATAGCCAATATATAAATAGGCGTACATTAGCCTTACTTTTTTGACCCCTAATAACTAATCGCTTTATCCCCTGTTCCTACTAATTCACGCTGGACTAGTAAGTATAACGCAGCCAGAAAAAAAACAATTTTCAGCCCTTTGTTTGTTACCTTGCTGAAACTTTTCACCAGTTAACTATTTACTAGTATGGGCTTTATACTAATCTTCCGCGTGCTGTTCGCCAATAGTTATATGCGACCCTTCGAACAGTCTTTTTTCTTTACTCTTTATGCTCCTATGATCAAGCCGTGGGTCCAACGGGTTGTCCAACGGGAGTATATGCAACCCTGGACCTTATTGTTTATCATCTGGGCGATAGCGATGGCCGCCTTACCCGCTGTTACCTTTTTCTCATCGTTTCTTTTACAGGGGCTGAGTCAAAATACCTTTATACCTACCGGGTTCCTAACAACGGCCATCTTACTGGTTCAGTTGTTGATTGGATGTATCGAAGTGTGGGGTATCTACTACATTACCCGGCTGCACCTCACCAAATTATTTTACTGGCACCGGGACAAATATCCGGATTGGCCAAATCGACCGATCTGGTTTCAAATGGATCGATACGTGTTTCGACCAGAGGTGTTTGCGCTGGTCATTGTTACGTTCTTCTGGCTACAACTAGGGAATTTTATGCAGCATAGTGACTTACTGCTCTTTCAAAACGGCGGGTGGATCTCGTTAATCCAACTCTGGTTGCCGTGGGTAGGTGGAGCCGTATGGCCAATGGTATCAATTTTCTATCACCGTCAACTCCTGGAATTATAATGAATTAGCCAGAATGAATCTGTGAAGTAAAGTAAATCGACGTCAGCAAAAAGCCGCTTCCTAGCAGGGAACGGCTTTTTAGTTGGCTAACAACAAATCGAACGCTTTAAACAGCTTCGATCACTTCGGTTTCCAGTTGTTTTTTCAATTCACTAACCAGCAAGCTTAATTGGGTCAACTGCTCCTGTTTTTTGAAGGGTTGATTCAAATTCTGACTAAAGGCTTCCTGTTGACTAATGGCCCGTTCCAGTTGTTTTTTTCCTACTTCGGGCGCGTCTAACGTTCGATTAATGGCCGCTCGCAGGGACGTTCCCAATGCCCATCCGTAGTTAATCTGGCCCTTTAGATTTACCCCCCATTGGTAACTGATGGAGTAAATAGCGCGGCCTGTTTCCCGATCATGGCCGCTCCATTCGCCTTTCAAATGTATATCCAAGCCGTTTACCGTAAGCAGACCTGAACTATACGCGCCGTTGGTACGCCGGGCTGCGGATTTGATTTCGGAGAAATACCGCTCTAATGGTTCGCTCCAATCGGCTTTACTGGTAAACTGCTGACCAGTAAACCCAATTGTTTTAATCATTCCGTCAACCTCATCGGTTGGCACGTCTACGAACTTATTTTTTATGATTTCGGCCTCCAAGCTCAATTTTGGCAAAAGCCCGTTTAAATGAACACTCGTGCGCCGGGCTTCTTCAATCATGGATTGTGCGTTCATTAAACCCCGTTGCCACGCCTTTTTCTGCTGATTCAGCCGCGTTAATTCGTGGTTTTTAGCCGTATAGAGCAAGGCGGTCTGAGAGCCGGATAAGGTAGCCATCATCTGTTCATAATTCATTGACGAAAAATCGTCGTCGTCCGATACATCGGCCATTGTTTCAACCGTAGCCCCCCCTTTTAGAACCTGGTTAATAAATTTTTGCTTCATGGCTAACCGGCCGTAACTCGTCGCGTCAAGGGTTTTTTCTACGCCATAGGTTAGTACCTCAACGCATCGTTTCCAGACGGCGAATAAATTACCCTGTCGGATAATTCGCCCGTTCCGCTGTTCAAAATCGGTGGGCCGGTTGGGAGCGTCTAAATGATGGATAGCGGCTAACCGTTCCTGAACGTTTACCCCAACGCCCAGACGTTCACTACTGCCCATCAGAACGCGAATCCGGCCGGTGCGAACATTGGCAAAAATGGGCTCCCGTTTGTTTTTATCGGCGGGAACAACACAGATTTCCCCGGTGGGAATGCCCAATAAGCGCAGTTTATGGGCAATTTCGTCGAATAGATTGAATTGAGCAGACATCGCCACTAAACCGGCGGACCGGCCGGGCGTCGCCACCGCATCGGCGGACCGGCCGGTTTCCTCGTCAGTCTCGCCAGCAAACATGCTGGCTGACGAGGTAAATACATCGCAAAAAACTAACTGCGTTCCTTTAACGTCGCCGGTCTGGTGGTAAATCCGGTGTATTTCTGCAACAGCCCGGTTCACTTTATTACCGGGTTCATCCTCGGCGGTGGGATCGATCAAGCGTATATCCAGCGTCGCTTTTTTAGCCTTGCCGTACATCACTAACGGTATATGACTGTTCTCGCGCTTTTCTTTGCCGGTTAACTGCTCGAACCAGCGCAGGGTTTGCCGAATAGCATAAAGTTCAGCCCTAACGCCCGGCGTTTGGGGTAGCAAAATACGGGTGAAGCCGGGATTGGCGGGGGTGGTTTCTGTGGCGGGTTGGCTGGCTAAAACCGGTAAAAAGTCGCCGGTTTTAAACTCATGTACATCATCGGCCAAGACAACGTCTACCGACTGCCGGTATAAGGCTGACAACTGGGCAACGTTCATAAACTGCGCCAGTCGTTCCACGGTCTTAAACTGACCCGATGTACTTAATTCAAAAACGGGCACCACTTTACAGAATGTTCCGCAAAATTGGTCAAAGGTGGCTAGTTGCAATTTTTCCAATCGGTCGCTGGCAATGTAGCGTAGCATCGTCCAGGCTTCGGCCATCGTGTTTGAAATAGGGGTTCCCGTTGCCAGAATGACCCGCCCGTTTTTATTTAAAATGGTCCGGCATTTAACCATGGCTTGAAAGGCATCCTGACTCCCGGCTGTATCAATGCCTTTAATTTGGTAGCGGCTGGTCGTAAAGCCAAACCGTTTGTATTTGTGGGCTTCATCCAGAAACAGCGCATCAATTCCCAATTGAGAGAAATTAAGCATCTGATCTTTTTTACGGCTGGCCTGTTCAAGCCGTTTGGCTTCTATTTTGGCTTTCCGTTTGTTGATTTGTTTAACGCGTTGCTTCCCGCTCCGGCGGTTGGCCCGGCCTTCGGCGGAGGGGTCTCTGTCGTCGTAGTCAATGCGGCTTAGTTCATCCCGAATTAATTCTTCTTCGATCGCTACATCATCCGGGATAAGCTTTAAGAACGACTGCGGAATAACAATACCGTCGAACCGGTTAGTCGCTATCCGTTGCAGAAACCGTTTTCGGTTGGATGCCTGTAAGTCAGCCGGGGTTGGCTGGTAAACAATTGCGCCGGGGTACAGCGCGCGCCAAGCCTTCGCAAAATCCTCGACGGTTGAATTCTGCACGGCAACCAGGGCTTTTGATGCTCTGCCAAGCCGGATCAATTCCATGGCGGTCGAGATGATCTCCCAGGTCTTACCCGTTCCGACCCAATGGGCAAATAGACAGTCCTCCTGTTTTCCCCGCTCAACGGCTTTAAACTGGTGGTCACGTAAGGTAATTAACGGGGAAGCACCGGGATAATGGGCCATGGTCGGTTTGGCAAACTGGCGTTCGACATAGCTATTAAACCGTTCGTTAAATGCCTTTTCTATGGCGGGGGCGTAATGCTCCCGCGCCCACTGGTTAAACTGTTCCTGCAAGACTTCCTGTTGCTGTACGGCGGCAGTCATGGCCTCAATGTCCTTGACCTCCTTTTTATTTCCAGCCTCATCCTGTATAGTTTTGGTGATGACTATACTACGCTGATTCAACGCGGCTTCGATTAATTCAAGGGCGGTACGTTCTTTGGTACCCTGTGACTGATTGAGGGCGGAGTACCCCGTTTGATTGGCTAAACGGTACTCGGCCCGTTGTGAACTATATACTAAGGTTAGTTTTATCGAAAGCAAGGTCTGTATCCAGTCGGTTATACAAGCCAGTGGCAACCAGTTCGATCCTAATTGAAAACTAATCAACGATACCGGTAAACTAGGCGGTAGTATAGCTTGTAAGGCATCTAGATTGGCCTGTAACTGCGGCTCATCCAGCAATCGGCCTTCCAATAGGGTTAGTTTCTCCCGAATATCCCCCGACAGATACGTACCGGCATCTAGTAACTCATCGGCCCGCTCCGGGTCTATAAAGGCTAGCGCGTTCGTTAAAAGGTAGGTACGTACTTCGCCAATAGGCTTGCCCGTTAGCGTACTGATATAATCCAGATCAATACGGCCGTGGTTAAATAAGGACAGACTTAACCCGTCCTCTACTAAATCAACGTGCGTGATGGTGGTAAGGGCTCCAAACACCCGTTCCCGCAAAATGGCCGATTCAACAATGACTGGTTTTCCGTGGGCATCCAGCTTTTGAATTTCAAGCGCCTGAACGCTTAAAAACTGACCGTCTACGGATTCAATCCAGTTTAGCGACCGATTGGCGGACAATCGCCCGTACGTGGTGACAAAGAACGTATAGTGGTCTTGTAGCTCCTGACGTAAGGCATCACAAACGGAATCACTCTGATTCTGTTCCGCCTTTAACAAAGCAAAGAACAGGCGTTTTAGGGTCGAATAGGAACGGTATATACGCTGCTTGCTCCACATTCGGCCCCGAATTTTCACGGTTCCGCTCAAAGCGGGATTTATACGTTCCGTGCGTTCTTCGGGCAACTTTGCCCCCGCCTGACCAAACCGGCTGGCGGCCCCCTGTAGCTGGTTCCCTAATTGAGTTACGGCTTCATCCAGTCGGGTAGCCAGTTCGCTACTGCGTTCCAGAAATAACGTCTGGCGGTCGCCCCGGTAAAGCCCTCCCTTTCCTACTTCGCTGGCAAAAGTCATTTCCCCTAACATCCGATGTGGATTTTCAACGTAGTATTGGTTGACCTGAATGCTTGGCATAACGGGGGGGTCGTCTTGGTCTTCCCCCTCGCTGGTCAGTGTTCGCAGTGTAGCCGTATTGACAAAGGGTTGAGCAAACGAGGTACGAGCCTGATTTTCGGGCCGCTTTTGAAATAGTAAAATATCCGTCGTTACTTCGGTGCTGGCGGTTTTATCAAATGCGCAGGAGGGCAGACGAATGGCACCCAACAATTCCATGCGCTGTTCATCCAGTTTAAGGCGAAAGGCTTTACTACCGGCATCCAGCGTGCCCATTGACGTAATGAAACAAACCAATCCACCGGGAACGACAAGTCGGGACGCCTTACCGATAAAATAATTATGAATATGAAACGGGCACCAATCCCGGTCCACGGCATCAAAAACAGTGTAATCCCCGAACGGCACATTGCCAATTATCAGATCGTACTTGCCTCGTTCCAGCGGGGCTACCTCTAGCCCCGTTGCGTGGGTAATCACTTCGGGATAAAGCAGCGCTAAAATAGCGGCTGACAGGGGGTCTTTCTCGACGGCAGTAATCGTAGAGGCTTGCCGTAAATGGTCGGGCATAGCCCCGATGAAATGACCTGTACCGGCGGCTGGCTCTAAAACCCGGCCTCCCTTGAAGCCTACTTTTTCCGCTAACGCCCACATTCGTTTAATGACCTCAATGCTGGTAAAGAATGCGTTTAAGGTGCTCTGCCCGGCCCCTTCCCGTTCCATGGGCGTCATTAACGAATCGGCCTCCATTCGCAAACTTTTGTATTTCCGGTACCAGCGGTTTTGTTCTTCGGTCTGCGCCTCTACGTCGGTTGCCCTATGGGTTACCTCATCCCACAGAGCCGCCAAACTGCCCCATCCGCTAAAACGGGCTAATTCATTACACTGCTCCGGTGTGGGTTGCTGCTGATTGGCGTTCAGCGATTTACAAAGGGCAATAGCCGCCAGATTAGCGCGAATCCGGCCTATTTCGCCCGTTGGGGCGGGTTCTTGCTGTAAGCTAAACCGTTGAATCCGTGGCGAAACGATCTGGTTAACCGCTCGAACGGCAGGAACCAGTTCGGGTGCAACTTGTAGCAGTACGTCAAATAAACTGAGTTGAACGGGTGCGCCCTGTTGCGAAGTTGCCGGGCGTTTGGCTTTGAGAGGTTTCATACAATTCTTAGGTGTTCTCTTTGTTGTTTAGCATATAAAAATACCGATATGCCGACCGAGAAAACCGCTAAGAACCTTCTATTAACTTACTCAAAATCAACCCTTTACCCTGTTATAGTAGGCCCGTAGGGCCTCTATTTCGAACGTATTCCGACTTGCCCATCCGGGCTTCGTTCATTCTTCACTCATGAAGCTGGTGAAGTGATGTCGACAAAAGTTGATAAGCCTCGGGTTCATACGGGGATTATTCCGAGATTTAACCCGCGGGAAGGAGCGCTTGAGAAAACCCAAAAACTATAGATAAACGCGTGCAGACCACATTCTAACTACCCTGAACGGCCATCGCCAATTCATACGTTTACAATCCATATTGGAACTGCATGAGAACGGATAGTGGAATAAAAAATGTCGTTAAATTTCGGCTAACCGGAACCGCTGCGGCGGGCCGTCCCCGATGGCAATTTGTTGGTGAGTTTTTATCACCTGAATATCGCCAGCCAGGAGGCCGTCAATTGGCATATTGCCGAGCAACTGGTTGAGGGTAGGTTAATGGCTGAAGTTTTATATGAAGGAAACTTGCAGAATAATACCGCCTATCCAGTTGCGATTTACCGACTCCTCGAACGGGTCGAGGTGTACGTCAACTGCGTCCGGATCGAACGGGTAAAGTAGGACCATTTAGTGCATTATATGGAGACTGATCGACCAGCAACACGAAAGGCTAAAACAGGCAACACGTTATGATGAGTTTTGACATAGGTCGGCCATTTCCGATCGATCGCTACCAGGCCACGGGGCAGGAATCGATTAAAGCCATGATGACGGTGGGCTTGTTCGACATCCTGTTTTACACGCTTAACCCCGTCGACGACCGCGCCCTGTTCAACCGGGGTCTGCTTCGCTACGGCCTCTACGAACGGGAGGGCCTGCCGTCTTTTCTAATCGAGTTCCCTGGCCACTTCAGCTTTGAGCTTCCGCTTAATATCCGTAAAATCGATCCGGATGCGGTCGCCGACTGGATCAAGAGCGACGCCAACGGCTTGACGCTTTACTTGCTCAATGCGCGCTCCAATATCATCGAAGGGATACGATTCATGGGTTTGCGGCCCGAGCTGATTACCCAACTCCGGCAGGTTAGCCAAGAGCAGCTGGCCCGCTACCCGACACCCTCGGCTGTCGAGGACGGCTTTGATCAGATTTACGCCCACACGAGCCTTGATCAGATGGTGCGGGGCACGACGATGTACTTATACTAAACCGGACTCATCTTGTTAGCGTCGGTAAGTTCAATGAAAGCCAGTTCGGTTATTCATGATGCGTTAATTCCAGCGGGCTGTTTGTCTAGTGAAGTTTTAAGGCGTTTCAGTACCTCCACTGAATTTGCATTACCTTGTCGTGCAGCTTCTATGGTTGTAGTGATGGTCCTGGCCAGATTATCAGTCGATTCCCAAGCCGATATTTTATGGTACGTAGCGGGCCATTGTTTGCTGATGAACCAGCTTATAAGTGCTTCTTCCTCTTCATTCATAATTCAAAGTTAGTTACACTGTTGTTGGTAGGTCTTCCCGGCGGGAAAGGAAGCACCCTGGATAGTATTCTTGCGAAGCTATAACCTTCTCGTCCGCCTTTTGACCCATTTGCTTAGAAAAACGTCAACTTACTGACCTTTTCGTCATTTGGGAAAAAATCAGTCCGCCCGGCGGCCCGGTCACGAACTCAGCTTAAACATGAGATTCTAATTTTGTTTAGTGAGATGACATGTAGAGACTGAAATTCAAACCAACTGACTTTAGTAGAACAATCATGGTATCCATCTCTATAAAAGGGCGTTTTGTGGGACCCTTTATCGGTAGAGTCAGTTCGATCAAAACCACTTATCTCTGTTTATATCAGTAAGACTATAGACTAGAAGAATTTAGCTTAAATTGCCTATTAGTCTACAACAAGTTTTCTATGAACGGCCAGCAACAGCCTTCCAATACCCCTGCTACTCTTACTCAGCGACTTGATATCAATTTTGCCCTCCAGACGGCCGGTCTGGGCCTCTGGGAGCTGGACCCGGTCACGAAACAACTTCTCTGGGATGACCGATGCCGTCAGTTATTTGGCCTGGCTAACGACAATCCGCTTACCTATGAGCAAGCTATCCAGTATATATATCCCGACGATCTGGTCCGTGTGGACCTAGCGGTTCAACAGGTGCTCTCGGGTCAGTCGAACGGGCAGTATGATGTGACCTATCGAACAGTGGGGGCAGATGATGGCCTGCTCCGGTGGGTTCGTTTCATAGGGAGGGCCGAGTTGACCCCCGACGGGCAGGTCTATCGCTTTGCGGGCGTGGCGCAGGAGGTCACCGAGCAGCGACAAGCCCAGCAAGCTCTCCAGGAAAATCAGCAGTTTTTACAAGCTGTTATTGATCTGGCCGAATTAGGATCCTATACAATTGATGTAGCTTCCTTTCAAATGGTTAAATCAGCCCGGGTTGCCCAGTGGTATGGACTCTCGGAGCAAACCGATGTCGAGTCATCCATGAAGGCCATCCTGGAGAGTGATCGGGAGCGGGTCGGTCAAGTACTAGCCCAGGCTCTTGAGCCCGGCGCACCCGGCTCGTATCAAGTTGAGTACACGATTCATAACCTACAAACAGGCGTCCGACATAGCTTACGAACCATCGGGCAAGTCAGAAGAAATGAAGACGGCCAACCCTTTTGCGTTGAAGGTGCCGTCATGGACATTACGCCACAACGCGAGTTGCAATTGATGCTGGAGCAGCAGGTGCAGGCGCGCACCCAGGAGCTGGCCGCCAGTGAAGCCCGCTATCGTGAGTTAGCCCAAAGCTTGGAAGCCCAGGTGCACCAGCGCACCTAGGCGCTGGCAACGGCTAATGAGGAACTAGCCGCCATTAATGAACAACTCCGAGTCAGTTATCAGCAGGAGCGGCTAATTCATCAGCAGCTGGAAGCCAGTGAGGCTAAACTGCGCGCGGTGATTGCCGTGGCTCCGGCTAGTATCGGCTTGGTGGTGGGACGGGATATGATCATTGAGAGTCCCAATCAAGCCTTCATTGACATTGTGGGTAAAGGATGGGACATTGTGGGCAAGCCCGTACGGGAAGCCATGCCCGAAATAACCACCGAAAACCAGGCTTATCTGCAGATTCTGGAAGACGTTTACACCTCGGGGAAGCCGTTTCAAAGTTATGGGTCACTGGTTCAAGTCGTTCGAGAAGGCATACTCACCAACAACTATTATAATTTCAGCTATAGCCCGTTGTTTGACCCAGCCGGTCAGGTCTATGCCATTTTGTCCATTAGCATCGATGTCACCGGACAGATTCTGGCACAACGGGCAGCAGAAGACAGTGAGGCTCGCTACCGTCAACTAGCCGAGCACCTGGAAGAGCAGGTGCTTGAACGTACTGAGCAGTTAGCCGCCAGCAATGATAAACTGGCGTCCACCAATGAGGAATTAACAACGACCAACGAGGACTTCGTGGCCAGCAACAAAGCCCTGGAAGCGGCCAATCATGACCTGTTACGCTCAAACCAGAACCTGGAGCAGTTTGCCTATGTGGCCTCCCATGACATGCAGGAACCGCTTCGCAAGATCCAGCAGTTTGGTGATCTTATCAAGAGTCAGTATGGGGACCGGCTGGGCGATGGGGTGGCTTACTTAGAGCGGATGCAGACCGCCGCCAGTCGCATGTCAGTGTTGATTCGAGACTTGTTAGCCTTCTCGCGCATCTCCACCACGCAGGTGATTGCCCAACCCGTGGCGCTCAACCAGGTGGTGAGCCGGGTGTTAGATACCTTATCGGTCGTGGTGGAGGAAAGTGGGGCGCAGGTGGAGGTGACTAGTTTGCCGGTGGTGCCGGGGGACTCGTCCCAGTTGGACCAACTGTTTCAGAACCTGTTGTCCAACGCCTTCAAGTTTCGGCGTACCAACCCAGGCGGGGAGCTGGTTACCCCTCAAATCCGGGTTAAGGCCAGTCTAGTCGCTGAAAGCGATTTACCCCCATCCCTACATCCTGCTCGATACGCCCAAACCTATCACTGCATCGAAGTAGCCGACAACGGCATTGGCTTTGATGAGAAGTATCTGGAGCGCATGTTTCAAGTGTTTCAACGGTTGCATGGCAAGAACGAGTTTGGAGGTACGGGCATCGGGTTGGCCATTGTGCAGAAGGTGGTGACCAATCATGGAGGAGCCATCACCGCTACGAGTGAGCCCGGCAAGGGCGCTACCTTCTTGGTGTACTTACCCGCCTAGCGAGTGGTCGTTCTATCTGAAAAGGATCGAAGCAATTTGGTTTTGACGGGCAATCATCCGTTTGCCTAATCTCGCATAACGCTACCTTAATAACCCCTAAATAAAGTTGGCAAAAGAAGTGCTAAATAATCTATCTCTCTTTCAAACTACACAATAAACTCAGTTAACGAACGTTTTAAATTTGTTACCTAATTTCGAAGCCCCTTCGGTTCAACCGGTGGGGCTTTTTTTGTGTCACGAAACGCTGGTTTGATTTTAACAATGGGACTAAACACAACAGGCCAGCTACAACACATTGTGTTGTAGCTGGCCTGTTGTGTTTATTGGTGACCCCGGACAGGTTCGAACTGTCGACCCATTGATTAAGAGTCAATTGCTCTACCAACTGAGCTACGGAGTCATGTTAAACATGGTACTACAAGAACCATTTTGTTCTTATTTGAGTGCCAGTTTACGAGCTATTTCAGCGGTGTGTCGGCCCTGGAAGCGAGCCCCTTCCAACTCGTTGGCGGTGGGCTGGCGTTCGCCCTGGCCGCCGGCGACCGTGCTTGCCCCATAAGGCGTGCCGCCGGTTACCTCCGCATGACCCATTTGACCCTGCCAGGCGTATGGCAAGCCCACAATTACAAACCCGTGATGTAGCAACTCGGTATGGAAGGCGCGAATGGTCTCCTCCTGGCCCCCGTGCTGACAAACGCTCCGCCTACCTTGCCTACCAGAGCCCCGCTGGCCCACAGACTGCCCGTACTGTCCATAAAGGCCTGCATCTGGCCGCAGAGGTTGCCGTATCGGGTGGGTGTGCCAAACAAGATCGCGTCATACTCAACCAGTTCAGCGGGTGTGACGATGGGCACATGAGCGAAGGCCTGCTGGGCTTGGGTAGCTCCTGTTTTATCCAGTACTTCAGGGGGCAGTGTTTCCGGTACGCGTTTAACGACCACCTCGTTGTTCTCGATTTGGCGAGCCCCATCTGCAATGGCTTCGGCCAGGGTCCAGACGTGGCCATAGGTAGAGTAAAATACGACAAGCGTTTTCATAAATACAGATTGAGATGTTGCGCATCAGATAAAGCGCTTTATCAACCCATCGCTTAATGGCATTGTTTAAGCAAAACCGCATGGCCGTCTTTCGGGGTGATTTGGCTTAATCAAATCTGACGCCAAATTCATTCGCTCTCTGAGGCGCTAAGTCAACAGTGACTGATGGTACTTGAGAGAAAGTAAACTATCAATAACCTATAAAACGCTCTTACGATCAAAGCTGCGGAGCAATCTGAATCTAGTCGGTTCGTTTTCACACAGATGGTGCGATAATGCACTTGAGACCAGCAAGAAATCGTGAATAAGTGTTTGTTTACCAGACAATTAAGATTGGCAAGAAAGTTGACTAGAAGAGCGGGTAAACAAACCATTTTTCGCTATCTATGAACTCTTTACTAGGTCTCAGCCTCACCTTTAGCCTGATGGGTATAGCTCTCAACTCTACTGCATCTAGTTATCAGTCTCTTCATCATGGACCCACCAGTCATTTTGTTTATCCCGTTCAGCAGAAATCGGATTCGCTCCACCGCTACGTGGGAACCTACGAACTAGCTCCAGGTCAGCAATTAACGGTGAGTTTGGTGACCAACGTACTGTATATTTTACCTCCCAACGAGACGGCAAAAGCCTCTCTAAGAGAAATTGGCCCTAATAAATTTGAAGTTGTTGGTGAAGAAGCGCATCTAGTGTTCACCCAAGCTCCTGGGGGGCAAATCACAGCAGTAGAAATTCGATTCGGTAACGGAGCTGCAGCAACCGGCAAGAAACTATAATGACAGGGAATGTCGCAAAAATCGCTAGTAAGCGCAGTGAGCAGACGTCTAGGCAATTGCTAAAAATGTTTACTTCTTGCAGAGCTACCCAGTGATGGGAAATTCAAGGTAAACGACAGTCAATATGAATACGGTCTCATCTCGATAAACAATCCGCATGGAGGAGGACAGCCTGGCATTTGTATAATGAATGGCTTTCACCAGCGCCTGCTCGATGGATAGAGAAGCTGGTACGACAAATCCTTCCGCTTCAATTCGTTTGATTAAGTCCAGGATGTCGTCCGTCGAACAGGCCAGCACTGGACTCGACTGGTTAGCTATCGTTTCCAGGTAGTCAAAAAAGCGATCACTAAGGTCGTATAAAACGGTCGTTCTCATACCTAAATATCGCTTATCAGGGCTGTCCAATACGGGTTAACAACGCGTCGTTGGCAGAGAAGTTAATCAGCCCTCCCCTGTTATTGGCTTTAGCTTTGTCCAAAATTTTGGACATCATTCTAGTTCTGAATCCAATCAGGAAAAGGGAATCTGATCATCTGAAATTTGTTCAGCCAGTTCCTCCGTTGTAAAACACGCCAGCTGAATGGCCGAAAAATAACCGATAATCCGAGCGTTGTTGTCAGTAGCTAACGGTGTTGTTGGGAAGGGCACTTGTGAATGATCGTCATCATAAAAAACACTTGGGCTAAAGGAAAGGTGATTTTCTTGATCAAGTATCGCTGCGTAGGCGGTGGTATCACTTTGCTGGAATTTCTCCGGCATTACTTATTCAAACGCTTTGGACAAGCCAGCCGCTAGTGACAATTTAGTGAGCATAATTCTTGAGTCGTTTTCGATTGGGAAATCGCGTTGCTTGTTGGATAGTGTAACACCTGGCTAGCGGCCAGCTTTGATGCGGCCACTACCTGTTAGTTTTTTACTTGATACATGAATGGTGTAATGCGCCCGTTTTTCGTCCTGAACCGTAAAACCTAACTGCGTGGCACCGTAAGCCATGACCTGACGGATTTGGGAGTCAAACTGATCGAACTGCAAAATTGCGTCGACGGGTTGATCAATTCGTTGCCAACGAAGCTGGGGATGGTAATACTCAGTAAAGGCAATTACTGTAGCCTGCGGGTAGGCTTCTGTAATAATTGGATAGTTTAACATAAGTAGAAGGAAGTTAAGTCACTCGACGGGTACTGATGGGTCGGAATACCTGAGTAGAGGACGTTTTTTGTTGACTCGGGAGCGGCCTGCCGGGGGCAGATGTCTTTAGGTCGGTCAGGTGAGGATTCCCGGGTTTAGGCAAACGGGGTGCCTTCAGCGTTGGTAGTTCAGCGGGGTGCTGAACGGCTCGTGCTATAATTTTCTTTACCTGATCCCAGTTCCTGCCGTTTCGAACATCCACTTTGGTTGAATCTGCTTCGGCATCCGTAAAGAACGTAAGCGCCCGCTTGGTATGGCTCATCGCCATCGGGGAGGGCGAAAACTGACGTTGATAGTTTTCGAGTACCTCTTTCAAGGGCATCCGTTGGAGGATCTCCGCCAGATCGTAAAAATCACGGCGCAATCCGCGGTTAGCCACGGCATGTACTTTCATCGCCACGGCATCCCTTAAATCCAGAAATCGGATGTTCTGCTCCGTAAGGGGGGCATGCTGCATTTGATAAGGAAACCGAATCATATCAAATTTTATCCCATCCAAAAAACCTCGAATACCTAAATCACTTTGTGCATACACATCGACACGAGCGCCAAAGGTTTGCTCCATGAATTTCTTCATGGCCTCGGCGGGAATGGCTTTAGGCGTAAACAAATCAATATCCGTACTTTGCCGGTGGCCCAGGTGCAGGGCAATTGCCCCACCCCCGCACAGTAAAAACCCGGCTTGCTCCAGCTCTCGATTCGTCATCAATTCCTGCAGCAACTGGTAGGGTTTTGCATCGATAGTTTGGAGATGATACATACGGGCTAGTTGATTATGGGCTTGGCCTTACGCATAAGATCAGTATGGAAGCATTAAGCGTGGGCAAACAGGCTCCTGATGGCGTTAAAACGAGGCATGCTTCAACTGTGATAAGTCCAGTCGTTTGTAAGCCCGGTACATTTCCGGTTTTAGATTCAGCCAGATGGCCGTCAAAGAGATGGTCGATGACTGCAATTCAGCGGTATTCAATAAGGCTTGTTTGATCGTCTCCAGATCAAAAAAATCGATTATGGCCAGCTTATCTTCATGGGTGCCCGCATCAAAAACGCGCGCGATAATTGTCTGGCGATCCTGATCGTTTTCGATATTGAGTGAGTCGACGTCGTAGCCCCATAAACTGCGCGTGGTGATTTGCAGCGACTTGCGGGAAGTATCCGGCTTGCCGGTTGCCAGGTTAGGTTTTGAATGATCTAAAGCCATGATCTTTACACTAAAAAGGATGAATAAACCTAAGTCTTATTGACCAAAAAAAAAATAGTTTAGCACGCCAAATAGGCCAGCAAATGAAATTATTAATTTTTTAGATTTCGGGCGCTATCAGACGTAAGGGCTTTACTGCGGGGACAAAAAAAGCCATCGCGTTGACCACGGTGGCACGTGAAAGCTCGGTCTATAATTCTTCCGGTGAGACTTTCTTTTCGTAGGTGGTAATCAACCGCCCCTGTTCATCGACAATGTCAACTTGCTCTACCACTTCAATCGTCGGTGTGGCATTCGCTAGTCGGTAGCCAACGTATAGAGACATCCCAACTTGAACGATTTCAGCGGCGATGGCTAAATAGAGCATCCACTGCCGCCCGGTTGCATCCTGTTTAAACAAAGCAAAGACGATCTTCACCAGGAAGACGCTGATGGCCATACCAATGCGAAGCCGGCTGATGAAATAAGCCTCTGGTCCCAGCAGAATGGCGATGGTGAGCCGAATTGCCCCTACCAGGAAAGCCTGTATGTAGTAGGGAATAGCAAACAGCTTAGGCACTTTAAACGGTAATGACAGGGGTTCAAAAAGGCGTTTCATGACCAGGCGGGCGTCTAAAAGGTTCTACCCTATCTAATATACAATCCAGCGGAAAAAGAATCGGGCTAATACGGCCGAGATGCTCACAAGCGCTTAGCAGTTCATCCCGGTTATCGCCCCTTTTTTATTTGACGGTTTGATTTAATCAAGGAGCTCGTCAAGGTGGTTAATCGATACAACGTTGCTACTGATCCTGCTTTTCACTGGTAAGCTGATTCACCCGGGCGGGCAGTTTTGCATACTCTGGTGATCGGGCAATTTCCTGCTGTAGCTTCTGGCTTAACTCATCGTATAATTCCCAATTCCAGTCTTTAAACGTCAGCGAATATAAATCGTATGGACAATCGGATACGCAGGTGTCAGCGGGGAGTGGTTGGATCTGTTTTAATTCAGGATGGCAGGTTTCCCCTTTCTTAGTTACCTGTACCGATAAAAGACTGGGAGTGCCTAACAGCGACAACAGATCAAACGGATAGGTAAGCTCTGATTCAGAAAAGTCATAGCCTCTCATTCCAATGACATCCCGGTAGAGGTGCGAACTTTGCCGAAGTGATTGCGTGTATTCTTTATGGATCAAAACGGGACGCGGTTGCTTTTGAACGAGTTCATACTGATCCGGCAACACCCAAGTCAACAGTACTTTTGGCCGTTGATACAATTGATTCGTTTGTTTGAATAGCTCCTCCTGGGTTCCTTTTTCAACAATACGAAACAAAATGCCCACGTATTCACCCGTGGTTAAGTCAGTTGGGCTTTGCTGAATGATTGGCAATAGAAGGCTCATCGTCGGTCTTAGTTAAAGGATTAAATCAAATAACTGGGGAGAATCCTGCCGTCGTTCACGAAGGTGGCGTCGAGACCAGGGTAATTTCTCATCGGTTTTCAGAAGCAAATACCGGTCTTTCTGTCTCTTTTGGTGATCCAGTAAATACTGCTTTACGTAGATCGGATTAACCGCATGGGTTCGGTGAATTCGAACAAAATCGTGCAGGTATTTTGACACCCATTTTAGACTCATCGCTAATAGATAACGGGTGTTATCCTTGAGATAAATGTAACAATACCCGCCGTTGCTTTCCAGTCGAATAATTTCTTCATTGCGCAGGGGCTCCATCTCCGATTTAATGCCATTAACGTTCACCTCTCGATAGATCAGATAAGCGGGCTCCCCAACTATAATTGCATTTTGTGTATCGTTTGGCATTGTCGCTTCAGTTAACCATTCTAACTCGTCCGTTGAACCGGATTCACCCCCCTTACAGGAAGAAAGCCGTTCTTCGTTTTCATCCGTTACTCTTATTTTTTCGGTACTTCCACTGTAGGTAGGAATTCTCAAATACCGGATCGTTGCATTAAGGCGTATACGGTGCATGGCTAAAGTAGCGTTTTTTGGGGAATTTTAGTGGCGATGGACTACTAACCTTTAACATTGGGTTTCAAATAAACCATTTTTTGAGGATATTTTTGTTTTTTTTTCGGCTCAAAAAATGCAAAAAAAGTGACTACTTGTTAGTGGCTTTCCTTTTCCACTCCAGATAGGCTTTTATGATAGCCTGTGCATCAGCGGTCTTAATCGTTTTCATCTGGCTTTCCGTAGCAAACTGCTTAGGCAGTTTAGCGTTCGTAACCCCGTCCGTTAGGTAGTACCCAAACTGCCCTTTTCTGACTTCGTATTTCCCGGCTTTGTGAATGATTGTAAGCCCTTTGGCAGCCGGTGTCGAAGAACTTGATTCTAACACTGGAATAGCAAGCTCCAGCGTTAGCTCATCGGCGGATAGCGACTCGACCCGCGTAAACGCATCGTTATATAAAAGATACGTTCCCTGTTTTGAGGTGCCTACCCGAACGGGTTTTTGCTTATACTCCCCCAGTAATCGAGTAGCTGTTTCCCGCTTGGCATCAGGAAGCGTCGCTTCCACATGGGCAATCATTCGCTGATGCATTTGATCATAGCTTTGAATAACAGTCAGAAATTTGCTTTTGCCCTCAACTATTTCGTCAAGCTGTTTCTCCATACCTGCCGTAAATCCGTAGTCAACTAATGGGGAGAAATTCGCTTCCAGAAAATCGGCTAATTGAATACCCGTAGCCGTGGGAACCAGTTTGGCTTTGTCACCCCCAACGGATTGTTGCTCGGTCGTAGTACGAATCGACCCCTGTTTCAGCGTAATGAGGGTTGCCGGCAATTTTCGGGCAGCGACATTGCCCGTTTCAGCATAACCTCGCTTTTGAATCGTCGATAGGATACTCGCGTAGGTAGATGGTCGCCCGATCCCTTTCTGTTCCATATTTTTAATCAGGGTTGCTTCATCAAATCGCTTTGGGGGCTGTCGGTAGGTTTGTTTACCCTGCATTTGATCGACGCGCAGCGTTGTACCAACCGCTACGGGCGAAATA
>NZ_BAAHBO010000010.1:0-220093 GCF_054776635.1 Spirosoma lituiforme
GTCAAGCTAGTTGATGTGGTAGTCTGTGGTTGGACTGAAGTTGTTTCCCTATTGCAGCCTGTCATCAAAATCAGGACGATAGATAATACAAATAAAATTTTCATTGTATGAAAGTGTTGTATAAGTGCTTATATGTTAAGTACTACAAACTGTAAGACAAAAACAAGCCCTGTCTTACAGCTGTACGACAGAAAACGAGGTTAGTAAGTTGACGTTTTCTAGGCAATTCTGAGAAGTCGTGTTTCAATAATTCAGCAATTATTGAAACACGACTTCTCAGTCGGGAGCGATTTGTAAGATTAGTCATGCCAAGGCGTATCCAATTCGATTATAAAAGACTATTTATCGTGCGCCCACCAGATCAATGCCCATAAATACGGCAATGGATAGATTGAAAATGTCGACGGCCATGTGCGACAAAACAGGGTATAGCAAACGACCGTCTCGCTGATAAAACCACATCCAGCACCAACCCATGATAAAGGTAGTCAGACAGGTAGGAATCAGCACTTTGGGGTTCGATAACCAATAGGAACCCCACAGAAAATAGTGAGAAAAGCTAAACAGTAAAGCCGACGTTACCTGTCGCTTTACCCCACTGATGGGTAACTGATTCAACACCCCACGCCAGAATACTTCCTCAAAAAAGGGATTGATAGCCGCAAAAACAACGATGTAAGCAAAAGTAGTGGCAGGGACACGCTCGTAATTAGCGACAAAGACACCCAAAGGCAGTAGCGCCGGCAGCACCAGTCCGACAAGCAGCGGCTTCAAGGCTGGCAAGGGCTTCAAGGACCACGTGTACCGAGGTCTCGACAGACCACTTTTTATCTTAAGAAACCAAAGCGCAGCTTCTATACTCAAATAGTAGACGCCAAAAGCCATAATCCAGGAAAGATGCATCGGTAACAGATGCATACTCAGTTCGATGCCGACGCGTGTGGTAATCAGCACAATAAGTAGCGTCATCAACAGAGGACGTAGCGATTTGATAGTAGGTGGTAGCATAAAGTGAGCGAATGATGAGTGGTGAAAACGATGATATTATCAGGGCAGCAAGCCAATCAAGGCTGGCAGGCGTGCTGGTGAATAGGCGGTATTTTCGGTGGCAATAATTCGCCCTGCGGGTGTGATCAGTACCAGAAGAAACCCACCTGCGTAACCATATCGCCGGGAAATGGTATCATTCCAGTCCAGCAGCACCGGTTTGGATTGGCTGAACGCTTTGCGAAGCACAGGTTGCAGCACCGTTGGTATCCACCCGATACAGGCAACGGTCATCGTACGAAGGGGCACGGAGGTTGTTGTCAGGGCTTCTGCCCAGGGACCGGCCAGCGAACGGCTATGGCGATCACTAAACAGAATCGCTACATGTGTCGGCTGGGGAAAGTGGAGTGTCGTTTGATGACCGAACTGGTCAATGAGTGTGAAGTCAGGTGCCTGGTGGCCAAGTTGGCTTTGGGCACGAACCGACGTGATGGGCCAGCATACGGCCACCCACAAAAGAGGTAGACACGTACTGACGAAGCAGGTAAATAAGCGATGGCGACAGGAGAACAGACGAACCATGAGAAAACGGGCTTGACAAAGAACCCGGCTCAAATGTCTGGCCCTATCTCGCTTACTGTCAAGCCAAATGTGGTCAAGTGCATTGGCCAGTGACCAAGTGCATTGGTCACGCCTGTATCTTTACAAGAAAAACGATGAGCCAACTCCGTTGGACCAAGCATTTCTGGATTCGTAATGGCATAGCACTGCTCGGCCTGATGCTGGCGACCTATTTGCCAGACATGCACGCCCTGGCGTTGCGTCCGGGCTGGTCCAAACTGACACCCTATTTCTTTTTAGGATTGCTCTACTGCTGGTTGGTGTTTCATAACCGGATTCTGTTTGAACGGCTATTTGAGCAAAACAAACGACGCGAATATGCAGGCTGGGTCTTGCTGTCTATGGTCGTCGGTGGTCTGGGGCTGAGTCTGATTCTGCATTATTTATACAATCAGGCCTGGCCAGTTCCTCTTTTGGTGAAATACTATGTGTTTACGCTGACTGGTTTAGGGGTATATAAACTCTATCGGCAAGTCAGCGAATCGACAGAAGCCCAGGCTAACGCGCCAGGGGAGTCGTCTGCGTTATCGGGTTCATTGCCGTTTCGTGTTTTGGTCGATGGGCATTGGCAGGATGTGCCCCCTCAGGATATTATCTATGTAGAGAGCCTGGAAAACTACGTACGCATCGTTACGCGACAAACGAGTTTGGTGAGTCGATTAACGATGAAGCAGGCTGGGGAGCAACTGCCGAGCTATTTTTTACGCATCAGCCGCTCCCACTTCATTAATCGGCATCATGTGCTCAGCCAGCAAGGCGATGAGCTACTAGTAGACACGTATCGACTACGAATTGGCCGTACCTACAAGCAGCACGTTTTGGATCGTCTCAGGCAGCCTGTATTACTGAACCAATGATAAGGTGCTGACTTCAGGGGTTTAGGATGCCTGATCAGTAAGCGAGTAAACACTAAAAAAGTAGCGTTTTACTTTTAGAACACTCGGAAGCGAACGGCGAACTGTAAGGACCGTTACAACCATTCCCAAAACGACTCTTTATCGCCCTAGCTTTGGGAGAAAATCACTACGTTTCGTCAGCTAGTTAACACGGCTTGCAGTCAATGCATTTACAGGATTCCCGTATAACGTTTACGCTAGCTTTGTTCTCTTTGCCAATCACTTTTTTCACCACCCCTCGACCAGCGGTTGTGGTATTGATTAACGATTAAGAGTGAACATGCTGACTCGTTGCGGGAACGGCCTTTTTAGGTAATGCTTTAGTGGGTTCACTATTGATCATCATGACGATAGTGTACGTAAGCACAATAAGTCCAGTAAAGAGTATAAAGCTGGCATAACCTAGCAAATAAGCGCTTACGGAGCGGATCGCAATGCTGAACGGTTTTTAGTTTGCCTTCAAAAAGCTGCACATAGGCAAAGACAATGTAGGCTAGCTGAATCAGTAAGCTGGCCCCCATAATACCGGAAATTACGTTGCTGGAGTCCCCCAGTGCCCAATAGGCAAGCAGTATAACTAAGGAGAACAACAGATTGAAATTGGCGATGAATGTTTGGGCAACTAATTGTTCGGGGTAGTTATAGCCGATACGCCGAAACAGTAACCAGCACCAGAAGGCAACAAATGGCACCATTGCCAGATCGCTGAACTGCTGGTTATCATCAATAAACTGCAGGTAACTGGTCAGTATTTCCTTTTGCTTTATGTGAGCTGGTGAATCATCTTTAAATCTTGCGGTATCATACATCCCCTGGCCTGTTTTCATGAAGTCGACGTGCAGGCCCTGCGAAACAAACACATAAATAGCCGCCAGCATGAGCAGCAGGGCCAGCGGTCGGTAATGATTGACCCGCCTACCCGCCAGAAACTCGCGGATCGAGTAGCCCGGCCGCACGAGTAGTTCGCGCAGGGTGAAGAGAATCCCCCGGTCTACGCCCCAAAGACTTTCAGCGATTTCGTGCCAGAGATAGCGCCAGTCAACCCGATGGGTTTCGGCCTGTTGACCGCATTTATTACAATACTGACCAGCATACGCATGATCACAATTCAGACATGTCACCTGTTCATCGGTCGGGTGCAGGTGCTGTTCAACAATAAGGGAGGGAGTCGTCATTACGGTTCGCGGATATTCTCAAAAATACAGACAATTTCCGCACAAACTGGCTCAAATTTCCTAAAATTCTGCCTGCCCTGACCTCCTCGAAAAGCCCCGCTCCAACCAGTATAAAATTAGCCCGGGGCCTTCAACGGAGTAAACGAGCATTTTATACTGTATAACTCTGAAATAGCTTGTAATAATTGTGTTAACTCAGGAAAGAATATTGTTCCATTAATTCCCCATTTCTTGCAGCAGATACATGAAGATACCATCGTCTCATGCAGGAGCGTATTTTGAGAATATTAAATTGGGATAAACTATCCAAGCAACACAACCAACAAGCCAATAGGTAGATTCATCCCCTATATATATTCTAATAGCCGTAGCTAGTTCGTCTAACCCAAGCTTAATGTAATAGTGGACTTTATGAAAATCGCGTTGATCAGCAGCCTGTTGGCTATTTCCCAATCCTCCCTCGCACAAGTGCCCATTACCCATCGGCTGCAAGTTCAGGGTGATACCCTTCGATACAAGGTCGAAGCGTTCAAGCTGACCGATGTGCTTCACTTCTCAACAATGGACTCGGTCCAAAACTTCAATTCACCCCAGAAATACGAAGGAAAACGCATCTCCTTTGTATTAGCCACAGGAGACCAACAAATCACCGTTGGTCATCGTAATGGAAAAGTGCTTACCCAGCGAATTGCGCTAACCAGTGGTTCGCTTACGAAATACATCCAAATCCGTTTTTTGGGTGACATATCCGCTCACTTCTCGGCTGACTATCAACAGCAGTTTCAGGGGAAGGTGACCTGCGAAATTCCCGAAACCTTCGAGTTGGCCAATATCGCCATGGCCTTAACCGAAGTCGGACAGAAAGACCCCAATATGATCGAGCAGTCTGGAGACTACTTTTCACGAGTGCAGCACTATTTTGCTCCCGTCACCAAGCACCCGCTGATCCTACGACTGAATCAACAGCTTAAAACGGGGGGTAATAATTTCTATAATGGTGTCCGTCAAAACGCCTACATCATGGCCTTGAATCCGCAAGGCATGCCGACTCAAGTAGGCATCTATGCGGCCATGTGGCCGGGGGTGAACGACATGGCCGAACATGCCGATCAGTGGGCTGATTTCGTCCAACAATCCGGCTTTCGACAGTTCTACCAGGCCAATCAACCGTTTTATCAGCAAGACATTGCTACTGTAAGACGACTCCTACCGGTTAAACAAATGCAGACCTGGCTGGAAAGCCAATTTCCGGGTATTGTCTACAATGGCCAGAAAGTTATTTTTTCACCCTTGATTAGTGGGGATCACGCCACCCAGAAATTTACGGATCAAGACTATCAAGAGTGCTTAATGTTTATTTGTGACGCCAAAGGATATGATCACAAAACGTATTCGGACGCTCAAATTGAGGGTCTGTATTCAGGCATCGTCTTCACCGAGATTGATCATAACTTTGTGAATCCTACCAGCGACAAGCACCTGACAGCGATCAACGAAGCCTTCAATGACCGCCAGAAATGGACCCGAAAAGGTGATTCGGATCATTATGGCAGTGCGTATGATGTGTTTAATGAGTACATGACTCATAGTCTACATCTCCTGTACATCAACGACCGCTATTCCGCTGATGTCTACCAGCTAGTACGCGCTGATCGGATCAAGTTGAATGCTGATCAGCGTGGTTTTTACCGAATCGAGGCCTTTCTAAATGAACTACAACGGCTTTATAAAGCCAAAGGCCCCACTCAGACCGTCGCAGATTTATATATACCTCTGTTAGCCTGGGCAAAGCGAGTTGAGTAAGAAGATCAGTCGCCTTATGTTTAGATAAACTACCGGCTATCCAAACTAGTCAGGATCAACGTTTGGGGAAAATCCTTTTCGGACTTCTTACCATAGAAGAAAAGGTAGTGTAACAGGAAATGCCCGAATACGGGTACGCCAATCTATCATCGTCTCAGGTGGGAGCGAACTGCCAGACAGTGATATTTTAAAATCTGTCCAACGCCATTAGTACCATACGATTTATAGTGTAAGTGGTACTATGTAAAGCCAATATAAAAACCCTTAAGGTAACGTGAATGAAATGAGTCAATGGGGACCTGCATGCTCCAGTTGAAGAGAAGCGTACGCTGTTCGCCCATTTTGA
The DNA here is from genome assembly GCF_054776635.1 of Spirosoma lituiforme. Classification (NCBI taxonomy): domain Bacteria; kingdom Pseudomonadati; phylum Bacteroidota; class Cytophagia; order Cytophagales; family Cytophagaceae; genus Spirosoma; species Spirosoma lituiforme. The sequence goes on from NZ_BAAHBO010000010.1 coordinate 5,829, forward strand.
ATTTGCCTCGCCCGATTATAAGCGCGATTTACATAGTCGACGATATCTAAACCGGTAGTAGACGGAAAAAGTCGATTGCCATTCAACGCGTTCGTAAATATGACGATTGTCACCTCATCCGGGTACTTCATCCACACCGTGCGCAAGCCTCGATAAGTCCCCAAAAGGCTTGGATCGGGTTCCCACTGCCAGCCATCATGATAATAAACCGTTGTTTGATCACCCAGCAGGCCAGCAAAACAACCCAGCCGATTTTCCAATAGTATTGCTTTCGAGGCGGAGGCCAAAACCGATTGATCGGCCGAAGAGAGCACCGTCGCCATGAGCTTGCCTGTTTCAGCGGCTGTCAAGTACCAGCCTATTGCCCCTACCGTGCCCGAGAAGTCACCCGTCAAGTAGCCTCGGCTGCTTCGGTAGGGGTAGCTGTACAAATAGGTAGGCTGACCCAGCGGCTGTTTGACGCTTATACGTGCTAGCCCAACCGGCTCAAAGATTAGTGCGTTAACGGCTTGACGATACAGACTACTGGTGTTTTCAGTATCGATCGGATCGTCTGCTAAGAAGCGGTACCCCATTATGGCCGGAATCAACACCCGCAGTAAAGCATAGTTGGTATTTTGATAGCAGTATTGCCCATACGCCCTTACGCCTTGTGCGATCGTTTGCTTCAGGAATGCATACTCGTTTTCGGCCACCGGTCCTGCCTGGCAATTTGAACCTGAGCTACTGATCCCACTTTGGTGAGTCAACAGATCGTTGAAGGTAATCCGACTCACATTAGGTCCTTGCGGCCAATTTTTGGGTAAATATGGGGCAATGGGAGCCGATAGACTAAGCCCTTTCTGAGCGGCTAGAGCAACCAGGGTGAACGCGGTGATCGTTTTACTAATACTAGCCACATGCATTTTGGTGTCAATCGTGTAGTTGGTATTCCCCTCAGGCTCCGTTGAGCGGGAGGCCAGCCCACCTGCCCCACTCGCCAGTAGGGTTGCTCCTTGATAAATCGTGAAGGCATAGCCAACATCTTTTGGCCGCAAGGAATCGTCTAGAAGTTTAGCCAACGTAGCATAGACGGTTTTCTGCTTAGCAAACGTGCTAAATTGAATCGTGGGCCCGTACGATGTGCCGACGGAATTAGTTACGTAAGCCCGGGCATAACAGTGGGTTGCTGGTTGCAAGGCTGAAACAACCGTAGTAAATCGGTAAGGCAGTGTTCCTACTCGCACATCGGCTGCCGAGAAAGCATCGTTGTCGGTTAGCGTTGGCTTGGGATTGGTTATTGAGCATAAGTGACCAATGGTGACGACCGCTTGGTTGCCGGCTGAAACCAGTAAGGAAGTCATTCGGCAGGAAGTAGCGGTCAAATCTTGATTGTAGATCAATTGCACTGAATCGAGTAGGGCGAGAGTACTAGAGGGTAGGGGATCTACTTTTTTTCGGCAACTGTCTATCAAGGCCATCGTGATGAGGGCGAAAAGGAGGGCCTGATAACGCAACAATAGTTTTATCATAAACCTGGGAGGAGGGTCAGTAAGGGTTGGTTCAGATAAGGGTGCTATACAAGGCTACTCAGTATTTTGTTGTATGATCACCCATACGTAAATTAACGAAGGGAATAAGGGCATTTGAAAACAACATGTGCTATTTTATCCGGTCAGAACAACGTTAATTCAAACGGTGATCATTCTAGCAATACGATCAGCTAAAATCCGGACGAAAGGTGTTTTGACCTGCCTAAGGACGCATTTTTACTATCACATAAAACGCCCCTTTACACTTACAATTTGTTCCGAAGCGATGATTCACGAACGATAAGTTGGGTATCAAACATCCTAGTCTCACTACACAATGATTCAGGACTTTCAAGCTGACGTAATAACAATCGGACCGTTTCCGTCGCCATTTCTGCAATGGGTTGATTGATACTACTTAGTGTCGGTGAAAAATAAGCAGAAACGGGTTCATTATTAAAACTGATAACCGCTACGTCCCTGGGAATGACCAGCCCTTTTTGCTGCATCGCATATAGCGCTGGATAAGCAATTCGATCACTGATGGCAACGATTCCATCGGGGGGATTGGGCAAACTCATCAGCGACAACGTTTGTAGGATTGTATTTTCATTGGTGTAGTCGCAGTAACGAATGTAGTGATCGCCAGCCGTAACGTTATACTGGGCAGCGGCTGCTAAGTACCCCTCTACTCGTTGAGTAGTCAACGATAATTGGGGTGGACCCGCTAGAAAGCCAATCCGGCGACAACCTTGCTCAATCAAATGTTCAGTAGCTTTGAAAGCAGCCATCTGATTGTTGATCATTACTTTAGACACCGATGCAATATCGGCTGTACGGTCAACCAGTACGATCGGTAGTCCTTTTTTGACTAATCGCTCAACGTGCTCAACATCGGCGGTATCCCGGGAAAGCGAAAGAATAATGCCCTCGACCTGGCTACGCAGGAGATTTTGAATGCTGATGGTTTCCCGAACGTATGACTCATTGGTCTGGGCCACCAGGACACTGTACCCCGCCTGCATAAAAGCTTCTTCCAGGTTGTTAAGCATCGCCGAGAAAAAGTGGTAGGATAGGTTAGGGAAGATAATACCAATCGTCTTGGTGCGGCTTTTCACTAGATTTTTAGCCAACTGGTTCGGCTGGTAGTCCAGCTCCTTCGCCAATCGTACAACAGCCTTGCGCGTATCAGGATGTATTTCCGGCATGTCGCGTAATGCCCGTGAAACAGTTGAAATCGATATGTTCAGTTTACGAGCAATGTCTTTGATAGTGACCGGTGCGTTTTTCATCGTGAATGAGTAAACAAAAAATAGAATATATTTTATAATTTGGTTTGTTAATCCTGTAACCACAGAAAGATTGAGTATGGCAATTGTAACTAGAAAAATTTAAAAATATTTAGGCATAATCACATTATGCAAACGTTTCCGGAAACGTTTGCATAAAATAATAATTCATCATGGCTTCGCTAAAGCCTATTTTCACTTGACATATTGTACTTATGAAGTATTTTAGTAGAATATATCCAGTTAGATAATACAATGAGTAATAGTCAGGTAGAGAATACCTCTACTAAAGCACTGGCTGAAATTGTATTTTATTGTGAAAAACGGATAGGGTTAAGTGTGCCAGAAGGAGTTGACATTGGCATGCACAAATTGCGGTATAAATAGACAATTGCTGTTTACTATTTTTAGATCAACCACCTATGACAAGTTCACCGTCAGTTCCTGCAGATGAACAACGAATGGCCCAGCTTTGGATTCGATTTAAAGCGGATGACGAGAAGGCTTTTGATCAGCTGGTTCAGGCTCGGTACAGAGTGCTGTTTAACTATGCTACCCGGTTTACCAAAGACCGTGATTTGATAAAAGACTGTATCCAGGACTTGTTTCTAGAACTTTGGAATCGGCGGACCGCTATTGTCGAAACGCCTTATGTGACGATCTACCTGATCAAGGCGTTTCGCAACAATTTATTCCGTCGGATACGCCGTGAAACCGCCCGCCCATTTACTTCTGACGAAACCTTAGAATGGGAAACCGTTGCCACCAACGAACTAACCGCTGACCACAAGTGGATTGCCGAAGAAATGTTGGTATCAACCGAGCAAAGTCTCCGGCAGGCAGTCGATCAGTTACCCAAGCGGCAACAGGAAGTTGTGTTTCTAAAATTTTACGAAGGTCTTACTAATGATGACATAGCCCAGGTGATGGATATTGAAAAACAAACGGTCGCTAATTTCCTCTACCGAGCCATGACACAACTAAGAACCATCCTGCCTGTTCGCCTATTCTCCTAATTGGAGAATTAGCCAACGAATAATTCCAGTCTTCCCCACTTATGTAAGTGGGGAAGACTGGAATTATTCGTTTCGGGGTAAGTATATAAATCAAGCTTTGCTCCAAGAAAACAAAAAAAAGTTTATAAAATAGAGTATACCCTAACAGGTGTGGTCTACTTCCTTATGAAGGGAGAAAACGCCAAACGCTTCTATGCCCGATTATACGACCTACACCTTTGACGAATTTATACTCGACGACCGGTTTCAGCAATGGGTGCTGAAAAACGCGCCTGCCGATCAAGTCTTCTGGAATGAGTGGCTTCAGATAAATCCCGATAAAGTGGATCTGGTGCTGGCTGCCCGCCAGTTTGTGAGTCAGATGCAGCAGGCGCAGGAAGAGTTATCGGACGAGGAGTTAGCCAGTGAGGTCGCCCGTATCCGTGTAAACCGGCAGAAAGCACAGGATCTGAATGAATTACAACCGCTGCAACCGCAACAACCACCGGCTCATTTTATAAGTTGGGCACGGATCGCAGCGGCTATCACGCTGGTTGTTGGGCTAGGTACACTGGCTTTTTTCTATTGGCGTACGCCTACTACGCCCCTCGCCGTTTATCAACACAAGGTTGAGCAGCAAGCCGGAACCTTACAGGAAATACAGAATACGACCAATGCCAGCCAGTTGGTTCGCCTACCCGACGGGAGTAGAGTTACGCTCTACAAAGGAAGCCGGGTCAGCTTTCCGCGAACGTTCACTGCTCGCCAACGCGAGGTTTTTCTGGTTGGTGAAGCTTTCTTTGACGTAGTCCGTCGGCCTAAACAACCATTTATGGTCTATACCAGCCAACTGACTACCCAGGTTTTGGGTACTAGTTTCACCGTTCGCGCTTATCCGGATGACAAAGAAGCAAAGGTCATTGTTCGGACGGGGAAAGTGTCGGTTTTTAAGACCCCGCCCGGTGGAGAGCTCGGGGATCTGGGGGGTAGCGAACCGGCCATTATTCTCACGCCCAATCAGCAGGCTACCTTTCAGGCCAACGACCGTTTGTTAGAGCGTTCGCTGGTCGCGTTACCCGAACCAATAACCAGTCCGGCAGGAGAGCCTCAAGTACTTGCTTTCGAGCACACCCCGGTCGTATCGGTTTTTAAAAAGCTGGAAACTGCCTACGGAATTGTCATCAATTATGATGTTGACCTGCTGACCGGTTGTGAACTGACGGCGGAGTTTGGTGCAGAGTCGTTGTTCGAGAAACTCGACCTGATTTGCCGAGCCACCAATTCAACGTACGAGGTGATCGATGCCCAGATCGTTATTCACAGCAAAGGATGTCGATGAAGCGTCCCGTCCAGTAGCCTGGTTTTTTCTAACCTAAACTTGCATAATGCGTATGAACCCACCCAACCTTCGGCTACAGTCCATGTAGTCAGCTCTTCGAAACCGTAAGGCCATGAGTGCCTGAACGCGACTCCCCCCCAACTACGTACTCTGCTATTCACCCAAGGTTATTGGGTAAGGGAATTTTTTGTGCCAAACGTAAACGAGTTTCTTTATTTATATCTATGCGAATCAATACGAAACCACGAGTGATTTTCACTAAAATCATGCGAATAGCCTGTTACCAGATCCTTCTAATGACCTGGCTCTCCAGTCTGGTCCTGGCCCTGGACGGGAAAGGCCAGGAATTGCTGAATCGGCCTATATCCATTACAATTGAAAATCAGCGGATTGAACAGGCTATCAAACAGATTGCCAAACAAGCCTCGGTACGGTTTATCTACAGCCCGCAGGTTATCCGTTCGGAGCGGAAGGTGAATCTGTCGGTACAGAACCAGCCGCTGTCGTCCGTCCTGAATTCGCTGCTGACTCCGCTTCAGCTTAGTTATGAAGTGGTTGGCTCACAGATCATTCTGCGAAACAACAGCACCAGCCAGACCACGACGCTATTACCGGAGAGAGCCACAGTGGCAGCGGCTGCCGATCAGACTATTTCGGGAACCGTAACCGATGAAAAGAATCAGCCCCTGCCCGGCGTTACCGTAGCGATCAAAAGTACGACGCGCGGCACAACCACCGATGCCGCCGGGAAATACTCGATCTCCATTCCAGACGACAATGCCGTATTGGTTTTCTCATTCGTCGGCTACGAACGGCAGGAGATTGTCGTCGGCAAATTGACTACCCTGAATGTTCAACTGAAAGGCGAAGCGCGTGGACTGGACGAAGTGGTCGTGGTCGGCTACGGTACTCAGAAACGGGCCACGCTGAGCGGCTCGATTGCTACCATCGATAACAAAGTATTTCAGGACAGAGGGGTTGTCGATAACCCACTATCGGCGTTGCAGGGTCAGGTGCCAGGTGTTGTCGTTACCCGTACCTCGGCCGCTCCGGGCCGGGCCAGCTGGAACTTTCAAATTCGGGGGGCGACCTCAACCAACAGCACTGAACCGCTGATTTTGATCGATGGCGTGGCGGTCAGTAGTCAGGCAGCCCTGAACTCGATCAATCCAAACGATATTGAGAATATGTCGTTTCTGAAAGATGCCTCGGCCGCTATCTACGGAGCCCGAGCGGCAGGAGGTGTCGTGTTGGTAACCACCAAACGAGCCAAAACCGGCAAAACCACCATTCAGTACGACGGCTCTGTGTCGCAGAAGGTACTGGGTTTACAGCCTCATCTGATTAACGGTCAACAGTTTGGACAGGGCCTTGTGGATGGAACAACGAATGATTTCTACGGCACACCACCGACAACGTTTCTCTGGTATAAATTTGGTCAGATGATGCTCAATCCACCGGCTTCGGGTTACATCGACTACACAAACAACGGAACGGTTTCGCCCGCCAACAATCCGCTCAACCCCGGTTTTGGCGACGTGAAAGATCAGACGTTTTTCAATACCAACTGGGTCGACATTCTGTGGGGCAAGGCGACCTCGACGCAACACAGCCTAAGCATATCGGGGCGTAACGAACGGTCTGGTTACCGGGTATCGCTCGGTTATCTGAATGACGGCAGTATGCTGCAATGGGGGCAAAACTCCAATAGCCGGTACAACATCCGCCTGACCCACGACTACCAGTTTACCAACAAGTTGAAGCTGGAAACGAACATTTCACTCGAAAAAAACGACATCATTCAGCCTACGCTGATCAGCTCCGTAATGGGGCAATACCAGCAACCCGGTTTTCCCGTGTCGACCATCGATGGGAAGCCCTACGCCTGGGGAACGCAGTATAGCCCAAACTGGCAGGCCGAACTCGGGGGAGAGAACAAGGAATACAACAACCGGGTGTTTACTAACTTCCGACTTAGCTATCAGTTGAGCAAGAACCTGAGCCTGGTTGGTCAGGCCGGTTATAACTGGACGGCAACGGATGTTAAAGAACAGCAAAAAGTGATTTCCTGGTACAACTACCTGGGCACTATCCAGGCGGCTGATAACCCAACCCGGCAAAACTCGGCCTACCGGCGCCGGTTGGATAAGGACGCCTATACGACACTCAATGCCTATCTGAACTACGCCAAAACGTTTGGACAAGATCATGATCTCAGCGTAACCGTCGGCACAAACTACGAGCGGGATGAGTACAACTGGTATCAGGCCCGTACCAGCTACGTAGCTAATGATAACGTGCCTTCGCTGAACCTGGGCATTGGCGATGCGACGACTAAAAGCGTTGATGAGCGGCAGAATCACTACGCCATCGGCTCTTATTTCGGGCGCTTCAACTACGCCTACCAACAAAAATACCTGCTTGAAGTGAATACCCGTTACGATGGTTCGTCGAAGTTCGATGCGGCAAACCGCTGGAAGTTCTTCTACGGGGTATCGGGCGGCTGGCGTATTTCACAGGAGACTTTCATGAAAAATCTGACGTTCCTGAACGACCTGAAACTTCGGGCCTCCTATGGAACGGTTGGTAACCAAAGTAATATTGGTCTGTATGATTACGTTCAACTACTCAATGTAGCGGCAACCGGGGGCGCAACCAGCGCGGGTTTCCCCATCATCGGTGCAAGCCCGGTGGTAACCGTAGTCCCAACGACCAGCTTGGTCAGTTTGAACCGTACCTGGGAACGGGTTGAGACGACAAATTTTGGCTTAGACTTTTCGTTCCTGAATCGTCGTTTGTCGGGTAGCATCGATTATTTTGTGAAACATAACCGGAACATGCTGCTGGGCCAAACCTTTCCGGCAACGTTGGGAGCAACAGCACCCTTTGCCAATATCGGTCACCTGAAAACCTGGGGATGGGAAGCGGCCTTGAACTGGAATGACCGGATCGGGCAGTTCGGTTACCGGATTGGCGGTAGCCTGACCGATAACCAGAATATACTGTTAAGTTATGGCGGGGCTAATGTCATCAACCAGGGTTTCAATGGGGCTGTAGAAGGGTACGCGCTGGGTTCTTACTTCGGGCTTGAATACGCGGGGCGTATCCAGACCCAGGAACAACTAGCGGCCGCCCGGGCACTCGCTGCCGGTAACAACATCAGTATGCCGATCACGACATCGACCCTGCCCGGCGTCCGGATTGGCGATAATATGTTTACGGATCTTAATGGCGATGGTAAGCTGACCGTACCGGGCGATCTGAAATACTTAGGCCGGGACGATCCGCGCTACAGCTTTGCGCTGAACCTGGGCGCCGACTGGAAAGGGTTTGACTTACAGGCTGTTTTCCAGGGCGTTGGGCAACGGACGATCTTCCGGGAAGGTAACTGGCGCGTACCATTTGGATCGATCTTCCAGGGGCAGACCGATTTCTGGATCGGTAAAACCTGGACGCCAACCAACACCGATGCCTACTATCCTATTCTGTCAACAGGTCAGAATGCTACGTCATACAATACGTACAACTACCAGATTTCGGACTGGTCGGTGGAAAACGGGGCCTATGTACGGCTGAAAAATCTGGTCGTTGGCTATACGCTGCCGGTCAAGATTACGCAGCGCATCAAAGTCGACCGCCTACGAATCTATTACTCGGGGAATGACCTTTGGGAAATCTCGCACATCCGCGACGGCTGGGACCCTGAAGCAACCCGCAGCGTGGGACGGGCCAACAGTGAAAACACGTTTACCCGTTATCCCTTCTTCCGGTTGCACACCGTAGGCGTAAACCTTACTTTCTAATTACCTGGCCTCCGGATGGCCGATACGCTTTAGCGTTGTCGGTCCATCCCGAACCAAAAAATATAAACTATGAAACCCCTACGGAAACTTTATCTCATTTTGCTGGCGGGCACGCTGACACTAACCCAGAACGGCTGCAATAAAGCCCTGGATTTAGACCCGCTCGATCAACTCTCGGACGCTGCTTACTGGCAGTCCGCCAATGACTTCTTGCTGGCAGCCAACACATTCTACACCTATGAGCGGTCATTCATCGACGTACTCTACGACGTAAATGGCTCCACGCAGAACTACCATTCTGATTTCAAAAGCGACTTTGCTTCGGGTCAAAATGCCTACAGCCGGGGGCTGAACACGGTCCCGACAACGGATGCCAATTACAACAACAACTACAGCCGGATTCGCACAATCAACTATATGCTCGGCAAAGCCAGCGCCTACAGCAATCAGGCTGATATCGCCAAATATGTTGCTGAAGCCAAGTTTTTCCGGGCATACGTATACTTTGATTTACTTCAGATTTTCGGGGGTGTACCCATCATCACGACACCGCTGGCAACCGATGCGCCCGAACTACAGGCGCCCCGGAACACGCGGGATGAGGTGATCGATTTCATTGTCAAAGATTTGACTGAAGCCATTGCCTCACTACCCGCCAAGACAGCGCAGAACGTATCAGCGGAGCAGGGTCGAATCAATAAAGAGGTCGCCCAGTCGTTTCTGGGTCGGGTAACGCTCTACGAAGGAACCTGGCAGAAATTCCGCAACAATACCGGCCGCGCCAATACGCTGCTCGACGCTTCCGTAGCCGCCAGCGGAGCCGTCATTACGGGGGCACAATACCAGTTGTTTGCCCCGGCAGCCCTGGGTGATTCGGCGCAGAAGTACCTGTTCATTCTGGAGAACCAGAAATCGAATCCGGCCAACCTCACAAAGAGCGCTAACAACGAATACATTCTGGCTAACCGCTATGACTGGACACTCCGGCAGATTCGCCAGAACGTATCGCGGCAGGCGCAGGTAATGTCACCGACCAAGAATTTTGTTAATCTGATCTTGTGTCAGGATGGGTTACCCATCGAGAAGTCACCGCTCTTTAAAGGGTATGCAACGATGCTGTCCGAATTTCAGAACCGGGAGAACCGAATGAGATACACGTTGAAAGTGCCGGGTGGATACTACTGGTTTGGCATCAACAATGCCCGGGTCGACTGGACCAGCGGGGCGGCTGATCGCGCCACCGCCTACGCATCACCCTTTAAAATGTACACAGGTGGACTCGGTGGCTACGGGCATCAGAAATGGATTACGGAGCGGGCCGTGGCCGATAACGAAGAAGCTTATGATTATCCGGTAATTCGGTACGCTGAAGTTCTGCTTAATTATGCGGAAGCGGTGTTTGAACGGAATGGAGCAATCAGCGACGCCGATCTGGACAAATCGCTCAACCTGGTTCGCAATCGGGTGAACAAGACGATGCCGAAGCTGAGCAACGCTTTCGCACAGACCAACGGGCTGGATATGCGTACCGAAATTCGCCGGGAGCGTAACGTAGAACTGTTTTACGAAGGCTTCCGGGTCGACGATCTGAAACGGTGGGCTGCTGCCAGTGAGTTGCAGAAACCATTGATCGGTATCAAATGGACGGGCACTGAATACCAGGCGTTGTGGCCGGCGATGGCCTCCACGCCTAAAGATGCTGATGGAAACATCATTATCGACGGTAGCCGTTCCTTCAGCGATAAGAACTATCTGTTGCCCATTCCCACTCAGCAGATTCAGCTGAATCCCCAGCTTACGCAGAACCCAGGCTGGTAATAGTAATTTCCCACCGTGCTTGATTAACTACCTCAAGGCCACCCAGATCAGTTTATTATAGTATCGGGTGGCCTTCTTTCTAAACAATCAATAATTCATTTCCTAAATCAATCATGAATCTACCTTTATTCCCCATCAGCCGGGGTAGGGGCACTATTGCCTACCGACAACTCTCCTGGCTTGTTTTGCTACTGCTGTCCGTAGCGCAGTTCGCTCAGGCACAATCATTTGTGCATCCGGGACTACTCCATAAACAAGCCGACTTCGATCGGATGAAAGCCAAAGTAGACGCTGGTGCTCAACCCTGGAAAGCGGGCTGGGACGTACTGGTCGCCAACTCAAACTCGTCGCTGACTCGCAATTTTACGAACCCCATTCCGGCTACGGTGTATCGGGGTTTTGATGGTACGAACACGGAAAACTACGCGTCGTTGTTTCGGGATGCCGCAGCCGCCTATCAGACCGCGATTCGCTGGAAAGTGTCGGGCGACGATGCCTATGCTGCCAAATCGATTGCTATCCTGAATGCCTGGGCAGCAGGTACAACAGCCCTCAGCGGTACGGCTGACCGGTTTCTGCTGGCGGGTATTCAAGGGTATCAACTGGCCAATGCCGCCGAAATAATGCGTTCTTACAACGGCTGGGCAGCGGCCGATTTTGCTAAATTTCAAAACTGGATGCTGACCGTCTGGTACCCGATGAACCACGATTTTCTGGTCAACCACAATGGAGCCTGTATCAGTAACTACTGGGCCAACTGGGATTTGTGCAATATGGCATCTATGCTCAGTATCGGCGTACTCTGCGACCGCCGGGATATCTACAACGAAGCCGTCGATTACTTCAAGAACGGGGCGGGCATGGGCTCGATCAAAAATGTTTTACCGTACGTAGTTGGCGATCTGGGCCAATGGCAGGAAGCCGGACGTGATCAGGGCCATACCGTGCTAGGCGTAACGCTGGCCGGCTCTTTTGCCGAAATGGCCTGGAATCAGGGCGACGACTTGTACGGCTATGACGACAACCGACTGCTGAAAGGCTTCGAGTACATCGCCAAATACAACTTAGGTTATGACGTTCCCTTTACGAAATACAGCAACTGTATCGGTGTTGTGCAAACGATCGTCTCGGAAGACGGACGGGGCAACATTCGTCCAGTTTGGGAACTGGTTTACAACCACTACGTCAACCGAAAAGGACTATCGGCTCCGTACATAGCTCGCTTTGCGCAGATTGTCCGGCCCGAAGGTGGTGGCGGTAATTTTGGGCCCAACAGTGGTGGATACGATCAGTTAGGCTTTGGTACACTGACCGCGTCGCTGGAGGAGCCGGTAAAGCCTAACAGCCAGACGATCAGCTTCCCGGCTATTTCGGCAAAAGAGGTTGGATCGGCTGATTTTTCACCGGGGGCCACCGCTAGCTCAGGACTACCTGTGGTATACTCCAGCACCAATCCAGCGGTGGCTTCGGTCAATGCGGACGGTACCATTCACGTAGCGAAACCGGGCACAACAACCATCGTCGCGCAGCAAATGGGCGACAGCCAGTACAGCCTGGCCCCAATCGTAACCCAGGTTCTGACCGTGAACCAGATCGCGGGCATTACAGACGGCACCTGGTCGAACACAGCGGGTATCCTGTCAACGGGCATTATGTCCACAGCGGGTAGTGCCGATTTGACCTGGCCGGGCCAGACGTTTGCCGTTGGTGACCACGTACGGCTGACAGGCACTGTACCCGGTGGCTTTACGGCGAATGTACTCTATACCGTCGTGGCAGCAAACGGATCGCAAATCCAGCTTTCGCTACGGCCAGGCGGCACAGCCATCGTAGCCACCACGTCGATCACAAATGGTACCGGGGCCCGTTTTCTGAAATGGTCGACAGCGACTAACTGGACGAACTCGGTTATTCCGTCAGGTATTGGGTCCAATGCTACGTTCGGAGCTACTACGTTTGCTAATATCCCGGGCGTTCAGCTCGACGGTGTCGTTACTATCGGTACGCTGACCTATGCGGCAAACGGTACGTCGGAATTGACGTTAGCCAGCGGGCTTAACGGTGGAACGCTGAACTTCCAGACCCAATCGGGTACACCTTTACTGACGATGATTAACAGCGGTGCCCGGAAGTTATTTATGGGCAATGCTACCAACAATTCGCGGGTACCGTTGAAAATTTCCGGCACGCAGGGGCTTAAAATTACGACACCCATTTACGGAAGCAGCGGCTCGTACGCTGGTCTTCGTATACAGGCCGCCATGGACTGGAGTGGATTACAGGGCGGTATTAATCTGGCACAGGGTACGATCGAACTGCACACGCCAACAACCACCGTCACCACCGATTTGGATAACGTACTGCTTCCGCCAACCCGGACGACCATGGGTACAGAAGCGACAGCTTTACTCTTGTTCAACGGTGCGTCGAACGCCAGCAAGCAGACGATTGGTGCGCTGGATGGTACCTCAGATGCCTACATCGCATCGCGAACAAATGTTACGAACGGAACACCTACCCTGGCTGTAGGTGCTGACAATCAAGATGGAACGTTTGAAGGGACCATAGGGTCAGGCCCAACGACTGCCGCAGTAGACAAAGGACGGGTCAATCTGGAAAAAATCGGTACCGGTACGCAAACCATCACGGGTTCGATCAGGAACGGAACGACGATGATCAGCAATGTTCCTTACTACTCGACTGTTGTCGTAAACAACGGAAAACTGGTTCTGGCTGGAGCCAATGAATACCAGGGTGCTACTACGGTAAATGGCGGTACACTGATTGTCAACGGCTCGCTGGCCAGTCCTGTTTCAGTAATCGGAGGCACACTGGCCGGAACGGGTAGCACCAGTGGTTCGGTAACGATTGGTACAAATGGATTTGTTGCTCCCGGCAACTCGGTTGGTACGTTTACGACGACATCGGCCCTAAGCCTGACCGGCGGTGCAACGTACCAACTGGAGTTAAACAGTAGCGCCAGCACGGCTGACAAACTTGTGGCCAATGGCGTGTCGCTTAACAATGCGAATCTGGTCATCACTGACCTCGGAAACGCGACCAGCCTGCCTGCCGGAACCAGCTACATCATCATCGACAATACATCGGGTAATGCCGTAATGGGGACCTTTGCTGGACTAGCCGAAGGAAGTGTCGTAACGGTCGGCTCGATTCGCTTTCAGATCACCTATCTGGGCGGAACAGGAAACGATGTTGCGCTGGTAATATCGACGCAGTCTCAGACGATCACGTTCAATGCACTGCCAACCAAGCAGGTCGGCGATGCGGACTTCAATCCGGGCGCTACGGCGAGTTCGGGTTTATCGGTGAGCTATACCAGCTCGAACGCAGCGATCGCTACGATCGTTAACGGCAACGTCCACATCGTGGGCCCAGGCTCAACGACCATCACCGCATCGCAGGCTGGTAACGCTACGTATGGGGATGCCATGTCGGTCGATCAGACCCTGGTTGTAACGCTGGCCACTTCAGTGAAAGTCAAATCACTGGATGGGGATAACAACCAGACCACCAATAACGTCATCCGGCCCTACCTCAACCTGGTCAACGAAGGAACAACCCCGGTGGCCTACACGGAACTCACGGTTCGTTATTGGTTTACGGCCGAAAACTTTGCCGGTATCAATACCTGGATCGACTATGCCCAGCTAGGTAATAATAACGTCAAGATGAACTACGTAGCCCTGGATCAGCCCCGCGACGGTGCTCTGGGCTACATCGAATACAGCTTCACCGCTGGGGCCGGCAATCTGGCTGCCGGGGGTAACTCTGGACCTATCCAGACCCGATTTGCCAACACCGACTGGTCCGCACTGAATGAGACCAATGACTATGCTTTCAAGGCTCAGACAAGTTATAGCGACAATGACCGCATCACGCTGTATCGCAACGGGGTCCTGATCTGGGGCACTGAGCCCGCCGGGGTGGCCCCGGTAACCAAATTGAAGGTTTATACCGAGAATAAGAACGACAACACCAATAACAACTCGATCAGCATCTACTTGAAAGTCAATAACGAGGGTAATACGCCGATGCAGTATGGGGACTTATCGGTGCGGTACTGGTTCACCGCCGAGGGTAGCCAGTCGCTTAACTACTGGATCGACTACGCCAAGCTGGGCAACCCAAACGCGACGGGTCGATTTGTTCGGAACGTGGGCCGTAGTAACGCCGACACGTACCTCGAACTGAAGGTCAACGCCAGTGTGGGTATGTTATATCCCTTGGGTACGACGGGCAATATTCAATGCCGGATTACCAAAGCGGATTGGTCGAACTTCACCGAAACAAACGACCATTCGTATAAAGCCGCCGGGGCAATGGCGGAAAACGATCGGGTAACGATCTACTACAAAGGTCAGCTCATCTGCGGAACAGAGCCGGCTTCAGGGAGCCGTTTATCGGCAGAACCGACGGACAGCCCATTTACCCTGACCGCGCTAGGCAACCCAGTCGTGGGTGATCAAGTTGCGATTGAAATACGGGGAGCTACCGGCCAACGCGTCAATCTGACGCTGACGGACCTAAATGGCAAACCACTTTTTGAGCAGCTGATCGAGTCGGTCACCTCGGGTCAGCAGCAGGTGATTCCGATGAACCATCGGGCGGGTACCTACCTGCTTCGGGCTACCTCCGACACCGAACGGGCAACGATCAAGTTGGTGAAGCCATAGGGCAAACCGAGCCGCATCGCTGATTGAAAGAGCGGGGAAGTCCAGAGACCTCCCCGCTCTTTTTTTCGCACCATAATAAAGATTCTTCTTCGGTACGGCAAAGGGTATCCGGTGCCGGGTATTGTCTATTTCGTACTAGAGGTTCATAATGCAGTCACTCACATCAATGCGGTTCAATACATTTAACGTAATCCCAACGTCCGGCCTATTGCGGGGTATCCTGACGTTCGGTCTGGTCGGACAGTCGGTGCTGGGGCTGGCGCAGTACCCCGGTCAGGCGTCCGATAAAATGAAGGTACCTGTTAGCGTACCCGTGAAAGCGAAAAGCTTCGACCTTCAGGATGTGCGGATCACGCATGGCCTGTTTCGGGATAACGCAGAACGAGAAGGTAAGTGGCTACTGTCGCTACCCGTTGACCGGCTGGTGCATAGCTTTCGGGTCAATGCGGGCATGAATACGCCCAAGCCGGGTAGTCCGACCAAAATGCCCAAGCCCCTGGGTGGCTGGGAAGGACTGGATATGGAACTGCGTGGCCACAGCATCGGACATTTATTATCGGGCCTGGCCCTGCAATACGCTTCCACCACTAACGAAGCGTTTCGTAAAAAAGGCGATAGTCTGGTAACAGCGTTGGATGATATACAGCGCGTACTGAACCAGGAGGGTTACCTGAGCGCGTATCCGCAGCAGTACATCGACCGGAATATTGCCGGAACGGCCGTTTGGGCCCCCTGGTACACGCTTCATAAACTGTTCGCCGGTTTAACCGATCAGTACACGTATGCCGGTAACCAGCAGGCACTTGCTATTGCGACTAAAATGGCTGCGTGGGCCAGCAAAAAACTGTCGCCCTTAACACCTGAGCAACGCCAGAAAATGCTCCGGAATGAGTTTGGCGGTATGAATGATGCTTTCTTCAATCTGTATGCCCTGACTGGAAATCCTGAACACCTGAAACTGGCCCAGTTTTTCTACCACAAAGCGGCTCTGGAACCGCTGGAGAATGGGCAGGATAACCTCAACAAGGCCCACGCCAATACGTTTATTCCGAAGCTGGTTGGCGAAGCGCGGGATTATGAACTGACCGGCAACGAGAAAGCTAAAACGGCCGCTACATTCTTCTGGAACACGGTCGTGCAGCACCACACCTACGCACATGGGGGGAACAGCGACAAGGAGCATTTTTTCGAACCCGATAAACTTTCTAA
Source organism: Spirosoma lituiforme (assembly GCF_054776635.1). Lineage (NCBI taxonomy): Bacteria > Pseudomonadati > Bacteroidota > Cytophagia > Cytophagales > Cytophagaceae > Spirosoma > Spirosoma lituiforme. The sequence goes on from NZ_BAAHBO010000010.1 coordinate 22,487, forward strand.
ACACCTCACCGGTAACACCAGCGAAACCTGCAATACGTACAATATGCTCAAGCTGACCCGGCACCTGTTTACCTGGTCGGCCGCCGAGAAATACGCTGATTATTACGAACAGGCTTTATACAACCACATTCTGGGCCAGCAGGACCCCGAGTCGGGCATGGTCTGCTACTTCACACCCATGAAAGCGGGTGCGTACCGGCTCTACAGTACGCCCGATCAATCGTTCTGGTGCTGCGTCGGTTCGGGGTTTGAAAGCCAGTCGAAATACGGCGAAGCGATTTACTACCACGACGACAAAGGCATTTACGTCAATCTGTTTATTCCTTCAGAACTGAACTGGCGGGAGAAGGGCGTTACGCTCGTGCAGGAGACGAACTACCCCGAAGAAACCACAACTCGCTTGACCATCCAGGCCAACGCACCGACACAAATGCCGCTCTACCTGCGGTATCCGGGCTGGGCTACAGCTGGCGCTACGCTGAAAGTGAACGGGAAAGTCGTAGCCGTCAAGCAGTTGCCCGGAAGCTATATCACCGTCAATCGCACCTGGAAAACTGGCGACAAGGTGGAGCTTACCTATCCGATGACACTCCGGCTGGTTCCCACTAATGACGATCCGCGCGTGGCGGCCATCGCGTACGGCCCGATCGTGCTGGCTGGCGAAAAGGGCCATGCCAATATGAAGGGAACGGCCCCGTTTCACGACCCCGCCGACCCGTATCAGTATTATGGCTACGATTACACCATTCCCGACTCAATCGGTCATACGATCCATACGGGCGGTAAGCCAGTGACAGATTGGCTGAAACCCGTTGCCGGAAAGCCGTTGACGTTCCAGACCGTAGCCGGAATGGGTAATCAAGCCGTCGAATTGCGACCGTACTACAACCTGCATCGGCAGCGCTACGTCGTTTATTGGGACCTGAACTAAACACTCGCTTAGAAGCGCTCAAAAAATATGCTTAACCGATCTTTGTTATATTCCTGTCTGATAAGTTTGTGGTTTATCTCGCTGGCCGGATTTTCCGCTCCCAGACCGACTATTTATCAGGCTGTTTCCCCTGACAAAAATACGCGTATAGAGATTACCGTTAACGAGCAGAAAGCCCTTACGTACCGAATGTGGTTTTCCAATGAGCCGGTGCTGGCCTGGTCGGCGTTGGGGCTTGACCTGAATGGGGTAGCTGTCGGGCAGAATACCGTGGTCAAAAAGCAGCGCGCCAGCAGGCACACCGAATCGTTGGCGTGGCGGCTGGGCGAAAACGATGTCATTCACAATAATTACAATGAACTAACATTCGATTGTGTGTCCGGGTCGGTGACGTACCAGTTCATAGCGCGCGTATTCGATGGTAGTGTGGCGTTTCGCTATATGTTGCCGAAACAGACCGGCACCAGTGCGGGGTTGATTCGGCAGGAGCGTACGACGTTTGCCCTACCCGGTGCGTTCACGATTTACCAGTACAACGAAGAAACGGTATTCACCCCGACCCCCGTTTCGGACCTGCAAAAAACCTGCGACTTCCCGGCTACACTTACCAACGGCAAGCTTTTCCTCTCAATTGGCGAAGCCGATAATACCGGTTACACCAAAGCCGTACTGGCCAAAGGTGCGACACCGACTGCGCTGGCGGTTGCTTTTCGTAAAGACTCCGTCCGAACGGCGGGTGATTTTCAAACCCCCTGGCGAACCGTTAGCGTGGCAACGTCGGCCATTGGGCTGCACGCGTTCAGTGACCTGCCGCTGCGACTTTGTCCCCCATCCGCCCAGGCTGTTCCCGACTGGATCAAGCCGGGTAAGCTGATTCGCTCGTCGCTGACGACGCAGGGTGGTTTGAACTGCATCGACTTTGCAGCCAGTCATAATCTCCAGTATATCCTGTTCGATGCGAGCTGGTACGGGTCGGAGTTCCGGACCAACTCCGACCCTATGCAACCCATTCCGGCCATTGATCTGCCGAAAGTGATTGCTTATGGGAAGTCGAAAAACGTGGGCGTCATTCTGTACGTCAACCGGGTTGCGCTACGAACCCGGCTGGACGAGATATTGCCCCTGTACAAAAAATGGGGCGTGGTGGGCCTGAAATTTGGCTTCGTGGACGGGCTGACGCAGGAAGGCATCAGCTGGCTACCCGGCGCAATCAAAAAAGCCTACGACTATGGTTTCATCCTGGACATTCATGACAACTACAAACCGACGGGCCTGAGCCGAACCTACCCCAACTTGCTGACGCAGGAGGGAATCCGGGGCAACGAAAACAACCCCGATGCCTTTCACAATACGGTGCTGCCCTTCACCCGCTTTCTGGCCGGTGCGGCTGATTATACGTTCTGCTATCCCAACACGAATCGGTACTTCACCGACAACCTCTATAAAAGCAAATTGCAGGTGAGCAAAGGGCAGCAACTGGCGCTGTCGGTGGTGTATTTCAGCCCCTTGCAGGCTATTTTCTGGTACGGTAACCCAACCGATTACAACGATGAAGGCGAAATTGAGTTCTTCAAACGAGTACCAACGGTCTGGAACGAAAGCCATTATCTGGCGGGTGAAATTGGTCAGTTCATCAGCGTGGCGCGTCGGCAGGGAAATGTCTGGTACGTTGGTTCAGTAGCGAGCCTGACGGACTGGGCTGGTAACCTACCGCTTTCGTTTCTGGCGTCTGGCAAGCGGTATCAGGCAACGATTTACGAAGACGACGGGGCGGGTAGCATTCAGAAGCGAGTGGCCGAAATGGGGGCCGATGCTTCGTTCCCGATCAGCCTGAAAGCCAAAGGCGGGCAAGCCATGATCATCGAAGAGAAGCCGTAAGACTATTGACAATGAATCATATAAAATTAGGACTAGGTCTTTTATTTTGGGTGCTATCGGTCAGGCTATACGCCCAGGAACTGGTGATTTATCCCGTACCGACGGGTATATTGTATAGTCAGCACAACGACGACTACACGGTGAGGGTACGCAAGCCGGGCGGACCGTGGCAGGACCTGTTTGAATACAACGTACAGGTCGATCTGGACAAAGTACGCGATGCGTCGATGGCGTTCTTCGACTTTTCGGGTACGGTAGAGATAGCTGTGCGCAAAAACAATGGCTCCGTTCAGAACGCCCGAATCCGCCCGTTATCGTACTAGATCCAATCGAAACTGGAGGGCAACACGCTGTATTTTACCCTCACGCAGCCCCGCAAGCTGTCGATTGAATTTAATGGCGATAAGCTTCAGAATTTGCACCTATTCGCAAACCCGATTGAAACCAGCAAACCTGACCCGAAAGACCCCAACGTGATGTACTTTGGTCCGGGAATTCACTCACCGGATGACAAGCCGGGTGACGTGTTTAAAATTCCCAGTAACAAAACGGTGTACATCGACGGGGGTGCGGTTATCCGGGGTAAACTCGTTTGCAACAACGTCAAAAACGTGCGGATTATCGGTCGGGGCATCATCGATCAGCCGCAACGGGGCATTGAAATAACCCATTCCGAGAACGTACTGGTCGACGGGATCATCGTCAAAAACCCGCAGCATTATACCGTCTACGGCGGTCAGTCGAAGGGCATTACGATTCGAAACCTGAAATCGTTTAGCTGCAAAGGCTGGAGCGACGGTATCGATCTGATGAGTTGCTCGGACGTGCTGGTCGACGATGTGTTCATGCGCAACTCCGATGACTGCATTGCCCTGTATGGGCACCGCTGGGATTATTACGGCGGGTCCCGCAACGTCGTGGTTAAAAATTCGACGCTCTGGGCCGACGTAGCGCACCCGACCAACCTGGGCCTGCACGGAGATACCCGGTCCGTTGGCGATACGCTGGAAAATATAACCTTCAGCAATCTGGACATTCTGGAACACGACGAGGACGACCCGGATTATCAGGGCTGTCTGGCCATTAGCTGCGGAGACCTGAATCTGATTCGTAACGTAACCTACGAGAACATTCGGATTGAGGATTTTGAGGAGGGCAAGCTGCTGAGCTTCCGCGTAATCTATAACAAAAAGTACAACACGGGGCCCGGGCGAACGGTCGAAAATATTACACTCCGAAACATAACGTATTCGGGATCAATGGCTACTCCGTCGATCATCGAAGGGCTTAGCGATCAGGGCATGGTTCGCGGAGTAACATTCGACAACGTCCGGATCAACGGCAAACTTCTTCGGACCAACCAATCCGACGACATCCGCGTCGGTGCATTTACGCAGAACATTCAGTTTAAGGCAGACTGATTTCAGCTCATCATACATTTCTGATGAATGGCAGGGTATGAGCAACTAGCCACGGTCTATTTACGGGTAGACGGTGAACCAGATTCATCGGGAAAATTTTCGTATGCATAGCCGTGCGCTCAGAATAAGTTGGTTACTAGGGATGCTTTGCATGGCGTGGCCTGCCCACGCGCAGGTCTGGCAGTGGTCCACGCCCGTTCCGACCGTTGTGTCGCCCGAAACAGGCGACCATCCGCAGGCCTTTTTGTGGATTCCTGACCAGTGCCGCTACGTGCGGGGCGTAGTAGTGGGTCAGCACAATATGCTCGAAGAAGGCATCTTCGAACACCCCGACTTCCGCAAAACCATGAGTCAGTTGGGCTTTGCCATCGTCTGGGTTACCCCTATGATCAACCAGACGTTCGACTGGAACCCAACGGCTACGACGAAAGGCGCGGGGGTGGAGTTTCAGGACATGATGAAACGGCTGGCCGACGTGTCAGGTTATTCGGAATTGGCAATTGCCCCCGTCGTGCCGCTGGGACATTCGGCGCTGGCGAGTTATCCGTGGAATTTTGCGGCCTGGAACCCCGGTCGTACGCTGGCCATTGTATCAGTACACGGCGATGCCCCGCAAACGAACCTTACCGGCAGCGGTCGCCCGAATCCTGACTGGGCCGGACGAACCATCGACGGTGTACCGGGCCTAATGGTGATGGGTGAATACGAATGGTGGGAAGACCGGCTGAAACCCGCCTTTGCTTACGTGACTAACCACCCCAAAACACCGTTTAGTCTACTAGCGGATGCTGGTCGGGGCCATTTCGATTATTCCGACGCGATGGTTCGCTACCTGGCGTTGTACATCCAAAAAGCCGCTCAGTACCGCCTGCCTAAACAAAAGAATCAGGCCGATACGGTGATCCTGACGCCCATCGATCCGCAAAAGGGCTGGCTGATGGACCGCTGGCGCAAGGATAGTCTGCCCACGGCGGCACCGGCTCCGTACCAAAGCTACAAAGGCGATAAGCGGGTAGCCAGCTGGTGTTTCGATGGGGAAATGGCCCGGGCGACTGAGGCTATCTACCGGCAGGCGCGGGCTAAAAAGCCGCAGTACCTGGGTTTCCGGCAGAACGGACAGTTCCTCAAACCAACGAAAGGGCACGCCAACTACCAACTGCCGTTTTTGCCCGATACTGATGGGATTACGTTTTATCTGAGTAGTGTCTTAACCGATACGTCCCGCGTTCGGGTTACTACCGCGCACGCCCGCACGCCCATCCGCATCGACCGCATATGTGGCCCCGTCCGCAAACTCAACGATACGACCTTTCAGCTGAGCTTTTACCGCATGGGGTTCAACAACCCCAAACGCTCGAACGACATCTGGCTGCTAGCGTCCAATGACGGTGATGCCAATTACAAGAGCATTGTGCAGCAAGCTGATCTGCGGTTTCCGATAGCGAACAAAGACGGGAAGTCACAGACCATTACGTTTCCGGCTATACCCGACCAGCAACTAGCCACGAAGTCGCTGCGGCTCAGGGCGGTGTCAAGCGCGAGCTTGCCGGTTCACTATTACGTCAAGGCGGGGCCGGCCATCGTGGAAGGCAACCGGCTGGTGCTTACGCCCATTCCTCCGCGCAGCCGTCGACCCGTGGCGGTCACGGTGGTAGCCTGGCAGTATGGTACCAGCGTGGGCGACAAAGTCCAGTCGGCCACGCCCGTCGAGCAAACCTTTCTGATTCAATCGCGCAAATGAGTAAACAGATAGTCAATCCGTTAACGTCTTTCTTACCGGCCTTACTTTTTACAGCTGGCGTTCTTTGTTCAGTCAATCCCTGTGCTGCTCAGACATTGCCAACAGGCAACGTAACGACGGTCTGTAATCCGATGAATCTGGATTACCGCTTCACGCTCGACGGTCCATCCCGGCGGGAAGCTGCCGACCCCACCGCCATCATGTTCAAGAACGAGTATTACCTATTTGCTTCCCGGTCGGGGGGCTATTGGCACTCGACGGACCTCAACCACTGGGAGTTGATCAAAACTGATGACCTGCCGCTGGAAGATTACGCGCCAACGGCGGTCACCGTCGGCGACACGGTTTACTTCATGGCCTCTACCACGAAGCCGGGCGGAAAAATTTATAAAAGTGCCGACCCTAAAAGCGGCAAATGGACCGTAGCCAATTCGGATTTTCCGTTTGCCCTGACCGACCCGGATTTGTTTCTGGACGATGATGGCCGGTTGTATCTCTATTACGGCTGTTCCAATGTGCAGCCGATCTACGTGGTCGAGTTGGATCGGAAAACGCTCATGCCGATGGGTAAATCGACGGGCTTGTTTGCAGGGAATCCGAAAACGTACGGCTGGGAACGCTTCGGCGACTACAACGAACGCCCCGAAAAGCCCTGGCTGGAAGGGGCCTGGATGACCAAATACAAGGGTACGTATTATCTGCAATACGCCAGTCCTGGAACCGAGTTCAAGAGTTATTCGGATGGGCTATATACATCGAACAAACCGACGGGGCCGTTCAAACTCGCGGCCAATAACCCCTTCTCGGCCCGGCCCGAAGGCTTCATCGCGGGCGCGGGTCACAGTAGCACGTTTCAGGATCGGTACGGCAATTTCTGGCGGATCTCGACTATGTCCATCTCTGTAAAACACCGCTGGGAACGACGACTAGGGCTTTTCCCCACCTTTTTTGGCCCCGACGGAAGTTCCTATACCAACACCGCATTCGGAGATTTTCCGTTTATCATTCCGAAAAAGAAGATCACTTCCCCCGCTGAACTCTTTCCGGGTTGGATGCTGCTCTCGTACGATAAACCCGTGCAGGTTTCGTCGGAACTGCCCAACCACCCCGCCCGGCAGGGAGTCGACGAAGATATTCGGACGTACTGGAGTGCGGCTACCGGCGGACCGAATGAGTGGATGCAGATCGACTTGCAGCAGCCGTGTCAGATTAACGCCGTGCAACTCAATTTCGCCGAAGAAGGGGCCACCTTGCTGGGGCGGACTGCCGACATTGCTTACCGCTACAAGCTTGCCTATTCGGACGATAACTGTACCTGGAAAGTGCTGGCTGATAAATCAACCAATCAGCAGGACGCCCCCCACGACTACCTATCGTTTGCCAGGCCGGTTCAGGCCCGCTACCTGCGCGTGACGAATCTGCATACCCCGAGTGGTCAGTTTGCCCTTTCCGACTTCCGGGTATTTGGTAAAAGTTCGGAGAAACTACCCGCGCCGGTGAGCGAGCTGTCGGTAATACGCGACAAAACGGATCCCTGCATCGTTACGTTGAATTGGCCCAAGAGCGATGGCAGCGTTGGGTATAACATCCGATACGGCACAGCGCCGAATCAGTTGCAGCATACTTATCAGGTCATAGGGAAAAATACGCTGGTGATTCGTAGCCTCAACAAGGATGAAAGCTACTATTTCACCATCGACAGCTTCAATGGTCGGGGCGTAACACCGGGCCCCAAACCACAACACATTCCCTGATAGTCGGATAAGTCAATCACCCATTTACCCATTTACGTTATGTTTTCTCTGCATCGCCCCGGCCACCTGTTGCTGTACCTGACCATCGGGCTAGCCACGTTCCTGTCGTCGGGTTGGATACGTCTCCCGGCCGTCGAAACCAACTCCGCATTCAGCCATCCGATCACAACCGGCGGGCATAAGAAACGCAAACCAGTCAACGCCGTTCCGTCGGAGAAGGACATGGCCGCTTATCTGCTGGTGTATTTCAAGGACGAAGATCACAGCCTGCACATGGCGCTGAGCAACGACGGCTACTCGTTTACCGACGTTAACCAGGGGAAGCCGGTGCTGGCGGGCGACACGCTGGCCGAGCAGAAAGGTATTCGCGATCCGCACGTCATGCGGGGCAACGACGGGTATTTCTACATGGCCATGACCGACCTACACATTTACGCCAAAGAAGCCGGGTTTCGGTCGACGCAATGGGAGCGGGACGGCAAGGAATACGGCTGGGGCAACAACCGGGGTATTGTGTTGATGAAATCGAAAGACCTTATCAACTGGTCGCACACGATTCTGCGCGTGGATAAAGCCTTTCCAGAGTGGGACAAAATTGGCTGTGCCTGGGCGCCCGAACTGATCTACGACCCGACCAACGGGAAACTGATGATGTATTTTACGCTCCGTTTTGGTAACGGCCTGAGTCAGTTGTATTACGCGTACCTCAACCCGGGGTTTACGGCACTGGCCACTGAGCCAAAGCTACTGTTTCAGTACCCGAAGTATAACAAATCCTACATCGATGGCGACATTACGAACGTAGGCGACAAATACCACCTTTTCTACGTTTCCCACGACGGCAAAGCGGGCATTAAACAGGCCGTTTCTGACAAACTGACCACTGGCTACGTCTACGACGAGAAATTTTACGATCCGGAGCCGAAAGCCTGTGAAGCACCCAACGTCTGGAAACGCATCGGGCAGAAAAAATGGGTGCTGATGTACGATTGCTACGGCATCAGTCCGCACAATTTTGGCTTCAGCGAAACCACGGATTTTGTCCATTTTACCAAGCTGGGCCACTTTAACGAAGGTGTGATGAAGACGACCAACTTCACTTCGCCCAAACACGGAACTGTTATTCACCTGACCCGGAAAGAAGCCCAATCACTGGCCGAACGGTACAGCCTGACCATGAATTTTTAGGCACGACCCGCGTTGACAATACCTGTCAGGCCGATGCACAAACCCTAACTTTGGTTAACCAATACATTGATTATGCGCATGTTAGCTTTTTGGTTCCTGTCGCTCAGTGCTGTCTGTACCGCCCTTGCCGGGCAGGCCCAACCCGCTAAAGCACACCCGTACCTGTTCTACACCCCTCAGCGGACCGACCGGCTGAAAGAGCGTATCAAAACGGATACGCTGCTGGCCAATCGCTGGAATGCCCTGCGGCAGCGCTGCGACAAATGGCTTTCGGAACCGCAAGGCGGCAACATGGAACAGCTGGCGTTGGCTTACACCATGACCGGCGACAAGCGCTACGCCGACCGGGCCAAAACGCTCCTGAACGAGTTGACGGGCCGGTCTTTCTGGGATGGTATGGACGACCGCACACCCCGCTGGAATGCCGGGCTGGGTACCAGTCACAACAATTGGACGGCCTCCGTTACGTTCGATGCTATTTACAATGCCCTGACCAACGGCGAGCGACGGGCCATTGCCGACCGGATTGTCAAGCTAGGTGTCGAACCGTCAATTGCCGACTGGGTATCAAAAGACAAACGCATTCAGTCGCTCGACAACATGGGCCACAACTGGTGGGCAGCCATCGTGTTCGAAGCGGGTATTGCCTCGCTGGCGGTCATGAACGAGCAGCCGCAGGCCCGCCAGTGGGCTGCCGACATCATGCAGGATAGCCGCCAGTGGTTTGCTTTTGCAGGTAGTTTGCTGGAAAACAAACCGGCCAACTTTGACCCGGCGGGTGGCTTCTACGAAAGTATCAACTACGCCAACTACGGCGTGGGCGAATACCTGTTGTTCCGGGTAGCGTACACCAATGCGCTGGGCAAACTGACGATGCCCTATGATAACCTGCTGCAAAAAACCGTCGACTGGTTTATACACGCGGCCTACCCACGAAGTGGCGATAAGCCCGTACTGTCGCTGAACTTCGGCGACAGCAACGACTTTGCCAACGGCGAACGGCCAGCCAAACTGATGCTGGCGCTGGGCCTGGGTAACGACGATTATTACTGGTACATCAGGCACACGGATCAGAACCCGTTTCGGGAAAATCTGAACGTCGGCACACCGATGGGCCTCTTGTACCAACCCGAAAGCAAACGCGTTCCCGAAACGCCAACCTTGTCTCCTTCGGCGATGTATGGTTCGATGGGTTGGGGAACGCTCCGGTCGTCGTGGAAGCCCGATGCGACGCTGCTGGGCATAAAAAGCGGCTACACCTGGAACCACGCCCACGCTGATGCGGGGTCGTTTGTGCTGTACCATAAGGGTGAATACCTGTTGATCGACGGGGGCGATGTGGGGTACGGTAATCCCGAATACAGCAGCTATTTCGTGAAGAGTCAGGCGCATAACGTCGTGACGTTCAATGGCGAAGCGCAGGACGCCCGCGATCAGTACAATGCGGTAAAGAATCCAGGTCACCTCTATAACCTGCTCGATGGCGGATCGCTGAAATACATACTAGCTGATGCGACCGGCCCCACGTCCCGCAACTTTCTGCGGAACTACCGGAATTTCCTCTGGATCGGCAACGTGATTCTGATCATCGACGATCTGAAAACGTACGATAGCGGCCAGTTCGATTTCCTGCTGCACTACGCCGATAAAGCCATCAAGCGCGGTCCCGATCTGGAAATTACCAGCGGTAAAGCGGGGGTTCTATTCCGGCCCCTATACCCCGAAACCCTGCCGCTGGGCTACCCGCACGATTTCCCCGAAAAACTAAAATACCGCACCGAATACGGTTTACAGGACCGCACCACGAACGTCAAGATTCCGTACTACGTGTTATCGCCCCCCGAGAAAACGGACCGCACCAAGCTGGTCAACGCGATTCTGTTGCTTGATGAGACGAACCAGTCGATTCAGACGGCCACGGGTTCGTCGGGCGCTTCAGGTTCTGCCGGGCGAAGCAACCTACCGACCATCGAGAAGTTTGAGGGTACCAATTATCTGGGCCTGCGCATCACCCAGAACGGACAGGTAACGGAGGTGTACGTCAACTTGCTGGCTGACGGTCGGCTGATGCACCGCAACGCCAACCTGACCATCGGTGACTGGCAAACCGATGCATACCTGTCGGCCATTACTTTTCCCGAAGGCGCTAACCGTCAGGATCTGACTCAGTTGTCTTCCTTCTTTGTCGGCAATGGTAGCTACCTCCGCAAAAACGGAAAGCCGCTCCTGAGTTCGCTGTCTAAAGTGTTTCTGCACGCGGCCCGCACAGGTTCTCAACTCGATGTGCAGCTTCAGGGACAACCTCTGATTGAAGCATCGCTGGGGTTCGAAAAAGTAACTAAACTCAATGTAAATAACAAAGCCGTTTCGCCCATCTACGATTCGGGTAAGTTGTTGCTCGTCACCACAGAAGAAAAAAAGTAATTTCTCTACTAGCCTTTCGCTTTCATGCGCCTACTACGTCACCGTTTCATCCAACTCAGTTTTTTACTCGCCTGGGTTCTGGCCTGTCAATTTGTGGCGGCCCAGACACCCGAAACCCGTTTGCAGTCGCCCGATGGAAAGCTGGAGGTCGTTTTCGCGCAAAAAGAAATTACTCCCGGCCGGAAGCAGATGACCTACTACGTCAACTACGACGGGAAACCCGTTATCCTGGAGTCGGGGCTGGGTGTGCAGATCGACAATCACGTATTCGAGCACGCTATGGCGCACAAAGTGACCACGCCCCCCGGTACGCTGGGTGCCAACTGGTGTGATAACTTGGTGATTAAAAACGTCGTCAAAACGGCGAAAGACACAACCTGGAAACCGGTGTACGGCGAACGCAGCCTGATCCGGGATCACTACAACCAGCTTGAGGTTCAGCTTCAGAAACCCGATGCGCCGGACTATTCGTTGCACGTCATTTTTCGGGCCTACGATTCGGGTATCGCGTTCCGGTATTTTTTCCCTGAGCAGCCCAACGGACTGTACTACCGCGTGATGGCCGAAAACTCGGAGTTCACACTGCCCGCCGATACTAAAGCCTGGTACACGGCCTGGGCGCAGGGAGCCTATCAGGCATTGCCCCTGTCCGGCCGTGCGACGGACCGCTGGCCCGAAGATTCGGAGCGTCCGCTGACCCTGTCGCTGCCCAATGGTATCTATGCCTCGCTGGCCGAAGCGCAACTGACCGATTACGCCATGACCAAATTTAAACTCGCCCCCGGCAAGCCGAACACAGTGGTTACGTCGCTGTACGAAAGCGTCGATCTGATGTCGGATGTGGGTACGCCCTGGCGGGTGGTGATGGTGGCGAACCGGTTGGGTAAGCTACTGGAAAACAATGACATCATGCTGAACTTGAACCCGCCCGCTACGGTGATTAACACTGATTGGATCAAGCCGGGCAAGATGATACGCGAGGTGACACTGACCACGCAGGGGGCAATGTCGTGTATCGACTTTGCGGCTGCTCACAACCTGCAATACATTCTGTTCGACTGGAAATGGTACGGCCCGGCGTTTACCTTCCATTCGGACGCCCGGCAGGTCGTGGCCCCCGTCGATATGCCGCAGGTGATTGCCTACGGAAAATCGAAAAATGTGGGCGTCATTCTGTACGTGAATTTACAGGCGTTGTATAAGCAGATGGACGAGATTTTTCCGTTGTACAAAAAGTGGGGTGTCAAAGGCGTTAAGTTCGGGTTTGTCGAAGTTGGCTCACACCGCTGGATGACCTGGCTCACCGAAGCCAAACGGAAAGCCCTTGAAAATGACCTGATGGTCAACATCCACGACGAATACCGCCCAACAGGCACCAGCCGAACGTATCCCAACGTGATGACCCAGGAAGGTATCCGGGGCAATGAGGAATTTCCCGATGCCACCCACAACACCGTATTGCCCTTCACGCGTTACCTGGCCGGGGCGGGCGATTATACGATCTGTTACTACGACAAACGGCTGAAGAACACCCATGCGCACCAGCTGGCGATGAACGTTATTTCCTACAGTCCGTTGCAATCGGTGTTTTGGTACGACAAACCGGCGCAGTACGGTGGCGAACCCGAAATTGAGTTTTTCGACAAGGTCCCCACTGTTTGGGACGATACGAAAGTAATTCACGACGCTATCGGGGAGTACGTAACCATCGCCCGCCGGAGCGGAGATGACTGGTTTGTCGGCACGATCACCAACAACGATGGCCGTACGTTGTCACTGCCACTCGACTTTCTGTCCAAAGGCAAAAGCTACATCGCGCACCTTTACACCGACGATCCGACGGTGCCGACCAAAACGCAGGTACGGGTGTCGACCAAAACTGTGAAGGCTGGTCAGTCGCTGGAGATGAAGCTGTTACCGCGTGGTGGTCAGGCCGTCTGGCTAACCCCAGCGAAGTAAGCGTTCTATTTTTGTTATCTCGGTCGTTCCTCGGAATGACAAAAAAAGCTAGTCAAATAGCGTCATTCAATATTCAAAACCATATGTCAATTGGCCGCTTTGTGATGATTAGTGGGCTCAGCTTCTTCGGAATGGCGAGCCACGTGCTGGCTCAATCTACGCCGGGCCTGCCTGATCCGTTACGGAGTAATAGTGGTGCACATATTACCACCGCCCGCGAATGGCAACGGGAGCGCCGGCCGGAACTGATCGAGCTGTTTACCAGCCAAGTGTATGGTCGTGCGCCGGGAAAGCCTGCCAGTATGACGTTCCGCGTTTTTGATACGGACACAATGGCGTTGGGTGGCAAAGCAACCCGTAAACAGGTCGCCATCTACATCAATGGTAAGCCCGACGGCCCCCGCATCGACGTGTTGCTGTACATCCCGAATCGTGTGCGCGGACCCGTTCCCGCCATCGTGGGCCTGAATTTCTGGGGGAATCACAGCATCAGTGCCGACCCCGGTATTCGCATTACCACCAGCTACCTGGAAACGGGCAAAAATAATCCGTACGTTGATCTGGATTGCGTAACCGATAACCGGGCAACGGAAGCCTGCCGGGGCATCAACGCCCGTCAATGGCCGCTGGACAGTATCCTGAATCGTGGCTACGCGCTGGTAACAGCCTACCGGGAAGACATTGCCTCCGACGTACCGGCTACCCGCTTTTCTACGGGTTTCCACACAGTCTATTCCGACTGGCAAAACCGGCCCGACAATTTCGGAACGATTGCCGCCTGGGCGTGGGGACTGAGCCGGATTATGGACTACCTGCAAATCGACCGCGCTGTCGACGGGAAACGGGTGGCAGTATTCGGCTGGTCGCGGCTGGGCAAAGCGGCCCTGTGGGCGGGGGCTACCGACGAGAGGTTTGCGGCTGTGCTCAGTAACGAATCGGGCTCGGGGGGCGCCAAGCTGTTCAGGCGGGGTCAGGGCGAATCCATCCGGCGGCTCTGTACCGTTTTTCCGCACTGGTACAGTACTAATTTCCGGCAATACATGGACATGGACACCCTACTGCCGTTCGATCAACACGAAGTCCTTGCGCTGCTGGCCCCCCGACCCGTCTACATCGCCAGCGCCGAGCAGGACAAGGGAGCCGACCCGATTGGCGAGTTTGAATCGGCCAAAGCGGCCAGTGCCGTATACCAGCTATTTGGGCGAGACGGGCTACCTACGACGACGCTACCGCCCCTCAACACCTCCGTGCAGGGTACCATCGGCTATCACATGCGAACGGGTGGCCACGACGTGACAAGCCTGGACTGGCACTATTTTCTGCAATTTCTGGATACGCATTTTAAAAAGAAGTGATCCGTTTTTTGCTTCAGCTGGCTAAGTAATTTTACCTGCTGTTTCAACTTCACCGTTTCAATGGCTATTAACGGATCAAATAATACAGATATTCACTGATTTTTAACGAGTTGCCTGTCTTTTTAGCTATTCACCGCAGAATTCTGCCCGTTTACCTCAAATACAACTTTATCTGTAATAGCAGCGAAAGCAGTAACGTATGTTTAAGTGGAATAAACTAAGTAGTCTATCATGAAAACGAAGCCCTTCTATTTCGCGGCTGTCCATCTTTCCTGGATACTCAATGCAGCAAGTCTCCTGCTACTATTCGGGCTACTAACTAACTGTCAGAAAGATACTGTAGTAACACCAGGTACTTCGTCAACGGGTGTTACCTCCACAACCGCATCATCCAGTACATCGACCACCAGTTCGAGCGTCGGTTTACCCGACACCAGTTTTGTGTCGATTCCTGCCAACACTACCTTCAGTTTTGCCTCCTCCGTCACTAACTCCGGCACGGGTGAGTCTTCGCCTGTTACAGCTCAATACTATCTGAATAAATACTTAGTCACCAACGCGCAGTACAAGGCCTTTTGCGATGCCACCAACCATAAACTACCCTCCTACTGGACCAGCAGCACCTATCCCAGCGGCAAAGCCGATCACCCAGTACTATACGTTTCACTCACCGATGCCCAAGCTTACTGTACCTGGCTGGGTACCCAAATCAGTGGCTATACTTTCCGAGTACCCACAGAAGCCGAGTGGGAGAACGCAGCTGCTGGTCCGAATAAATATACCTGGCCCTGGGGTAACGCCGAAGGCTCCTCCTACTCTAATAAAGTGTTGACCAGCAACTACAATTACAACGGGGTCTGTTCGGCTTATTACCTGGCCAATTACGGCACCACACTGGCCACCAATACCAACTCGTCTTCCACTGATTACAATAAATCAGTGGCGCTAAACTCGATCCTGTCCATCAATGCCAATGGGGGTGTTACGGGTTGGAAAGACGAAACCAACATCAAGGGGTTTGCCTATACCGATTTGTTCAACACGTTGGTGGCAGCAGGTGGGTATACTACACCGGTGACGGCGTATCCCAAAGGGCGGAGTTATTATGGCCTGTACGACATGGCGGGCAATGCCTGGGTATGGACCTCCTCAACCATCACAGCTAACAACGGGGGCGAAAAAGGGCAGACCGTTTATGCCATTCGAGGGGGCTCCTGGTATGCCAACGGCAGCAGTTGCAAGACGACATACCGGGGCGAAGGTCGGGCGGCAGCGGGGGCTTTTAATTCGGTGGGCTTCCGGGTAGCGGCCACTAAAAACTAATCTGGCTGATCTATGAAGACGAGTCTAATTCTACTGGTATTATCAGGTCTAGTTAGACTTGTAACAGGCTGTCAACAGACGGGTGTGGTTGTACCCAGCTTAGCAGCAACCTCGAGCAACAGCGGTACGAGCGGTACGAGTACCACCGCCACTAGCTGAACGGCGACATCGACTACCGCGACGAGTTCAGCGGTGACCAGCTCGTCAGCGTAAGTGTGGTCAATTACCGAGTGAACTGACCACCAATCAAATCATAATTGAAATGTGTGTATTGTGACATAATTTATCAAATCTACTATGGAGCGTAAAGACTTTATCAAAAACGGAGTTGTAGCATTAGGCAGTATTGCTTTAGCTCCTCTATTAAATAGCTGTAAGAAAGACACTGACAGCCCCAGTGCAAGTGCTTCTGTCAGTGCACTCACCTGTTCGTCGGCGACGGCATCAGGAGCGGCTACGATCAATACCGCTTACTCAGGTTCGGTTACCGTTCCATACACGGGCGGTAACGGAGTTGCCTACACGGCGGGTACGGCCATATCGTCTACCGGAGTTACCGGGCTTACGGCTACGCTACAGGCAGGAACGCTTGCCAGCGGGGCCGGCAATCTTACCTATGCCATCTCGGGTACGCCCACCTCGTCGGGTACAGCTAGTTTCGCCATTACATTTGGCGGACAGAGCTGTTCATTTACTGTTACGGTAAACGCAGCAGTGGCAACAACCGCTTCTGTCAGCGCATTAACGTGTGGATCAGCTGTATTTTCGGCTACATCAACAATAAATACGGCTTATTCCGGCACAGCAACCGTTCCCTATACAGGTGGTAACGGAGTTGCTTATAATGCGGGTACGGCTATATCGTCTACTGGAGTTACCGGGCTTACGGCTACGCTACAGGCAGGAACGCTTGCCAGCGGAGCCGGCAATCTTACCTATGCCATTTCGGGTACGCCTACTTCTTCGGGTACAGCCAGTTTCGCCATTACATTTGGCGGCCAAACCTGCTCATTAGCGCTTACGGTGGCCAGTGCAACAACCAGTTCCTGTTCGCAATACCCTACTGTCACAGAAGGGCCGTATCCGACTAAAAATCCGGGAAGTTATGTGATGTCCAACATCACTTCAGATCGTACGGGAACGACGCTCATCACTACCATTACCATTAAAAATTACGCTAGTAGTTGCGCTGCCGTAGGAGCCGGCACAATTGTAGATATATGGTATTGCGATGCCGCAGGCAACTACTCACAGTACGGTGGCACGGGCAGTACCCAATCGACCAACTATCAATCGGTTAACTTTTTGCGTGGTCGGCAAACTACTGACGCCAACGGTACGGTTACGTTTACCGGAATTTATCCTGGCTGGTACGAAGGGCGTACAACGCATATCCACTTGCACGTTTATAGTGCCAGCGGAACCAGTTTGGTAGTAGCCCAGATTGCCTTCCCGGAGACCATTACCAGCACCGTCTATGCCCAGGGAGCTTATGCCTCACACGGGCAGAAATCCATCGCTAACAGCAGCGATAATATTTTCAGTGCCACTTACGGTTCAGGCAAACTGCTAGATATTTCACTGGCGACGGTTACCGGCAGCGTTTCGGCCGGCTATACCTTAACTCATACGATTGCTTATTAGAGGGTGCGCTAACCAGGAAATACGGGCATATGAATGACGAGGCAAGGATATATCTGGCCGAACGCCGGGGTGTAACGGAATTGGATGGTTTACGAAGTTACCATTACTTCAATTTTGCCGGCTATAAAGAAGCGGGAAGGGAAGTTTTTGGTGAATTCATGGCACTTAACCAGGATATACTTGCGCCTGAAAACAGTACCAGACTCCATATCGATAGCCCCAGAGAAATTATCCTGCTACCCATAGTGGGCGGTATTGAAGTGCATACTGCGGACAATAAAGAACCGCTATTTGCGTCATCGGGACAGGTATTACACATGCCTGCTTTTCCCGATGACGCGATTGTAATAACGAACCCTTATCCCGATGATTTAATAAGTTTCCTTCAGATATGGCTAAAAAAGGTCAATTACCCCAAAAAGCGACCGGCTAATTCGACCTGTAGTTTTAACATCGACGATAAGGATAAACTTGTACAAGTATTTCACTCTTATTCTGGCCGTACAACAGGGTTTATAGGCAAATTCAATCTTCGGTCGGAAGGGGTATATCGGTGTAACCGCAAGGATGCCGATGTCTTGGGCATTGCTATAGCAGGTGCATTTGAATTTCAGGGCAGGCTCTTACAGCCCGGCGATGCATTAAAGCTGAAAAAGGTTCGGTCGGTGCTTGAATTTGAAGCACTTAGCCACGATGCCGTTCTTTTATTGATAGAAACAAGATAGCGTAGTTTTACCGTTAGGTTTCTGGACATATTTCCATAACCCGAGGATATGTCCAGAAATGAGTTTAGGAAAATACAACAAAGAAAAAGGAATAAGCGCTCTTAAGTTACCATTATCTTAATGCTCATAAAGGGCTCTTTATGAGCGACGCTTGCCCACTCATTTCACTATAACGATTACTTGAATTCGTAACGTACAGGGCCACATAGGCGTGCTGTTCGCAGTCAAGCCGCCGATTCGAGGGTCTAACTCCTGTTGAATTTCTCATCGCAATCCATCCGGTTAAATGGGGGCTTCAGGAACCAAGGCTTCTTTTGGGTAGTGGTAAAAATGCATTGCTAAAAAAGAGTAAGATTTAGCCCCGGGAGTCTATTTATAGCTAACCGAATCGTATTCTTATCATGTCGTCCTCTGGATTCAGTTTTGTCTTCGTTCTGCTTGTCGTCCTTTGCAGTTTCACGCTCACTCAGGATCGTCTACCGGTCGATCCGGCCCTGACGTATTGCGTGCAGCAGGCAACCAAGACCGCTGCGTCGCTCCCCGCTACACCGCCGAATTTGCCCCGTAACATCCTAAACGGCAAGAAGAACTGGAACTACATCAGCTATAAAGACTGGACCAGCGGCTTCTGGCCCGGTACGCTCTGGTACGTCTACGAATACACCAAAGACCCCGCCTGGAAGGCCAAAGCCGATTCTTTTACGCGGGAGCTGACACCACTCGCCTACCAGAAGGCCATCGACCACGATCTGGGCTTTCAGATGTATTGCAGTTTCGGTAACGGGCTGCGGCTGACGGGTAATCCCGATTATAAAAAGATTCTGCTGGCTGCCGCCGATACGCTGGCTACGCTGTTCAATCCGAAAGTCGGAACCATTCTGTCGTGGCCGCGCTCGGTACCGAATATGGAATGGCCTCAGCACAATACCATCATGGACAACATGATCAACCTGGAACTGTTGTTCTGGGCCTCGAAAAACGGGGGCGGCAAGCGGCTGTACGACATGGCCGTATCGCACGCGACAACGACCATGAAAAACCATTTTCGGCCCGACTACACCTCGTACCACGTAGTCGTGTATGACCTCGAAACGGGAAAGAAGATCAAGGGGGTTACGCACCAGGGCTACGCCGATAATTCGATGTGGGCGCGGGGGCAGAGCTGGGCGATTTATGGCTACACGATGACCTACCGGGAAACGAAAGACCCCCAGTTTCTGGCCTTTGCCCAAAACGTGTCGGACGTGTACCTGAAGCGCCTGCCCAAAGATTTGATTCCCTACTGGGATTTCAGTGCCCCAGACATTCCGAACGCGCCCAAAGATGCGTCGGCCGCTGCCGTTACCGCGTCGGCCCTGCTGGAACTCTCGACGCTGGTTAACGACAAAGCCAAAGCGGCCACTTACCGCGCCAAAGCCGAGCAGATGCTGGAAACGCTATCGTCGGCAAACTACCAGAGCCGTCAGGTCAACGACGCCTTTTTGCTGCACAGCACGGGACATAAACCCAACAACAGCGAGGTCGATGCGTCCATCAACTACGCTGATTATTACTACATCGAAGCGTTGATGCGCCTGAAAAAACTACAGGCAGGCAAACCGGTTCTGGCAAACTTGTAAACTTGGCTAGAGCCCGATACTTTATTTGAATGGCTGTTCTATAGGCCGATTTTGGTTCTATCTAAGCGCCATAAATGAGGTAGATCGACCGAACTGCAAATCGGCACGTTTTTTCTAGGGCATATCGATATGAACGGCCCCGCCCAAAATTGGGCTGAGAAAGGGGTATGAAGGCCGAAGAGTTGTCTATTTACTAAAAAGATCGAGTAAAAGATGGCTACCTCCAGGCTAAAATTGGTGGGCAGACGCAGACCTTATTATCCTTCATTGTATGCAAACAGAACACGATGCCGTTGGCAAAGCAGGACAGCTTATCGCGTTTGAGAGTCGATATGCTACGTCGCCGACCGAGGTGAAGACGATGAACACCAAACAGATCCGGCAGCTTTTTCTCATTGTTAATCTGTTCGTGGCCGATCTGTTCAGCTGGGTGCTTTCCTTCTTAGACCGCTATCATAATGCTCGGAAGTCAATAGTATGTTGCCGACCTGTCAGTTTCAAATAGGAATGATTGAACTGAAACCGGGCAGCGTCTGGAATACCATGCCCACCCACGATATGAATTTTTGTCCGATTACCGAACTACGATAAGCTCGATTGCGGTAGACCCGCTTATTTCTCATTAATTCGCTGTATTGGTGATACACAATAACTTGAACGATTTGTCTGAGGGCCTGCACCCGGTGGCCAGGCGAACTTACTGGAGTGTCGATGTAGGCGGTACCAAAATCGAGGGAGTTATTCCGTCCGCTCCCTTACCCAATGCCGTACGAATCCGTCGGCGAATCGATACTGAATCGCACTGCGGGTACGACCTATTGTAAATCGACCCGATAACAAAATCATGAACCTATTTACTGTTTTCGTTTCGCTTTTTCTGTTTAGTCATTACGTCGGGGCTCAGTCGCCGATTCGGATCGATAATCTGGCTAACGTGCCTCTGACCGAGCAGGTTATTGAGATTCCTTGGGCCACAGTGATAAAGGCTTCTTCTGGAATTGACACCACCAGGTTACAGGTACTGCTGACGGGAAGTAAGCAGCCAGTGGCGTATCAATTGGAACGCCGGGGTATGAAAGAGGTGCTGAACTTGCTAGTTCAGGTGTCCATTGGCCCCAAACAGTCGATTGGGCTGACGCTACGGGAAGGTACACCAGCATCGGCCGCCCCTAAAACGTATGGCCGTTACGTTCCCGAACGCTTCGATGATTTCGCTTGGGAGAACGACCGGGTAGCATTTCGGATTTACGGCGCAGCCCTGAACGGTCGGTCGGACAATGCATACGGCACTGATATCTGGACCAAACGAACCAATCAATTGATTCTGAACAAGTGGTACAAAGAAAATGATTACCACAACGATCACGGCGAAGGGCTGGATTACTACCACGTGGGGCTTACCCTTGGTGCGGGTGATATCGCCGTTTTTCTGAACGACTCCCTCCATTTTATTCATAACTACCGGAGTTGGGAGCTACTGGACAATGGTCCCCTACGCACCACGTTCCGGGTTCGGTTCGACCCCTATACGTTCAATGGGATAACGGTACAGGAAGTACGAACGGTATCGCTGGATGCAGGATCACAACTCAACAAGGTACAGGTCCACATCGAGCAAACGTCGGGGAAAACTCTGCCGATGGTGGTTGGCGTCAGCCAGCGAAAAGAGCCCAGCCCGATCTTGCTGGACGAAAAAGCGGGCGTCCTGGGTTACTGGGAGCCTAAACACGGCAGCGATGGTACACTGGGGATCGGTTGCGTATTTCCGGTTACGCCCGTTCGCATGCTGATGAAATATGACCACCTACTGGTCCGACTCAATGCGCCCCCGGTCGGTGATCTGATCTACTACATGGGTGGTGCCTGGGACAAAGCGGGCCGGATCACCTCAAGCCAGGACTGGTTTGCGTACTTGCATCAGTTCGCTCAGCAACGTAAACATACACCCCGCATTACTGTCGGTAAGTAGATCAACGATGTCCTACGCTGTCTTTTTTGATGAATTGGCTGGCAATTTATCACATCCTGACCAGTTGCGCCTGCGTATTACCGATCTGTTGGCTCAACTAACCCCTTATCTGCCCACGACCGTATGAGTAAATCTGTAGGGAATTTTCGCTGGACCGTTGTGGCTCTGCTGTTTTTCGCCACAACCATTAATTACCTCGACCGGCAAGTAGTGGGCCTGCTGAAACCGACGCTTGAAAAAGAATTCAACTGGTCGGAGATCGATTACAGCCGGATCGTGCAGCTTTTTTCGGCGGCTTATGCCCTGGGTCTGCTGTTATTCGGTCGTTTCATCGATTACATCGGCACTAAACGGGGCTACTCACTAGCCATTATCTTCTGGAGTCTGGCGGCTATGGCCCACGCTATGGCGACCAGTACAGTTGGTTTTATCGTGGCCCGTGTGGGTTTAGGACTAGGTGAAGCCGGTAATTTTCCGGCGGCTATAAAAACGGTAGCCGAGTGGTTTCCCAAGAAAGAACGGGCATTGGCCACGGGTATCTTCAACTCCGGAGCTAATATTGGTGCGGTGATTGCCCCTATCGTCGTTCCCTGGTTGCTGGGTGTTTACGGGTGGCAAATGGCCTTCATCGCTACCGGAGCCGTTGGGTTCATCTGGTTGATTTTCTGGCATTTTAGCTATCAATCGCCTGCACAGCAACCTCGTTTGTCAAAGGCCGAATACGACTATATCCTTAGCGATAACGAGCCGGAAACCACTGCCGCTCAGGAGACATCGGTCGGGTGTGGGCAACTGCTGAGCAAACGGCAGACCTGGGCCTTTGTGTTTGGTAAAATGCTGACCGACCCCATCTGGTGGTTTTTTCTGTTCTGGCTACAGGACTATTTTGCCACCACCTTTCACCTTGACCCCAAGAAGCCTAACCTGTATCTGGCCGTCCTCTACACGCTGGTCAGCATCGGGAGTATTGGTGGAGGCTATCTGTCGTCGGCGCTGATTCGGCGGGGTTGGAGTGTCTGGAAAGCCCGTAAGACAGCCATGTTTATCTTTGCCCTGCTGGTGGTACCCGTCATCGCCGTTCGATATGAACCGGGTATCTGGGGGGCGGTGGCCTTGATCGGTCTGGCCGGGGCGGCCCACCAGGCCTGGAGTGCCAACATTTTTACGACAGCCTCGGATATGTTTCCTAAACGGGCGGTCAGTACCGTGGTCGGCATCGGTAGCATGGCTGGGTCAGTAGGCGGCATCATTTTTCCCGAAATCGTCGGGCGTATCCTGCAACGCTACAAACAGGATGGCGACGTGCAGAGCGGCTACAGCATCATCTTTCTCATGTGTGGCTCCGCTTACCTGCTGGCCTGGCTCGTCATGCACGTACTCACGCCCACTATGAAGCCGGTTCAACTGGAAACCGTAGCGGCAAAAAGGTGATCATACGCCTTGCGATGTAAAATTAATTGGGTAGCACTGAACAACGAGCAACAAGCAACAAGCAATACCATTCACCAAGATACTTTCAATCATTTACCAATGCGTGTTTTAGATCAATTTTGTCTGGCCGGCAAAACGGCCTTGGTAACCGGCAGCGATACCGGATTAGGGCAAGCTATGGCCATTGCACTGGCCGAAGCCGGAGCCGATATTGTCGGCGCGTCCAATTCTGATGCGATTTTGGGCGGAGCTACCCAGCAGGCCATCGCGGGTCTGGGCCGTCAATTTAGAGGATACGTTGTTGATTTGTCGGACCGCGATAAACTCTATCAGTTCGTAACCGAAGTCAAAGCCGTGCACACCATCGATATTCTGATCAATAATGCCGGTATGATTCTGCGCAAACCCGTTGCTGAACACCCCGATGACTGGTGGGATAAAGTAATCTCCGTAAATCTCGATGCGCAGTTCTTGCTAACCCGTGAATTTGGGAAAGACATGATTGCCCGGGGAAGCGGAAAAATTGTGTTTACCTGTTCATTACTGAGTTTCCAGGGCGGCATCAACGTACCCGGCTATACTGCCAGTAAAAGCGCGGTAGCTGGTCTGGTCAAGGCATTTGCCAACGAATGGGCCTCAAAAGGCGTCAACGTAAACGGCATTGCGCCCGGCTATATTGCGACCAATAACACAGAAGCGTTGCGGGCTGATCCAGACCGTTCGAAGGCTATTCTTGACCGCATTCCCGCCAATCGCTGGGGTGAACCCAGCGATTTCAAAGGCCCTATCGTTTTTCTAACCTCAAAAGCGGGCGCTTACGTCAATGGTACGATTCTGACCGTCGATGGCGGCTGGATGGCGCGTTAATTCGACGAGTATAGGACATAACCAACAAAATAAAATTATTGTGTATTATAAACACGATATAAATTAGTGAATATGATACTAGTAGAGTTTGAAGGAGTAGATCTAGAGGCTCATTACCGCAAATGTACCTTGGGTGCTCCTGATTTTGGAGGTTGTGTTAAATCACTCAATCACCTAATTAATATTGGGTGGACTATCAGTGAAGTTCGGCTACTAGGTAAGGAATGCTCAGTGCGGTTATGTAGAAGTCTGTTCAAGTCTAATTTGCTGAAGGACCCAACGGATCATCTTCTGGAAGAAGTTTTGGTCTTACTACAAAGTAACTGATATTAGCAATTGGGGTTGCGTATGCAACTGATAGGGTCTGAAAACCTTTACATATGCTACGGATTGTAGTTGACAGTTATTAAACCAATTTAACGCCCGAATAATTGATACTCAAATCTCTTTTCGTCTCAGTTGGGAGCATTTATTGAGATTGAGACAAAAACCACTTTATCATCATAAGGCTAGCTGTTTTTCCCTTACCTACTTCCCAAAGTAAAAATCATGATTCTTGAACATTCACTACAGGGTTAACTAGATATACGATCAGTAAAGTCTGTACCCTACCGAAGCAGATACGCTGGAGGAAGTATTATCCGTTGTAATGAATGGGTTTTCTATTCTGTTGAAATAGCGAAACTCACCTTGTAGCTGCACTACCATTCGCTCACTCAACCCATACCTGGCTCGTACGTGGATCAAAGCACCTACCGAGAAGGGTTTACTGGGCGATTGGGGGGCTAAACGGATACTCCTTCCACTGCCTAATATATCATACGAGGTTGATTCAAATGGACCACTGATTAGTTCTGGAAGTATTCCAACACCAGCGTAATACTGTAGTGGCCCTTTTGCTCTAAATAAGTAGGAGACGGTTAGGGGTAAGGAAAAGTAACGTGCCTGCACGCTGACTCGTATGGGTAAGTTTGCCATACCATTATAATCTCCAGTAGCCTCGTAGGTCCGATTTGTAGTGGTTACTTGTCCACTCAGCAACATTCGCTTGATGGCATATGAGCCTTCTACCCCATACAGTATCCCTGTTTTATACACCACGGCTACGTTTTGGGCAATACCGGTGCTGACAATGGGCGTTCGTTTTGGGCCCAACTGATCGAGTCCAATTAGGGGGGCAAAGACAACGGTTTTATTTTGCGCTTTCACCCGGGTGAACCAGCCAGCCAGTAGGATAGCTACTAAAAATGATCGCATCGAAGTAGGCAGGTATATGTGTTCACTGGGTTCAAAGCTAAACGAAAATTATATCTAACGATTAGTAGCGAATGGCCAAGTCAGCCAAACGGCTCAACTTCAAGCTTTACGATTCCTCCCCTTTTGATACTTTCTTTGGTAAGATGCGAAAAAGGAGTCAGATGAAACGCCTATTTATAGAGCAGATACATAAATGCTATTCGTCTAATGTGGGAGCGGTTTGTGAGAATAAGCGCCCCCTATTCATAGACTATAATTATCTCCATCTACAGCAGGAAGAGGGGCCAAGTTATCCTTCGATCCATCGGCGCAGGTCGGGGGTGCGGGCCGTGCTGACGATGAGCGGCTCGGTTCTGCCGGTAACCCATACCGCCAGCCGGTCGTTGAAGTACGATTCCAGTCGCTCGATGTACCGAATATGGACTAATTCCGACCGGTTGATCCGGAAAAAACGGGCGGGGTCGAGTTGTTCCTCCAGGTCGTTCAGGCTACCGTTCAGAGGGTATTTCTGTCCCTTGACGTCGAACGCAAAAATCACCCCCTCATCCGCCTGAAGGTACGTAATGTCGTTCGTGTCGAGCAGGTGAATTCCCTGGCGGAATTTGACGGCGAAGCGCTGTCGGTAGCTGACCTGGGCAGGCCGGAGTGCGTCGCGCAGTTGATTCAGAACGGTGTCGGTGAGCGTCGGCGCGGCCGGGGTTGGTGATGGCCTCAGCAGCGTGTATTTGTTCAGCGCCTGCCGTACCTGCTGTTCGGTGAACGGCTTCAGCAGATAAGCAATCCCGTTGCCCTGAAAGGCGCGCAGCAAAAACTGGTCGTAGGCCGTCGTGAAGATGACGGGGCAGCTTATCTGGACCCGGTCGAAAAGCGCGAATACATTCCCGTCCAGCAATTCGATATCCGAGAAAAGCAGGTCAGGGGCGGGGTTCGTCGCAAGCCAGTTCGTGGCTTCCTGAACGCTGGGTAGGCTGGTCAGGATGTGGGCATCGGGCAGCAGACGCGTCAGTAACTCGGCGAGTCGACGGGATGCGATGGCTTCGTCTTCGAGTAAAACAATGGTCACGTGTGAGAGAACTAGGGATGAATGAGGAACGGGTTCGGCGAGTCGATGGTAACGGGGCGTAGAATGGGCAGGCTGACGACGAATTCAGTTGTAGTCGACTGCACCCGTACGGTCTTGTCGGAGAGTAGCGCGTACCGAGCCTGTACATTCTTTAGTCCGGTACCCGTCGAGTCGACGGGCGTCAGTTTCGGGCGTCGATCGTTTCGCACTACGGCGGTTTTGTCGGTGATCGTCAACTCGATGAGCAATGGATCGGCTTCGCTGCCCTGGTTGTGCTTGACGGCGTTCTCGACCAGCGTCTGTAAACTGCCCGGCAGCACCAGCACCGCCAACGTATCCGGAACTTGTACCGTTGTCACGATTTCGTACGCCCGACCAAAGCGTTGGCGAATCAGATAGCTATAGTCGTTCAGGAAAGCGAGTTCGTCAGCCAGCGGTACTACATCTTCCTCCTTGTTGCGAATCAGGTAGCGGTACAAGGCTGAAAATCGGTGCAGGTACGCACTTGCCTGTTCGGGGCTGCGCTCGATGAGGGCACCCAGTACGTTCAGATTGTTGAACAGAAAGTGCGGGTCGATCTGCGCTTTGAGGTGGCGCAACTCGGCTTCGGTACGTTCTTTCTCCACCCGAATTAGCCGTTGCTGGGTTTCAAAGAAATGCTTGCCCGTGAGTACCGCAGCCAGCACCCCCGCCTGCGTGGCTACATCGATGAAACTGTACAGCACGTTGAACCAGCGGAAAGGCTGGCTGGCATGATACCGCTGCCAGATCAGTAGCTGATCGACCAGGCCGAAGAAGGCAAGTACCGCCAGCATTGACAGAAACAACAGCCCGTACCGCCGAGTGAACAGGAAAGCCGGAAACAGGACGTAGACGATGACCAGCACAGGACCGGTATGCGTGACCACGTTCAACACCCAGCCGGATAGAATAAACCACCACGGACGCTCCCAGTTGCCCGCCACCATAAACGGGAAGGCCATGACCCAGAGAACGCCGATCAGAACCCAGTCGGAGCGGGTGGGTTTGCGAAACGGTTGCTGACTGTTTATCATCATTTGGCTTGATTGAGACCGTCAAAAGTAAACGGGTTTGGGCTTTCATCCCGCTGTTTCTTCACGCCAAGGTTGTATCGTACGCTGAACCCGACGCGCCGTGTATCGCCCCGGCGCGACCCGTCGGCCGTAACGCTGCCCTGATTTAGCACAAACGTATTCCGGTTGGTGTAAAGCATATCCGAGAGCGAGAGGGTAACGATCAGTCGGCTGTTGAGAAACTTCCGGTTGACGCTCATGTCGACCGTGCCAAAATTGCCGAGTTCATAAAACTGCCGCTGCCCACGAATCGACCAGAAGCCATTGACCTGGAGCGTGGAGCGGCTGTCTAGGTCAAGCTGATGGTAAGTCAGCAGCGTCCACGACCCCCGGCTGAACGTAAGGGGTTGCCCTTCATACTGCCCGACGTACTGATTATGGTTGTACTGACCAATCACGGCAAAGAAGTAGCGACCGCCGGGCGGAATACCGAGTAACATACGAAAATAGGTTTCCTTGTTTCGACCGAGGTTGTCTGTTGTTCGGTAGGCGACGCTGGCGTTGGCGGGGTTCTGGTACAGCACACTGGAAAAAAGCTGCTGCGTATGGTTTTGCCCGATGGCCAGAATCGGCAGGTTCGCGACACTCAGGTTGACCTCTACGTTTTGGGTAAACTGAGGTTGTAAGGCCGGGTTACCCGTATCGTACAGATACTGATCGACGTACCGGATCGCGGGATCTAGCTGATCGTAGTTTGGCCGGGTGATGGACCGCCGATAGATGAACGATGCCTGAACGGGGAAGTTAGCGATGGATACCACAGGCCGACTCAGGTACAGGTAGGGGAACAGATCGGTGCGCCGTACCCGGAAGGTGGTGTCGGTTGGTACGCGCTGATGACCGTTCATGGTCGTGTGTTCGAGCCGTAGCCCTGATTTTAGGGTGAACTTGCCGAACGTTTTGGCAGCCTGCACGTAGCCGCTGTAGATACCGTCGGTGTAGTCGAAGGTGTTTGTCCGGGACAGATCAGGCTGGCGAATTGTCTGTCGGATCGTTACGTAATCGGTTTGGCTGGTGAACCATTGGTTGCTGGTTTTCAGGCCCGCTTCGAGCGTGAGTTTATGCGGGAGCTTCTGGACCCAGTCGAGCTTGGCGGTGGCCAGTTGCCGTCCGGTCAGCAGGGTGCCTTCGCCCAGAAGTGCGGTGCCAGCCGGGCGGATGAACGCCGTCTGGTAATCCTGATTCGTGCGCGCCCCCAGGTAGCTGTACGACAGATCGGCGGTGAGTTCCGACCCCAGCGAATCGAGTTTGTAGCGGCTGGACAGCCCCTGCGTCAGGGACCCGTTCCGCCCGATAGACTGAACTGTATTGAGGTTGTCGACCAGCAGCTGGTTACTTTCAGTTGACTGAATCTGGGTACTGTTATCGGCGGACGTGTTGGTAGACCCATAATTCACCCGCCCGTCGAGGTTTACTTCCCAGCGCTGGTTCAGCTGATAGCTCAGGCCATAGCCGGCAAAGAATGCGTCACCCGGTGTGCGGGTGTACCCTTCCTGACGGATAAGCTGGTTGCCGGGCAACTGGCGTGACCCGGTAAGCTGGTCATAGTTATCGCGCCGACTGTAGTTCAGGTTGAGGTAGCTGGATCGGTTGCCCGTACCATCGTTCAGACTAAACCCGACGCTCTGGTTGCCCAATCGGCCCTGATTCATCGTGGCCGTCACGCTGCCCGTCCGACCCAGTTTGATACCTTTCTTAAGAACAATATTCACCGCGCCCCCGGCACTCGATGCATCATAACGGGCCGACGGTGTGCGCATGATTTCGATTCGCTCAACACTATTCGGTGGCAGGCTTCGCAGCAGTGTAGCCACGTCTTCGGCACTCATCCGCTGCTCCCGGCCATTGATGTAAATCGTGGCGGGTACTGCGCTGGTCAGGTACACGTTACCATCCTGATCCAGAAACAGGCCGGGTGTTTTTGTGAGCAATTCAAAGGCATTAGTGCTGCTGTTGGCGAGTAGTTCGGGATTAACGATGGTCTTGTCGTCTTCCTGGTGCATGATGGCTTTGCGCGCCGTAACGGTTACGGACGCCAGGGTTTTGGCATCGACGTCGAGGGTGAACCGGAAGGTAGACTGGGCTTTCATCAGCCGGATTCCCTGTGTAATTGGCTTTTTACCCAGCGCCGTAATACTCAGTTCGTAGGGGGTATCCGACCGTAGCATCAACTGGGCGATACCCGCTGTGTCGGTGATGGTAGCGAGCTGGCGGGTCGAGTCTGACCAGGCCCGAAACCGCACCGTGGCCCCAAACAAGGGTTTCTGTTTCGTATCGGTCAGCACCACCCGCACTCGGCTCGAGCCAGTGACGGATAGCGTGGTATCGGAAGCTGGTTGCGCTCGCAATGGGACAAACGATAGCAGTGAAACGATGGCCAAGTACAAGAGCCGCATAGGTTTGAGTCATTTTGTTGAATGAGTCAAACCTATCCATCGTCTCGTTATGACTTACCCTGATTTTACCCAACCGGGGGAAATACCTAATGAGTTAGGGGTAATTGGTCTTTACTCAAAAGTAAGCAGGTCAAGTGTTAACGATGAATTGTCAGTAAAACTTTATCAATCTCAGAAAACGCCCCATTTATAGAGCAGATATACAAAGGCTCTATTGTCTCATATGGGAGCATTTTCGTGAGAATGGCTTACTTGTCATTAGCTTTGGTCAGTTCAGATGGTCATAAGAGCACTACAGCTCGCTAAAAAACTCGTTCGCATAAACAATCGTCCCCTGGACGCCTTTTAACCCGTCTTCTGTCAACTCAATGATCATTTTGTTTTCGTCAGCTACCTGAATCGGCAGCTCAATGGGATAGTTACTGAGTCGTTGGTAGCCAAACTTAGTATAGTAGCTGGCATGACCCAACACTACACAGTATGGATAGCCTAAGGCATTGGCAATGCGGTGGCCGGCCCTAATCAATTCACTGCCGATGCCTTGCTGCTGAAAGGCGGGGAGTATAGATAGAGGAGCTAAAGCCAATCCTGGGAAGCGTTGATGACCGTTCTGAATGTGAAGTTTGGTGAACAAAATATGACCTACCAACTCGTCGGTATCCGCTTGGGCTACTAGAGACAGCTGGTGAATAAACGAAGTGGAATTACGCAGTCGCTCGACCATTAAGTGTTCTTTCTTGTTACTATACTCTACTGAGCGATAGGCTTCCTGGATTAAGTTTGAAACCGCTGAATATTCTTCTAGGGTTTCTGGGCGAATATGGATGTTCATGAGTTGGGGGCTAATAACTCCTGAACAGGTTTGACGACTGATTAGATCTGATAGTTCATCTAGTAGAGGGTTATTTGAGACAATTATTTTTATCAATGACGCTCAACTGTGGCTAGAACATAAACAATGGATAGTACTATTTCCATAATATAGCTTGTTCGTCAAGCGAGCATACCTAATAATAGGAAAAGCAGGAACCCTAAGTAAAAAGTAGCCGTCAGCCAGGCGGGTTCACTGGCCAGGTGGGCTTCCTGCAACAGTTCTTCCGTCACTAGAAATAACAGGGCGGCCAGGCCAAAGGAAAGTACCAGGTCCAGACCTGTAGGCGATAGGTTGTGTAACAGCGTAGCCCCGCCAACGGCGCTAATCATAAACACCAGAGCGATGCCGCCCAGGAGGCTAATGCTCCGGCCCCGCGATAAACCGGCGCTTCCTAGGGTGGTGGCCGTGGCCAGTCCCAGCGAAATACTTTCAATCCCCAGTGCGTAGGCCAGCAACTTCCCTTCTTTGGCGCCAGCGGCAAAACCTACCCCCAGTAACAGGCCATCCACGATCACATCGATGGCGAGCAGGACTAAAAACGTAACCGGAATGGCCCTGCTCGACTCAGTTGTGGTTGGCTTGTGGTCTCCTTCCGTCACTTGCCGGATCAGCAGCATGAGCACAATAGCGCCACCAAACCCAACTGTGGTCAATGCATAATTATGATACGCAACCACCTGCGGTAAGATCTCAACCGCCACTACGGAGAAAATAACCCCGGCGGCAAAGTGCAAAATAGCACTTTTGGCTTTCCGGCTTAACTGGTAATACGTGGCCCATATGCCGCTCAGCGTGAGTGCCAGGGCGGGTAACAGAGCGTACGTGGCAATGGAAAGAAAGGGTATCATTATAAAATACAAATGGATATAAGGTAAGAAATAGGCCTGAAAATCGGGCTGATGAGCACCCCTAGTGGAGTAGTCCGCCTAGCCTTCCGTTTCTGCATTTTTGATTTTCATCAACAAGGCATAGGCATTTTTCAGGACCAGTTTGGTCTGGTCGGTAATGCCATGCCCCTCTATTTGTTGTTTACCCTGATTAAGTAAGCCGGTTACTACTTCAACCATAGTAAAGCGACCGTTTCCCTGATCGGCAAACACGTATGATTTGTTTTCCCACCGGACAATGGCCCCTTCCGGTACGGTCAATGCCTGTTTAGCGGACACCGAGATATCTGCATTCATAAAGGTTCCCGGCACCAGCGAGACGCTGTAGTCCTTAAAATGACACTGCACTTCGGCCATACGATCCTGATTCAGGTTCTTGTTGATCAGGATGATTTCACCGCTGAATCGACGGGTAGGCTCTCCGTTGGTGTACGCCACCAGGTGCTGCCCCACCGAAAGTTTCGCCAGATCTTTCTCAAAAACATTCAGCACCAGATGAATATCCCGCAGATCGACCAGTTCAAACAGGATGTCCGTCGGGGCGGTGTATTTGCCCACATTCGTGTTGACTTTGGCGACCACGCCGTTAATGGGGGAGCGAATCACGATGCTTCGGGAGATATTATCGGCTTGTAGTTTGGTTGGGCTGATACCAATCAGGTCCAGCTTCTGCCCCAGCGCATTCATCAATATGCGCTGGCTTTCCATCTCCGCTTTGGCCTGCTGGTACACCTTATCACTACTCGCTTTCGTGGCATTGAGGTCGCGCTGGCGATTGTTTTCGCTGACGGCTAACAAAAAGCGTTCTTTAGCCGTCAGATAATCCTGCTGAAGCTGGATGTACTGCATGTCTTCTAACTGGGCCAGCACCTGTCCTTTTCTGACGACCATGCCCGCCAGCATATCCGTTGATTTAAGGTAGCCCCCCAGGGGAAAGCTGACACTAACCATGCCCTGAGGGGGAATGGAGACAGTCCCCTGGAGCGTTAACACCCCGCTGACCGTCTGCCGTTCGGGATGGCCCACTTCGATGCCGACGTTCTGCCGTTGTTGGCTCGTAAAGGAAACCCCTTGCCGGGATGATGAGTCCGCTTTAGGTGGGGTTTGGGTGGTTTCGGTTGGGCTATTTTTTCCGCAGGATGCCAATATAAACAGGCATAGACTGCTGATGATGAGTTGCTTCATGGATGCTTTATAGGTTATTCAACTTCAGGTAGTAGATAACCGCCTGATTGTAATTGCTCAATGTGTTGACGTATTCGTTTCGGATGCTGATGGCCTGATTCACCAGGATGACCCATTGCAGGTAGTCGATCTCACCACCCTGAAATTGCTGATCAGCCGTGGCAATAATAACATTGGCATTGGTCAGGCCCTGCGTCTGGTAATAGGCCAGGCTCTGGCCAAATTTCTGAACCTGTTGAACCGCATTTAACTGCTCGGTTCCGAGCTGGCGCTGAACGTACGCTGACTGTCGCCCGCTACGCTCCCAGTCCAGTCTGGCCGCCGAAATACGGGCCGATTGCGCTTTGAAAAACAGGGGAACGGCTACACCCGCGCTGAGGTAGCTAAATCGGCTACGGCTGGTGTAGGTTTGCTCGGCGCCATCAACCAGTTGGGTGCCCACAAAGCTCTGGTTGTTATAGCCCACGATAAAATCGGGCAGTAACCGGGCTTTCTCGGTCTGATACCGGAACTGGGCGGATCGCTGCTGTTGTCTGGCTAACTCCAGAATCGGTAGCTCCGTTGGCAAGGAGTCGGGCCGGATCAGGGGGGCATCGATTCGGGACTTACCCACCACGGGGACATAGGACCGGTCGTCCTGAAGGAGTCGGTTGAACTCGTTGAGCACGATACGGATATCAACCGTCAGCATGGTCAACTGATTGGCGATCTGCTGCCGCTGTGATTCGGCGGCCGTTTTTTCCAGTACGTTGGCGGCTCCTTTCGCAAACCGGGCCCGTGACTTGGCTTCGAACAGCCGAAATAAACTATCGGCGTAGATCAGCAACTGGTTGCGCTCAATGAGCACGGCATACTCAAAATAGGCTTGCCGTACCAGCGCCCGCGTGTCGGCTTCGGTCAGCTGGCGTTGCGCCTGCGTGGCCCGGTAATTGGCTTCCAACTGTTTACGCTGGTTGGTGTAGACCGATGGAAAACTAAGGGTCTGACTTACCCCCAAGCGGGTGTCATTACTCACGCTATTGAACTTGCCCACATCCGCACTAAATATCGTTTTGGCGATATCTACCGCACTGCCCTGTAGTCGCTGGCCGATCTGTTCGCTCAGGCGGGCACTCTGTACCTGTCCGTTTTTAGCCAGCGCCAAATCCAGCGCGCTGGTCAGGGTAATCGGGTTAGTCTGCGCCCGTACCTGGCCCCCGTTGATGAGTAGTGCGACCAGAAGCCCTGCCATCACCGAAGACCTAGCCACTCGTTTGGGCTTGCCCTCTACCAGCAAATACAAAGCGGGTAAGACAAATAAGGTAAGTAATGTGGCCGTCAGCAGACCGCCAATGACGACGGTGGCCAGCGGGCGTTGTACTTCCGCACCAGCGCCGTCGCTGAGGGCCATTGGCAGAAAGCCCAGGGAAGCTACTGCTGCGGTCATCAGAACCGGCCGCAACCGATTGCGCGTGCCGGTCAGCACCAGTTGAACCGGATTGCTGATCAGACCTTCCCCTTTGAGTCGGTTAAATTCAGAAATCAGCACAATTCCATTCAGTACGGCTACGCCGAAGAGCGCGATAAAACCCACGCCAGCGGAAATACTAAAAGGCATATCCCGCAGGGCCAGCGCGAATATGCCCCCGATGGCCGACAAAGGGATGGCCGTAAAGATCAGTGCGCCTTCTTTAAATGAGGAAAAGGTAAAATAGAGCAGACCGAAAATAAGGAGCAGGGCTACCGGAACGGCGATGCTCAATCGGGCTTTCGCTTGCTGTAAATTCTCAAAGGTCCCGCCATAGGTCAGGGTGTAACCGGGTTCAAACGTCATGCCAACTGCCACTTTACGTTGTAACTCGTCTACGATGGACTGCACATCCCGCCCCCGAACGTTGAACCCCACAATAATTCGTCGGCGGGTATTTTCCCGTTGAATCTGGTTAGGCCCTTCGATTTCCCGGATTGATGCTACCTGATAAAGGGGTATCTGCACACCAGTAGCCGTGGAGATGGGTAGATTCTGCACATCCGTCATGTTTTTGCGACCTTCTGTACCGACCCGCACCACCAGATCGAACCGTTTCTCCCCTTCGTAGATTTGACCCGCCGAGGCCCCCGCGAAGGCAGCATTGATGGTTCGGTTGATGTCTTCGATGGAAAGACCGTACCGGGCGATCTCGCGCCGGTTGAAGTCAATAACGATCTGGGGCATACCCGTTACTTTCTCAATGTACCAGTCGGCCGTACCGGAAACGGTTTTGCTCAGGGCACCCAGTTTTTCCGCGTAAGCGGCCAGCTTGGTCAGATCTTCGCCGTAAATTTTGCAGACCACATCCTGTTTAGCCCCCGTCATCAGTTCATTGAACCGCATCTGAACGGGAAATTGGAAACCCGTCGTTACCCCCGGCATAATCTCCTGGGTGGTGGCGGCCATTTTACTGGCCAGTTCAGGAAACGAATGGGCGCTGGTCCATTGGGATTTATCCTTTAGCACGACGATCATATCGCCCCCTTCAATAGGCATAGGATCGGTGGGAATTTCGGCACTCCCGATCCGGGCCACAATTTTTTCAACTTCCGGATACGTCGCTTTCAGGCGCTCGGAGATCCGGCTAATCGCATCGATGGTCGTGCTGAGGTTGGTGCCAACCAGCAGACGGGTTTCGACCGCAAAATCACCTTCTTCCAATTGCGGAATAAACTCCCCGCCCATCCGGGTAAACAACAGCACCGCCACGGCCAGCAGCGCAAACGCCGACCCTACGATGATCACCCGAATGCGCAAGGCCTTGATCAACAGCGTCTGGTATCCATGCTCGATCCGGCCCATCACCCGGTCCGACAACGTGGGTACGTGATTGATCTGTTTGCTGATCAGGAGGGCACTGATCATAGGCACATACGTAATCGACAGAATAAACGCCCCCAGAATGGCGAAGGCGACGGTTTGGGCCATGGGCTTGAACATCTTCCCTTCAATGCCGGACAGCGATAAAATTGGCAGGTAAACGATCAGGATGATAATTTGACCAAACACAGCCGCATTCATCATTCGGGAAGCCGAATCGGTAACCTCTTCATCCATGTCGGCCTGCGAGAGCTGGTTGATGACGGCATACTTTTTAGACGAATGCAGGTGGTGCAGAATGGCCTCTACGATGATGACGGCCCCATCGACAATCAAACCGAAGTCCAGCGCACCCAGACTCATCAGGTTGCCGGAAACACCAAACCAGTTCATTAGAGTAATGGCAAACAACATGGACAAGGGGATGACCGAAGCGACCAATAACCCCGCCCGCCAGTTGCCCAGAAACAGAACTAGAACGAGCACCACAATCAGGGCGCCTTCCAGTAAGTTATGCTCGACGGTCCCAATGGCATTATTGACCATTTTGGTCCGATCTAAAAACGGCTCGATTTCCAGGCCCAGGGGCAGGGTTTTTTGAATGGCCTGGATACGATCTTTTACCCGCTTAATGACTTCCGAGGAATTACCCCCCTTGAGCATCATCACGATACCACCCGTCAGTTCGCCCTGCCCCGCCATCGTGAGCGCTCCGTACCGAATGGCAGACCCCAGCCGGACGTCGGCCACCTGCGAAATCAGGACGGGGGTTCCGTCCGTCGTGTTTTTGACAACGATCTGGCCAATATCGACGCCCGTTTTGGCCAGTCCAACACTACGGATGTATAACACCGACGGCCCTTTTTCAATGTAGGCTCCACCCGTATTTTGATTGTTACGGCTCAAGGCCGTAAAGACATCACTGATGGTGAGTCCGAGTGATTTTAACCGGGCCGGATTAACCGCTACTTCGTACTGCTTTAGTGAACCGCCAAAGGTGGCGACATCGGCCACACCCGGTGTGCCCAGTAATTGACGACGCACCAGCCAGTCCTGGGTGGTGCGTAAATCGGCTAATGAATAGGTATGTTCAAACCCTTTTTTGGGCTTGACGACGTACTGGTAGATTTCCCCCAGGCCCGTGGTGACGGGCGCCAGTTCAGGCTTGCTGGCATTGCCAGCAATGTCGACCTGGCCCAGCCGCTCGGTAACCTGCTGGCGGGCCCAATACACATCCGAGCCATCCTCAAAGACGATCGTGATCAGCGATAAGCCAAAGCGCGACAGGCTCCGGCTTTCTTTCAGGCCCGGTATGTTGCTGATGGCCTGCTCAATGGGAAAGGTGATCAGTCGTTCTACATCTTCAGCCCCCAACGAAGGGGCCGTAGTGATCACCTGAACCTGATTGTTGGTAATATCGGGTACGGCATCGATGGGTAACTGGCTAACCTGATAGGTGCCGTACACGACCCAACCGAGCATGAATAAACCAATGGCCAGTTTGTTCTGGACAGAGAACTGAATGATTTTATGCAGCATGATAGTATAGACTCGTTGAGAAACAAGAGCCAGTGAGCCGAAGACATGGGCAAACGCACATGCTCAGCCAACGGGCCAAGACCACAAAAACGGAGCTATGCTACCTGCGGAGGTTGAAAGAAGAACGAAGGATTCTGGTACGCGTACAGGTTCTCATAGGAAAAATGAACCTGTGGCCAGGGAATCAGCGTCACCAATTCGGTGGGTACTGCCTGGGGCTGGAAGGGAGACAAAGTAAAGACGAAACCGGCCGAGAGGTGATTGTAGAGCGGAATCTTTACGCCTTTATGAGGTAGTTTGGCGTGTTTCGAGGACGCATCGTAATGCATGTCGAGAAACTGCCAGAAATCGAAATCGCTCCCCGCTGATTTCTTGTGAAGCTGATAATGGACAATCAGGCCGGGGATTTTATAGACTTCTTCCACGTCGGTCTGCGGGAACAGACTACCCAGTAGCATGATGATGCCCAGGAAAAGTGCCAACGTGGATTTCATGGCGCAAAGGTAAAGCGCATTTTGGTAAGTTCCGAGACGAAACGCTACTTCAGGATGATTGCCTACGCGTGTTTGCATCTGTTTCCGGGTAGGAGTAGGGTGCTGACGGGCTTTATCCCATCAGCACCCTACTCCGGTGCGTTACCGCATGTTTTCACGTCGACATTTTCTCCTGGCCGCCGGGGCGCTGGCTACCGGTCTTCCTGCTGCGACTTCTCAGGCAAAGGATAAGTATCCCATTGGTATTCAGCTGTATACCGTTCGGGAATGGATGAATCAGGACCCCGTGGGCACGCTCAAGCAACTGGCGGCTATTGGCTATACGCTGCTGGAATCCTATCAGGGTGACAAGGGCATTTATTTTGGTTTGAAACCTGCTGAGTTTACTAAAATAGCCCATGACCTGGGCATGACGCTGTTTGCCTCTCATTTCAATTTGGGCAAAACAGCAGAGAACTCCATTACCGAGGCCGCTGCCGTAGGGCTCAAATACATGGTTGTCCCGTATAATGAGCTCACTAGTCTGGAAACCACCAAGCGAGCGGTGGACGAGTATACCCGGTTAGGCGAGTTATGCCAGAAACATGGCATTCAATTTGGCTATCATAACCATGGGTATGATTTTGAGACCTTCGAAGGTGTGGTGCCTTATGACTTGTTTCTGAAACAGATTGATCCTAAGCTGATGATCATGGAGATGGAGTTGTATTGGTTTGCCCGAATGAAAGTGGATCCATTAAGCTACATCCAGAAATATCCGGGCCGCTTTCCCATCTGGCATGTCAAGGATATGGATAAGCAGGATCGTACGGCCAATACGGAGGTAGGCAGAGGCAATATTGATTACAACCGGCTTTTTGACCACGCCAAGCAAGCGGGTTTACAGTATTCGATCGTGGAGCAGGACGGTCATTTCCACCCTTCTGTTTGGTCCAGTCTAACGACTAGTTTTAAGGCTACAAAAATACTAGGGCGGTAACCCAAAACATCGAATATAAGTTTGACCTGTCTGTTAACGCGGTGGCCAGGATGATGAACGGCTTTCAGAAGTAGAGAGATTTAGAAATGTCATATACGCAGTTCCTTTTAACGCCCGTTTTATAAGCTAGCGACACTAGTTGATAGATGGTCAACACCAGGTATACATAACAGTCTCAAGTTGCCATCTCAGGAATCAACATCTCATGATTGCATAAGCAGCTGAGTTTGCGAGAAGTTTAACCAACGAAAGTTGGAGCGAAACTCATAGTGGCTTCATCAGATCACTAGCGCGGTTAAAAACAATTACAGTCAATCAGTGCTCCTGTTTATACCGCACGGCCAGCCCGGTCATGATATACCCGTTATCGGTTGTGGATGTGTAATAGGTATAACGCACCGCGACCAACGCGTCGGCACCGAGCTTTTTGGCCTGTATTGTCAGGCGGGACAGCATGAGTTCTTTCTGTTGCATGTCGTTGCCCCGGCTGAGCATCCGGCGGTTCGCTGACTGGCGATCAGACAAAGGAACTTCTCCCTTTACTTCCAGATCCTGCAACGGGTCAAACGGACGCTCGGGCCGCTGATTTTCGTAAAATACATCCACCGGGTAGCTGGGTTTATTCTGCAGGTATACCATTGGCTGAAAGCAGCCGGTCAAACCCAGAAGGAGTACCGCCACGGATAGTTTTCTCATGGTTTTTCGGAGGGGAGTGTGCTTAAAACCTCGGCTACAACGCGTGGATAGTGCCTGTGCTCCAGGGCCTGCACGTTACGGGCAATAGCGTCGGGCGTATCCGATGGAGCAACCGGACAGGTAGCCTGGAAAATGATCTGTCCTTCGTCGTAATGCTCATTTACGTAATGGATCGTAATGCCGGATTCTGTTTCGCCAGCTGCTGCAACGGCTTCGTGAACGAAATGCCCGTACATGCCCTTACCACCAAATTTAGGCAATAAAGCCGGGTGAATATTAACGATCCGGTTCGGAAAGGCCTTTACCAGATCGGCGGGCATCAGCCACATAAAACCGGCCAGAACGATCAGATCAACGTTCTGATTGAGCAGGATTTCGGTGATCTGGCTGGTGTTGTAAAAGGTGGTCCGGTCAAAAAGCAGTACCGGAATATGTAGTCGTCGGGCGCGCTCGATTACCCCCGCTTTGGGATTATTCGACAGCATGAGCGTGATCTTTACGTCGGTACTATCGGCAACGTATTCAGCAATTTTCTCGGCGTTGGAGCCGGAACCGGAGGCAAACAGAGCGATGCGTTTCAAGACAGGTAAAATAAGTAAGGATTGGTAGGCAGTGCCGGTGTCTCAAACCTGATACCACAGGACACCGTCAAAATTACAACTTTTGCCTATTTTTGTCGGTACTTGCTCAAATCCAATGCTGGCAACCCATCAACTCACGTTTGACTATAGCCCTGCGAAGCAGTTTACGTTTCCCGATGTTCACTGTGCCAATCGAGAAGCTTTTCTGATTCTGGGGCAGTCCGGTACCGGAAAAACAACGTTCCTGCATTTGCTGGCCTTATTACTTAAGCCAAAGAGTGGATCGGTCATTATTGACCAAACGGACCTGACCAAGCTCAGTGCGGCCGAAACGGCGGCTTTCCGCGCCAAGCACCTGGGAATCGTTTATCAGAAACCTCACTTCGTCAGTTCATTGTCGGTACTGGACAACCTGCTGATGGCGAATTATTTAGCCAATAAGCCGCAGGATAAAATCCGGGCACGGGAGCTGGCCGGACAACTGGGCTTTGCCGATCATCTGGCAAAAAAAACAAACCAGCTCAGCCAGGGCGAGCAGCAACGGGTTAGCATTGCCCGCGCCGTGATGAACCAGCCGGATGTTATTCTGGCCGATGAACCCACGTCCAGCCTTGACGACGAAAATACCAGTCGTGTTGTTGCACTGCTGCGCCAGCAGTCGGAGCAAATTGGGGCCAGCCTGATTGTTGTTACCCACGACCAGCGATTGAAAGACGCTTTTCAGAAGCGCGTAAATCTGTAATGTGAATCATGCTTCCTTCCGCACCGGCGGCCCGGTCAGCATAACAAAAACGTATGTGTAAACTTGTCCTTATCTTATTACTGATTCCCGTTTTTTCGATGGCTCAAAACCGCCGGAAAAAGGACTACCTTGTTTCGCTCAATACATCGTATGGAACCATGCGGCTCGTGCTGTATGACCAGACGCCGAAGCACAAGGAGAACTTTATCAAACTCGTCAATCAGAAGTTCTATGACAGCCTGTTGTTTCACCGCATCATTCCGCTGTTCATGATTCAGGGGGGTGATCCCAATTCACGGAGGGCGCAGGATGACCAGCCCTTGGGCAATGGCGACGTGGGATATAAGATACCGGCGGAGTTGGTCCCGGCCCTCTTTCATAAGAAGGGGGCCTTGTCGGCTGCCCGGGATAATAATCCCGAAAAAGCGTCGAGTGGATGCCAGTTTTATATCGTGCAGGGCCGCGTTTGGGATGATGCCGGCTTACAGAAACAGATCGACCGTATTCAAACCATGAAAGGACACGTGCCGACTGAAGAGCAGAAACAGGTGTACAAAACGCTCGGTGGTGCGCCCCATCTCGATGGAAATTACACCGTTTTTGGCGAGGTCATTGATGGCCTGGCTATTGTCGACAGTATTGCCAGACAACCCCGTAACGAAATGGACCGGCCCGAGAAAAACGTGCGCATGACCATGACCGGCGATTGGGTAAGGAAAAAGAAAATTACGAAACAGTACGGATATAAATACATGTAGGGACGCAACTCTTTGCGTCTCATAACCCGGATGGCTTTGGCTGACGCGAGTGAGACGCAAAGGGTTGCATCGCTACATATAAACGAAATATGAAAAAAATTCTTCTCACCGGGGCCAATGGGCTGCTGGGCCAGAAACTGGTTGGCTTGCTCGCGCAGCAACCAAACGTCGAACTAGTCGCTACGGCGCGGGGCGAAAACCGGCTACCCTTTTCGGATGGCTACACGTATCGGTCGATGGATATTACGGACCGCCAGCAGGTGCTTGATGTAATCGGTGAGGTGCAGCCGGATGTCGTTATCCACGGGGCAGCCATGACCGATGTGGATAAGTGTGAAGTGCAGAAAGATGCCTGCTGGGCGCAGAATGTGCATGCCGTCGAATACATTGTCGAAGCGTGCCAGGCGAGTAATGCCTTTCTGCTACACGTATCGACCGATTTCATTTTTGATGGAACCGCCGGACCTTACGACGAAACGGCTGAAGCCAACCCCATCAGTTTTTATGGCTGGAGCAAGCAGGCGGGCGAATCGGTCGTTCGGCACGCTACTCTGCGGTGGGCCATTGCCCGGACGGTGCTGGTCTATGGCATCGCCCATGACATGAGCCGCAGCAACATTATTTTGTGGGTAAAAAAATCGCTGGAAGACGGCAAAAATATCAAGGTCGTCACCGATCAATGGCGCAGTCCAACACTGGCCGAAGATCTGGCTATGGGTTGCTACCTAATTGCCGATCAGGAAGCAGAAGGCATCTTTAATATCTCGGGTAAAGAAGTGCTGACGCCGTACGAGATGGCCATTCAAACGGCCGATTATTTCGGTCTTGACAAATCGCTGATTGCTCAGGCCGATGCATCGACCTTTACGCAAGTGGCCCGGCGCCCTCCGCGTACCGGCTTCATTCTGGACAAAGCGCAAACGGTACTGGGTTACAACCCGCATAGCTTTGCGGAAGGTATTGCCGTGCTGGCCGGGCAACTCAATTAAACCAGCCCATCACGGATTCAGGCTATGACGATCCACCTAAAGGTGAAGCCCGGTAGCAAAGTTGACCAGCTGTTTTACGGTGCGGCCGGTCAGCTCAACGCCAAAATTCGGGCTCCGGCGCAGGATGGTAAAGCAAACGCTTACCTGGTTGAATTTCTGGCGAAACAGCTTGGTGTCGCCAAGTCGAATGTTACGATCGTTGCCGGATTTACCAACCCGCACAAACGAATAGACGTCGATGTAGCAACCGATGTGTATGCCGCATTTGTAGCGAGCCTAAGCCAGTAAAAGACTTAGGCTCGCTCTTTTTACATCATCTTGATGCCATTTTCCTTAAATCGCTGGTAGATACTCAGCAGCACCTGGCTTCTGAATTGGTCTTCCTTATTCACCGAGTTGATCCAGACCCTTACTTTCAGCTCAATGGCATCGCTGGTAATGGTCGATAGGAAAATTTCGGGCGCAATGCGTTTTACCGCGTTGGGCTGCTTCATGATCTCTTCCTTAATAAGTGGCTCAAGCGTGTGCAGATCATGTTCGGCGTTGGCTTTGAGGGTTAGCTCAATGCGTTTTGCTTTATGATTGATGGTCCAGTTGATGACCTGTCCAGACAATAGATCGCCGTTGGGAATGATCACTTCCGATCCTTCCGTTGTCAGTAGTCGACTGGAGCGAATACCAATCGTTTTAACACGACCTTTCTTATTCGCAATTTCAATAAAATCGCCAATCTGGAAAGGCTTGTCGAAGATCAGAATAATACCGGAAACGAAATTATTGACAATGTTCTGGAGGCCCAGACCAATACCTACGCCCAGCGCCCCGACCATAACCGTCACCTTATCTAGTCCAATCCCGGAGGCTACTACCGCCAGAAATACCCCACCGACCAGAATAACAAGCCGAATAATGACCAGTCGAGAGTCAGAACGACTGACCGATCCGCCCACTTCGTCTTCGGTTTCGCCGAAAAAGTACCCGATGTATTTTCGCATCGTGCTGGAGATATACAGCACAATCGCGAACATGATAATATTGGCCCAGGTAAATGTGGTGCTGCCCACACTG
Source organism: Spirosoma lituiforme (assembly GCF_054776635.1). Lineage (NCBI taxonomy): Bacteria > Pseudomonadati > Bacteroidota > Cytophagia > Cytophagales > Cytophagaceae > Spirosoma > Spirosoma lituiforme. The sequence continues at coordinate 66,148 of NZ_BAAHBO010000010.1, forward strand.
CGTTCAGTAACCAGGAAATGCTCGATACGGCCGTAAATGGCGTTATAGATATACAGGTTATTCGTGAAAATAATAACCCAGGCAACTAGGGAAACGAAGCTCAGAAAGGCGTGCAGACCAACCTTAATTTTCTCATAATTGATGCGTGAAGCAACGCCTTTCGACAACCGACCGCTGACAACCTGAAGCGCAAATGCCTCATTGATGACTTGCACGAGGATGAACAAACCAACAGCCTGGGTCAAGCCGAAAATAGCCGCCGTACTAAAAATTTTGGCCAGACTGAGCCGTCCGAATACGTTGCAGAATACGGCCAGTACGTTCAGTATTATGTACAGAATAGATACCTGTTTGATGAAGCCGGTCAGGGCCAGCGCTTTCCGGATTCGGAACAAAAAAAGGAAGCCAAATAGAATGGATACCAGACTCAGAAACAGGAACCACAGCCGGAACAGCAGCCCGGGATCAATAATCGACGACCGGGTTATGATGACCAGAATATACAGCCCCACAATGGCCAGCCAATGGTAGAACAATTGCCTTGTCCAGCTTCGGAAAAACAGAAACGTGAGGGCAATGAGCAGAATAAACTGCATCAGTTCGACATAAACGGCCGGTGGCCGCAAATCGAAGAAGGGAGCAATGTTGAAGACAACGACCAGTGCGGCAAAGACGGGAACCGGTTTGAGGTAGCGGATTTTTTCCTCGGCAAGAACCTCGTCAATTGGTTGGTGGGTTTTGATCCGGCTGAAACTGGTGTAGACCCAGCCAAAAAACACCAATCCGATAACAAGCATATAGAGCCAGTTTTCGGCACTTCGGTTGATGTAGTAAGCCAGCATATCTCGTTGGCCTTCGTAGGATTTGGCCATCAGGTTGTTTAGCTTTTCATCGGACCCTTCGCTCTTTGGCGTCGACCAGATAACGTCGTATTCTTTCCCAACTATTCGGGCGTTAAATTCTCGAATGCGCTCGTTGACAACGTTGGTTAGTTCGGCTGTTTCGAAATAACCATCCGAAACGGCGGCCTGTAGCTTGTTGATCCGGGTCAGGTTTTTGTTGGTTGATTGGCTGGCGGTGATCCATTGCTGGCGCAACTCCTTCAGCGACTTGGTGTATAATGCCCGGTAGTTGCTATCGGCTGGAATAACCAGAACCGAATCTCTGGCCAGACCAATAAGCTGGCCGTTCATGGCCGACAGTTGTTTTTCGTAGTCCGACAATCCTTCCCGCCAAGTCTTGAGTTGTTTCTGTATGTCACCCAGCAGGACCTGAAACATGAGCATGTTTTTCATGTCATGCACTTTGCTGTACAGCGCCAGGTTGGTACGGATGGTCTTTATGTAGGCCTGCGCTTCGGGCAGATTTTCATCAATCTGCCAGGTATTAAACCCCCGGCGCGTTCGATTATTGATATCATTGAGCGCCGTATGCCCTTTTTCGAGTCGGGCAATGATACTATCGATGGGAATGCCCGGCTGAGCAATAACGGGTAAACTATCGGTCGGGGCTGCTTGAGTGACCTTCTGTGCGTAACTCGCCGACGTAAAGAGGAAGAAAATCGTTAAAAATCTACTAAGAAAAAGAGGAAGCTGCGCGGGAAACTGCCACGCAGACGGACGATTAATTTGTTGCATCATGGCAATCCACTATTAACTGGAAGTGCTGATGACCATCGGGCTTTTCGTAACAGGTATCAGGTATGGCCACACAGTTAAGATAGGTTACTCAACACGAAAACGATACGAATTCGTGGCAGCAGCTATCATCACTTCTCTTCACATTTGCCCTTCACACACCGGAGTGGTACCTAAGTTAATACTGCCCAGCGCCCGAATTGTTATAACTCGAAAATTAACGGGTTGACGGTGAGTGGTTTGTCTGATGTGATCTGTACACTGACGTATGGCATACGACAATGATCCGTGAGGACACGGGCCAAGGGCATATACGATCTCCGTGGTACAGGCTCTCTGGTTTTTGTCCTCACGAACTTCCCTGACAGCAGTTGGAATGTACACTACACGGCGTCAACCGGCTCTTCTATTCGTTTGGTGGATTCCCGGCGGGGGATATAATGCCGGAAGAAACTGCTGATTTTCATCTGGAGAACACCAAAAACGGCCTCTTTAAAGATCTTGGACGACATTTTGGAAACGCCCCGTGTACGATCGGTGAAAATAATGGGGACCTCCCGGATCTTGAAGCCGTATTTCCAGCAGGTAAACTTCATCTCGATCTGGAACGCGTACCCGACAAACTTGATCGGATTATGCAGAATCACTTCCAGCACCTCGGCCCGGTAGCAAATGAAGCCGGCCGTTGGGTCCATAATTGACATGCCCGTTACGAAGCGAACATAGACCCCCGCAAAGTACGACATCAGCACCCGACCCATTGGCCAGTTAACGACGTTGACGCCCCGGATGTAACGCGACCCCACGGCCACGTCGGCCCGGTTGGGAGATTCATCGGCGCAGGCGTGATACAGCTTGATCAGATCTTCGGGGCTGTGCGAGAAGTCAGCGTCCATCTCGAACAGGTACTGATAACCACGCGATAACGCCCACTTGAACCCGTCGATGTAGGCCGTACCCAAGCCCAGTTTACCGCGTCGTTCGAGCAAGTGAAGCCGCGCCATCGACCCTCGTGGCGAAGAGCCCAGTACCAGAAACTCGTCTTGCAAATCGCGGACACGCTGGGCCGTTCCATCCGGCGAACCGTCGTCCACGATAAGAATATCGAAAGGCTCCGACAGGCTGAACACCTTCCGAATGATGGCGTCGATATTCTCGATTTCATTATAGGTTGGGATAACGACCAGGCGCTCTTTCACAGGATTCTGAATAAAATAGGGAGGGTATATGACTACAACAGCAAAGTACTCCCTTTTTGTCTAATAAAATCATTAAAAATTGTTAATCCTTGGGCTGTCAGCTAGTTGAGTCGCTAATTTCCTGGCTTTTCCGATGCAGTCGGATAGGGAAACACCACCATACCAGTTGGCGCACACAAACAATTGATCGGCTTCGGCAGTTTTAGCGGGTTGTTTTACGGCTATAATACTGGCATCGTATTGCGGAATGGCGCGTTCCCAACGGGCAATTTTCCGAAAAACGGGCTTGTCGGCTGTAATCCCAAAGCCATCGACCAGCTCCTGATGCACCTTGTCGGCCAATACGGTATCCGGAAGCTGGGCGTTGCGGGTATTCGTCTGGCCACCCACAAAGGTGGTAAAAAGTACCTCGTCGGCCGGGCAACGTCCCTCAAAAATTGAGCTGCTCCAGATATGTCCGGCGGCAAACCGACCTTCAATTTTCGGATTAAGGCCCCCGAACCCATTCAGCGGGTGCCGGACATCAGCGCGCTTGTACACCGAATGAACGGCTGTCATGGGTGGGTAAATAACCTGGCGAAGCGAGCGGGCAAAATCGGCGTAATGGGGTTCCACCAGGCGGGCGGCAGCATCGGTACCCACGGCCAGAACCAGTTTATCGACAAACTGAGTGCTGGTGTTTGTTTCAACCTGCCAACCGCCGTTGAGGGGGCTAATGGACTTGACTGCGTCATTGAGCAACAAGCCCTTCAACGCGGCCGCCAGCGCGTTAGGCAGCATTTGCATACCCTCCCGGAAGCTAAAGGATTGCCGTCGGCCCGTAGCCGATTGGTTCTTGATCAGCCCCCGCAGCACAGAACCGTACTCTTTCTCGTAACGAAGTAGTACAGGGAATGTCTCCGAAACAAGAAGGTGCTCCGGATCGCCGGCGTAGATGCCTGCCACAAACGGTCCCAGGGCGTAGTCGACAATCTCGCTGGAAAACCGCCGTCTGAAAAAATTGGCCAGCGTTTCGCCGGGGGGAGACAACGTTTTGTTAGAACGTTCGCGGAAAATGGCGAGTTTGGTTTTCCAGCTAAAAAACGAGGGTTCGCCAAAGGTGCCAAATAGCAGGGAGAGCGGACCGGAAGGAAGTTGCCGATATTTGCCCGCTCGGAAAATATAACGGGCTTTGCTAACGGGACGGCTAAAAGTTAGGTCAGGTGTCAGGCCAAGACCATCGAGCCACGCCAGCAGATCGGCGTCGCCCAGCAGAGAGTTGGGCCCAATTTCGCACAGGTATTTTCCATGCGCCGGGTTGCCGGTTGCGGGAGGGCCTGCCCACTGGGATTGAATGTAGCCTCCTGGCTGGCTGGACGCTTCCCAAAGCCGGTAATCAACGCCCCGCTTTTGCAATTCGTAAGCGACTGTCAAGCCCGAGATACCTGCCCCGATAATACCGATTGTCATAAGGGCTTCTTTGTTTTTGCGCTGATCTTCTTCTGCAATTTCTCCGTGACCTGCTTATAAATTACCTCCATGTTGGCCGGGTGCGAGGAATAGAAAATATAGCTTTTCCGGTAGGTGGCCGTATCGACGCCAAACTTTTTGAAAATCTTGTCTTCGAGGTGTTTATAGGCGATCTGCGAAGAGTCGACAGACCGCAAATTGACGCGGCTGATGCGGGCTTCGGCCAGGTGTACTTCCGTCAGAATATCGGCCATTTTGGCCTCGCTGAGCAGGTTGTCCGGCGGCTTGTTTTCAGGGGCTGTGCAAGCCGATACCAGCCAACCGATGAGCAACAGGCTCCACAGATACCGTTGAAATAGGTTTCGATGCATACGCTGAATTGGGTAACTTTGTAAGGTAATCTCCGGTAGCAAAGTTCGGAATTGACTGTTAAAAAAGTATAACGCCTGTTCTGTATGGACGAGTTCTTGGCCCGGCTCCGTAATTTCGATATCCGCATCCGCAAGGCGGTTAACTCGCAGATGCGCGGTAGTTTTCGGTCGGTGTTTAAAGGAACCGGGCTGGAATTTAGCGATTTACGGACGTATCAGTATGGCGACGATGTACGGGCCATCGACTGGAACGTGTCATCGAAAGGACATGGTACGTTCGTGAAGGTTTTTCGGGAAGAGAAAGACCAGACCGTCTTTTTTATGGTCGATGTCAGCGCATCGCAGCAGGTGGGGGCTCGTCATCGCGACAAATTGAAGACAACCAAGGAGGTTTGTGGCGTGTTGGCCCTGTCGGCTATTCGGGAGGCCAGTCACGTAGGCATGTATTGCTTTTCGGACCAAAAAGAGAAGTACATCAAGCCAGGCAATGGGCTGAAGACGGGCTATCAACTGATTATGAGTTTGCATAAACTACAGCCTCAGTCGGCCAGAACCAGTATTGCCGATGCGCTGCTCTTTACCCTCAATGCCCTCAAACGGCGTAGTGTCGTTATCTTACTTTCCGACTTTATTGATCTGAGTTACGAACATAACCTGAAGGCGCTGGCCAAAAAACACGACCTGGTTGTCATTCATCTATACGATCAGCGGGAGGTGAAACTGCCCAAACTGGGCATCATTCCGGTACACGATACCGAAACCGGTCGTACGGTATGGGTGAATACCTCGTCCGTTTCGTTTCGGACGGAGCTGTACGATACATTCCGCCAGAATCAACTCCGACTCGAACGGCTTTGCAAACAATACAATGCGAATTACCTGGCGCTCGATTCACAGGAGGATTTTGTGCCGAAACTTGTCGAATTATTCAGAGTCAGGAAATATTGATGAAAAAATTCGGCCTTCTCATTTTTGTCTGCTTTCTGGCTGATTTATGTCAGGCCAAGCCCCTGTTAGGGCCGTCGCTGCTGCGGCAGGATTCGCCGGGCCAGCCCGCTATAAAAGGCTATTTTCTGGTAGATAGTATCGAAATCGGTCGGCCATTTCGGTATTCGCTGACGTATCATCACCCGGCTACTATTGACGTACTGTTTCCCGATACAGCCCGCTATTTTGCCCCGTACCGGGTGCAGAAAGTAACGGTATTTGCCACCAATACCGTTGGAACCGGGCCAACGGCCGTTAGCCGGGACAGCGCAGTGTACACACTGGTCTCGTTCGAAACGGATTCCATCCAGTTGTTGCGGGTGCCCCTCCGCCTGCTCAATACCATCGACTGTACAGCCCGATGGACCCAGATCGATACCGTTTTTCTGCGATCGAAATTGCCGCTGGCTCTGCCCGACTCACTGGCTTCGCAGACGCTTCGGCTGGCTACCGATACCAAGCTGGCTCCCCTGCAACAGCAGTTCAACTACATGGCGCTGGCGGCTGGCTTTATAAGTATCAGCCTGGGGCTGGGTGTGCTGTATCTGCTGTTTGGGCGGTTGGCACGTCGGCAGTGGCGACTGTATTTACTTAATCGGCGGCATGTTCGTTTTCTGCTCGAATACACCCGGTTAAATGATCGGCTTAGTTCATTCACAGCCGCCGAAACAGCCAACCAGGCTGTTATCCTATGGAAAGCGTATCTTGAGCAGTTGGACCCCCAGCCCTATATGTCCCTGACCACGCCGGAGTTGGCTACCCGGCTCCAAGATGAGCGTGTCGGGGTAGCCCTTCACGAAGCGGATCGGATGATTTACGGCGGTAGCTACACGCCCCAGTCGCAATCGGCTCTGCAGGTGCTGAAAGAGGTAGCTACCCAGATGTACCTTCAGTGCCGAACCACGTTAATTCAGTCAGATGGCCGAAGGAATGAGTCACCAGCCATCCGTTCGACTGAATCAGCTACTTTATCCTGACCTATGCACCCCTGGTATTCACTTCATTGGTTCAGCCTGGCGCAGTGGCAGCAGTTTCAACTGGCGCAGCCACTGGCACTGTGGTTGATTCCGGGTATTCTGTTTTTATTTTTCCTGCGTTACTATTTGTACCGAAATGCGCAACAGCGTCTGAACATGTCAATCGGGCAGATCAGCGTCCGCAACAGCAGGGCCAGCCGTCTTCAGGCGTCCCGGTCGATAGTCAGCATCGGACGGTATTTAGTACCGGTCAGTGTATTTCTTGGCCTTTCCTGTCTCCTGATTGCGCTGGCTCGTCCACAAATCATCAAGCAGCAGCGAAGTGAACAATCAGAAGGCATCGATATTATGATGGCGCTGGACGTATCGGAGTCGATGAGCGAAACGGACCTGCGTCCTACCCGTCTGGCTGTAGCCCGGCGGGTAGCCCAGGCATTCGTGAACGGTCGTAAAAATGACCGCATCGGACTAGTTGTTTTTGCAGGAGAAGCCTTTTCGCTCTGCCCGCTCACGACAGACTACGGCCTCCTGAAACAGTATTTGAGCGACCTGAATGACCGTATGATCCGGACATCCGGCACCGCCATTGGCGACGCACTGGCGCGTTGTATCAACCGTATGCGCGATCATACCGTCTCCGCTGCCGATACGGTGCTGAGCAATCAGGATGGCTCGAAACGGGAGCGGAGCAAAGTGATTATTCTCCTGAGCGACGGCGATAACACGGCGGGAAATCTCGACCCCATTACCGCTGCGAAACTGGCTAAGGCCTTTGGTATCAAACTCTATACGATTGCGGTAGGTCGTCCGACTGCGTCGGCAACCATGGCGACAACGGTCGATGAAGGCGTTTTAAAAACCATTGCCACCCTTGGTAACGGAAGTTTTTTCAGGGCCACGGATGCCGGGCGTCTACAAGCTGTATTTGCCCAGATCAGCCGTCTGGAGAAGTCCCCGATACGGGTACAGATTTACGAAGACGTTCAGGATTACTACCGAATTTACGTGTATTGGGGCATCCTGTTTCTGCTGATCGCCTTACTCCTGAAAACCACGATTTTTGGTAACGTGCTGGAAGACTGACGATGTATGGGGTGTGGTTTACGTTTTTTCCAACGTACAGAAGCTGTTTCTGGATGAGTGCTTATAAATCCTGAACCACAACCCGTAAACCATAAATTATGCTGAAATCCTATTATAACGCCGAGGCTATTGAAGCGGGGCTGGACGAAGTGGGGCGGGGCTGTTTGGCCGGTCCGGTGGTCGCAGCTGCGGTTATTCTACCGAAGCACTACACCCACCCAATCCTCACTGATTCGAAGCAACTGTCTCGTCTTCAGCGTAATAGTCTGAAAAAAGACATTGAGCGCGATGCCCTGGCCTGGGCTGTTGCCGAAGTTTCTCACGAAGACATTGACCGTATCAATATCCTGAACGCTAGTTTTCTGGCCATGCATCGGGCGGTAGATACATTAACTATCAAGCCGGAGCATTTGCTGGTAGACGGCAACCGGTTCGTACCTTATCCGATGATTCCGCACACCTGCATCATCAAAGGCGACGCGCATTACTTATCCATTGCCGCAGCATCGGTACTGGCTAAAACCTACCGCGACAATCTGATGGAAGAACTTGGTCTGGAATTTCCAGCCTACGGTTGGGCCAGAAACGTCGGTTATCCAACCTCTATTCACCGAGCGGCCATCCGGCAGTTCGGCCCCACCAAATACCATCGGATGAGTTTTCGATTGGTGTGAGAATGTGATAAGTATAGGGTAAATCAGTTATCTTTACTAAAGCTAAAAATAGACTATAATGGCTGTTTTAACCCTTGAAATCGATGATAAAGAAGTTAACTTCTTTAAAGATCTCATCTACCATTTACCGTTCGTCCGAATTCAGAATGAGGGGGATAGTGAAGATTCCGATGAAGCCGTCGTCAATAACATTCGGCAGGGAATTAACGAGTTACGCGCTGTAGAACAGGGCAGTGTGAAGTCGAGACCTGCCCGTGAGTTTCTGAACGATTTATGAGTTACAGCGTCCAAACGATTGATAATTTTGAGCGTGAAGCCAGACGACTCGTAAAAAAATACAAATCGCTGAAAGCGGAAATAGGCCAACCGGTCGATGATCTGGAAGCAAATCCTTTTCATGGCGTTGCCATGCGGGATGAATTTTACAAGATTCGTTTGGGCATTCGTTCCAAAGGGAAGGGAAAACGAAGCGGAGCCCGCGTAATAACCTGTGTACGTGTTGTCGATGAGATTGTCTATCTGGTATCGATCTATGATAAGTCAGAGCAAACGGATATTAGTCATGAAATGCTGGATCGTTTACTTGCCGAATTGCCCTGATGTCTAATTGTCTCTCCTTACATCCGCCAGTTCGGCCCCACCAAATACCACCGGATGAGTTTTCGGTTAACATAAAAGGTTCCTGTTTGAAGTAACAGGAACCTTTTATGTCATCAGAGTCAGATTTGAGAATCTGACTCTGATGAGGACGGTGCGCCGTTGCGATTCTCATCAGGCAGGTTTAAGAGCCTGCCCTTATTAGTTAAGTAGCTTTTGCATTTTACACCAATTCCTGTTTCCCTGCCCGCTCCCGCAATTGGTCGGTTGGCCGGAAACGTTCGCCATATTGATCGGCCAGACGATCGCAGGTGCGGACGAAGGTGTCGATGCCAACAAAATCGACGAATGACAAGGCCCCGCCGGTATACGCCGGGAAACCCCAGCCCAGAATCGAGCCGAGGTCGGCATCCAGTTTCGTACGTACTACGTTTTCCTCAAAACAGCGTACCGCTTCAATAGCTTGCCGGTAGAGCAGACGGGTTTTCACCTCATCGAGCGTAGGCTGTTGCTCAGTCCTCGGGAACAGATCTTGCAGCCCCGGCCATAGTTTCTTGCTTCTGTCGTCGGCGTAGTCATAAAAACCGGCTTTCGCTTTCTTGCCGAAACGCCCAAGAGCAACGAATTGCTTGGCTACCACATAGCGCGTGTCATCGTCGCGAACGACCCCATCCAGAATACCCTGCCCCGCGATTTTATAGACCAGGTCCAGCGCTACTTCATCGGTGACGGCCAGGGGCCCAACGGGCATACCGGCATTTTTTCCGCCATTTTCGATCAAAACCGGATTAACGCCTTCTTTCAGTAACTCCATTCCTTCCGATGAATACGTGCCGAAGCAGCGCGATGTATAGAAGCCCCGCGCATCATTGACGACAATGGGCGTTTTGCGAATCTTGCGGGTGAAGTCTATCGCAACGGCAAGCGCGTAATCGGACGTTTGTTTACCCACTATAATTTCTACCAGCATCATTTTGTCGACCGGCGAGAAGAAGTGGATGCCAATAAAATTGGCTGGATTTGCTGAGGCACTAGCCAGACCGCTGATGGGTAGGGTAGAAGTATTGGAGCCGAACACGCGCAGGCCATCGGGGGCCAGTAGGGGCTCGGCTTCTCTGGTCACCTGCGCTTTCAACTCCCGATTCTCAAACACAGCTTCAATGATCAGGTCGCAACCCTGCAGGTCGGCTGCATCGGCTGTTGGCTTAATCAGATCGAGAACACTGTCTGCTTTCTGCGAGTCAAGGGTGCCCCGGTCGACGCCTTTCTGAAGCAGTCCACGCGAGTAAGCCTTCCCTTTTTCGGCCGCTTCGACGGAAACGTCTTTCAATACGACGTGAATACCGGCCTGCGCCGAAACGTAAGCAATGCCTGCGCCCATCATACCTGCCCCCAGAATACCAAGTTTTTTGACATCCGTTTTTGCCTGATCTTTCGGGCGGCTGGCTCCTTTATTAGCCTCGTTCAGGCCCAGAAACATGGTCTGAATCAGATTTTTGGCCACTTTAGAGGTCGCGACCTTCACGAAATGGCGCGCTTCGATTATCAGCGCCCGGTCGATATTGACCTGCAGACCTTCGTATACACAAGCCATAATTTCGAGCGGAGCTGGGTAGTTGCCTTTGGTTTTATCCATCAGCATGGCGGTACCGGCCGCAAATGCCTGTGCGCCCACCGGACTCTGAACGGCACCGCCGGGCACTTTGAAATTATCTTTGCCGACAATCTTCCCCGATTTACGATCGATTTCGTCCCAGGGATTAAGTGGTTTCGGCTGGCCAGCCGTTCCGTTAGCCTCGATCCATGCCCGTGCTTTAGCCATCATATCGGCCGGGCTATCGGCAATATCATCGATCATTCCCAGGTTTTTCGCTTCCTGAACCCCCACCTTTTTCCCCTCTAGCAGTAAGGGTAGCGCGGCCTGAATACCGATCATGCGGGGTAGGCGTTGTGTACCGCCCGCCCCAGGTAGCAGACCCAGGGTTACCTCGACCAGGCCGATGATTGTTTTAGGGTTAGCAAGCGCAATGCGGTGGTGACAGGCCAGGCAGATTTCGTAACCGCCACCGAGCGCCGTTCCATTAATGGCCGCTACAGTCGGCTTCCCTGAGGTTTCAATACTGCGGAAAATGCGATTCAGCTCCGAAGAAACGTTCAGCATCTCCGTCGGTGCTTTGTCGTTGTTCCGCAGGATCATTCTCAGGTCGGCACCCGCCACAAATTCGGGTTTATTCGACGTGATAATCAATCCCTTAACCGACTCATCGGCTATGGCCTGCTGCAAAGCAGCTTCAAATGCCGGTATCGACTCGTCGTTGAGAACGTTCATCGGCGATGAGGTCATCTCCCACGAAATAATGGCTATATGCTGATCAATGCTATACTTAATCATGCTTGGGAAGTTTGTTGTATTTTCACCAAAAACAACGTTGATATGGGGGCTACAAGACTTATTCAAAAGCCGGAAAACGGCCAGATTACTTTTAGTGTACCTGCCGAGATGCGGGACGAACCTATTATTATTTAATTTAAGCCGGCTAGAGAAGAGTCATCAACGATGGATACAACACTAGCTGACGCTTCCAGGGCATTTTTTGCAAGGCTTAATCGGGTTAAAATTGATTTTACAGAAGAAGATTACAATGTTTATGAACAGTAGAATCTTCTTGGACAGTTCTATTTTAGTTGAAAGCACGAAAGGAACCCAAACTGATTTATTTGAATAGTTGATTTCAAATGATCATTACGATCTGTTTATCAGCCAGGTTGTTCTAAGTGAGTACACATTTTACTTGCTTATTATCGAAGGTGGTAAAGCTCCGCTGACACTCAAACGTGATAAAGCGATACCTCCCATTATTGAGCAGCATAATCCGGCTGATTTTCTGAGTAAAATGATTTCCCTAGAGACAGGGCCGGGGATCATTCCCCTTTATTTGAGCTACATGGAAAAGTACAACCTATTACCCAACGATGCACTTATTCTGGCTACCCTAGCTACGAGGCTGATTTTGAATCAGCCTGCCTTGGCGAGACTATACAGCTTATCCAATCAGTCGATGAATTAATAAGCTAATTGACACGCTCGAAAATGGTGGCGACGCCCATGCCGCCCCCAACGCAAAGCGTCGATAGGCCGAACTGCTTGCCCGTACGCTCCAGCTCGTCGAGCAGGGTGGCCGAAATGATGGCCCCGGTTGCCCCCAGCGGGTGCCCCAGTGCAATGGACCCTCCGTTTACGTTCAGCTTGCTGTGATCGACGTCGAACTCATCCATAAACAGCATCGGAATAGCCGCAAAAGCTTCATTCACTTCAAACAGGTCAATATCGCGGATGTGCATACCGGCCCGCTTGAGCACTTTGTGCGTGGCCGGAATCGGACCCGTAAGCATAATCGTCGGTTCGGAACCAACCATGGCAAAAGCTTTGATACGAGCGCGGGGTTTCAGGCCCGATTGCTCGCCAAACGCGGCACTACCCACCAATACGGCAGCCGCTCCATCAACAATCTGCGATGAGTTCCCGGCGTGGTGAACATGGTTGATTTTATCAAATTGTGCGTATTTGAGCAGCGCAAGCGCATCTAGCCCCAGTTGCCCCATGGCTTCGAAAGCCGGTTTGAGTTTACTTAAGCTTTCGACGGTTGTGCCGGGACGTACCCCTTCGTCGTAATCAAGGACCGTGATACCAATCTCGTCTTTTAGCGGAATAAGGGATTTATGAAAGCGGTTGTCGGCTTGTGCCTGAACAGCCCGGCGGTACGATTCAGCCGCAAAGCCATCCACATCGGACCGGGAGTAGCCATATTTGGTTGCAATCAAATCGGCCGAAATGCCCTGTGGAACGATATGATGACGCGCCACAATTTGTGGATTCATGAACAGAGCGCCCCCGTCGGAGCCCATCGGTACCCGTGACATCGACTCGACTCCACCCGCTACAATGGCGTCGATCTGCCCCGACATAACGTAAGCCGCGGCCATGTTGATGGCTTCCAAACCCGATGAGCAAAATCGGTTCAGTTGTACCCCCGATACGGATTCGTCGTACCCGGCTTCAAGAGCAGCCGTACGCGCTATGTCGGCACCCTGCTCACCGATGGGTGTGACGCAACCCATAATCACGTCATCGACCAGCGACGTGTCGAGCTGATTGCGATCGCGGAGTGCGCGCAGTACGCTTGTGAGGAGTTGAACAGGCTGCATATCGTGCAGCGAACCGTCGCTTTTGCCTCGCCCCCGAGGGGTTCGTACGGCGTCGTAAATGAAGGCTTCAGCCATAATGTTGGTGAAAAATTAGTATGCATGCATACGGTTTTCAATAGGGCAAAAGTAGTCGCAAAAGATGAACGAGGCAATAAATTCGGGTAAAAGTGATAATGTGTTCATAAACAGAAAGTATGGGGTTAACCCATTGGTTAGCTACTATAGACCGAAAGGGCCTGTAAACAACAAAAAGGTCGGGCTCATCAATGATGAGCCCGACCTTTTTGTAAACGCTACCAGATCAAATCAACTGATAGTAACTGGACTTACTTGTCCATAACCACCGTCTGATCAACCAGATAAGCGCCCGATTGAGTAGCCAGGTTGTATACGTTTTTCACCGAACGAATGACCTTCTGCGTCTGCACTACATGGTAGGTCGTTACGCCATTCGTCGTGGGGTCGTAGCGGTACAAAACGTCACCTGCTTTTACGTCGCCCAGGGCTTTGCGGCCAGCCGCCGTCATAATGGGATGATTCGCGGTTGCTTCGAGCAGCACCGGAGCCGTCAGGGCACTGCGCGTGTCGGCAGTAACGTCATTGGTAGCAGACAGCCATACGCCCGCCATATCGAAGTTGCCCTGGTGGGTATCTAACTGGGTTACTGCTGTTGGAACAAGTGTTTTAGTCGCTGCATCGTAGCCCAGAACACTATCGCCCACAGCTACATCGCTGATGTTTTTCGACGAGCCATCGGCCATGGTTACGGGCGCATCGGGCGCAAAGCAGAAATTGTATTCTTCTTTTTTCTTACCTCCTCCGTCATCGGATTTGGCCCCGCCACTTGATAATAGGCCCGCCATTTCGCGCGATAACACAAACGTCAGCGTCGACATCAGGCCGGGTTCTTTTTCGCCAACGTATTTGAGGTCATCAATGTAGGCGTCCCAGGCTTTACGGTCGGCCGATGCGCCGGGAATGACGAATGGTTTTATGTCCGCTGTTTTCGTGTTCTGGTAGATCGCCAGTAAGCCAAGCTCTTTGGTGTCTTCAACCGTGAACACTTTGTAGAGGTAAATTTTACGGGTAATGCCGTCGCTGTAGGTGAACACGTAGGCAGGGCGCTCTTCGTAACGATCCAGAATAAACCCACCGGATTTAAAATAGGTGTCTTTGTCGAGGTTGGCCACTTTAATGGCTTTGATGGCCTTGAGCTGGTCAACGGTCATGCTCGCGCTGGCCGATGCCGTTTGTGCCGAAACACGTTGGCTCAGAAACTGCGTTGCGATTGCGCAGCAGCAGAAAATCAGAATGGGTAGCAGGTTGTTTTTCATACTATTTTTTTGTGTACTCGCCCACTCGGGCATGAATTGCTTCGACCGTTCGGTGCGCTGATGTAAAGGCCCCGGCCATCCAGGCGGTCAGGTACGTGGTGTGCTCGCCCGCAAAATAAATGTTGCCATCGGGTTCCATTAGCGAAGGGTAATATTTTTTTCGGGTCGCATCATCGTAGGTCGCCCAGCCACCCCCGCTGTACGGTACCCGGTGCCAGGCCAGCGAGAATGAATTTTCGAACTCCGCCGGATACTGTGGGTGAATTTTAACGCCCTGTGTCAGGGCCAGTTTCTCCCGTTCGGCCACGGGCATGGCACCCACGGCTTCGGCCCGGCTGTAGAAATTGTAATAGCCGATCAGCACTCCTTTTTTACCCTGGAAACCAAACGACGGATACCAGATCTGGTTGATATCCATATTGGTGCGCGAAATGCCGCCGTAAATCCAGTCGTCCTCTTCCCAAAATCGACGCTTGAATTGCAAGCCAATTTTGCCCGTTTTAATGTACGGAACAAAGTCAGCGGCCCGCTTTATGGTACCCGATAAGTCGGATTCCAGGTTCTTG
This sequence comes from Spirosoma lituiforme, assembly GCF_054776635.1. Classification (NCBI taxonomy): domain Bacteria; kingdom Pseudomonadati; phylum Bacteroidota; class Cytophagia; order Cytophagales; family Cytophagaceae; genus Spirosoma; species Spirosoma lituiforme. The sequence continues at coordinate 81,228 of NZ_BAAHBO010000010.1, forward strand.
AGCATCGGTAAAGGCAGCGTACAGACGCAGAATTCGCCCGTCAGTTCTACCGGCTTACCATCTTTCTGGTACACGACCCGAACGCCGTTTTCGGTTTTGCGAAGTTCAGAAACGGGGGCGCTGAATATGATTTTACCGGCCAGCTTTTTTTCTAGCGCCTTCGGAATGGCATCCATACCGCCAACGGGCTGCAACAGGGTCGTTTGCTGTTCGTAAATGTAATCCCCGACATTGTAGAAAACAGGTTGCATAAACCCCGATCGTAGTAAATCCGTCAGGCCGAACGGATCGGTCATGCTGCCGGGCATTGTTCCGGCACCGGGTTCTCCTTTAGCTTTGTACCCACGTCGGTTGGTGCCTTTGTACAGATGAGCCGTGTTGAGATCTCCTTCGTTTTTCAGAAAATCAATCAGTTTTTCGACGTCTTCTTTGGTCAGTTGCTGATCCAGCGCTGATTGATCGAGCGCTTTGGCTAGTAGCTCGGCGGTGTAGCCGCGCATATCGTTATGATATTCTTTGATGCGCAGCCGCCGGTTGGCTAGGGTATCGGTTCCGGTTTTATCGGCCGGGCGGTCGTTGTACAGATACGCAGCTTCGTTGTTGCCATTGAATATTTGCAGCGGTATGTCCAGCTCCCGGCAGTAGTGCAGGGTCAACTGGTGATGGTGCGGAATACGGGCAGCTCCACCGTTGAAATACAGCCCGTCGCCAAACTGGCAGGTCTGGTTGGTACCACCGCCTAGTTCCGTTTCTTTCGTGCCCCCCCGAATGGTCCAGACGCGCCCGCCCGAGCGAGACCGGGCTTCTAGTACGGTACACTCATAACCGAGTTTACCAAGCTCGTAGGCTGTTGCCATACCGGCTAGTCCCGCCCCTAAAATGATCACCTTCCGGCCTTTACCATCGCCGGCTTTGCCATTGGCTGGCAAATTTAGCGCCGATGCCGGGGCGGGTTGCAACATGCCCCACGCCAACAGGCTGGCGTAACTGGCGCTGGTCGAATTAATAAAGTCTCTTCTTGTCATACTATATCCATGCGGTACGGCAAGAGGCCGTATCAGCCGTCATTACGGCTAAGATGAGTAATAAATTGGTCAGACGACGGGCCCGGCAAGTGCCGGATTCGCCGGTTAGCCGACTACCTTTTTGAAGCTATCCATAAACATGGCCATCTCATCCATCGTCCCAACACTAACCCGGCAATAAGGCTGTCCGCTGAAGTCGCGGGTCTGGATACCGATGCCGTTGGCAAACATCTGGTTACTGAACGCCGACGTTTTCATGCGAATGGGGAACAGGATAAAGTTGGCCGACGATGGAATGACGTCATAGCCCATATCGGTCAGGGCTTTTGTGGTGTAGGCGCGCGCTTTGGCGTTTTCGGCCCGACAGTGGTTCTGCCAGTCGATGTCTTTGTAGCTGGCAATACCGGCCATCAGGGTGGTGATGCTCACGGCAAACTCGCCATTGGTATAGGCGTGCAGGGTTTTCAGCATCTCGGGCTGGGCAATGGCGTACCCCAAACGCAGACCCGCAAAGCCGTGGATCTTGGAGAAGGTGCGGGCCAGAATCACGTTCATGCCTTCGCTGACCAGTTTGCCCAGCTTCGGGCGCTCGTTGGGTTCAAAAAAGTCGATGTACGCTTCATCGATGAACACGGGTACTTTGGGCGCTACCTCACGGATGAAGGCTTCCAGTTCGGCCGTTGGGATAATGGTGCCGGTCGGGTTGTTGGGATTAACAATATAGACCATCTTCACATCGGGCGTAATGTTCGCCTTGATGGCCGGGAGATCAAATTTGTAGTCTTTCGTCATGGGCAGCGCCTTGATCTTTGCCCCAAACTTTTCGGCCCGCTGGAGCAGGTCGTCGTACGTCATGGTGCTGGTCAGGATGGTGCCTCCTCCTTTCGCGAAATAATCCGCAGCGGCCATCAGAATATCCGACGAACCGGGCGACATCATAATGTTGGCTGGTTTTACCCCTTCGTCTGTAGCCAGCAGCGATTTTAGTTGCGCAAATTCTGTCCAGGCGTATCGGTTGCCTGAGTCGGCCGCTTTCACCAGCGCTTCTTTGGCACTGGGTGCAATACCCAGCGGGTTTTCGTTTGCCAGCAAGCGAGCCTTCAGTTTGGGCATCTTGTCAAACGGGTCATCGGTAAAGGCAAACTCGTTGGTGAAGCCCGAAACAAAGGGTGCTTTAGGTTGGCTGGCAGCAGCAGGCGTGAACCGGCTCAATCCGAGACCAGCTGTTAGGAGACCGCTGGCGCGAAGCCAGTCCCGGCGAGTTAGTTGTGACGACATGTTGGTAAGTTTTTGTACTTATCTAGGATTAAATAAAAGTAAAGCAAAGTATAACTCCTTAGTAGATAGGGTTTTGTGAAAGTACGAATTAATGCCAATAAAAAAGCGTCTTCGATCGAAAACGCTTTTAAAATATTTTGCTGATTAGTGGTCAGTCGAAATTTATAGAATACGTATTGCAGTAGATGCCAAATAAAAAAGTTATATGTTAGTTTACTTCCAGCTCATCTTTCGTGGGGAGCTTAGGGAATGGAGCATGTGGCTCCGCTTGGTACCAGAACACCGTACTGGATACGTCCGACAGTTGGGGCAGGTAACGACCGCCACTCCGCCAGCCCAGATCCTGAATGGTAACCCGTAAATCTTTTTCGAACCGAATAGGGTCCATAATATGCCAGCGATACATACCGAAACGTTGCTGGGATTTATAGGTGCCGTCGGGCTTGGTAACCTGATGCAGACCAACATAGGGCGTCGAAAAAGGAACGTACTGACCGCCCCGGTCGAAATTATAGGAGCCACAGAAATAATCTTCCGTACCCGTCCCGTTTATGGTTGGAAAATTAGTGTCGCCGTCCATAAAGAACTTGATTTCACCTTCGCCCCACCAGCCATTGTTGTTGACACCCCAGGCCAGAAACGTGCCCACATAGTGCCCTTTTCCTTTTATACCTTCCAGTAACGTGATGTCTTTCTTGTACGGATTCGGGTTCGTTCGTCGGAACTGTGCGTGGAAATAGGCCACATCATCGGGTACGTCGGTGAGTGTATAATCGATCTGATAATACAGGCTCATCGCATCCTTTTCGTTGATGTTCTCCATCGTGATCCGGCATCGTTTGCGAAACGGCATCTGCCAGTAGCAGTTGAAGGCGCTCCCCGGATTAACGCTAACCGGTAATGAGTTAAGGGGCGCATATTCGCCCCAGCCCATACCGAAGAAATCGCCTACGGGTACCTCGATGGATGGCGTCGGTTCGTCATCCCAATAAACCCGCAGAATGGAAAAGCGCCAGTTGCCGGTGGGCGTCATCCAGATGTGCTGAATGGCACCCGGCCCCTGAACATCGGCCAGTGTAAAGGTTTCACCGGCTTTGATCCGGATAAACGGATTCACTTTCCAGCCCCGCCCCAGATCACGGGCGGCATCTTTGGCATTGGCGTGGTTGGGCCGCGCATCGGATAGCTCGTCCATGCCGCCTTTGCCTTTTTCGCCTGTAAAATTCTCGGGGCTGATGGAGCGGGTTCGGGCATTCGATAGACGGGACAGGTTGCCCAAACTCATGTCCAGTCCGTTGAACGAACCCGCATTACGCGACTGGGCGAGGAGTGAACTGGCAACGGCGAAAACGAGTAGGAGCGTACCCGTGAGAAGTAAACGAATCGCTTGCATTAGGGTAAGGCGTTTGTTTCTTAAAAAAAGGAAACGATGCTGATTTTTACCACTCTACGCATAAAAATAGCCGATGCGGGTGCATCGGCTAGCCGTAAATAAATGTTACTTATACTTGAAACTAACTCACTTTCTATAAATCAACTGCATTTTGCCAGAGACTTTCTCTGTGTTGGATATTGAAATACTATAATTTGAAGGCGTAACTTGAGTAAGTTCTTCTATGTTTTTATTTTTTGAATAGGTATATACATCTGATTGTCCTACATCATACTTTAAATTTAGTGTATTGTTAGAGAAGTCCCATGTCCCTGAAGCATCAGTTACCGCACCCGAACGAAAATTTTCATTAAACGTATTATCTGAGTATACATCTATTGTCGAACCTTCTGAGTTCACATAATATAAATCTAGTGGAACACCATTAATACTGCTTAAAGAAGCAGGAAAACTACTTGCTACACCCCTGTTCAATTGCCAACGGCCAACGACAGGCGAAGCAGCCACGGGATCATTTGATTTGGAGCAGGAATCCAGGCCGATTAAAGCAAGTAAACAAAAACAGACAACATACACGTAGGGCTTCATAAGCTGTTGATTTTTTGAGTCGAATTTAAACGAATGAGATTGTAAACTACAGAAAAAACAGATAGTGCAATACCTATGTTACGCAAAATACCTGCTTACTGATGCAGGGATACACATTAGTTGAATTTTCCTGGTTACTCAACGTTTCTATAACGTCTTCGGTTTTAAATACTTATCGAACCATTGCAGGTACCGGTCAACCCGATCTTTTTGATAGCTGGGAACGGTAATGCCGTGAAACTGACCCGGATAAATGATCAGCTGCGTTGGTATGCCCAGCGACCGCAGCGCCTGAAACATTTGCTCGCTGCCCGCCGTGGGTACATTGAAATCTTTCTCGCCTGCCATAAAGAGGGTCGGCGTTTTAATCCGGTCGGCTTTCAGGAATGGGTAGGATAACTTCAGCCATTTGTCGGTGTTTTTCCAGGGAGCGCCCAATTCCGTTTCGTACTGATTGGTGTACTGGTCGATCCCGTACATGGACAGTTGTAACGAGCTACCCGCTCCGCTGGCCGCGGCTTTGAATCGGGTGTCGGTGGCAATGGTGTAGTTGGTGAGAATGCCACCGTAACTCCAGCCACCAATGCCCAGCCGGTCAGGGTCGGCGATGCCTTTCTCAACGAGGTAATCGGTGGCGCCCAGAATGTCCAGCACTTCTTTGTTACCCCAGTCGGCATAAATGGCTTTGGTGTAGTCGAGACCCCGGCCGTTGCTGCCCCGGTAGTTGACCGCGACGACAGCATATCCGCCCGCCGACAGCAGTTGCCGGGTCAGGTCAAAGGAGAATTCGTCCTGCGAGACCGGGCCACCGTGAATGTAGAAAATGGTGGGTAGCTTTTTATTGGCGGGGGCGTTGGCTGGTCGGTACAATACGTTGGATACTTGCGCGCCGTCTTTGCTTTTCGACGTGAATCCTTCGACCGACGCGAGTTCAATCGGGGCCAGGAATGCATCGTGGGTATGGGTGAGCCGACGGGGCGTTTTGTTCTCTACGGCATATAATTCGCCGGGCGTCTGGGGCTCGCTCATCAGCGTCAGCCAGTTACCACCCGCTACAGCTTCCAGATCGCCAAATACCCGGTTGCCACTAACGAGTTTCGTAAATTTACCGTCGGCGAGGGCATACTGACCAACATACGTCTGACGGTCGTCCTGTACCAGCACACCAATCGTCTGGCCGTCTTTGGCCCAGCGTGGGTTTCGCACCGGCCGATCCAATGCTTTTGACAATAGGGTTGGTTCGCCACCCTCGCGGCTAATAACGGCCAGAACGGGCTGGTCGTACATCAGGAAATTGCCCGACGCCGTTGAGCGCGTATAGGCGATGCGCTTCCCGTCCGGGCTCCATTCCGGGTTGTTGTCCGAGCCGGCCCAGGTGGTCAGTTGCTTGGGGGTGGCGCCGGGTTTGGCATCGATGACGTAAATATCGGTATTCTGATTCCGGTCCGGGTCTTCGGTTCGGTTACTGACAAAGGCCAGTTGCGAGCCGTCCGGCGACCAGGCAGGTGAACTTTCGTCGTACAGACCCGTGGTGAGCGTGTCCAGCTTTTTGCTCGTAATGTCAAATACATACAAATGAACGGAGCCTTTTTCGATGTATCCTTTAATGTCGGCTTTGAAATGGTAGCGATCGAGGACAAACGGCTTCCGAACTTTCGTTTTGGCCGAGTCGGCGTAGTCCGGGTCCCGCAGCGTCATAGCAATCTTTTTGCCATCCGGCGACCAGGCATAATCTTCCAGGTCGGTTTTCAGATCGGTCAATTTTTTAGCCTCACCACCCCGCCGGTCCATCAGCCAGATTTGTCCTTTGGTGGCACCCTGCCGCGCCGACACGAACGATATGTATTTTCCATCCGGGCTGAACCGCGCTCTCGATTCGCCATCCGGTGTGTTGGTCAATTGAACGGATTCTTTGCCATCCCAGCTCACCATCCAGACATCTGAATTGCGTTTGTCTTTTGTCGTGTCCACCGTCGACAGACCATACAAGACCCATTTCCCATCGGGCGAAACCTGCGGATCGCTGATCGTTTGGAGCCGGTAAATATCCTTTGTGTTGATAGGCCGCTTTTTTGCCGGCGTCTGCGCCACACCAACGAGTGTCGAGAGAATGAGAAAGATTGAAAGAAGAGATCGGTTCGTCATGGTTATCAGAGGTTGTGAGTAAGGCAGTGTAGTGATGGCGCTATCCTGCCACTTCTTTCAGTGCTCGCACGAAGGCGTCCAGCTCGGCTGTAGTCGTGTACAGGTGGGGCGTCACACGTACACCCTGCACAGGCGGTGAGTCGATGGCAACGGTAAATAGATTGTAGTTATCGAACAGGATTTTGGCCAGTTCAGCGGGTGTTTTTCCGGCTACCCCCACGTTCGCAATGGCGCAGGAACGGGCGGGTGCGTCGGGTGTATTCAGTCTGATGTTCGGGTGGTGCCGCACCTGATCGGTCCAGTAGCGTTGCAGGTAACGCAGCCGGGCTTCCTTGCGCTCAATGCCAATCCGGTTGTGAAACGCAATGGCGTCCTGAATGGCCAGGTCGGTGGCTACAGGATGGGTGCCGGTATGGTTCAGTTTGCGAATATCCGTATCGGCCATAGTACTGTCGGCAAATAGGGGCCAGAGACCCGCAATTTTATCCCGCCGAACATATAGAATTCCCGCGCCCAGGGGGGCACCAAGCCATTTGTGCAAACTGCTGGCGTAATAATCGACGGGCCCCAGGTCGCTCATCGTAAAGGCCAGCTGCCCGAACGCGTGGGCACCATCCACCAATACCTCGACACCATGTTTATGCGCCATGTCTGTGATCTGGCGGATCGGTAAAATCTGACCCGTAATGTTGACCATATGGCAAACCATCAGCAGCCGGGTTCTTGGTGTGATGGCCTTCTCGTACAGGCTCACAATCTCCGCATCGGACTGGGGATTATTCGGCAGCGATACCACCCGATTGATGATACCGTGTCGGCGGGCCTGGAGTTTGAACATATCCTGCATGGCGCCGTAATCCTGCCGGGCCATAATGGTCTCATCGCCTGCTTTCCAGCTCAGTCCCCCAATCACAGTGTCGAGGGATTCGGTGGTGTTTCGGGTGATGATCAGTTCATTGGGGGAACAGCCCAGTAGTTCTGCCAGCTGGGTTTGCGAAATCCGTTTGTCATCGTATTGACGTGTTCGCATGTAGTACGACGATACCGAATTCACCGCCTGAATGTGTTTCAGGTACTTATCCATGACCGGCCGGGCAGTCAGGGAATAGTAGCCGTTTTCGAGCTGAATAAACTCGGTCGTAACGGGATACGCGGCCCGAATCGTAGCCCAGAAGTCTTCCTGTTGAGCCAGAACCAGGGCCGGTGTTGTCGCTGCGCTGGCCAGTGCCTCATCCAGACCCGTCCAGGTCGATAAGGCGGCTGTACCAATGAGGGATTTCAGAAACTGTCGCTTGGAGAGAGAAGCCATAGAAATTCAACTCAATAAACTGGGTCAATGACAAAATTTTACCGCAGGTTGGGTACGGGCAGAACGGGTAAACTTTCGTTGCCATCGTCACTCACGGCCTGTACGGCGAAGTAGTAATTGTCTTTCGAGTAGGGAAGGGTCATGCCCAGCTTCGTCGTGAAAAACTTCTTCTGCCAGAATGGCCAGTACGTTTCGCGCATGAGTACGTAATAGCCTTTTACCTTGCCTGCGGTCGGGGCCTGCCAATACAGGGCGGTTGCGTTGGTCAGGTTCCGAACGTCGACTGTGACTTTCTGGGGTACGATCGGGGCTTTAGCCAGGTTGGCTAGCGTAGCCAGGTTAACCGCTGTATTTTTGCGGAGGTATTCGAAATCCATGAACTTGGCGTAGTCGCCGAATTCAGTCCCGTTCTCCGTGCGTAAATCCTGGTGCTGGTGCTCGTAATTCTCATTCATCTCCGTCAGGCGAACGGCCGCAAAGCCACGCTGCACGTAGGGTGTGTGGTCGCCCCCGCGCAGGTAGCGGTCATTCCGATACACCATCACGACTTCCAGATTATCGACATAGCGTTCGCCAACTTCTTTTAGGTAACGGGCCAGCGTGCGGGATTTGCCGTCGTTTTCGTTACCAAACTGCCGAATCTGCCCAATACGACCAGTCGTATCTTTGAGCAGTACACCCGGAAGACCTTCGCTGAATACCCGCAGCCGGGTGTTATCAATGTTTCGGGGATCGCCCGGCGTGGATGCACTGCTGTTGTTGCTACCCATAATGTCGTTATTGAGCACAGCTTCTATATTCCACTTCTCTTTCAACGCCCGCTCAGATAAATGCTCCGCGCCAAGTAGTCCCTGTTCTTCGCCGGTCAGGGTTACGAAGATAACCGTAGCCGGAAATGATGACTTGCTCATGACCCGGCAAAGCTCAATCACTGCCGCGGTTCCCGAACCATCGTCGTTGGCCCCCGGCGCGTCGGATTCGCGGTTCATGACATTGGTGACGCGGCTGTCCATATGGCCCTGTACAATAAAAATGCGGCTATCATTCGGGTCCGTGCCTTTGAGGGTTGCCATCACGTTGCCCATGTTGGCGGGCTTGTCAACGCGCCGACCATCGGGCTGAAGGGTCCAGGTATCGAGCGTGGCCGTCATACGTCCACCCGACTGTTTTGCGTACTGGTTGAATTTGCCCAAAATCCACTGACGAGCGGCTCCGAGGCCTTTTTTACCGATTGACGCGGTGGCATCGGCGGGTACGCTCAGGGTATGACGCGTGCCAAAACTGACCAGTCCATTGACGTGTGCCCGCAGGCTATCGGCAGAAATCTGACTGACCAGGTCCGCAATTTGGGGATCGCGGTTGAGAATGGTTTGTGCGTTGAGTAGGGGAGAAACGAGAACGGATGCGAGTAAAAGAGGAAGTAACGTTTTTGGTTGCCTGAGTTTGCTGATTGACTAAGCGAAGCTACGAAAAAAGCGCAAACGGGCCTAGTTTGCGCTTTTTTATGTGGTTAATACCGATTTATATTTTGCCAATCTGCACTCATGCAAAATCAGTCAGTCAATCAGCTGCTCATGTAAGTGGTAACGCCAAAGGCAATTACGAAGACGATCAGTTCGAATACAGAGACGAAATTGACCAGCGCAACATATTGTACCTGGCTACTAAAAATTATCAGCTTCAGAAGCCGTACGATAGACCTACCCCGGCGGCTAGCTGGCCCGTCAGAGGAATGGGTGCGAGCGACACACCCATTCGGGGCTGGCGCAGCAAGTCGTTGTAGCGGGTTACGGCTTTGTTGATTTGCCCATTGCCGATAATCGACAGGGTGAGGGACGCGACGATGGACCCGCCGTAAACGGTCCAGTACGTGCCACCCGTACGATTCGTGCTCAAGACAATGTAAGCCAGGGGCACCAGTGCCGTCAGGCGGCTCAGGGTCGTTAATGTGCGGAATGTCTGGAAGCGATGGTTCACGATGGGGTCGTTCAATTCGAAAAACGGAATCTCCAGCGAATAGGTTGAGGATAGTTTTTTGCCCCCGTAGAAGTACAGACTCCCCAGCGACGAGGATCCGTAGGCCCGCTCAATGGGGAGCAGATGGGCCGGAACGGACGCGCTTCGGTAGTGCGATGTGTCATCGTCCCGTCGGCGCTGGGCGCTAACGGATAACGTAAGCAGCAGGAGTGTTGTAAGCAGTAGAACGGTTCGCATACGGGTAGAACGAAAAACGGGCCTTGGGCATCTGTATGCCGTAAAAATAAGCACACACCGGCATAAAGTATCGTTACGAATGGATAAGCGGTAGGCTTTAGCCAAACGCCCGACAGGCACGGGTTTGTTGTCCGGGCTATCTGTTACCCTATCCGCTGGCCGTTTTCGGTGAGACGTTCCGTCTGGAGCAGCGTTACGGTTCCGTCGCTGGCAACCGCGCCGAGTACCAGACATTCGCTCATAAACGTAGCAATTTGTTTGGGCGGAAAGTTGACCACGGCTACCACCTGTTTGCCGAGCAATGTGTCGGGCTGATACAGGACTGTAAGCTGGGCCGAACTGCGCTTGATGCCCAGCGCACCAAAGTCGATGGTTAGTTTATAGGCTGGTTTGCGGGCCTTCGGAAAAGGCTCAACGGCGATGATGGTTCCCGTACGGATGTCAACGTTGTTGAAATCCGTCCAGCTAAGCGTGTTTTGTGTCATGGGGTATCGAGTAGAACTACTAACAGGGCGGCTATAAAGATAAGAGTAGAAATAAAAAGGGACTTTTTTACCAGTCGTTTAGTCGTCAGGCTGAGCGGAAATTGGTTGCGTCTCCGTGGTGCGTATCGCCACGAGTCACACATTCGGCGCTCGCACGAACCGGAGGTACGATACTAACCGGGCTAGGCCTGTCATTAAAATTAATACAAGACCATTGATTCATGAAAGAGGGTAAAAACTTTTGCCTGTCACCTCCCGTTACCCCAATGTTCTCGTAAACCAATTCCTATTTTATCGATGAAAGCTACCTTACTTTTATTAACGGCCGTTGCCGCCGGGGCGATGGCCAGCCCGGCCACGATACCGCCTATCAGACACAGCAAGGCAAACTCAGTTAAAATGGCTGTTATCAAGAGCGCTATTGCCCCTGATCCGGACAATGGGGGCCTTAAATTAGCGTCCGGCTTCGGCGCCCTAACGTTCGCGGATAACCTCGGCAAAGCGCGGCACATAGCCGTCGACAATGTTGGAACGGTATTCGTAAAGCTGGAAAAACTCAATGAGGGTAAAGGCATTGTTGAACTGGTTGATGGCAACGGCGACGGGCGCGCTGACCAGACGATCCGGTTTGGCGACAATACCGGCACGGGGATGGGCATTTACAACGGCTATCTGTATGCCTCATCCGACACGTCGGTTTATCGCTACAAACTGACCAACGGCAAAGTGATGGAGACGACTCCTATGGAGCCGATCATTGCCGGTTTAACGCTCCAGCGTCAGCACGCCAGCAAGTCATTCGCCATCTCGCCCGACGGTAAACTATTTGTCAACTTCGGCGCGCCTTCCAACGCCTGTCAGGAGAAAGACCGCCAGAAAGGATCGAAAGGCATGGACCCCTGCCCAATTCTGGAAGAGTACGGCGGCATCTGGCAGTTTGACGCCAACAAGCTGAACCAGCATAAAGCCGATGGCAAACGCTACGCGACCGGTATCCGGAATGCCGTGGCCCTCGACTGGAACACGGCGACCAATTCGCTGTACGCGCTTCAGCACGGCCGCGATAACCTTAACAACTGGGGGGGCGTATTTACCGACGAAATGAGCGCCGAACTGCCCTCGGAAGAATTTCTGATGGTGAAAGAAGGCGCTGATTTTGGCTGGCCTTATTGTTACAACAACCAGTACAAAAACCAGAAATTCCTGGCCCCCGAATATGGGGGCGATGGTACCAAAATAGACCGGTGCGCCGGGAAAGAGAAGCCCATCATGGCGTTTCCGGGCCACTGGGCACCCAATGATCTGCTATTCTACACCGGTGGGGGCGCGAACGCCTTCCCGGCCCGGTATAAAAACGGCGCGTTCGTATGTTTTCACGGGTCCTGGAACCGGGCTCCGCTGAAGCAGGGTGGCTATTTTGTGGCCTTCATTCCGTTCGGAAAAGATGGCCGGCCATCGGGTAAGTATGAAGTATTTGCCGAGAACTTTGCGGGGGTCGCTGAACAGGGAAAACCCGGTACGGATGTGAACGCGGGTAAACTTGATCTGGCCAGTCCCGGCGATGCCAAAGCTCGCCCGGTGGGTCTGGCGCAGGGCCCGGATGGTTCCCTGTACATTTCCGATTCCGTGAAAGGAAAGGTCTGGCGGGTGATGTACACCGCAAAGAAATAAGCGAGCCGTAACCCCTAGTCGAGTCAGAAACCGGGATGCTATCTCTGTAAACGCGTATTATCGGATGGTAATACGCGTTTTTTTTTGCTTTATCAGTTTACCCCTACCTTTGCTGGCTGATGATGACTCCTCTGCTTTAATGAAAGATAAACTTTTCGACGGAATAAGCCTGCTCCTGATTGCCCTTGCCATCTACGTTCTCGACCACCAGCTCACCACCATATCCGATGTGCAGATGGGCGATGAAGGGTTCTATATGTATCAGGGAATCAGCAATTTCCGTCTGGGTTTGCAAACCGATTGGGGACCTGCCTATTCGCTCTGGTACAAGTTTCTTTCCTTATTCGAGTCCGATACCATTCGGCTCTACTACCTGAATATGGTCCTGCTTTCGTCCTTGCCGACGATTGCTTTGTATATAGCGATCCGGCTGGCTGGCTTCCGCTGGTACTGGTCGCTGTATGCGACGCTGGTGTTTCATTTCTCCCGGATGAACTTTCCGGAGGGCGTGAAAGTGTCTATTCTGCTCTTTCTGCTGACGCTTCTACTGTTCATCCTCTGCGCCCGTTACCTGCGGAATCGCCTGCATTTGTCGTTTTCTCTGCTAACGCTTTCCTACTTTCTGTTTGCTTATTTCCGGCCGGAGTTTGTGGTGCCGTTTGGCCTGTGTCTGGTTTTGTTGATTGGGGCTACAGTCTGGTTTCGGCAGTCGTTCTATCCGGTTGCGGGTATCGTGGCCATTGTTCTGGTGTTGTTTTTCGGCGTAGGAAGCCCCCTGTCCGAGAAAGGAGAAAAAGCCTTCAAGCAGGATTTTTCCTACAACTATGCCATGCGCCACCCCGAAGACAAACGACTCAGTACGTACAGCAACTGGGTCGATTCGGAGGTAATGTCGCAGATCATTTTCGGTGAGCGGGTGAAAGGGTTTGGCGACGCCTTGATCAAACACCCCAAAATTGTACTGACCGACCACTTGCTGCCGAACATATACAACTTTGGCGTGCTGCTGGGCACCGTGGTCGAAACCTACTTTCAGCCACTGACCTACCTGCCGGGCGGCAATGCCCTGCTCTCGGTATTGAGTCGAAAAATCACCTGGCTTATACTGCTCATTGGTTTTCTTGCGCTGGTATCCATTCGGAAAACGGCGCTGGCGGTGAGTCGTACGGTGCTGGCTAATCCCTGGCCTTACATCGTTGCCACAACGGCCATCATTCCGCCCGTTGTCAGTTCGGTTTATTCGATGGGAATCAAGATTCGGTATCTGCCTGCTTTCTATTTTTTCATTCCGGTAGCGGTGGGCGTTCTTACCATGAACCTCGTGTTTCGTCCGTGGCTGAATGCCATCATCATTCCCCGGAGACCGCTTATCCGTCTGGCAGGTACTGCGTTAACTGGCTTACTGCTGGTTGGAGCAGGGGCGTGGATGGTCTGGGAATGGCAACACCAAACCCCCGCTACCACGAACGGTCGTAGATTACTTCAGTACACCCAGCAGCTGATTGCGCCCGTACCCGACAAAACCAGGATTCGCATCTTCGACAACCCGGACGAATTGCCTACGCACCTCACTGGCACGTCGATTTCCTATGACCGATACAAGCGGTATTCCGATTTTTATACGTTCGTCGAGCAGAACGATATCAACCTGATTATTTTCCGTACCGAGATCGCTCAGTATTACAAGAACGATACCAGTATGCAGCGGTTCATCGAGCAGCCCCCGCAGGCATTCATCCGCAAACCCGGCTTCGACCCAAATACATACAGCTTCATCCGGAAAGATTTACTCCGCTGAGATGACGCCGTATCAGCGCTACAGCATTGGGCTAACAACGATTGTTGTGTAGTAAAATGCGCCCACACTCGGCCCGGCCGTAAAGGTAGTGTAAGGGCGATTGAGCAGATTCGTGCCACCAAATTTGATCGAAAAAGGACCGCTTCCGGTGGCCGATTTCCGTAGCGTATAGCTGACCTGAGCATCAAACGTGTTGATTGCCGGGACAATCCCGGTGGCCAGCGACGACTGCCACAAAAATGAACTCTGGTACTTGTAGTTCACCGAAAAGCCTACGTTCTGCCACAAATCAGCGTTCGACAGGCCCACGTTTGTAATCCATTTCGGGGTGTTGAACGCTTCTTCCAGCCCATCCCCCTGGTCGGTTCGGTCGAGTCGGGCCAGCGACGCATTGCCTGACAAGACCCAGTTTCGCCCCGCCGAGTACCGTAGCCCCAGGCTGGAGCCGTAGTTGTAGACCGTCGTTTTGGAATTGGTCCAGAGTCGATAGCGATCCTGCTGATTGCGATCGGCCAGGTAGTAGGCCAGCGAATCGGGGTTCTTTCCCCTGGGTATGTTAGCCTCTACCTGAGCGATGAAATTGTGGTAAACATTGTAGTAAAAATCGACATCGACGTACAATTTTCTGGTAAAAAATAGCCCTTTATACCCAACCTCCATGCTGTTGACCTGCTCGGGTTTCAGATACGTATAGGTGTTTGGCTTCAGTAGCCCCTTGTTTTTCTGAATGGCCTGATCGGTCGTTAGTTTGTTGGTGTTGACATCGGTATTGATGGCGGCCTGAAACGCATCGATGGACGTCCGGAAATACGAACTCTCAAAAATTCCCTGCGACATGATTCGTAATCCGCCAACCCGCTTCACCCCGCCCGAGTTGACATTGGAAAAAGCTTCGAACAGTGAAGGAAACCGGTAGCCAGTCTGGTACGATGCCCGGAAGTTGTGGTTTTCGATGGGCGAGAACACCAGCGAAATACGTGGATTGACTCGCGGATCGAAGTAGCGATTCTTGTCTACGCGCAACGAGCCGCGCAGGTTTAGCCTGTCATGGAAAAATGAGCGGGAAGCCTGTACGAAACCGCCGGTTTTATCGTAGATCAGGTTATGATCTGTGGATCGGTCGGGGTTGATAAAATAGTTGCCATCCGGGTAAACAACATACCGTCTGTAGTCAAAACCCGCCAGCAAATCGATGCCGGTCTTCTGCCGGAAAGAGGACCACAACACGCGCGTCGGCTCCACCTGTCCTTCAATATGATACATCCAGGATTTCACCCGTAAAGCCGCGCCAATGTCCCAGTTGTTGATGTCGCGGAGTTTGGCAACCTGCTCATTGAACGGCGCCGAACCGGGCTGCGGACGGCCTGCATCGGCCTGCGTACGGGCGCTGGTGAGCGCATCGGTTACGGACTGCCCCGCCGTCGTACTGGCTGTGAACTGGTTGGTAAAGTCGGTAAACCATTGATTGTCTGACTTGAATGATTTGTCGATGTTCTCCGCCATTGACCTGATGTTGTAGGAATTACCCGTATTCTCGCGGGTCCGGTAGGCTCGAATCTGCACCGAGGGTGATTCGAGCGTTACGCCATGCTGATCGAGAATGTAATTATCGAGCCGGAACCGGTTGGTACGCTGGTAAACGTTGTCGAGGGTAGCGGCTTTGTAGCGGTACGAAAGGGTCAGTGTGGGCCGAAGGCGCCAGAAAATACCAATATCACCCCGAAGGTTATTCAGACTCAGATCGGTGGTTTCGTTCTCGAAATAGCCCGTTCGAGCGACAACATATTTCTTGCCGCCAATGGTCAGCGTTCGCCGGTTGGCCGATTCGTCACCGTAGTTGTTCACCAGATCCCGGCCAGGATTATCGGTTCCGGTTAGCCCCAGCGATGCATTGGCGTTGGGGTTCAGGTCCGTTACGTCGCGGGCAATCCAGTCATAACCACGCTGGTAGGTAAGATTAATTTTAACGGCCAACCGGGAGCCAACTACCTGGGCGTAGCGCAGACTGGTTTCGCTGAATACTTTTGCCGGCGAAAGGGCATCGTTGATATGATTAAGGCCCGTTTTCTGGCTGACGCTAAGGCCCGTTGATGTAAAGGGATCTTTTGTGATCAGTTGGGCAATCCCATTCAGCGCGTTCAGGCCGTACAGGGCCGATGCCGCTCCCGGCACAATCTCAACCCGTTGAATATCCAGATCGGACGGGGCCAGCGCGTTCGCTATGGGCGCGCCAATGTGGGGGGCCTGGTTGTCCATCCCATCCACTAGCTGCACAAAGCGTACATTGGTCGGGTTGGCAAAGCCGCGCGTGTTGTAGACTTTGAAGCCCAGGCTGGGTGTCAGCAGCTGAACGCCTTTAAGATTCTCGATGGCATCGAAATAGGACGGCTGCGCCGATAGCCGGATTTGCCGGGCATCAAGCAATTCGATACTTACCGGAGATTTCAGGACGCTCTCCGGAATCCGGGAAGCGGTTACAATGATTTCATTCAGCTGTATTTTTCGGACCGAATCTCTGGGGGTAATGGTACTGTCGGGAAAGACGTAAGCGTGGGCAAATTGACTTATACTAAAAAAAAGCAGGAAAAAATGTTTCATAAAGTTCGTTATTTCTTTTCAAATATAACGATCGATATATTCTTTGGAAAATAGCGCTGTTGAATTGCCGTAAAAACTGATAATACGGCCAATGCAAGTGTTTATTTCGGAGTATAAATTAAGAATATAGTGTTGCCATTTAGCCTAATAATGAACTTTTTATTCCAATAATAAAGGTTTTTGGGAAAAGTCTATAAACTAGTGTATGTTTATAGGGAAAAGTGTAAAATTGCCGTCTACCTACCTAGCCTAATAGTTTATTTAATGCTTCCTGGACAACCCCTAACGACATTGCTGGAATCGTACGTGTTTGATGTTTCGACAAGAATCATCAATCGGGCGTCTTCCCAGAATCAGGCTTTATTGATTAGCTTACTGAATACCATTGGCACATTCTCGTCGGACAGCAACAAGGATACTGTACCGGTGGTCAACGTACCGAGCCGCCCATGTATGGAGTCGCCCCTGAGCGGTTTACAGCAGCAATGGCAGGAAGCATTAGCCAGACCGGCAGTTAAGAGAAGTGGAGTAGACGAGAACAAGAGAGAAAGCATACACAAGGCGATTGCTGCCAATCAGCGCCAGATAGAAGCAACGCTTCAGCACATACGCACCATGGGCTCGCTTATAGCTCGGGCAAAACTATCGGCCAACGCAACTCCCTTACAGGCCCGGTTACTGTCTCATTACAGGGCCGTTCATGATTATTACCACGCTTATCTGAAGCAGCTTAATGCGTTTCAGGAACGGAAATTAAACTTGCTCAGCCGGTAAAGGATAGACCAAACTGACCTGTTCTAGGGAAGATAGGTCCGCTCGTCGGCCATAAACTTCTGAAATCGTTCCTGCAGGCTGCGGTAATAGGTTAGGTATTTTTCGCCCTCGGCCGTCACGACGGTTCCCCCGCCTTTTTCTCCGCCAGTCTGAGTTGTAACGAGTGGCTCGTCAGCCTGGGTGTTCATGGAGTGTACCATCTCCCAGGCCCGTTTATACGACATGTTCATGGCTTTGGCGGCCTGATTGATGGAGCCGGTACGCTGAATATGTCCCAGTAACTCCAGCCGCCCGATGCCCATAAACCGTTCTGCGGTATCGTTTGACAGGGTTTCTAGCCAGATACGGCCGTTTATTCGCAGATGCATGGCGCAAGCAAAGGTTGTTCAGGGCACTAAAGTACAACCGATCGGCTAATTCGCTACCCGCTTCACATTCATCCGCCTGAACGCGCTTTTCAACTGAACCAACGCCGGGTTCTTCAAGCTAATCGAATCTTTGGCCTGCTGGCTGATGTTGTGGGCTACACTGTCGGACATGAACCAGCCCAGCGGATACTTTTCGTTGTACGACAGGCGGAGCGTCACGTAGTTGGTCTTCGGGTTTGTAAATCGGTCCATAAACGAACTGAACATGTTGTCTCGGGTGGTAGAGCCATTGTCCCAGGCATTGAAAAAGGCCAGTAAGGGTATCTGCATCTCCTGAAGAATAGACCGTTTCTTGGGTAATCGGCCAATGGTGTTGCTGTTCTGGATAAAGAGAATGTACGGAATAATAACGACCCGTTCGGCTGTGTCCAGACGACGAATGGATGGAACCAGATTATTTAGTAGCTGAATACAGGTTTCGACCCCCGAATTATCGAAATAACCACCGTCGACTACGTGGCCACCGTACCGTTGCTGGCGACCATCACCCACCAGCGTATCTTTCTGAATAAGCCCGCCGTTGGTCACGATCGGGAAGCGGCTGCACAACGACGCGGCCGTTTTGAGTGGGACATCCGTACCCAGTACATCCAGCGTTGAGACAACATTCTTGAAATAGCGCGGATCGAGTTGCAGGTTGGACGTGATGGCTTTCTGACCCGACTCGGCGAGGGTTCCGTTCAGCAGGAGCGAGGGCAGATTATAATTGTAGCCCGCCCGCGTCTGGTACAATTGGGTAAGCGCCGAATCGAGGGTCGATAAAGCCAGGTTTGCCCGGTAGGAGCCCGCCCAGGAGTCTTCGAGCCATTTGGCCCGTTCCAGCGCAGGTACCGGCACCGGCACCAGTCGCTGAATGGATTCCGGAAACAGCAGGGCAGACGATACCGCCGATAAATAATCGTCCCGAATTACGTTCCGAAACCGCTCAAATCGATGTGTACGGTCCAGTTCAGCCACATCGCGCAGAAAGGCGGTGTAAAAAACCGTACCCACGCCCCCGCCCGATACACCACTGAGGGCGTACACGTGGCGGCTAAAACCCGGAATAATGGAATCGAGTCGGATGAGCGTTTCGGCCGTCCAGTTCAACGCCCGGATACCACCCCCTTCGGCGGCTACCAGCACCAGCGGAATCGTATCGCCATCTTCCTGTCGGCGGGCGTCGACCCACTGGGAAAAGTGAGTCTCAACCGTTGGTCGCTGCCAGATGGGGGCAACCAGTCTACCCGTGGCCTGCCGCACGCTCGTGTTGTCGTTAAACGCACTAATGATGATTAGATACCCGACAAACAGCAAAACAAGCGGACGGTAGCGGTAATCGTTGAAGTAGACCAGCAGGCTACCCCAGAAGGTGTACATCGTGATGCCGAAAATGATGACGGCCGTAGGTCGTAGCCCGCGTGCAATGCCCCATTCGACGGGGAGGCTGAACAGCGAAATCAGAAAGATTGTCAGGACTATACCGGTTTGACTAACCAATCGCCCCAGCGGGTGCCGCCAGAGCTCCCGAATATCCTGAGAAAAACTGGTATACCGGTCCGAAAATCGCCATTGGTCAGGTAGCGCAAAAACGGGGAGGTTCCGTTCTACCCAACGAAACAGCACAACCATCAGGCCGCTTTCTGCCAGAAGCATATACGGTTGCAGGCGATCTGGTTTCCAGAAAGCGTACGCCAGAATCAGCGCGGGAATCATGCCGCCAATTTTGGGCAGCCATCGGAGTAAGCGATCACAGGCTTCGTTGATGCGAAGCCCAACGGGTGAGATGTGCAGAATCATACGTGTGCTGCCATACACCAGCCAGCTCCAGACAAAGGTGCTGAGCAGAATGTACTGAAAAAGACCGTTGAAAACGCCACCGTCCATAACCGCATTGATCATATCGGCTGCCTGGTCGGGAACAGTCAGAATATACAGCGAAAGGAGCAGTGTGACGATGATAACAAACGCGTTCCGCTGCGTCTGATAAAACGCGATGGTATAGTCTCTGAATCGTTGGTGAAGGGGATGGCTACGGGCGGGCTGCACAGAAACAGGATTGATGCATCAATAGGCTGAAGATACGCCTTTGGGGGTTGCCAACGCATACCGTATCTGTTAAATTTTAGCAAAAAATCTGTTGTACCGCCCTCATCGTGTTGGTGGCTTACGGGTAATAGCACCTGAATTTATAGCCGCTCACCCCGTCGTAATGCATTCACCAGATTGTGTGCCCGACGCGTAGGCTCGGGAATTCGGTAGCCCCCGTTGCACGCCAGAGTGAGGGAAATGGCCGTATCCAAATCGATTAAATGACCCGGCGATACATAGACCGGATTGACCTTGTTCTTTGTGCGTAGAGCTGCGCCAATCACGTCTCGATAATGCGTCATGGGCGACCAGTTGCCACGCTCCGGTGCGGGTTCGTCGTACTTGCCCACCAGCACCGATTTTCCGCAGCCGAATGTAGGATGATTCAGGAACAGGCCCGCGTGGGAGGCAATGCCAATCCGGCGTGGATGTGCTGTGCCATGCCCATCGAACATGACCACATCCGGCTCGATGGTTAGTTTCTGCCACGCTTCGAGCAACGACGGAATTTCTCGGAACGATAGTAAGCCCGGAATGTAAGGAAACGGGGCCGTACTCACGACACCCGCTTCGTCAATTGTTTCGAGGGTATCGAGCCGTAAGACAACGATTCCTGCATATACCGTTTCCTCAAACTTATTGAACGAAATGTCGCAGCCCGCAATGGTTCGGGGTACCTCGGCCAGCGGCTGAATTCGAATCTGCGTGCGTAACTGCTGTTGCAACGCGACGGCTTCGCTGGGCGAAACGTTCCAGTCGTGAAGAGATTGGTAATTGGCCATTGGGCTAATTAATGATGACCACTACCTAACGAACGAGACTGTAGGAGGGTTTGTCGAAACTCCTCAAACGCCTGGTGCAAGGGTCATGGGTCATTGTGGATATGTGAGCCTAATCCACAATTTTCACCCGAATTCGGTGCGGGGCTACCTGATTACCGCCGAAGTAAAGGCCAGTATTGTAGGCAAAGGACTTGTTGTGGGTGAACGATACAGTTTTACCGCCCAGAACTTGATACACCTTCCGGTCGTAGTCGATTTTGATGGTTAATCTGGTGGGTGTGTTCAGCGCGGCTTCAGCAACTTTGAAATCAGTACGTACACCGCTCACATAAATATACGCGCCTAGATCGATGCGACCCCGTTGTGGATTCCAGCGCCAGCCCACCCGGACTCCATCGACCTGGTGGGGAGGAACGCCGGTTGTAATGTCCTGATCCTTAGACCCAACGAAGCCCAGGCCAATCACTTTATTCCAGTCATCGGCATCAACAGCGCCGACATCGTAAACACAGGAACTGTCGAAAGTAACCGTTGCCGATACCTCCTTAGGACTGATAACGATGCCTACTTTTCGTTTCGGATTGGGCTCGTGCTCCCCCGCTTCAATCACCACCCAATCGGGCTCGGATAAGAGAAAGTCAGGAACGCATGCGCTCATCGACAGACCGAGTCCCAGAAATAGAAGTGCTTTTGCCGAGAAGAGGAACGTGCGTACCGATGATGTTATACGTAGCATGGGAATGGGAAGGAGCAGAATGGTTTCGCAAATAACGGTATAAACCAGCGAATTGGTGTCCCGCTGGCTCAAGTTGACCGGTTTCAGTTCGCTCGGTCAGCGTACGGACGACTCTATTGACTACTTTATGGATAGAATGATACAAGCTTGACTAACAGGGCTATGTGTTGAGTAGAATTGGTAACCGTACACACTAAATTTACGGTAACGTGTGCAACTTTTAGGTAAATTTGGCATTCTTTACCACATCGCTTTTTATACCACCTTTTTCTCATGGAATCATCATTTCCTTCCTCCTTTCAGGCCAGGTTTGGGCATTCGGATGCCCGTTCGGGTAGTTGGCACCTGGGCATACCCACGTACATCTATGCGGTGGTTTTCTCGTCATTCTGCGTCATTATGGGTCTTCTCTGGGACATCATGTGGCACATGAGTATCGGGCGCGATGGTTTGCTGGCCCCGCCCCACGTTGTCATTTACGTTGGTGCTGTTGTATCAGGCCTATTCTCTGCCTATCAGATACTCAGCCTGACGTTGACCAGAAATCATCCGGGGCGGGCCAGTGCCGTACCGTTTTGGGGTGTTTTCTATGGACCCCTGGGCGCTATGTTCAGTGTTTGGGGCGCACTGGCTATGTTGACGTCCGCTCCTTTCGATGACTGGTGGCACAATACGTATGGCCTCGACGTTCAGATTCTGACTCCTCCCCATACCATCCTGGCGATCGGTATCATGACCGTACAATTTGGGGCCATGGCCGGTGTTCTGGCCTTGCAAAATCAGTATCGTACGCAAGCGACTATTCTTGATAGAGCACCGCAATTAGCTCGATTAAAATGGCTGTTTGCGCTGGCTGCCGGGCTGCTCCTGATTACGCTCTATACGCTGATGTCGGAGTCGATGGGTATGCGCGAGACACACCAGTCCGGGTATTATGCGACAGCCGCTATCATTTTTCCATTTTATTTGTTGGCCATGGGGCGGGCGTCCATGCTGCGCTGGCCGATTACCATCATTACCGGAATTTATATACTGGGCATGCTTCTGCCAAGCTGGGTGCTTCAGAACTTTCCGGCAACACCACGGCTTGGCCCGGTGCTGAACCCAATTACGCACTACCAGCCATTTATGTTTCCGCTGTTGCTGATCGTACCGGGCGTCGTGCTCGACTGGCTGATGCATCGCTTCGATTCGGGCAAAGAAGGCAAGAAGAAACTGAACGACTGGATACTATCCGGTTTATATGCTGTTGCCTTTATGCTTGTCTTACTGGTGGTTCAATGGCCTTTTGGCGAATTCCTGCTCACCTCGCCTTATGCGCAGAACGGTTTTTTTCTGTCGTATTCCTGGACCTACGATAGCCAACCCGACTGGCAGTATCGGTTTGCCTTTGCTCCCTGGAATATCCAGTCGGCTGCGAATTTCTGGATTGGTTTTGCCAAAGCATTGCTCTATGCTACTCTATCGGCCCGCATTGGCCTGTTGTGGGGTAACTGGATGAAACGAATTGTACGCTAGGAAAAGAAGCTATTCGATACAAGCACATGACTACTAACAGAACGTTCAGCTGGATGAAAGGCTTCTTGTCCGTCTATTCACTTCTTCTGGTACTTGCCTGTTCACCCGTTGCATCGGCCCATGTCGGCAGTTCGGGGGTGATCGTACAAAAACAGGCCGGAAAGTATAGACTCCTGATCAGTATCAAGCCACCGGATGTGGTGCCCGGAACGGCTAACGTGACCGTATTCGTCGAACAGGGGCGGGTAGGCAACATTGGTGCCCGACCGATATATTTTCGTTCTGGCGATAAAGGGGCACCCACCCATGACATGCTGACTGCTACCGGGCAAAATCGCTATGAAGGTGATCTGTGGTTGATGGGGTCCGGCTCATCAAGTATCGAATTGAGTATAGACGGTCCCGACGGGAAACAGCAGGTTGTGGTGCCCGTTATGGCCGTAGCCACCGCCCTCCGCGACATGCCAGCAGGTACAGGGTTTGGGTTAGCGGCTATGGGGCTGCTACTTGTCGTCATGCTCATCACTATTATCGGAGCCAGCAACGCCGATGGTATGGTCGCGCCCGGCCAGGCCCCTCCGGTAAAAATTGGCCGTCGGCGAGTGGCTGGCATGAGCGTCGGGCTGGTCGTCATTGTCCTGATCCTGGCCGGATGGCGGTCGTGGTGGAACAGCACCGCTGAGGATTACCGGAATGTTCAATTGTATCGCCCAACGCCTATTCGCTCGACCATAAAGGGTACGGATGCCCAGCCGCAACTCACGATTCAACTGGATACGACGGGTTTCGGCAATGACCGGCAAAAGCGACGGACGTTGAGTTATGTCCTGCCCGATCACGGTAAACTGATGCATACGTTTCTGGTGCGCGTGCCGGGACTGGATGCCTTTGCTCACCTGCACCCAAACCGGCGGGACACGCTGACCTACGATGCCACGCTGCCTCCTCTTCCGGGGGGTAAATACCTGCTCTACACCGATGTGGTGTACCGAAACGGTTTTTCTGAAACCCTTACAGATACCATTAACCTACCTGTTCGCCAAGCCACCGTTTCTTCGGCCGGTGTGAAAGTTGCCAGCGCCACCAAGCTTTCCGACGCCGATGATAGCTGGCTTGTGGCCGAACCGATGGGCGTAAAAGCCGGTGCGGCAAACGTGCCTCATCTGGACAGTGACATGGTGGTTTGTGGCAAGCCTGGTGCCAGCGTTAAACTGGCCGATGGCTCTACTATGCTCTGGATGGATAGGCCCGGCGTGGATTCGCCCGGCGAGTCCACGCCGGGCGCGGATGCTCTACCACAGGCTTTGGAAGCAGGTAAGCTGTACACACTGAAATTTGCGGTGGCCGACGCACAGGGAAAATCGGCTCCGCTGGAGCCTTATCTGGGCATGGGTGGTCATGCCGTCATTTTACGCTCCGATGGTACGGTCTACATTCACCTGCATCCCGTTGGTACGTACTCTATGGCAGCCGAGAAGTCGTTGGTCAACCGCATTGCTGACACCGCCCGAACATTTCACTATCCCAATGCCGTCCAGTTTCGTGATAGCATCGACACGTATGTTGCCAGACTCAAAGCCCTTCCAGAAGCCGAACGGAATAAGCTGCTGATGGCTGCCATGCCGGGTATGAATCATTCGATGAAGACGAACAATATGGTCGAGTTTCCCTACGCCTTTCCGCGTGCGGGTCATTACCGGATCTGGGTGCAGGTCAAGCGAAACGGGCAGGTATTGACGGGGGTGTTCGACACACAAGTTAACGAGCCCCTGTTGTAAATAGGCCTTAACTCGTTCAGAATCAGGTTTTGGTTAGATATTTTAGTTTTTTGTTAAAATATTTTTGAGGCCAGCTCTTGACAAGCGCCAAAAATAGGCTACCTTTGCATCCACAATTCGCCACTAGGCAGGCGAAAGTAAAACGCGAAAGTAGCTCAGCTGGTAGAGCGCGACCTTGCCAAGGTCGAGGTCGCGGGTTCGAACCCCGTCTTTCGCTCTACAAAAAGGCACCGAACCCGGTGCTTTTTTTGTAAATGCCGCTTCACAAATGTGAGGCATAGAATGCCGGGATGGTGGAATTGGTAGACACGCCGGACTTAAAATCCTGTGGGCCTCAAGCCCGTGCGGGTTCGACTCCCGCTCCTGGTACAAGACGCAAAAAGGACACTACTGATAGTGTCCTTTTTGCGTTTCTATTAGTCCGGGCGCAGTTTCGCTACAAAGCCGCCTGAGGAAAATAATTCATTTATTGTACTTGTTTCCATAATCAACGGGTACTATACCAATGGTTTTTCGAAGATAACGCGCAACGTTTCTGCGTTCGAAAAGCCCACGCCATACACAACTTTGGTATATGTGTTCGGTTAGTTGATCAACGGTTACTCTATGCTGAAACATAGCTTCCCTAAGTTTCTGCGCTTTGCTGATCGGTTCAATCTTCCTGATTTTTCTGGCTTTGACGTAGAATTTCCCTTTTCTGCACCATCTCCAACGCCCTGAATTCAGGTGTGTCATCATGCCCTTTCGCCGAGTTTACCAGCGGATTTCCCCATTTACTTATTTTGTCAGATTCTCCCTTGTGCGTGTTGGTTTGATTCGTATATTTGACACCTTTGATAAATGTAGACGGACGTTAAATGGCTCACTATGAGCAGCTTTGATTGGTCTTTCTTTGCTTGTTGATTCTATTATCCACGCAGTTTCTTTCCTGAAATTGTTCACCTATACCCGACCATCTGACCAGTCTCCAACGGGCTGGCCCTGAATGGTACTGTTGTCATGAAAGTATCGCCTTTGCAGCCGTTTCAAATCGTGTATTCGTTACTGGATCACGAGTTTCTGGGTTACCTGATTGAGGCTTTTGTGGTGCAACGCAACAGTAAGGGTGAACTGACCCTGCAAAACCAGACATTATCTACCCAGAACGTCAGCGAGTTCGCGAAAGGGCTGGATAACCGGGACTTTGAGCTGGTAAAACTCATTGACAGCATTCAGCAGGATTTTATCGTCAAAAAATTTAATAGCAAGAAGCTACCCGCCGTCGATTTCTTTCTGAAAATATATGACCCTCAGAAGGGCGACAAACTTATTCAGGAGAAGATTTGCGGGCATCTGGAAACGGTTAAGGCCAAAATCATGGCTTTGCTGCCGGGTAAGCCTTTCTATATTATGGGGAATGATGGTAATCCCGCCTGGGAGCCAATCATCTGGATGCCTGAACCGGCCCGTGTGCATTTTCACTTCGTCCGTAATACGGAGTCGACGCACTATTTCCCCATTATTCGGTACCCGATTGCGTCGCGCGAAGGGGGTGCGAAAGATGGCCAGACCAGCGAAACGGAGCGGGTTGAGTTTCAGTTTAAGGACGCGCTAATGATTTGTGACGAACCGGCTTACCTGATGGTGGGCAACCGGCTTTATCACTTTAGCAAGAATGTAGATGGTAAAAAATTACGGCCATTCTTCACCAAAAATCACATCGTCATTCCCCGAAATATCGAACAGCAGTATTACGAACGCTTCGTTACTCCTCTCATTGCGTCGTATGACGTATATGCCAAAGGTTTTGATATTCGTTCGGAAGCGGTTGAGCCCGTGCCTGTGCTAACCGTTTCCGAAATGGTGTCGTCCGGCCGTTCTGTACCTGTGCTTCAGGGAAGCCCCGACGCAGACGATAGCGATGAAGGGGCCAGTCAGCGTATTGTTTTTGACCTGTCGTTTCAATATGGCGATTTTATGTTTCGTTTCGATAGTTCCGGAGCGTCGGCGAACGTACGGCTGGAAAAGAAAAACGACGACTATATCTTCCATAAAATACGCCGTGACCAGCGCCTGGAGCGAACCAAGCTCACCTTTCTGCAGGACTCCGGGCTGGATTTACGGCATGGCAGACTGGCCGTGTCGAAGGCCGAAGCCTTTACCTGGCTCTCGAACAACAACAGCCAACTTCGGGAAGCGGGGTTTTTACTCCGGCAGGATGCGCAGGACACCAAACGGTATTTTCTGGGTTATTCGAGCATTAAGGTCTCCATCGAAGAAGGACGCGACTGGTTTGATATTTATGCCAACGTTCGCTTTGGCGAGTTCGAGATTCCGTTTCTGACATTGCGGACGCTTATTCTTAACAAGAAGCACGAATTCTCGCTGCCCAACGGTGAAATAGCCGTTATTCCCGATGCCTGGTTTACCAAATATTCCGAACTGTTTGGGTTTATGGAGCACGCGGGTGGCCTTGATGATACTGATCGGCTGGTGTTGCAGAAATATCATTTGGCGCTGGTGCAGGAACTGGAGCGGGAAAATCTGGCCACCACCATCATCAGCCGGAAGCTCGAACGTCTGCGTAACTTCGAGGAGATCGAGCGGTTTCCGTTGCCCAAAGGATTCAACGGCAGTTTGCGGCCCTATCAACAGGCGGGTTACGACTGGATGAACTTTCTGCGGCAATACCGATTTGGGGGCTGTCTGGCCGATGACATGGGTCTGGGCAAAACAGTTATGACGCTGGCCATGCTCCAGGGTCAGAAAGAAGCGGGTGCTGCTGAACCGAACACGATCCGACCGAGCTTGCTGGTTATGCCCACCTCGTTGCTGTATAACTGGGAGTTAGAAGCCCGAAAGTTTACGCCCGATCTGCGGGTGATGGTCTATACGGGTACGTACCGTGACAAAAACACGGCTCAGTTCGATGGGTATGATCTGATCCTGACGTCGTATGGCATCGTGCGAATCGACATTGATTTATTAAGCGACTACCCGTTCAATTACGTTATTCTGGACGAGTCGCAGGCGGTTAAAAACCCGTCGTCGCATATTACGAAGGCGGTCATGCAACTGAACACGAGCCACCGCCTTATTCTGACCGGAACGCCCCTCGAGAACAGTACGATGGATCTTTGGTCGCAGATGTCGTTCATTAATCCGGGTTTGCTGGGTAGTCAGTCATTCTTCCGGAATGAGTTTCAAATTCCCATTGAGAAACGGCACGACGAAGCAAAAACCGGGAAACTGTATGCGCTGATCAAGCCGTTTATGCTCCGGCGAAACAAGTCGCAGGTGGCCACCGATCTGCCGGCCAAAGTAGAGAGCGTTCTGTATTGTGACATGACCCCCGACCAGTCGGCTCAGTATGAGGAAGCAAAATCCTACTACCGAAACCTGATTCTGGAGCGAATTGAAGAAGAAGGCATTGCCAAATCGCAGATGATCGTCTTGCAGGGATTAACCAAACTTCGGCAGATTGCCAACCACCCCCGGATGGTCGATGCGGAGTATGAAGGGGATTCGGGCAAGCTGGAGGATATGCTGATGCGGCTGGAAACGGCCATGGCTGAAAATCACAAGATTCTGGTATTCAGTCAGTTTATAAAACACCTGAGTGTTGTTCAGCAGTACCTGAAAGAGAAAAATATCAAGTATGCCTACCTGGACGGGTCGACCGTTGACCGCAGAAGCCAAGTGGAGTTGTTTCAGACCGACGATTCGGTAAAGCTGTTTTTAATTTCGCTCAAAGCGGGCGGCCTGGGCCATAACCTGACCGCAGCCGACTACGTATTTATTCTGGACCCCTGGTGGAATCCGGCTATTGAAGCACAGGCCGTCGACCGGGCGCACCGAATCGGGCAGTTAAAAACGGTGTTCACCTATAAATTTATCGCCAAAAACACCGTCGAGGAAAAGATCCTGTCGCTGCAACGGGCCAAGCAGCAGCTTGCCGGGAGCCTGATTACGACGGAGGAAAACTTTATGAAATCGCTCACAAAAGAGGATATTATGGTACTTCTGGAATAAAACGTGGCGCGGTAGATATGATTTTTGGGAAGGTTTTAGTTGAGGATAGTTATTCACTCAATAATCTGTCACATTCACTAAAAAACTCGACGTATGAATGCCAAAAGTCTATTGGGTATTGTTTTGACACTTGTCGGTCTGATCGGTCTTGTCTACGGTGGTATCGACTTCACCAAAGGCGGTGTTTCTCAGGCCTCGTTTGTTTACGTCATTCTGGGCGGTATTTTCTTCTTCGCCGGCGTAGGCCTTATCCGCAGTACAAGAGCGTGAATCAAAGCGAATACATGAACGCTACGTTGTCATTCGCTTACCTGCCGGAAATGAGTTCCGGCAGGTAAATTTGTCCAGTCAGTAAAAGGTCTTTGACGAAACAGACCTCGGAAACAGGATCACGGATACAGTCTCTGGAATAACCTGATCGCCTGATGTAGAGGAACTACTACGTCAAATAAACACCCATTCGGCTGTCGTCGCTGAGCACTACATCAACGTGTTCGGTGAGCGTCGTGCTTAGTTCATACCCTTTGTAATCGGCAGAAACGGGGTAGCGGGGGTGATTGCGATCAATCAGAACGGCTACCTGTAGCTTGCGCACCGGCACATTCAGGAAAGGCTGCAGACTAAACGTCAGTGTACGGCCGGTGTACAGCACATCGTCGATCACAATAACAACCGTATCCGTGTAAGCCGAAACTGGCTGGTCAGCCTGCACAAGGGGCTGGGCCAGCTGCGTTTTATCGAGCTCAAGCTTAAGCAGGTTGACTGAAAACGGAGCGATTGCCCGCAATTCTCTTGCCAACGCTTCCGCCAGTACATAGCCTTCTCCCGATACACCGGCTAACAGGAGAGCGGGTTCTTCAAAATTATTCTCGTAGATCTGAAACGCTATCCGTCTGATTTTCTGGCGGATTTGCTCTGCATTCAGGATAAGCGTCGGCTGGACGGTATTCATGGATAAATCAACGAAATTTTTGGCGCTGTAAAGATGGAGAAAAGCGAATAGCCAATGAAATGTAGGTAAGCTATTCACTTGGCATAATTTTCGCCCTTAGTGTCGAAAACCAGTATAGTTTCCGCCATTCTATCCATGAATACAGTTATCAGTTTTCTGTTTACCCTGTTCGTATGGGGGCATCCCGGTGAGGTCTCCTCCGTGATAGATGTTACCCAGGCTGTGGGCGTATCCTTGCGGAATGGAGATGCCAGCCAGTTATCCGCGCGTTTTGCCGAAACCATTGAACTGGTCATTGATACTGAGAACATTGACTTTCAGGCGTTGCAGGCTACCCACGCCGAATTGATTCTGCGCGTTTTCTTTCGCAAATACCCACCTCAGCGTTTCCAGTTCGTTTATCGACGCTCGTCCGACAAACGCCGGCACAGTACCGGTATCTACGAGAGCAATGGGCAGGTATTTTCGGTCTACGTGCTCATGTGCCAGACGCCCGATCGCCACTACGCAATCAACGCCCTGCATTTCAGGAAAGAGTAAAGGAGCGTAGGATATAGGGTACCGTAAGTCATACATAGTATATCCTACATCCTACATCCCACACAATCTCTTATCTTTGCACTTTCATGTAGAAGTACTATGATTGTTAAGACTAAAAAATACGCGTTAGATCAAAAAACGTATATCAATATCGCCCTTCGGCAGTGGGTAAAGGATAACTGGAAATGGGCATTTGTGCCCCTGGCGCTCATCGTGCTGAACGTCGTGCTGAACCTGACGAAGGTGTATCCTAATTACTGGATTTACATTGTGGTGGTGCTGCTTACGATTCTGTACGTGCTTTTCTGGGCTGTTCAGATTACCGGCATTGCGCAGATGGAACAGAGCAAGGCGTTGTTTCAAAAGTACGTTTATGAAATTGATAGCCGCCAGATTCTGATGCGGATCAATGTGAAAGAAGGTGGTATTTTGAAATGGAGTCAGATCGACAGCGTCATCAAAGATAAAGACGCCTACATCCTGTTCCTGGATAATGCCGAAGCCATGGCCAACGTGAAGGCCAACTGGATTGCCAGAACCGTTACGAAAGGCCTCTCGAAAGCGCAGTTTTTGTACCTGCCATTCAATATTTTTACCAGCGACAACGACCTGCGCTTTACCGATGCCCTGCTGAAACGGAAGGGTCTCTTGCCGGGCAGCGTTCCCGCCGAAACGGTAAAATAAAAAATAGTATAGTATAGAGCGGTTCGTCGCAGCCCTGGTTCGCTAGGGCAACGGCGAACCGCTCTTTTTGTCGCCCATCATCAACAGTCAACAGTATGACCATCCGGCTTCTCCTGACGAGCTTTACCCTTTTTTTTACCGTGTTCCCTGCCAGCAGTCAGGCACTGAAAACCGTTTCGCTCGATGACGTTTGGGGGCGCAATCAGGGTGTGTTTAGCCCGCGGACGGTAGACGCGGTTAACTGGATGAAAACCGGTGGGTTTTATACTACGCTCGATGGGGGTAAGGTCGTTAAGTTCGCCATTACCACCGGCACAGCGGTCGAAACGCTTTTTGATGCTCAGCAGGCAACCGTGTTGGGCAGTAGCCAAAAAATTACGGTAGATGGATACCAGCTTTCGGCGGACGAGCAGAAAATGCTCATTACTACGCAGGAAGAGCCTATCTACCGCCGATCGAGCAAGGCCGCCTATTATGTATATGATCTCGGCACTAAACAACTAGTGGCCTTAAGTAAGGGAGGTAAACAGCAGTATGCGGTTTTTTCACCCGATGGGAAGCGGGTTGCGTTCATGCGCGAAAACAACCTGTTTGTCGTTGACCTTGGCACCCGAAAGGAGACCAGACTAACCACCGACGGAAAACAGAATGCCATCATTAACGGTGGAGCCGACTGGGTTTACGAAGAAGAGTTCAGCATGGCGCGCGCCTTCGAATGGTCTCCGGACAGCAAGCGCCTGGCCTGGATACGGTTTGACGAACGTCGCGTTCCCGAATACGATATGCAGCTCTGGGGTAACTTGTATCCGATCGAGTACCGGTTCAAATATCCGAAAGCAGGCGAAGCAAATTCGATTGTAACGGTCTGGCTAGCCAATGTGCTGACGGGTAAAAAAGTACAGGCACAAACGGGTAGCGAAACGGACGGCTACCTGCCCCGGATTCAATGGACAAAAAACGCTGATCTGCTCTCCATTCGGCGGATGAATCGCTTGCAGAACAAGCTTGACCTATTGCATGTTAACGCCACCACCGGGCAGGCGGCAACGATCCTGACCGAAACCAGCACGACCTACGTTGATCTGGAATTTACGGACGACCTGACGTACCTGAACGACGGTAACTCATTCCTGTGGAGTAGCGAACGGAGCGGCTACAAGCATTTGTATCGTTATGACATGGCTGGCAAGCTTATTCAGCCCATTACTTGGGGTAATTTTGAGGTAGCCACCGTGTCGGGCGTTGACGAAAAGACGGGCACCATTTTCTTTACCTCAACGGAGGCTTCGCCACTCGACCGCCAGTTGTACCGTATTGGACTGGATGGGAAAGATAAGCAACGGCTCACGGGCGATGCGGGTACGTACACGGCCAATTTCAGCCCTGATTTTGCCTACTACCTGCTCTACCACACGGCGGCCAATGCCCCTGTAACGGTTCGGTTACGGAATACCCAAACGAGTAAAGACCAGCGTGTACTGGAATCGAACGATGCCCTGAAAACGCGTCTGACGACCTACGCGCTGGCCCCGAAGCAGTTTTTTCAAACCAAAGCGGCCGATGGTACACCCGTAAATGGCTGGATGATCCGGCCAGTGAATTTCGATAGTACTGGCGCGAAAAAATACCCGGTTCTGATGTTTGTTTACGGTGGTCCCGGTTCGCAAACGGTTAAAAACGAGTGGGACAACCGCGATTTCTTTTGGTACCAGACACTGGCCCAAAAAGGATACATCATCGTATCGGTGGATGGGCGCGGTACCGGGGCGCGGGGGGCAGCCTTTCGTACGGCCACCTACGCCCAGCTTGGTAAACTTGAAACCGACGATCAGATTGCCGCAGCGCGTTATCTAAAAAGCCTGTCCTTCGTCGATCCGGCCCGGGTTGGTATCTGGGGCTGGAGTTATGGTGGCTACATGAGTGCGCTCTGCATGACATTGGGCGCTGATGTATTCAAAGCGGGTATATCGGTAGCTCCCGTCACGAACTGGCGCTTCTACGACACGATTTACACCGAGCGTTACCTGAAACGTCCACAGGAAAACGCATCGGGTTACGATGATAATTCGCCAGTCACGCATGCGGCCAAACTAAGCGGGCCGTATCTGCTCATCCACGGCACCGGCGACGATAACGTGCATTTCCAGAACTCCGTTGCTTTCGAAGATGCGCTCATTACTGCTGGCAAACAGTTCCAGTCCTTTTATTATCCGAATCGCAATCATGGTATCTACGGCGGCAACACCCGGCTCCATCTCTACCAGATGATGACCAATTTCATCGAGAAAAATCTGTAGCGGGCACATCGCCGTTGCGGTCAGCCAGATTTGCTGGCCGGACAGTTAGGATACGAACGAGGATACAAAAACCTATTTTTCTTGACCCGACGACTGTTACAAAGGCTTTGTCAGCCATTTTGTCGGATCGATAACCGGTAACGGATAGTCGGTACCCAACTCCACGCCGGACTGTTCCTGCTGGGCAGCATTCAGGCTCGATACCAGATGCACCTGATCCGAAGGCACCTGAGCTAGTTCCGGTAGCCAGTGTTTAACGTAGTCACCTGACTCGTCGTACCGCACGGCCTGGCTGTATATGTTGAAATAGCGAGGTTGCCCGTTGCTGAATTGGCGTGGATCATTGCCCACGCCGGCCACGTAATTCCAGTTACCCCAGTTACTGCATGGGTCGTAGTCAATGAGTTTGCTTTCGAAATAAGCGGCTCCCCAGGTCCAGTCAAGCCCAAGGTCGCTGACCAGGAAGCTGGCTACATTTTGTCGGCCCCGGTTGCTCATAAATCCGGTGGCATTCAGTTCGCGCATGTTGGCGTCAATAAACGGAATGCCGGTCTGTCCATCCGTCCAACGCTGAAACAGCGTTTCGTCCTGGATGAATTTTCGGTTGAGGTCATGTTTGATGCCACTACTTTTAAAGATGCGGGTACCAAACCGCAAGGCAACGAAACGAAAAAAGTCGCGCCACATCAACTCAAAAATCATCCAGTAGGTCGACTCATTCTGAACCCGCTCGTTTTCATAACGCTTTAGTTCGGTATAAATAAATCGGGGCGACAGGCATCCGTTGGCCAGCCAGGCCGAAAATTTGCTCGAAAAATCGTCGCCGAGGAGCCCGTTGCGGGTTTCTTTATACGTGGTGATCAGATCGGTTTGCCACAGGTAATGATTGAGCCTTTCGAGCGCAGCGTGTTCGCCCCCGGTAAATGCCACTGCCCGTCGGGAGTCCGGCTGTTCGATCTGTTGACGGGCTTCGTTACTAAACCCAAGTGTTGCCAGCGTGGGCATATCGCCGGGCAACACATCGGGCACAAATGATACCGCTTCCGGCGTTGGGAACGTTGGCCTGACGGTGACACTTTTTTCGATCTGATGCCGGTACTGTGTGAACACATCGGGTAGCCGCGAGATCGTAAACGGCAAATCCCGGACGTGGTGAAGGGTGCTCATCCAGAAGAACTTAACATCGATATTGAGCGGTTTGAGTTTGGTGCTTAATTTCGATTCCATATCAGTTTCTTCCTGCGTAATCTCTTTACTCGTGTAAACAGCCGATGCGTTGATCTCGCTGGCAAGTTCGGCCAGTACATCGGCGGGTTTACCCACTCGTACGATCAGGTCAGCCCCTTTATTACGGAGCGACTGACGGAGATCGGTCACACTTTCCAAAAGAAAACTGGCCCGAAAGACCGCCGTTTTGGGAAAGCCCAGCCGGGGATGTGGTGTAAACCAGCGTGGGTCGAACACAAACACGGGCAGTACCTGATCAGCGTCTTCGAGCGCGCGGACAAATCCCTCATTGTCGTGCAGACGAAGGTCATTACGAAACCAGTACAGTATGCGATTCATTAGAAACAGAGAACGATTGTCTAGTACTAATGAATGAACAGGGACTCTTGTTTCAGTAAATAAATAAAAAGTAGGTGCCCTGACGCTGATCAACAAACGTCAGGGCACCTACTGGTTAAAGTTGTTCGGGTCAGGACCGACTAGTTTGTTTTGAGCGTAAGCGAAATCGATTTACGCTCTTTGTCGACATCCATGCGGCCAATCTTACTTGGCGGAACAGCCATAATCTCCTTTTCGGTCGCTTCCCTGCCATCAATTGTAAAGTGTTCTATCCCTTTGAAAGCAGTGTCATCGTCTTCCAATGTAAAATTGATGGGCAGATTATACCGCACATTGACGGCCTGACCACTTTGGGTAGCCGGTTGCCACCGGGGCATGCTTTTGACAACCCGAATGGCTTCTTCGTCGGCGCCATAGCCAATGCCTTTCAGAAGCTGCACGTCGGTTATTTCTCCCGTTTTGGTCACGATGAAGCTAACAAATACCCGACCCTCTGCCTTGGCCTTTTCCGCTGCTTTAGGATAGTGTAAGTTCTGGCTCAGGTAATTTCCCAGGCTTGCCATTCCGCCCTGAAACTCGGGCTGATTTTCAACAACGGTGAAAACGTCTCCCTCTACCTTCACGGGTTTACTGGCCAGGGCCTGTGGGCTGGACAAAGCCGACTCCGTCTGTGGCTGATCCTGCTCCGATTGGGTACACATGGTCAGCAAAGCGGCCAAGGGCAATACGAGAGCGTAACCGAGCAGCGCCCGTCGGTGTGTTTGTGGTTTTTGTAACATAACGATACGTTGTTTAAGGGTTGATTTAGAAACAAAAGGTGTAGTCAGGGCAGCGGATGGAACATTGAGGGCATAAGCTACCAACTGGTGTGGGTAGTCGGGTTGGGGCGTTTGAAGAACCGATCGGTCGGCCAGAAATTCGTGGACTTCCTGCAGGGCACCCTTATACAGCCAGACCAGCGGATTGAACCAGAGTGCTGCCTGCACCAATTCAATAAATAGAATATCGGCGGTGTGGCGCTGGCGAATGTGGGCCTTCTCGTGGCGCATCAGCACCTCCGGCTGGGTGAGGGCATCGGTATGATTGAGCACTAAATAGCGCCCGAAGGAGAAAGAGGGGATCTGACCTCCCGGCGTGAACTGATCGGGCAGTCGAACAAGTGTATAACTCGATCGACGTTCGGCCGTGCCTTGTCTGATCAGGGAAAATACGGCTCGTAAGTTCACGCCGAGCCGGATGAGCATAACAACAACGCCAAGGCTGTAAAGAAGCCAGATCCACTGGTCTGTAGTCAGACTGTCGGTTTGGGCTGAATGGGAGTTGCTAACCACAAACGTTGGTAACGTAAGGGTGCCAACGGGTAATGCGCTGGCGGTTCGATCCGGTAACTCAACCAGCGGGAGCAGGAGCGACAGCATGACCGAAACCAGCAGGTAGGCACGATTCAGCCCAAAAAAGGTGTTTCGTCGGAGAAGCAGGCTGTAACAACCGTAGAAAAGCACCAGGTAAAGACTGGTAGTCAGGAAATAAGGTAGGGCGTTCATAACGTTTTTGTGCCTTTTAGATGAATAATGACAATGCCTTTGGCCGCTTTTTCGCCGTAGAGAAGTTTGTATCTGGCAATGGACTTACTGTCTTTGAGCAACTCGATCGACTCGATTGTATTGGAATCGATATCGCTGATTCGATTAATCGGTCTGGTCCCATTAACCAGAATCAAATCGGCCTTGCCGCCGGGCGCATTATCTCGTGGCACCGTAACCGTGTAATGACCCGGTGCCGAGTAATGCGTTTCGCTGGACTGCTTTACCGATTGAACGGGTTTTGTCTGGCGCTTCACCGATTGCTTTTTGATGGAGTCTGACTGAATCACTGACTGGGCTTTCACCTGCGTTGGTGTAGTAAAGC
This sequence comes from Spirosoma lituiforme, assembly GCF_054776635.1. Classification (NCBI taxonomy): domain Bacteria; kingdom Pseudomonadati; phylum Bacteroidota; class Cytophagia; order Cytophagales; family Cytophagaceae; genus Spirosoma; species Spirosoma lituiforme. The sequence goes on from NZ_BAAHBO010000010.1 coordinate 117,776, forward strand.
AGACCGAGACATGGTGATCCATTATCGATGTCGACACGAACAGCGTCAGGCAAACGACAGCATGCAGAACGAGACCAGTCATTTACGTTTCGTAGTTATGTTGACGGCGCCATTGTTGGCTTTCTCACCGTAAAGCACCGTAGCGGCTGGCCCTTTGTGTACGTCAATGCTCAGAATGTTGTTTTTGTCCAACTTCTCCAGTTCCTCTTTGGAGGCATGAACCCCATCGATAATGTACAACGGTTCAACACCGATATCAAAGCCATTACTTCGAATAGTAATCGATGGCCGCGACGGCTTTAATGAATCAGGTAGCGAGATTCCGTAGCGTTCTTTACTGGCGGTCTTTATATCCTTGTAGAGGGCAACACGAGCGTTTTTGCTGTCGTCCCGACTGTATGTGAGTAAGCCGGTGGGAGAGCTCATCGGTGGTGATGACAGCTGCCCTGTTCGTTTATCCGCTTTCTTATCAAGAGAAAACTGAATGGGTAACACATACTGTGTGGCAACTGCCTGCCCGTCCTGCTTAGCCGGTAGCCAGCGGGGCATATGCTTGACAACGCGCAAAGCTTCTTCATCACAGCCACTGCCAATACCTTTCTCAACGGTAGCAGAACCAATCGCTCCTGTTGGAAGTACAACAAACCGTACCAGAACTTTTCCTTCAACACCGGCGGCTTTGGCTTTTGCCGGATACTTGAGCGAGTGTGCTACATAGTGCATCAAGCCTGGAATACCCGTTGGAAAAACAGCCGCTTCTTCAACAGCCCTATACACCTCTCCATTGATGGTATCGACCGATGGCGGTGTACGTACCGGCATGGAAGGATTAGGCTTGACGGCTCTGTACGCTGCTGTAGCGCCCATGGTGGGTAGTTTGTTTGGGTCGGTCAAGGCCAGTGATGCACTAATCGCCGTCCGTCCATCGACTGGTATGGTCATTGTCTGAAACCCAACGAAACTAACGCTCAGTGTTGCGTTCTTTGGAACACTTGTAAGGGTAAAAAAGCCTTTTGCGGTTGTTTGTACGCCTTTTCTTGTGCCAGTAATTAAAACGACAGATCCGGCTAACGGCTTTCCATTGGCGGCACTCGTTATTTGTCCTGTAACAGTTATTGTATCTTCAGTCGCCTGATGGACAAGGGCGGTAATCTCTCTCCGGGCGGTAGTCATGGCCAGCAGGCTCAGCAGCAGAGGAAGTACCAGTGCGTATTTCCCCAGTGCCCAGCGTGGCGTGGCTGTCTGGTAAAGCATCTGAATGCGTTGCCTGAGTAGGGACGGATTAAAAAAGCCATTGGTAAGCGCGTCGGGCTGTATCCCAAACGCGTAGTCAAGCAGGAAGCGGGCGTACTCCGTTGGCTGGCTGGCTTCCCGGTCGGCCAGAAATTCGTGTACCTGCCTCAGCATTTTATCGATGAGCCACAACGCCGGGCAGGCCCAGAATAACGCCCGAAGCAGGGCCAGTCCCAACACATCGGCACTGTGATGCTGGCGAATATGCACCAGTTCATGCCGGATGATGAGGTTGTTATGCTGATCGGCTGGGTTAATAACCAGATACCGGAAAAAGGAAAAAGTAGGGGCTTCGGCAGACGGGTCGACTAGTCTAGGCGGTTCGACCAGTGTGTAACGTGCATGGACCTGCCGCTCGGATCGTTGAATCAACTGCAACAAACGGCCTACCCGAATCGCAAGCCGAAGAACCAACAGGATCGCAATGAACCCGTACGCAAACAGGGCAATGGTTTCCCAGTCTGGGGCTGCGGTTGCCTGACTGATCTGGGCAGGGGCCGTAGCAACCGTAGCTACGGGTAAGCTGATAACGCCCACAGGAACCGGCCAGTCCGTTGGCAATGTCTCAACCGTTTGCGCGGGCAAACTCACGAAGGGTAAAACCAGCGATAAAAGGGCTGAAGCCAACAAGTAGAACCGGTTCAGGTTGAAAAATGTGTGCCGACGCAGGAAAAGCCAGTAACAACTGACAAACAGCAGACCGTACAGATTCGCTTTAAGCAGATAGTCGAGGGTGTTCATTGGTCTTTCTGTTTGTTTAGAAGTCTGATGATCTCATCGGCTTCATTCAGGCTGATGTTCTTGTCCTGCACGAAAAACGATACTAGTTTCTTGAGCGAGTTATCGAAGTAATTGGTCATCAGCTGCTCCGTCTGAAACCGTCGGTACTCTTCTTCCGAAATAAGTGGGTAGTACTCGTGCGTTTTCCCGTAGGCCGTATACCCCACCAGTTCCTTCTTTTCCAGAATGCGGATAATCGTTGAGACTGTGTTGTAAGCCGGTTTGGCGGGCGGCAATCCGTCGCTACGGTCCGACTCCGGCAGGGCGGCCAGTACATCTTTTACGAAGCCTTTTTTGAGCTGCCAAAGCACGCGCATAATCTCTTCTTCGGCTTTGGTGAGTTCACGGATGGGCATAATTTTTACTGGAAATAATGATAACAGGTGAAAGGTATGACTAATGGTTTAGTTTTACAACTAATATATTAGTTATTTGTTGAATAAAAATAAAATATGCCTCTCCAGGCCTGGAGAGGCATATTTTATTTTTAAGCTATTCTAGTATTCTATTCAGGAATGATTTCATCAAGTAGCGCGTCATGCCAAACTTGTTTCGGCATGACGCGCCAGGAAACCACGTTCTATAAATCCAAACAGCTTACTCGGATGCCGTTTGAATAGCGGGTTACTTGCTCAGTTTTCCTTCCAGCATTTTAATGAAGTAGCCACCCACCACCGAACGAGCCTGGAAGCCGACCTGTTTTGCGTTGGTTGTTTCGTGCCAGTCGGAGAGAGGAACGCGGGTTGGTGTTTCATTGACATACCGCCAGACTGGTTTCACAAAGGCTTCAAAGTCACGATCCGATTTGGCAAGCGTGGCCGTCCAGATAATCCAGTCCGATTTGGTGTAGGTCTTGCGGCTGTCTAACGGGAGTCCATACGGTTTCTGCTTCGTCAGGTAATAGTCGATTTCAACCGCTGTTACCTCTTTGGGAAAGACATCCAGCCCCAGTAATTTATCCCAGACCAGATTGTATTTCTGGCTCCAGGTATCGCCCTGGTTTTCGAACGTCAGGTCATAGTGTTCTTTCTGACCAGGCGTTTTGTCGAGGGCAAGCTGTTGCCATTTTGTGGCCATCTCCCGCGCTGTTTTCAAGTAACTTTCGGCCGTTGCTTTATCTCCCAACCGGGCCGCCATCTGACCATAAGCCGCAATGCCCAGAATCGCCTTCACCGACAGGTTCGCGTTGCGGGCAATGTGCCCGGCAAAATCGTCGGTGCATAATTGATTCGATGGGTCGAAGCCATCTTTCTTGAGGTATTCGACCCAGGTTGTCAGGGTTTTCCAATGTTGTTTGGCATAGTCGCTGTTTGCTTCGGCTCCACTAATGGCACCGGCCAGCAGCAGCATGTTACCAGATTCTTCAACGGGCATGTCTTCGCCATAGGTCTGCCCATTGGCCAGTGGATAGGTTCCTACGTCATGTGCTGCGAAGGGCTTCTTCCACTGACCACTTTCCGAATACTGGAAAATTGGCTCCATCATGCCCTTCAGCAGGGTTGGGTTGTAGAGCAGAAACAGCGGAGCCGACGGATACGTGATATCGACCGTGCCAATAGAGCCGTTGGAGAAATTTTCTTTCGACAGGAAAAGTGTTTCGCCTTTTGGGCCCGCTACAATTTTGTGGGCGGCAATGGCCTGCCGATACGCCAGTACGCATAGGTCGGCGTATTCTTTGCCACCAGCTCTCTTTGCGTCGGCGCGAAGTCTATTATCAAATTTGTCGCATTTCTCTTTCAATCGGCTGTAGTCTTTCTCGGCCGTTTGCAGCAGGGCGGGCATGGTCGTTTTCTCATCCCGTCGCCACCAGGGGCGTAAGTTCTGCTTGAAGTACTGAACTGAATACAGGTCGTCGTAGGCCAGCATCAGGTGTTTGTCGACGGGTTTCGATACGTCACCAAAATCGAGTACGGTAGCGAGGGCAACGTCGGCGGCAGCACGGGGCTTGTTGCCCGGCACGGACGCTTTGTTATCGGTGGGGAGTTGTCCCGTCTTCAGAAAGGCCTGTTTCAGGCCGGGGGCCATGCCATTACCCGTCTGGTTCCCGCTTTCCTGCGGAACGGCCAGATAGGCATACCCCCAGTCGATGCGTACGTTATCGCCCTTCTTCGCCAAAACGGGCTGAGCCTCCGTACCAACGGTTTGGTAGATCAGACCGGGGGCCTGACCAGCTTTCAGCACAACTTCCTGCCCGATGGTGTTGGTTGCCAGCGTGCCCGATTCGCTCAGGAATACCTGCACCGAGTGCGACTTGCGGTCCTGCGAACGAACTTCGAACGTAACGTAGGTGACCGGGCGAGCTACAACCTCCAGTTCGTCCAGCAGCAGGGGCGACATAAACGTTACGGCCAGATTCACCGGCCCGGCCGAAAAGGTGTAATTCGTTTGCGTAGCCGATACTGTTACGCCCGTTTGCGTGGCGGTGGTTACGTCCATTGCCTTAACCGGGTTGGCAATGCCCACATCAATAAACGATCCGCCCCGTGGGCTCACGCAATGCACGGCCAGTACGTTCCGGCCTTTGCGGAGGGCTTTCTGGCCAGCGGCCGACAACGGCAGGTAAACGTATTCGTTGAGGTAGTCGGGTTTGTCCAGAATTTTGGTGCCGTTGAGGTACACCTCCACATCGTCGTCGTGGTTGATGGATAACATCAGCTTGGCCGGGTCGGCATTGCCATCATAATTGAACTCCCGCCGGTAATAAATAGTCGTCGATGCGTTCGGTGCACCCTTATTGGTCCATTTGGTTTTAGCCTCCGGCGTATCCCCGAAAGGCCCCGTGCCCGCTGTCCAGTCCGTAGCGGCATAGTCTGGTTTCTCCCAGCCCGCACCGGGTTTCTTAAACGTATATTTTGCCGGATATGCCTGGGTTTCGCCCGTTGCGGCAATGGCTTCGTACGTGGTGGGCACAGCCCCCAGAAACTGATACGCCTGGCCATCTACCCGAACGATACCCTCCAGAGATTGCGGTTTTCCTGTCCAGTGGCGCGTCGGCGAATCGGTTAGTTTATCGGTCGTACTCCACACACTGAAATAAGGGTCATGTGTGATAAGCGGGTAAGCCGGTGGGCGAAGGTCCTGAGCCGGTAGCTGCCCGGAAAAAAGTGACGAGAGTAGGATAATGGAAGAGAAAAGAGCCGTGTTTTTTTGCATCGAGGCCATCGTTTAACGGACGTAATGAGACAACATTCAAAAGACAAACCACATCGGGGCCAACCTTTACTTATTTGCTGGATCACCGGTGTGGTAAAAAGCGGATTATTCACCTGAGGCATCAAAATCTCGGTCCGGACACCTGGTAATAAAATTTAATAATGGGACGAAAGCAGTAGCTAAAGGCGGAAGTCATGTTTTAGTGGGGTCTACCCAATAAACTCGTTACCTACTCTAATTCCACCCGTTGCCTTGACGCCGAAATCTACTCCCGAACCCATCGACTTCATGAGTTCCGCCAGGACCGAACAGATGAAGAAAAGCAATTATCGATGGGTAATCGTCGCCCTGCTCTTTTTTGCGACAACGATCAACTACCTCGACCGGCAGGTGATCAGTTTACTGAAGCCAATTCTGGAAAAAGAATTTAGCTGGACGGAATCTGATTATGGAAACATCGTAACGGTCTTCACCTTTTTTTACGGAGCCAGCACCTTGCTCGCGGGGTATATCATCGACCGAATCGGGACTAAACTCGGGTACATCGGGGCGATCCTGGTCTGGAGTCTGGCTGCTATGGGTCATGCACTGGCCGGTAGTACGTTTGGCTTTATGGTGGCGCGGGCGTTTCTGGGCTTTGGCGAGGCCGGTAACTTTCCGGCTTCGATCAAAACGGTAGCCGAATGGTTTCCCAAGAAAGAGCGGGCGCTGGCCGTCGGTATTTTCAATGCCGGAGCCAACATCGGCGCGGTTGCGGCACCGGCTGTCGTTCCTGCGCTGGCGCTTATGGCAGGCTGGCAAATGGCGTTCATCGTAACCGGCGCACTTGGTTTTCTCTGGATTGTAGCCTGGTGGTTCTTCTACGAGGTGCCAGCTAAACACAGCAAGGTCAACTCGGCCGAGCTGGCCCATATCACGCAGGAAACGGCTGCCGAATTTGCCACCGCTGGTGATGCCGCTACGGTCAATGCCGTTGATGGTACGGCTGTCAAGTACCCTATTTTTGCTAACAAAGCGATCTGGGGATTCATGAGCGGCAAGCTCCTGACCGATCCGATCTGGTGGTTTTTCCTGTTCTGGCTGCCCTCTTACCTGGCCAATATCTATCACCTCGACCTTAAGAAACTGGGTGCTCCGCTGATCGTTATCTACCTGGCGGCTACCATTGGCAGCGTCGGAGGTGGGTGGCTGTCGTCCATGCTGATTCGTAAGGGCTGGCACCCGACACGGGCCCGGCAATGGTCAATGGCCCTGTTTGCCGTTTGTGTCATGCCCGTTATGCTGATTAGCCAGATGAACAGCATGTGGCCGGTTATTGCCATCCTGTCTCTGGCTGTGGCTGCTCACCAGGCCTGGTCCGCGAATATTTTTACGGTGGCTGCTGATCAGTTTCCGAAGCAGGTGATTAGCCGGGTCGTTGGTTTAGGCACAATGGCCGGTACGCTTGGCGGGGCGGCATTCCCCCTGATCGTGGGGCGTATTCTGGATCACTACAAAGCGCTGGGAAGCCTCTCGGAAGGGTACTACATCATTTTCTACATCGCGGGCCTGGCCTACCTGGTCGCCTGGACAATGCTGTATATTTTCGTTTTCAGCCGGGTGAAGACCCGTGCGTAATAAGTGGTAAATGACCTTCATGGCGCGATGGCGCGAACGGCTTCGTTCGTGCCAATCATGAACCGGCCTCTGGCCGTTAGGGAATTGTAGCCAGTCGGCCAGAGGCCGATTGATAGGTGGTACGAACGAAGACGTTCGCACCATCTACCCTCCAATATCCCCGCCATTCTTGCCGAGACTCTACCGAAAAAATGATAAATCGCCCATTAATCATTCGACTTTGCCGATCACTTGTTTATGCAGGCCTGCTGGGTAGTCTGGCTACTGGTAGGGTCAAGGCCCAATCGCCCGATTTTCAGAAAATGACGCCGGAGGAGCGGACGGCCTACATGAACAACATGCGGACGGCCAGCCAGGAAGATTGGCAGAAAATGATGATTAAGCTTCACCTGACGCTGCCGACTCTGCCACCTCCCGCCGACGATCCCGAACGTCCAGCACACCTCAAACAGAAAGAAGGCTCGACTAACTGGTTCGACGAAGCGGGCAACACACACATTCGGTCGGGGTGGGGCATCTGGTCGAATTATGACGAGACGATAGCCAATACCTATAAACTTCCTGACCCGCTGGTTCTTAAAAACGGCAAGCCCGTTACGAGTGCGGCTATCTGGTGGAAGCAGCGCCGACCCGAAATTCTGGCGGATTATCTGACGGAGATATACGGCAAAACGCCCCCTCATACCCCGGGCGTTACCTTTGGCCCAGCTGGAACCGATAGTACGGTTTTGGGGGGGAAGGCGCTTCGGAAAAACCTGCTTGGCCGTATCGATAACGCACGGTACCCGGCGGCAACACCCCGTATTCCCGTCACCTACTACCGTCCAGTCCGTGCCAAAGGAAAAATTCCAATGATGGTCCTTGTGTGGGGATCGTTTCCGCAGCCATTACCCAGCATCGAAAAACTGATTGATGCGGGTTGGGCCGTCGCGCTTGTCAATACGGGGGCTATTCAGCAGGACAGCGGGGGCGGTTTACACGAGGGCATTATCGGGCTGATGAACAACGGAAAAGACCGGAAACCTGACGACTGGGGCGTACTGGCGGCCTGGAGCTGGGGGCTTAGTCGGGTGCTTGATCACTTTGAGAAAGACGCCGGCATCAATGCCAGACAAATTGGTATTCAGGGACATTCGCGCTGGGGCAAAACGGCCATGCTGGCCGGAGCCCTTGACCCGCGCTGGGCCATCGTTTTTGCCAGTTGTTCGGGGTCGATGGGTGCTTCGCTGGAGAAACGCCATTATGGCGAAACGATTGACAACGTCGCGAGTTCCGGCGAGTATCACTGGATGGCCGGAAACTTCCTGAAATACGGCGGTAACTGGGCTGCGATGCCCGTCGATGCCCATGACCTGATGGCGCTGATTGCCCCCCGGCCGTTGTTTATTACGGGCGGCACCCAAGATAGCTGGTCCGACTCCAGGGGGGAGTTTCTGGCTTGTGTCGCGGCCAGCCCGGTATACACGTTGCTCGGTAAAAAAGGCGTTGGGACCACCAGGATGCCCGCACCGGATGTCGCTCTTATAGAGGGTGATCTGGCATTCCGGAATCACGAAGGGGGCCATGTTGACCTACTCGACTGGCCGACTTTTCTGACGTTTGCGAAAAAACAGTTCAATCTCAACTAACGAAAGGCTGTCTAAAAATGGTCTTTTTTTTCTTTTTTGTCGGGATGACAAAAACACGTAGCATACTTATCGAAAAATGTAGACAGTCTCCGAATCTGATAAAAATTTCACTTTAACGAAGCGTTTAAGCAAGTTCAATGATCATGGCTAGCTTAGTTCGCTAGAACAAAAATCAAGTAATTTATAAAATGGGAATGTTACAAACCATGCGGTGGTTCGGGCCAAATGATCCGGTTTCATTGATGGATATTCGGCAGGCGGGTTGCGCGGGTGTAGTCACGGCTTTGCACCAGATTCCGGTAGGCCAGCTGTGGACGGTTGACGCGATAAACGAACGAATACAGCTCATCGAAGCCGACAACCATCAGTATTTACCCCTGCGGTGGGCGGTAGTAGAGAGCCTGCCGGTTCATGAAGACATTAAGAAAGGTCGGCCGACCCGCACGGACTACATCGAGATATACAAACAGTCGATCCGAAACCTGGCGGCCTGTGGGATCAAAACGGTTTGCTACAACTTCATGCCCGTGCTGGACTGGTCGCGCACGAACCTTACCTACGAAATGCCCGACGGCTCCCGGGCGCTCCGGTTTGTCTGGGAAGACTTTGCCCTCTTCGATCTGTATATTCTTAAACGACCCGGTGCCGAGATCGACTACGAGCCGGAAATCAGGGAATCGGCTCGTCGGAAAGTTGAGCAAATGACCCCGGAGCAGATTACCAACTTGTCGAGTGTTGTTTTACTGGGTTTGCCTGGTTCGGAAGAAGCCTTTACCCTCGATACATTCCAGGGGTTGCTGAACGAATACGCATCCATCGGCGATGCGGAACTGCGCCAGAACCTCTATCACTTTATCAAAGAAGTAGCGCCGGTAGCGCAGGAAGCGGGCGTGAATCTATGCATTCACCCCGACGATCCCCCGTATCCGCTGCTGGGGTTGCCCCGCGTCGTGAGCACCGAATCCGACCTCGCCCAACTGATGAATGTCTGCCATGTAACCGCTAATGGCATTACGTTCTGCACTGGCTCGCTGGGCATTCGGTCCGATAATGATTTGCCGGGTATGATCCAGCGATTTGGCGAACGGATTCATTTCATTCACTTGCGCACAACCAGGCGTGAGACACGTGAAACGCCGAACCGCCCCGGTAATTTTCACGAAGCGGATCATCTGGCGGGCGACGTCGATATGTATGCCGTTGTAAAAGCCATTGTGCTGGAGCAGAAACGGCGCATACAGCAGGGCCGTGGCGACTCATCAATTCCCATGCGACCCGATCACGGTCACCAGATGCTCGACGATTTGCACAAGAAAACATACCCCGGCTATTCGGCCATCGGTCGGCTGCGCGGGTTGGCGGAGTTGCGGGGGCTGGAAATGGGTATCGAACGAAGCTTGTAGAAACAGAGATGTCATCGTGATTAGACGAAAACACGGTGTTATAAAACGTGATCATAAATTCGATGGAGTATGGAGTGAGTTTTTTCGACAGGATTACAGGATCAATCAGGATTTTTAATCACTAGGATCCTGCAATCCTGTCGAAAAAATTTATCCTTTACTCATCAATGGTATAACTCTTCCCCGGTAATGAAACGATTAGTATGTTGCCTCTTGCTGTTTAGTACGCTTGCCGTTGCGGACGACGGTTACCGGCTATGGCTAAAATATGACCTCATAAGCAACGTGGCCAGCCGCAACGCGTACGCCCGCTCGGCCCAGTTTATTGCCCTGACTGGCACGAGCCCGGTGTTGACCTCGGCCGCGCAGGAGCTTCAGGCAGGTTTGCAGGGTTTATTAGGAAAAACCATTCCCATTGTAACGAGTGCGGGCAATCGAACGGGGGGGATTGTTCTGAGCGTCACAGCGATGACCGCTATCCAGAAGCTGGTAAACGACGGGTACCAGTTAACCAGCCGGAAGGCGGGTAACCTGACCATTTCCGGGAAAACCGATGCGGGTGTACTGTACGGCGTTTTTGCCTTACTGCGACAGGTGCAAACGGGTCAGCCCATCGAGAATCTTTCCGTGACCAGTACTCCTAAAATTCAGTATCGGTTGCTCAACCACTGGGACAATACAAACGGAACCATCGAGCGCGGGTATGCGGGGGAGTCGCTCTGGAAATGGTACGAACTGCCCGAAACGATTGACCCTCGTTACCGCGATTACGCCCGCGCCAATGCATCGCTGGGTATTAACGGAACCGTCGTCAACAACGTCAATGCCAGCGCCCGTTTTCTAACCGATGAATACATTCAGAAGGTGGCTGCACTGGCCACTGTTTTCCGGGCCTATGGTATTCGGGTTTACCTGTCGGTCTATTTTCCGGCTCCCAAAACAATCGGTAGTCTGACGAATGCCGAACTCAAAACCGCCGACCCACTCGATCCGGCCGTGCGAGCCTGGTGGGCCGAAAAAACCAGAGAAATCTATAAAGCCATTCCCGATTTTGGCGGGTTTCTGGTCAAAGCAAATTCAGAGGGTGAGCCGGGTCCGCAGGATTATGGCCGTACCCACGCTGACGGGGCCAATATGCTGGCCGAAGCCCTGAAGCCGTACGATGGCATTGTTTTATGGCGGGCCTTCGTCTACAAGGCTGATCCGACGGCTGATCGTTTTAAGGCTGCCTACGAAGAGTTTACCCCGCTGGATGGACTGTTCGACAAAAAGGTGATTGTACAGGTGAAAAACGGGCCGATTGATTTTCAGCCCAGGGAACCGTTCTCACCCCTGTTTGGCAACATGCCCAAAACGCCCCTGGCAATGGAGTTTCAGATCACGCAGGAGTACCTGGGTTTCGCTACCCACTGGGTGTATGAAGCGCCACTCTTTAAAGAATGTCTGGATACGGATACCCACGTAAAGGATAAAGGAACGGGCTCAACCGTGGCGAACGTAGTTGACGGCAGCTTGCACCACTATGCTATGACGGCTATTTCGGGGGTGGCCAATACCGGTTCGGATCGGAACTGGACCGGCAATCCGATGGCGCAGGCTAACTGGTATGCGTATGGTCGGCTGGCGTGGGATCATACCCTGACCTCGGAAAACATCGCCCGCGAATGGGTCAGCATGACGCTTACGGCCGAACCGAAGGCCGTTCAGACAATTACCGACCTGATGCTCCGGTCACGGGATATTTACGTTCGCTACAACACGCCCCTAGGCTTATCGCGTCCGTGGGCGGGCATCCACTTTGCGCCCGAGCCCTGGCAGGAAAAAAGCCCTCGTCCCGACTGGACTGCCATTTATTACCACCGCGCCGATTCGGTGGGGTTGGGCTTCGACCGGACGGCAACGGGGAGTAATGCCCTAGCCCAATATCGTCCGGAGGTGCAAAAAAACTGGCAGAACCCGGACACGTGTCCGCTGCCCTACCTGCTCTGGTTTCACCACGTGCCCTGGACCAGGAAATTAACCACCGGACGAACGCTCTGGGATGAACTTTGCACCCAGTTTTACACCGGTGCCGACTCCGTGCGCTGGATGCAGCAACAGTGGGCGCAGGTCAAACCCGCGATTGATCCGCAACTATTTGCCGATGTAACGGGTCGTCTGGCCACCCAGCATAAGGAAGCGATCTGGTGGCGGGATTCCTGGGTTCTGTATTTACAGACCTATTCGAAAAAGTTAATTCCTGCTCCGTTTCAGAAACCTGACCGGACGCTGGATGATGTAAAACGACTATCCGAAATTTATAAACTACGCTAGTAGATTACGACAAATTATGCAGGAAGAACATAAATCTATCCTTAACCAATCCGTTTTTTCGCTCGCGGGTAAACTAGCTCTCATTACCGGTGGGGGCAGCGGCATCGGCTTCGACATTGCCCGCTGTATGGTACAGGCCGGGGCCACTGTGGTCATAACGGGTCGGAGGGAGCAACCTCTTCGGGAAGCGACCAACGCACTGGGCGAGCAGGCCCATTACAGGGTCAATGACGTAACCGAGCGGGCGTTGCTGGACGATCTGGTTGACCAGATTGAAGCCGCGCACGGACCCATCGATATTCTGGTCAATAATGCCGGTATTAACATGAAGAAACCGGCGCTGGAAGTGACCGATGAGGATTTTGATCGCATCGTACACACTAATTTAAATTCGGTTTTTAGTCTGACACGCGCCTGCGCCCGGCGCATGATGGCTCGGCAGCGGGGATCGATCATTATGATTTCCTCGATGGCTGCCTACTACGGTATCGACCGGGTAGCTGCCTATGCTGCATCAAAATCAGGCGTTGAAGGCATGGTTAAGGTGCTGGCATCGGAGTTTTCGGGCAACGGCGTGCGGGTTAATGCCATTGCACCGGGCTTCATCGAAACAGCCATGAGTAAAACCGCTATGGGGGGCGACCCAGACCGGTTTGCCCGGGCCATGCGCCGGACACCCATGGGAAAATTTGGCCAACCCGACGACATCGGCTGGGCTGCCGTCTTTATGGCATCCGATGCGGCTAAATATATTACCGGTGTTTCGTTGCCCGTTGATGGGGGCAACTCAATTGGGTTTTAGCGGTCTGCTTCCGAGGTCCGGGTTTCCTCTCTGGCTTCTTTCTTCACGAACCAGGCCAGGGACTACCTGACCGGATGGTGTTGCTGACGTGTATGTGGACCGTGAAGACACGGTCCACGGGATAAATCCTGTGTCTCCAGGAGGTACGAAAATCCGAAAAGGTGTGTTATGAAGCTGTGAAATCTTAGGCTCGCATGTTACATATAGGTGGGCTTGCCCGTACTTTGAGCGTATATGAAGCGCACATCGACATTATTCCTGACCCTTGGTTGCTATTTCCTTCTGGCTTCCTGTAGCTGGGGGCAGGGCAAACCCAAAAAAGCCCTGTTTGTCATTGTTGACGGTATTCCGGCCGATGTCATTGAAAAGCAGCCGACGCCTAATCTGGATGCCATCGCTAAACAAGGTGGCTATGCCAGAGCGTATGTGGGTGGTCAGAAAAACACGTATTCCCAGACCCCCACGATCTCGGCGGTTGGCTATAATAGCCTGCTCACGGGCACCTGGGTTAACAAGCACAACGTGTGGGACAACAGTATCAAAGCGCCTAATTATCAGTACTGGACAATCTTCCGATTTTTTGAAAGCCAGTATCCGCAAAAACGAAGTGCGGTATTTTCAACCTGGCTCGATAACCGAACCAAACTCGTTGGCGAAAATCTGCCACAAACGGGTAACCTACGCATCGACTATTCGTTCGATGGGCTGGAGCGGGATACCGTACGGTACCAACACGATAAGCAATCGGAATACATTCACCGGATTGATGAGAAAGTGGTTGATGAAGCCAGTCGGTATATTCACGATGAGAGCCCGGATTTATCGTGGGTCTACCTGGAATACACCGACGACATGGGCCATAAATACGGCGATAGTGAGCCGTTTTATAAAGCCGTCAAGATAATGGATGACCAGATCGGGCGACTTTGGAAAGCCATTCAGTTCCGGCAGAAAACAACGGGCGAAGACTGGCAACTAGTCATCACCACCGACCACGGCCGAAGTGCCGATACGGGCAAAAACCACGGGGGGCAGTCGGACCGGGAGCGCGCTACCTGGATCGTGACCAATGCAAAAGACCTGAATAGCCAGTTCAGAAAGAATACGCCCGGCATTGTAGACATTATGCCGACATTGGCTCGCCATCTGCAACTGTCGATTCCCAAAGAACAGGCGTTTGAACTGGATGGCATTCCGCTAACGGGAAAGCTGTCCATTACGGAGCCATCTGTAAAGAAAGAAGCGCGCAAAATTACTCTGAACTGGAAAGCCGTGGAGCCCGAAGGAACCGTTAAAGTCTGGGTGTCCCCAACGAATCAGTTTGAAGAAGGCAAACGGGACGACTATTTGCTCATGGCTGAAGTACCCGTCAACGACCAGACAGCCACGATTGACGTGTCGGCGTTGCCAGCGGGTTTCTACAAAATCGTCCTGGAAGCGCGGCACAACCACCTCTCGCGCTGGGTTGTCGAGTGACGTCTATTTCACCCGCGTCCAGGTCTTGGATTTACCCAGAAAGCTGAGCCCCATGACATAGCCCCGCAGGTCGATGGAGTTGGCGTCTTTAAGGGAAATTTCGCAGTTATACGTTTTGCCATCTTCCGGGTTGTAAATCTCGCCGTCTCCCCAGGTGTTGTTGCCCTTGTAGGCCAGATTTGTGACCAATTCCAACTGCATAAGCGGGCGACTTCGTAGCTTCTCGTTGGCGTTTTCTTTGTCCAGTTTCGGCTTGTTCGTGCTGGGGTCAGTTGGCTCAAGCATCCAGACCAGCCTGCCGAAATACTTGTTCCCCTGTTTGTAAATCTGAACCTGATTTCTCTTTTTTGAACTAAGCCACCGACCGACAATGGCGTCAGGATCGTCGGCTTTGGCTGCGAAGGAAGAGAAGAAAAAGCAAGCGAACAGAAGGAGTGTCGTTGAGCGAAAAGCGGTCATGCGTGCGTTTTTTGGTATGTAAACGAAATCGTCGGGCGGTTTGTCTATTTTTTTTGCCCCCAGTACGATTCGTTTTATAATAAACAGGATATATCTAACAATACGTTCGTGCAAAAGATGCGTCGATAGCCTGTGTGTTCGTTAGAGTCGATTCAGATGGTTTTGTAAAGTCCTGATTGAAAAATAAAAAATCAATTGGTTCGCCGGCTGATTATCTACCTCATTTCCTTGAGTGAAACCCAATACAGTCCGGCAAAAAGTACGCTAAAAAAAACGCCGAACGACGTATTCAACGACCCAAAACCGCCCAGCACGACGGGTAAAACCAGGCCAACGGCAATTCCTGCTACATAGATCCAGAAGCCGACTCGACGCAGCTGAAACATCAGGAAAGCGCCAACGAGTGTGAGCAGTGAATAAATAAACTGCGCCACGGCCAGAGACTTGATTTGCTCCGGGTCTCCCGGTAGGGGAACATCGTCGGACGAACGATCTTCGAAATATTTTTTCAGCTGTTTTTCCTGTTTTGGGTCCGAGCTTTTCTGTTCGACGTAAACCGTTTCCGAAACCGTGTCTGACTGGGAAAAGGAAACGATGGCGTCGAGCAAGCCCCAGGCGCAGCTAAGAAACGTAAGAATGCAGAGGAGAGTTAAAAATTGAGAACGCATAGAGAACGCAGACGGCTGCCTGCCATGAAAGTTGAGCGGGTAGAATGTCCGCGTTACGTGGAAACCTTATTTTCGCTGCTGAGTTTCTTTTCTAAGACATTTATACAACGAAAACCCAATCAGATGACTCTGCCAGAACTAACCGAGCAAATCCGGTCCAAAGTTACGCATGCCGACAACATTAACGCTACGATCAAACTGGTGACCGACCAGGGACCTATTTTTATCGATGCGACCCAATCGCCCGCTATTGTTTCCAACGATGATAAGCCTGCCGATTGTGATTTACAGGTAAGCATCGATAACCTCGTTAAGATGGGTACCGGTGACCTGAATCCGATGATGGCCGTGATGACGGGTAAACTCAAAATCAAAGGCGATATGGGTATCGCCATGAAAATGGGCCAGATAATGGGTTGATGCCAGCTGGATGAACAGGCGGATCAGGTAACTTTCTGTACCCCTGATCCGCCTGTTTATCTCTCGGTTGATGGGCCGGTGGCCTGAGTGATGGAACGGTGAATTAGTCTTCCGTTCGATAGCAGCCTACCGCTAATGGCTTGTTTATTAGCTACTATCGTTATACATTGGGGCTGACCTCAGCCACTGATGATACGCCTGCACCCATTCGTCCTGTCGTTTTTGCTCTGTTGCCAGATAGGGGTACGGACATCGGCGCAACCGGTGGGCGGTCAGCCAGTTGTCGTGTTGCCCGCCAATGGCGATCAGCCAGCGCTCCGGGGGGCGCTGGCGTACCTGCGGGACTCGTCGCATACCCGAACCATCAACGATGTAATTCAGCTGGCGAACACTCCGGCTTTCGCGTCCATAACGTCGCCCGTGCCTAATTTCGGGGTCATTACGGGTACCAAAACGGCTACCCCGCTGTGGCTTCGGTTCCGGTTGCAGAATCCGGTAGATAGCTCGCAAAACTGGCTTGCTGAAATTGATTTCTGGTGCTTCGATGAGCTGCAGTTGTTTATCGTCGATGCCCATAATACAGTTTTGTCAACTTCACCCATTATTGGCTGGAAAACACGGGCTACCCAACGAATTCGGCACAATCGTCACTTCTGGTTTCCATTCACCGTTCCCGCCCGGCAGGTCGTAACGGCTTATTTGCGGGTTGTCAAACACCGGGGTGCCCAGGTACTTCCCCTCGAACTTATTCGGGCGGCCGACTATGAAACGGTCGTTCAGCAGAGTTACCTGTTTTGGGGCGGGGTGTTGTGCACCCTCACGTTTGTGGCCATCATGAGCCTCATTTTCTTTCTGACCACCTTCGATCAACTCTATTCTCGGTATATTTTCTGCCTGCTGGGGCTGGTGGGTTTTTTTGTCATCAACGATGGTTTTTTGAATCAGTTTGGTTTTAATGCCCAGTTCTGGATGCCCCGGCAGAATGTTTACTTCCTGTTTCCGCTTATTCTGTTCTATTCGCAGTTGATATTCGTGCGGCAGTTTTTGACCCTTCGGCATACGCCTTCCCGCCGATGGCATACGCTGGGTACGGTTGTAATGTGGAGTGGTTTTCTATGTCTGGTTGCCCTGACGGCCGAATGGTTTACTCCCCTGTCGACCAGTATGGAACTGGTCATGGTTCGGCTGTTCACGGCTCTTTACTGGCTGCCCCTGCCGGTTATTGTCGCCTACATCATCATCAGCATCGTCCGTCGATACCATGTACAGGAAGCCTGGCTTTATCTGGTCGCCATCTTGCCCTTTTACACACTGAACCTTGGCCTGGTCTTCGCCAATTTTGGTTTGCTGCCCACCTATCAGCCAGTGTCCTGCTTTGCCTACTATGCCCCGGCCGCTTTATTCGAAGTACTGGTTTTACTGGTTGGTCTGGCGTATCGCTACAAACTGGACCGCGACCAGACCGAACAGCTTATCAAGGAGCGTACCGTGCAGCAAAAGCGTATGTACGAAGCCGAAGTACAGGCACTGGGACTGAAAAACAGCCTGCTCGTCGAGAAGGGCCGCATTGCCCGCGATCTACACGACAATGTAGGGGCTCATTTAGCGTTCATTGTGACAAACCTCACGCACATCAGCGATCAGGCCGAAAAGACACTTTTTGCCGAAGGGAAACGGCTGGCTGGTCAGCTGCGTACCATCGTAACCCATACCCGGGAAGCGGGTAAACTTCTCCGCGAAACGATCTGGGCCATTCATCAGGAAAGTTTCACGGTCGAGGAGTTTGCCGAGCGACTAAATCAGTATATCAACCGCTATGTGCACGAGACCAACGGTCTCCATGTTGATGTGCAGGTGTCGGGATCGCAGGCCTACAAACTGAGTTCATCGCAGGTGCTGAATCTGTTTCGGATTGTGCAGGAAGCGCTCAATAATGTTGTTAAGCATGCCGCAGCCACCGAGGCCATAGTCAACTTAAGCGTTGCGGCAGACGGGCGAATCAACCTGCGTATACATGATAACGGACAGGGCTTTAGCTGGATAAACGGTGCCGTGGCTGGTCACCATTACGGCCTGCGCAACATGGAAACCCGCGCGCAGGAGTTGGGCGGTACCTTTCGCGTATTCATTGAGAAGGGCACAACCGTTGAAGTGGCGGTGTAACAGGTGGTTTGTGGTGCGGGCACTTACCGCATGAACTACAGATGTGGCCCAAAAAATGGCGTTACAGAGCCTGTTGAACCACATTCTTGCCAACACATGACGACCAGTGCTTGTTGTCTATCTAACCAGTTACTCAACCATCACTCATATCCTATGAATCAGGCTCTTCTAAGCCACCGAATGCTTGGCGTCACGTTTACGCAGGATGGCGCAACCGCGCGGGTTTGGGCTCCTTTTGCCGACAGTGTTTCGCTTCACCTGGTCACTCGTCAGGTAACGCTTCCACTGCTGAAAGATGGGTCGTACTGGCAGCTAACCACGGCTCAGTTACAACCCGGCGATACCTATACATTCGTGCTGAACAATTCCCTCGAACGGCCCGACCCCGCTTCGATGGCACAGCCCCAGGGCGTACATGGCCCCTCGCAGGCGGTGGACACGGCTACCTTTACCTGGACTGATGCCGACTGGCACAACCTGCCGCTGGAAGACTACCTCTTGTATGAACTTCATACGGGTACGTTCTCGCCGGAAAGTACGTTCGCCGGGATTGAGAATCGGCTGGATTATCTGGTCGAGCTGGGTATCAACGCCATCGAAATCATGCCGGTCGCCCAGTTTCCCGGCGATCGGAACTGGGGGTATGATGGCGTATTGCCTTTTGCCGTTCAGTATTCGTACGGTGGGGCTGCGGGTTTACAGAAACTGGTCGATGCCTGCCACCGCCGGGGACTAGCCGTGGTGCTCGATGTCGTGTATAATCATGTTGGTCCCGAGGGCAACTACCTGAGTGATTTTGGGCCGTATTTCACGGCCAAACACCAGACGCCCTGGGGTAATGGACTTAACTTCGATGACGATTACAGCGATAGCATCCGGCGTTTTTTTATCGAAAATGTGCTGATGTGGTTCCGGGATTTTCACATCGATGCCCTGCGACTGGATGCCGTTCACGCGATTTGCGACGAGAGTGAGACGCATATCCTGCGCGAGATAAAGCAGTACGTCGATGCCCTGATGGCGAAGACCGGGCGGCAACATTACCTGATCATCGAATCGGATCAAAACGAAACCCGGTTCATTGATCCGCTGGCAACAGACGGGTACGGTATGGATGCGCAGTGGAACGACGAGTTTCACCATGCGTTACGCGTCACGGCGGGCGGGGAGCGTAATGGCTATTACGCCGATTACAATGGTCTCCAGGATCTGGCAAAATCGTACCGGGATGCGTATGTCTACGACGGCACCTACATGCCCCGCCGAGCCCGGATCGTGGGAAAATCGACGGCGGGTCATGCCGGTCGGCAGTTCGTGGTTTTCTCGCAGAACCACGACCAGATCGGCAACCGGATGCTGGGCGAACGGCCAAGCCAACTGGTCAGCTTCGAAATGCAGAAACTAATGGCCGGAGCCGTCATGAGCAGTCCCTACTTACCCATGCTGTTTATGGGGGAGGAGTGGGGTGAGCTCAATCCATTTCTGTATTTCGTCAGCCATTCCGACCCCACATTGGTAGAAGCCGTCCGGCAGGGGCGGAAAAAGGAGTTTGCTGATTTTCAGACAAGCCTTACGGCACCTGACCCGCAGGATGAGCGCACATTCGAGCGTTCCCGACTCCAGTGGCCCCGGCTCATGCAGGAGCCGCACCGGACGCTTTTTCGGTACTACCAGACGCTGTTACGCCTGCGTAAAACATCGTCTCTGCGCCACCCGAACCGGGAATCGGTAGCGGTGGTTGTGGATGATATTCGACAAACGCTCACCTTGTTTCGGCAGCACAAAAAAGGCGTGCAAACTGGTGCGTCTGACGTTGATGAAATCGTCGTTTGTCTGATGAATTTCTCCCAGGAAGTTCAGTCGTTTACGTTACCCGCCAGCGATGGTCAATGGCACCGTTTACTGGACTCCGCCGACCCGGCATGGCGCGGTCCACTGGCGTCTCCGTTGCTACTAGAGGGTAGCGCCACCGTTGTTGTCCAGCCCGAAGCTATTCTGATTTACACCAGCACTGCCGGGTGAGCAAAAATGGTAGATGCCGTCTGCCGGGAAAACATATTTCTGAAACAAAGTAGTGTGGGCCGAA
The DNA here is from genome assembly GCF_054776635.1 of Spirosoma lituiforme. NCBI lineage: Bacteria > Pseudomonadati > Bacteroidota > Cytophagia > Cytophagales > Cytophagaceae > Spirosoma > Spirosoma lituiforme. The sequence continues at coordinate 138,037 of NZ_BAAHBO010000010.1, forward strand.
AAAAAGCTTTCAACGTCTGGACTGGAGCGTCGATTTAGAGTCCTGTGTGCTTACTACTCGGGCACTGGGTACACCTTACCAATCGGCGTTTCGCAAATCGACCCGTTAACGGCTGTTTAGAATGAGAAAAGGCAACGCATTTCGAGGAGTAAACAAAAAAGCGATCTGGCTGTGCGCGCTGGCTCCGATGCTGGGATTGCTCGGATACCAGAACGAAAAAGACCCCATTGACCGGCGCATTAAACGGATGGCCCCGGAAAAAGCGGCTGCGCTGGCAAAAAGCATCGAGGCAACGGTAACCCCCGAACTGGCCGAAGGACTTACCCTTCGCTTGTGGGGTGTCGATTCGCTAGTTGCTGACCCGATCGCGATCGATATTGATGACAATGGACGGCTATACTATACCCGAACCAATCGGCAGAAAAACTCTGAGTTCGATATTCGGAGCCACCAGGACTGGGAAATAGAATCGAATCGCCTGCAAACCATTGAAGACAAACGGGCTTTCCTGCATCGGGTTCTTTCCCCCGAAAACAGCAAGAAAAACGATTGGCTGAAAGACCTGAACGGCGATGGCTCCCACGACTGGCGGGACATGACGGTGGAGAAAGAAAACGTTTTCCGGATCGAAGATACGTCGGGAGATGGCGTTGCCGATCAGTCACAACTGGTCGTGGACGATTTTCATGATGAGGTAACCGATGTGGCCGGGGGTGTAATGACCAATGGTGATGACCTGTACGTAGCCGTTGCGCCCGACCTGTGGCGTATGAAAGATAAAGACGGTGATGGTATCGCCGAAACAAAAACGTCCATCTCGCATGGTTATGGTGTTCACGTCGGCTTCGGCGGGCACGGTATGTCAGGCATCGAAATGGGTCCGGATGGCAAAATCTACTGGCAGATCGGCGATATTGGTTTCAACGGAAAAGGACCCGATGGAAAGAAATGGGAGCATTCGAACAGTGGCGTCGTTGTGCGGTCCAATCCTGACGGTACTGATTTTGAAGTGTTTGCTCACGGCGTCCGGAATGTTCACGAGTTTGTCTTCGACGAATATGGCAACCTGATCAGTGAAGATAATGACGGTGACCATCCGGGCGAAAAAGAGCGGCTGGTATACATCGTTAATGGCTCGGATACGGGCTGGCGCAGCAACTGGCAGTATGGTAAATACCGCGATCCGAATAACAATACGTACAAAGTCTGGATGGACGAACAGATGTATAAACCGCGCTTTGAGGGGCAGGCGGCTTACATCACCCCGACTATTACCAATTTCGTGAGTGGCCCGGCCGGTATGCGGTACAACCCCGGTACGGCGCTGAGCCCGGCTTACAAAAACATGTTTTTCGTAGCCGAATTTGTCGGTAACCCGGCCAAGTCAGGTATTCACGCCTTCAAACTGAAGCCCAAAGGAGCCTCATTCGAGTTGGGCGAACAGAAAAAGGTGTTGGGTGGGGTGCTGGCTACGGGTATCGACTTCGGTCCCGACGGGGCCTTGTACGTGGCTGACTGGATCAATGGCTGGGATGCTAAAGACTACGGTCGCATCTGGAAACTGGACGACAAAGCCGGAGTTGCCTCCGCGGATCGCCAGCGTACGAAGGCGTTGCTGGCCGAAAAATTTGCCGCCCGTTCGGAAACGGATCTGGGTAATTTATTGACCAATCCAGATATGCGCGTTCGGCAGAAAGCCCAGTTTGAACTGGTTAAACGGGGTGCAAAGGGAGCGGATGTATTGACCGCTTCGACCAAACAGACCGATAACCAGCTGGCCCGCGTGCATGGTATCTGGGGAATCAGTCAGTTGGCTCGTCAGGATAAACAATACGCCAGGCTGCTGTTGCCCCTGTTGCAAGATAAAGACCCTGAAATACGCGCACAGGCGGCAAAATGGCTGGGCGACGTACGCTATAAGGAAGCGGGCGATGCGCTGATTCCGGTTCTGAAAGATGCCAACAGCCGCGCGCGGTTCTTTGCTGCTGAAGCACTCGGTCGGATTGCCTACGAGCCTGCTATTCAACCCATTATTCAACTGTTGGAAGCCAACAACGACGAAGATGCGTACATCCGCCACGCGGGTAGTCTGGCGTTGGCCCGCATTGGCAAACCGGCCCCAGTAGTGGCGCTGTCGGGTAGCCCTTCGAAAGCCGTTCGGATTGCGGCTGTCGTTGCCCTCCGTCGCATGAACGACCCCGGTATTGCCAGCTTTCTGGCCGATAAAGACGAATTCGTCGTGACAGAAGCTGCCCGGGGTATCAACGACGACCTGTCTATTCCGGCGGCTCTGCCCGCGCTTGGTAAGGTGATGCAAACCACGAGTTTCACCAACGAACCGCTGCTTCGTCGGGCCATCAATGCAAACTTACGCGTAGGTACACCCGAAGCAATGCAAATCCTGATCGACTATGCGCAGAAAGAAGGGGCTCCCCTGGCCATGCGCGCCGAGGCCATGGAAGCCCTTAGCACCTGGGCTAACCCCTCAGTACTGGACCGGGTTGATGGGCGTTACCGGGGGGTAATCGAGCGCGATCTGGCCATGGTGAAAACCAAAACAGCTGATCTATACACCAAACTCTTAACGCATCAGGAACTAGCGCTGCGGCTGAGTGCCATTAAGGCGATTACAAAGCTGACTATAACGGAAGCCTCAGAACCATTATTCAGCCGGTTAACAGGTGATAAAGATGCGGTAGTACGGGTAGCTGCCTTGCGGGCGCTGGCCTCGATGAATGATAAGCAATTGAGCAAAGCCATTGAAACGGCATTGGCTGATAATGAGAAGAGTGTCCGGGTGGCTGGCCTTGATCTGGTCGCTAAATCGAGTATGCCGAAAGATCGGATGGTGACGCTGCTTTCGGACGTGATCAATAACCGCACAACCGAAGAAAAACAGGCGGCTCTGTTGACGCTGGGAAAACTGCCCGTTGTTAATTCGAAGAAGGTTTTCGATCCTTTACTGGCTAAACTGTCGGCGGGTACGCTCTCCCCCGAACTTCAACTGGAGCTGGAAGAAGCAATCGAAAGCAGCCACTCACCCCAATTGACGACCCGGTATAAGGCCATCACGTCCAAACTATCGCCCGACGCGCTGGCCGCTTCGTACAAGGGTAGCCTGCTGGGTGGAGAACCCGATCTGGGCCGACGGATTTTCTTCCGCCACCAAACGGCGCAGTGTATTCGATGCCATTCGTACGATGACCTGGGCGGCAATGCCGGCCCCCGCCTGAACGGAGTTGCCAGTCGGCTCACCCGCGAGCAATTACTGGAAGCGCTTGTTAATCCCAGCGCTCGCCTGGCTCCCGGATTCGGAACGGTTAATCTGACGCTTAAGAATGGAAAAACGGTCAGCGGTATCCTGCAGGGCGAAACAACTACCGAGGTGATGGTAAAAGTAGGTGACCAGCCCGATACGGCCGTTCGGAAAGATCAGATTGCCAAACGCGTCAATTCTCCGTCGAGCATGCCCGAAATGAAGTACCTGCTCACAAAGCGCGAAATTCGGGATGTGGTTAGTTTTCTGGCAACTCTGAAAGACGCGAACTAGAATCGTAGTGTTTAATACAAAGGCCCGGCGTCATGAACGAGTTCGTTTATGACGCCGGGCCTTTGTTGGTGTGCCTGTAGACTGGTTGCTGATGAAACGTTACGACTAAGGAGGGAGAAGGACGACGACAATTAACCCATGGCCGTCTGGCATAACTGTTTAACCTTTTTCCGCGATCGTTTGAGTCGCATCTTTACCGCACTTTCTTTCAAGTTTAACTGAAGGCCGATCTGACTCAGTGGCAGGCCATCCTGGTACTTAAGCCTCAGCACAGTAGCCTCCAGTGGAGAGATGCTGTTCATCACCCGGGCCAGCTGATACAGGCTATAATCGACCTTCTCGGACTCTTCGGTGCTCGTGCAATGGTAGTCCAGGTCGTCGTTCAGATAGGTTGTTGTCAGCCGTTTGGCCCGTTTGAGCTGATCAAGACAGTAGTTGTAGGAAATGCTGTACAGCCAGGTCGAGAAGGAGGATTGACCCCTAAACTGATCCAGGCGAGCAAAAATTCGAATAAAAATATCATGCGTGAAATCCTGGGCCTGGGACGAATCTTTTGTGATGGAAAAACATTGCCTGTAAATTTTACCTGCATACCGGTTGTAAAGAATTTCAAAGCAACCGGTAAACGTTGACGTTAGATGTTGCCGAATCATCTCTTCATCACTTAAGATAAAGTTCATAGTTACCGTATTTGTTTATTTTATACAAGTATGATACATATTTTATGTATTGCAAACATCTAATTAAAATATGTTGTAAGCGGTAATTTTTCGATGAACTGCAGATTTTGCCGGTTTTTTGGTAAATTCCGCTATTTTTTACCCTTCTTTAGTTAAATTTATATCTGATACTGTATCAAATTGTTACTACATTGCACTATAAAATCACATAGCACTACGTCTTACTTTTCGGCCTTATACCTTCATGAAAGGAATCGTCTTTACCGAGTTACTAGAAATGGTTGAAGAGAAGTTCGGTTATGAACTGGTTGACCACTTGCTTCAGGACCCCAATCTCCCTTCGGGTGGTATTTACACCGCTATCGGTACCTACGATCATGCCGAAATGGTAACGTTGGTAACTAATCTGAGCCAGCATACCAAGGTACCCGTACCGGATTTATTGCGCACTTATGGGCAATACATGTTTACCGCTTTTACCCGAAGTTACCGGCCATTTGTCGACCGGGCCGATTCTGCATTTAGTCTGCTTAGCTCTGTTCAGCACTATATCCATGTAGAAGTTCGAAAGCTTTATCCGGACGCCGAACTTCCTCATTTTACCATTGATCAACCCGCTGAAAACCACCTTCGTATGCACTACATATCGGAGCGCAAACTGGCTGATTTTGCCCACGGGCTGATTGAAGGTTGCCTGGCGACCTTCAACGAGAAAGCAACGATTACGAAAACCCTGCTTGTAGAAGACGGAAGTCAGGTTCTATTTGACATCGTGAAAGAGTAACGTATGGAGGACATTGATCTACTCAAACGGCGACTGGTCCGCGAAAAGACAGCCCGATTGCAGGCAGAAGCTATTCTGGAAAAGAAGGCGTTGGCGCTTTACAATGCCAACGAACAACTGTTGCACCTGAACGAAAACCTGGAGCAGCAAATTCGCAACAAACTGGCCGAACTTCGGGAAAGTGAGCAACGTTATCGCCAGCTGATCGAGTCGGTTCAGGACATAATTTATAAGATTTCGCCCACCGGTTATTTCACGTTTGTAAGCCCCGTTGTCGAAAAGCTGCTGGGCTACACCGAAGCAGAGTTTCTGGGAAGGCACTTTACCGAGTTTGTGCTGGTTGGTCATCGGATGAAGCTCATTGAGTTTTACCGGACCATGATGATGGAACGGCAGGACAGCACATACAATGAGTTTCCGGTTGTGGCCAAAGACGGGCGGGTTGTCTGGATCGGGCAAACCGTCAGGCTCATTGAAGAAGACGGCCAGACGCTGGAACTGGTGGCCGTGGCCCGTGACGTATCGGGCCGTAAGCTGGCGGAGATTGAACTGGAAACCACCCAGACACGGCTGGAAACACTCATCACCAATTTGCAGTCGGGCGTGATGGTTGAAGATGAAAATGGTCGAGTTCTGCTGGCCAACCAACTCTTCTGCGACCTGTTCGAGATTCCGCTCTCGGCCAACGACCTGATCGGCTACAACTGTACCCTGGCCCGCCAGCAGGTAAAGCCGCTGTTCGTGCATCCGGATGCCTTTGTTGACCGGATGAACGAATTGCTGGAAACCCGGGAAGCGCGCGTCGGTGAAGAGATCAGCATGGCCAACGGGCGTATCCTGGAACTGGATTACATCCCTATTTTCCTGGATGATAACCAGTACATGGGTCATCTCTGGAAATACACCGATGTAACGGAGAAGTACCAGGCGCGGGAGCTTATCCGCCGAAGTGAAGAAAAGTACCGGGGCATCATGAACAACATGGAACTGGGCCTTTTCGAGGTTGATAACGATCAGATCATTATTCGTTCCTACGAGCGCTGCTGTAAAATGCTGGGCTATACCGAAGAAGAGATGATCGGTAAAAACGCGACGGAATTATTGGTACCTGCTGAGTTCTTAGCCGTTGTGGAGCGGCAGCAGGAAGAGCGGAGAAAAGGAAATGCGGGTTCGTACGAATTGCAGTTAATTAAAAAAGATGGCAGTCGTATCTGGGTATTGGTCAGTGGCGTTCCGATTGTCGATGAGAACGGCGTGATTGTCGGGGCGATGGGCATTCACTACGACATGACCGAGCGAAAACAGCTGGAGCATGAACTGGCACGGGCCAAACGCTTTGCCGAAGAAGCGCAACAGGCCGAAAAGCAGTTTTTTGCCAACATGAGCCATGAAATAAGGACGCCACTCAATGCGATCATCGGCATGTCGCACCTGCTCTTCGATACCCAGCCAACGCAGCAGCAACGCGAGTACATCGACATCCTGAAAACATCCGCCGATTTCCTGCACAGCCTCATTTCAGACTTGCTGGATATGACAAAAATTGAGGCCGGCCGGATTGAAATACACGCCCGCCCGTTCGATTTGGCCGGTTTGCTGCGGAGCACGCAGAAAGTATTCCAGATGAAACTCCAGGGGCGCCCCATTTCGGTAGATGTATTGCTGGATGCCCGCATCACGGACGAGTTCATCGGCGATGATGTGATGTTGAATCAGATACTGATGAATCTGGTCGGTAATGCAGAGAAATTTACCGAACAGGGCAAGATTCAGATCACCGCCCGAATTACTAGAGAAGAACAGGATAAGCAATGGGTTGAATTTACGGTAAGCGATACGGGGGTGGGCATTCCGGGTGAAAAGCTGGATATGGTCTTCCAGAAATTTAAGCAGGTAAATCCGCAGGGATTCAAGCACAAAGGCACTGGGCTGGGGCTGGCTATTACGAAAGAACTGGTTGAGATTCAGAGTGGTACTATTTCAGTGACGAGTCAGGTTGACGTCGGGAGTTCGTTCACGTTTGAGATACCCTATATCAAATCGCTGGTGCCGGTCGAGCAGAAAAACGTCGATAAACAGCTGACGCTGGTCGAAGAACTGAAGACCTGCAATGTGCTGATCGTAGAAGATAACCTGATGAACCAAACGTACATTGGTAGTCTGCTCAACAAATGGAACATCCCATACACCATGGCGTCGGATGGCAAGCAGGCCGTTGAAAAGGCAAAAGGCCAGCGATTCGACATTATTCTGATGGACATTCAAATGCCTATCATGAATGGGTACGAGGCAACGGTAGCGATCCGGAGTACCCAGAATCCTAATCAGAATACGGCCATTATTGCCCTCACGGCCTCCGCTATGCTCGATCACAAGAGTGTAGCGATGGAGGCTGGTATGAACGATTTTCTGACGAAACCGTTCGAGCCAAACCAACTCTTGTCGGTGTTGCAGCGGTTTGCTCCCGTCGAACAAATCGATAACGAGGGGTGTATACTATTCAATGAAGCCCTCGACCGCCAGCGCCTGTCGGAATTATACGGTGGCGACGTAGCCTACGCATCAGAAATGTTCGCCATGTTCCTGACGGACATTGTTCCCGATATACGCAAACTACCCGGTATTTGTGAGACCAAAGATTGGCCAAATCTGGCCAGTGCTGCCCACAAGTTAAAGCCGACGCTGGCCATGGTCGGCCTGTCGGAACTAGAAGAAAAAATGCGCCAGCTGGAGAACAGCGCCCGGCAGGATAAGGATGTGAATTTGATTGAGGAGTACTGTCACGATTTTATGATCGAGATAGATAAGGTGTTGCCTATTTTGGAAACAGAACTACAAAAGCTTTCGCAGGTATGAGTCTGAGTTGTATAATTGTTGAGGATGAACCCATGTCGCGCACATCCCTGCAGCGCCTTTGCAAGCAACACAACGCGCTGGACGTTCTGGCTGCTTTTGATAACGCAATGAGTGCCCTCGATTTTCTGGCAGAACAGGAAGTTGATCTGATCTGGCTGGATGTGGAAATGCCGGAGTTGTCGGGTTTCGACCTGTTGGAACAACTGCCGTCTACGCCGTATGTGATCCTGACGACCAGTAAGATCGAGTACGCATTCGAGGCTTTTCAGTACAACGTGACGGATTATTTGAAGAAACCGATTACACTCCCTCGTTTCAACATCGCCGTCGAGAAGGTGCTGGAGTTGCATGCGCGCTCCAAGACGAACCCATCGGATGGGCCGAAAGAAATATATATCAAGACCGACGGCCGGTACATCCGATTGCCATTCGATAATATATCGTACATCGAAAACACGGGTGACTACGTCAAAATCTTTACCAACACGCAAACTCATATTGTGTATACAACCATGAAGTACCTGGAAGAAAAACTAGGCCTTCAGTTTCTGCGCGTACACCGCTCGTATATTGTTCATTTGGAGAAGATTGTTGACATTGAAGACAACACGTTGGTAGTCAGCAATAAAGTTATTCCCATTAGTCGTGCCAATAAACCCGAGTTAATGAATCGGCTTAATCTGTTATAAACAATAACGGCGACCTCGAAAGGTTGCCGTTATTGTTTATGAAAACCATATACCGAACGGTTTTTGCAACTATTTATCGCTTATTGACGGAAAAGCCAGACCCTTGTTTATTTCACAGCTTATTTAAAAAAAGTTATATTGTCATAAAAATATAATTAGTAATATTATAGTTAGGGAACGCACTAATCGGTAAAGTAGCTAATATAGGGGGTAATTTTAAGCTATCTACGCAATCCGCTGACTCTTATATCCCCGTGTTCTACCTTAAGAAATAACTACCCTGTGTCAACCTCTACCAATACCCCGGATAAAGAACCGCAAGCCAGCGCCCTGGGCGTGGTTCGTATCACAGAAGTTATAGCCCTTGATTATCCTGAAGAGGGCTATGAGTATCGTGGATTGATTCAGGCTCATGACGACTCGGGTGGTATGGTACGGGAGCAGATTTTACAAACAAGACGCAAGCCCGAATGGCTGGTAAATGGTCGACACGAAGGGTCTGGCGAACTTTACCTAATTTTGCAGTTCCGGCCGGAGGGCAACCAGCGCTGGCAGGCTTTAGAGCCGCTGGCATTGCCCGTGCATAATCAGCTCGACGGACAAAGCAGTACAGATGTTTATTTACCATTACGAGGCTGGCAGGAGGCCCCTCATATGCAGGTCCGTATACGAATGACCCGAGAACTGGCAGACGAACATAGTTCAGCCGCGTCGACCCACTCGGAGAACGATATTGCCGAAGCAACCGCAGCCGGCTGTCCTTTTTTTGCGCCTATCGCAACCCCCGTCCATACTGCCCGACAAGTACCTGAAGTTGCTATACCCGACGATGTTACGGATTTGCCGCACCTGACGACACCTGAGCAGGTATTGGTGAAAGATAACTGGAACAAGTTTCTGGCCTATCAGGATATGCTCATTGAGCTGTATTTTGAACGGCTTCTGTACGAGGAACCCGAATTAATCGACCTCTTCGGCGATGCCATTGACTTAGTTCCCAGTTATTTTGCTGGTTTATTCGATGTAAGCGTCCGGCGGCTGATGCCTCAGACTGAACGAGTGCTTCGCGAAAGTTATCGGAGTATTTATCCTGAACCAGCCGAGGGGCTCAAATCGGTTGAAGACTATGTGGCGCTACTGGCTGATTTAGGCATGCGTCCTGAACACTGGCTGGCTGCCCGCCGGGTATGGGCCTGGATGCTGGCGCATATTCCGCACCTGGAAGAGTACGACCGCGAAAATCTGGCAAAGGGAGAAAATTCGGCCATGTACCGATTTTTTACGCTGCTCATTTTAGCACCAGCCCTGGCGGCCACCAAGCAATACGAAGAAGCCCTCACGCCCGATATGATCCGGGAAATGCGGCAGGGGGGCGATCGGCTGGCGGCCAACGCCCGGGTTATTGGTACTGATTTTTACCACATTCTATTCCAAACGCACCCCGAAATTATTCCGTTTTTTGGGCGTACGGACGTAGATAGCCTGACTGAGCACTTGATGCAGGCTATTGCTTTTCTGGTTCGATCGCTGGAAAGTGGCCATAACATCATTCAGGAACTGCGCGACCTGAGCCAGGTGCATACGAACTTTTCGGTGCCGCCGGAAGCCTATCCAAAACTGGTTGGACCGATGATGACGGTACTGAAAAAATACATTCCTGATTTTACCGATGAACAGGAACGGGCCTGGGAAATACTGCTCAGCCGGGTAACAAACGTGCTGCGGCAACCGATGATCAACCAGCAGCGCATACTGGCTAAGGCAAAAGAGTACATTGATCTGATCGGCGATGAACTGGCCTGGGATGCCGCGGACAGCGAACGTCGGTGGACAGAAATTAAACGGGAAATACAGGCAACCGGAAACTATACACACACGTACGAAGAGCTGGCGTATGGTGCCCAGCTCGCCTGGCGGAATTCGGCTAAATGCATTGGCCGGATTTCGTGGCGCAACATGATCGTGCGTGATTTGCGTCACGTGACCGATCCTGACGAAATGTTCCGGGAGTGCGCCGAACACCTGCGACTGGCTACCAATGGTGGTAATGTACAGATTGTGATGAGTGTGTTTCGACCCAAGAAGCCCCTGGAACGTTGGGGGCCGCGCATCTGGAACAGTCAGTACGTTCGCTTTGCGGCTTATGAGCAGGAAGACGGATCGGTGCTGGGCGATAAAGCCAATCTGGCCATTACGCAGACCCTCATCCGGCAGGGGTGGACTCCCCCCGCCGTTAAAACGGCTTACGATACGTTGCCCCTTGTGATCGATGTGCCTGGTCAACCACCCAGAATGTATCAGTTCAGAGAGGAGGACGTATTAAAAGTGGCGATTGAGCACCCGACCTACCCGGCGGTCGGCGCGCTTGATCTTAAATGGTGTGCCGTACCCGCCATTACTAATTTCCGGATGGATATTGGGGGTGTTCAGTACGGATGCATTCCGTTTAACGGCTGGTTCATGGAAACCGAAATTGCCCGGAATCTCTGGGAGGATGGGCGCTACGAAAAGGCGGAAGCCATTGCCCATGCCATCGGGCTGGATACATCGAGCGAACAGACGCTCTGGCGCGACCGGGCGTTTCTGGAACTGAACGCAGCGGTACTGCACTCGTTTTCCAAGGCTAAAGTAACCCTTGTCGATCATCAGACGGCATCGCGTCAGTTTTTGACGCACGACCTCCGCGAAAAGCGGGCCGGGCGCGAATGTCCGGCGCAGTGGTCATGGGTGGTTCCGTCGGCCGGCGGAAGCGTCACCCCGGTCTGGCATCACGAAATGCGCGATTTCTTTCTGAGCCCGAGCTATCATTATGCCGCCGATCGATGGGTGGTGATCAATGATGAACTGATGGCGATAAACGAGGAAGGCGCGACGGAATTGCTGGAGGCTGACCGCATGCAGGTTCAGTCACTTCGGCCCGACCGAACGACGGCCCCTGAACATCGCCCCCAACGTATTCTTATTTTATACGGTTCAGAGACCGGTACGGCCGAAAGCTACGCCCGAAAAACGGCACGTCGGCTGAGCCGATACCATCCCCGCCTGATGGCCCTCGACGAGTACGCCATCTCGCACCTGAGTGAAGAAGATCTGCTACTCGTTGTAACATCTACGTTCAGGGAAGGTGATTTGCCGGGCAACGCCCAGAAATTTCACGCCCGAATCAAAGCCCAACCAGCCGGCGCGTTTAAGCAACTGAATTTCTCGGTAATGGCCCTCGGGAGTACTGTGTATACCCATTTTTGTGCCGCTGGTATTACACTTGACCGGGAGTTGGCGCGCGTGGGTGGCAATCGCGTCATTAGCCTGCATCGGGGTGATGAAATTAAGGGGCAGGCGGATACATTCCGGAAATGGCTTGATCTGGTAGCCCGTTTGCTGGGCGAAGACCCCACCAGCGTTGATCTGTCAACAACGGCCGACACAAGGCTGCAGGTTTCATTTGTAGACGCTGATCAGGTTCCCGATACAGCTGTAGCGCTTCGTGAGGAGAAACAGTCAGGGTTCGCCGTTCCGGTTGTTGAGAATCGGGAGTTGCTGAAAAAAGTCATCATCGGCAGCCGATCTACGCGGTTTATTGCGCTCGACATCAGCAACACTAGCCAGACGTACGAAACCGGCGACCATGTGGCGATCTATCCGCAGAACCCACCTGAGTTGGTACAGCGACTGGCCAATCGGCTAGGGGTCGATACGGATGCTTGGTTCACGACCTCGCTGGTCAACAGCCGGGGAGAAATCGTTCCGGGTGAACACGCCTATCCGGACCCTGTACGGGTAGGGCAAGTGCTGACCGAGGACCTTGATCTGGCCATTCGTGAACCTTATGACGAATTGTTCGGTGCACTCCTGAAAACGGCACAGTCGGCTACGGATCGAAATCGGCTGGAATCCTGGCTGGATATACTGAGCCGGAATCAGGACGAGAATGAGGAATACATAGCGTTGAAGAAGCATATTGCCGATACGTTCGTAACGGTAATGGATCTGCTGGACGTCTTTCCATCCGCCCATTTATCGTTTACGCAACTTATTGAACTGCTGCCCAAGCAGAAGCCCCGCCTGTATTCGATCTCGTCCTGTTCGCTGGTTCACCCGACCCAGATTCACCTCACCGTTGGCGTTGTGCAGTTGACAACCGATTCTGGGAAGGTGATTGCGGGTCTGTGCTCCAATTATCTGGCGGGACTGACGCCAAATGACGAAACACGGGTGCGTATTTGCGTTCGTTCATCTACCTTCCGCCCGCCCGTTGATCCACATGCGCCAATGCTCATGGTTGGGGCGGGTACAGGTTTGTCGCCCTTGTTGGGCTTTCTGCAGCACCGTGAAGTTCAGCTTCGGGCGTTGCACAACGCAAGTTATCAGCACGTTAACGGCCATGAGTTTATTACGCCCGTGTCGCCCCCTGTTGGGCATGCCCGGCTATTCTTTGGCTGTCGAAATTTGAACGATTACTTGTATCAACAAGAATTGGAGACCTGGCACGAAGCGGGCGTGTTAACCCACCTGGATGTGGCTTTTTCCCGGCTCGACGAAGAGAAAATTTACGTGCAGGATCTGATCGGGCAGCGTAGTAAAGACCTTTGGGATGTGCTCTCGCAGCCCAACTGCCATTATTACGTTTGTGGCGATGCACAAATGGCTGACGACGTGTTTAATGTACTGATGAACATCGCCAAAACAACGGGCGGTCTATCGCATGCCGAAGCGATCAACTTCTTCCGGCAAATGCAATCCGAAAACCGATTTGTGATGGACGTATGGGGCGTATTGCTCAATTTCCAGCGGGCACTTACCGATCTCCAGGAAACGAAATATACCCAGGGCGAACGCTGGCTGGAGCGCGTTTCCGTTTAGCCCTGTTTGGGCGGGCGAAAAAGCGAATCGTTTGTTGGTCTCAAGCGACATAGCCGTAGAGGCATTCGATTAAAAAACTACCGGCTTCGGTTCATCTGTACCCGCTCTGTGCGAGTAGCCAGGATAAGCCGACGCCGGTAGTTTTTTAATCGAATGCCGGGCTACTCGGGTTCCGGCGAAGTGCCGTACTTCTCTTTGCGGATTCTCAGCCAGTCTTTTACCGTTCCGCCCTGCGTAAAATGATCGTCTTCGTCCTGAATCTCCTGATCCCACTCATAATCAACGGCAAAACGACTCTGAGCGGAGATCGTCATCTGAATGCTGTTAGCTGATGGGTTCCCTTCGTTTGCGCGATTCGTAAACAGTTCGGGCAGTGCTTCGAGTAGCTCATCGGGAAATTCAGTTGATAAGACCTGAGCTTCCCCCGACGCGTCGAGGTACGTACCGTCGCACTCTGCCTCGTTGGTCGACGCCAGGTAACGAATGTTGAGTTCGGCAATGGTCCAGGGCTCCGTAATAACATCGTGTACGGCCCTCGTGAGTAATTCGTAAATAGCTTCGGTTCTCATTAGTTTCTTGGCATGTGTCGCACTAGAGCCGCTTCTCTGGCGAATGTCTTGGCAATTCACATGGCTGTTTGTATAGGTAACACCGCTTCCCGCCAAAATAGTCTGTTTAACAGATTGACAGTATACGGCGGGTACATGAAGAGCAATCAGTTCATTTTGGACCTGTCGAAATACTGCCGCATGAACAGCATCTGGTAGGTTACCGCATTGGTCCAGTAAGTCCAGTTATGGCCACCGGGCCGCGTAATGTAATCATGGGCGATGTTTCGTTCCAGCAGCTTGTCGTGCAGGTTATTATTGACCCGAAAGAAAAAGTCTTCCGTACCGCAATCAATAATAAGCGACAGTGCCCCCGGCGTTAGCAGGTAAAGTAAATTGATGACTGTGTTCTGTTCCCATCGTTCCGGAAACTGGGCGTACGGACCCAGGCGTTTGGCCATGTCCCAATTGTTGGGAAACGGGCGAATATCGACTCCACCGCTCATGCTGCCGGCCGCCCCAAATACCCCCTGATGCCTGAAGGCCAGATACAATGCCCCGTGTCCGCCCATGCTGAGGCCCGTGATGGCGCGTCCTGCCCGGTTTCTGATGGTTTTGTAATGCCCATCGACCCAGTTCACCAACTCATCGGCCACATACGTCTCGTAGCGGAACGAAGGGTCAGCGGGGCTATCGAAGTACCAGCTACCGACATTGCCGTCCGGACAAACAATGATAACCTGATGAAGGTCAGCAGTATGGCTGATGGTGGGTACTTTTTTGGCCCAATCGCTGTAGTTGCCGCCGTAGCCGTGCAGTAAATACACAACCGGAAACTCCTGTCCGATGGAATACGAATCAGGTGTGACGATAACCGCTTTAATCGTCTTCTTCATCGACGAGCTATACGTATTGACCGTATCTACCTTGGCCGCCTGAGCTGCCAGATGCAAGAAGGCTAAAACGCCGGTAAGAAATAACGAACGCAGAAAATTCATGAGAGTATGCTTTCAAAATGCTCCTGAAATAAGGGAAATTAACGCTATCACTACCCGTTTGAAAGGTTATTTTTTGTTTCCTCAAATCCGCTCAGTCTTAAGCGCTGATTTAACAGGTCTTGGCAAAAGCTTCACCCAGTAAAAGCAGAAAAGCCCCTAACTCGCCGTGAATTAGAGGCTCACTCTCTGAGATAGTAGTCCCGACGGGAATCGAACCCATATCCAGCGTTTAGGAAACGCTTATTCTATCCGTTGAACTACGGGACCATTTTTTTTAGAAACTCTTTTCCAATCCCCGATTTCAAATATACTTCTTGCTTACGGGCATCAAGTCTCGTTTCTGCTAATTCGGTATAAATAACGACCCAAGGCCTGTAAAATTTAGTTGATCGGTTCTTGCCTGCATTATGCTCTTGTAGCCTACGGGCTAAATTTGCCGTCATACCCACATAAATTCGACCATCTATGTCGCTCTTTATCGCATATACTGTGTACATAGTTCCAACGGGAATCGAACCCATGTCCAGCGTTCAGGAAACGCTCCTGCCTGCCGGCAGGCAGGTATTCTATCCGTTGAACTACGGGACCAAAAAAGGAGCGGTCATGGTGACCGCTCGCTTATACGTGCAAAATTGCTGAAAATCCCTTAACCCGCCAAACCATCGCCAAAGTCATCGGCTGATTCACTGAGTGGGATACCTACCCAGTTTGGGTAAATGAAATAATGCTTCTCCTTGACCAGCGTGTAAAGCAACTCCCGAAGCTCACCTACGTTCTCGCCCGTTTCAGCAGAGATAAACGCTACATAGTCGGCCTTTTGAGATAGATACGTTTTCTTCAGGTACTCCAACGCGGTTTTCCGACGCACGTCTATAGGAATCAGGACCTCCTCGGCACCGTTGAATACTTCATCCTCTTCGGGCAATTCGGCTTTCTCCGTCCAGGAATCTTTTGGTGAGAACTGGTCCATCTTGTTGAAAACGAGAACCATCGGCTTATCGGCCGCTTTTATGTCGGCCAGCGTAGCGTTGACAACTTCTATCTGCTCCTCAAAATTAGGGTGAGATACGTCGACAACGTGAACCAGTATGTCGGCTTCGCGGACTTCATCGAGCGTCGATTTAAACGACTCGATCAGCATCGTGGGCAGTTTACGAATAAACCCTACCGTATCAGTCAGCAAAAACGGAATGTTACCCAACGTAACTTTGCGAACGGTCGAATCGACGGTGGCGAACAGCTTGTTTTCCGCAAATACGTCGGTTTTCGCCATAGTCCGCATCAGCGTGGATTTCCCGACGTTGGTGTACCCTACCAGGGCTACCCGTACCAGACGATCCCGCTCTTTCCGGCGCGTCACGCTTTGCTTGTCGATCTTGGCCAGTTTCTCCTTCAAAAAGGCGATCCGGTCTTTCACAATCCGGCGGTCAGTTTCAAGCTCTTTCTCCCCCGGACCACGCATACCCACACCACCCTTCTGGCTGGTTAAGTGGCTCCACATTCGGGTCAGACGAGGATACATGTACTGGTACTGCGCCAGCTCAACCTGCACCCGTGACTGAGCCGTTTGCGCCCGCATCGAGAAAATGTTCAGAATGAGCAGACTGCGATCCAGTACTTTGATTTCTTTGAAGCTATCCTCCAGGTTCCGTACCTGAGACGGCGTTAAGTCAT
Organism: Spirosoma lituiforme; assembly: GCF_054776635.1. Lineage (NCBI taxonomy): Bacteria > Pseudomonadati > Bacteroidota > Cytophagia > Cytophagales > Cytophagaceae > Spirosoma > Spirosoma lituiforme. Next base: position 154,676 of record NZ_BAAHBO010000010.1, read on the forward strand.
CGTCGAAAATGATGCAATCGACCGGGTTATCCAGAATGAACGTCTGAATTTCTTCCAGCTTGCCTTTGCCAACAAACGTCCGGTTGTCGGGGTGCTCAAGTTTCTGCGTGAACGATTTCACCGTTTTGACGCCCGACGTTTCGGCCAGGAAGGCCAACTCGTTTAGGTAATCTTTCGTTTGTTCAGCCGTCTGTTTTTGGGTGATCAGAGCAACCAGAACAGCGGTTTCGTGTGGTTTATGTGTGTCGAACATGGATATTCTTAAAGGTGATTAGGTGGTTTATCGTGCACGGGAAATGAACTGAATCATACGCGGGAAAAGCGATAAGCCTATAAATTATAACGGGCCATAGGAAGTAAAAGTTTCGGCAACGAATTGGCCAAAATAGACGTAAGCCAGGATTGATTTTTGACAGGATTAACAGAATTAACAGGACGTATGTTGGCTGAAAATCATGTTAATTCTGTTTCGGGAATAATGTGACGGTCAAGCTGAGATACAGTTGAAAATCATGTTAAATCTGTTAATCCTGTCAAAGATTAAGTCTGCCAAAAACCTAGACCCGAACCGTTTTCCAGCGTCCCCGACGGAAGACCAGAACAGCTATACCTGCCAGCAATGTTTCGCTGATGGCTACCGACCAGAACACGCCCGGAGGCCCCCAGTTCAACCCGTGCGCCAGGGTGAAGGCCAGCGGAATTTCAACCAGCCAAAAACAGACAATGTTGATCATTGTTGGGGTGCGGGTGTCTCCCGCACCGTTGAGCGACTGGCTCAGCACCATGCCATAAGCCATGAATAAGTAGCCCAGGCAAAATATCCGGAGGCATTCGACCGCAATGGCAACCACCTGAACGTTGTTGTCGAACAAACCTACGATCGGTGCGGCCCCCAGAAAAAAGCCGATGCCTACGGCTGCTAAAAAGAGCATGTTGCAGAAAGCCGCCCGCCAGGCGGAGGTTTCGGCCCGGTCGGGTTGTCCAGCGCCTAAATTCTGCCCGACCAGCGTCGCGGCTGCATTGGCCAGGCCCCAGGAAGGCAAAATGGTAAACACAATAATGCGAATGGCAATGGTATAACCAGCTACTACATCGCTGCCAAACGTCGAGAGGATACGCGTCAGGAATATCCAGCTGGCCGAACCAACCAGAAACTGGCTGGTACCACCAATTGCCAGGCCAAGCAGATTCCTGATGAGATCTCTGTCTGGAAGGATATCAGAACGAAGAACCTGAATGGCCCCCTTTTTCCGCGTCAGGGCGTAAAGCTGGTATAAAACGCCTGTCGTTCGGCCAATAGTTGTTGCTACTGCCGAGCCCATAACGCCCAGTTCGGGAACAGGACCCAGGCCGAAAATAAACACCGGGCAAAGCACGATATTGACGCCATTCGCCAGCCATAACGACCGCATGGCCACGGAAGCATCGCCCGATCCACGCAAACAGCCACTCAGTGTGTACAGCAATACGATGGCTGGTGCACTGGCGAAAATCATCCGGGTGAAATTTACTCCGTTGTTGATTAATTTCGGGTCAGCACCCATTGTCTGTAGAATGTTTTCGGCGAAGACAAACCCGGCAACACCCATCAGCAGGCTTAGCGCGATGGATACAAGGATCACTTGTCCGGCTACGGTACTCGCCCCCCGGTAGTTATTTTCTCCAACCCGTCGGGATACCAGGGCCGTTGCGGCTGTGCTTAGGCCGATGGCAATGGAATACACGATGGTTAGAACCGACTCCGTCAGGCCCACCGTGGCGATGGCTTCTGTTCCGATTTTAGCGACGAAAAATACGTCGACTACGGCAAACAGCGATTCCATCACCATCTCCAGAATCATAGGCACCGACAACATAAAGATGGCCCGGTTGATACTACCGGAAGTGAAATTGGTTTCTGACCCACGCAATGCGGCCAGGAACAACCGAATAAATTTGGTCATTAGACAATAAATTAGGTCGAAGTCGATGTGGCGACTGACAGTACAGAAAGAATGATGAACAGAAGTAGCCTACCCAGGCGGGCGGCAATAATCAGAAGAAGGGAACCGAGATTCGGTCCTAAGCGAAGAAAATCATGGGCGTTGTCGGAGCCGCCAGCGCGGTCGCAGTTAAGGCTGCAAACCTACGAATTTCTTTCTGAATAAACCAAATACGCCTGATCGAACGGTCATTAGCACAGACTGTTCGGCCTTTTACACTAGACCCAACTCTGGTTTTGCTTTCTGTTGAAGGCTGAAAAATCGCAATCATTAACTCATAGCTGGGCTTTCCTGTTGATTCTTGGAAAAGTTTAATTCTGTCAAGTGAATTCAGCCGGTAAGCAGCCACGTGTGAGGTAAACGCATACCTATATGTATATACCTAATTGCTTACTGTACAGGACAGTGTAGCCAGTCCTCATGTAAATAGATCATTGGTGCCCTACTGTCACCAGAATAGCTGATTCTAGCTACCCGTTCGTTTAGGTAACTAGCTGTTTTTTAATAGGTTAATATTGATTAAAATTAGCTATTTTGATATTTTTTCACGTAGAGACTTCCACAAATACGTAGAAATTCTACTCAGTAAGCTCTAAGTAGAATTTATCTCTACTTAAGGTTTACGCTTGATTGTCAGTTAGTTGGCATTCAGAATTATCCAATTATGGAACTGGCACAGTTATCGTTAAAGGATTATGAGAAAAATTTAATTTCTCAATTACATCACTACCAACATGAACTTCACATTCGGTACAAAAAGAGACAACCTGATCGAAAATCCAGAGTTTGCATCTGGCATAGTTACCGGCGTATTAATCGGGCTTGCTGTCGGCATTCTGATCGCTCCTCGTTCGGGCAAAGATCTTCGTAATAAGATAGCTGGCGCTGTTAGCAAGAAGTCAGACGAACTATCCGACAAGTGGGATGACGTAAAGTCAGAAGCGAAAAAAGAGATTGATGCAGTAAAAACAAACGTGAGTGATTCCGCTGAAAAAGCAGCCGATAAACTGGATAAGTACGGAAACAAAGTTGCCGACAAAGCTGATGATCTGGCTAATAAAGCAGACAACAAAGCCGAAGAGCTGGCCGACGGCACAAAGTCAACGATAGATAAAGCGAGAGACGCTTTCAAAGTAAACTAAGTCACTTTCTGATTTACTCAACACAACGTAAACGAACCCCTTGATTTACTATCGGGGGTTCAATTTTATCTTTTCTTCTCATTTTCTTAACTCAAGTTATGTCAAACGAATCCACTTATTCTGCTGCCGCGTTAAGTCGCGAAAACAGCATCAGTCTGAAACGCATCTCCTGGAGTGCCGTGTTTGCTGGCGTATTGGTCGCCATTGTCGCCCAGATATTGTTGACCCTATTAGGACTGGGTATAGGCCTGAGCACTGTTGATCCGGTAACCGAGCAAAACCCGACGAGCGGGCTGGGTACCGGCAGCGCGATCTGGTACATCGTGTCGAGTCTGCTTTCTCTATTCATCGGTGGTTGGGTAGCGGGTCGGCTGGCAGGTGCCCCCCGGTCATTTGATGGTGTTCTTCATGGCGTATTGACTTGGAGCCTGGCAACGTTAATAACAATCTACTTTCTGACGACAACTATCGGTAGCCTGATCGGTGGTGCTGGCCGGTTGGTAGGTGGTCTGGTTCGTACAGCAGGTTCCGCCGTATCAGCAGCCGCCCCCGAAATTGGTGATGCTGTAAAGGATCAATTGAACGAAAACGGAATCAACCTGAAAGACCTTGACTTGAGTTCGCTGAAAAGTGAAGCAAACAAATTACTTCGTCAGACGGGTAACCCTAATCTAAATCCGGACAAACTGGAGCGTCAGGCCGATAAGGCGGGCCAACAGGCTGAAACGGCTGCCAACCGCGCTGCATCGAACCCGCAAGCTGTCGATGATATCGCTGGAGGTTTGTTCGACAAGCTCTTTCGGCAAGGACAGGCCACAGTAAACAGTGTGGATCGGGACGACGCCGTGAACGTAGTTATGAAGCGGACCGGCAAAACGCGGGCTGAGGCAGAACAGACAGTAGACGGCTGGATAACCACTTACAAGCAAGCTGCCGTTAAATTGGAGCAGACCAAAAAAGAGGCTGCTATTCAGGCTCGTCATGCCGCTGACGCTGCTGCATCGGCTGCATCCAAAGCCGCTTTATTTGGCTTCTTTGGTTTCCTGATCGGTGTAGTCGCAGCTGGATATGGTGCTAAAATGGGTACCGATTCGACAGACAACCGTGATCGTTTTGCAGGGCAGGTCCGCTAACACCTCATGCGTAATAACCTACTTGGCTCCGGCTGTTGTTAAAAAGTCGATACGTTTTATTGTTAGAAGCCAGGTTCTTACACCGGCACCAATGACAACGCTCATTGGTGCCGGTTTGGTTTTGTAGCTGGTTAACAAGTCAGAACCAGAAAGCACCATAATCTCACTAATTCCTCATTTACAGGCTATTATCCGTGTGCGTTGTTATGTTGCTTGTCAGCCAGGTCATGCTCGTACTTCTACGCCTTTACTCTGTTTGTTCCTCAATCGATCTATTAAAATTGACTATGTACACATTTTTTATTCTCTGTACGGATAATAATGGCAAGTACTTCAATAGCCAGTTTAGTTCAGCCACTATCGAAGCCGGATTTGATGGTCTGACGCAACTAATCCGGGAAGGGTGGCAACTACGATACATCCGTTTTCTGGATCAGGCTGATTGCTACGGAAACTGGATCGATTTACCAAGCGAAGCTTTTGACGATCGATTCATGGAGCCTGTTCTGCAAAACCTGGAGTATGAATGGACTTATCTGTTGTCTAATTCTGCCTAGATCCAATAGGTCGAGTCGGTTTTGTTTAAACAGCAATCGAATGAACTCAAGATCATGCAGCCATGTATCTTTTCATCGATTGGGCTATACCCGGGCGAGTCAGATCAGTTCAAACATACCCTGGTCGAGAGCTATTTCTTTGGTTTGCAGATGCGCTAATACCATCCGGGCGAATGCTACTTTATCCCCTCTGCGATACAGCTTTTGATCCAGCAGACCGGACGGTGCTTTAAATACCTGACTAACTTCCTGGCAGGCTGTCCAGAGCCTTGGATTCATCTTGATCTTGTATTGCTGTATCGGGGTTTTCTCCGCAAACCAAAAGTTGATGACATTTCTTTCAGATGCCTTTATAACGGTACTCATGTAAAGTGAATCGTTTAAAAAAGTGATAGAACAATAGTGATGTAGCGTAATGAAATGAATATAGCCAGAAGAGATTTGCGCTCATGGCTAACGGTAGTTACGATAGATAAAAAGAGTTGTTCTGACTGGTAAGCACTTAACGTAGTAGTTGTTTCCACTCATTCTCCAACTGGTAAATGGGAGACGACAGCGTGTTACCGTCAAAAGCGTCTACAGGCAAATCGATGTGGTGCCCATTATCTATGAGTCGGGCATGGAGAACCGTTTTTCCTCTTGATGAAAGATTGTTTAGTACCTCTAGGGCAAACTCCATGTTGGTGAACCACCAGGAGCACTCTTTGAGTTGGCCCAAACAATCAGCTGTTGTAAAAGATAATACCATGATAATTTCAGTCGAGTGTATACAAAATTATATGTTGCATTTTCTATGCCAACTTTATTTACTTATTGGTAACTAGTAGTTTTTTGAAAGTAAATATTGTTAATATATCAGGCTTGTTAGTAATAAACTTATCTAACCGCCCTAACGATTATTACGCATATAGTATATAATAAGAAATATAGAAATAGGGTAGGAGTAGTTTTGTTATACTGAGTATTATTTAAGTTATAAAATAGTTTGTTGATTTATGATTAAACGAAAAACAGCAGGGCAAGGCCAAGTAATCCGATTAATAAATATTTACCTACTATTAACTAGTTGTTTATAATTTAGGTAAATAAATGATACGTCAGGATGTCGAAAGCCTGAGTATTTTCCGTAATTTCACTAAAATGGACAGTAGAGATAAAAGGGGAAAGCAGTATTTGGAGGAGCGTAGGCAGCAGCTCGAGCACAATATGGCTACGAGTCGGCAGTTCCTAAATTTCTTTGAATCAAGACTTCCCAAAGGATACGGTGAACAGAGCCCGACCGTTTTCAAGACGGAGCTGCAAAGCCAGTTTGCCGAATCAGCTTACAGTCATAAGCAATTGATTGCCATGCTCGAAACATACCACGAGGAGGTTATGAAATCGTTGGCTGAGTACGACAAAAAAAGGACCGGTAAAATAGAGCGTCTGTAAGTCCACTCAGCGCTACTCCTTACAACTTTTTCAGCTCTATGGTAAGCGTAAAGCCAGGATCGTTGCTATCCAGACTACTGCTGTAATCTTTGTCAATATTCAGGCTCAACGTAACTTGCTTTCCATCTACTGCCATATCGTACTGGGTTTTTTTGCCAATATCGTCTATCACCAACGTATTGGTTTCCACAGACCATCTGTCTCCGTAGTGTAGTCCTGTTGCTTCTGTCAGGTCATTGTTCTGTTCGCAGCCGGATGGCTTGCTGAAACTTAGCCATCCGGTTGGGTCAAACTGGATGGTAACATCACTCAGGCAGGGCGATGAGCCGGATGAGTCAGCGTACATGGCCATCACATCCTCCCCTGATTGAACCGCCGGGCTGATTCGAATAGCGGTGATCGTGTATTTGCCCGCCATAGTAAACGAAGCCGCTACGGGTGCTATCGGATCGGAAGCTGCCTTAGGCTGGCAGCTTAAACCGATCCACAGCAGTGCCAAACTAGTAAGTGTATTCCGGGGAATAAGCCTGGTAGCCATATACGTATCTATCATTCAATCTACCGATAAAATGAATTGATTGTTAACTTGTTATTTACAAAAATGGATTTTTGTATAAAAATGAATTGTAGCCTGCTAATAAACAAATAAGTAAGCTAAAAGCTGCTATTTATTGATTAAGCGAACGTTATATAGTATCCAGCACCGCGTAACTCTGATTAGCGATCTCCAGCTCTTCGTTGGTGGGTATTACCAGAATTTTAACTGCCGAATCGCTGCGGTTAATTTCCCGAATACCCGCTGAGGGAATGCTGTTCTTTTCGGAGTCGAGATGAATGTTCAGAAAGTCGAGACCATCGCAAACCTGTTGGCGCATAGCCGTGTCGTTTTCGCCTACTCCTGCGGTAAAGATCAGGGCATCCAGCCCGTTCAACACGGCGGCATACGCGCCAATGTATTTTCGAATTCGGTACGCGTAGATGTCGAGGGCTAGAGCCGCTGCCCGATCGCCTGACTCCAGCGCTTTCCGAATATCGCGCATATCGCTCTGGCCGGTAAGGCCCTGCATACCCGACTGTTTATTGAGCAGCGTATTTACGTCATCGGGACTGTAGCCCGTTGACATCAGGTGGAAAATAATGGCCGGATCGACATCGCCCGAACGGGTTCCCATAACCAGACCCGCCAGCGGACTGAAGCCCATGCTGGTATCGATCGACTGCCCGGCCCGTACGGCGGTCATGCTGCATCCATTTCCCAGATGAATGCTGATTAGTTTGGCATCCGGTTTTCCCAACCAGACCGCAGCCTGTTCGCTCACGTATTTATGGCTGGTGCCGTGGAATCCGTACACCCGAATGCCACCGTCTGTGTACAACGATTCGGGAATGGCGTACCGGAACGCATACTCGGGCATGGTCTGGTGAAAAGCCGTGTCAAAAACCGCGATTTGTCGGGCATTGGGAAACGTATGCTCGGCAATGTCGATGCACTGGTAATTGATGGGGTTATGGAGCGGAGCCAGCGGAAACAGGGCTTTAATCGTTTCTTTCACCGCTGGCGTAATCAGAGTCGCGCTGGCAAAGCGTTCGCCCCCGTGCACAACCCGGTGCCCAACCGCCTTGATCTCATCGACCGAGTGAATCAAGCCAGTGTCAGGGTCTAGTAATAGCTGGAGAACCTGCTGGAGACCGGCCGTATGGTCAGCTATCGGGCCTTTTCGCTCGATGGTTTGAGCGGGTTCAGTCGTCAGAATTTTGTGTTTGATAAAGGCCTCGTTGGTGCCAATCCGTTCGATCAATCCCGTGCACAGCGGTTTGTCGGAAGGCATATCGAACAACTGATATTTTAACGAGCTGCTGCCCGCATTGATCACTAGAATATACATAAATCTGAAAATGAGCGAGTTGGCTATTGGCTATCCTGACATTGAATGGCCGTAATAACGACGGTGTTAAAGACGTCATCGACCGTACAGCCCCGACTCAGATCGTTGATGGGTTTGTTGAGCCCTTGCAGCATGGGGCCGATGGCGAGCGCACCCGTTTCCCGCTGAACGGCCTTGTAGGTGTTGTTGCCCGTATTCAAATCGGGGAAGATCAGTACGCTGGCCCGACCGGCTACGTCGGAGTTGGGTAACTTCTGGCTGCCTACCGAAGGATCAACCGCAGCATCGTACTGGATTGGCCCTTCGATTTTCAGATCGGGGCGCTTCGCCCGAACGATGGCCGTGGCCTGCCGCACTTTTTCTACGTCTTCGCCTTCGCCCGACGTGCCCGACGAATAAGACAGCATGGCGATGCGTGGCTCGATACCAAACCGGGCACTGCTCTCGGCGGAAGAAATAGCGATTTCGGCCAGTTGCGGTGCCGTCGGATTCGGGTTCACGGCACAATCACCGAAGACGGATACGCGGTCGGGCAGGCACATGAAGAAAACCGACGAGACCAGCGATACGCCCGGTTTGGTTTTGATAAATTGCAGAGCCGGGCGAATAGTGTGCTGGGTAGTGTGGACCGCCCCCGAAACCATGCCATCGGCGTGTCCCTGATACACCATCATGGTACCGAAATACGATACATCCAGCATCATGTCCCGCGCCATGTCCAGGTTCACATTTTTGGCTTTGCGCAGTTCGTACAGCGTGGCTGAGTAGGCTTCGTAATTTTCCGAAGTAGCCGGATTGACGATGTTCACGACGCTGGTATCGAGCGTTAGGCCCAGCCGTTTGATGGAAGCTAATACTTCGGTTTCGTCGCCCAGAATGGTCAGGTCCACCACGTTCTGGGTCACCAGCCGCACAGCCGCTTTCAGAATTCGGTCGTCGTTCCCTTCCGGCAAGACAATGTGCTTCCGCTGACTCCGGGCCGTTTTAACGAGCTGATACTGAAACATGTGTGGCGTTATGCCCTCCGATCGGAACGTGACCAGGCGAGCATCCAGCGCTTTGGTGTCTACGTTCTTCTCGAACACATCGATCGCCAGTTCAATCTTCTTCCGGTTGTCGACCGTAATGCGGGAGTGAATGCCGCCGATGGCGGTCGTTGTGCCAAAGGTGCCCTGCTGTACGGTCAGGATCGGAATAACCGTCTGCAATCCCTCGATCAGGCGCGTAACGGGTTCGTCGGGTACTGTCCCGGCCGTCAGCACAATACCCGCAACTTTCGGATAATTCGCGGATAGATTTGCCTGTAACGCGCCGATGATGATGTCGCCCCGGTCGCCCGGTGTTACGATCAGTACGTTTTCTTTGATGTAATTCAGGAAGTTGGGCAGCATCATGGCCCCCGTCACAAAATTGTCGACCTGATTGGATAGCAGGCTTTCGCCAACGAGCACTTTGGCCCCCAGCGCATCCCGAATCTCCTTCATGGTCGGGCTTTGCAGTTGCTTTTCCCACGGAATGACAGTAAGCATCATGTCGGTAGGTAACTGCATCCGGAGCAACTCCCGAACGTCGTCTACCTGCTCGGGCTGCACCCGGTTAGCAACTAGACCTAGCACCTGCACTTCCCGACTCTCGAAGCCTTGCAACGCGCTCAGGGCCGAGCTGATGATCTGCGCGGTGGATTTGTTTTCGCCACTAATGATGATCAGGACGGGTACACCCAGATTTTTGGCGATATCGGCGTTCGATTCGAACTCAAAGGCAATGCCCTCGCCCAGAAAATCGCTGCCTTCGATGATCGTAAAATCGCAGCTTTCTTCCAGCTTCTTGTATTTACTGATGATCGTGTTCAGCATCTCGCTCCGCCCTTCCAGCTCCATGCGTTGCAGGGCCTCCTGGCGGGTAAACGCATACGTATCTTCGTAGCTGATCGGCAGCGCAAAGTAGTCCAGAATAGCCTCAATATGGATTTCTTTCTGACCCGGAAGCTGCTGCGTAATGATGGGTTTGAAGTAACCGACCTTCTGCGTTTTCCCCAGCAGGCTGTTCACCAGGCCCAGCGCGAGAAGTGATTTGCCGGTATACGGCTCTACGGACGCGATGAAAATAGCTTTTGTCATGAAACGAAGAATAATTCAAGAGGCAACAGGACAAACTCCAGTTCCTGTCGGCAAAGGTAGAACCTGAGGCTATCGAATTAGTTTCCGCGAATGTATACTATAAATCGGCTCGGCAACCAATCACCCAAACCCGCTGATCTGTGGATGGTTGTGCCAGGCAACGGACGATCGACGACTCGGTACAAAGAGTATGCCCAACTCAATCGGCAGTGGTATATGTATAAATCCCTACCAGAGAGGGTGTAAAGACAAAATGAGTATTCGTAGCGTGTACTGGTGTGTTGACTGCTTTAAACAGGCCATTCCGACAATTGACCAGGGCGGGCAGACAATAATGGCAAATATATTGTACCCCAGCGATAAGTAGCCTCTTTGATCATGGTAACCCCGATAGACAAACAGGCAAAAAGCTGGTATGAAAGAGGGTTTCCCGATACGTACACGTCTTACTCATCGACTTGCTTTACGCCTGTTGCTGGTGGCTTTCCTGCTGCCGGTCTTGGGCTGGGCGCAATCGCATGAGTACGCAGATCAGCCGCCCGGAATGGCAGGGCTGGGCGTGTTCGGTTCCGTACTGGGCCTGCATGGCAGTGATACCCTGACGGTTCGGGGCGACCTGGTGCTGGACCGTGCCGATGTTGTGGGCGATGGCGTTCTGTCGATGCAGGGGGAAAAGCCCGCTCGGTTGGTAGCCCGGCATAGTCGGCTGGCCCATCTGCACATCCGGTCCGAAAAAGGCGTCACGCTTCAGGGTGATCTGCGAATAGAGCGAAGCCTGACAATTGAAACTGGTACCCTGGACGTCCGGATGGCCACGCTGACACTAGGTACGCAGGCCCAGCTGCGTCTATTGCCAACCGGGAAACTGCTCAATCCGGCCATGAACACACAGCTGACCCGACAGCCCGGACCGACCAGCCGCCCGCCCGATCAGTTAGCCGTGTGGGCGATGCTGGCACCCGATACCCTGCATTGGGTAGGGAAACTCCACGAGAACCGGTCAATGGGTGAACTGACGGTAAGGGTACCAGGCCCACCCGCCGACGAGTCGACGCCCCCCCCGGAACCGATAGTGGGCTATTGAGGGCCACGGGCTCATACCAGCTGGCCCAGCGTGCCAAAAAGGCAAACCGGTATCTGACAATCATTAGTTGATGTAAACTTTTATAAAATATAACGCAATGAAAATCAAACATTTATTTCTTAGTCTGTTCGCTACTCTGTGGTTTTGCACCGTACAGGCGCAGGTGAAAGTAGGCGATAACCCCGGTACAATACAGCCCAGTGCTGTACTCGAACTGGAAACGACTAACAAAGGATTTCTGCCTCCCCGTATAGCACTCACCGCAACCAACGTTGCCGCACCAGTCACTTCCCCCAGCACCAGTTTGCTTGTTTACAACACGGCTACTTCCGGAACTACCCCCTATGAGGTAGCCCCCGGTTACTACTACTGGAATGGTACTCAATGGAAAGCCTTTGTATCAACTACCGTTCTTCAGGGAGCTGAAAGTAAAGCAGGGCAGTACATGCGCATTGGATTGAATAATAACACGTACACAGCTGGTTTGCAGGCCCCCCTTCGGTTCAGTAATAACAATTCAGCAGCGGAGATGGTACTTGCGCCAAACGGTGCAGAAAACTTTGTTAACACTATTGAAGGCGCTTCCTTTTCAGAAGGTGTTTCTCTATCAGCCGGGCAGGGAACACCTGTCAGAACAACCGACCAGATCGTTTTACCCGCCGGATTGTTTCGTATTACGCTTCGGCTAACAGGTTACTTCGCAGCTGCTTCTGATAATAACGTGGCAAGCGTTAAAATAGCTGTTAATAATAATGAGTATTCTTTTGCGGAAGGAGTAGTGAGTGGTACTACTAGTATTTCTACAACTGGAACTATAGTCGACTACCTTAATCTACAAACAACACAGACTGTTGATCTCTTGCTAATTGTTGGAGGAAACAATTTTACGCCAGTAACTAGAATGTCTCCTGGAACAGGTCAGGCATATCGCTCTTTGATTATGATCGAGCGATTAAAATAAGCAAAATCTAATCCGTAGTGCAATCAAACAACATGGTTTGTTAGCTAGACAATAATAATTAATTAAAATGATCATATTATGAAAATCAGATATATTTTCTTTATTATGACCTCGCTGGCCTGTTTGACCACGGCCCAAGCGCAGGTGAAAGTGGGCGATAATCCCGGCACCATCAATGGGGGATCTGCCCTGGAAATCGAAAGCACCAACAAGGGCCTGCTCATGCCCCGGGTGGCCCTAACCACCACCACCACCTGGGGGCTATCGGGCACCGCGGTGGCCGGGATGAGCGTCTACAACACCAGCGCTGGCCTTACCTCCAGTAACACAACTTATCCCGCCGGGGGCGTGGGCGAGTACTATTGGGACGGCACGGGCTGGGTGAGCAAGAAAAGCGGTGCCCAATCAGGGGCCGACAACGGGTTGACGGTGGGCTACAACAGCGCAGGCAATGTGGGCCTGGGCGGCACGCTGAGCAAGAATACTACGGTGGCCCAGGGGGCCAACACGCTGGCTTTTACCTCCACGGCGACCAGTGGCACCAGCCACTTTACCGTAGATGGCTCGACGTTCAACGTAAATGCGGTCAACAACAATGTGGGAATTGGTACTGCCAGTCCCATGGGGCGGTTAAACGTAGCCCAGGATAACTACACCTCCGGCATTTCGACATCGTATCTAACACCAGGAATTGTAATTACAGGGTCTACCAATGATGCTGGGTTTGCTGGCCCCGGAATTTACTTCGAAGGGAAAGATAACAACGTCGGTCAGCGGGTGATGAAGGTCAACATGACAAAGCTAAACTCTGGAGTGGGGTTTCTCAACTTTCAGTCAGTTTCAGATGATGGCGCGGTGAGCGGCAACGTAGTGATGAGTGTCGGCGTTAATGGTAATGTGGGTATTGGCACGATAACGCCAACCCAAAAGCTGGATGTTAATGGAAGCGCTAGGATTCGGACAATCGATGCAAGTACCAGTACATCGGACGTGGCATTGGTAGCTGATGCCGACGGGGTTATTAAGAAAAAGATTGATCAGGTTAAGGGGATTTTTCGCTCCTATCTGGCATCCGATTTTGCCGCTGGTACCGCTAACGCCACTATATACAAGATTACTAATCACAATGAAATTGACGATCCCAACAGCGACTTCAATACATCAACCAATGCGTTCACCGCTCCTATAACCGGGCTGTATAGAGTAACAATGACAGTTACTAACACCAAACTCGCTGGCGCAACCCTGTCCACAAATATCGTCGTGGGAGTAGCTGATGCATCAACTAATAATTGGATTGTTCGATTTTCAATTGACTCCGATTATGTAGCTGAGACAAACGAAACAGGTACGGCAAATACGTTTGTTGGCTTTGTGAGGCTAACACAGGGGCAATCGTGTTATTTTGGTAGTACGGGAGGGATAAAAATACTCGCGAACCCTGCGGGTGGTTCAGGAACCGGAATTGGTACACTGTTCGAAATTCAGCTTATCAAAAACTAGAAAATACAGCCTGATACAGAAAGCTATGCTTCTGTAAATAACACTATGTATATGAAGCATAGCTTTCTGTTTGTCACTCGGGCTGTTCTGCATTTAATTGTCTTCCAGTGAGACCAGGTGAATCAGCGCCTGGTCTCACTGGAAGACTTGCGCAGGTTATAACTAGCCGCTTTGGCGAAAGTGCTACTATGGAGAACGGTATGACGTATTCAGCTATACGTTAGACCGTTCTCCATTACAGGCTTTGCAGAAAATCGTAAAACTCCTGCTTGCTGCTGAGCTTCAGCTTGGCGTTGATATTTTTCCGGTGAGTTTCGACCGTTAGATAACTCAGACCCATTGCCTGGGCGGTCTGTTCGGTTGTGTTGCCTTCTTTCAAAGAGAGAACAATCTCATACTCGCGTTTAGTGAGCTGGTGTTTCAGCGCAAAAAAATCATTGACCGTGCTCTCCTTCTGCGGACGACCCAAACTCAGAATACGATCGCCGGACATGATTTTTTGCAGACTGGTAATCAACTCGGCCGAAGGGGTTGTCTTGGCCAGATACCCATCTACATTAGCCGCCGAAAACAGGTTCAGCTCCCGCTTCTGAGCATACATGCTGATGATGACGATGCGCGGTTTATTGAGCAGGGTTTTCAGCTGCGCTACTATCTCCAGCCCGTTCAGGTGGGGCATGTTGTAATCAACCAGGATCAGGTCCAGCACCATACCCTGGCAGGTGTACATCGCCTGGCGGCTATCGTATACCTGACCGACTACGTCGAACAACCCCGATTCCTTGAGAATCAGCGCCAACCCGTCGTTGAACAAAGCATGATCGTCGATGATAACGGTTTTTATCTTCATGGGTAAAAAGAGTGTTTACGGTTGGTTGTTCGTTTCGGGGCTGGGTTGCGGGATTCTGGCCAATCAGTCGGCCAACGGCGTTTCGATACTTACCGATGTGCCGCCGTAGCCGCCGTCAATGACTAGTTTCAGATTGGCCAGCTTCGCCCGTTTATGCATATTGCCGATGCCAATACCACTGGTTTGAGCGGTTGGCGTATACCCAATGCCGTCATCGTCAATACTTACGCGCACAACGCCTTCGCTCAGAAAGGCCTGAATGGTGACTTCCTTGGCCTCGGAGTGTTTGATGATGTTATTGAGCACTTCCTGCACAATCTGGTAAATGCCCTGCTGCTTGAGGGGCGTTAACTGGTTGATCTGCTGCTCGGTAAAGTCGACGTAGCTGAACGAGATCGGGGAGAAATCATTGAAGCGATCGGCCAGATCATCCAGCTTTTCGGTTAGCACCCGCTCATCATCCTTGACCAGATTGTGGCTGATCACCCGTGTTTCGTTAATGGCTTCCAGAATCATGTCTCGGGCAAGGGTTATCCGGGGCGCCTGCATGGTCAGATACCCCAGCGCCGACGCCAGCGTATTGCCCAACTGGTCGTGGAGATTACGCCCAATCTGCTCAATCTCGGCTTTGCGTAACTGCTCGAGATTTGTCTGCACCTGCCGTATCGTCTGCTCGGTCATCTGCCGGCTAATGAGTTCCCGGCGAAATAGGGAAACGATTAAAAAGCCAAAGACCAGCAGCAGATAAAACGGCTGGAAGTGGCTGTAGCTCAGGGCCGGAGTAGACTGACCATAGGTCCGGTACAGGACGGGCAAAAATACCAGCGTAACCGTCAGTAGTAGGTATACTTCCCGTTTTTTAATGAAACCGACCACCGAAATGTAAAACAGCCAGCCGATATTCAGGGTAGTCAGCAGGAGGCTTGCTCGGGTAACAATGACGTTAGTGAGGGCAGAGAGCGGAAACAGCAGCAGCAGCATCTGTATCAGATTGGCTACCACTAAAACCAGCACGGCGTACCGCTGCCAGCGTCCGTATAAGTTAAGGTTTTTAAGGTACGCTACACCGAAAGGATGCAGCAACGAGTTAGCCAGAAATATGATGAAGAGTCCGACAGAGTTGGCGTTCAGACCTAGCCAGGACGGAAAAGGGAAGCCATCAAAAAAGTAGTTGTAATTGAGTTGGCCGACGGCAACGGGCAACACATATAGGCCAAAATAAACCAACAGCCGATGGTTGAAAATCAGCCCCAGGGAGCACACCGTAAACACAAAAAAGAAGGCACTCGTCAGGGCGGCTATTCGAATGATCGCTTCTCCGTCATTTTTGATGAAGAACTGTTTCTCGGTTGACAGGGCAATGCTCAATTCATGGATACCCGTTGTGCGATGGCTGTGCAATAACAACCCTACACTGTCGTGGGGGACCAGCTCAAAAGACAAAGCAAAATCCCGAACCGGTACGGCCCGTTGTCCGGGCGGAAGGCCCCGGAATAACTTCTCTACCTGGATTGGTGGCCGTTGGTGGCCACGCAGCAGGTACGCGTCCAGCGTATCACAGCGATTATGGTCGAGGTCTACGATCAGGTTCCGCCCTGACCCGGTCGGGTTAACCAGCGGCAGGTATACCCAGGCTTCTGGATACGCATACGCCGGTCCGATCAGCACGTGTTGCGAGTCGGTATTGGGTAAAAAGCCTGCTGAAGTTGTCTCCGGAATAGGCTTTGTGGGATGCTTTTGATTCGCGGCTACTTTGTAAATCAGCACCCGGTCGTTCACGGATGCCGAACCAAACCGACTATCCACGACCACCGGCCTGACAGCTGGACACATTGTCTGCCTATCCGACTGCCCATAAAGTCTGCTCGTGCAGACTAGGCAAAGGAAGGCTGCTACCAGCAGGCTGGTCCTGGTGCCGATATGGACAGTGTTGAATCGGATGGATTTATGGATTTATAGGCAAAACGAAATCACGTTTACAGAGTCAATTTCTGTGCTACAAAGATCACATCAATCGTGAAACGAACATATACCTGATGGCAGGTAGTAAATAAACTGGATACAGTCGAGTATTTTAGTGAAAAAGGTGTTTTTCTACCTGATAGCAGGTATATTATTAGGGAATATCGCGTGCTACTTTTGCCTCAATTGTAAACCTAAGTACGGAGGGGTCACCACTGTATGCCCTCTTTTTATCCACTTTCGTCAAGCCTTGCAAGCGTTCAACTTTTCATCGCTCTCCTGTTATGCAGCAGTATTTCCAGCGTTTCAGGAATTCGATAACCCGATCAACCAACAAGACTACAGACTATGAAACAAGACGACACCCTGCATAAAGGCCAGACGGACGAGTACCCTCGTAAAGCGATTGTCGTTGACGAAGCATTTGAGTATACCTTCGCGCTATACCGCAGTCGGGTTTATGAATACGTTCATTCGCTGCTTATGGGTGATTTTCCGGATGAAAATGAGGAGGATAACGCAGAGACCTGCTAAGCCGTTATTCCTACAGATAAACCATACACCGTTAACTTGACGTTGACTATCCACACCCAATTTTTTGACTGACATTAACCGAAATTCTCTTCCATCATTCACGCACGGCTGGTTTGTTTTCGGGAATTTTAACGAAAACAAACCAGCCCGATCAAGCCACAAACACGTTCCTGACTTTTCTGAAGATGCCGCGTATGGACTGAGATACCTTCAGAAAAGCCGGGAACGCGTTTTTACGAGAAATTTTTATCTGTGCTTAAGCGATGGGCGAACCTATCCATGAACACAGGCCTCGGCCAGAGAGGTTGGCATCGGGTGGGCCGGATCGAATAACATGCCCATGCAAAGACAATATTTTCCGCCTGTCCGGGCCAGGATATCACAGTTCTGGCAACTCGCGCATTGTTTCCAGAAACGCGTTTCCTGGGGTAATTCCGAGAACGCCACGGGTCGAAAGCCGAGTTGGGTATTGAGCCCCATGACGGCTTGATTGGTGGTGATACTAAAAATTTTTGCGTTGGGGAAAAGCTGCCGACTTAGGTCAAACAAGGCGTGTTTGAGTTGACTGGCCACGCCGTGGTGCCGGAAAGTAGGGTCAACAATCAAGCCCGACTGCGAAAAAAACGCACCTCCTTCCCACACATCCAGGTACGTAAAGCCAATCCACTGCCCGGTCGGTAAGGTAGCAATGATGGCTTTCCCCTCGTCCATTTTCCGGCGGATCGATTCGGCCGTGCGACCAGCAATGCCAGTTCCGCGGCTCAGCGTACTCTGGGCCATATGGTGGCAGATCGAATCCGCCTGGGGAAAATGCTCACGGGAAGCAATCGAGATTATACAGTCAGTATCCATGAGTTGTCCGTTAAGCGCGTACGTATGTCTGATTAAGGAAGGCAGATTGTTAGTTGGCGACGGTATTCAGCCCGCAGCGCCCGGGGCAATAGATAGTGAATGACTTCAGCCCGAGCATCCCGCTTATCCAGCAGCATGGCTAACTGATAAACATAGATCGTGCAGACGGCGTTGCTGATTTTAGATTCAGCATGGAGTAGTAGATCCTCGGCGGCCAGTAAACATCGCTTAACGGCTTTGAACCGATTCTGATGCGCCAGCACCGAGGTAACTTCGTAGAGTTTGTGCAAGGTGGTATACACGCTGGCCTCGCCTGGTAAAGCCCCAAATTCCTTGCGGGCTTCCGGTATTTGTTCAATCAATAAGCTGCGTAAGCTGCTTTGGTCGATGATGGTTTCCATATAATAGCATACTTTTCAGATGAGTATGCCAATTCGGGGCCATTTTCAGGGGAACTGTGCCAATGAGCTATAAATCTGATGATTATGCGTTGCATGGTTTGCCGGTGATCGCAAAAAACGATTCATTTCGGCAGGATGATTTATCATTCTGAAGCGCCAGGCTTTTGTTCTAAGGCCGGTTATCTAAAAACAGAAAAAGCTCCTGATGGAGCTTTTTCTGTGCTGGCTATAGAAGAACCAGTTGTAATTCGGTGGCGAACTTACTCCATGACCAGTTCGGCAAAGGCCTCTTTGCTGAAGCCTTTCAACTCACTGGTTCGGCCTGTCTTTATTTTGGCGACCCAGTTAGGATCAGACAAGAGCGGCCTGCCTACAGCAACGAGGTCAAAATCACCCCGGTCCATCCGTTTGTTCAGCTCATCCAGGGAGGCTGGCTGGGAGCTTTCGCCCGCAAAAGCGCCGAAAAATTCACCGGTGAGACCTACCGAACCCACCGTAATGGTGGTTTTGCCGGTCAGCTTTTTGGCCCAGCCCGCAAAGTTGAGGTCGGATCCATCAAATTCCGGCTCCCAAAAACGACGTTGTGAACAGTGAAGTATATCAACGCCTGCGTCTACCAACGGCTCAAGCCAGGCGGCCATTTCCTGTGGTGTCTCGGCTAGTTTGTGGGTATACTCAGCGGGCTTGAACTGAGATAATCGGATGATCACCGCAAAGTCGTCACCTACCTGTTTTCTGACTTCTTTAATTACATCCGTGGCAAAACGTGTACGCTCCGCCAGGGTTTTGCCACCGTAGACGTCGGTCCGTAAATTGGTCGCATCCCAGAAGAACTGATCGATCAGGTAACCATGCGCCCCGTGAATTTCGACACAGTCAAAGCCGGCTTTCTTTGCATCAGCAGCGGCTTTCCCAAAGGCCAGAACGGTGTCGTCGATGTCTTTTTGGGTCATGGCCGAACCATTGGTAAAGCCCGGCCGGTTGAGCCCCGACGGTCCTTCAAAAGGCACGGGCGGTACCCATCCGGAACGGTGGTTGTCCATAACACCCATGTGCCAGATCTGCGGCCCCATCTGCCCTCCTTTGGCGTGCACCTCGTCAATAACGTGCTGCCAGCCCGCCAGCGCTTCCTGACCGTAGAAATGGGGCACATTGGCGTCGTTAGAAGCCGAAGGGCGGTCAATGACGGTGCCTTCCGATAGAATCAGGCCTACTTCCCCTTCCGCTCTCTTCTGGTAATAGGCGGCTACCTGTTCGGTAGGTATGCCATCGGGGGAGAACGAGCGCGTCATCGGCGCCATGACGATCCGGTTTCTTAAGTTCAGCGTTTTTAACTGAAACGGCTTGAACAAACTCTGGGTATTCATCTTTTAGTTTGCGTTACAATGTTGTAGAAATAAGTTTACTTAACCGCTCAAAAGCTGCTTCGTCGCGTTTGTAATAGGTCCATTGCCCTTTGCGGGTGGCCTTAATAAACCCGGCTCGCTGCAGAATGGAGAGGTATTCGGAAACCGTTGACTGGGTAAGGTTGGCCTTCGCCTGTAGCTGCCCAACGCATACGCCTTGTTCGTATCCGTATGCCTGCTGACCAGGGAAATTGATCTCGGGCTCTTTGAGCCACTCCAGCATTTGCAGACGCGTCTGATTGGACAGCGCTTTGAAGATGTCAACCTGTTCCATGTGGCAAATATATCGACTTTTCCCGATATGTAGAAATAAGTCGTATTTTTTACAAGCAGGCCTTTGTAAACATGGATAAACAGCCGTGCCCGTGCCACGGTTCGTAAACTGTGGCACGGGCACGTAGCGGTTAGTTTCTTCTCAAAACCAATTTCCGGCTTAAATTACCCAGTCATTCACGGGTAATTTAAGCCGGAAAAACAGCCAGTGAGACTACTTAGTTTATATTAGTAACAAGCGGAGTCTGGCTAAACAGCAACCGGATACGTAGGGTCATCGAGAATATTGACCTCGATCACATCCGTTGCCTTGTCCAGCAATTTGCGGCAATCCGGGCTCAGATGTTTCAGCTGCACGCGTTTACCTGCTTTATGGTACCGCTCGGTTAGCTTATTGAGGGCTTCAATCCCCGACATGTCGGCCACCCGGCTTTCCGAGAAGTCAATAATCACTTCGCGGGGGTCAGTCAGGATCGTGAACGCGTCATTGAAAGCGGTTACTGAACCAAAGAAAAGCGGGCCGTAAATCTTGTAGTGTTTGATTCCGATCTCATCGGTGAATGGCTGAACGCGAATGCGTTTAGCACTTTCCCAGGCAAAAACGAGAGCGGAAATAATCACCCCGATCAACACGGCCAGCGCAAGGTTATGCAGGTAAATGGTGATCACCGCGACAAGCATTCCTACGAAGATATCCTGCTTGGGCATTTTGTTGATGATACGGAAACTCACCCACTCAAACGTGCCGATAGCCACCATGATCATCACCCCCGTTAAAGCCGCCATCGGAACCCGTTCAATAACGGGAGCGCCTACCAGGATAATCAGTAAGATCGTCAGCGACGCCACAATACCTGACAACCGGGCTCGCGCACCCGCAGACAGGTTTACCAGCGTCTGGGCAATCATCGGGCAGCCTCCCATGCCAAAGAAAAACCCATTCAACATATTGGCACTGCCCTGGGCAATACATTCCCGGTTACCATTACCGCGGGTGGCGGTCAGCTCATCGACCAGGTTCAGCGTCAGCAATCCTTCGGTAAGACCAACGCTGGCCATGATCAAGGCGTAGGGGAAAATAAGCTGCAGCGTTGCCCGGTTGATCGGAACCTGCGGAATATGAAACGGGGGGAAACCACCGCTTACCGAAGCAATGTCACGGACCGTTTTCGTATCAATATTAAAACCCAGCACAAGCAAGAAGACGACTACAATGGCCACCAGGGAAGGGGGCAGCGCCTTGGTAACTTTGGGCAGGAGAATAATAATGGCGATGGTCAGTAAGACCAAACCGCCCATGATCAGAAGCGGTGTACCGCTAAGCCAGGTTGATTCGCCATTCACGACCGTCTTGAACTGTTCAAGCTGCGACATGAAGATGATAACGGCCAGCCCGTTCACAAAGCCATACATAACGGGCTGGGGAACCAGGCGGATGAACTTGCCGAATTTGAAAATGCCCACCAGAATCTGGATAACACCCGCCAGCGCAACCGCAGCAAACACATACTCGAGGCCATGCGATTTCATGAGGGCAATTAATACGATAACCGTCGCGCCCGCTCCGCCCGAGATGAGGGCGGGGCGGCCACCGAAAACGGCGGTGACAAGCCCCATGATGAAGGCAGCATAGAGACCGACCAAAGGCGGAAAACCAGCCAGAATGGCAAACGAAAGCGATTCGGGCATCATGGTCATGGCAACGGTAAGGCCCGCCAGAATCTCCGTTTTGTAATTTACTTTTTGCGTGAAGTCAAATAGATTAATGTACCCCTTCATGACTATGCGGTTATAGATGAGTTGGTCCGAAGCTTGGATCGGACGTAAGAAGTTTACTGGCCAGCATCAGTTTGTCGTCAGGAATAGCCCAACTGCTGGCGTGGTCATGCTGCCCGGGAGCAGTACGAAAAAGTGTATAGGTAGACCGGATTAGCCGGAGAAATCCTGCTAAACGGCATTACTGCAAGACTGACATGAGTCTTCAGGGTGGACTCCCGGCGGGGGAAATGAAGGAGGGGGCGTTCAGAAGCACTGGTTTATAAGCTATCTATTCGTGAGCTGTCAGGAACCGAAACAATGCGTCCCGAAGGCTCCCGTGTTACTTTGATTCCGGTAGCCTCCGTATGCTTCTTCTTGGGCTGGCAGGCTACCAACGATACGCTAAGAAGGACTAGTAGTGCCGTTACTTTCATCGCACAAAGGTAACTAAACATACCCCACGTCTGCAATAGAATAATGAGAATCGCCGAATCGGGTACGTCATCAGGGATAGAATAGGTCTAAACTAGCCCATACGCTAAGCATGCATAAACATAACTATAGTTACCCTGTTTAATTTGTAGTCACCCAGCGTTACGACAAAAGTCGTTGTTTTAGCAGGCCGAACGGGCATTTGTTGCCCACTTCGGTATCAATCAATCAACCCGGTTTTTGAGTTGAAAAATTCTTCAGACAGTCATTTTTCAATGTTCCTGATCCGATTGCGCGCTCACGGGTCTACCGTTAATCCACACCTCAGCAATTCCCGGTTTCGACTCCCAACACGGACGGGCAAGCCCGTTTGTTTCGCAATTAAGTCAAGATATGACCGTACTGATCAGCAACGCGCATGGGTACTTGAGTCATTCATGGTAGTCGGTTAACCATTTACGGCATCATTCATTTCAGAATAACCCCGGTTAAATTCAATAGTACACACAGAAATTCACCATGAAATTTATTGAGAATCCCGAAGGACTTGAGCAATGCCCATTCAGAGGCACCCGCGTAGGCGGTGCCCTGGGAACCGCCCCCCAGATTGACGATTGGTGGCCCAACCGCCTGCCGGTCGAATTGCTTCACCAGGATCAGCCAGCGGCCAATCCCCTGAGCGACGAGAGTTACAAAGAATTGTTCAACAAGATTGACTTTCCGCAACTCAAGCAGGACATCAAAGCGCTGCTCGTCGATTCGCAGGAGTGGTGGCCCGCCGACTATGCCAACTATGGGCCGCAAATGATTCGCATGGCCTGGCACTCGGCGGGTACCTACCGCATTGCCGACGGACGAGGGGGCGCGGGACAAGCCATGCAGCGGTTTGCGCCCATCAATTCCTGGTGGGATAACGGCAATACCGACAAGTCGCGCCGGTTGCTGTGGCCCATCAAGAAAAAATATGGGGCGTCGTTGTCCTGGGCCGACCTGATTGTATTGACCGGCAACTGCGCGCTCGAAATTATGAACTTCCCTACGTTTGGCTTCGGGGGCGGACGCCGGGATGCCTGGGAGCCCG
The DNA here is from genome assembly GCF_054776635.1 of Spirosoma lituiforme. Taxonomy (NCBI): domain Bacteria; kingdom Pseudomonadati; phylum Bacteroidota; class Cytophagia; order Cytophagales; family Cytophagaceae; genus Spirosoma; species Spirosoma lituiforme. The sequence continues at coordinate 178,024 of NZ_BAAHBO010000010.1, forward strand.
ACCGCAGTACGTACTGGGGCCCCGAGTTCTGGGGCGGCAAACCCGTCGATCAGGTGCCGGCATCGGCCAACCACAAAGGCCACCCCGACGAGATGGTAAACAACAACTTGCGTTGGGTGGGTCAACCCAAAGATGCCCACTACGATCTGGAAAACCCGCTGGCCGCTACCCACCAGGCGCTGATTTATGTGAACCCGGAAGGACCGGCCAACAACGGCGATCCGCAGGATTCGGCTCGCGAAATTCGTGAATCGTTTGCCCGGATGGCCATGGGCGATGAAGAAACGGTAGCCCTGATTGCCGGTGGACACGCCTTCGGAAAGAGTCACGGCATGGTGGCCCCGGAAAAGATCGGCGCTGCTCCCGAAGCTGCCCCCATTCACGCACAGGGCTTTGGCTGGCACAACCCGGTTGGTTCGGGCAACGGCGTAAACACCATGACGAATGGGATTGAGGGTTCCTGGACCCAGCATCCTACCCAATGGGACAACTCGTACCTGGAAAACCTGCTCACGTTCGACTGGAAGAAGGTGGAAAGTCCGGCTGGTTCGACCCAATGGACGCCCATTGATCCAACCGCGCCCAAAACGCCGGATGCCCACGTCGCTGGTCAGCTGAATAATCTGATGATGATGACCTCCGACATCGCGCTTAAGGTAGACCCGGAGTACCGCAAAATATGCGAGAAGTTTCTATCTGATTTCGATTACTTCACGGACGCGTTTTCCCGAGCCTGGTATAAGCTGACGCACCGGGATATGGGCCCAAAAGAACGCTACCTGGGTCCCGAGGTGCCCGCCGACAACATGATCTGGCAGGACCCCCGACCCGATCGGGATTACGAGCTGATCGACGAGGCTGATATCGCTACCCTGAAGCAGCACATCCTGGCCAGTGGTCTCACTGTGTCGGCGCTGGTCTCGGCGGCCTGGTCGGCGGCTTCGGTGTATCGCCATTCGGACAAGCGGGGTGGTGCCAACGGGGCCCGCATCAGTCTGGAACCCCAGAACAACTGGGAACTCAACCGACCGGATGAACTGAACCGGGTGTTGCAGACCCTGCGGGGTATTCAGAGCGAGTTTGACAACCGCCAGTCGGGTAACAAACGCGTTTCGTTGGCTGATCTGATCGTACTGGGTGGCTGCGTGGCCGTCGAAAAAGCGGCTCATGATGCGGGCGTTGCGGTGAGCGTTCCGTTTACGCCGGGCCGCGTGGATACGACCCTGGAACTGACCGACGTGGAAAGCTTCAACTGGCTCAAGCCGGTGTCGGACGGGTTCAAGAATTACCACAATGACAACGTAGGCTACCGGGTGCCTCCCGAGCGGATCTTCCTGGATCGGGCTCAGTTGCTGACGCTGACCGCGCCGGAGTGGACGGTACTGGTGGGTGGCCTGCGGGTGCTGGATCAGAATTACGATTACTCGAAGCACGGGGTGTTTACGGACCGTCCGGGGCAGCTGACCAACGATTTTTTTCAGGTGTTGACCAGCATGGATTACGTGTGGTTCCCTCAGGATCCGCAGGAGATGTTCTTCAATATCCGGGATCGGAAGAGTGGCGAGGTCAAGTATACGGCCACCCGGTGCGATCTGATTTTTGGGTCCAATGCGCAGCTGCGTAACATCGCCGAAGTGTACGGGGCGGACGACGCACAAGAACGGTTTGTGCATGATTTCGTGGCGGCCTGGAACAAGGTGATGATGCTGGATCGGTACGATGTTAAAGACGAATAGCGTCTTGATGCATAGAAACTAATAAATCAATGCCCGGTACCTCCTTGGAGTGGTATCGGGCATTGGTTTGTGAACCTACGAAGCCGCCATTTCTTTATCTGTAACTTACGGGTCTAGAAGTTAAAACAAGGAGTGGAATAGCGAAAGGCAGTAAGCGCCCGCATTACCTGAATCGGGTTCACGCTTTGGCCAGTTGGAAGTAGAACGCGGCTCCGGGTGTTACGTCGGGGTGTAAGCCGATCTGCCCACCCATCGACTGAATGAACTCCCGGGAAATCGCCAGTCCCAGCCCCGTTCCGCTGAAGGGGCCATTGAGGCCAGGGGCTTTGAAATAACGGTCAAAGACCCGATCCCGGTGCTCCTCCCGTAGTCCAGCCCCATAGTCGCGCACCGTAAAGTCAACCTGGTCCTTTACCTGACGAACGGTTATGTCAATGGTAGACTGGTCCGGGCTATGCCGAACGGCGTTGGACAGGAAGTTGATCAGCACCCAGGACGCTTTGTCGGGATCGGCTTTCACGGCGGGTAAATTCGCGGGTATGTTCAGGTTAAACTGAATCTGTTTCTGCTCAGCCTGCGTCTTCAGTGCGTTGGTGGCCACCCGTACCAGTTCGGCGGGGTCCGACGCCTGAATTTGGAGTTGTATCTGACCCGATTCGACCTGGGCCATGTTGAGCAGTTCGCCGGTTAAGCGCAACAGCCGATCCGTATTTTCCTCCACATGCGTGACCATCTCCTGCTGCTCACTGTTCAGATTGCCCAGGCGTTTGTCTGCCAGAAGTTTCAGGCTCATTTTGATGGCCGAAATGGGCGTTTTCAACTCATGCGATACGGTGGCAATAAAGTTCGTCTTGGCCAGATCCAGTTCCTTGTATGACGTAATGTTCAGCAGAACAATCACGTAGCCCGCGTGAACCGGCTTCGTTTCACCCGTTGGCGTTACTTCTACGGCATGAATTTCTTTGCTGTAGTAGCTTTCCTTCCCTTTCCCGAGCAAGCCCGGATCATAAATTTTCAGGAGCCCGGCACCATGCTCCGGCGGACGGATTTCGCCGACCGGGGGTATGCCGGGTTCCCCACGATCGACCATAATATCCTGAATCAGCGAGCGGAGTAAATCGTTGGATGTCGCTACATCGGGCGCGTACTGGCCAATCAGCTTCTGCCGTTCTACCCCCAGCAGGCGCTCGGCAACCGGGTTGATAAACAAAATCCGACGACGTTCGTCCAGCCCGATGATGCCTTCACTCATAATTTCGACCAGCGTATCGATCCGTTTCTTTTCGAACAGGAGCCGGGCTACGTTCGAGTGTTCAAATTCGTACAGCTTCTGGGCCATTGAATTAAAGGAGCGGGCCAGTTCGCCAAATTCATCACTGGAGCTAAAGTGCAGTCGTTCCTCAAAGTTGCGACTGCTGATCTGTTTGATGCCCCGGGTCAGGTCCCGGATAGGCCCCGCTATGTAGCTGGGAATATTGATGACAAACGAGAAAACAACCAGAAAGCAGACCGTACCAATCGACCCCAGCCAGAGCAACGCATCGGAAGCGGTTTGCTCGGCCGTTTTGCTTTTACGAACAATCGCCTGCCGATTGATATCATCGATGGCAAAAAGGTGCTGCCGGATACGGTCGATCGTGGGCGTATCGGTAGCCCCCGCCCGCAGCCGGGTAAACTCCCGACGAACAGCCTGCGTCAATGACTCTTCACCAACTTCCGTTACATTGGCTTCCTGTTTTTTCAGATTGGCATCAAAGTCAGCCAGCGCATCGGGATCATCGAGTGTCGTCAGCGCTTTTTGCATGTTGCTGACAAACTCCAGTGAGATGTAGTTGTCTTTCAGAATCGCTTTGGAATCATTTGCCAGCTGGTTCAGGTAGAAAGCACCCAGGCCCCCTAGTACCAGAATGATGCCGAAGAGAAAGACCAGGGAGAGCGATACTTTGGTTTTAAGTGTCATATCAGGAAAGAATAATCAGGTCCGTATCTGACTCTGAAAGTCTGTTAAGCAGCTGGTTAAAGGCAAATGTTCGTAGAATGATCTGAATCAGGTTAAAGTGGGGCTTTCCGATGCATACAGTCGTGACGTTTCGCGTTTGCACTTCTTCCATAATGCAATTTACGACATTGGCCCCCTTCGCCTGAATAACTTCTGCGCCCAGCTCGGTCGCCAGTTTGAAATTGTTGATCAGATGGCGTTGCAGATCCAGCCGGATACGATCAGGACTTTCGGCGGGCGTTTGCACGTAAAGAACGTACCAGCGAGAATTGTAGTAAGCCGCCAGCCGGGCGGTTTTGCGAATTACCCGCCGGGCTATGTCCGGGTTTGAACTAATGCTGGCCAGTAACCGCTCCGGCTTTGCGTGCAGGTTTTTGGGGATACTCGTTTCAATTTTACGTTCAACGGCTGTGGCCACCTCCCGTAAAGCCAGTTCGCGGAGTTGCAGGATTTTCTCGGGCTGAAAAAAGTTAGTCAGCGCAGTAGCGACTTTAGCCTGATCGTAGATTTTTCCTTCCCTGAGCCGCGTAATCAGTTCATCGGCGGTCAGGTCGATGTTGACTACTTCATCGGCCATGTGCAATACCCGGTCAGGGACGCGTTCGGTCACATCGACATTGGTAATCCCGTGCACCTCATCGTAGAGACTTTCGATGTGCTGAATATTAACCGCCGAAATAACATTGATACCGGCATCCAGAATGTCCAGCACATCCTGCCAGCGTTTTTCATTTTTAGAGCCCGGAATGTTGGTATGGGCCAATTCATCAACGATGGCCAGTTCGGGATGCTGATTGATGATGGTCTGTACATCCATCTCATCCAGCTCCCGGCCTTTATAAAACAGTTTTCGACGCGGAATGATGGGAAGACCATCGATCAGCGCGTGGGTTTCGGCCCGGTTGTGGGTTTCGATAAACCCAATTTTAACATCGATGCCACTTTTTAACAACGCGTGTGCTTCCTGAAGCATGCGATAAGACTTGCCGACGCCCGCGCTCATCCCGATATAAATCTTGAACTTTCCCCGGCGCGATTCCTGAATAAGTCGTAGAAATTGATCAGCCGATTGGTCGCGTTCGTCTGTCATGGAAGTGGATCAGTTAAACGATGTAATACCTATACGTTGTTGAATGGCCGGCGCAGGTAAAAAGCGTATCCGGTAATAAACCCATAAACAAGCAAATTAGCCAGAATACCGACCAGCCAACGGTCCTGTACCTGGGCAAACCACATGATCAGAACGGCCAGTATGTTAACGCGTATGGTCACCAGGCGTGTCAGACTGTGTACCCGCTCGCGAATCGCGAAGGATCGGCTATCCTGCTTTTCGTTAGAATCTGTAGCGGACAGATTGGGCGAAACGCCATAGTATACAAAGCAACTGCCAAACAGATAAAATAGCATTGGTAACCATTCCTGATACAGCGGCTTTTTCCAGATACCCTGGCCGATCAGAAGCAACACAGCCCCCGCCAGCAAAACGGCCGTAGACAGGTATAAGCTAACGAGACGGGAATGACTGAGGCCCGACTGGCGGCTAATGAGCTGTAGAAATATGATTCGTATGGCACCCAGCGACAGAATCGGCCATGAAATACTCGTTAGCCACTGCTCGCGCGTACCGAGTTGATCCGCTTGTCCGGACTGATCAAAATGAAGCGGCAACTGATCGGGCAGCCGCTCCCAGTTTATCAGAAGAACCAGGAATGGCAACACGATCAGCGCTGAGCTTATAAACGAATACACTCGCTTGATTGGCACGATCAAAAAGGTTAGGGTTCAGGGATCAGAAAGCCGGTGAATCAGTAGTGAAAATGCCTGTCTTCAGTAAAACACGCTCCCCTGATTCGTCCAATGGGTCAGAAAGGAACCGCCAGACTGGTTGTCACAGACACGTTGTTGCGCCCGAAGCCACTGGCTGTTTCGAAAATGGCGTCTTTGCTGTTGTACACTTTCCCTTCGATTCGGACAAGGGCTGGTCCGGCGGTTCGATTGGGCAGAATGGCGTAATCGTAGTTGATCGAATAGCCCCAGGTCTGGAATCCGTTCGGCGAACCGGTGGCGATGATGACGCCATTTTTATCATTGTAGTACTCAAGGCGACCGGCCAGATAGCTTTTGTCGCTGGTGGCAAGTCGGGCAATAATAACCGGCGAGTACCATACGTAAGAACCGCTGCCCACCCGTTGATTAGTGCTGACGACTGGCTTCCGGTCTGCGCCAATATCGAAGCCCAGAATAACGCCAACCTTACCCGTGGGATTGATAATGGCATAAACGTTATTGAAGAACCGGCCCTGCCTGAGCGAATCAGGACGATCGGATCCGATGAACGTACTCCAGTTCAGCGTCACGTTCGAGGAAGGCCGGAACTGTACCTGCGTACTAACAGACGGGCCACTATAACCCGGTAATTTAGCCACCCGCTGCCAGCCATTCAGGACCGATCCCAGCAGTGTCCATTTGCCGTTTGCCGTGTTGTATGTCAGTTTGGCACCGGACAGATAGTACGGGGAGTTTTCGGCCAGGATACTCCGGGTCAGCGTCCAGCAGTCTTTGGAAATCGCGCTTTCAAAACCAATATGTGAAGCGAAAATGCCGGCATCCAGCCAGAGGTCTTTATCAGCGCTGAGCTTAATGCCCGCATTGGCTTCGAAGATATTCCTGACCAGCGCCTGCTCGGCTGCGTAGTTGTATTGCGCATAGGTACCCACCTGAATGGCCAGATTGGCCCGGACGCGCTCGCTCACGTAAGCCCCTTTAAGGAACGCCAGGTTGATGTTTACCTCCCGGTTTCGCTTATGGTTGTAGAGAAAAGCCGGACGTTCCTGCGCTGTTTTGGGTGCCGTAAAGTCGTGACTGTAATAGGCTTCGATGTAACCTGATACGGTTAGTCCCGAATTGGGTGCTACCGTGGTGAGTGCCTGCGTGGGGGCCGAGGTCTTGGTTGTATCCGTTGTCTGGGCCAGCGAAGCGGTCAGTACACCAGCCACCAGGGCTGATGTGGTAAAAATAGTTTTCATAGTTATTGTTTTGTTGTACTCACGTTGTTGATCATGTCTGTCTTACCGAATAGGAGAGTCAGGCATGAGTTTTTGAAAAATCAGGGCCTGTTAGCCTGGGTTAAAAATTCCGCGATTGGACCTATAGCCAGTGCTGGAAAGGAGCTTAACGCACCGATAATGAGAATAATAGCTGTTAACAGGAGGCCAAATGTCCACGATTCGGTAGGTAATATGCCTGCGGTAGGAGGGGTGTACTGCTTTTCGAACAACAGACCACCGATGGCCAGCGGTCCGATAATGGGTATGAACCGGCCAAAGAACATCACAACTGCCGTAGACAGATTCCAGAAGGGGGTATTATCGCCTAGTCCCTCAAAACCCGACCCGTTACCAGCCGCCGAAGAAACATACTCATATAACATCGTTGTAAAGCCGTGGTAGCTCTTGTTGCTCAACCAGCCGATGTCTGGATTGACATTCTGAATGACCGTTGCTATCGCCGTAGCTCCCAGCGATAGCAACGGTAGGACGACAATGATGAAAGTAGCGATCTGGATCTCTGGAATACTGACCTTTTTACCCAGTAATTCAGGCGTCCGGCCAATCATCAGACTACCGATGAAAATAGCCAGGATAACGTATAGAAACATGTACAGAAAACCCGTGCCGACTCCACCATAAAAGGCATCCAGTTGCATCCCAAGCAGCATAAATAGTCCCGACAAGGGGGTGTAACTATCATGCATGGAGGTCAGCGTACCCGCCGGAATGACGATGTTTACCCCACACCAGAAAGCCGATGCCAGCGCACCAAACCGCATTTCTTTCCCTTCCAGGCTCCCGCCCGATTGGTCAATGCCCAGTTGGCTGATTGCTATATTCCCGCCGAGTTCCTGCTGAATTATCGACAGGGTCAGCACCAGCCAGCAGCCGGTCATGATCGTAAACAGGATGATAGCCAGCTTCCGGCGATTCAGAAAATAGCCCAGGAAAATAACAAACGCCATCGGCAGCACCACTACATCGATCAGGTTGATGATGTAGCTGACGAAGTTGGGGTTCTCGAATGGGTGCGCCGTATTTGCCCCGTAGAAACCGCCCCCGTTTGAGCCCAGGTGCTTGATCGACAGCATAGCTGCCACCGGGCCGGTCGTCACCGTCTGGTCGAGGCCTTCCAGTGTTTTGATGGCCTGATAGGGTTCGAACGTCATCGGAACGCCCGTGAACGTCAGTAGCACCGCGCTTAGCAAGGCGATCGGTAAAAAAATCCGGGTAATCGACAGGACAAAATCCTGGTAAAAATTACCGACGCTCGAACTGGTTTTAGCCTGCAACGACCGCACCACCGTTACGCCAACGGCCAAGCTCGTTCCCGCCGAAACGAACTGAAGAAAGGTTAGCACCGCCATCTGGATGAAATACGTGACCCCGTTTTCTCCCGAATAATGCTGTAAGTTCGTGCTGGTCAGAAAACTGATTGCGGTGTTGATGGCCAGCGTCCATTCCATAGACGGGATACCGCCCGGTGTGGATTCGCCCTGATTCCAAAGCGGGATATCCGCCTGCACCAGTAGCAGAATATACCCGTACACCAACCACAAGCCATTGATGGTCAGCATGGCTACGGCGTACTGTCGCCAGGTCATGGGTAGAGTCGGGTCGATGCCGCCCAGTCGGTACAGGAATCTCTCTAGCGGAGCGAGAAAATCCAATCGGCTCGGCTCGCCTTTGAACACGCGGTTCATGTACCACCCAACCCCGATGGCTAACCCAACGGCCAGGCCAAACAACAGACCAAGCCCCAAGTATTGCGTTATCATAATGCTGTTTAATCACTGAACCGAGTCGGCTCGGTTATCAACCGGACCGACCGGCAATCGCTTATTTTACTTGGTCGAGGGCTACATTCAGCGCCAGCACATTTACTTTGGCTGGGCCAAAAATGCCCAACAGGGGCCCTTCCGTCTGCTGATCAACCAACTGGTTTAGCCGCTCTGCCGAGATACCCCGTGCTTTAGCAACGCGGGCCACCTGAATCTTGGCTCCGGCAGGCGACAAATCCGGGTCCAATCCAGAGCCGGAGGCTGTTACCAGTTCGGCAGGAATATCGGCTTTGCTGACGCCAGGATTATGAACCAGAAACGTATCGATGCGGGTCTGTACCGTTTTCAGATAGTCCGGGTTAGAGGGGCCTTTGTTAGACCCCGCTGAACCGGCTGCGTTATACTCTACGGCGGAAGGGCGGCTGTTGAAATATCGATCTTCCGTGAATTTCTGGCCAATCAATTTGTAGCCTACCACCTTTCCGTTGACGGTAACGGTTTCGCCTTTGCCACCACCGGGCGCTAACCGGGCAATGCCGGACACAAGCAACGGATAAATGACGGATAACAAGACCAGCATGACAAGTGTCAGGCGAATGGCTGGTGCCAAGTGCGTTTTCATGCGATTTATAGTTTAATGGTTATTGTAGAGACGCAACCCTTTGCGTCTCTATTCTTATCGTTTTTACACAAATAATCCGACGGCCAGATCAATCAATTTGATACCGACAAAGGGGGCAACCAGACCGCCAACACCGTACAGCAACAGGTTCCGGCGGAGCAGGGCACTGGCTCCGATTGGTTTATAATCTACCCCCCGCAGGGCCAGCGGAATCAGCATGGGAATGATGATGGCATTGAAAATTACGGCCGACAGAATAGCGGACTCCGGCGAGTGCAGACGCATGATGTTGAGGGCCTGTAAGGCCGGAATCGACAGGGTAAACAAAGCGGGTACAATGGCGAAATACTTGGCTACGTCGTTGGCAATGGAAAACGTCGTCAGCGTTCCGCGCGTGATCAGCAACTGTTTACCAATTTCAACCACTTCGATCAGTTTGGTTGGGTCATTGTCCAGGTCTACCATGTTGCCGGCTTCTTTGGCCGCCTGGGTTCCTGAGTTCATCGCCACACCCACGTCGGCCTGGGCCAGAGCAGGAGCGTCGTTGGTGCCGTCGCCCATCATGGCTACCAGTTTGCCACCGGTTTGTTCCGTGCGGATGTACTGCATCTTGTCTTCCGGCTTGGCTTCGGCAATGTAATCATCGACGCCCGCTTTTTCGGCAATGAACTTGGCCGTCAATGGGTTATCGCCGGTGACCATTACCGTTTTTACGCCCATTTTACGAAGCCGTTCGAAGCGTTCGGCGATGCCCGGTTTAATGATGTCCTGTAATTCGACAACACCTTTCACTTCTTCGTTTTCGATCACGACCAGGGGCGTTCCGCCGTTGGCGGCAATCTCCCTGGCTTTCTTGTCCGTTTCGGGAGGAAAATGATTCCCGGCCCGTTCAACAATGGTACGGATTGAGTCTGTGGCACCCTTTCTGATTCGTTCGCCTGTGGCAAGATCAATCCCCGACGAACGAGTTTCGGCCGTAAACTTGATCAGTTTTGAGCCGGTGGTGTTCAGGTTCCGGGTGACATCGCCCCCCCCCTCTCCGCTGCGGGCCAGTTCAACAATCGACTTACCTTCCGGGGTATCATCGGCCAGGGAGCTCAGGGCCGAAACCCGAATCATATCGTCTTGCTTGATTCCCGGTGCCGGATAAAAATGGGTCGCTTTCCGGTTGCCGATGGTGATGGTACCCGTCTTGTCGAGCAGCAGCGTGTCAATGTCACCGGCGGTTTCAACAGCCCGGCCCGATTTGGCAATGACGTTTGCCCGCAGCGCCCGGTCCATACCCGCAATCCCGATGGCCGATAACAAGCCCCCAATAGTCGTCGGAATTAGACAAACGAAGAGCGAGATCAGGGCGGCTATCGTAATGGGGGTGTTGGCATAGTCGGCAAAGGGCTTTAAGGCCACGCAGACGATGATAAAAATCAGCGTGAAGCCAGCCAGCAAAATTGTTAACGCAATTTCGTTTGGTGTTTTCTGCCGGGTAGCGCCCTCCACGAGCGCGATCATTTTATCCAGAAACGACTCGCCGGGCTGGGTCGTTACTTGTACTTTGATCTTGTCGGACAGTACTTTGGTGCCTCCCGTTACGGATGATTTATCACCCCCGGCTTCACGAATGACCGGTGCCGATTCGCCCGTAATGGCTGACTCGTCGATTGTGGCCAGGCCTTCGATAATTTCCCCGTCCGATGGAATGGTATCACCTGGTTCGCAGATGAATACATCGCCCTTTTTAAGCTGAGCCGATGAAATGGTCTGCACTTCGTCGAGCTTCATGTTTCCCACGGGCCGAATAACTTTAGCGGGTGTTTCCTGCCGGGTTTTTCGGAGTGATTCGGCCTGGGCCTTGCCCCGCGCTTCGGCAATGGCCTCGGCGAAGTTGGCAAACAGAACCGTAATGAGCAGAATCAGCGTAATAAAAATATTGTACGTTAACGATCCTTGCGACGTATCACCCGAAAGGGCGATGTAAACCGTTACCAGCACCATAATCAGGGTACCAATTTCGACGGTGAACATGACCGGATTCTTAATCAGGATGGCAGGATTCAGTTTAACAAATGATTCCCGTATGGCTGTGCCAACGAGTTCCCGCTGAAACAAGTTGGTAGGGGCCGATGATTGCTTTGCCATGTTGGTATTCTTTTAGTAGTCACGCCGACAAACGGCGTAACGGGTTTTAGTTAAGTGAGAAATATTCGGCTAGCGGTCCCAGCGCCAGGGCGGGGAAAAAGGACAGGGCCGTAAGAATGAAAATGACGGCAAAAATCATCAGGCCAAACGTCGCTGTATCCACGGGTAATGTTCCCGCCGATTCCGGAACGTACTTCTTGCGAGCCAGCAAGCCAGCAATCGCAATTGGTCCGATAATGGGGATGAATCGTCCCAGAATCAGTACAATACCCGTTGTGTAGTTCCAGAAAAAGTTGTTATCGCCCAGTCCTTCGAAGCCCGATCCGTTGTTGGCATTCGCCGAGGTCATCTCGTAAAGCATTTCCGAGAAGCCGTGAAAACCGGGATTGTTAAGCCAGGCAGCGGGCTTTACGGCCCAGCTGGACGCCACCCCGGCGGCATCGCCATGCTGCATAAAAATCCAGGCCGCCAGCGCCGTACCACCCTTCACCAGAAAAGCACTCAGCAGCGCCACAATGGAGGCAATCTTGATTTCTCGGGCTTCCACTTTTCGGCCGAAGAGTTCCGGCGTTCGTCCCACCATCAACCCTGAAATGAAGACGGCAATGATCAGGAAAAAGTAAAAGTTCAACAGCCCGGCCCCGACGCCCCCGTAAAAGGCATTCACCATCATGCCCAGCAGCTCCATAACCCCCGACATCGCCATGGAAGAATCGTGCATGGAGTTGACCGACCCCGTTGAAATGACTGTTGTGGCAATGCTCCAATAGGCTGAGGCCAGGGTGCCAAACCGCACTTCTTTCCCTTCCATAGCCCCCGTTGGCTGGCTAACACCCAGGTGAGCGATAGCGGGGCTACCACCTAATTCGGTGATGATCGTTGGCACGACCAGAAGAAGAAATCCGATGGTCATCACCCCATAAATCATCCAGGCAAAGCGTTTCCGATTGATGAAAAAACCAAGGGCGAAGATCATCGCTATGGGGATGACCATTTGAGCGATCATCTCAACCATGTTGGTCAGGTAGTTGGGGCTTTCCAGCGGGTGCGATGAGTTGGCCCCAAACCAGCCACCGCCATTGGTGCCCAAATGTTTGATGGCGATCATACCCGCGGCTGGTCCCCGCGATACGTTCACCGTATCACCCTGCATCGTAACGATTGTGTCTTTCCCGTCGAAACTGGCGGGCACGCCGTTAAGCACCAAAATCAGGGCGACAATGAGCGAGCCAGGTAACAGAAGCCGGGTAATGGCTTTGGTAAACAGGACGTAAAAGTTGCCAACCGTTTCAGCCATTTGTGGCAGGAACGAGCGAAACAACAGCACCGCTGCGGCTATACCGGTTGCTGCCGACGTGAACATCAAAAACATCATGACGGCCAGTTGCGTCAGGTAGGTTGCCCCCGACTCACCTGAGTAGTGCTGCAAATCGCAGTTAACCATAAAACTGATGGCCGTATTAAAGGCCAGATCGGGGGTCTGCGAGGGGTTACCGTCGGGGTTAAGCGGCAGACTTCCCTGAGATAGTAGCAGCCCGAACGCCAGCACAAACCAAACCAGATTGATTGTCAGGAGCGCAGCCAGATTCTGTTTCCAGGTCAGGTCAGCGGTTGGATCAATGCCCCCCAGTCGATAAATCAGCCGTTCCAGCGGCTTCATAAAATCGAACGCCGATCGGGAGGCCGCATCCCCGCCGGTGCGGTTTGGTTCGTCTTTAAATACTTTAGCAAGGTACTTGCCCAGCGGAATCGCCAGCAGGACCGTCAGTCCATACATGGCCAGTACGCCAATCCATTCGGTTGTCATTGCGTAATGAAAAAATAGGTTAAAAATTTTCTGGTTTAATCAGCACATACAGCATGTAGGCGAAAACCAGCAGCGCTACAATAAAGACGAGAGTGATCATAAGGAGGGGAGTTAAATCAGATGCGTTCGAACCACTCGATGGCTTTGTAGAATAGGACAAAGCAGCCTAGTGCCGAACCTAGTAGAAGCAGAAGCGTACCCATGTTTGCGTGTGTTACTGTTTTAGTTTATAACACAGTGCCAAAAAGCCAGCCAGCATTTGCGGTACTGACTCAATAGGAAGATAACTAACTGACAAACAGTGATATAGTTGATAGGTGCGAAGGGGGTAAAAACGCTGGATAACAAAAAACCTTATCAAAATGACAAGGTTAGTTCCCATTTTGATAAGGTTTTTTGTCGTGCTGTTTGGTGCCGTTCGACTGGTGCCAAACGACCTGTTGGCTATTAATCGATGAAGTGGTGGCCGATTCTTAAAGCGGCCACCACGAGGTTTCTCAAAACCAAACGAAGAGAATACCTGCACCCGGTTTTAAGAAACCTCGCGGTTCCGGTTCCGGATAACCGGAACCATAAACTAATACGACTGGATTAATGAATAAGGGTAGCTGCGGAAATGAAAATAGCCGCTGTCGTGACCAGCTGATACTGTTCTATCTTGCGATATAACGTACTTAACCCGATACCAAGCAGGCGGGCTGTTTCGGCTTTGTTACCGTGCGTGTAATTCAGGGTTTGAGCAATATGCTTTTTTTCGACGGCGGCCAGGTCAAAGGCGGGACTCGTAGTTGTATTAGCCGCCGATTGCACATCCAGGGGTAAAAACTCCGGCAACAGGGTGGGGCCGTCGTTTAAAATGACCGCCCGTTCAATGACGTTTTTTAACTCCCGAATATTTCCCTTCCAGCTGTAGCGCATAAGTGCATCTAAAAAGGCGGGACTTAAGACCATCGGCTTTTTACCCAGTTTCGCGGCCCCAAGCCGGGCAAACTGCTCGGCCAGTAAAGGAATGTCTTCCCGGCGCGCGTGCAGACCGGGCAGTTCGATGGCAAATACCGAAAGTCGGTAAAACAAATCGAGCCGGAAATGGCCCTGACTGGCTTCCTGTTCCAGGCTCCGGTTCGTAGCGGCAACGATGCGTACGTCGACCTGCGTAGGCTTCGTATCGCCGACTCGGGTGAACTCGTGGGTTTCCAGAACGCGCAGCAACTTAGCCTGAAGGTCGAGCGGCATTTCCCCGATTTCGTCCAGAAACAACGTACCCTTATGTGCTTCGGCAAATAATCCTTTCTGGTCGCGGTTGGCCCCCGTAAAGGCTCCGGCGCGGTGTCCAAAGAGTTCGCTCTCCAGGATTTCTTTGCTCAGTGCCCCGCAGTTGATGGCAACAAACGGACCCGCTCGACGCGGGCTGGCTTGGTGAATGGCCTGCGCGAATACTTCTTTTCCGGAACCTGTCTCACCGGTTAACAGCACCGTTGTATCCGTTGTCGCGACTTTACGGGCCAGGTCAATGGCCTGCCGAATCGCCCGCGATTGCCCCAGTATACTGTCAAAGCTATACCGTTGCTGCACCTGATCTTCCAGATGCCTGATTCGCCATTGCAACTGGGCCTTGTCCATGGCCCGATTTACTAAGGGAATCAGCTTGTCATTATCATCCCCTTTGGTAATGTAATCGAATGCGCCGTTTTTCATGGCGGTTACTCCGTCGGCAATGGTACCGTAGGCGGTCAGAACAATGATTTCTACCGCTGGATAGGCTTGTTTGATCTGAGCCGTCAGGTCTATTCCATTGGCGTCGGGAAGCTTAACATCGCAGACCACCACATGAACTTCGGTTTGCTGAAGTACGCGTAGACCGCTTCGGGCCGAATCTGCCTCCAGGACTTTAAATTCTTCCAAACTCAGGATACGAGCCATCAACTGCCGTAGCTTGGGTTCGTCGTCAATCAGCAAAAGGGTACCGAGCATCGATGTAGGGGGCAACTTGTTACAAATCTACTCGGAAAACAGGTTAATCAGTGTGTGTAGAAAGTCCATACTGAGGCACAGGCTTTGAATAAACAGGTAGTACACAACGGCCATTACTATCGTGCCAAAAGTTGTAGTTGCCTTGTAAATAACTGAAGATCAGTTTTGCTGTATGTAAGTGTCCGGGTAAGGTACGTAGCGTGACCAGGTTATTTTGGTAATGTATTTTATCAAAATGGTAGGATCGACGAATGTTCCACCGCGACGGGTAAACGATCAGAGTGACTGCGCAGAGGAGATATGATGAGGCTACTGGCATAGTAGTATGCAGCTATTAGCTTATAGCTTTGCTGGTGGTTCCGTATGATCCGGCGTTTGCACCAGTGTAGGGTCGCGAAGCCGCCCAACGCTCCTTGTGGTATTTATCTTCACTGGGCATTTCAGCAAGCATTAACACTGGAGCCGGTTTATTTGCACAATTTCCTGTAGCTAACTACCTTAGGCAGTCTTCGACTAATGAGCCTCTTGAGTTGGAGGGCATGTTTGCTATGAATGTGTTTGTGGATTGGGTGGTTCTGTTTCAAATCTTCTGTATTGTTCAGGGTTGTACCACCGGGCTGTGGTTACTGGTGAGTAAAACAAAGCAACCGGCTTTTTTCTGGTTGGGCTGGCTCGTGTTAGGATTGACGCTGCAAGTGGTTGACTTTTGGTTGTCTCGAACGGGAATCTATGCCCAGCATAACAATTGGTATTTTACTCCCCTGTTCTTCTCGTGGGGGTTTGGTCCTCTCCTCTATTTTGCTGTTCAGACCTGGATGCACCAACCCGTTCGCTTCAAGGGTTGGCATCTGGCCCCAATGATGGTTCAGTTTGCTTTTTTTCTCTTCATCAGCTTACACACTCTTGAGTATAAAACCTGGTTCTGGAAGGCGATTCATAAACCAGTCACCCGCTACGTAGAATATTATGGCATGTGCTTTTCCATGTTCATCTACCTAAAACTGAGTTTAAGTCAGTTGCCAAAACAGCCCGGTCCACTGGGCTGGTTTCGTTGGTTTTTGACTGGACTAGTCGGCTTTTATACAATAGCCGTGATCGATCCGCTCCTTAATCAGTGGTATCTGCCGGAACGACATCCTAAATTTTACTTAACAGAGTTTATTCTCCCTGTCTTCACTTATTGGCTCGCGTTAATTACCCTAATACGTAGCCGGAATCGGTCCATCGAGAAGATAAAGTTGGCAAGCCCGGTTTCCGATAACCACATCAACCGGATCATCGACGCCCTTGAAAAAGATAAGCTATACCGAGACTCTGATTTAACCCTGGATCGACTTGCTCAACGAGTTGGACTATCAGCCAATACAGTTTCTCAGGCCATTAACGCAGGATTGGGGAAGTCGTTGCCGGATTACCTGAACGAACTGCGTGTTAACGATATCAAGCGACGACTACAACGGGGAGAGGCCCAACAGTTCAGCCTGTTAGGCATTGCCCTGGATGCTGGTTTTGGTTCTAAAACTACCTTCAACCGGGTCTTCAAAGAACACACGGGTCAATCGCCCAGTGCGTATTTAAAGGAGTGCCAAACTACCCGATGGGACGATTCAGGCCAGCGAACCAGCCATGTTTGACAAAAAATCGTCTATGAAAGCTTATATCTGGCTTGCAATACTGGCAAGCCCTTATTGTTTGGGACAAGTGGTGGATACCAAGCAGGAAGCCGTCGAGCAGGGATTGACTACTTACATTCCTGTCGTCGGCCAGCCCAGATGGACCATTGCCGAGCGGATGAAAGCCTACGGTATTCCGGGCGTTAGCATAGCCGTGGTACACCAGGGCAAGCTGGCATGGGCCAAAGGATATGGATGGGCCGACACCACCCGTCGACTTCCAGTAACCACAGAAACTCTTTTCTCGGCGGGTTCGGTCAGCAAACCAGTCGCAGCCGTAGCGGCTCTACAGCTGGTTGAACAAGGGATAATGAGCCTGGATACGCCAATTAATCGATACCTGACTTCCTGGAAAATACCGGAGTCCGATTTCACCCGACAGCGAGCCGTGACGCTTCGGCAACTCCTGAGCCATACGGCCGGAGCGACTCAGCATGGTTTCTGGGGCATTCAGCCGGAAGATCCTCTGCCAACAGTGGTTCAAATTCTGAACGGCGATTCGGTTGCTCAATCCCGTCGCATTGAGATAAGTTTTCGGCCGGGCACTCAATGGCGTTATTCCGGGGGGGGTGTTATGATTGCCCAATTAGCCGTTATGGATCAGACGCACAAGCCCTATGCTGACTTTGTTTATCAGACTGTTTTAGCGCCTTTGAGAATGACCTCCAGTACGTTCGAACAACCGCTGCCTGCTCGGTACAAAGACCAGGCCGCCTGGGCCTATTGTCGGCAAGACTGGTTTAAAGGAAAGCCTTATGTCTACCCCCAGCAGGCCGCTGCGGGTCTGTATACCACACCGACCGATCTGGCCAAATTCATGATTGAATTGCAACGGGCTTATCAAGGCAAGTCAACCCTTCTCTCGCAGACGGTGGCTCAGGAAATGCTGCACCCCGAAGCGCGCGACATTTTTGGTGGATCAGGCTATAGCGTTGACCGAATGGCTCTGGACAGTACCAACATGGGCTTGGGCTTTTTTCTAACCCAGCGGTCTGATGGCCAGTCCGACCAGTACTTCTTCCATTCAGGACAAAATGCTGGGTTTGTGAGTATGTTTATGGGGAGTCTTCACGAGGGAAACGGAGTAGTCGTGATGGTCAATGAAAATGATGGTACCGGTCTCATCAATGAAATTGTTCGCAGTGTAGCCCAGGTCTATCACTGGTCAAATGTACTACCCGGTGCTATCAAACCAGTGCGCTTGCGATCGGATCAATTGGCTGCCTATGAAGGCACTTACAAACGAAATGATGAACTGATCTATTTAACCCGCAAAGGCGATCACCTGGTTCAAAAGGGTACTTCCTGGCGGATGGGCATCGATGTTTACCCAACAGGTCGTAACACCGTCCGATTCACGGATTACGTAACGGAAGGCGTCTTTGTGCGTGATGCGACTGGAAAAGTCAAAGCCTGTCGAGGCCTGCTTAACGGCAAAGTAATGTGGGAAATGACCAAGATAAACTGAATAAAGTTAGCCGACCACTCGCCAATACGATCTGAATGGAGAACTGTGCTGCCATTCGCTGTTATGTAGATTTATATCCCTGTTAGTGCGCTCAAGGACAGGGGTGATGTCGAAAATTCGCAGGTAGTCATAACCGAATTTGTCAGGTTGAGAAGGCATAAAAAACGAACAGGCCCGGTTACGCTACCGGGCCTGTTCTCTTATCGTATCCGTTAATGATCCAGGTTAATGCACTGTGGCTAAATCGGGAGCTGAGACAGAGTCAGCCGTGTAAGGTTTTGCCTGATACCCTTTATTCAGCCCAACCGCTATCCACAGTATATCGCCCGTGGTTAATTCAACACCGGATGAAAAGTCGTATTTGGGTGTTCGAAACAGGTCCTCACTATGGGGGATGAGCCGGAACCACTCCCGGTCACCAATCTCGTTAAACTCATGCGTAGCCACATATTGTTGAATGTCCCCCTGGGTCAGGATGGGAATGGGATTGTGGGCCTCGGTATTCATGATGTTGTTATTTAGAGATATTTTTTACCTATATAACGAAGAAGAGGGGGGAAAACGTTTAAAAACACGATCAAGAATAAGCATATTACTTGTTTGCTGCGTAGCGGGTTGCGTACAAACAAAGACCCCCTACGCGTTAGGTCGGAGAACCAATACGTAGGGGAAGCGCGGACAAGGTTACCAGCCAAGCCCACCGGGGGCAAAGGTATAATAGCTTGGCGGTGGATACAAGTCAATTCAGATAAAGCTGGCGGAGATCAGTTGGCACCGGCTGATAAAGAAGAAATATCGCCTACAAAATTCTATAAGACCGGCTCATGATAATTTTGTTAAGGAGTAGATCTAAACATAAAGTACTGATAAACTGAACGTGATGTTGGCGTAAAGCTGGGGCTCTACCTTTAACCCGGCAGGCATTGACGCTTACCAGGATTTTTACGTTTATCTCCATTGATTCGAAACGGAACCCAAACCATGAAAGCGCCCATTTATTTTTTAGCTATCCTTTTTCCGTTTCTGCCAGTTGTTGCCCAGAAAACAGCACGGTCCAGGCACCCCAAAAACATCATCTTTATGGTCGGTGATGGTATGGGAACGGCCCAGATTTTTGCGGGTCTCACGGCCAATCACGGCACACTTAACCTGATGCGCTGTACCGCCATCGGCTTCCAGAAAACACAGTCGGCGGATGCTTTCGTGACCGACTCAGGTGCGGGAGCAACAGCCTTCGCCATTGGCAAAAAAGCCAAAAATGGGGCAATCGGTGTCGATGCGAATGAAAAGCCTCACCCAACAATTCTCGAAACAGCAAAAAAGAGCGGCCTGGGTACAGGCATCGTGGTCACCTGTTCCATTACCCATGCTACACCGGCCAGCTTTTATGCCCACGTTCCGTCGCGATCGCAGAACGAAGACATTGCCGCCCAACTGCTCACGAGTAATGTCGATGTATTTGTTGGTGGTGGGCAGAAGTATTTTACAAAACGTGCCGACGGGAAAAATCTGGCAGATGCCTTTAAAACCAACGGCTATCAGGTCGCCGATTCTACAGCCGATGTCAATCAGTTCACGACGGGGAAGCTCGCCTTTTTTACGGCCAGTGGCGAACCTAAACCGATTGCCGAAGGGCGGGGTGCTATTCTGCTCAATGGAACCCAAACGGCGATTCGGTTACTCGACCAATCAAAAAAAGGGTTTTTCATGGTGATCGAAGGCTCACAGATTGATTGGGGCGGCCATGCCAACAAGACCAGCTATATCACCAGCGAAATGCTGGATTTCGATAAAACCATTGGTGCTGTACTGGATTTTGCCCAGAAAGACGGCAATACGCTGGTTGTGATTACGGCCGACCATGAAACGGGTGGACTGGCTATAACCGATGGTGATATGCAGGCCGGCCAGGCCGAAGGAAAATACGTTACCAAAGGGCACACTGGCATCATGGTTCCGGTATTTGCCTACGGGCCTGGCGCCGAAGCTTTTATCGGCATTTATGAAAACACAACAATCTACGATAAAATGATGGCGGCTTTTGCGCTTCGTTTGCCTTAATCAACTTTATTTTTGTCAAAAAAACGCACTCTTCTACTGACCCATCCTTGTCTCGACTATAACCTTCGGACAGGATAAAGAACGCTGGTTGACAACGCAAAACGACTGTCACGCTCGACGGTACCAGCAATTTCCACGATTTAGGTGGCTACCCAAATGGCCAGTCCGGTTTACGTTCAAAGCGCCTTCGAGGCCATTGACCGGCAATCCGGTTAGATGGCTAAATTTCTGGCGCAGGAAATGGAATTGACGCCAACAAAACTGGCTTAGTTATGGGACAGATACGTGAGTGAAAAATAAACGTTATAACCGATTATCAGCGTACAATCGGGCCTTTATTCACCGTACGCTGAAGTACCCGATTCACGGAATACACGACGCCATTGGTTGCACGGACATCGGCCTGTAGCACTTCCGCTACCGTACCCCGTCCATCTTTAATGGTCATGCTGTTTCCCTGTTTGTGAACGACCAGAATCTGCCCGGTCAGATTTGTCAGGTTCTGGCCGTCTTTTAACTGGTCGGAGGTGAGTCTTCCTTTAACAACGTGGTAGGCGAGAAATTGGATGAGCCGTTGTTTGCTCGATGGTAATAATAACTCGCTTAACTCACCATCCGGAAGCTGCGAAAAAGCTGCATTCGTGGGCGCAAACACGGTATAGGGACCTTTGTCATTCGCTTTTTTAAGCAAACCAGAAGCCTCCAGCAACTGAAGCAACGTAGTATGTTCGGCCGATTTGGCTGCGCTCAGACCCAGGCTGGTCCCCGTCTTACTACCGCTGGCTTTCAGCGGGGTGGACTCCTGCCCCGTTGCTGAGGTTTTGGTTTGCGCCGTTGCTGATGCGGATAAGATTAATAAGGAAACACTGACGAGTGAAAAAATAACGTTGTGGGTCAGTTTCATGATTCAGTAGGTTGAATGGTCAGCCAACAGGGCGACGAGGTATCTGCTGTAACACTAACCTGTAGGTTCATCTAATGTTTCCTGTGGCAGATGGGTAGATACACCAGTTACTTACTGCCAGCCACCCCCCAATGCCCTGTATAAATCCGTTACTGCCAGGAACTGCGCCTGTTTCGTATTAATGAGTGCCAGTTCGGCTTCCAGAACGCTACGTTGGGCGGTGATAACTTCCAGGTAGGAGGCATAGCCACTGACAAACAGATCGTTCGACGTCGTAACAGCGGTCTGTAAGGTGGCTACCTCCTGGGCCTGTAACTCAGCTACGCCACGGTAATTTTCCACTCCTTTCAGGTTGGTGGTTACCTCGCTGAAACCCGTCAGGATTGTTTGCTGATACCGATACAGAGATTCCCGGCTCTGCGCTACCGACTGTTTGTAGTTGGCTTTTATAAAGCGCCGGTTCAGGACCGGACCAGACAAACCTCCCAGCAATCCGGCGGCTATTGATGCTGGATTGAACAACACCGCTGCGCGGAAGGCGTTCAGGCCCAGATACGCGTTTAGATTCAGGCTGGGCAGAAATTCGGCCCGCGCTACCTCGATGTCTACATTGGCCGCCTGAAGTTCGAGCTCAGCCTGCTGAATGTCGGGTCGGCGAATCAGCATCTGGGCGGGAATCCCCGTCAGCACCTGGCCCGGTAGTTCGCGATCTTGTAAGGAATTGCCCCGGGCAATGGGTTGGGGATAGCGGCCCAGCAGCCGGTTCAACTGATTCTCATTCTCGATAATTTGCTGGCGGACCTGGCCCTGCCGGCTCCGGGTATTCAGCAACTGAGCCGAAAACTGCTGAACGGCCAGTTCTGTTACCCGCCCCGCTTCTTTCTGAATACGAACCAACCCAAGGGCGTTCTGCTGGTAGTTGATGTTTTTCTGGATGATTTCCAGTTCACCGTCCAGTGCCAGCAACCGGTAATAGTATTGGGCTACTTCGGCGACAAGGGCTGTAACAACCGCATGACGCCCTTTCTCGGAGGATAGAAACCGTAGGTAAGCTGCTTTCCGGCGGTTCCGCAACTTCCCCCAGATATCCACTTCCCATGTACTTCGGGCACCCAGAAAATAGTCCGGTGTCGGGTTTGGAATGACCAGGTTCCCCCGAATGTTATTGGACAGATTCGTATCGAAATTTCCCACCCCATTCAGCGTATTCTGGCCATAACGATCTACCCCCGCCGATGCTACAGCGTTTACCTGCGGAGCCAGAAAGCCACGGGTGTAATCGAAGGCGGCCCGTGCGGCCTCAATTCGCTGAGTGGCGATCTGTAAATCCAGGTTGCCCCTCAGCGCCGTATCAATAAGCTGCACCAGATGGGCATCGGCGAAAAAAGTTCGCCAGTTCTGGCTGGCGATACCCAGCGTATCGGCCCGTCCGGCAAAGGAAACAGGCATCGGGCGAGCGGATGGATGGAGCAGTGGTCTTGGCAGTTGGCAACTACCGAGCAGGCCAACGATCAGGAGAAAATAGCAACTGGAACGAACTGACTTATTTAGAAATGACGGCGCCATTGACGTGCGGTTGGGTGGATAAACGAACCGACGTCGTGTCGGCTTTCTGAACAGGATTGTTGTTCTGATCATCGATGGGCTGGCTGGATCCGAATCGTTCTGCGAGTTTGGCGAAGAAAACGTACAGACCGGGAACGATGAGGAGCCCAAACAGGGTACCTGTGAACATACCCCCGGCCGCGGCCGTACCGATGGACCGATTGCCCAGCGCACCCGCACCCGATGCCATACAGAGGGGAATCAGGCCCGCAATAAAGGCAAAAGAGGTCATCAGGATTGGGCGAAGCCGCGAAACCGCGCCCTCGACAGCTGCGTCCAGAATCGATACTCCTTCGCGCTGACGCTGGCTGGCAAATTCGACAATCAGAATGGCGTTCTTACCCAGCAAACCGATGAGCATGACCAGGGCTACCTGCGCGTAAATGTTATTCTGCAATCCCATCAGTTGCAGGAAGAAAAAGGAACCGAATATGCCGGTGGGCAAAGACAGGAGCACCGATAAAGGCAGGAACACGCTTTCGTACTGGGCCATTAGAAGGATGTATACGAATACCAGACAGATTGCAAAAATGTAAAGTGCCTGGTTGCCCGATTCAACCTCCTCCCGCGACATACCGGACCATTCGAAGGCGTATCCTTTAGGTAATGTACTGGCCGCTACTTCCTGAACGGCCCGAATGGCGTCACCACTGCTGTAACCGGGAGACGCATCGCCGTTGATCATCGCCGAAGGGTACATATTATAGCGGGTAATCTGCTCGGGGCCATACACGCGCTCCAGCCGGACGAAGTTGGCGTAGGGGACCATCTCGCCCTGATCGTTTTTGACCCGCATGTTCAGCACGTCTTCGGGCTTGGTCCGGTAACTGGGCGCGGCCTGTACCATCACTTTATACATTTGCCCGAACCGGATGAAATTAGACGCGTAGTAGCTTCCCATCATTGTTTGCAGCGTACTCATGGCATTGTCGATGGATACCCCTTTTTGGGCTGCTTTTTCCTGATCGACGTGCAGTAAATACTGAGGAAAGCTGGGGTCGAAACTGGTAAACGCGTTGCTGATTTCAGGGCGTTGTTTCAGGGCTGCAATAAATTTCTGGGCCACATCAGCCGTCTTCGACAGATCGCCACTGCGTCCCCGATCCAGCATCCGCACTTCAAATCCACTTGAATTACCGAAGCCCGGCACGGTAGGTGGTGGAAAAAATTGAATCGTAGCGTCGTTGATGTGTTTGGTTTTTTCTTCCAGGGTGGTAATCAACTCCTGCATCGATACGGTTCGTTCGTCCCAGTGCTTGAGGTTAATCATGCCCATGCCATAAGAGGCCCCGGCTCCGTCCGTCATCAGGCTGAATCCCGCGAGCGTCGAAACGTTCTCGACCGATTCCTGTTCCGAGGCAATCGCTTCAATGGCATCCAGTACTTTCTCCGTTCGGTCGACGGTAGCACCGACGGGGGTCGTAACGTTGACGTAGATCATACCCTGATCTTCGGTCGGGATAAAGCCACCTGGTAATATGGTACTGATGCCCCAGGTTGCCAGAATAAACAGCCCCAGCACACCCCACGTAACGGCGCCCCGGTGCGCCACCCGACGCAGCAACCCCTCATATTTGCTGGCAACCCATTCGTAGCGTTCATTGAAGCGGGTGAAGAAACGGCCCAACAGCCCTGTCTGCTCACCATGTACAGGACGAAGCAAAATAGCGCACAAAGCGGGCGTAAGCGTTAACGCATTGATACCGGAAATAACAATGGCAATGGCCAGCGTTAACGAGAACTGCCGGTAGAAAATGCCCACCGGACCACTCATGAACGCCACCGGAATAAATACCGCCGACATGACCAGGGTGATGCCCACGATGGCTCCGGCAATCTCGCCCATAGCGGCAAACGTAGCGGCTCGGGGCGTTAACGGGCCAGACCCGCCACTGGATTCTTCCATTTTGGCGTGAACAGCCTCCACGACCACAATGGCATTATCGACAACGATACCAATGGCCAGCACCAGCGCGAACAGCGTCAACAGATTGATGGAGAAGCCGATGTAGCTCATAAAGGCGAATGTGCCAATCAGGGCGACCGGAACCGCCAGCGCGCAAATCAGCGTAGAACGCCAGTCCTGTAAAAATAAAAAGACGATGATAAACACCAGCACAAAGGCCTCGATCAGGGTGCGAATGACCTCATGAATAGACGCGTCCAGAAAACGCGATACGTCGTAGGCGTAGTTGTAGGTCATTCCTGAGGGAAACGAACTTTCTTTCAATTCGGCCATCCGCGTTTTGACATTGGCAATTACGTCGCTGGCGTTGGAACCAGGCCGCTGTTTGAGCATAATAGCCGCGGATGGCCGCCCGTCGTTCTTGGACAGGATTCCGTAGTCCAGCGACCCGAATTCGACTTCGGCAATATCTTTCAACCGGAGCAACGACCCATCCGGATTGGTCCGTAGAATGAGGTTTTCGTACTGAGCAGGTTCGAAAAACTTACCCGTGTAGCGGAGAACGTACTGAAGGGTCTGGGGAGCCCGGTCGGCGCTTTCACCCGCTTTGCCGGGGGCCGCTTCGACGTTCTGCTTGCGAATACCCGCAATAACTTCGTCGGGCGAGATGTCGTAAGCCGTCATCCGATCGGGTTTGAGCCATACCCGCATGGAATAGTCCCGATTACCCATGATTGCGGCAAAGCCCACGCCGTCGATCCGCTTCAGTTCGGCCAGTACATTAATGTCGGCGAAGTTGTAAATGAATTTCTCATCGACCTTGGGGTCTTCACTAACAATGTTGAGGTACAGTAACATGCTGTTCACCTCTTTCTCCGTCACAACCCCGGCTTTGATGACTTCTTCGGGTAATTCATCCATGACGGTCGTTACGCGGTTCTGTACGTTGACCGCTGCCAGATCGGGATCCGTGCCGACTTTGAAAAATACGGTGATGAGTGTGGAGCCATCATTGCCCGACGTAGAAGTCATGTAGGTCATGTTGGGCACCCCATTGATCGCTCGTTCGAGTGGGGTGGCTACGGCTTTGACACTAACATCCGCACTGGCACCCGTGTATTTGGTCGTGACTGTCACCGAAGGAGGCACAATATCGGGAAACTGCGTAACGGGTAAACCCGTCAGAGCTAGCACCCCCAGCAGGACAATAAGTACGGAGATCGCCGTCGAGAGTAAAGGCCTTTTTACGAACGTATTGAACATAAGTCAGTTAGTTTCAGGTTGATCGAGGGCAGTGTAGCCTCAGGTGATGCATTCATTACCGGGCAGTGGCATATAACGCCTGCAGGCTTTTGGCAGGCAGCGATTTGGGAACGATGCTCATGCCATCTTTCAAACTCTGAATACCTTCATAAACCACACGATCGCCCGGTTTAAGCCCGGACTGGACAATGTAGAACTGGTCGACCCGGCTTCTGGGAATAAAATTTCGACTACGGACTTTGTTCTGGGCGTCAACGACGTACACAAAGTTTTTATCCTGCACCTCAAAAACGGCTTTTTGCGGCACCAGCAAGGCATCATCTACATCGGTAGACACGCGAATTTTGCCGGTAGATCCGTGGCGGAGCAGGCGTTTTGGATTGGGAAACGTAGCCCGGAAGGCAATCGTACCGGAGTTGTCCTCGAATTCGGTTTCGGCGGTTTCGATTTTGCCCTTTAATGGATAGGCGGTGTCATCGGCCAGAAGCAGATCGACCTCCCGAACTGTAGTCTTGTCGGGATCGAGCCGCTTTTTGATGAAGGACAGGTACTCTTTTTCGGATACGTTGAAATAGGCGTACATCTGCCGAAGGTCGGAGATGGAGGTCAGCAGCGCTCCTTCCTCAATCATACTACCCTGTTTGAAGGGGATTCGGTTAATGACACCATCGAAGGGAGCCCGGATGCTGGTTAAGGAGACATGGAACCGGGCTTTAGCCAGGGCGGATTTGGCTCCGTTGATCCCCGCCCGGGCGGTTGCCATTTTTGATCGGGCGAGTTTCAGTTCCGAGGGCGATATGACATTTTTATCCACCAGCAATTTCACCCGTCCCATTTCAACCTCGGCCGATTCCGCCAGCGCAGTGGCACTTTGCAGATTAGACTGTGCCCGGTCTACTTCTACCTGAAATTCAGTTGGATTGAGTTGAAACAGCAGTTGTCCCTTACGGACGGGTTTTCCTTCGTCGACCAGAATTTTGTCTAAAAAACCAGCAACTCGGGCGCGGACTTCAACGTTCTGAACTGCTTCGAGATTACTGGCGTAATCCCGGTCAAGCGTTGCGTCTTGCTTTGTCAATTGAATAACCGGAAGCGTGGGCGTGGCGGCTTCCGGTTTTTTCTCGCTTTTCCCCGAACAGGAGCCTAGTAAGATACCAACGAACAGGGCTAATAGGCCTGAGTAAGGTTGCATAAAGAGATTGGGTCTGATCAATGAAGTGTGGCTATGTACGTCACCATTCGCTTACCGGACTGCCACAGTAACCACTCCTGCAAATACGGTAGAGTAAGTAAAGGCCAGCTTAGAAAATTCTTAGAATTTGCTTAGAATTAGTGTTTGGAGCATCTTTCGTGGATCTTGCCGGTTCATAAAAGCCTTAAAGACTACGTAGAATGTACTTAGATTTTTCTGTTGCACTAATCACCCGTTGAATCGCTACGTTATCAATACAAGTTCATTTACTTCTGCTGCATGACCAACCGATTCTCCCGCTACGCCCAGGTACTTTCCTGGCTGGACCAGCACGTTATCAAGCGACTTTATACCGAGCGAGTCCGCCGGGTCATTCTTCAGAGTTTGCCGTTCTGGGTGGCCTCGTTGGTGACCGGGCTGGTAGCGGTAGGATACGAAGAGTTATTCGTCTGGGCGGAGCAGATCAGCTTCTCCTGGCTCCAGACGCATCCTTATCTGTTGTTTATTACCACGCCCATCGCCTTCCTGATAGCCTGGCTATTGGTGACTAAACTGGCCCCGGCGGCTCGTGGAAGTGGTATTCCGCAGGTAATGGCCGGCATAGAGTTATCCAATCCAGCCACGCATGGGCGAACGGCCTATCTGCTGAGTATCCGGGTAGCTATCGTCAAAGTGCTGAGTAGCGTCGTGTTGCTGCTGGGTGGAGGAGTTATTGGTCGGGAAGGGCCAACGATTCAGATTTCGGCGGCTATTTTTCGGGCAATCAATCGATTACAACCGGCGGGGTGGCCGCAGTTATCCCGTCAGATTGCGCTGGTCACGGGCGGGGCGGCTGGTCTGGCCGCGGCCTTCAATACGCCACTGGGAGGCATTGTTTTCGTCGTTGAAGAGCTTACCCAGACACACATCACTCGTTTTCGAACGGCTGTTTTTACCGCCGTTATCATTGCTGGTATGACTGCACAGGCCATTCAGGGGCCTTACCTGTATCTGGGTTTTCCCAAAGTTACCGCGTCGACGGGTTGGTTTTTGGGCGTCCTCGTGCTGATTGCTATGGTCTGTGGTCTGTCGGGGGCTCTGTTCGCTAAGCTGTTACTATGGCTCAATGCCTATCGGCAGCGATTTCGCACGTTGCCCGAAAAAGCGGGCTGGGTAGCGGCCTGTGGTTTACTGTTAGCTGGTCTCGCTTTCTGGGTTGGCACCGAGGCTGTTGGCACCGGAAAGCCGATTATTAACCGGCTGTTGTTTCAAAACGATCATGCAACGCCCTGGTATTTGTTTCCCGTACGATTTGCGGGGATGGCCCTCAGTTACAGCGGAGGAGCGGCCGGAGGTATTTTCGCTACGTCCCTAAGCGCCGGGGCTATTCTTGGCGATGGCCTTTCGCGACTGATCCAGGTCGCGCCCGGCGATACAAATTTAGTGATTCTGGTGAGCATGGTCAGCTTTCTGACGGGTGTTGTCCGGTCGCCGTTCACCGCGGCTATTCTGGTGCTGGAAATGACGGACCGGCACTCCGCTATTTTCCAGTTATTACTCGGCGGCCTAATGGCGCAGGGGGCAGCCTCGCTGGTTGACCCTGTCTCATTTTATGAGCATTTAAAAACCGGATTTGTCCGCGAAACGATGGCGCAGCCGGTTGCGGGTGAGCAGGATTCAAAACATAATGAAGCTCAATAGAACCTAGAGCATGATCAGGTAAGTCAGTCGATTCATCCGACAGGTATGACCATTGAATGAGCCGTGCTACTTTACTTTACAAGAATTAAGTTGTATTTGACCTGGTAACGCATGACTGCTGACGACCCTAAATCATCCCAAACCAAGATATCGGGCACCTTAGCCCGTTTTGGTAAGTTTCTGCGCGAACGGTTCAGTCTGGAAGAGGATAAAGACGACGAAGCGGATGTTATACAGGCCATTAGCCGGGGCATCGAGTTTCGCGGCATCAATTTGTGGACACTGATTTTCGCCATATTCATCGCATCCATCGGCTTAAACATCAACTCGCCGGCGGTCATAACCGGGGCTTTTCTCATCTCGCCCCTGATGGGGCCTATTATGGGTATCGGAATGGGCGTGGGGATCAACGACCTGGCTATGATCCAGCGGGCGTTAAAGAACATAAGCCTGGCCGCCTTCATCAGCTTGTTAACCTCCACGGTCTATTTTTTCATAAGCCCGTTACACCTGGCTCAGTCGGAACTACTGGCCCGTACTTCACCCACCGTCTGGGATGCGCTGGTGGCTTTTCTGGGCGGTTTGGCGGGTATTGTTGCCGGTTCACGACGAGAAAAAGTAAGCAATGTTATTCCGGGTGTGGCGATCGCTACGGCTCTGATGCCCCCCTTATGTACCGCAGGTTATGGATTAGCTACGGGTAATCTCTACTATTTTGCGGGAGCCTTTTACTTGTTCCTCATCAACGCTATATGCATCAGTATAGCCACGTTCCTGATTGTTCGGTACTTGGGGTACAAACAAAAGCAATATCCCACTCCTGACGTGGAACGGCGGGTACGACATACGATTTGGTTTGCTGTTTTGGTCGTGGTAGTGCCCAGTAGCTACCTGGGTTATCAGATTGTTCGCAAAACCATTTTTGAGGAGTCAGCGAAGCGGTTTGTTGCGAACGAATGCGACTTTCAGTATCGCCAGGTTATCCAATACGCAGCTCGCTTCAATCGTCAGCAGAGTACACTGGAACTTTCGCTGGTAGGGGAACCCCTACCTAAAGACTCCATCAGCCAACTATGCGCTAAAATGCCTGCTTATGGCCTGGGCGACGCGAACCTCATCATTAAACAGGGGAGTTTTAAAGATTCAGAAATTGATGTGAATGCGCTTAGAACAACCCTCGCCGACCAAGTCATTCAGTATAGCCAGGCAACTATTTCCCGAAAAGACAATACCATCGATTCATTACGTCGCTACATTGACTTAACCCAAACGTCACGACTACCAGTAGCCGATCTGCGTGACGAGCTCAAGACACTGATGCCGGATGTACAGACCTTTACGGCCGCCCGGTCGCTGGTGATGAACGCAACCAGTAATAAGCCGGATACGGTCATGCTGGTGTATGCAAAATTTTCTCGCCGACACACGGCGGGCGAGAAGCAGCGAATTGAACGCTGGCTGCAGACCCGGACAAAGAGTCGGAAAATAAAGCTGCTGGTTGAATAAGGCCGCTAGTGTAAGAAATTTAGTTGCTCAAATCACGTGTTGGTCTGTCAGTAATTTCTGGGAAACAGTTTCCGTCAAACAAAGCATAAGAAGGATTGAAAAGAGTAACTAGTATAGTTGGGTAAACTGATCAACCCAATAAAAAAACCGACCAACATTTCTGCTAACCGGTTAATTTTCATAGGCTTATACTTGAGCGGGAAATGGGGTTCGAACCCACGGCCTGCAGCTTGGGAAGCTGCCGCTCTACCAACTGAGCTACTCCCGCGTCGATTGGTCAGGCAAAGGTGGGTGATTCAACGTTAAATGTCAAGGTGCCCATACTCAGATTGTCGCTAATAACGCTTCAATGTGCTTATGAGCAAACGCAAGTTGCTCATCGGTGGTGCAATATGGAGGCATCAGGTACAAAACATTGCCCAATGGACGCATCAAAACCCCTCGGTCAAGCAGGAAGTTGTAGGCTGTATCCCGAATATTATTGAAGTAAGAGGTCTGTTCGCCAACGTTTAAATCGAACGCAAGCAGTGTCCCGTGCTGGCGAATGGTATCGACCGACGCGTACGTGGCCAACCGTTGCGCGAAGTCCGCATGGCTCCGGCTGATACGCTGAATACTGGCTTGTGTTTCGGGCAAGAGAAGGATGTCCATACTGGCCAGCGCGGCTGTACAGGCCAGCGGATTGGCCGTGAACGAGTGACCGTGAAAGAGCGTCTTGTGTCTGTCGGTAGACAGAAAGGCATCGTAAATATGGGCCGCACAGGCCGTAACGCCCAGCGCCATGGTTCCACCCGTTAACCCTTTCGACAAGCACATAAGGTCGGGCTTTTCGGCCAGATGGTCTGAGGCAAACAACTTACCCGTCCGGCCGAAACCGGTCATCACTTCGTCGGCAATAACGAGTGCCCCCTGACTACGGGCCAGCTGAATCAACTTATCCAGTATGCCCGGTTCATACATAACCATGCCGCCCGCGCCCTGAACGAGTGGCTCGGCAATAAAAGCAGCTACGTCGTTTGTGAACAGGGCTTCCGCCTGTTGTAGAACGACTGCTTCCTGCCCCGCCGTTGGCACCGGCAGATAATCGACATCGAACAGAAACGGAACGAACGGTGCCGTGAAAGCACTGCGCCCGCCAACCGCCATAGCCCCGAACGTGTCGCCATGATAGGCATTCTCAAAGGCAATGATCCTTTTACGGGGTGTACCCAGATTGTGCCAATACTGGAATGCCATTTTTAAGGCTACTTCTACCGCCGTCGATCCATTGTCTGAATAAAATACTTTCGACTGGTTCGGGGGGAGAATGGCTAGGAGTCGCTCGGCCAACTCAACCGCTGGCTGGTGCGTGAACCCCGCAAAAATGACGTGTTCCAGAATCTGGAGCTGTTCAGATACCCGTTTGGCAATGTGTGGATGGGCATGGCCGTGAATGTTCACCCACCACGAAGAAATCATATCCAGGTATTCGCGGCCGTCAGAACCGTAGAGTATTGAGCCGCTGCCCCGCACTATTGGAAGAGGCAATGGAGCGGTTTGCATTTGGGTGAACGGGTGCCAGATTACGGCCTGATCGCGTTCGGCTAAGTCATTCATGGTAACGTTGATGCTTGATAAAAAGACGTCTGTCATCCCGGTAAAAGCGAATTACATACCCCACTTTCCCTGGGCTTTCATAACCTGTTCGACCACATCCCTCACCGCACCGCGGCCACCCGCATAAGGTGAGATGTACTGGCAAACGGCCTGAACCTCAGCAACGGCGTCGGCCGGGCAAGTACTCAAAACGTCGGCCCGGTTTAAAATCGGGTAGTCGGGCAGGTCATCGCCCATGTACAGAATCTCGGATTCGTTGAGGCTGTCGCGGGCTATGTAGCCTAGGTACGCATTCAGTTTCTGATCGGAGGGGCCACCCATGAAAATGTCTTTAACATTCATGGAAGTCAACCAGCTACGGAGCCCGTCGGCATTGGCCGCCGAGATGATGCCGACGCGAAAACCTGCCTTCAGCGCCTGTTCGATGGCGTACGTATCGCGGATGAAAACCGTCCGGAATCGCTCCCCCGATGCCAGCAGCGATACACCACCATCGGTCAGTACGCCATCTATATCAAAAATAAAGGTCTTGATTTGCTTGAATTGGTCTTGTGGGCTAGTCATGCTGCAAGTTTAGTGAAAACCGCCCGACAGTTGCGTATTTTTGTCAAATGACAACACATAAGCCTGTTTCGCCCGACGGTATGGCTGGATGGTCCCCGACTGGATGGTCCCCGGCTGGATGGCCCCCCGCTTTTTTGGCGCAAATGAAGGCGCAGTTGGAGACTATCCAGTCGGGTGCCGAGTTCACCGAGTTTGAGGAAGCATTACGACAACCGACGCCCGTAAGTATTCGGATGAATCCCCGGAAGGTGGCCAATCCGGGCTATACTACAACGGGCCTGGTGCCGGTACCCTGGTGTCCGCAGGGTTTTTACCTGCCCGAGCGACCAAGCTTTACGCTCGATCCGTTTTTTCAGGCCGGGGCTTACTATGTTCAGGAAGCGTCTTCGATGCTGCTGCATGAGGCCTTACGGCAAACCGTTAACCTGAGTCGTCCGTTGCGCGTGCTGGATTTATGCGCGGCTCCCGGCGGGAAAAGCACGTTACTGGCATCGGCGCTGCACCCCGACAGTTTGCTGATCTGTAATGAAGTGATCCGTAGCCGGGTGTCTGTGCTGCGCGAAAATCTGGATAAATGGGGCTATCCGAATGTGGTGGTCAGCAATCACGATCCGGAGGATATGGCCAATCTGGCCGGTTTTTTCGATGTCGTGCTGGTCGATGCACCCTGCTCGGGCGAAGGGCTTTTTCGGAAAGATCCCGATGCCATGCAGGAATGGTCGGAAGCAAGTGTGAATCTATGTTCGGCCCGGCAAAAACGGATTCTGGCTGCGGCTGCCCCCCTGCTGGATACCAACGGTGTGTTGATTTATAGCACCTGTACCTACAACGATACTGAAAACACCGAGAACGTTCGCTACCTGACCGAGAACGGTTTTCGAAATAGACCGCTGGTACTGCCTGCCGACTGGAACATCGTAGAGAAACAAGCTGGCGATCCGGAAACGGGCGACGCCGTGGGCTACCAGTGCTATCCGCATCGGGTTCGGGGCGAGGGGTTCTTTATCAGTGTTTTTCAGAAAACAGCCTTCACCCCGGTGGTGAAACTGGATGCGCGCACCTTCCGCACCATACGGGCGCTCCGTCCGCGTGAAACGGCGTCGGCTGCGAAATGGCTCGAAAAGCCAGCTGACTTTTCGCTTTGGGAGAAACCCAATGGCGATGTAATGGCGCTGCCGAAAGCGCTGGAAAAAACCTTTCTGTTTCTCGATAGTGCCCTGAAAAGTAAGGGATTCGGGCTGGATATGGGACAGTTCAAGGGGCAGGACTTTATTCCATCCCACGCATTGGCGCTCAGTACAGCGGTCAATCAGCAACTACCCGGTCTGGAATTGAGTAAGGAAGATGCGCTGCGATACTTTAAGAAGGAGAATCTGGTGTTCGACGAACCTGTTAAGGGCTGGCTGCTAGCTCGTTATCAGGGCATGAATCTGGGGTGGGTAAAAGGCGTTGGTACGCGTGTCAATAATTACCTGCCGAAGGACTGGCGGATCCGAATGGATATAAAAGAATACGTATGAAACGGTTTTTCCTGATTGCAGGCTTACTGGGGGCCGTTCTTGCGGTTGGTTACCTACTTGGGCCAACCACCCACTCCGACGGTATCAAAGAGGAAACGGTGACGCTTGATCCTGATCTGGTAAAACTGGAACAGCGTATTGCGGAGTCGGAGAGAGAGGCCAACTTACGCCCCGATAACGAAGCCCGCATCGTTTGGGCCGATAGCCTGCACAAGGTCAAAACGCCGTACAGCATCGTTTATATACCGGGCTTTTCGGCAACCTGGGCCGAGGGCGATCCCATTCATAAGCAGATTGCGGCCCATTTTGGCTGCAACTTGTACCTCGCCCGCACCGCCGAACACGGCGTGAACTCACCCGATGCGCTGGAAAAGCTGACTCCCTCGATGTACGCTGCTTCGGCCGAGCGGGCTCTGGCAATAGGAAAATCGTTGGGCAATAAAGTCATTGTAATGGGTACATCGGCCGGCGGAATGTTGACGCTTTATCTGGCCGCTCATCACCCTGAAATTGATGGTTTGATTCTGTATTCACCCTGTATTGCCACGGCGAATCCGGCGCTTAAACTCGTTACCGGTCCGTGGGGCAAGCAGATTCTGGATCAGGTTTTTCAGGGTGAACACGTTGTCAATACCCATTACAACGCTGGTCGTGCCCGGTATTGGCTCCCCCAGTATCACACCAATGGCCTAATTACGCTGCAAACGATGCTCGACCAGTTCATGACGCCCGACCAGTTTCAACAAGTGAAACAGCCGGTCTTTATGGCGTATTACTACAAAGACGATGACCATCAGGACAAAGTCGTTTCGGTGCCTGCCATGCTGGCGATGTACGACGAACTAGGTACGCCAGCCGACAAAAAGCAGAAAATGGCTTTCCCGAATGCCGGTGAGCATGTGATTGCCTCGCACTTCACGTCACATGATCTGAAAGGGGTTTATATGGCTACAGAAAAGTTTATGGCAACGGTCTTAAAATTACCGCCAGTTCCAGTATCAACACCGACGCTTGCCCTTGGCGAAAAAAAATAACCTAACTTTGGGGCAAATTAGGAATGGTAATTTTTGACTAACTGAAACAGAAACGCCAGTCTGGTCATCATTTATCATTCGTCATCGCACCGGCGACCCGGTCATCATTAGAGACACATGGCTTACGGATTACTGAAAGGAAAGCGTGGCATCATATCCGGTGCCCTAGACGAAAAATCAATCGCCTGGAAAGTCGCGTTGAAAGCGAAAGAAGAAGGCGCTACATTCACGCTGACCAACGCACCGATTGCGATGCGGATGGGAGCGATCAAACAACTGGCTGAACAATGCGAAGCCGAAATCATTCCGGCAGACGCAACATCGGTCGAAGATCTCGAAAACCTGTTTACGAAATCAACCGAGGTGTTAGGTGGTAAAGTTGATTTCGTCCTGCACAGCATCGGTATGAGTCCGAACATCCGTAAGGGAAAAGCGTACACCGATCTTAATTACGACTGGTTCAAACAGAGTATTGATATTTCGGCGCTGTCATTTCATAAAATGATGCAAACGGCGTATAAACTGGATGCCATTAGTGAGTGGGGTTCGGTGGTGGCACTGACGTACATGGCTGCCCAGCGGACATTCCCGTTCTATACAGATATGGCCGATGCCAAAGCCGTTCTGGAGTCGATTGCCCGTAGTTTCGGCTACCGGTATGGCAAGTCGCATAAGGTTCGGGTGAACACTATTTCGCAATCGCCCACACCAACAACGGCTGGTGGCGGCATCGGCGGCTTCGACAAATTTTACGATTTTGCCGATAAAACAGCTCCACTGGGCAACGCTACCGCAGACCAGTGTGCCGATTACTGCATCACCATGTTCTCGGATCTGACCCGTATGGTCACGATGCAGAATCTATACCACGATGGTGGTTTCTCCATGACCGGAATTTCGGAAGAGGTGATGGCATTGGTTACGAAAGAATAGATAACTGAAAATGAGTAAGCGGTGAAGAGGACTAAAGAAATGCACTGGCATCATCTTTAGTCCCCTTCACCGCTTACTCATTTTACTGTCTTTTAGAAAATTGACACAAGCTCATTGTTAGAAGTTAATGTCCTGTGTCAGGTATGTTGCCTGTTCATCGCCGTTAATCTGAACGGTGGCTTTTACAGGCGTTGACTTCCAATTGATGGTGATCAACCCATAATTAAGTTTGGACACAATCTCGCCAACCCGATGGCGGTTTGGTTCTTCGTGCGGGGCAGATACGTGGGTAAGACCACTGCTGGTTATGTCGAACAAGTCATAAGACAGGCCAGGTACGCTTATCTTGGATACCTCTGCCATGTGGCGATCACCGCTGATGAACAGCACACCTTTTGGTTTCGTTTTAGCCAGTAAATCGAGCAGCCGCTGGCGGGACGTGGGGAAGTTGGCCCATTTCTCATAAATGTGCTCCTCGGGTAGAACCTGAATGCCGCTGCCAATAATATGCACATCGGCATCAGACTTGGTCAGTTGCTGTTCCAGCCAGTTCCACTGCGCGTCACCCAGTATGTCGCCGGAGGGGTCCGGAACGTTGGCCTTGCCGTCTTTTTTCAGCGGATCACGAAAATAACGCCCGTCCAGCAGAATCACTTTTACGCGCTGACCCTTAGGGCCATAGGTGTGAACCGAATAGCCGCCCTCCTGCGTACGAAATGGGCTGGTAGATGGTACATCCAGAAAATCGAGCATCAATTGCTGGCTTTCTTTTCGGCGTGGGTATTCTTTCCCCCCATCATTAACGCCGTAGTCATGATCATCCCAAACGCCGATTATGGACGTTGACTGGCGTAGTTGCTGATACACTGGATTGGCTTTCTGCCGGGCGTATTTTGTGCGCAGCGTGTCCATGCTTTCCGAGTCGCCATAAATGTTATCGCCGAGCCAAACCCAGACGTCCGGCTTTTGAGCCACAATGTCATCCCACAACGGTTGAGGCCGTTTCTGATCGCTACACGACCCAAAGGCGATTTTAGTGACTGGCGTCTGTTGTACTGCTGACGTTGTACCTGACTTTGGCGTGTGGCACCCGGCCAGCGCTACGCAGCCGAGCAGGCCAAGTGTAACAAGTTTTTTCATACGTATGCGTTCGGTTAGTAGGAGGCAAATGTAGAAAAGGTGGCTTGTTTAGCAGGCAACTTCAAGATTTGTTAATAATGAAGCTGCTTAGGGATGATTTCACTAGGCTGCACGTCATGCCGAACCTGTTTCGGCATCTCCAACTTGCCTTTTAGGAGGCTTTGAGATGCCGAAACAAGTTCGGCATGACGTGCTGAGAAATTACTTCCTGTACGTTTAAAACAGATTTAATGCGAGTAAAGCCCGTTCGACATAACCAACTTTTCCACAGGTCTAACTTTCCCAACTTCGAATAATCCGGCTTCCGTTCTCGGTCGATTCAGCTCGGATAAAGTTGTCAACCTCCTGCTGTAATTCTTCTACGTGCGAAATAATACCAACCACCCGATTCTCGGAGCGGAGCGCTTTCAGCGTTTTAAAGACGGTTTGCAGCGAATCTTTATCGAGCGTACCGAACCCTTCATCCAGGAAAAATAGGTTCTGTTTGGCTTTTGTCAGGTG
Organism: Spirosoma lituiforme; assembly: GCF_054776635.1. Taxonomy (NCBI): domain Bacteria; kingdom Pseudomonadati; phylum Bacteroidota; class Cytophagia; order Cytophagales; family Cytophagaceae; genus Spirosoma; species Spirosoma lituiforme. Next base: position 215,672 of record NZ_BAAHBO010000010.1, read on the forward strand.
TTGAATATTGTCGGACAGGGCCAGGGCAAGGGAGAGCGCTGCCTGAAATGTCTGACCACCCGACAGGGTCTTTACACTACGCACTTCACCGCTGTTGAGGTAATCCCGGACCAGGAAGTTATTTTTCTCGTCCAGTTCCAGCCTCAACTGATTGTTGGTCAGCTTGAAAAAGCGTTCGTTTGCCGATTCACAAAGATTTTTCAGATAGACCGACGAAACGTAGTTTACGAAACCCTGCGCCCGAAACATCTCGTCCATTTTTTTTAAATCCTGCTTGCGGAGGTCAAGTTCGTCGTGGCGTTTCTGGTGCGCGAGCTTTTGCTGCCATTGTTTTTCGAGCGATGACAGAACGCTGGTCGCGCGGCCGTGCTCTTTATTCAGGGCATCTTTTTCGGCCTGCAGTGCGCTTAGCTGTGCCTGAATCGTTTTTAAGGCTATGGGGTCGAATGGATGCTCCGCCAGCTCGACCTCCAGCGTGTTGACCTGAAGCTGCAGGCCACCACGTTTTTCGTTGTATTCATTGATCTGCTGTCGTTCCTGACTGACGTTCAGGCCGGATCGTAAAATTTGCTTTACCTGATCACGGGTAAGGTTATGATCGTCCAGGTTCCGGGCAATGGTCGATTCCAGAGTATCCAGTTCCAGGCTAATGTCGTTTTGCTGATTGCGTAATTGCTGGATTTGCTCTTCAGCGGTTGCTAACGCTTTTTCCGCTTCCCCTTTTTCCCTCGATGTCTCATCGAAATGGATTTTCGCCTGATCATAGACTTGGCTCAACGATTCGCGGAGGTCAGCAATCTGGTCCAGTCGCCAATCCTTTACTTCGTCGAGCCGAAAATGTACCAGCGATTCAGCGGCTGTTTTTAGTTGCCCATTGAGACCGGAAAGGTCATTGTTCGCATCCGCAACTTTTCCGGTTAGTTCGGCCTGGGTGACAGTTAGCTCATCAATACGCTTTTCGAGATCACGGACGGCTTGCTGGGCATCCTGTACCCGTTTTTGCGCATCACTTTCCTTCCGGATCGCATCCACAACCTCACCCTCCCGCTCCTTCGAAAACTCTGACCAGACAAAACTATCCTCGTGCTCAGTCAACTGCCTGACAATTTCGGTGCGCTCCTGAACAAGCCGTTTCCCATTTTCCAGTTCGCTGCGGAGTTTTGTGACCAGTTCTTTAATGGTTAATTGAAGCGTTGATGTGGCTTCGATCCGCTGTTCTACTTTTTGCAAGGCCGCTTCGCTTCGTTTTACGTCAACGATGTCAGCGTCGCCCCGGTGCCGATTTGGGTGATGCTCGGCTCCGCACAAGGGGCAGGGCATCCCTTCCGTTAGCGCATCGGCATATTTGCGCAATTCGTCCTGAACCAGCAGTTGCCGGTGTTTCAGCTCTCGCTCCGATCGTATTTCCTTAAATTTTACCAACGCATCCTCAATGTGGCTGGGCAAGGTTTTAAGCGTCAGATCAGTCCAGTCTGCTGGAAAACCTACCAGTACATCATTCTTTTGCTGCTTCAATGAATCAATTGCCAGATCGTATTTATCGATGGCCACCTGAAAATCGTCGGCTTGCTTCTTCAGGGGCTTGTACGCCGTAAACCAGTTTTTGACTTTATACAGACGTTCCAGATCAGAGGCCCGCCCGAGCCCATTCTCCAGTATAAGCTGGTGACCACTACGATCCTTTCTATGCTGGTCAATCTGATGCGTATGCCGATCAAGCTGGCTCGCCAAAGCATCCCGGTTGCGTATCTGTTGGCTAATTGATTGTTGCAGCGTTCGTATTTCCTGAACCGTATCTAATTCATTGATTTTTTGCTGTAACTCCTCTCGGTTCTCGTAAGCCTGTTTGGCAGCCTCATACAAACTCCGTAAACCGACCAGTCGCTTGGTTACCGAGATAAGCTGTTGCTGCGCTGTACGCTCCTGATCGATTAACCGGGTTTTGCGACTATTTTCTTTGTCGAGGTTAGCAAAATCGGCCTGAAAGACGAGCAAACAGGTTTCATAGAGTAACAAATCATGCTCACGTTGTTGGTACAGGCCCGCTTTACGCAGAAGCTGCGTCAGCTCCTGCTGCATCAGAATCAGCGTCTGACTCCGCTTTTGGTCGTCAAGCAAGCGTTTTTCGACAGGAACCAACTCATTAATGTCGCTCTCTTTCTGTAGAAGAGCGTCAGAAATGGCAGAAATAGTACCGCTGGCCTGCTCAATAGCATCGGGCGTAACGGCTTCCAGCGGAGACAGTAACCCACGAAGTTCGGCTAACTGATCGTCGTTTGCCTTACTCAGCTTGGTTACCCGTGCGGCCAGGTCATACTGGTCGAGTTTGAAGAGCTGATTCATCATCTTGGTCCGTTCGACAGGACTAAGCTCCAAAAACTCCCTGAACTGGTTTTGCGGAATGATGATCGTCCGCTTGAAATTGTCGTAGTCGAGGCCCAGAATCTGTTTCGATAGTATGGCTACATCCTCTTTCTCGTTGCCAATGGGTTGCCATTCATCGTCCTTACGAATAAACATCCGTCGTTCGCCGGAACTTATCTCGTGGTGTTTCTTAGGATGGCGCTTGGCTTCGTAAACGAACTTATATAAATGCTGGTCGGCACCGGCCTGAAACTCGAAGTCAATGATAAGATGCTTCGATTTCAGGTTCATCATATTATACGCTTGCTTGTCACTGGCATTTAGCCGCTCTGTTCTGCCGTATAGCGCAAAACTGATGGCTTCCAGTAAGGATGTTTTGCCACTGCCAACCTTACCGAAAATGCCGAATACACTCGATCCAATTAGTTGCTGGAAGTCAACCTCCTGTAGGTCCTGGTAGGAGTAAAGTCCCTGGATGGACAGTTTAATGGGAATCATTCAGGTTCGGTTGCTAAAATCTCACGGAACAAATGCTGTAGCCGCTCGTTTGGCTCCTGCCCTTTGTTCTTGTTCTTAAAATAACTCGTAAAGAGCGTCTCTATGCTTTGCGTAAGGTCAATGGCTGGCGTTGCTTCCTCGGGTGTTTCCTCTACGTCGCGTACATCCGGAATAATCGTTACCAGCGATTCATGAGCCTGCTGTAATTGACGTCGTTCATCGCTGGTCAGAAACGTTGGCGTTTGCAGCGTTATTTCGGCGTAACAGTTGGGGTTCTCCTTTAGCCAGTCAACGGCTTCGTCCACTCGTTTGAACCGAGGGCGCAACAACCGCTTTCCGGTGGTGAGCGGAACCGGCGTAACCGTTACCGCCTGATTCGGCTCGGCGTCAATAAGAACGATGTATTTCTGCTGATCGGCTTCGGCAAAGCTATAGGCCAATGGACTGCTACTATACACGACAGGACAAGGCCCTCCCGCTATCTGCTGAAATCGATGTAAATGCCCGAGCGCGGTATACTGAACCTGGGGCGGAATCATATCGGTATAAACGACCGAAGCGCCCCCAACCTGCAAAATACTCCGCTCATCGTCCGATTCTTCGGGCTGTTCGCCACCACGTTTCATAACAAACAAATGAGCCATCAGTAAATTGACGCCCTGCTCATTCATATAAGTAGTCGCCAGGGCGGTCCAATGTTCTCCCAAATGGTGTCGGATCTCCTCGTCGATGCTGATCATGCCGAGGTACGAACGAAGTCGGGTCTCACTGGCGTAAGGTGTCATGATAATACGAACGGGGGCGTCATGGCGGGGAAGCTTCAATTCGATAAATCCTGGCGCTGAGCACAGCAGCTTTGCATCGCAGCTCAGTTCATACGAACGTACTTCTGTTTTTGGAAAACCTGCGAAGATGATCCCACACTCCCGACCAAAATGGTCCTGTGCTTCAATCCGATCCGGATTATCGTGATTGCCGGCAATAGCCACTACGGTCCGCCGGCCATTGGCGGTCAATTCTTTTAGCGTACTATATAATAAATCTTCGGCTTTAGGGTCGGGGTTGAATGTATCAAACAAGTCGCCAGCTACCAGAATCAAATCCACATCTTCCGCATTGGCTACCTGAGTTATCTCGGCCAGCACCTCCCGTTGCTCCTGTAACCGCTGAAAATCCTGAAGTCGCTTCCCTAAATGCCAGTCTGCCGTATGTAGTATTTTCATTGGATGACAAATTGTACCAGATTAATTGATACAAAAGAAAGATGCAATATAACTCATAGCGCTTGCATAATAGGCTTACAAGCGACTCAGAAGGGTCTTTTGGCTCGATAAGCACGGTGTAACCTGGGTAATTGAAAAAAGTTTGAAAATAGTTCTGACCGGTAACTAATTGATCCTGCGGGGCTTGCCAAATATTATTTGGTTACTCGTCAATTATTTTGGGGATAGGGCTTGACAGGGGGGCAAAAAGCACCTACCTTTGCACTCCCAAACATCGGGAATGAGTTGATACCACAAGCGAAAGCCCCTGACAATCAACCCATTGCGTGCAATACCC
>NZ_BAAHBO010000011.1:0-83487 GCF_054776635.1 Spirosoma lituiforme
TGTCTACTCAAATATTATCCGCATGATAACGGTACAGCTTACGCAAAGCAGTCTTATACGATTGATCGGCAGGAATACGAAGAAAGGTATCGGTTGGATTACCCTTTTGTTGGTCTGCCTGGGGCACCCGCTACGGGCCCAGGTGATCTATGTGGACGCCGTGAAGGGTGATGATCAGGCTACGGGCTCCGTGAGCCAGCCAGTGGCCAGTGTGCATCAAGCAGTCCAATTAAGCCGTACCTTTTCAGGGGAACGGGATATCACCATCAAATTAGCGCCCGGCCTGTATGTTCTCTCCCAACTCATCAAGATTCAGCCCGCTGAGAGGGCTGATACGACTCGTTTCATTCTGGAAGCGCTCGTCATGCCCGATGACCCGGCCTGGAAACCGGCCAGTATGCCCGTTATTCAGTCCATTTCTGCCAACAACTTAACGACCTATTTTGAGCACTGTGCTGGGCTGGAAATTCTACGCAACAAGGTGTCAATACGAGGCATAAAGTTTGTCGGCAATGCCAACCCGTCGGTTGAGTACTACTATCCCATTGAACGTGACAGCGCCAACTTGAAGGACTTAACCGTATCACAATGCTTGTTTATCGGCGAGCGTAACTGGGCCCCCATTCAAGGTGCTGTCTATATGGAGGGGGCCAACACGGTTCAGGTAGATCATTGTATCTTTTACCACTGTAAGAATGCACTGCTACTCTTCTATTCGGCCAAAGGCTTTTCGCTCACCCACTCCATTATCGACGGGGCCTACGAGTCCGCTATCTGGTATGGGTATAAGAAAGAAGCAGACGCCCCCTTTGTCTTTCGGAATAATATCATTACCGGCAGTGACTACTTCTTTTTAAGCTCAAAAAGCGAAAATCATCCTTTATTTACATTTAGCAACTCGGTAATTACGGGCAACGTCCATTACATGGGCGTTTATGATAGTGGTCAAGGGCCAACCCCTTACCAGCGCCCTGGTACTCACCAAGAAAGGGGTATTCGGAAAATGGGAAAAGTTATCCTAAACCAGGTTACCCCGATGGGTATCCCCCGCAATTATTTGCACCCTACGGCTCAATCAGCGGGTTACGATCTAGGTGCCGGGTTGTTCAGAATAAATCCCCAAAAATAGCTAATCCGGTCACTAATCAGTTGTATATAGGGCATCTTGAACCGTGTAGAAGAATCAATCCTTTATGTTCAAAGCACGGCAATGAAAACACTTTCGTGGCCAGAATGAGTTATAAAGTAGGGGTTTGAGAGGTTTATTTTTCTTAAAAATCAGGGCTTCATTTAACGCCCGAATTAGGTACGTGAGAATGTTACATGTCTCAAGTGGGAGGGTATTTTGAGATTGTGGAAGGGGATTAAATTCTTAAAAGGACATGACCTTGTTTTAACCCCCTGAATGGCTGGACAAATTTTCGAGGCCTGGCCTCCCTAAGAACAGCCTTTGAAAAATGAATGTCAGTTGAAACGTTTCAAATTATTCCCAGCATTTCTGTCCAGTAAAGTAGCATAGGGGTCTATTCCCACAAATTCCGGCCGGCCCTTTACTTTAACGCTAATCGTATGCGTTCCCGCCTGTAGCTTATACCTCTTTACATATAAAGGATTCGTTTGCCGTCGTCCGGCTTTATTCATGGTACCTCTTGCGAAAACACCCAAGTCTATGTAATCATTTGTCGTTGGGGCAGGTACTTCTTTACCGGTTTTATCCAGCACTGTTTTGGCAACATGCACCGAAAAGGTAACCTGGTATTCGTTTTTTTCAATCGGAATGGCTTTAGCCGCTAGTATCTTGTTATCATATAGGGTTACCCTTAGCCAGTTATCGGCTAAATAGTAGGCTAAGGAGTCGGGCACATGCTTTTGCAGATACTCGTAAAGATCATCATTACCGGCATACGGCGGTTTGTTTTTAAAGGCATACGCCTGTTTAAAAGCATGCAAAGCGGCATTTAAACGATCCTCGCCGATTAGGTTTTTTAACCCATACAGGACCACGCCGGCTTTTGCGCTTTGCTGGGGGAAGTTCATCGTCATCAGCGGTTGTTCGGGTTCATTCAACCGGGCTCTCCGGTAATGGTAATCCGTCAACTGATCCAAAACGATAGCACGCATGTTCGTCGCTCCGTACTTCTTTTCCATCAAGGCCAGCGCGCTATAAGTAGCCAGCCCCTCGGGTATGATCAATGAGCCAACCGTGTTATTGGGCGCTACCTGGAAGCGCCACCATTGCTGGGCCAACGTACGGGCGGTACGGAAACACGTATAATCGAACTGGTTCGGGTCGCTGACATGAGCGTTCCAGGCAAAATCTTCTGTATACGCATCAAGCGTAGCCAGCGACGTTATTTTGTTTTGATAAACATTGGTCTCGGCCAGGCGGATTGCCTTGAAGGGGTACTCCCCGTAAGCCTGGCTGAAATAATGAAGCCCATCTTTATAGGCGGCCATAAAGCGGATGATATTGGCGGCATGTTGGGGATGATAATAAATAGCGATTGCCACCGAATGATCCAATTGCACTGTGTCCTGCAAAACAGCATAGCGGGCCGATAGGATACTTATGGGCATATAAAGTCCCGGATCGGTTTGTGTATACTGAAAATAATTGCGCCCGTTCTGCTTCCATTGGTTAACCAATGTTCCGGGCGCGAGCGCCGTTTGATCAGCCGAGGTGCTAACGGTTATATCCAGCTTTAAGAGGTCAATGGTCGGTCCTGCTTTCAAGGTTGCCCGTCCGGCAGGGTCATCCTGCGGAATAGCACCAGGCTCGTTTTTTTTAGGTAAATGGTATCTTCGGCGTTCAAAGGGGTCGGTCAACTCCTCGAAAGCATCGTACCCCAAGCTTGGCAATCCGCCTTGAAAAAAAGTGCCGTTATGCAGCATAGTTTCGGCGTAGGTATCATTGCGGAAGCCGGGATAGCCCTGCCAGGATTGGACTTCCAGCAGCAACGAATCACCCGGCAGCAGCGCCCCCTCAAACTGATACAGCCGGTATTCAGCCGGTTCACGTGCTGGCCTGAAAAAATTAAATAGCCCGCGAGGGTAATAGAGCGGATAGGTATAGGGGATCGCTTTCCCGCCGGTTTTGACCCTAAAATCGGTTAATTCCTCACCATCGACGAGTAATTGGGTAATTGGCTGTTTTGTTTTATTTTGGATGGTAACCCAGGCATGGGTTAACGCTTGCTGTTTAGCTGGGTAGAGGTCAACCTGTGATCTGATCCGGGTTACTTTTGGCAGCGGCAGTCCGGCAAACTGTTTTAGGACCGTCTCAAACCGTACTTTACGTTCTGTTTGCTCGTGTTGAGTCAGGTAATTGTTCAGGTAGCTTACGTTATAATAAATAAAGATACCGACAATCAGGAAAGCGGCTAAGACAACCAAGGTTATGCATTTAGTCGTCTTATCAAAACGTTGTGTAGCCAAGCTGAACCTGTCTTTGAACGTACTACTTATGCCACGATTATAGCCTAAAGCGGAAAGGATAATGAGCAGCCCGCCAAACAGCAGCCAATAGGTATTAAACCAACTTACCGGTACCAACATATGCCCTAGTCCGTCCATATCGGACAATTGATAAGTGGGGGTAATACCATAAAGCAGCAGGTGATAATCCAGAGTGCCTGATTTATTTAAAAAGAACAAAGCCAGCCAGAGTAGTAGCCCAATGGTATGACCTACAAATTTTTGATTAACCAGTACATGCACCACATAACAAAAGATGACAATCTGGATGAATCGCGGTAGTAACAGCACAAAAACCTGCGTAGCATATAATCCGAAATTAAACTGGTAGAACCCTTGCGCGATCTGCACGCTTAAGCCGCAGATTACCGGGATTAGGGCCATACTCATGCCCAGCGTAAGTAAAGTAAGCAGTTTAGCCGCGTTTAACAGGCGGTTTGATGGCGGTAAGGTATCGTTAATGACGGCAAATCCGCTGCTGCGTTCGCGATGCACGATTTCGCCGGTATAAAACAGGAGGAAAAGGAAAATATAAAAGGGAAACGTATCATTGAAAATAGTAAACAGCAAAACTGTGCGCGGAAACTCGGGTATGCCAAAGGGGGAAACACCCATCCCAAAAGCTAACAAAAGAAAAAAGACACCACTGGCTAAAATGATCCAGAAATAATTGTCGGTAACCAAATTCAGCCATTCTGTTTTGACCAGGCTTACCACTATGCGCCTGCTATACGGGTTATTAAAACTGACATGGACGTTTGGTATGGGTGCTACCGGTGTGTCTGAAGCGGTGTCAACAACGAGCTTTTTAGCTGTTTGCTCCTTAAAAAAACGGCCAAAGCTAAACCGGCCATAAGCCGAAAACAAGATAGCCAAACCAATCGCTATCCATAGCAACCTGTTTACTAAAAACGTCCCCCTGATGGCGATCAGAGACGAATTTTTCTGGATAACGGTCGCCTCATTGGCTTGCAGCATGACCCCGTTAATGGCAAAAGGGTCAGCCAGGTTGACCACGGTGGCGCTGTGGTCATGCATCAGGAAAAAGAAAGACAAAAAATAGCCCAGGAATAAAAGCACACCACCCCCATAGATCACCTTTACACTGCGCGTTAGTGAAACCAGCCCGTAAAACAAGGATGCCGTAAAGAATAAATTCGGCAGGGCGATGGTAAAAAATGGGTGCAGGTAGTAAGCGGGCGCATTGGTCCCGTATTGTTCAGCGTAGCGCCAACCCAGTACAGGGCCAAGCAGCGTACCCCCATAAGCGCCAATGATCATTCCACTGGCGATAAAAAGTAAGCAGCTAAAAGCGCCAAGGTATCGTCCCCAGAAATAACCGGCCTCGCTGATGGGATACGTCAGGTAATACTGTTGCGTGCGGTATTCAATGTCCCGGTAGATCGGCAAACCCATCACCGATGAACCGATCATGGCCAGGATCATACTCATGGCCGCGCACCATAAGGCGAGTACAAAAGGCGCATTGATATGCTCTTTTTCCGATAAGGGTATAGAGCCGGTCGCAAACGTGCCCAGGCTAAACATCAGTACAGCGGCAAAATATAAATACGTGGCGGGCCGCCGGAACTGTATGTGCAGCTCGAATAGAAATAGTTTAGTAAACATGAGTAGCCCGATTAATGATCTGGGAGAAATAAACATCTTCCAGGCTGGCTTCAACCGGGATAAATCCGTCCCCTGCTTCTTGTTCCGCCATTATCCGTATATGCAGTTTGCCGGTTTTTAATTGGGTTGAAATAACGTCGTACTTCGTCTTATACTGGTCGAGTTCAGCCGTTGTAATGGCTTTGCTATAAATCTTACCATTTAGTGCGTTAACGGCTTCACTCGGTTCGCCCGAGTAGCGTACCTCACCCCGGCTGATGACCGCGAAACGGGAACAAAGCGTACTGACATCGTCCACAATATGGGTAGAAAGGATCACAATCGTATGTTCGCCCAGGCTGCTGAGCAGGTTATAAAAACGGTTTCGCTCAGTGGGGTCAAGTCCGGCGGTTGGTTCGTCAACAATGATTAGTTTTGGATCGCCGATCAAGGCCTGTGCGATACCGAAACGCTGTTTCATCCCGCCCGAAAAAGTACCGAGCTGTTTTTTACGGTCAGCAAACAGGTTAACTTGTGCCAGTAAGGCTTCCACTAATGCCCGGCGTTCGGCCTTATTCCCCACGCCCTTTAACTGCGCGATATGATCTAATAAACGTTCGGCGGATAGTGTAGGGTAAACACCGAAATCCTGGGGCAGGTAGCCCAATAGTTGCCGCACTTCCGTCTTGTTGTTTAACACATTCAGGTCATCCAGAAATATACGGCCGTTATCCGCTTCCTGTAGCGTAGCGATCGTACGCATTAGGGATGACTTACCCGCGCCGTTTGGGCCCAGTAAGCCAAAAAGCCCGTTGGTAAGAGTCAGGGAAACGTTCGTAAGAGCACGAACGCCGTTGGAATAGGTCTTGGATAAATTGTCGATCACTAAGTTCATCGCTTCTTTTCTTGACTACGGGTCAAAAATGGCGGAGCGAAATGAGAAAGAAGAACGAACTGGTCGGACAACCCGAATACGCTGACGAACAGTTGGTCTATCCTGACCAGATCGTTTGTCAGCCGTTTACGGCCCTATGACCTGCCGTGCCATTCGTTGGTCAGGGATAGGCTATAATTACTAACTATAGCCAGATATTTGACGTATGAAATTACCGGCCAGCTACTTCGACGTATTTTTTGAAAAAGGGAAAAGGATACACCTGTTGGTTTTCCTGGCTTTATTAATCCTGTTGGTCGTTGTGCTTTACATCAGCCGCAACGGGCGTTACGCGCCGGGCGCATTCGTTAGCTATGCCTGGGTTATCGCTTGCGTTTACACGGGCCGATGGCTGTGCCGCAACTGGTTGCTTAATGGACAGTGGGTTGGCCTGGTGATGATGCTTCTCGTTGCCCTTATCGGGCTTGGCGGGCTCGGCCTTGCGGTTTACATGTATTTTTTTGAACCGAATCTCCCGCTCAATCATATCATCGAATCGGGTATAAATAGTACGGTGGTCACCTTCGTATTGCTATTTGGCGGCTTTTTTTTGGCGGTGATCAGGAGCGCAATCCGGGAAAAGATGAATGGGCTCGTCCTTGCCGAACAAAAAAAGGGAAGCGAGCTGAGCCTGTTGCGTTCGCAGGTAAGCCCGCATTTCTTGTTTAATACGCTCAACAATATGTACAGCCTATCCATTAACCGACCTAACCAGATGCCTGCTTTATTGCTGAAACTGTCCGAGTTACTGCGCTATTCCGTTTATGATGCCGATCAGCCCCTGGTTCAATTAAACGATGAACTGGACTATATCCGTAATTACATCGACCTGGAAACCATCCGGAGCGCGGACAGGCTTTCGCTCATCGTTACCCTACCTGATGCACCCGCAGAGTTGAAAATAGCCCCCATGTTGCTGGTCGTATTCGTTGAAAACGCGTTTAAACATTCCCGTAATACGCTTGAGAGTGACATCCAAATCGGTATCCATTGCCAAATTGTAAATGATCATATTTATTTCAATGTGACGAATAGTTACAGCGAAAACTCAGTGAGGATTAGTACTGATAAACGCAATTCGGGCTTTGGTATAGCCAACGTAATCAAACGGCTGGATTTGCTTTACCCCGGTGAATACAAGCTAAACCAAACCCATACTGAAAATCGATTTAAAGTAGAACTTTGTCTTAAAGTAAACTAAATGGATCAGTTCACCTGCCTTATAGTCGATGACGAGCCTTTAGCCAGGGAGCTGATGGTAACTTATTGCGGTTACCTGCCGCAGCTCAGGATTGAGGCCGTTTGTGGTAATGCTTTCGAAGCAAGAACGATGTTGCTGGAAAAAACCATTGCCATCCTGTTCCTGGATATTCACATGCCCGTGTTGGATGGTATCGGTTTTCTACAAACGCTAAAAACCAGGCCTCAGGTCATCATGACCACCGCTTATAAAGAGTACGCCGTGAATGCATTCGACTTAGCGGTCTGTGATTACCTGGTCAAGCCGTTTTCGCTGGAACGGTTTATTATGGCGGTCGATAAAGCCACGGAAAACATCGGCTCCCGAAATAACCGTAAGCCGGTAGCTAAAGTAGCAGACGATCATCTTTTTATAAAAACGGAAGGCAAGATCTATAGGATAAACCATGACGAATTGCTATTTGCCGAGGCACATGGCAATTATACCAGGGTCGTCACCATTGATAAAACGGTAACACCTACGATGTCTTTCTCCAGCTTAGAGCAGCAACTACCCGCAACGCAATTCATCAAGGTGCATCGGTCCTTTATTATTAACAAATCAAAGGTCGGGCGCATCGAGGGAAATAGAGTATTTATTGGTGAACAGGAAATCCCTATTGGAAAAAATTATCGGGATGAATTATTTAAAAAATTGGGCTTGTAATTACTACTTAATAGGCTTGTATTTATAATTATCCAAATTACTATGAGCGCATCAAAACGGATGCGGTCTTCACTCGACAGGTATTCACGGCGGGTCATAGAGGAGTAGCAAAAAACGCCCGTTTTAGGTGATGGAAATGATTATTGTCTTCGAAAGGACAATCTAAATAATATGAAGTCTCAATATGTTATCTCACTAATCAAAATCGAAATCTCACATTTTAGCTGAGTTTGTGAGACTGATTTTCCCCCAAATAACGAATTTGGTCCGTATTTTAGATTTGCCCTATAACTTAAGATACCCCCGCTTTGCCTGATGAGTATTGTCAACGGCGGGTAGATGTTTATCTTCATTCACATCTAAAAAGGGGTAAGGAATTAATAACGACTCTTTACGCAATGGCCGTGAGAGAAACGGTACGATTCAAGTTCTTCTAACGACCAGTCGCCATACGTAGTCAAGGCTTTTTGTAGAAACTCCGTCAGGGTAAGTTTTCCTTTCACGCCCAAATTTGTTTTTTTATCCTTGAACTTATCCAGTTTCGCTTGCTCTCGCACAACCCAGTAAGACCAGGTAGAAGGGAACGCTCTGTATAAATAGACGATCTCAGCGGGGCTTTGAAACGGGCACATCATACAGTTTGATGGGATGGGAACCTGATGGCCATAACTGGCAATTAATTGCTGGCAGGCGGCCCGGTTTAAACCCAACTGGACCAGTGGGTATTCATGGCGAACGCAAACCTGCCGCCATACGGGTATACTATTCGTTTTTTGTGATTGCTGTTCAAATAAGGGTAGGGTCTCGCCGATGACTAAGGGTTTATGAACGATTGCCCTTTCGATTCGTTTCTCTTCGCCGGCGGCGAATCCAATCCAGCTTACCAATTGCCCATATTGAGCTTTATACTCGTAATACACTTTGTGGCCAATCGCTTTGAAGCCGTAGGCCTGGCGTAGCCAGTCCCCTAAAAACCGGTAACAGACCTGGACCTTCAACTGATCGGTACAGGACTTTTGAAAGCCTACACCCATAATGGAATTATTTTTTTCCATCTGATGCATCAGGCTTTGCCAGGTACGGCCATGATACCCCATATCCGCGCTTATGAGGTAAAATTCAATGCCGACTTGTTGACACCAGTGCTGCAAGCTGGCCACGTACGCCATTGTTTTTGGAAACTCGTTACCGGTATCCGCCATGATACAAACAAAGTGGCCTTGAACCAACTGGCGACGAAACGCAGCATCATAATAATACTTCAGTAAGAGAGCCACCGAATCCTGCCCCCCCCCCACAAATAAGACAGTAGTGGGTTTAGTTAGCAGGCCCAACTTGGCATTCCGTTTCCACATAGACGAGCAGGCAGCCGGTTAATCGACCGTTTATATGTTTATGAATTGATCGACCGATTAAATGAACGGAGCCAAGACAGCTTGACACTGTTTATAAACGATAAACCTTTGTCTATCAGCTATATAAATATAATCAATCGAATTAGAAGGAGCAACAGAATGAATGGCTTAGCCCTTTTTTAAGCCCGTCCTTCCCCCCTTTATCACTTTGTGAATTTCGTGTTGTGTTTGTAGAGTGTCTGTGTAATGATGGTGTAGTGTTGTAGGGGCGGTTGTTGTCCGTTGTATACCCACCGGGATACACAACGGACAAGGGTAATTAAGCCGCAACGGGTAAGGCTTCCGTCTGTAGATTACTCGCGTTACTTTCGGCCTCTAAAAGTTGCTGTAGCTGTTGCACGGATTCTTCGAGCGCGTCTAATTCAGCCTGCCGTTTGAAGGTTTGGGTTAGTCGGGGGCTGTATTCATCGATTACCTGCTGACTGTACGCTATAGACTGCCGGGCCGATACTGGCGCATCCGTAATCCGTTCCAAATTAGCTCGTAGGGATGGAATTAAGCCGCTGGCGTGTTTTATAGCAACCATTAAACTCAATCCCCAACTGTACTCAATTCCATAGGAAGGCTCTGTAAAATCGTCAACTATAAGCAGTCCCTGTAAGCCAATCGTTAATCCATTTATTTTCAGCGTTCCCCGCGCTTCGGCTCCCCGTTTAGCAAGGTGTCTTAACCGAAGAAAATAATCTTCTAAATCATGGCCCCACTTCTCCGAGTACATTTTACCGGCAAATTCTACGCTGTCAATCGTAAATCCATTGGGAAATTTACCGCCTATTATCTCAGCTTCCATGTCCAGTTGAGGGAGCTGGGCAAGTAGTTTGTTTACTACGTTTCGGTTTCGTTCAATCATTCCCTGCGCGTCTATCAACGTCCGTTGCCAGTTCTTTTTCTGCTGTTTCAGGCGGGTAAGCTCATGGTTTTGTGCCGTGTACATCAAGGCGTATTGACTACCCGAAAGCGTTGCCATCATCTGGTCAAATGACATGGACGAAAAATCATCATCGGACGAAACATCACTGATAGAATCGGTTAAATTGGTGCCTTTAAGGACCTGATTAATAAACTTCTGTTTGATTGCCAACCGGCCATAAGCGGTTGCATCCAGGGTTCGTTCTACGCCGTAGGTCAAAATTTCTACTGGTATTTTCCAAAGCGCATGTAAGTTTCCTTGGCGAAGGATTCGCCCGTTACGCTGGCCGAAATCCGTTGGCCGTGCGGGGGCGTCAAGGTGGTGAACCGCGTATAGGCGTTCCTGAACGTTTACTCCTACGCCCATGCGTTCCGATGACCCTAATAATATCCGTACGTCGCCGGTTCTTACATTTTGAAAGATAGGTTCCCGCTTATTGGCGTCTGCTGGAACTATAGCAATCTGATTAGCTTCTACGCCTAATGCGATTAATTTAGCCTTTATATCCTCAAACAGGTTGAAACGAGGTTTGCCAAAATCAGGATTTGGGTAGCGTTGTTCGTCGTCCCAAAATTCGTCCGTAGTGGCCGGGCTCTGGTACAAATCGGAAAACACAAGTTGCGTTCCTTTATAAGATTCTGTCTGAACATAGCGGCTGAATAGTTCAGCTACGGCGCGGTTTATTTTAGAACCGTCTTCGTCGGGATTACTTCTAGATAGTAACCGAATGTCGAGCGTGGCTTTTTTGGCCTGTCCGAACATGACTAACGGAACGTGAGCGTTTTCCTTTTTCTGCTTGCCCGACAATTTTTCGTACCAGGATAGCGTCTGTCGGACCACGTTTAATTCTGCCGCAATCCCTTCTGTTTGGGGCAATAAAATACGGGTATAGCCGGGTTCTATGCGCTGGCTACCGTCTTCCTGGGTTGGGGTTTGCTCCTTAAGAACGGGTAAGGTGGCGTCTTCCTTAAACTCAATTACATCCTCATTCAGCACGACGTCAACGTGACTTCGGTAGAGGTCTGATAACTGCTGAACATTCACAAACTTTGCGAACCGTTCAATTGCCTTAAACTGGCCGCCCGGTGTTAACTCAAACGATGGAATAATTTGTCCAAAGGTGCTCGCAAACTGGTCAAACGTAGTCAGTTGCAGGGATTCCAACCTTTCAATGGCAAGGTAGCGTAGCATTGTCCATGCCTCGGCCATTGTGTTACTGATAGGCGTACCCGTAGCCAGTACAACCCGCCCCCCTTTGCGTTGAATTGTCCGGCATTTTGCCATTGCTTGAAACGCATCTTGTGACCCCTCCGAATCGATACCTTTGATATTCCGGCGGTGCGTGTGGAAGCCGTAGCGCTTATACTTATGGGCCTCGTCTAAGAATAAACCATCTACACCTAACTGCGCGAAATGTAAAATATCGTCCTGCTTGCGGTCGGCCTGCGCTTTGCGCCTGACCTCAACGCTCAGTTTTAATTTGTTCAGCGCCTTAATGCGCTTTTTACTGGCGCGTTGGTCTTCTCTGGATGAACTGCCCTGCGCTTCAATTCGGGCAATTTCTTCACTGATCAATTCCTCCTCGGCGGTCGGGTCGGAAGGTATTAATTTCAAGAACGATTGCGGTAAAACAATTCCATCAAATTTATTGGTGGCAATGCGTTGTAGAAACCGTTTTCGATTGGTGGTTTCCAGATCGGATTTCTCCGGTACATAAATTAACGCGGATGGATACAACGTTCGCCACGCTCTAGCAAAATCCCTTACCGTTGAATTTTGCACGGCAATAATAACCTTCGACAATCGCCCTAGCCGTATCATTTCCATAGCCGCAGAAATCATGGTAAAGGTCTTACCCGTACCTACTTCATGGGCCAACATAGTATCTTCATCTTTTATCCGTTCGACGCCTTTAAACTGGTGGTTCCGCAAAAAAATGAAAGGACTGGCACCGGGATAATGAGCTACCTGTGGTCGGTGATACGTTTTAAATACGTGGCCGTTAAAACGGTCGTTAAACGCTTTTTCTATGCGTTCCACGTAGTTTGTCCGGCAGTAATCAATAAACAGCTCCTGTAGGATTTCCTGCGCTTGTACGGCCTGTGAAGTGGCTTCAATGTCCTTAACCTCCCGCTTATTACCTTCTGCGTCAAGAATGGTTTTTGTAACCACGACGCTACGTCCATTGAGCGCGGATTCGATCAAATCAGATGCTTTACGCTCTGCCGTTCCCATAGATCGGTTTTTCACCGCGTAGGGATTGTTGACCGTAAGATCATACGCACAGGACTGATCGTTATACCGTAAGCGTATATCAAGTTCAAGTTCGTGCTTTATCCACTCCTTAATTAGTTCGGCTGGTAGCCAGACGGAACCTAACTGGAAAGTGATTAATGAGAGCGGAACCGTTGGGGGCATGACAGCTTCCAGGGCAAGGATGTTGGCCTGTAATGCTGGTTTCTGATCCAGCCATAATCTTGCCTGTACTATCTTCTCTCTAATATCCCCTGACAAATACGTGTCACGATCAATCAACTTATCAGTCGCCGGGTGTCGAAAAACCAATCGTTTTGTGATTAATTCATGCTCAACTTCGGAAACTGTTTTGGTTAATTTTGCCGCAATAAAGGCGCTGTCTATGCGTCCGCACTCATAAAGGGAAACCCGTAATGCATCCTCGGCGGTTTCGACCACTGACAAGGGACGGAGTGGATAAACCCGCTCGGTCAGAATAGCCGATTTGCTAATGACATCTTTTCCGTCCTTTCCTTTTTCAATCAGTTCAAGGGCCTGAACCATCAAAAATTTAGGGTCGTACCCTTCCAAAAAAGCAATTGAGCGGTTTTTATTAAGCCTACCGAAACAACCCGTAAAGCGGTAATATTCGTTGTTTAATGCCTGCCGCAATGGGTCGGTAACAACGTCGGCTTCTGCGTTCAGTTCCGCACGTAGCAACGCAGAGAAGGCGGCTTTTAAGGTCTCGTACTCGCGGATAATCAGGGATTGGGTAAAACTGCGCCCTTTGATGTTTACGCGTCCTGCATAGCCATTCACCGCCATACGGCCCAATTCGCCAAATGGGTTCCGGTTAAGGGGTTTAAAAATGGCTGTTGGCAAAAGGGTTAATGCGCCGTCAAGACGAGTGGTCAATTCGTTGGGATTAGCCAGAAATAACGTTTGGGAATCTCCCCGGTATAAACCGCCTTTTCCTACTTCTTCGGCCAGAAACATTTCACCCAGCATCATTGCAGGCCGCTCGGCAAAATACTCATTTATGATAATCGATTTCGCAACTTCGGTTTCTTCATCGACCGGGGCTATCGTGCGTACGGTCGTTGTTCCGACATATGAAAATTGGCTAAACCGGCGTACACTAGCTACGCACTTTTGCATAAATAAAATATCGGTCGTTACTTCTGTACCTGCGTTTTGCTCAAACGCACAACTTGGCAACCGGATAGCCCCTACCAGTTCCATTCCTTCCCGATGCAAGTTTTGGCGAAACTTACGGCTTCCACTATCCAGCGTTCCCGCTGAGGTTATCAGAGCCAGTAACCCCCCTTCCCGAATTAACCGGGCTGAACGGCCAATAAAGTAATTATGAATTGGTAGATCGGATAAATCCCGATTGTGACGGTCGTACACTTTGTAGTTGCCAAAGGGTACATTTCCAATGACTAAATCAATACTTTCAGGCTGAATCTGTACGTCCTCAAACCCGCTCACGTGGGTTTCAAGTTCAGGATACAGCAACCCTAGAATCTGCGCCGTCAGCGTATCCTTTTCGATAGCCGTTACGCGGCTTTGCTGACGTAAATTGTCCGGCATGGCACCAATAAAATGACCACTACCCGCCGCGGGCTCTACTATGCGCCCTCCGGTAAATCCCATTGAAACAACGGCTTGCCAGATGGCTTTGATAACGGTATGACTGGTATAATACGCATTTAGCGTTGATTGGGAAGCACGTTCTATTTCTTCATCAGATAACAGTTCCCCTAGTTCCAAACGTGCTTTATAATAGCGTTTACCCCAACGTTCCACCTCGGCGCTCATGGGCGAGAGCTGGGCGGTTGCTTCTCCGTACTCGGCAAAGGCTTCCAGATTCCACACGTTTGCCAGTTCCCCCCAGCCTGAAAACTGAACTAACAGCTTTTTTTCGTCGTCGGTAGCCGGTCGATCTTCCCGCAGTAATTGTTTGGCTAACCGGATAGCCGTGACGTTGGCAATTAATTTGGCCTTTTCTCCAAAAGGGGTTAATACCGTATTATGATTAATTCGGAAATAGGAATGCAGGGGGGGGATTGCGTCAAGCAGTCCAGAAGCCGCAAGCGCGGTTGGCTGGGTAAGCTGGCTAACGACCTCTTTAGTCAGGGCATCAAACCCAATGGAATCAAAGATGCTCAACTGCTGGTACAAAGATTGTCCAGCCGTCGGTTTTTTCTTTACGGAGCGGTTCATTAAAAGGGCGTATTTGTTGCGATTATCTATTACTAAAATACGCCTTTATTTTCAATAAATCAACTATAAAATCAAATATACGAAAGTGATTAGCCGTTTTTCCCCTTATTCCCTATTGTGGTGAGGGTGTCAGTGCCTAACGGTACGTACTATACGTTTAATAAAATGGTATTGTGTAATCAGGTGTGGTGCAGTAGTTCTTTGTTCAATCCCTGCCGCCCTGCACGTACTACTGTCAATAGATTCGGTAGCGTTTGAATAAATCAGCAATGAGCCTGGTACCAGGCTCATTGCTATGATGGGATTCAGGTAATTCCTTACAAGGAATCAACAACGAGTACTTTACCGTTCGAAAGTTTTCTGATGATGTGTAGCAAATTTCGATCAATAAGCCAGGCTTTGGGAAACGCCGTGTAAACATCCGCTTCCCCTACGCAGAAAAAGCTACCCGTAGCTTTCTGGACAACATCAACTGACTCATTGAAGGCCACATAATACTTACCCTCACCGATCAGTACGGTTGGCATAACCAGTTTATTGTTGATGTATTGAATACCGTGTTGGTTGGCATCCCTAAATAGGGAGGCTTGTTGAGGAGTCATAGCGGTCACGATTATTGATTTACTAAAGATAGTAAATTATTAGCGTCAACCGAAGTTAAACATTTAACAGTCAGAGTAATACAAAAGACTTATCCCCTCTATCCCGTTACTTATACCGGGAAATTGACTCAGTGCCAAATTAATTCATCTGTTTTAAAGTCCGGATGATAGACCGTCCCATTTGGGTCTTGAACGGTGAGCACAATACGGGTTGCACCCTGTTGGATGACTGATGAAACCAGTTGCTGAATTTGTTTTTCCCGCTGTTGAGGCTGGTCCGATGGTTGCTGAAGTGGTGCAACGGCGGTTCTTGTCCTGCCTTTATAGTATTCGTACAAATCCAGTATTTGAGCCTGTGGGTACAAATCGTTAACTGCGTCAAAGTGAACCGTCATGAGTTTAGCCCTGTAAGGTTTATCCTTTTTATACTAGTCTGGGAGTGCATCCTGCATCCTATCAAATATACTACCGATTGGCTTTCACTCAGGAAAACTGCTCTATTAATGTTTCGGGGATTGCCTTGGCTTTGTAGTAGTCCCTTTCTGGTTAAATGTTACTGGCAGTGCTGGCGTTGAGTTGCTTATTGTTAGAATACCCTGTTGATGCGGATTAGCGGCCAGGGGTGGTTTGGGCGGGGGAAGCAGTTGAATATGTCGTGGGTTGGCGACGCTCTGCCGGATGATCTGTTTACTCGTTTCCCACCTGCGGCCATTTAGCATATCAATGGCAGTAGTGGTACGTTCAGCATCATCAAAAAATGTAATTGCCCGGCGCGTATGCTCAAGTGCTTGTGGGGAAGGGTTAAACTGATTTTGATAGTTAATTAATATTCTCTCAAATGGCATTTTCTGGAGCAACTCGGCTAAATCAACGTAATCCCGACGGGCTCCCCGGTTAGCGGCCGCATGAAGTTTCATGGCCGATGCATCATCGAGACCTATTACTCTCAACCCATTGACCTCAAGTGGGCTGTGCTTCATTGGGTAAGGAAACTTGATCATATCCAGTTTAACACCGTCCAAAAAGCCCCTGATCCCCAGGTCACCCATAGACGTTATATCCAACCGGTCCCCGAAGGTTTTCTCCATATAGGATTTCATCTTGGGCGCTGTTACATTAAGGGGACTGAAGAGGTCAATGTCAGTGCTCATGCGGTGACCCAGTTGAAGCGTTAGTGCCGTTCCTCCGCACAGGACAAATCCAGCCTCCTTAAGGGTTGGGTTCGCCATTAATTCATGAAGTACGTTGAACGTACTGGTATCCAGGCTCTGATAATGCAGCATCATTTTCTACGCGGGTTAAACACTCCGCATTGTCATTATAAAATGAATTTTCAATAGACAATATAGAAAATATTTATCGTTAATAATAGCTTATTGCCTAGTAATGAGCTAATTATACTAGCTCATTACTAGGCTTTCGAAATCTTTCACTACGAGTATGTTATTAAAAACTGACGAATTGAATGGGTTCTGCGGCTTTTTTACGGTAGCTCAGGAAAGCAGTTGGCTCAACACTCCACCACAAACTGCAGAAAGAAATGGTAGTCGACTGGAGTTCGGGGGCGTTAAATAATGCCTGTTTAATTCGTTCAATACCAAAATAACGGACTGCTATGGCTCGGTCCTCATGCGTACCATTGTCCATTACCCTTGCTATAATCGTATCTGCATCGACTGGGTTATTGATATCCATCTTTTGAGTATCTAAACCCCAAAAACTACGTTTATTGAATTGCAGAGAAACGGGTTTGGATTCAGAGGAGACATTCATCGTTTTTGTCGTTTAAATCTGATTTGTTGACCGGCAGAGTCCTGTTGTTAGAAAAACCATTAATACCTAAAAATAAACGAGATAGGTGTCGTAGTCAAGTATTTTAGGCTTGTTTCGACTTAAGGTGCTAACAGGCAGTAATTTAGAATTATTGGTGTGAGGCAGCGGATTGTTGACGTATTCTTCCCATACGTGGCAGGATCGCAGCAGGCGAATCATCTGGACCTCCACGCCAGTCTGATAAATCATTAGGATCTGAATTACCATTATTGCCTAGTATTGGCACCAAAATCGTCAAGGAGCGTTTTATTAGAAACAGACCAACTACTGTCAGGCTAATCTAAAACATGGTTGAATAGATTTCATTTAAGGTTGATGGCTTCAACATCCAGCCACTTCCCCAAAAAAGCATAAGCCCGATCAAACTGAGAGTGATTCCTTTTTTTAATTTAGTTTTGGCAACGGGTTTACTACTATACTTTAGGTAGACAAAATCTTCTATTAAGATCAGAAACAGAATGAGCAGTTTTATTCGCCAAGTAACGGTAAAAATACTGCCGGCTTCTTTGGTATTGTCCAGTCTAACAACGATTCTGTCCATAAACTGATGTGGTAAGTTTATCGTCTGTAAGATTCCATTACCGATCACGTAGTAGTGAAAGATCAACAGGGCATATGGTAACCATTCATAATCACAATAAGCACGCTCTTTGTCTTGTTCAAAGTCCTTTCTCATAAGTGGTCGACTAGTTGATGTAAGTTGAGATACCGTTAGATTGAGATTAAATTCATGATAGGTTATTCTGATTGTCGGCGTTTCGAATTAATTCACCGATTTGATTTCGTACTAAATCCATATTTTCCTGAAAACGCAGTTCAATCTGCTCGTCGGTAAGTCCTTCCAATTCTGGATGAGCTGGTAAGATTGTCGATCGACGATTTGCCAGCCAGGGGGTCGATTCTAGAGGGATTTTAGCAATAAACTTTGCTTGTCCTTCTGAACCGGCGAATGAAGGTGATACTCTCCCGGCGAAATACCCGTAAGGCATCGTCCGTAGCATGTCTTCAGTAATCATCTTAGCCTTTTTTGTTCTGGATGCAGACTCATCAGTGCTCCATTCAGCTACTTCATTCAGCCGACTGGCCACGCGCGCCGCTGAGGGTCCGAAACAGGCCCCCGTGATAAGGGTGTTAGGTAGATCGAAAATTGCTTTTACTTCGTGTTTACCATAGTTACGTTCCAGCTGAACTACGTCCTGCATTGTAAAACAGGTAGCTACTTTATTCGAGCGGCCGGTTGCTAACAAACTATCAAGTCCATCGATATAGATCGTAGGCAATTCATCGACGATAAATGCCTTTTTGCCGTCATCCCGCCTGTTAATCTGATGACCAACCTGTCTGGCCAGCAACGCTAATGATACACTATAGGCTGAGCTATGCTCCGGATGATTAATTAGGCTTAGAATTTTTGGGGCCTTCGAATCATTAATGTCCACCAAGGGCTCCTCGCCAGTCATAATCCAGTACATCTCCGGATGATTAGCCAGACGAGATAGCCCTACTCGGGTAACAGCCAGTATGCCTTCAATATGGTCAAATGAATCCGTTGAGATACCTTCTTCAAAGCACTTTCGCTAAGGCTGGATCAAGGGATATAATTCCGGGAGCGTGTCCAACAAGGCAAATACGGTTTGATAATCCTGAAGCGCAAATTCAATCAGATGGGGTAAACTACAGTAAGAAGTCGATATATTTTTACTTGCCATTTGCGCATCAGTATATCGTTTCAGAAACCACAAACAGGAGGCCAGGTAAGTAATGCTTGACTCGACGAAAAAATCACCTCGTTGCTGTATCCAGACTTTATTCAGATTGCAAAGAATGGAAGCAGCGGCCAGTTGAGCATCTATAATACTCAGTAGCTGATTGCCCGCAAAGGGGTTGCAGCGTACCGAATGGGTAGGTGACATGAAATTAACTGCATGAAACGTAGCGTCTACCCCATATTGTTTTTTGAAGACATGCTGGTTTGTCTGCAGGGTGTGAAAGGCGACTTGACTTAAATAATCGTCCTTATATTCGTAGAGCGAAGTAACAAATCCCTTCTCAATAAACTGCTTGACATAGTTGTGAACAATCGTCTTGGTCTTACCGGATCCGGGGGAACCCAGAACCAGATTTCCCCGGAAAGGATTGAGAATGTTTAACCATTCCTTGTATTTGCCAGCATAAAAATCATTGGTTACCAAGGGAATGTTTATGGAATACTCGTTACCCTGAAAGCTGGTAAACTGGGAAAATGCGTGGTCTAAGTGGTCGGAATCATTGAAAATGTTTTCCATAGGTTAGTCTGTTTTTAGTTGAAGTCCTTTGCTTTTTTATGCTTGTTTAGTTGCCACGTAGCGGGTTAAATTAAAGTGGCAGATTAATTGCCGTCTCATCAACAGCTGTAGGTTGCCGGGTAGGATTTTGAGCCAGTACCTGCTGAAACTGCGGCGTTTTTTCCATCTTTTCCCGAACTGTCTTACTGAGTGAATTATATAAGGCCCAGTCAAAATTGGTATAAGTCAGGGATTGGAATGAGAGATCGGTTTCAGGGTAAAACTCATCTTCTGGAAAAGCCTCGAGGCTGATAACGATAGGTTGTTTTCCCGTTTCCTGTTTGGTTGTGACCAAACAGGGCATACCCAGGATCGATAACACGTCAAATGGGGTGTTATCGTATTCATCCCCAAATTCACGTCCTCTCATAGCGACGATATCTTTGTAGAGGTGAGCATTTTGTTGCAGTGAGAAAAGATATTCTTTATGCACCAGAGCGGGCCGGGGTTGATCGCCAATCATTAGCGTTATTGACGGAATTACCCAGGTTAATAAGAGACGAGGCCGGATGGTAGTGACGTTGTTCCAAACGGTTGGTAAACTACCAAGCTCAATAATTCGACGTAGTAAAGCGGGGTGAGCCGCATCAGGTAGTTGCTCCCGAAGTTGGTTCTTTTTGATGATCGTAGTTAAGCTCATGATTGAAACAGATTAGCGTAAACCAGGTGGGGTAAATTAATTGGCAAAGGCTTCTAGGTAGTGGTAAAGCCGACGTCTTGACCAGGGCAGGCGGTCGCCACTGTGGAGGAGCATCATGCCTTTACTGGCCCAGCTTGCACTGATTTTTCTGCCGGCCGGTGGCGATGAATCATGAAACCGTTTAATGTAGATTGGATTAATTAGATGGCCTTTGTTGATGCGCAAAAAATGAGGAAGTATCGCTTCGATTCGCTTCAGCGTACTAGCCAGTATATGCTTTTCTCCATTGGCCAGGTATAACCAGGTATAATTACGTTCGCCCTGCAAACGAATGATCTGGTCCGCCTCAATCAGTTCGCGACCATGGTATCCTGCAATCAACAAGTAGGATCCCGAAGAAGTGGATTTACCCTTTTTCATCGTAGTGTAATCATTACTTAACTAATGTCTTTTTATACGCAAAGATATTCTTATAAAATAATTTTCAAATTAATGATATGAAATTCAAATCAAATAATAAAAAAAGTCGACGAATTTTTTCATTCATCGACTTTTCAGGCATGTGGGCATGATGACCGGGGCGATCTGAGCAAGTAAGGCAATCGCTGCCGGCCTTTTTCCATAGGCAGTCGGGTTTTAGAGTAAATAGAGATTAGTTTACAAACCGAGTGGCTAGACCAAGCGATCAACCTTTTTTGGCAACTTGTTTTGGTTGGCCTTTGCCTCCCGCCTGCGATTTTTTCCAGGTTTGATAGCTATTTAGTATTGCCTGGCAGTTTTCGCTTGTCAGTTGCTTGATCTGCTCGGTGGTTGTAATTTGCTGAGGTAAACGGGCATAGGTCTTACCATCAGTTACGTACTGGCCATGTGGACCCTGACGGACTTCATACTTTCCTACTTTGTGAATCAAATTTTCCTGACGCTGCTGGAGCTGCTGGTTTTTCTTTTCCAGTAATTGCATGACCAGGTCCAGCGTAATTTGATCTGGTTCATACTGGCGTGCATCCAGGAATTCCCCTTTATACAGGACGTAAGTACCGTACTTCCCCTTGCCGGTTTTTACGGGTTCTCCATTAAGTTCTCCAACTTCAAGCGTCGATGGGGTTCGGACGACGTCCTGCTGAGATGCATCCGCTAACTGCAGCAAATGCTGATGATCCGTATCAAACTCACTTACCACTTGTTTATAAGTAGCTTTTCCACCGGCAACTTCATCCAGACGCTTTTCCATGGAAGCTGTGAACGCGTAATCGACCAGTTTGCTGAAATTAGCTTCCAGATATTCAGTTACCTGATGGCCCACTGAACTCGGGACTAATTTGCTCTGATCACCGCCAACGGTTTGCTGCTCTACTTTTTTTTCCAGTTTATTATTTTCCAGGGTAAGAATAACTGATGGAAACTTTGAGGCTGGGATAGAATCAGTACGCACGTAATCACGAGCCTGAATTGTACCAACAATGCTGGCGTACGTAGATGGGCGCCCAATGTCCCGTTTTTCCAGTTCACGAATCAGACTGGCCTCGTCATATCGTTTGGCGGGTTGGCTGTAGGTTTGCCGGCCAACGAGTTTCTGACAGCGTAGTTTATCTCCTTTGGCAATTTTTTTAAGGGATGTTGTTTCTTCTTCCCCTTCTTCATCGGCTTCTTCGGCATAAACGGCTAGGTATCCATTGAACTTTTCCACTTTAGCTACGGCCGTAAATAAATCCTGTGGATCAGCTGAGGTGATGAAGATCGTAGTCTGTTCAAACAAGGCCGGTTTCATCTGGGAAGCCATAGCCCGACGATATATCAGTTCGTAAAGCGCCTGTTCATCCGGTGTATCACCAGCTTGTTGATGGTAAAAGTGAGTTGGTCGAATGGCTTCGTGAGCCTCTTGTGCAGCTTGCTTGGCCTTGAAGGTTCTTGCCTCAAAATAGGATGCGCCTATACGGGTATTCACCTGTTCTTTAATAGCCTCGACGGCTTCCTGCGATAAATTAGGAGAATCCGTACGCATGTACGTGATATGCCCTTTGGCAAATAACTCCTGGGCAACCTCCATTACTTTTTTGGCTGACCAGCGTCCCGCTTTCTTACTGAGCTTCCGGATTGCATCCTGTTGCAGGGTGGAGGTGGTAAAAGGTGGACTGGGTTGACGCACCAACGGTTTCACCTCAATGTTGGCCACCGCGTAGGTTTTCTGTACCGATGCTTTTAAATACGAAACAATAGCGTCTTCCGTCAGAAACGGTTGATGGTAGGTTGCCTTGATCCCTTCACCATTTGGTGTCAGGAATTCCCCCTTAAGTCTGAAATCCGATTTTGATTTAAAAGCTTCAATGGTTCGCTCCCGTTCCACAACTAAACGCAGGGCTACCGATTGGACCCGGCCAGCACTTAGCCGGTTGCCTAGCTTGCGGCTCATGAGTGGTGAAATCTCGTAGCCTGTCAACCGATCTATTGCCCGGCGACCCTCCTGGGCACTTACCAGTTTCATATCCAGTACCCGCGGGTTTGAAACAGCTGCTGCAATCGCTTTTTCGGTGACTTCGTCGAAGGTTACCCGCTTGGTCTGGGGAATCGGAATACCGAGGATTTGAGCTAAGTGGAATGATATAGATTCTCCTTCCCGGTCCAAATCCGTTGCCAGATAACAGTTGGCAATCCCGACCTGCTGAGCCAGGCCTTTGATGTCCTTAACGATCTTCAGTTTATCAGGATGCAGCTCATAGCTCAGGCCATATCCCTGGTCCCGATGGACGCCCAATGATTTGAGGGGCAGATCCCGAAAGTGACCCACTGAAGCGACGACTTTCCAAACGCCAGCTCCGTAGAGTTTGTCAAGAATGGAACTGATTTTTTTACATTTATTCGGCGATTCAACAATTAGCAGTTTTTTCACGGGCACGGTTAGTTACAGGTTCGAAAAAGCAATGTGTACATCAGTAAAGATGTTGATGGCCGGTCGGCCAGCCGGATTGTAGCCATCGGCTTGATCCCCCCGCCAAGTTGAACGAGCTGGTCGGCGTTTATCAACGCTCGGGGTAAGTGTAGCAGCTGCTGCTGATCATTAACGGGTGGAGGCGTAACCCCCTGTCCCAGGCGGTAAAAGGACAGCGGCATGGGCGCCAGCAAATCCGAGCTTTTTTTTTGTTTATGCATGACTAAACGATAGAAGTGATTGGCTGCTGATTATCAGCGGGCAAAAAAACGCGTGAGAAACTGGGTAAGAAAAAGGGTTAGTCCGATAAAAGCCCCCCGTCCGTAGAGACCCCATTCATAGCGCTGGCCCGTGGGCGAAGTACCCAGCCAGAAGTTGACCAACAGGAAAGCCAGTAGTA
Organism: Spirosoma lituiforme; assembly: GCF_054776635.1. Classification (NCBI taxonomy): domain Bacteria; kingdom Pseudomonadati; phylum Bacteroidota; class Cytophagia; order Cytophagales; family Cytophagaceae; genus Spirosoma; species Spirosoma lituiforme. The sequence goes on from NZ_BAAHBO010000011.1 coordinate 23,434, forward strand.
AAGCAGCCGATAAACATTTTAACAGATCACTCATTCGGCTACCAGTCCATTGTACTGCAGACAGTCGGCCGGCAATTTGAGAAAACCAAAATCTACCAACGAGAAGCAAAACACCAATGAGCATAAATTGCGCCCATAGTGGAAGATTCATCAGTTCATGTCCCGTTTGATATAAAGTTCTTACCATAGTATTTAATGAGTTACGGTTAAGTAGTCCTGGGGAAATCGCCATGATAGTTGTTCCCATTCTTCGACATGCTGGCCAGCTTTAGCGGAAAGCTTAAATTCGTGAGCCAGATGTGAGCCAAGTTGCTTGACAAATACCGGTATGCCAGCCGCTTCCAACTGATCACGTAGTGAAATCAACCATTCAAGTTGACACCTTCGATAGCGAAAATCTTTTTTTCCTGGCTGCCTGGTTTTATAGCCTGACTCGCCCCCCAGTATGGCCCAGTCGAAGGGTAACCGTTTGAAAGAAGCGGACGTTGAGGGCTGAAGGAACGGGTTCAGATCGATCGGACCTAAAAGCGGTTCAAACGAAATGACTTTGTAGTTAGCCCGAATATTTATCAACTCTGGGATTCGCAACTCGGCGGCTTTCTGATCCTCCACTGAGGTTCCTATAATCACGTGGGAATAGCCGTTTGGATGATCCTTTGTACTCCAGTTTTGGGGTAACCGATTCATCACGCGCTCAGGATATTTGGTTAGAATCAGGTATAATAGCTTAGAGGTTTGCTCCAGTATGGGATATACCTCCTCATGCCAGGCATCCGCATGAGGAATGAAGAAGTCACTCATCGAATTCATGAATACGATTCGATCTTTTACCGGTTCATTGCCTTGTAATTGCCGGTTCCAGCGGTAGGGAGACTTCCAGACATCTTCACTGCTTCGACTGACAAGTGTAGGATCCTGTCCCCAGCGATTGGCATGCCGGAACATATAGCACCGGACGCAACCCCGGCTTTTCATCTCGCAACCTTTCCAGGGATTAAACGAATGTTTGGCCCAACCGATTAATGTGTTTGCACCCATTAGATTAAATAGAATTTAGCTTAGAAAACTATAATTTAAATCAATGTAGCCAAAAAAAGTCCGTCCACTCGTCGAAGAGGTTTTCCGGCCTGGACCTACTACGCAGGAGCAGTTAACCTAAACCGGAACCGTCGAAGAGGGAGGATACACCAGTGAAAATGCTTTTCTGAATGTCCCCTGTTTGTAATGCCGCATTAGTTCGTCCGGCGTTGTAAATTGATAGGTGGTGGGTATCTGAAGTAGTTTTTCAGCCAGATAATCCAAATTACAACTCATTACCAGACCAATAGCCATCCCATTTTCGAGTATGACCCCGCAGTAGTCGATCCCGTTCTCCTGAACCGATTCATAAACAAGCCCTACCGTACCCGGTGAAATTTGGTAGATTGGTTCTGTAAATTGAAGTAATGCACCCAGTCTGAATGAACCCGACTTGGTAAAGGGTACATATGGTTTGATGACGAGCTCCATATAATGTTTAACGTAATATCGATCTACAATCTGCGAAAAAGTAATTTACTTTTCATTGTAAATAAGTCTTATAAACTAACAATCAGCTTATCATTCGTTGCCAAACCCACTTATAGTCAGAACTCAATATCGGGAGATTGTTCGTCTCCACATTCCGAATCATCCAGCAGGTTTTCACCAAGGGGTAAGAAATCAGTACACGCTTCTATAAAGCCTAAAAACTCAATCTCATCCTCCAACTGATCAATTCGTCGAAGCGGAACTCGCAGCTCTCCGGTCTCTGAAATGTTAAGCCAGATGGCTGGTCCAAAGTAGACTTCACCAGTAGGTACGTAACGCCAGGCCGCTGGCAGTAAATCGGTTTCCAAGGCTTCCGCGTTCATCATGGCGGCATCCAAAAATGGCTGCTTGGCATATATGCCCATGTGCCGGCTTCCCAGTTGATGAGCCAGGTAAGCGTAACTATCCGAACGTATTATTTGATCGATCGTTTCGGAATAGGGGTCGATCTTAATGAAGTATTCTTCCATAAGTTCAGAGGACTTTTCAGCCAGTTATCAGTTAATAGTCATGTCTAGATGTTAATGGTTAAATATACACGTCCATTTTCAATAAATTAATATTTAAATCAAATACAAGATAATAATCGTAGATCTTTTCCCCCTTAGTCCGCGCTAGCTAGGTTGCAACCACTTCTTGGTAGCTTAATGAGACCTAATATTCCGGCAAGAGTGATAGTTCAACCTGTAACAGTAACAGGGCCTGTTGTAAGAAAACAACTTCATAGTTATTAAGATGGCCACTCTGGTTCAGTGCCTTTAACCGGTCAGGGAGGTCGGTCAATGTTTTTTGAACAAACAAACAGGTTGAGCCGGAAAGGTTCGGAATAGCTGCCGAAATTGTCAATGAATACGATAGGGCTGCCGATTGAAGTGGATTTGCGTTCGATTGTACGATCGGGTTCATACGGGTATATGCGTTAAAGCCGTAAAATTTTTGAACTACAATGTGCGCTAGGGTTTAAGTTTAGTTTTCCGTCGGGTATCCTCACCAGCTGAGCGATCGGGCATTGGCTGCGTTATCGATTTGGGTATTGCAGGTTTAACCGGAGTGGGTAAACTGGGTACACCTGGTTGGTTTCGTTGCGGCTGAACTAGGACGGGTTGATGATTTAGTGTGGGAGCGGATTGTTTCTGGCTCAGTAAACGGGCTTGTTTTTCTTTTAAATCATCGTTCCAGTCTTTATTCATTGAGCGTTTTATTTCGATTGACGCTCCGGACTGACGTAATTCTTTCGTCAGGTTTTCAGCGCGGATAAGCAGTGGCCGTTGATTGGGGAAATCAGCGCGTATTTGCGTAATGTCATCCCGGCTTGTAATGGTGGACAAAGTGGCCTGGTCACCTTCATTATGTAAACGACGGTTCAGTACGTCCCCGATGCGCAGTTTGATTTGCTCAACTGGTGGCGTTGGGCTTGTTGGCAATTCGGGTTTCACTTCAACGTAGAGTGTATTTCGAAATTTACTGCTCCCTATTGCCACAGAGATGCCCGTTACTGGTTGTTGCGGCATATGAAGCTTACTCATCATATTAATGTTATGACGAATGCCTGCCGGGTCATTATCATTACTAAGAATAAGCTTTTCCGGCTGGAGTTTATTGATTAATTTTTGAATCGTAAGCGGTTGAGTAGCGGATGCATTTCCACAGGTGGCAATATAAACGCGGTCAAACTCATTTTTGGGCGGATGCAACTGATGATAGGAAAGCGCATTGATCGGGCTTTCCAGAATAACCATCTCTTTTGGTTTTACAGTCGGATTGATGTTAGATACCCAGATACCATCCTGTTTCTCGCCAACCATACTATTCCAGTCGGTGTTCCGGGTGCTGATGGCAATGATTCCTTTCTCGTTTTCTAGGGGAAAAACCGTATTGGTTCCTGATATACCCGCTTTGGTATCATTGAATGGTTTGTTTAGTATTTTGCCCGCAAACTCGGGTGCCTCAATGGTCGCTTTATCGATTTTACGCTCGTTTTCCAGATAAGACGTATCCGTCAAAGGCTTTAGATTGAAATATTTTACGAGTGACTCGCTGCCCTGTTCAAGTTGTTTGAAACGGTGGGGTTGAATGACTTCATGTTTGGTAAAATACACATTACCCAGCCGGTCACTTAATTTTTTATGCAGATCGTCCCAGCCGGATCGAGTACTCAAATCCAGATTATAGTGCCGGCTAGCCAGGTTTATGATATTTCCCTTATCATAATTATCCTTAGGATTGGTGTAAAAGTACTCGCCTGATGCTGAGTTTCTTCGAACGATGATGGTTTGCCCAGTGGCTGGATTATCCAGAACTGGAACATTGCGGGTCGAGTGCTTTTTATCATAGGCAAAACCAAGATCCTCCGCAAACGTGGCCAGGTTTATATCGGATTTATAGCGCCGAATTAATTCATCATCAGCCGCTTTTTTCTGTTCTACCTGTTCGCGATTTAGGGGTCTAGATGAGATGCTAGTTGAATCAGCCATACGTTTTTACAATAAGAAAAGGGTGGTACAATTTCCCCTCGCGCGTTTTAGGTTAGCGACGAAGTTTGACTTTTGACTTTTTGACGTCTGGCTTTGGTTTGTCACCAGTATCCGTTTGGGTATTGGCAGTAACGTTCGACTGGCGAGTTGATGAGGATAACTCTTTAGATTGGGAAACTGGCGTCAGCTTCTGGTTCGAGGGCTGGGGGGCTGGTGAGCTTATCGACTGGACTTGAGATGGCAGGCTGGCCAGTGGTAGATTATTTTGCTGGGTCTGAATCTTATTGTATTTGAACCCACCTTTGGCCGCCGATAGGCGGGTATACGCTGAGAATTTAGTTCCCTTATAGTCCATGTTATCTAACCGTAAAGCTTTCCCCTCCAGTAGCATCAATTTCTGAACTGGGGTTAATTTTTTACACAGGATTTCATCCGGCATTCTAAACGTATCGATGTTAAAGAGCCTCAACCGCCTGGTTTCCTGATCGACACCAATCAAAGCCTTAAAGGGTTGCCCCCCATTCGGATCAATGAGTTGAGCGGGACGGCCCATATCACCGTACTTATGTAAATACTGTTTATCCTGTTCGGTGAAGGTATCCCCCAGGTATGTCTTACCCAGGGTTAGTTCCGCTCGTACATCCATCTGATGGATTCTAGGACCTTTATCCGGCGTATTGAGTATTACCAGTTTAGCGGTTGATCCATCGTTAAGTATCACTACATCGGTTTGCTTTCCAGCCAGCAGTTTTTCCAGTTGTTGGGCCGTTTGCGGGTCAACTGAATTATTAATTACCTGAAACTTATCACAGATCATATTTTTAAATAAATCCATCTGATAGCGTTTGCCAACGATGGAATTCAGATTTACCCGATCGACGGCGTAGTCGACCAATGGGCCCGGTGTACGAGTGGCGCTCATGTGGCTGTTATGGATTGGTATACACGAAGGGAGTGGTTATGGAATCGACTATAATTTTGGACCTTTTTTCTTTTTAGGTGTGTCCTGCTTTTGAACAGCCGTGCCATTGACCATCGTCTGGGTTTCTTTTTTTCCAGCCTGCTGCCCTTTCGTGGGATTAGTTATCGTAAGCGAAGGACTATTGGTTGATTTATCCACTGTAATGCGCTGTTGACCATTTTTAGCCGCTACACTAACAGCTTGCTTGGTATCGGCATCTTTGCCTGCTCCCGCCGGCTGGACTTGCTTTTTTGATTGCTTGGCTGAAGTCGCCTGCTCAGGCTTAAGGTTGGGATCTACCTTCTTTCTGGTTTTAGGGCTGGCCTGCTTTACGTCTTTTTGATTTGCCGCTTTAATTTTTTCGTCCTGTTCATTGACGCGTTTAAAGGCAAAGCTTCGTTTATTGACGTTAATCTGCACATCGGCCGTAAAGGGCTTTTGATCATCGCCAACCATATTGCGGACGCGTACCACCTGGTGATTACGCAGGGCCTCGCGTTGATCTGGACTGAGTTCTGCTCCCAGCAGCTTGGTTGGGGGCGTAAACCGTTCCTGTCTCATCACCGTCAGGGATTTGTTGGCCGGGTCCACACCAATAAACGCCTGATAGGGTTCCTGGGTAATCTTGTCTTTCAGTGTGACGACACGTCCCATTTCGCCATTCTTCAACAAATTCTCCTGATCCTGTTTGGAGAATACATGGCCCTGATAGCTGACTGGCAATTTCAGCTCCTGCCGTTCCGGTGAGAGGTACACGACTGGCCCTTTACCGGGGACTTCAGCAATGTAGAGTCGACCTGAAACCGGCGTTTCAGCGCCTTGTTCATCACGCCGACTCAGTTGCAGCGTTTCAGTCCGCCGTCCATTCAACAGGTTATCAAGATTACCCGATTTTTCCAGGCTTTCACGAGTAACTCCGTTCCTCTCCATCTGATCTTTAATCTGATTCCAGTCATACCTTGTAGCGGTTGGAATTTCCATACTTGTTTGTGATTGAGATTGATTATGTACACCTAAAAGTTTTTCAATGATTTCCTGCATCATCTGGTGGTTGTGGAGCATATTAGCTACCATCCCTCCATCGAACGTTTTCAGTGAGAGCAGTTTAGACACGATACCGTCTTCCCGTTGCGTTTCACGACGCGTAAGTTCATCAGCACTCTGGACAAGCTGTTCCTGCTCGCGAAGGCCATCCGGATTATGAATAATGGCAACCAGCTCATATTTACCATCCGGGGCTAAATGCTCGCGCAAGGGGCTGTCCATCACGGACTCGTGGACGTCCCACAGGTAATTGGTGATTTTGGCGATGATATCCGGGTTTTTTGATGAATCCAGCGTTTCTACCGTATGCTGCAGTTCCTCCCGTTTCAAACCGGCATCGTACAACGCCTTGGAAATTTCCTCATTGGACAAATACCCGTCATTGCGTAAAAACTGCCGTATCTCTTCGGCTTCAGGAGGCAGCAACAACTCGTACCGGGTCGCTTCAATCTGTTCGTATACCTTCAAAGCCTCGGTATCCGATCCGCCTGGTTGATTTAAGGGAGTCTCGTGAGATACCGGATTAAAGCGAAATTCAACAGTCTGTCCATACTTTGAGTCCGCATCCGACAACTGGTCAGCACGCTCGGTAGCACCAACAGTAAACCCAATGGGTTGATAACTGGGTTGGACAACTTCTTCCCTTTGAGGAGCCTGCGAACTAATTACTTCAGAAGTTGGCTGGGCTTTAGTCCCTGAATCGATCTCATTTTTTACGGGTTGGCCAGGTTGTCCAAGGTCGGTACTTACTGGAGGGACGGAGTTTTGGGCATTCTTATATTGGCTTTCAACAAGGCGCTTCGTGTCAAGATCATTTATTAGAATATCGGCAAATTCGGGCGTAGAGAAACTTGTATTTCCTTTTAAATATCTAGAAACTATTTCATTAACTAAGGGCGTCCTATGCTCGGGCAACAGCTTCCTACCGTTTTCTTTGTACGCTTTATACACTGGTGCCGGGACGATACCCTCCGCAGCAAATTGCTTCAAATCATGATTATCTAACTGATAGGGCCTATTTTGGGTATCAGGATTATTAGTTGAAGTAGATTCCATACGTGTTTTTTTAAGTTTTCCCTTGACCTGACAATATTATTATGTAATATTAAAATTAATATTATTTATACTGTATTTGAAATGAAAAATATTTTTCGATTTATTATTTCAATAGCATTGACCGGCGCTTTCCACTCAGCCGCTGGTCAGGTCATGTTCAGTAGACCCGTGCGCCAATCTATCCAGCTTGGGGACTCAGATAGTCTAATGACTGGTCGAGCGACTAAGCCTACTCAATCCGATAAAGCCTCTTTTGTGGTGACCTTTATGGGCCAATCGATATACCCAGTCACGGAAAAAGCAGCCATGCCACCAGTGACGGCACCATCTCATTTTAAAGCCGTCAACATCAAAAGTCTGAGCCAATCAGACTCTTTGGTAGTCCTGTTACTGGAGGATTCACTAAGTAAAATCCGGACTCAATTGCGAAACTTCACAACCCCTAAATCACTGTCGCCCGACAACTTATTACGGACCATCCCATCGATCTTACCCATTCGTATTCGCTCCTGGTCAGATTATAGAGTTAGTAGTGGTTTTGGGCTTCGGTACCATCCCGTGCGGGGCACTGTTCATAATCACGCCGGGATAGATTTACCCCAAGCAAAGTATTCACCGGTTTATGCTACTGCGGATGGTATTGTCGACAGGGTGGTTTGGCAACCGGATGGCATGGGTTTAGCCATATATATTAAACATGCCTCTGGCTACTTAACGGGCTATGGCCATTTAGAAGACCATTCGGTTCTTGTGGGTGAGTCGATCACTCGGGGGCAGGTTATAGGCCATATCGGAGAAACAGGCATGACGACAGGGCCCCACTTACATTACAGTGTACTTTGGGGAAATGAACCGGTTGATCCAACTGAATATTGTTTTCTCTTAATGAAGAGGTTACAGGCAGCTACGCTGACAACAACTCCCCTCACTCAGCAACGGAAATATGTAGGGAAAGTACGCCTGGCTAGTACGGGCTTCAAACCCAAAAACGCTCCCAGAAGCCTAATTAAGGCCGAGTTTATCGAACCTCTAAAACCAGTAACCATGCCGCGCTCTTCCAGCTTAATGGCTTTGGGTTTGGGCAAACGAATCCTAACCGTTGGACGGTAATAACCAGGCATTAAAACGTAGCCCCCAATATGGATTTAGTCTATTTGGGGGCTTTATTTTCTTACTAGGATAAGTTTACTCCTGAGTCGTATTGGATTCAGCTTGTGGCATAAGGCCATCACGCTGCAACATGTTGAACATGTCCAGAATGATTTTGTTCCGCCTGCGCTCGACGGCTGAGGACACTCGTTTTGTTTTTCTTGATTCCATCTCATAAGGAGTAAACCCGGAATTGTCTTCGGCAAAGAACCATTCCGGGTTCATCTTATAATTTTTCATGTAATGGACGAACAGGAGCAAAAATGAATTCAACGAAATGTCACAATCTTTCTCAGAGCGATAAACTAGATTTTGACTCATGCCAATCGTATCGGCCATCTCAACCTGACTCATTCCGGATGCTTCCCGAATCAGTTCAAATCGCTTAGCAAATTGGGATTTCCATTTCACAACTTCCGAATCTTTTTTCTTTTTCATGTAAGTAATGGTTCGTGTTAAGTATGATTTTGGTCAACCAGCGAGAAGCTCGTCAATCATTTAAATTAATGGGACAGCGTCTGGCCATAGCACAGATATTTCACGTTTTTGTAGCCGCCGGTTCAGCATCGTATTGATACCCATCAGGCATTCACCGGCTCCTGAATACTGTCCATAAGATAGTTGGGATTGGCCGTTACCAAACCCCGTAATAAATGACTATCAGGTCCAGTTCGTATAACCCCTAGTTGCTCGGCTATGATGTTTCGAACATCTTGCTTCACCTGCTTATACTGGTTGTCCACCATGAGGCGTATTTGCTGATCTGAAAACTGTTGGTAATGTGGCAACGGAGGTATTTGGGGCAGCTGCTTCAGTTCTTTTTCCATTGTTTTACTAATGACAATCTTAGCGTGGAACATTTTCTGTTTTACTTCCTGATCTACATTGTCAGCTATGGCACCAGCAAAACGGCCTTGTGATAGATTGCTGAGTTTGGATTCAGGTATCACTGAATCCATTTGCGTCGATAAATTGGTTGTTGTTTCTTTATCAGTGATATTAAAACTTTGACGCTGTTGCACATTTTTCCCAAAACTGCTGCTTAGGTTTTTAGCGGTTTCTCCTTTTACCTGACCGGTAAAAATATTACCAATCGTTGTGAATATGGCATTGGCAACCTCTCTTCCATAGTCACGGATCAATTGACTCAAATCCTGAAGACCTAGCACAACAGCTACCTTGTTACTCCGACCGGTCGCTATCAAATTATCAAGCCCACGTAATAAGACTGTAGGCAATTCATCAATGATGAAGCCGCATTTGATACGGTCTTTTTTGTTAATAAGCTTAATAAGTCTAGACGCATATAGGCCTAATGCTGCGCCATATACCGATTGTCGGTCAGGGTTATTGCCAACGCATAAAATTTTTGGATCGTTTGGGTCATTGATATCCAGTGAAAAATCGTTCCCAGTCATTACCCAGTATAAGGTCGGTGATGCCATTCGGGAAAGGGGGATACGAGCCGAAGCAATCTGCCCTTCCAGCTGTTCCTTGGCATCGTTCTTTAAGGCACTGAAAAAAGGTTCGATGACCAGATCAAGTTCTGGCTCTGCCTTCATGATAGGAAAAATTTCATCATATTGATGGCAGGCAAATTCAATTACATGCGGCAGCGTACAGTAATTGATATGATCGGTTACTCTTGGCTCATTTCGCTGTTCTTCGGATAGTGTGTCCAGGTATTCTTCAACCTTGCGATCATTGTACCGTTTTAGATACCAGATACACGCTGTCAGAAAGCTAATGGGGGATTCCACAAAAAATTCACCCGATTTTTGTATCCAGACTTTATTGAGATTTAACAGGATGGCAGAACTGGCTTCCTGGGCATCGATGATATCAGTCATCAATTCAGGCAGTAACGGATTACAGCGGTGAGACCGTCGGGGATCGTCAAAATTAATAATGTAGAACTGTGGTATTTTACCGTACAGTTTTTGGTATACGTCTTTATTCTTCTGAAGATAGAAATAAGCTATTCTGGATAAGTCTGGAAACTTGAAGTCATAGATAAATAAACAGAATCCTTTCTCGATCATCTGGCGAATGTAATTATTGACCACCGCATAGCTTTTCCCGGACCCTGGCGTGCCAAGCACCATTGTCGCCCGAAAAGCATTAACGACGTTAATCCACCCCTGATGAACCTTCTGTTTATAGGTAAATAAGGTAGGAATATTGATTGAATATTCATTCTCAATCAACTCCGTTTCCTGCATGAAACTTTCATTAACTTCATTGAATGCATCATTGCCAATGGTAATAGGTATGATGCTTGTTGCTTTGGAACCTGCTTTCATAAGTAACAGATACCCCCCAAACGTAGTCACCGTATAAAGAATATTGATGGTGTCGACGTTTAGTTGCCGCATGTCCAGTAAGAGGAAATTGCCAAAGTAAAAAAACAACCCAGCTAAGGCCAGGTAATACACTTCACTCCAGGTAGCTCCAATGTCTTTCTTAGACTTATTACCGAAACAGTAGAGAATCAGTATAGCCAGTGCAGCGAGTTTACTGGCCCAGGTATTGTTAAATAAATGCGTTAGATCATTAAGTGAGCGGATAAAATTGGTTAAAATCGATAACGGAATTCCCAGCTTAGTAAAGACATTGTGGCAGAATACGTAGAGATGAAATAAAAGAATAGCAAACCCAATGTAGAGGATCGTGTTTAAGATCCCCCGGTAGTCTTTGTCATGTTCTGTTTGGCTCATAGCAGTTATAAATTTAGAATGTCCATGAGTACGGAACCTGATGTCCTTTAGTTACACAGAATAAGCTAATTTTTAAATTTTTACCGATGAAAACGCTAAAATACATTTTTGCATGGCAAAAATTAGCTTCCATAACGGTAAATTTTTAACTCTTCATCCGGCTATGGAAGCTTGGCCCTGGAATGAAGGTGAAAAATTCGACCGTATTTAGAAAAAGTCATCAAGCACCGTAATCGGCAAACAATTTATAATTCATTTTTTCAAACGGATAAAAGTGTTATCAAATGGTTAAGTTGATCACCAGTCAGGCACGTATATTTCGTTGATTTTTAAGCTTACCGCCTTGGTCTGAGCTTACGAAGGGGTTGTCCTACCCGCTGTTTCTTCCGCATTTGTGACGTATCCGTACCCTCTGCCAGTGCCTCAAGCAGGCCTCCCGGCTGATCTTGAGCTGGAACCGGCATCACTGGTTGATTCGGCACCGCATCAGTTTTATTCACTTTATTCTCCTGGAAGGGACCGTAGGAGTTGGATAGATAATCCAGGACTTTTTCGGGCTGCGAAACCAACGGCGCTAATGACGGTACTTTATGAACTAATTGATGGAGTATATAGTCAACCCGTTTGTTATTTTTTTGATCCAGCGCCTGAGCCAGATTAAGCATCGCTTTTCCCCGCTCAGTGGTCAGGCCCGTAAGTCGACGATCGGTTTGCAATAGGGCTTCCATCCTGTGGTCTGCATAGGCTCCGGCGGACCGGTGTGATTCCAGGAGCTTCACCAGACTTTCCGGCACTGGATGGTAGAAATTAGGATCCGTTAAGTAGTGACCCATTCTGTAGCCTTCCTTGGTTGGTGCAATGACCATACCGCGCTGATAAAGCCAGTCCACTTTTCTTTCCACTGCCAGGGGAGCATCTTTAAGCAAACTCTCGGCTGTATGCTCATTTAATAATCGACTGGCCCGCTCCCACTGTTCATCGGACAACAAAATTTTCGCTCGCTCACCCATTATATTTCGGAAGCTGGGTTTCTCAACTCGTTTCTCTTTATCAACTTTTGATTTTGTTAGGTTTTTACCCAGGACAATTTGTTCATACAGAGCCCGTTCATGACGCGGAAATTCCTGAGTTGGCAAAGCGATGGATCTGATCTGATCGGGTGGAGCCCCTTTTATAAGCGACTGGGTATCCGTTTCGGAAAGAGGAGTTCGAAACGTTTTGTGTTGATGGTGAACCAATTCCAGTTCACCCCTGGCATTCCGGTGGATATCCAGATAGAACGCTTTCAGGGCTTTTTGTCGATCCGGACCACTCAGCGGAGCCTGATTAATCATCGTCAGAAACCCTTGACTTGTCAGGGCAAAATGGTCCTGATCCCGTTTGATGATCGAGTCGAGTCGGTTCAGTCGATTTTGCTGGAAGGCTTGTACCATATGAATAGCGTCCATGGGCTCTATCTGGTGGGGAGGGCTAGTCAGCAATTGGACCAATCGAGTGATGGGAAATTCCGCTGGCTTTTGTAACAGGGCACTCTCATAGAAATATCCGTTGCGACCTCGAAACTGAAAATAATCTTTCCATAACGCATCCTGTAAGGCTTTGGCTGTGGAATCAGATTCCGATCGATTAATTCCCTGGTTCGTTTGTTGCGCAGAACGCATGGAGGTTGGTGCGGCTGGTTTAAGTAACTGCTCGCGTAGTTTGGCAATGACCTCCGCATTCGGTAGGGAGTTTCCTCCTACCGACTCGGGCAACTGGCGTCGGAGGCGCTCAAGACGGGATTGATTGCCGGTGTCTGCGCTCTGAGCCGCCTGAACTAATAACCGTCCATTTACGGTATGAAGACCTGCTGCCAATTGAGCGTACTCGTTGGGCAGACCTTCGCGTTCCAGTTGATGCCCGTAAATAGAGGGTAATTGCGTAAACGTTGCCGGATTTGTTTGGCTGAAACCTGCCCGGAAACCCTGCTCATTCTTTTCCACGATGATGCCTCGATCCAGGAGCTGCTCAGCTAAGCTTCGATCCGAATGCTGGCAATGGCCCATGACCTGCTGCAGGTAATTCTTGTTGAGGACCGTGCTGATCGACTCATAGAGTGGAGGAGGTAAACAGCCTTTGAGCAAGGATCCGTTAACCTCGTAAAACGAAGCCGATTCCGGGAGTTGGCCACTGGCCGCTGCCAAAAATACCTCCCGATCGGCTTTGCCCAGCGTGGCGGGGAAGGCCACGGCTCGGCTGCCTCCTGTTAGAAGCGCCTGCGTTTGGTCGGCCGTTATACTTAATTTCAACGCGGAGTTATGCCGATGGACCAGCTGCGTTTGCCCTTCCTCGTTGCTTTCTGTTCGCAGGTTTACCGATTCCAGAAAGTTTATTCGGCATTGAGCAGTAATGGGCATCTGGGTGGCCAGTTTTACGTAAATCCCACCTGTTTGCAAAAAGTAACTCTCCTCCTTACTTTTTATCTCCGCAAGTTGACTTTGTTTGTACTGCTCGAATAAACGCACGGCGGTTTGGGCGTGGCCCCGCTCGGTGCCTTCCTGCTGGAGCTTTTCGACCAGCACTTCGAAAGGAAACCGCTCGATGGTTTGACTCTCGAAATACTGGCCAGCCTCTTTGCGATAGGTCTGATAATGACGTCCGACCTGTTTACGAAGATTAATTGCCTCTTTTTCGGAAAGGGTCTTTGCCGCATGGCTTTTTTTGGCAACTGGTTTCGGTTCGTTCACCGTATGCTTAACCGATTGAGGGGGTAATGGCTGAGCTAATTTTACCTGGCTCGTTTCAACAAAGGCTCCCAGCAAATGCTTCCTGCTCAGGCGCGAGTCCAGTTCAGATTCGCCATAGACTGTTCGCCGGTGGTGGTCGACATACATAAATTCTTTTCCCGTATCCAGTACTTGAATGCCGGCTGAACGCAACTGATTTTTATAATCGACTTCACTCACTTTCTGGTACCCTTCCAGTGCTTTTTGTACGTTCTGAAGTAGGTACGGTTTGGCCTGTTCGATTCGCTTTTGGCCGTGTTTGAACCGGTTGTTCAATCGCTCCTGGGTGGGGGCAAAACTGTAGCTCGATGCTTTGATCGCGGGACTGATGGCATCGTCCCCATTGGTCAATTGAAAACTGATTCCCTGATAAGGTTTTCCTGCTTTGGATTCCCCCTTAAGTTGATTGAGTTGAATATTATAGGTAGACAAAAATTGAGTGAACGTATCGGTGCAAGAAAAGCTGTAATCCGTAAAAGCAGTACGAACAATAGAACCGATCGCTTTTTTGGTTTCCCCTTCTCCATATGAAAGCATCTGTTCGGGTAATGACGTCGTCATCAGTTGCTGTTTTCCCTGTTCTTCGGCTTTGACTAACTGATACTTTATTTCCATCTCTTTTCGGATGGCATTGGAGCGGGGCCGGTTATTAGAATCCGATATTTTCTTACCATCTATATCGACTGAAACCGACACGATATGCATGTGCGGATGATGAGTGTCTTCATGGCGGTAAATTAACATGGGTTGATTACCATACCCCATTTTTTGCATATACTCCTCCCCCATCCTTTTTAGCTGTTCATCATCCAATTTCTCCGACGGATGAAAGGCAACTGATATATGCAATGTTGGGCTTGACACGCGTTGATTAAAACCGGCGTATGTTTCTAGCATGGCTATTTTTGATCGCATGCTTAATTCATCCGGATTATCTTTTGGATAGTTACTAACCCCAATTAAATGAGCCTGTCCGTTGGACACTTTTTCTTCATTATATCGAACGGCACCAGCCGGCTTTTTGCCCGTATTGATTCTGACTATCATTCGCTTTCAAACCGTTTAGTTTATCTATTTAGCCGTTCCACTTTGCTCTCTGGTTAACTCATCCAACAGGCTGGTTAACCGTTGCATCAAGGGAGCCAACTGTTTGATTATATCGTTGGTCTCCTGCACTTCCTTTTTTAACTCGGCGGCCACAAACAAGCTATTAATTCGTTTGACTACCTGGTTATGCAAGGTGTTTACTGATCGTATGTCCTGCCGTATTTGCGTTAGTTGAATGATGATCGTGTTGATATAGGTAGGGTCTTTACTAGGCGTACTCGGTAGGGTAGCAGAGGTTTCCAAGGCAAAAATTACCTCCTTGGCGAATACACTAAACGACTTTGTTTGACCCGCAGTGTAGATTTTGTGAATCCGGTTTAACCGGATTTGTTCGGCTTCGGTGGTTGCGATGCACTTTATTTTATCAATCTTTTCATCAGCCACCTTGCTGGGTCTACCGCCTTTATTTCGTTTTTTTTGCTGATCAGCGTTTGAAGTTTCTGATTTGGTGACCATATTTTTTCCTGCTTTGTCGCCTTTACCTGCTTTTTCTCGAATGAATTCTTCCTACAGCGATGTGTTAACTCGCTGAATTGACTCGAAAAAGCCCGGATGCGTTAGCGTAGGGCTTTTTTCGCTGGAGACCCCGTAGGGCAAGACCGTTTTCTTAGGAGCAAAACGAAGGCGATAGCCGGAGTTTTGTTAATAAGAAAACATATCTTGCTCTCTTCTCACGAAGAGGATTTCTGGCGAAGATAGGCGACTTTTGAAATAAAATATAGTTTCTCTAAATAAAATATACATTTAGCCTTTTGAGCTTATTTAGTTAACCCGGTTAGTAATAGCTATAAGTACTAGCACCATTATAATTCAGTCTTATCAAGTGGCCGACTGGTGACTGGCAAGTATACATCGAGTATGTAATGTCAACACAAAATACCATATCTTTCATTTCAATAACTCATTAATAAACAGATAGTTATAATAATAATCAATAGTACCTGCGGGATCACGGGTAAACGGGTATACTGGACAACGGTACTTAGGGTTTACAGGACTACGGGTAGACGGGTAAGCGGGTAGACGGGTAAGCAGGTAGACAGATCTTCAGGTTAGAAGTACCGCAGGTTAACGGGTTAGAAGTACCGCAGGTCAACGGGTTAACAGTGCTGCGGGTTAACGGGTTAGAAGTACTGTGGGTAGACGGGTATACGTGTATACAAGACCGCAGGTTAACGGGTTTACAGGACTACGGGTAGACGGGATATAAGGTTAACGGGTGAGCGGGTTATAAGTATGAAAGGTAGACGGGTAAACGGTACTGCGGGTATACAGGACTGCAGTACTGCGGGTAAGCAGGTAGTTAACTGATTGATTATATGACTTTTATGTTATCAGCTAATTTTATAAGAATAAATAGATGAAATTTTATATCAGTTTAATTAGGTTTTGTTTTTCACAATTTCAATATATTTGTCAAATCACTATTTAAATTTCATTTAACTATGGAACAAACAAAAGTAATTGCCTTCTCCTCTCAGAAGGGAGGAGCTGGCAAAACAACCCTAACTCAATTAGTGGCAACCTATCTCTTCTCTCAACAGGTCAAGGTGCTCGTCATTGATGCTGACTTTCCCCAGCACAGTTTTTCCCGAAGTCGGCAACGTGATTTATTGCCCTCAATAACCAGTGCGGATTTACTAGCATCTATGGCCGAACTAGGGATTGTTCCTTATCCAATTGAAATCATGACGATGGATGATTTAATTCGCGTGTTGCCGCATATTAGAACCTCAACTAATCTCGATGTTATTTTTCTGGATTTACCAGGCACGCTCAACGTCGATAATTTTGCGTTACTGGCCAAGCAAATTGATCAGGTTGTTATTCCATTCGAACTGGAGTTTAAATCGTTTGTGGCCGGCATGGATACTATAGATTTTTATCAACTCCATAATTCAGCGATGCCAATTAGTGCTATCTGGACTAAGCTTAAAACGCCCCACAAAATTAAAGTTAAAGAGAAGCTCGAAGCTGCTATAAAGGAAAAAGGGGTATACGTTTTTGAGTCGGTCTTAAGAGAAGCGGGAAGTTCAATTGCCGAGCAAATATCCACCATCTTTCCTCTAAAACACGTTGCTCAACCTATTGTGGATGAACTGATGAATAAAGCCCCTAACCATGCGGTAATTAATTCAATCCATACGGCAACCCAACCCGTTCCCTAAGGCCATTTAATCACAACAACTTATGGCAGGTAATCGAAAAAACGCCTTAGATGACTTGGCTGCAGGATTCATGTCGACTCGCCCGCCGGCTTTTGATAAATTTCTCCAGCAGCCTACTATCACCTTGCCTACTGAGACAATTTCCGATGGCCAGCAACGGGAAAGCAGTATGGATGAAACGCCTGATAGGTTTGAGCAGGTTCAGGAAGAGACTCGAGTTGAATCCGAGAAGCCAGGGAATGATCACTCAATTATTCATCCGGTTCTTGCAAAACCAGTAGAATCGGTCAAATCAATTAGTGGTAAGCAGACGGAAGGGATTGCCATCTCGAAAAAGCCTGCTTCCACAACCGCTAAACCAAAAAAGCTGGCTGGACCTTATGAAGAAGGCTTTTTAGCCAAAACTGATCAGCATCCCTTCAATCCAGGGGATCAACGAATCTATCTTAAAAAAGCGCATGCCAAAATACTGAGTCGATTGGTCCTGTACTGTGAACATACAGATCGTCGGATTAACCTTCAGGCAATAGTCGATAATATTTTGCATCATCATTTTGAGCAGTATGCCTCGGACATCAAGCAAATTGACCAGCAGCTATTGAGCCTGTTAACCCAACAAATCAACGATTAACGCCCTACTGCTATGTTAATAGCCTACCTGTTATTTATAATTGGCGTGATTTGGTTAGCCCAGATTTTGCTAAAAAATCGTCTGGAATTTACTCTGCCTAAAGTACGGTGGCAGTCCGGTCCCACTTCTGGTGATCCGGCTAAAGCAGACCAGCTAATACCTGTCGCCCAGCCAGTCGAGGAAGTATCATTATTGGGTAAGTCAAGAACGGTGTTTGATGTGTCTCAACCTGTCAAAAGTATTGCCCCTCCCCCAGTGGAAAGCCAAGGTATTCAGGAACATGAACTTCTGGAAAATCCCGACGCCTCAACTAAAAACTCTTCGACAACCGAATTCACCCAGTTCGGGGATGAGCCGGGTGAGCGAGCGGGCGATCAGCCAGATTATTCTTTTAATCCTGATGCTACAGAATCGGACCCTGACTCAACCGAACCAGAAGATGGAGACCAGGATGTTGATGATGAATTGATAAACGGGTCAGAAGGAGTCGTACTCAACACGTTTAGTGATCAACTCAATTCGTATCCTGAAGGGGAGTCATTAACGCAACCCAATGAATTTGTGATTCCGCTTGATTTACCGACAGAGGGAGATAACGGAATAGAGCAAGTTTCGCTGGACGAGTTAATAGACGAAGAAACGGCCGCAACCGACGTGCCGCTTGATAAGTACTTTTCTCAGCTCCAAACCGTGGAATCGATACTAGATGATATCCGAAGACAAGTAAGACGAAAACAGTCTAGACAATCAGTTGAAGAATTATGTACTCAATTCACTGCCGTTCTTGGATACTATGGCATGATCAACGATAAAAACGTAGTTACCCGGTTAAACAACGTCCTGAAACCCGAGCAGCCCAGTGATTACGCCCATTTATTCATGCAGGTGCAGCGTGAGAGTATGGGCCTGGAGGAGGAGGAAGATGAAGAAGCCAATGAGGAAGAAGGCGAAGTGACCGATATGGTCGATGAAGCTGCGTACGTTTAGTGTACTAGATTGACCTACTTGTTTTCGAAAGTTTAAAAAAGTTTTTTTGTGTGTTCATTTTAATTTGTAATTTAGTTCGTCAAAATAAATTTTCAACAACAATCAATTTCCATTTTCATGAAAAAATCAGTTTTCTTTAGCAAAAACGGTCGTGTTTTAGCGGCTACTTTGGCACTCGTGTTGGTGACTGTTTTGCAAACGTATGCCTCTGGAACCGTGAGTTCTGCTTTAACTGGAGCGGATACGGAGATCCGGGCCTCTTTTGCTCCTGTTTCCAAGATTATGCTCGCTGTTATGGCTATTGTAGCTGTTGTTGGCGCCATTGCCGTGTACGGTAAATGGTCGAATGGTGATCCAGATACCCGTAAATCTGCGGCTAGCTGGTTTGGCGCGCTCATCTTTGCTGGCCTAGTCCTGTTAGTTATCAAAGCAGTTTTCGGCGTAGCTTAATTTTTTGAGCGGTCGAAATGAATTTTAAATTAATTAATCAAAATTCATTTTCAGCACATGCATACCAACTGGCACCGCTACACTCCGTCGCTTTTGCTACTAGCCTTACTACTGATCATCGCCCTACCCGCTGTGGCGGGTGGGGCTGATGTTTCAAGCGCCACGTTACAAGTTTCGGACGTCTATAAAAAATTCAAGCCTATAGGCATGTGGGTAGCGGGGATTTGTGCCGTCATCGGCGCAACTGAGGTATTCTCGAAGTTCTCGCATGGAGATCATGATGCAAAACGCTCATTGATCATTTGGTCAAGCGCCGTTTTTATTACTGCACTTTTTCCATCGGTACTTGATGTTATTTACCGTCCTCATTCATCGTCTGAACTGGCTTCTGAATTAGGTACTTCGAATACAGCAATCCGAAACGGGTGGTCCCATATGACCAAAATCATGTTTTCCTTTTTTGGCATTTACGCCTGTTTGGGAGCAATCGCCGTCTATTCACGGTGGCAGGCCGGCGATCCTGATACACAACGGTTAGCGCTTTACTGGATTGGTTCTCTGTTTTTTGGGGGCCTTGTTTTAGGAGTTTTAGAATCAGGAATTTTTGGTACCCTCTAAGTAGATCATGTACAAAGTTAACAAGGGCGTTGATCGTCCTCCGGAAGTGATGGGCATCCGGGGTATGCAGTATTTAACAATCCTCGGGGCGGGGGCCGTCATCATGATTATTTTGACGGCCATTATCTGCGGTATTTCGGGCCTTACTCCTATGTACGGTTTTGGTATTTATTTGACCCTGGTCATGGTTTTGTACACGAAACTGGTTGGCTTATCGAAAAAGCACGGTGAACGAGGATACAAAAAAAATCAGGCTCACAAACGGATGCCGACACTAATTACTGCGCGCGATTCGTCGGTTTACAAGGCTTTACGCCAATCGACGAAGAAATAAGGATGTCCTCGGTTTGACATCGCTTCACTGAAATCTCAAATGCAATATGGTGTTTAAAGCAACAGACTTACTAAAAGTCTTTCCAATTAAATCCGTTTACCACGATTGTTTAATATCTGGGTACGGCGATATTACTGTCGTATATAAGGTATCGTTACCGGAAATTTATACGTTGACTGGCAATGTACAAATGCACGGCCGGGACCGGTTGGAAAGCGGGGAGTTTAAGGATCTGATTCAGAGTTGGGAAAAGGCCATTAGCGTCTTACCGGATAATGTGATTATTCACAAACAAGATTGGTATACGGAGGAAAAGTATAAGCCAGATTATTCGGTTGATAATTATCTTGATCAGGCGGGACAGCTACATTTTAACGAGCGCCCTTTTTTGTACCACAATTGCTTCGTCAATATTACCAAAACACATCCAAACCGAAAGGATATCTCCTCCCTCCAGACTACGCTTGCCACGGGAAAGATTCTCCCCAGAACAATTACGGATCGAAAGGTTCTAAACGAGTTTTTTTCTAGTCTGGAGCAGTTTGTTTCCATTTTAGAGTCAACTCGCAAGATCAAGCTAACCCGGCTGCGTGACGACGACCTCTGCGGTGAAACGGGCAAACCCGGATTGCTGGAACGCTACATGGGTTTAGAAATGCGCGATCCGGTTGTTCCTCTCTGCGATCTTATGCGCGATCCGGAATTGTCATTAGGCAATAAGTCTATTCAGTTTTATGGACTAACTGACGTGGATGATATGCCCGAACAAGTGTATACATTCTCTAAAGTTGATGCACTTTCTACCGAAAATTCAGCGGTTTCCGTATGTTTTGCTTATCCGGTAAATCTAATGCTGAAAGTTAATCATGTGTATAATCAGTACATCTTCAAAGAGAACAAGCATGATATACTGCCGAAACTAGAGCAGCGGATGACCCAGATGACGGCATTGTCATCCTTCTCAAAAAACAATGAATCGAATGCTCGTCAGATTACCCAGTATTTGGAATACCAAGCTGATACGGGCTACCCACCCGTTCGAACGCATTTTAATGTAATGGTATGGACCAATGACCGGTCGTCGATGCACGCGATCCGGAATTTAACAACCTCTGCAATCGCTAAAATGGGTATTCGTCCCCGTGAGAGTTCGGCGGTTGAAGGAATGAGTTTATTCTGGGCAGCCATTCCTGGCAATGCTGCGGACCTGCCATCGGAGGAGAAATTTCAAACGTTTATTCCCCAGGCTTGCTGCATGCTGAATCAGGAGTCGTTGAACACTGATTCTCTTTCGGAGAAAGGAATACGCCTATGTGAACGGGTGTATGGCAAACCAATTATTGTAGATCTTTCAGATTTACCAATGGATAAGGGGATCATCACCAACAGGAATAAATTCGTGATTGGCCCTAGTGGCTCCGGCAAATCATTCCTGACAAACCATTTGGTTCGTTCTTATTTAATGATGGACTCCCATGTTGTCATTGTCGACGTAGGAAATAGTTACCTGGGATTATGCCAGATGATGAAGGGGAAGTACTTGACTTACTCACGGGAAAAACCCATTCATTTTAATCCTTTTTACATTGATGGACGACGGTACCCTGAGGAGGAGAAAATTGAAGCCATAAAGGGGCTCATCACTACGCTGTGGAAAAAAGAGAACGACCCCATATCTATGGCGGAACAGACACTAATCGGTGAATGTGTCTTCAGTTATTTCCGACTGCTCGACGCAGATCATAACATAGAGCCTTGTTTCAATACTTTCTTCGAACACATCAATACCGGTTTCAAAAAAATTCTGGATGATAAGAAGGTCAACTTACGAAATTTTGATTTTGACTCTTTTCGGTTATGTCTGGAACCGTATTACATGGGTGGGGAATATGATTATCTGCTCAACTCGAAAACAAATCTTGATCTGACTAACGATCGGTTTGTGGTCTTCGAATTGGATAATATCAAAGATAACAAGGTCCTTATGCCCATAATCACGATTATTATTATGGATACCTACATCACCAAGCTTCGTACACTGGAGGGTATTCGTAAAATAATGCTAATCGAAGAGGCATGGAAAGCGATTATGCGGCCCAACATGGCTGAGTATATTCTGTACCTCTATAAAACGGTACGGAAACATTTTGGCGAAGCCTGGCTCGTGACCCAGGAGGTCGATGATCTAACCTCATCGCCCATCATCAAGGATACCATTATTAATAATGCGCCCACCAAGATACTGATGGACATGCGGGAATATGCCAATAAGTTCGATAAGGTGCAGGAATTTTTATCGCTGACGCCTAAGCAAAAGAACCTGGCACTTTCCATTAATCGGGATAATCGGCCCGGTCCTATATATAAGGAATTTGCGGTTTTTCAGGGTGATCATTGTGCAGTCTATGGACTAGAAGCTTCTGCAGCCGAAAAGTACGCCTTCACCACCGAACAAACGCAAAAAAAGAAAATCACCGATCGCGTGCTTGTTAACGGTGGAGACTGGGATTCAGCTATTCGTCAGCAAGTGGCTATGGACAAAGATTCACTTTAGTAATCTTAATCAGCTTATATCATGAACGTAATTAGTAAACGCTTCTTTTCGCTGGCAGCGGGATTGGCTATTCTTCTGGCTCCCGGAACACTACTGGCCCAATCCTTGCCGAATCAGTTGACCCCAACTGGTGGAGGCTCTTCCCTGCAGTCCGAAATTGAATCCATTTTAGGGGAGTCAGAACAGGATATCATGCAGGGCATTAAAGATGCTATTATCAATATGGCTATCGGTGCAGTGGCCGATGCCTTAGGCGTATCGCCCGTCAAATCAGTAGAAAAGCTGAAGGACATGTTAAAGGATGCTCACTCAAAACTGCAGAAAATAAATTATCAGCAGTACAAGGTTGGTTACGAAGAGAAACGGGCGGCTACTACGCTGTCAAACGGGTTTGTTGATTACTACAATAATTTAAACCTGAAAGGAGATCTCGACAAGCTGGTTAAGGTGAAGCAGGGTGTCAATAAAGTCGTGCAAAGTCGACTCTTTACCGCTAGTGAACAGTCCGTAATGAGTCAAACGCTGAGTGAACTGGCAAAGACGGATGACATCGTTGATGACGTAAAGACAGCCTGTAACTTATCGAATTCGGGGGAAGTGTGGATGTCCGATGCCGAGCGTGCGAATGTGCTCGACGGCGCTAAGGAAGAAATTTCGGACCGCTTAAAAACGCTCATGGCCGTCAGATCTCAGATCGTGAATGCCTATGCCTACCGGGTGCGGCAATTAGCCCATAATACCACCCTGGGCAATCTATACGATAAGAATACAACGCTCAACCGTACGATCGGTATTGCCCCTAAAAGCTATTAATACTACTTCGTCGTAACCTAACATTCGTATGAAAGCGAACATAAAGACAACACTGGTCTGCCTATTGGTAACAGGGTTGAGTGGACCACCCCTCTGCCGGGCGCAAAATACTAACATTCCCGCTCCCAATACACTCTACAATACGTCGACGGGTACAGGCTGGGTCACCCGTGAAATTGACAATCTGTTAAAAGCCGGTCCTGGAGAAATGATGGCTGGCATTAGCGGGTACGATCTAAACGTAGGCGATTTAATCAGCGAATACGTAGAGAAAGAAATCCGTAAAGCCATTGCCGAAGCGGTGGGTGAAGCGCTGGTTTATGCCCCGGTGGGGGTACCGGTGACGATGGAATTGTACGATGCCTTTATCTCCGAGAAAAACAACGAATTGGCGGAAGAGATTGACAAGGTCAAGCGCTTGATGAAGGACGCGATGTCACGTAACATCAAGTCCAAGTATCAGGAGTACGCAGTGCAGTACGAAAAATTCGCTTCCAAAGCTCGTCAGGGTGAGGCCATTAAAAACAGCATTCGAAATGCGGGTCTGAAACAGGATATTACCACCCTGTTCGGCGACTTCGCCAAGGTGACAGGTGTATACTACTACCCTTCCTCGAATCAGAAAATTTTTGAACAGGGTGTCGATCCTTCCCTAACGTTTGCGATGACGGCGGCCGCTATCGACTTGAACAATGGGGATGCGCTGAGGTCAAAACAAGCCTTGTCGTCAGCGGAGTTTGACCCCTCCGACCGGACGTCGACCGAACTGGTAGCGATGACTCCCTACGAACGGATGAAGTTACGTCAACAGGTGTCAAAAGAAGTGATGAAGCGCAAGCGGGCCTTGATGGCCATCGTTGCGAGCTCTAACGCAAACATGAAGTACAAGTTCAGAAAGCTGAATCAGAAAAGCTATTCCCAGCAGATCTCCCTACCCTCCACTAAACTTTAACCAGAGCCTATTACTCGTATGGATTCAATGGAGAAAGCGTTAGCTGCCGTACTCGAATCAATGGCCGATGATTACTCAACGTTTATTGATTTAGGGCAGGCTATTGGCGGTCTTGGATCGCTTTTATACATTTTCTACCGGGTGTGGGCGCATTTGGCCCGGAACGAAAAGGTCGACATATATGGTCTGATGCGGCCATTTGCCATGGGGCTTTGCCTGCTATTCTACGGTAATATTGCCGGCTCCATCGTTACCCTGTCGGGTTACCTTAATGAAGGAACCAAGCCCCTGGTTACCTCCAAGTCTGCCCTAGTCCAACAACTTAACGATCAAAAAGACCAGGCCTTGGAACAAAAGAAAAAGGATATCATCAATGCCAACCCGGATCTGAATGGTGATGGTGAGTTGACTATGTACGAGAAGTTGATGGATTATTTACCGGCGGGTTCGATAAGTGTGTATGCTTCAAATGCAATATCCTATGCTATCCAGAAATACTTTGATGAGTTTCTCTTAACGCTGGGAGAACTGGCTTATAACGTGGCGTCATTAACGATTAAATTTCTGATGACGTTTTTTTTACTGGTTCTCCTCATCATGGGACCTATTACGTTTGGCTTAGCCTGCTTCGAATGGTTTTACGGGGGGCTGGCGGCCTGGATTAGTCGGGTGATCCACTTACTGCTTTGGATACCAATTGTCAACGTACTGGGCGGCATTCTGGAAGAAATTCACATTGTCATGCTTAAAGCGGACATCGTTCAGATTGTCAACACCCCTAAGGATTCATTCTCGTCTTCCGACTTCGGCCTGATCGTTTTCTACATCATCGGTACGGTAGCCTACTTTATGGTACCCAAAGTAGCTTCCTGGGTGATTGAATCGGCGGGGGCTGATTCAGCCGTGAAAAGTCTGGCAGGCGGTGGTCAGGCAATGGGTGCAGGTACTGGCGCCGTAGTTGGCGCGGCCACCGGTGGCGTGTCCGGCGTCGCCAGAGCGGGTTCATCCATACCATCTCCGGTTAGTTCCATTTAACTTTTTTAACGCTTTAATCAATCATTTTCATTATGGAAGCACCAAACTTTAAGTCCCTTAAGGATATAGACACCAGCTTTAGCCTGATGCGTTTATTTATGCTTGTGGTTATTATCGGTTGTCTGGGATTTTCCTCAGCTATCAGTTTCTGGGCGTTTGATGCCGTTGAGAAATCCCGGCAAAAGGTTTACGTGATGGACGGGGGCAAAAGCATTATGCTGGCCATGGCTCAGGAACACAATATGAACCGTCCCGCTGAAGCTCGTGATCACATCCGCGTGTTTATGAAAGCTTTCTTTGAACTGGAGCCCGACGAAAACCAAATCAAAAATAGCATTAAAGAGGCTTCTTACTTGGGGGACGAATCCGTCGGGCGGCTGTATAAAGACTTGTCCGAGAAGGGCTATTACCAAAACCTGATTCAGGGTAATGTGCATCAGAAAGTCGAAATTGACAAGAACAACATTATAGTAGACTTCACGCAGAGCCCATATAAGTTTCGGGCTAAAGGCCGGGAAATTCTAATTCGGGAAACGACAATAACCGTTCGAAATCTGGTCGTTGAAGGCTACCTGATTGATGTTGCGCGGACCGATAACAATCCCCACGGATTTCAGATCGAACGGTTTCTGCCGGTTGATAACACGGACATCGAAACGGTTAACCGAAATAACCAGAGCACTTACTAATGAAATTACACCTGCGCAATCCGGTTCATCAAGTGGCTCTCATTCGGCGCTACAGCCTGATTCAATTCACGCGCTGGATAAGAGTGTGGGAAAAACGACCGCTGACCCAGCGCAAACGAGAGGTCTTGCTGCTCTTTGGCAGTTTGTTTGTGGTCTTGTTGGCGAATTTAAGTCAACAGTTAAAGCCTTCTCCAGCGTCAGCTAAAGAGTACTCCCCAGCCAGGCTAGGGGACTCTACAGCGCACCACCAGCTTTATATGAACGAATTACATACTCACAAATTAACGCCTACCCGTTAAGTCCCTATGGATACGCAAGAAAAAAAATCAATCAAGGATTTGTTCCAGGACAAGAAATTCTTGATGAGCCTTCCGGTGCTTTTGATTGTTACCAGTCTGTTTCTGTGGTACGTACTGAAAGATGATACCTCGTCGGCCGTTACTAACCAGCCCGTTTCAGCTATAAATAGTACCGTTCCTCTGGCTCGAACCGATACCTCCCATGCTAATAATCGGCTGGATCTACAGCAGCAAGCGTTGGACCGCAATCCAAGCTCGGAAACCGCCATTGCTGCTGCGGGTAAGGCCATGAACCCAACCGTACCAGGTGAATTAGATGGGTATATGTATGGGCAGAAATATCGACCTGTTCATGATCCAAAAGCCCTACGGCGTATTGATTCCACGTACAACCCCGCGACTAGTCCCAACGAAGTATCGGCCGGCTATGGTCGGGGGAATCCGTCATTGCCACAGTCACTCCGACCAGGTGGATCTCGGTCGTCTGTTAATAGACCTCCTCTTTCGGAAAAGGATGTGATGCTCGCTGACGAACCATCCGAACGTCGGAGTACGGTGTCAGCTGGTGAGGAGGAGCGTAAAAAGGCGGAATACAAAGAGGCGCTTCGCAAGCAGGAGCGGTTAACGGGCTTACTGGAGCAATACAACCGGGATAAAGCGAATCAAAAAACTGCGGAGGAAGAAAAAAGAACCGTTTACAAAGTTGATCAGTCTGAAGTAATCAGTTCACTGAACGGCCGCTCAGAGGGGGGCAATACCTTTTATGGACTATATTCTGAAGATCAGAAAAAAAACGAACGCCGACTACTGGAAGCTGAAGTCGGCACCATTCGGGCAATGGTGTACGGAAATCAGGATATAATGAGCGGTAGCCGAATCAAATTACGGCTGCTACAGTCCATCAAAGTACGGGGAGTTGTTATTCCCGAAAATACACTTCTGTTTGGAATAGGCAGTTTCTCTACGCAGCGAGTTCAGATAAAAATTACGGATGTGGTTTATGAAGATCATATCTTTCCCGTTAACATGACGGCCCTTGACATCGACGGGATCGCCGGCGTGTATGTACCCGAAATTCAAGGGTTGCCCGAAGCCCGTCAAGCCCTGGGTCAGAGTGTAGGCAACATCAACATGAACACCTATGGCGCAACAACTGGTAATGTAGCGGCAATGGCCGGTGCATCCGCAGCGCAGGCCGGCATTCAGGGCGTTCGAGCCATTGCAACCAAAAAAACAACGCTTCAGCGGGCTCATCTGAAAAACAACCACATTATTTATCTGCGTCAGACGGAAACTCCGACTACTACCAATTCAAATTATCAGCAGGCTCCCCAAAATTATCCGGTGAATCGCCCGCCAAATGGCTATCCAGCGTCTATCAATACGCCCGGCGGTCGGTATGATTATTCATCTAACCAGTAATTTTTTTGATCTACTCAAAATAAAATTTCAATAAAAAAACTAAAATCTATTTCGGACTATGAAGATTTCCATCATTAATGTACTCCTTTTCGCAGGTTTGAACACCGCGCCGGTGTTTGCCCAAACAGTTTTCCATAAAACGGTAGCTGATACGAGCCAATCAGTGCCAGCCAAGGCAGTCGGGGAAATGCCGTCAGTACCCTCCCCTATTTCGACCATCATTACTCCGTCTGCCCCAGCGATACCCATTCAGGAAAATAATGTTGTACGCTCGTATTACGTGGAGCTGCCCTTCAACAAGACGGTATCGGTCATTTTCCCTACCACGATTCGTTCTGTCGATTTAGGCAGTCGGGATATTATCGCTGACAAAGCAAGTGAGGTTGAGAATGTTCTGAAGGTCAAGGCTACCCGCAACGGTTTTAATGAAACCAACTTCTCAGTTATCACGACGGATGGAAAATTCTGGTCATTCGTGGCCAACTACAACGAGCAACCCACGGTGCTGGCGCTAAACCTGGCTGCTAACACGCTGACGGGTGAAACCATCAGTAAATCGGCCAGTAACGTATCGATCAACGGATCGGATCCCAAAGGCGGTATCATTCAATTTTCGGGCGTCAACGCTACGCAGTCTGAGGTGGTCTATAACTGCACGACGATTCTTAAAAAGAGCCGTGACATCCGGCATCTGGGCATGGAGGCCAACCGCATGGAAGCAACCCTGAGGGGTGTGTACGTCAAGGATAATGTCATTTATTATAAAATAAACATTCAAAATAAGTCTAACATCAATTATGACGTAGACTACATCCGATTTTTTGTCGTCGACAAGACGGTTGCTAAACGCTCATCGCTTCAGGAAGTAGAAGTTTTGCCTTTTTATGTCTACAACGACGCAATCAAGACAATTAAGGGGCATATGGCCGTCGAGCGCGTATTTGCTTTTCAAAAATTTACTATTCCCGACGAGAAACGGATTTTGGTCATGGCCGGGGAGATAAACGGGGGACGTACCCTCTCGTTTGTCATCAATAACGAAGACATCATGAACGCTGATAAGCTATAATTATGAACCTGCGACTCATTCTATTCAGTTTCCTGCTGGTGATTTCCTTTCACCAGGCCTTTCCTCAGCGTCATATCAAAGGACAGCTGGCCCTCACGCCTTACGTAGGCATCGTTGATAAATTTCCGGCTAAACCCCTCAACGGCGATGGCCAGGGTTATGCTGGCGGTATGGACCTGGTTCGCTACACCAAAACCGAAACGTACTGGAAGGTTGCCTATCAGTATGACCGGAAATTTTACCAGTTTTTTGATGACCGGCTGATGACAGAGCGGCATCTGCTTTCCTTCGACTGGGCTCCCGTAACGTTTCATGACCTGCGCCGAAACTACTACATCATGCCTTTGATTGGGGCTAATGTAGGCGTTGAAACGGTCAATCGTAATAACCTGGAATTGGCCCAAGGTACAATCCTGAATCGGTCGACGGGCACGATGGGGCTGCAGACGGGTCTGGAGGGAGAACTATACTTTCTGGAACGAACCGCGTTGTTTCTAGCCGTTTCGGAGCGGTGGTTACCTTATTCAGAAGTTGGCAGCTTTCGTACGTATGGTACGATCGGAGTACGATTCAGTTTTTTCAAACATTAAGCCCTTACGCCAATGCGACCACTCTTATTGTCCCTGCTAGTAAGTCTACTCATGCTGAGCTGTAATACGGATTCTCTTACTATTCAGACTCAGTTTCCCTTTACCATCACTAATGAACCGTTGCCGACGGCCGTTAAAGTTGGTGCACCCGCGACGTTTGGCATCACCATTACGCCCGAGCGACTGACGAGCTTAAGCCAGTATTCGCTACGTTGGCGTAATCAAACGGATACGCCCGGTACGCTGTATATTGATTATACCAATGTCGTCGAAAATAAAGCAACCGCGCTAAAAACGCTAACACCCACCTTACGCTTTACCTCGTCGGTGGCCGGCTCCAACAACTTTGAGTTGATCATTACGGATCAGAATAATGTGAGCCAAACGCTCAATTTAACCGTGACGACCAACGCCCAGTAACCATCTGATCGTATAAGTTTGATCTGGTTGATTGTCTTTCTTTTCATATACAACCCATAGCGCCATGCCCGAAAATCGCCTGTATCGATTTGATGAGTTACTGTTTTACGCTTTTGATCTGCAGCGTGATCTCGACCGTTTGAATACGGAAATTGAGCAGTTGTTCCTGAATGACCTATTGATTAAAGCCAGAGGCTTCGGGTATGATGCACAAAGCGTGCAAGACGAAATTGATTTAACAAATCAGGTATTAACTAAAGCCAACAAGCCTCTTTCCCCATGGACATTTTTGTTCAATCCATCGACCTATTATAAAGAGCAAAGTCGCCTTGAAGGGTTAGCTTCTTGCGAAGCACGACTGAGTCAATTGTACGGCCTCCCGATGAAGCACATTAACGAGTCAGGCGAATTTTTAAGTAAATCTTCCCGCATCAAAGTGCTTATTAATGATGAATTGATTCAGCTTAAGTATCAGCGTTTTCAAAGTCTTTATCGTGCCTTAATCAACGATTCACAACCCAACGCGTTGACCTTCGTTTCCCAAGGCGGACTTACATATTATAGTAGGTGTATTCTTACCTGCCCAAAGGCCATCACCTTACAACCAGAGCGATTTGCCTTGTTAGCTGCGCTTCCCCTCACGGCCCTGATTCGGGAAGATAGGCAATTAGATGAAGAATTATGGGAAATCAATCATCAGGTATGAGAAGGAAGTAACGATAAATTTGCGCGAATGACAAACCAGGCTTTACTCCTGTACCAACAATTGTTTACTGCCAGATATGATGCTGAAAACTGGTACACTGGTTTGCTTACAACCACCCATTTTTATACATCGGGTATAGCACAAACCTTTTTAAGGCCAGCGCTCAAGCAGCTGCAGGAAATTTTAGAAATACTGCTCTCGAACTAGGTTGGAAAAACAGTCGCAGAAAACGTACTTATTGAATCTTTTGGTTTTCCAACGGCAGATATTTTACAAATGGAGGTTGACCATTTTTAAACCTGGATCCATTATCTGCGCTTGTAGGTTCGAATCAGCGCGAAATGAATTATAAAGTCAGCGTGCGTCCTTTGACTTTTTTTTGTTTTTTCCCTTTCCATACCGGGCGCGATTACTTTCCTGAACCGAGGGATCAGGTTCAGCAATAAAGTGGTCGGCGGGGTTGGCCAGTCTGATCAGGGCCTGGCCATATTCTTCTAACCGAGTGACAACGGCGCTTATTTCACTGGGAGTCCAAAGGGCATAATCAAGTACCCGGAGAATAAATTGATTATAAGAGATTACGGCGGGACCCTTCCAGGTTGTAACAATTGCTGGCTGTTTGGGAGTTTTATCGAACAGAAGCTTGAGTTGAATTTGAGTTGCCAGTATATCATCGGCTAGCCGGCGCCGAAGTTTATCATAATTAATAACAACTGGTAAGCGATCTTCCAGCGCTGGAGTTGCTTTCACAATGGCAGCTACTTCTTCCATCGTAAACCGTGTATGTCCATTTCGTTTATTCTGGTAAGCGGCCATCGATGCCCATTTGTAGGCTTCAAATTCGTAGTAGGATGAGTTAACCAGCAGCGACCTTAGATCTTCCTCTAGTTGAAGAAATGTCTGAGCAACCTCCAGGTAATAATTCGTAGACAATCGATTCATTGAAACCGTATGGGTAAAACAAATTGACCCGAGCACGAGGGCCTGGGTCAATAAATGGGAATTAGCTGTCAACACCTTCCAGTCACGTTCGTATACACAAATGCCTGAGCAGCGAGCGCCAGCCAAATATAAGGCGTTAACCCTGACTAACGACGCGACTTACGAGGTACATCCGGTTTGATAGCATTTACAACCAAGCTGATAAAGCCTGTTACAGCTAAAAATCCACCGACGGCAAATAATCCAAAGATAAACATAACGGTACGAGATAAAATACTATTGAACTTAATCGAAAGATACACAAGCTTACATCAACTGTCAAGCTTTAACGCTCATGCAACGCATTTAAGCCCTCCATTTGCTTCCCCTCACTCCTACTCCTTTTTTTGAATTCCTTCCCCCTGAGGCGCTAATAGAGCTTCAGAAAAGGGCATAAAAAAACCAGCCGGTTGGGGCTGGGTGAGTTCGTTATTTCTATTAAAGCTATTTGTCTTAATTAGGACATCCAGTAGGATTCCTGCCTACAGTAGCTTGAGAACCGAACGAATAGTCACCCAACTGGGCGTTTACGGGAAAAACAAAATCGTTGCAGCTCACCTTAGCCGCTTGCGATACAGAGCGATCGGTTAACATATTAAAAGGGTCTTACTTGCTTATTCAATGAACACAAGCGAATCTGCATTGGTTTCGCAAACTTAAAATAATATTCAAATATAGGAAAATAGATCATTCTTTCTCAAACGAAAAAGCTCCTTTCGTGGTCATTCTCCAACGAAGTTAGTTTCGGAAAGCGATTAACCCAATTTGCTGTGACAATTAAGCATTTAACGCTTTAACCGTAAACAGGTCTGATTAAGTATAATGTAAACCAATTAAGACAAGCGTTAATTCTGGGTGATTCGCTCAAAAAACACGGGTGCATACTGACGCACCAGATGGGAAAAACATTGTTTGGTTTTGTGACCTTTAGTAACGGTTACGTACATGAGGTCTTTTTCAACAGTCCCTCCATCATTGGCAAAACCAACCAGGCTGGCTACCAGCTGTGCATTGGCAATATCATCTTGGCTTTGCAGGTAGTCGCTCTTATCCAGTACACCTGCCTGGGCCAGCGTCTTTAAACAATCCAGACCAATCACATACTGATCTCCCGTAGTAGTCTGAACTGTCGCTTTGTTGGCTATCTGTCGATTACAGTTATCGCAGCAGTACCAGTTCAAATTAATACCTGTAATAGAAATTGACGTGACTGCGTACCGGTTACTGAATTTCAGATTACGTTCGATGAGCCTTTTCATGCGTATGGATTGATTACGTATTGTACTGGTAAAACTCCAGGTTTAGTCAGGATAAGCCGTTGGGTTCATCCCGACCAGTCTCCAACAACTACACTTCCTGAAGCTCCGGCTTCTTGTCGAGATACGTAACCGCTGCGCTTTTAACAATGAGTTTTGCCGTTGCTTTCCCTTCACCATCCAGGTAAGCATCAGCCACTGGTCGGCCCTCGACAAGTACATGGCGGCCTTTGGTTAGATATGGTAGTTGTTCCGTGCCCTTTAGCTGCACCTCTACCCACTTGACACGCTCTACCTTTTCCTGATTTGTAGGATTGGTATACGACTCATCTACTGCCACTGAAACAGACGTGAATGGATTTTCGGACTCTACGGATTTAGCATTACCGATGTAGTCTGTAAATGAATAGCGATTTAAATTATAAATAATCCTAGCTATTTAATGATTAATAATTACTCCTTTACTAGATTAAAGATACAGGTTATTTTACTGATGAACAAAGGCTTAACCGAATAACACATACGTTATATTGGCTCTCTTCCCCCTTAATCCCAACGAATGAAAAGAGATGCTTTAACTATTTTTTAAATTTCGAAATAAAATAGTGTAGTAAAAAAGCACAGGTTATACTTAGTACACGTCAAAAAAAACCACCCTGCTTTTAATCAAGGCGGCTTATTATTAACCTGTACAAAATATGGCAGACTTTAAGCCTTGTTTAGGCCCCTTAGGTTCCTATGGGTCTGCACATCAAACAAACTCATCTGCCTTGTATCAACGTATCTGGCAACAGGGGTTACTGGCGGCAATGGAGCCCCAAACCGTTGTCGTAATCCTTCCTGAATATGTGGCCAACTGGCTGGCCAAAGGGTGAGGGTTGCCAAACCACCGTACTGTACCGTTTCATTCCACATCGAATAGCGTACGTACCATAACTTCTCATTTTGCGGTTCCTGAATCACTTGATTCTGTCGCTGAATATATTCCAGAAACCATTCAGCCGTTTGTTGGCAGGCCATTAAATGAGTCTTTAATTTTGCTCTATCGGGAATCTGATAGGACTGGGTAAACAGGTACTGATAATAATACCATACTTCATTCCATCGTAGCTGAAGGATGCGTTTTTGTTCGTACTCCTCTTTAGAATCACCACTATGCGGATTAACCCATTCGTGCCACCGGGATCGCCAGTAAACCTCATCTGTTGATGGTAAAACAACTGCCTGTAACTTAAATAAGGTGGGCAGAAAAGCGCATAACGCTTCGGTTGCTTGGTCAAAAACTGTCATGACCGCTGATTGATTGGGGAAAGTAGCTATGAGCTAATTCTCGGGTAAGTACGGGTGGTGTCAAAAATTTTTGACACGTGCACACTAGTTAGGCTGCCTGGAATTCAACCAGGCACTCCTCAAGTGGCTCAGATGTAGTGGCAATCCAACCTTGACGACCCTGGTACTGCGTGGGATATATTTGCACAATAATCAGATTCTCCACCGTCGCCGGCGTAAAGACAAGCACAAACCCCCGGTTGTCGTCAAAAGGATCCATGAACCTAAACTCACCGGATAATTCCTTGGCCCGAATCGTTATTTCCTTATAAATATGACTATAACAAACTACTAGACGGCAGTGCTTGCGGTCATACGTAATCAGGGGAAAGTACGGTTTTTTAGGGAAGGTATCGTTTGACTGGGGCTGCCACAACCGTCCATTGTAAGAGATGTGGGCAACAGGTCGTCCCAGCGCGTTCGTTACCTGGCCTCCGCACCAGTGGCCACCTCCTAATTGATGCTTACTGATATATTCCAGACAGACCCGGCGGGCCTCCAGTACGGAACGACAAGCTTTTTTGTAACACCGGCTCGACGGCAGCGGTTTAGTCGGTGACTGGCCCAGATCCGGATTACCCCGATTACTTAGAGACACGATAAATTTTGGTTTGGCCGTTACGGGTTTTAGTTGATCTGACCTACTCGTTTTTTGTTGAGTAACCGGGCTAATTGAATGAGGTTGAAGATTCATAAATTTTGGTCGATTTGGGTGAAAATTAAATGAGCTTAGGGTTCACAATGAATACATGGGGAGCGCTCCGGCTATCCAGCTTCCATTCATAGCGGGCTGAAGCTTTACATTGATTCACATTCACTACTAAGCGGGTAAGGCACATGCGGAACGGCAGTTTTCTCGTGTTCAACTAGAGTAAAACCGTACAGACGTTTCAACGAAGATTTTGATTAACTCGCCAAGATCATCACGAACTTCTTCTGGCACCGGTGAAAGAACGATGTGTAGATACCGCTGAAGGGCTTTTTCGGCTAGCACCTGCTGGTTGGTAGTGTTCAGCAGTTGACTTGAGGACTCCTTTGTCCGGCCGTCCTTTAGACTATGCACGTTAACGGCCGCCGCCTGGGCCCAAGCTACTTCCATCTTTTCCTGAAATGTCCGCAACTCCTCCCGAAACGGGGCAAATTTTTGCCCTACTTCCTGGCTGGAGAGCTCACTCAAGTCAAACGTCGGATGAGTAAGCCATTTTTGTTTTAAGATTTCTACCTCCTGTAGCGTAGCGACGGGGTTTGTTTCCATGGAAATATGAATTAAAGTTAGTTTTATATTTTCAAATACAACTATTTAAATTTTAATATTTGAAAATATAAAACTATAGTTATCCAGGACTTGGCTAAAGTTATTAGCCAGTAATCTGATGACATATCCTTACATCAATGTTTCTTTTA
This sequence comes from Spirosoma lituiforme, assembly GCF_054776635.1. NCBI lineage: Bacteria > Pseudomonadati > Bacteroidota > Cytophagia > Cytophagales > Cytophagaceae > Spirosoma > Spirosoma lituiforme. The sequence goes on from NZ_BAAHBO010000011.1 coordinate 58,983, forward strand.
CTCAGATTCAACGCCTGTAGTACAGGCGTTGAATACTACCCATACAAACAAAAATTTCTTCTTACAGACGTAGATAAAACCCGGTCTGGCGTGACCCGGTCTGTTTTTCAATCAGCGGGATAACCATGTCATCGTAGATACCAAGAAATTCGGTTTCTTTCTCGAAAATAATTGACTGTCCCATAACGTACCGTCTGAACCGCAGATTAAATAAGTCCTTGCCTGGATCATAGCTGAACTCAACGGTATACATTAAAGCACCCGATCCCATTTCCCAGGTGAGGTTGAACTGGTCATTATCAAACTGAACATGATGGGCACCCATCATGCTAAACCCTATATTGCCAATTAGGTCATACATAAACCAGACTTCCGAACACATATCGGTTAAGGGCTGTGTTTGACTGGCCTCCCTAGCAGCTACCAGTGTTTCAGCCAGGCGCTGAATTATAGTTTCCGTGAAAGGATCGAGCGCATCCATCGTCATAGAATTTTGAGGTTGGTAAGAACGAGGTTTAAACAACCGGCTTTATGAATTCAGGGTAGTCTTTACCAACCGAGCGCCAGGGTGTGCAGCAAAGTACCTGCTTTCCCTTCCGCGCGACCCAGTGCCAGCGCGTGGCGCATCAGGACACCAGAGGATCATCGAAAGGTCCAGATTCGATCAGTCTCCGGTAGGCATCAGCGGGTTTCATGGGGAAATATTCTGGGGTTGTCACTCAGCCTTTTGGCCTTCCTTTACTAACTTAAAGATCGGCATTCTGAAACCAGAAAACAAGGCAACCCGCTAATTTACAAGGAATTACAAAAGAATCTTTCCCCTTATTCCCAGGTAGAATTAGTGTAGTCCAGTTCAGTGTTGTGAGGTAGTTAGCGACTGGCTAAACAGCCAGTCCAAAAGCTCGTTAAACGTTAGTTCAGTTTTAGCGGCTGGGTGCGAAACTCGTGCAGGTTCAGAAACACCCCCCTGTGTTCAGTCATGCCATTTCGTAACAGCGACCACAGCAGGGAACTACCAATATTGGCTAATGTCGGATTAATGAATAACTCCTGTTTGGATAAGGCTTGCGCCAGCGAACAGGATGGCGTATCATCCGAGGTATCTGCCTGTTCCAGCAAGGTTTTAAACTCATCCGTTACAAAGGGTAGCTGTTCAACGGTACGATACTTTTTTGAGGTAGGTTGTGGCAATTTACCCACTGTTGAGAGAATTACCTGTCCGGTATGTCTGCCGTTGCCAAAATCCATCCAGTAGTAGGGTCTATCCTGATGGTGTTCCCGTTTTTCAATAATTTGACGTAAAATATTGGCTAACTCCATTCTCGATGATACCGTGTCTACGCAACTGATAAATACGTTAGCTGATGCCAGTGCATTATATTCTTTTCGCAGACTGTTGATGCAGTAGGGTTCCGGTACGGCTTTCCAGTTCGTTCCGAAAAATCGGTTAGTACGATTTACTAAGGCTACCGCTTTGTTAAAACCTAGTTCTACCTCCGCAAATAGCTGACGACCTAAATTTGCTTTACTCACCGTATCACCGTCCCAAAGATTTACCTGAAAACCGGGATGCTCTAACTGCTTGAGGGCATAATTCATCTTAGCGAGTGCCATCAGCATTTGGGAACCTGTCCCGCCCGCGCCCAGCAGATTTACGGTTACCGGATTGGTCGGATTAATTAAATATCCGGCGGTAAAATGCATTAGTGGTTTTTCAGTTTCCATACTACAATAGCTGCTGGACGGTTAATGAACTTGTGATCAACAACCCTATTGGAAACGGTTTTCCTGAATCCATCAGTGACTGCCAAAGCTGGATAATATTGCCTTTTACGGGTTGATGCTGGTCATTCAAGTAAGAAAAATAACTGTTAAAAAAAGCCGTTTCCCAAGCCCCTATAAATTCCTCCAACGAACTTGATTCGGTTATTCCTACCTGTACAGTACCCATACATACATTTCCTGATTTAGCGGTATTAAAAAAAGGAGCGTAATAAAGCGGGGTTTTTATGTCAGGTTTTCGGTCGTCTGATAAGGCAAAAAGCTGTAGTCCGCACTTTGAGGCTTTCCAGACCAGGGCCGGTACCTGGGCTTTGCCGCATGGAATGGTCAGGGAGTCTTTAAAAAACAAAGATTGCTCCTGCGCGGGTGTGTACCATAATACAACACCGGACTGCGTATTCAAGCTAAGTACATTGGCCGGTAATAATCCTTTGGGCATCAGATAAGCCTGTTGCTTTTTCTCTTTAGTGAGTAGTGCTTTCGACAACATAGTAAGCTCGTTCTCGGCCAACGGATGGGCATTTATGGGCTTTCCCGTTTTCTTCTCGATGTCGAAAGCTTCCAAATAAAACGAACGTGTTTCCAACTCCGAGCGGTACAGCAATAAGGCTTTAACGGGATAATAGCCCTGTTCAAACTGTTCAGTTATATTTTGCATCCGAGATTAGTTTATGTTGAACTGAAATCAAATTACCCACTGTCGTAAAGAAGGTTTCTTCGAATTCCAGATTTAGCGTCTGAACGCGTTGTGGCTGGTCGAACATCTGTACTGTTTGGGGTAATTCAACATAGCCCCCCCCATTAAAATCAGCATCTAGCGACTGCACAAGATCATCGTAAATCCCATCGTCAAAATCCCAGATGAACGAAATAAACTGATCGGGATGAATCCGGTATTCCTCGTCAGGAGTCATCAGACCAATGTGGTAACTATCCCAGATGGAACGGTTTGGAAACCGGGTGTACAAATTGAGAAATGTACTGGCAACGGCTTTTAATTCAGCTTCGGCTTCTGACTCAGGCTGGAACCCAGAAAAACGCCTGTGGAAGTTTTTCAAGTGGGTAGTCTGGTTAATTCGGTTGCGAATTATCCGGCTCCCCCGACGAGACTGCTTCACTATCTTTTTAAAGGCAGTGTATTCTTTACGCTCCTCCCGGCCAGTCCACTCAGCACGACTTTCCAGCATCATGTCGCATTGATAAAACACATAAGAACTCTGGTCCGATAGAAATGGCAATCCGCTAATGTGCATCAGGTACGCGTAAATAGATTCAAGCAGGTGCGTCAATGGTTTATTATTACCCGATTTTTGAAGCTGCCAAAGGGGTTTAACCGGAACGAAATACGAATAGTAATCGGTATCGTACTGCTGGACGGTCGCTAAAGTCCCTTTGGTTGTCTCGTTGGATAGTATCAACACGTCTACGTCCTCCCGAATGGCTTTCAGCTTCTCGACTACGAGTTGATAACTGTGCTGAATATTAAATGGGTAATCATGCCCCCATTCCAACTGATGCACGTCAAGGCCCAGATTGTAGAGGTCAGACAGGTGAGAAACCGATTTAAAAAAATCGGTTTCTATTCCCTGCTGGTCGAAAAGCTCTTCGGTTAGAGGACAAACGGGGGCAAAGCAATGATTTAAAAAACCATCGGCAGTAGGCTGAGGGGTGCACACCGTTGTTGCCCCGTTATGGCCTGTCTTGCGTCGGGCATCTGATCGAGCGTGTTCATGTAGTCGATTAGATTTCGGGCGAGCAACCATTTTGGTTCATTGAGTTTAATGGACGGTATCTTTCGAGCGGATTTACCCATCATTTTTCTAACCTTTAGTTCCCATGACTGATTCAAATCTGTACTGAACCGTATCATCCCTGATGTCAGCGGGACTGATTTTAGCGGTTGTCAGAATTGCGTATAGGTTGGAATAATGGTTTAAAACTGCCTGTGGACTAAGCGTGGGGTCGGGGTCAGATAATTCAACGGTCTGCCCTTTTTCTTCCATCAGAAAGACACGTTTGAGTTGGGTTGCAAGTAACATAAGCAAATAATTTAAGCGGTCACAGATTCATTTGTTGCGTTTGTTGACGTTTCTACGCCTGACGTATTCTCCTCAGTAGAGGGCTGACTGGCTGACTGGACAGGTATTACATCGAACAATCCTGGCTGTGAGAAATTTGCCAGTAATTCGGCACGTTTTTTACGAATGGATTCGGCCTGATCGGGGTGCTGTTCAGGGTCAGGCGTTTTGGCGTAGGCTTCCCGGTATCTTTTTTCTTTTTCCAGTTCCTCTACTTTCTTCATGGCCGCGTCGTAGGCTTTTTTCAACTCCTCTTTTGCTTTTTTCTTAGTTGATTCTTCGAGCTTTTCCTTTGCCGATTGCTGTTGCGTTTTTTCCAGACTCTTTTGAAAGGCTTCCAGATTGACTATTAATCCCGATGCCTGTTGCATCGGCTTTTCAATAATGTTGAAGAATCCAGCATCCAGTTCAGTAGGGGTGCCTGTTATATTAAGTGGAGCAATCTGTTTACGGGCTTTATCCCCGCATAGGTCATTGACTAAAAGTAAGGTTACGCGCTGTCCGTTTGGCGTATTGGTGATAACTAGCTTTAAATCACCTGTAAGATTCAGAGCCGCAAGGCGTTGAAAGAAATCCATAAGATTACCAATTGAAAGTAAAAGACGATGGCTACCATTACGAACACGTTTATTCCTGAAACGGGTCACGGGCGGGATGCGTAGAAATAATACGGTTGGCCCGTATGTTTACAAATGACTTACCCTCTAGGTTGACTTTCTTCGTGTTCCAGCCAGCTAGTTCATATTTTTGTCCGTTAATCAGAATCTGACCTATAAAATCTGGGCTGTTGGGCTTGTTCTTGCGGGTATTTGGGTGTAAAACTCCGCTTAATTCTTTTAACTCTGCCATGTAAAAAATATAGTTAACTCCCTGATTATCTACATTATAAATATACGAAATATTCATTTAACCCTCAACCTTTTTGCCCCTTATATTAATCTGATTGGCCCACCCTTTTCCCCTTCATCCCGTGTTTATACGCATTCCTACTAGTGAAATCGTGGAGTGTTTAGTGTCGTGGAGACATGGATAAGAGGCTTATTATTGACTCCCTTCAACTAATAGCTGCTGTAATGTACCATTGGCTAGCCGCTGAAACGGGCAATAAGTATCACCATTCAATAGACAGATATTGGCTACTAACGAGTTACGGGGATTCTGCTGATCGTACGCCTGGTAAATAAGCATACCCAAATAGTCTAATCTAAATGTGGTCATTATTTGAATTAGATGGCCATAACTGCATAGGGCTAAACGAATGATTTCTTCCCGATTAGCCCTATGCTCATCTATCTGACGCAATTCACCCCGGTAAGCAGGATTATAGTTGCCTGTATTGCGAAGTATCTTTGATACAGGGGTCATTATAGGATAAAGTTCACGGACTGCGGCTCTTCGCCTGAACGATTCAGGTACTTTTGAACTCAACTAACGCATATCTATATACGTTTCATATTGAGATAAGAATTCAGTCGTAATCAGACCAAGTTTGGTGGTGAATTAGACTGCTTCTTAAGCTGGTAAGCAGCGCTGACCTCTGCGATTAACTGACCGGGATTAAATCGATCTTCTCCGGCAACAAGTGTATAATTGTACGTAAAGGTATCGGTCGACAATTGAAGTAGTAAGCCTTCGACCGTAAGGTTTACCTCAACCTGTAGCGTCTGGCCGGGAAAATCACTGATGGCTAAAGCATGTAAAGAGTCGATTAGTTGAGCACTGAAATGGTCGAAATCACCGGTTTCATCACTATATGCGCTGATTAACTGCGTATTGGTCAGGAGTTGTTCGTAAACCCTCATAACCGGCGTTTCTTCATTCCAATCAAAAATGAAAAGTATAGACCCATCTGTAAAGAAAAATTTCACAGGGTCAAAGTACTCTCCACTGTGGTCCAGTACGGTATTATCTACGTAGTACACTGGCTTCCCCCTTAAATAAGCAGTAATTTGTTCATTCGTCATGCCGGCAACCTGCTGGGCAAACTGAGTTGCCTGGCAGCAAGTATTTTCTTTGCCTGACACTGAACTGTTCAGTTGATTTGTCATCCCGTTTTAGCGTTAGATTCTAATTGAAGATAGCGTTTTTTTATCCGCCCCCCTACTATAACTATCTGTTATTTAATAGGTTAACAAATTCTATCTTCCCCTTTGTCGTTAACGTGACGTGTAGTGTTGTTTGCGAGTCAGGCAGATTGGTGCCTGTTTAAGAGCTATGCGGCCCCCTTAAGGATTTCATTCCACCGAAGTAATAATCCTTCAGCGTACAGCTTGGGATCAAGCCCAAAACTATCCAGGCTCCAGAAATCATTGCACTCGACGAGTAAGGTTCTACCTAGTGAATCCAGACCAAAATCAATACTGAACGCCAATGGTTGTTCGGTAAAATCGCGGATCGCCCGGTTAATAATCTCGCAGCTCGGGAAAAGGCATAAATTGCCTTTATAGTGCTTTAGACCCACCAATTTTCCTTCAATGACAAACCCCCGGTATTCAGACGTAAACGTCACCGGTATGGATGTCAAAGCTTCGGTGCTTAACGGGACTGTATTAATGATGTCTATCAAATCGGTAGGCTGTTCAATTATACGGGCTTCAAATAGTTTATGCAGCGTTGGTTTTATAAAATAGGGGTATTCCGTCTGGATCAACGCCTGCTCCAGTGTTGTCTGCTGGATTGCTCTTCCTGCATAGTAATGAAGTTGCTTAGGTAAGGTTATTGAACCAGGCATAGGTATACCCATTGCCGTAAGCCAATACCTTACATCATCGGCAAACCCGACTACCAGCATACTCTGATGCAGAGGTACCTAGTCAATAGTTTCGTAAAATTTTGTTGCTACGCCCATCTGTTTGAAGCCTAGTAGTGCGTCAACGCTTGGCTTGTCAATGGGAAATTGATCTAACGCCTGAATATAAACCGTTCTGGTCATGGGTTGAGTTAAGTGTAGTTGATACATAAAGTAGCTTGGAAACTACTTTATGTATCATTGTTATTCTGGAATCGTTTTAGGCTGCGTATGCCGCTAATGGTTCTGTCTCGGTAATAGAGTGGCCTGTTATAAAATTAACCGCTTTCTGAGCCTGACCAGCTGCACGTACGATCAGCGTCTTGTCATTTTTCAAAGCCCCTAACCAGCTTTGCAAATACGAAACAGCATTTGTAAGCAATCGGTTATCAGTAATGTCAATCCCACTACTGAGCGCCAGAAAACAAGCACCCATTTCAGCCGTTAATTCCTCCTTTGCATATTTTTCTCCCCCGAATCGATCCAAATGAACCAGTTCATCGCGGTTCAGCCGGTCACGGTGACCCGTAGAATGAACGAGTTCGTGAAATAAGGTCCAATAATAGGCTTCGGGGCAGTCGAAAGCTGGTAGAGTTGGCATGTTCACTCGATCATATAATGGACTGTAACAGGCCCGTTTGGGGTTATTATGCACAAGGACTGGCCCGTTTTTGTAACTGGCAAGAACGGCTTCACACTGGTCTATAACGAGCTCCTTCGCTGGTTCCTGAACTGGTAACAACGTTGGTAGCTCGATGGCGATGCCTTTAACGTCTGATACGTGGAAAACATAATAAGGCTTTAACAACGGTATACCGACAGTTTTGGCCTTCGTTTCCCCCTTCCGGTTCGTTGTTTCCTTTTCTTTTTCGATTACATTCCAATAAACGATAGGTATGCCTTTGGCCCCTTTGCGGATGCTACCCCCTAGTTGAGCTGCCTGCTTGAAGGTTAGAAAGTAAGGACGTTGCACCGAGCGGCAACCTAGAAGCACGCTGTTGATACCAGTATACGGTTGTTTGGTCAGGTAGTTACGGGCTACTTCGGCTTTCCCGTTTGGCAGTACCCCCCACCGCTTCCGCCATGGTAGTTTGCCTTTTTCAAGTTCGGCAATAATCTGATTCGTGATTACCTGATAAATGTCGGTTTTCGGTTGCTGGGGAAATTTGGTCGTCTTGTTCATTGTATTACCCGAAATTACAGGTCGGTGCCGCCCTCGTATCAACTATATAAAGATACGCAAAACGGCCCCCTTTTTAAAGTTAACTAACTGAAATACATGAAGTTAACTAAACACCTTTCCCCTTTTTCCCAGAATAAAATAAGTGTTGTAATCGTGTAGTGTAGTAGCCAAAACGCATCCATATAAGTCAGCCGGTGCGGGTCATCAACTCGAATGGCTGGCAATCTTGACGTCAGGATTGCCAGCCAACGTAGAAAGCAGTTTCCTGCTTATGAAGCAGAATTCATTGACGGATTAAGAAATCCTTCTCTTTCAACCCAGGCTCTTACCCAACCCAGTGCCTGGCTTCGTAGTGAATCATCAATTCTCGGGTAATCATGTAAGGCTTCGATGGTCAACCCTTCCAGATTAAACGGCTTGCTGGAGTCATTGCCAAATAAATCCACGATTACCGGCTTCAGCTCTTGCAGGATCTGGCTAATTACGGTTTCGTCCAGGGCCGGTAATGGTGGAAACATTTTATCCCACCGCTGAGGTGTAATACCGGACAGAATAAATTCCCGATCCTGTGGTGCCAGTGTTGGAAAAACATCCTGAATGACAACTCCACTACGCATACGTTCATAACTTTGCTGAAAGGATTCCAGCGTAATAGGCAATTCATGCCGGTAGGTTTTACCCTCCAGCAAACAAATACGTTCATACCATACACCTTGTTCGGTCGAGCCAAAAGCTTCGCCATTCTGAGTTGAAATCATAGCATACAGGACATCAAGAAGGTGATGATTATAGGATTGAGATAAACCTAATAAATAATTAGTCTCCGAACAGCAGACGTAACAAGACCACTGCTCAGCGTAATCGCTGCGAGTACATCCATCAGGGTCCGTGTAAATCTAGAGTAGTGACCTCGGCTTTGAATAAGATACATCAGCAATAAGCCCGTTAGAGCGATAGTAAGTAACGTTGCGGTAGTATTCATGCCGTTTAACTTCCGTGCCGGTCATAAGAGCACAATTTTTGCAGTAGTTATTGAAGCTGACTCAAATGCAGAACAAAGCCTAAACGTGTCAAAAATTTTTGACACCATCCAGTTCCTATAGTTTCTACTCAACTGGTGACGCCACGCTGTGAAAAGTCGTTTGAGTAAGACACAGGGTCAGTTAAGTGGTTTACGGGGCAAGGCGGTGGTGGGTTGAGTATCCTCCTGCCCTACCCCATATTTTAAGTCGGTTATAATTTGAACGATCTCGCCGACAAAAGCTAGTATAACCGCAAATACAATGATGTATCGATGCCAATTAGCCAGCGCAATCATTAGAATAGTAAGAATAATAGCTACCTTCCAACGTCTGCGCAGTAAAAAATAAAAAGGGGGAAAGATGACGGCTAACATGAGTCTCAATCCGTAAAATAGCCAACGAGAAGCAGGTATCTTTTTCATACGATTTAGGGTTAGTGAAGATAAAGAATTAAAGCAATCTATTCATTACTGGAACATTTGTACAAAGCAGAATAGCCATTCGTTTTCCCTTTTCCCGTTTCTGATTGATTACCCATTTCAACCGGTCGGGAAAATTCTATTTTAATGTAACCACCTGGCAAAAGCCGTTGCACTTCCTGTGCAGAGCAAAACGTCCACTGATCTGCTCTGCCAAATTGAACCCAGCTTTCAGACTCCCGCATCAGTGAAAACGCATTGGTTTGAATTCGGTGAATGGGTGCGTAAGCACCATACCGTAGCGCAACCGCCCGGCCTTTAGGTTTGTGTGCTGAGACTATTCCAAGATTGGATTAGCTTGCTGGCAAGTAAAACGGACTGGCACATCCTACCGCCCGGCTGGGAGTTAGACCCATGGGCCGATTCAGAGGCCAGTCCGGATTGCTTGCTAAGACTCGACTGGGTCGCCAGTGCGATAGAAATGCGGGTTTGTAGACCCATTAGAAAGGTATCGAGAAAACAGCAAGCTCTTTGTTCACTTTAAAAATAAGCTATTTCATGGAAACACATTATTACGTGGGCATTGATGTATCGAAGGCTACTCTCGATTGGGCTGTTTTTAATGGCAAAACGATTGTCTTACAGACTCAGGCACTTAACTCTGTGGTGGCCATCAAAGCGACAATCAAAGCGCTTAAAGCACTGCCTGGCTTTGATCTTCAACGATGCATATGTTGTCTCGAACACACTGGAATCTACAATGCTCTCATCCTTGAACAACTGCTTGCTCATCAACTACCAACTTGCGGGGCCGCCCGGCGGTTAGAAGGTAGTCTTCAAATCAAACAGGCAGGTGGATTACAGCGAGGGAAAAGTGATAGCATTGATGCTCAGCGTATCGCCGAATATGCGTATCGTTTTCGTGATCGCATGCGTCTGTGGCAACCACCCCGTTATGTGCTCCAAGAACTAGTCATACTCAGCGCTTTACGGCAGCGGTTGTTGTTGGTTCGGCAACAGGTACAAGTACCTGTTAATGAACAAGCCGCTTTTGTCTCACCTAAACTTCAGAAGCAACTGACTAGATATTGCCAAGCATCCTTGAAAGCTATCAATGCTGATCTGGAAAAAGTCAATCATCAAATGGATGAACTGATCCATCAAGACGAACAGCTATGTGAACTCTTCAAACTCATTACTTCTATTCCTGGAGTTGGACCAGCTGTTGCCACAGAAGTTATTCTGGCTACGGACGAATTTAAGAACTTCGCTGAGCCCAAAAAGCTAGCTTGTCATGCGGGGGTTGCTCCTTTTGAACATAGTTCTGGCACTAGTGTCCGAGGTCGAAGTCGTGTTAGCCAGCACGCTCGTAAACGTCTTAAGTTTTTGTTTCACCTGGCCGCTATGTCGGCTGTCCGCGTGAAAGGAGAGCTGCAAATCTATTATCAACCGGTCCGCCGGTGCGGCAAAGTAGCTGAAGGAAAAAACAAGATGTCCGTTTTAAATGCTATCCGGAACAAGATTATTCACCGAATTTGCGCCGTAGTTCGTCGTGGAGGAAAATATGACAATTCTTATCCCCTTTCCCTTGCATAGACCATAGAAATCGGCCCGGATGATTATCACTAAAAACCGATGTCTTGATAAGAATACCCTGACGTTTGGCTTGCCCGATGGCCCGTTTAAATTCAGCCGCTCGGCGGTCCGATAGATTATTCATGATCTTTGTCATCGTGATTTCGGCTTGGAAGGCAAGGTTTTATGGATGATGTAGCCATATCCATATTCAGCCTGAATTTTCTTGATTTCGTCCTTAACCTGACTGTTTCTAACCTTATTAGGCAGTTGCCAGCCGCTACAGTCGTCCGTTGCCAGAAAGAAACGGGAATGCGTTTTTCCTTTTAAAACCTGGAGTACTGTATCAGCCTGCCACATGCCTTTTTGCCGGTTAATTGTAGTCTAAAGATACGTCCAAAATAGGCCACTTTCAAACATAACCAACTGTAATACAATGATTTAATCCACCTCTTTCCCCTTTATCTCCCGCGCAAGCGGCTTAAACGCGAATAGGTGTAGTCCTGTGTATTGTCGTCAGGTTTGGTAGAAACGGCTCTCTAATCCTGAATCGAATCATGATCGGAATGGTGTAACCAGGCCAGTCATGATGAGTGGAAGGGTTTGAGAGTGGGCTATTATAAGGTCGAGTGGCGGTTGGCGACCGCAGGAAGCTGAACCGTGGCTCGGCCCGTGTAGTGAAGCAGACGCTTGAAATGGGACTATGATCCAGATAGAACATAGTCCCATTTGCCTATTCTGTACTGGCCCTTAATTCAGGTGATGGTACAGATGGCTTTCTGCTGAACGCTTTGTAAACCTGTTTGGCGAACCAGACTAACAACCGAAATCCGTACCAGAATCAGATATATGTTAATATCATCATTAGGTCCGTTGTAAAGGCGATTATATGCGCCAGGGGTGAAAGTATGTACTTTCCAATTTTTGTAAATACGTGCATTATCAGAACGTACACAGCAAGCATTGTCTCAATCATTGTATTGCGTTTATAGGTGAGAATCGGGTCAGGGTATATCCTGACCCGGTTAATTAGAAGAAATAGGTAGCGCCCAGACCCAGCCCAAACTGGTTATGGATGTTGGCAGAAATCAGCACATGATTGAGTTGATACCCAGCGGATACTCCTAAACCAAAGGTGGGCGTTTTATGCGTTACCGCTTCGTAGCCGGTCGGCGTCGATGCATAAGCCGGACTTGATACCATCGTCACGGACAGATAGCCGCCAATACTTACCTGACGGCTTGTAATCAAGCCACCACCCCCATAGAACAGTACGTCGTTAACAGGTGTAAAGCTGCTGGTTTTATTGGCGTATAAGCCAACTCCCGCAGTGAAGTAGGCCGCACGCTGTCGAACCATAGCACCGGCCAGTAAACTCCCGTTCAGATAATACGTAAGACCAACCCCAATAGTACCCGCTTTTTTTGCCGATCGAGTACTGTCGTCTTGTAACGCCTGGGTGATCAGATTTTTCAATGAAAGGTTGGGGCCTGTCGATTGAACCAGGGTAGACGTCGTAGAGGTGGTGCTGGCTTTGGGCGTACTGGATGCTGCGGTCGTCGAACTGGTTTTGGTGACGACGGGGGCGGTAGTGGACACCGCTTTCGGGCTCGATGCCGGTTTACCAGTAAGGGCGGTAACGGCTTTTGGCGTGATGGACGTGGGCTTGGGAGTTTGCCCAAACGAGGTTGACAGGGTGAGCATCAGCAGGGCAGATGCAAGGGTTGAGATGGTTTTCATTGGCTATTATTGTTTGTTTATCTACTTAAAAATAGCACACAAATAAACATATAACAATCTGAAAACCAGCACTATAACTACTACGATCCACCCCCCTTCCCCTTCTTCCCGGTGCGTTAAGCACCTCACTAATAGCTACTTCCTTTTAATAAAATAGTGTTGTGCCTGGAAAGTGTGAAGTGATTTGGCAGATTTGATCTGTTGATCGTAAGTATAAAAAAAGGCAGCACGAAGCTCGTGCTGCCTGATGTGATAATAGCCAATTCATTTTAGGACAATTGAGACAGGTAATCATTCAGGATTCCAAGTTTTAAAGCTTCCTGCAGCGTTAATGAAGCGAAGCCATTTTCGTCAGTGATTTGTTTATCCTGCCGCAATACTTGCCAATCTTCAACAACCTGTTCGTCTTGCAGAAGACGAGCACTTATTTTTATTACCAGATCTGCCGGCTGTGCATTCAGGAAAGCTTTACGTAGCCTCTCCAAATGATCATTCGTTTCTGATGACTTCTCTACTACCGTCGTTATTGTAGCTACTAAAGTCTCATCCAATTCTCCCCCGGAAAAGTCAACGATTTTCAACTCATTGACTTCTTCTGTTGGCTTCTCTGAGGGTAGCCAGGTAGCATCAGGCACCTTATTCTTCTCACGGGGTTGCCCCATAGCGGCCGCGGTTAAGCTGGCCTGATCGGTCAGAAACTCCTCGGCGGCTTCCTTCTCCCCGCGTGGTTTCCGCTCTTTGGGCGGTTTACTGTTACGTGGGACACCGGTTATGGCCTCAGCCTTCTCACTTATTTTTTTCGCTGTAATTGCCTTCCCGGTACGCTCCTCGTCCTTTTTAACCTCGTCCCAAACCCGCTTCCGTTGTTCTTTAGGTACATCAGCCAGTGCGCTGGCGTGCGATTCTTTTTTAGGCATGACAATGGCCACATTCGTGTCATCATCAGTGTTTTGCACCTCTGCCATTAACGCATTGACAACCTGTGCCGCTTCCATCAGTTGGTAGGCCCGTTGCCGGCCTATTTCGAAGCGTTCAGCCAGGTAAGCTTTTAAGGAAAGGTGAGTGCTCCTGTATAATTTTGCGTCTCGAATCTGGTACAGCGCGGTGCCGACGGTAAGATACGTATCTAACCCCTCCTGGATGATGGCCTCTAATTCCTGCCTGGTCGTCTGTTCGTGTTCCTCAAGCGGTGAAAGCTCCGGCACCGTATCCTCCAGCTCCGATCGAAGTAAAAGTACCTGCGTGCCCGGTTCTAACGTTTCGACCTCAGTCGTATCCTCTTCATGCAGGTTGGTGATGAAGTTGGCGAAATTTTTCTTTCTGTCTTTTTTGGCTTCCATGGTCGACTACCGTTTACAGAGGTTTGACAGCAGTACCTTCCTGCTGTAGTTGAGTGGCCTGAATCAATTCGTTGACTAATGCGCTGAAATCAGCGGCACCGTTCGACTTAGGCGCGTAATCGAATATACTCTTGTGAACAACGGTACATTCCATGAGTCCAACGAACTGGCGGATCGCCGTTTTAAAAACGGGCACATTCTGATTAGCCAGCGCTTCCTCGATCTGGCGGGCGAAGGTGGTCGTCAAATTAAATTTATTTTTGACAATACCAGCCAGTTTGATATCGAGCCGCATATTGCGCTTCAGCTTGGTTACATACTTCAGCATTTCATCCAGGCCGATATACGCAAAATTCTCACCCTGCATAGGCACCAGGTAGTAATCGGCCGCCGCCAGAGCGTTGGTTGTAAAAGCAGCCAGGCTAGGCGGACAGTCGATCAATACGTAATCGTAGTCTTTTCCCTCCAGATGAGAACGGAGCTCCAGCATGGCACCACTCGCGTTGAGGGCTGATTCATGAGAAACCATTGTCCGGGCGGCCGGTAATAAATCTAACTGCGGCCAGCTTTCGGCCTCATCCGTAGACTCTACCTTTCCCTTGAGGATAACTTCATCCCATTCCATCTCATCGATCAACAACTGACCCACGTGACGTTTGAGGTTTCTAAAACCCACCGCGCTCGTCAAGTTAGCCTGGGCATCCAGATCAACCATCAATACCTTATTCCCCAGTCGTTGTAGACCAGCTGCCAGGTTAAGCGTTATTGTTGTCTTTCCCGTGCCACCTTTGTTGTTGGCTACCGCAACCACAATTTGCTTTTTCATCTCTTAAACCGTTTGTACCTTAAAAGTAAAAATTCCCAACTGGATTGTCCTAATTGAATGCCCTAAGGTTATTTAAATCAATAAGGCCGAGCCTCTATTTTCGTAAATCTAATATCAAATAAAATATTTTGAAAAAAAGCATTTTTGGAGCCCTAAACGCGTGCACCGGTACGGATGCTCTTCTCAGAGTCCCCTACCAGTACCGGACTGGTCCTTATAGAACGTCTGACTCGTCGCCGGGGAGTACAGGCCAGTGTGTCCGAACAAATGTTTCAACTTCGGGCAGAACCAACGTGCGTATGTAATGCGCTGTCGCTTTGTCGGTTTTTGGAGAGGGTTTGGAGCCCCGTGCCGGCTGATTTTCTGCCGTCCACTTCAAATCGGCAAATTCCTGCTGGGTGAAGGCTACAGTAACTTTGTGGATAAGCCGCTGCTCAACGGGTTTCTCAGGGCGACCGGCGTTTTTTTTCTTCGAAGATTCTGTCATAACACAACGGATTAATCCATTCAAACTGTAGCCCGGAGTTTGGCAACTTGTCCACTTGCCGTTTCACCTTGGCCTGTAAGTGCGGATTCACTGCGCTGCTGAGTGCGGTTCTCAGCTGGAATAGGCGCCAGCGCCGTTCGATCGAAACTAAAACTGGCCCGTAACGTATCCGGGATTCTTACTTGCTGACGACTGCGGGTTAAGGCTACATATAGCATGTTTATCTCTTCGTGCAACGCCTGCAGATTGGCCGGATTCTGTTTATCCGCCAGTTTTTCGGACACTCCCTTCTTTTCAATAAAGTCATCGCATAACGTCACTCCGTCGTACTCCATCCCTTTGCATCGGTGAACGGTCGAAAAAATCTGGTCGGCCACGTGTCGCATGGAATCGTCGACATGGGCCTGCCGGATCTGCTCAATATATTCAGGTAAGGCGTCCTGGTACGTCTCAACAATTTCGAGCGCCAGGCGCATAGAGGCCTCGCCGGTCTGATCAACGTAATGCTTCAGTTCACCAACATGGCCCATGGTTTTAATTAATGGACTGCGGACCCGATCCAGTCTATCCTGATTCAGGTAATAGATATCCATAAGCGATCCGCCACTGTCCATGTAGGTGTAGGTTTCGAACCGCCCTTCGAAGTATAAGGATCCAATCTGCTCTTCAATACATAGCATGTCAATGGCCTTGGCCAGAACCGCTACGTTCGTACGGCCGATCGTCGCGTGTATGGGCGCAACTGGTGGCTGATGCTTTCCTACTCCTTTAATCGTAGTGAGCTGGCCCGTATCGAAACTGCTTTTCCAGCCCAGTACGTAGTTCGCCAGTTGAGCAACCTCGTCTCCAAAACGAAAACTCTGACTCAGGTACAGCGTTGGCGCATCGAACTTATCCAGCGAGTTTACAGCATGTCGAAACCCGTAGATTTGCTGGTGAGGATCGCCGACAATCAGTTTCGTTGCCGGTTGCTGCATAAACACTTCCAGCATCGTTTCCGAAGCATCCTGCCCCTCATCAAAGAGGATATAGTCGTAGGGCAAAGGAGGAGCTACAAACTGAAACTTCTTCAGGTAAAAGTCATGCGTACAAGGCAGTTTGTTAGTATCCATCTGCGTGTAGAGCTGCTGCGCATACCGGTAGATCTTTTCCTTGTTTTGCCGGGCAAACCGGCGACTTTTCGCATCAGCCGGGTCAATAATAACCAGGTAGTCCAGCTGCTCGACGGTTACTGCTTTTGAGTTGCAGAAGTAACTGAACAGCTTTTTGACGTGGCTGGCCATCATACAGCCAGCCAGCATAGTTCGTTGCGTGAAGCCAAGCTTAGCCGCAATGTCCTGAATCGAGTAGTCGCCCCCGGCGCTCAGCACATACCTCTGCCGGACGATCACATAGCTATAGGCCAATGAGTGAGCCGTATGTACTGTAACGTTTGTTAGACCACGCCGGGAGAAACGAGCTTGTGCTTCCAGGCGTACGGTACGGTTAAAAGCCAGGTAGAGGATTCGGGGTGAACGACCCGAACTCAGCACAGGCCTGGAGGCGGCGTACTCGATGAGGGTGGTAGTTTTGCCCGAGCCGGCAACCGCCACTAATTTAAAATCACCCGCCTGCCGGGTTGCTTCGAGCTGCTCATGGGTGATACTGGTAGCTTTCATGTCCGATGTTGCTTAATTACACATGTTGATGGCTCAAGGCAGCTACTTTCTGATGTTTTATGTACAGCAATTGCCCGAAAAACGCTTTTGCGTTCATCCCTGTTTGTGACTCTAATATGCGAATAATTTTCTCAAGTTAAAAATTAAAATTATATATAAGAAAACAGCTTCTTCCCCTTCATCTTTTTTATCCACCAAAAATTCATCTGGGTGGACTGGGTATGTTTGTAGCCTGATTTGAGTGGGACCGACTTGGTTTTTGTCAAGTCAAGCCGCTAAACAGGGCTTCTGACTGCTCCGTTTGATAAGTGTTTTGTCAGAGGTTTATAGTAACTAAAGCATTTGGATATCAATTTTAGGGCTGTTGTACATTCAACTGGAAAAATGCATCATGAAATCGTACCGACTTATTCTTTTCCTGACTCTGATTGCAGTTAACTTAAGTTGTAAAAAAGGGGGAGGGGAGGATCCCGTAACCTCGGAGACTGTATTAGTCAATTCATCCGATCCTAAAGTTTATTTGTCTGGTGAATTTCCGGCTGTTTACATTAAATGGGCAGGTAATCATGTACCAACCATTGAGGGCCAGGATTATGCATTCACGCCCGACCCCAAAGCAATTACGGGTAATTATAAACTCCTTATTGAGCCAAGCGGTACTGATTCGCTTAAATTATACATTGATGGGAGTGGTACCGGACCTACGTTTCAGAAGACGCCTTTAGGAAGTTTCTCATACGCCAATTTTTCGGGTAACAGCAACAATGCGGCTGGGTATATCTATGGCGTCTGGTACCTTCAGGACAAATTTTCGGCTCCTGGCAACGTACGTGTGATGGTTGAACGGTTGGCGTATCCAACGAAAACGGATTTTCGGTTTCGAATTAATATTGGTTACGTGTATGGAACGGCTTCACCCTACGCTGATCGATACATACCTTATATCAACGATGTTTCGGGAATTACGGTTAATGATATACGCCAGATTGGTCAATTCATTTTTGCCCGTGAATCTCCTGGCATACTGAAGTAGTGAAGTCTAGTGTCTAAGTAGCATTCGTGTAGTGATCCAGATCCATTCTGGACTTGCAACAAAGCACTGGACAAATCTCTAAGCAACATGTTGGCACTGCCCACTATAGTATTCAAAAGGGGAAAGATAACCCAGCGCTGAATGCCTTCGTTGCCGATTGTACCAAATCTCCACATATTCAAAGACTGCCTGCCTAGCTACTGATCTGCTTTGAAAAGTCTGCTGATAGACCATTTCTGATTTTAGCGTCTTGAAAAAGCTCTCCGCCACGGCATTGTCCCAGCAATTTCCTTTTCCACTCATGCTTTGTAAAACCGACGGGTGTTTTTTCAACAGCTTTGTGAAGGCATGACAGGCGTACTGAACACCTCGGTCGGAATGAAAATGAGTCTACCGTTAATAGGTCGGTTTTTAACGGCCATTTGCCAAGCTGGAATGGTCGTCTCGGCTGCCTTCATTGATGCACTCAACGACCAGCCAATAATCCGCCGATCATACAGATCCATAACAATCGTCAAGTACAGCCAGCCTTCGTCAGTGCGAATGTAGGTCAGATCAGACACCCAGGCTTACCCCGGTTTCACGGGGTTGAACTGACGATCTAGGTGATTTTCTGCTACTGGATAGTCATGTTTAGAATCAGTGGTTGTGACTACGTATTTCTTTTGAACGACACTTTTCAGGTTAGCCTGCTTCATCAGCCTGGCGACGCGGAGCCGAGATACGTTTACCCCCTGAGCCGCCAGATCTCGCGTGATTTTTGGACTGCCGTATCGCCCCTTACTACTTGTAAATGAGGTATTTATTAGCTTTAGTATCGTCGCATTCTCCTTCGCTCTTTTGGTCGGTCGTTGCCCTAACCAATAGTAATATCCACTGCGGCTTACATTCAGTATTTTACACATCGTCTCAACGGGGAAAACAGCCTGATGCGCTTTCATGAATTGAAAAATGTCCCGTCGTTCCTGGAGAAGATGCTGACCGCCTTTTTTAATATATCACGCTCTAATTCAGCTTGTTTCAATTCTTTTTTCAACCGCAGAATTTCCTGCTGCTCTTGGCTGACCCCAACTCGTCCACTGGTATTAGCTTTTTGGGTTGACAAGCGTTCTCGTCGCCATCTAGTTAGAATCTGTGGGGTAATACCGAGTTCTTCAGCGGTAGTTTTGAGTGAATCCTTGGCGAGGGAAAGTTCTACGGCCATCCGTTTGAACTCCTCGTCGTACTGTCTTCGGCTATTTTTCATCGCACACTAAGTTAGATCACACTTAACTTTATGTCCAGTCAAATGTAGCAGGTCTACCGTTCGACCCCACGCATCGTTGAATTACTTAACACCCCATCAGATGCATCAACGTAAGCGAAAACCCAAACTTCGCTGGTATCCTTATAAAAAGGTCCGTTACGGAAATGTACAATACGAGGCCGTGTTTCGGTGATTTTAATATCTGTCCAACTCAATCAGTAGCATACTCCCTCGGGTTGACTGTCAGCAAGCTACCTAATCTTTGTTTCTTACTAGCCCCCAAACCTAAAGGGCGGCCCGGCCTGAATGTGTTAGCTACCCCATGACACAACATCGGCCTATTGAAACCAGTTATTGCTGCTGATGCTGCCCATTATGAATGCTTGTTAGAGTAGAAGCCGGAGAAATCAAGTTATCGGGTCATTGTTGTCAAACAGGTATAGCAGACCATCCAATTTGGGCCGAAATGAGATACCGATTGGTATTTTATAATCGTTAATCCATAATATGTTTTTCTCGTACCTTGTGATCTTAGAAACATTGATAATGTAGGATTTATGAACCCGAAAAAATAAGCGAGAAGGTAAAATCTCGGTCAAGGTTGACAGACGTTCATTAACAACGTGTGCTTGCGTTCCCGTAAAAACCTTCGAGTATAATCCATACCCTTCAACGAAGTCCAGCATCTCATGGTCGAATCGCTGTATTTTCCTACCCATTTTTAAGAATGTATAACTAGAGTCAGTGATGCTGGTTGCAGTAACTTTTAAACTGAGTGCACGATATACAGCAATCGACAGTCGTTCAAAGGTAAACGGCTTCAACACGTAATCGACTGCTTCACCAATTTTATAGCTTTCAAGTGCGTAATCAGAGTAGGCACTGATAATAATAACCGGAGGTAGTTTTAAGCCTAATTTTAATAGATCTAAACCAGATCGACTTGGTAACTTAATGTCTAGTATGATTAGATCAATCACTTCTTGAGCTATTAGTCCTATAGCTTCTTCTAAAGAAGAAGAGATTCCTAATAAGCTCAGAAAAGGGAGTTTATCTAGCTGTTTTCTGATATGCATTACATCCGACTCTGTATCGTCGATGATAATGTATTTCCTAATTTTCATTATAATCTGTTTCGGATGACAAAAGAGTGTCACTTGTTAGTCTTAATATAATCAACAGCTCAATATTTAGGCATCAAACTGCTTCAAAGAAAATATTCCTGATTTGTTTTAGGAAAGAAAATATTGACTCAAAAACATACTTTAAGTGATAAAATGCACCATGGATTAAGTATATAAAGTGTACGTTTTGTATACTTAATCCATGACTGAAGTATAAATTAAGTACATTTTAGCGTATTTATAATAAAATATTTGAAAAGTGTATAGAGGAGTACTTTCGTCCTACTTGTAATAAACAAAGTTGATTAGAGCTACTTTAGCCCGTTTAAGCCTGTCATAAACACAATAGGGTGTTTTCAGAATCATCACTTGGCCGAACGAGAAAGGCGGATCAATCTGGTAAGAGAGAAATTCAGTAGTACCTCCAGACAGTTGACTGCTGCCGTCGAAAGTAGTCTCTATAACGGTTGAGTACGAAAAGTTATATTCCACACTCAAATCTAGAGCCCCGAAGCGGCTGATTCACCGGGTTTATGCCTGTGTCCAGCGCAGAGATAAATATAAAGGGTTTATTACCCTGTTGTTTGAATCATATAAATCGATCCGATCGAAGCCCGCGTTAATCGTCTCCTGTAATACAAGTGACCTGACCTGGCTCGGAGCTTTATACTACACATGATCAATTTACCGGCAGATAAGTGAGCAATTCGTTCCCACTGGTGATCTATTCTTCACAACGACAAATATGCAAAGATGAAGGCTGTGTTTAAGGTACCCGATCTTTTAGCACGTACAGCGTAGTAGCTGAACTGTGTTGATAATAATTATTTACTGACGAAAGAGTAGAAGGCCTTAAATCGTAAGTATGCCGTAATTAATACCTCACGAATTATCCAATCAATAGTTACGTTTGTTGATCAACGCAGTTGATTCACTACCACGCAATAGTATAATGAATTGACTATCTTATAACACCAAATAGGAGTTTCTGTATACGAATTGAATTTTTCTTTTATGAAAAACACCTCATTATAAGTCACTTGCAATGTGTTTGGCTATTAATTTGCTAGGGTATAAGTAAAGTCCATTCATGCGTTCGGTTCATCAGTGTCATGAGAATCAAGTGAGGATAGGATAGTTCATTGGTAAGTGATTGTACGCAGTTATTTTTAATCCGTATTGCTAGATTATGAACAAAAAAAAATATATCATCGTAGATGATACGCAGCATGAGGCCTTATATTTAAGAGAACAGATTTCTCAATTTTCGTTCCTACAGTTCGTTGGTACTTTTTCTACACTGGAAGCGGCAAAAGAGATCCTGTTAACAGAAACCATTGATTTGGTTATGCTTGATGTCAATCTATCTAATGAGTCGGGCTTGGACTTATTAAAGGAGGATATTTATCTGCCGCCTGTGATACTGACCAGCACCTATCCTGATTTTGCTGTAAAGAGCTATGAAATAGGAAAAGCATCTGATTATCTACTTAAACCAATTACTTCCGATCGTTTGTTTGTCGCGTTGAACCGGGCTCTCCTCAGCCGTATACGTACCCGCGAAAACGATACTACAGAAGCAGGATTTATTTTTTTGAGGATGGGCTGGAAAAATAAGCGGTTTAATTTAGCGGACATTGACTATGTTGAAGGGTTCGGACTCTATTCGAAGATTTTTTGTGATGGGCACATGTATGTTGTAAATGATCGATTAAATTCTTTGGAGAGTTTACTCCCATTTCGTCTGTTCCTGCGGGTTCATAAATCTTACATAATCAACCTATCAAAAATGACAAGCTTTGATCGAAGCAATTTGTGGATACACGATATCAAGATTCCCGTGGGCATTTCATTTCGTCACAAACTGGAAGGATTATTACGCTTATTTGCAACTGATGACCAAATTGAGAATCAATAAATAGTGGTTTTGACATTCCCCTAGCAAACTGACTCCCATACACGTTGTGTGGTTTGGTTATTTGAATGACCTGATTTGTTGCTCTTAGCGTTCTATTCAGGGGTAGTTAAACCATTTATGAATTATGCCGCATAAAAGCCATAAACAACCAGTTTTAGATAGTTATGAGGATTTAACTACTGCACGCTCGTAAGATAACATTGCTAATAAGAATGCTTTCAACGGACCAAGACCTAAGTCTTCATCAAGATTAAATTCGCCTTGAAAATTGATCTGTTGCTTGGCAACAGATGATGTGCAGGAAAGCATCTCCAAAAACTGGCGTAATCTTTGACGTTGGGCAACACTTAATCCTCCATATTTCCTGCGCTCCGGCGCCTTAGTTCCAATTTATAGTAAATAGCCTCGCTAATGCCCATTTTGCGATACACTTCGGCTATGGCCACTCTGATCGCAGATCGCTTGATAGAAAAGGCGGTAGTGACTTAATTGCGTTTATCGGCGAAGAAAAACTGATTGATAAATAGGCCAATTATCGTGTCATGAACCGCAATCGACTTTGAAAAGCAGATAGTTCGGCGAGTCAGGCGTTTCAGGCGTGTTCGAAGGGTCAGATGCTTCCGCTCAAGACTTTGCAATGACGCTTTACGAACTAAGCGTAAGTGTTGATCTAAGCAATCATAATAGGCCCGCACCGATTTCTATGGGTTAAGCAAGGGCTGACGAATAATTTTTGTCATATTTTTCGCCCCGACGAACTACCGCACAGACGCGGTGGATGAGCTTGTTGCGGACGGCGTTCAGCACCAGCATGGTGTGCTTGCCCTCCCCCAGTTTACGCACATAGTAGTCCTGAAGATCGCCTTTCACCTGGATAGCCGACATCGTGCCCATGTGGATCAACGCTTTTAGCCGTTTTCGGGCCTGATGACTCACCTTGGTCTTACCCCGTATACTCGTTCCTGAGCGGTACTCAAAGGGAGCCACCCCAGCATGACAAGCTAGCTTTTTAGGCTCGTTGATAGTTTGCATTTCGTTCGTAGCCACAAGCAATTCAGTCGCGATCACAGGCCCGATGCCTGGCACAGAAACCATCAGATCGAACAATTCTTTCAGTCGAGCGTCGGCTTCGATGAGCTCTTTGATGGCTACCTCAACCGCTTTTTGTTCTTCTTTGAGGACGATAAGTGATTTTTTGACAGTTCCTTTGAGCATTTTTTGAAGCGGCTTGCTGATAAACGTTTCCTGTTCGGCTACCGGAACGGCCAGCAGATTATACGCCTGATTGAGCCGCTGGCGGGTGGCACTGAGAAAGGCCAATTTCTGAATAACTTCACGTGGAGGCTGCCAAAGGCGTATTTGATCGCGGAAGCGATGCGCATATTGAGCAATGCGCTGGGCATCGACTTTATCCGTTTTACCTCGCTGCATTCCGCCCGCTTGCTTGATCTGTAAGGACGACTCTAACCAGACCGCTAGCTTCGATGCGTAAAGTGTTTCCAACAGATGAGCGGTGTAAATGCCCGTGTGCTCCATGCAAAAGACAGCTTTGGGAGACTCCCAGTTAGGCAACGCCTTCAACTCAGCCAGAACAGTCTTGATACCAGTCAAAGTGTTTGCACTGTGTGTACTGAACTGTAGGCCCTGCTGGGAGTAAACAGCCCAGTCCAGGGTGTCTTTGGCAATGTCGATACCGATGAAATAGCAAAAGTCCATACAGCTGTTTAGTTTTGGTGAGCAGTCAACAACTTGCTTTTACTCGAACCCTTCTGTGGGCCGCGAACCCTGGTTTCTATGGCTCGGGCCACCCCGCCGAGTCTAGGCAGGTAAAACAGAGTGGGGACCTGACCGCGACGGCGGACCGTTCGGAGCATAGGACTACGATTCCTCGGCGGCCCGTTAGCGTACCCCACTCTGGTTGACTGCTGGTAAGCTAGCTAATCTTGCTTTCTTACCAGCCCCCAAACCTAAAGGGCGGCCCGGCACCAGGAGTCCGTTATCCACCTGATTGCCTCAATTTTAGCCTCATCCAATAAATGTAGTAGGTGACGGAATGTTTGGTGAGTACGGCGGCCAAAAACAAAGGCAATGATCTCGCCTGTCACCGCATCCTCCACCCACCATAGCCAGCGAGGTTGTTTTTTGCTGCCCACATAGGCCCGCCCGGCCTTTAGGTTTGTGTGCTGAGACTATTCCAAGATTGGATTAGCTTGCTGGCAAGTAAAACGGACTGGCACATCCTACCGCCCGGCTGGGAGTTAGACCCATGGGCCGATTCAGAGGCCA
>NZ_BAAHBO010000011.1:83587-96161 GCF_054776635.1 Spirosoma lituiforme
AAGATGTCCGTTTTAAATGCTATCCGGAACAAGATTATTCACCGAATTTGCGCCGTAGTTCGTCGTGGAGGAAAATATGACAATTCTTATCCCCTTTCCCTTGCATAGACCATAGAAATCGGCCCGGCACATCTCGTCAACTTTGAGACTCATTTTCAAGCCTCTATCGACGTATAAGGGGTTTACATTGATGACTGCACTACCGCTCGGGCGGCCCCGTTTTTTTTAAACTGAGCGCTGACGGTATTGCGATTGACGCCTAAAACACGATCGGACTGCCGAAGCAGCAGTATCACGTATGTCTGCTCCGTTGAGTACCATCTGCGTAATCTGCTCTTTGACCAACGGGTCACGGGCCTTGTGGGTGTAAGTTTGAACGAATGTCGGGCCGCAATCAAAGCATCGGTAGCGTTGGACGCCTGCACGGGTAGTGCCATAGCCGGTCCGCCGGTGCGGTTTGACGTGTTGGGTTTTGCCACAATGTTTGCAGGCAACAGCCGCTACGGCGGACCGTTTCTAAGACCATTCACAAAGATACCCTATTCAACGCAGTTAGGCCACTGCATCCATGATTTGCCCCGGATTGGAGGGCATATACCATACCCTATTCAACGCAGTTAGGCCACTACCCTTCGTTCAGTTGACAGTTACTACAAAATCCAATCAACTAAATACTTTGTGACAGTTTATCTGGAGATGATTCCGCTTTCACTGATCAATTAATCGTTTCTGCACTAGGGTTTAATGGTGCAAAATCCACATGGAACAACTGTCAGCAGAGGTCAAAGGATTACGTTATTGCTACTGAAAGTAATAGGTGACGAAGCGGTTTTTGTTCCACATCTTAAGTACAATAATCAGTTGTCGGCTAAACAGGCTACTTAGGGAAAACAACTGGTAATTATGCCAGTGATTTAGGCAATATTACTTTAATGGGAGCCTACACGGCACTTTCCCAGGCAAAATGAACAATGCCATTGGGCACAACTAGAACGTAGATAGGAAACTACGGCACTTTTTCAGTTAAGTCTCATTTCTAGCCTGTATTCTTCGCGCAGCCGGTCAACTAATTGATTCACCATCTCCACGCACCGGTGTTGCGATTCATCATAAATCGCACATGTAGTACACTTTTGATAAGCCAAAAAGTATATAAGAGAGTTGGTGACGATGGTCGTGAAGGTGCAAAATGGGCTAGTTTACCTGATCAATCCGCAAGGCGTAACTTCAGCATTCAATAAATTATACATCGCTGATGAGCATCAGTCATTAACCGAACGGTATTGAAATCGCCCAGTATCATATGACTAGCGGTGGTCGATAAAAGCATAATGGCTGGTGAACTTTGATGATTCAGGAAGAAGTATAAATAGCGTATATGCTGACATCAACCTTGTTAATTAATAACGCAAAGTACTATTAACCAAGATGGAAGATATACTTTCCTAAATTATAGAAAAGCGCAATTGATATCTCAATCACTCATTTTCGATGGCCAGCGGGCTATCTGCCTTTTCTTTCCTTCTTGTCCCGGACAATTCTTGTTAACTAGCGATATGGCAAGTTTCGCTAATACCCAGAGCTTAGGCAACTTGAAATGCATGAAGTACGTCATGGTCATTGGCAACCGTACGTAAGGTTTCAGTCTTAAAGTCCTCACTTCCAACAGTAAGCCCATTTGGTGTTATTTTGCTCTTTCATGACTCTATGAAATTAATCACTCGCACTGTTCCGATTAACAAGATTACTTAGTAAACCATTTAGTTCAATGCGTTAACTCATTCCTTATCATGAGCGAGCTCCTTTTGGTATGTTCCACCTGTACCAAGTTCAGAGGCTGCTCAATTAGGCGATTGCGCAATTTATGAGTGGTAGAAGCTTATACACGATTGAGTTGCTCGAGGCATACAGATACGCTTTTCATCTTTGATGACTGTCGAAATTAACCAAGCATATTTGGCAAGAAGTTTGTTTAATTAGTGTACATTATTCTTGCCATTAATTACTTAATCGGCAAGTTATTGCGCTTCAAGTAATTAATTTAATCACTAGTTGGGGTATACAAACGACCTATTGAGATAATAGAATATACCATTCATGTCATTTACACAATTGTAAAACAGGATTCGGTTACCCGGAATGCACTTGTTGTTGGCAGTTTGATGTGTTTTATAGAAAAATGCGCTGTTGATAGTATCAGTCTCCACTTTAACATCATAAATCGATAAGTTTCATTGACTTGTCAGGCTATTTGCTCAATGGAAAGAGTACAAGTTCATGTACCGAATCAACTGACACACAAAACAGACCTGCATGAGAAACAACTACTCCAGCTTAATTCATCCCCTGTCGATAGTAGAAGTAAATACCATCAGCCATCACCAATGCTGGCTTACCCATCGCTATGTATGGGTTTATGGTGGCCAGTCTCTCGAAGTCTACCCGTAGGTAAAACGAAACAGCTTTATTTGTATACGTATATACGTGTTCGTTAGCTAAGTTTTATCATTGGTTCACATCGAATATATCTGATTTGATTTCCACTTACCCGATACGCACAACCTTATGTTTCGCTTCTGTCCACATAAATTCCGCTTGCGTACCGGTCACTTGCTGTGGCCAGTCTGGCTGGCTCCGGGCTGGATCGCTTTGTGGATGGCGATCAGTATTCCCGTAGATGGGCAAGCTCCGAAAGAGCAGCCGGAGGAGGGGCAAACCTGCACCACCAGCCAAATTAGCCCGATGCGCGGCCTGGGGGTGTTTGGTCAGTCACTCGGTATACATGGAGGAGATAGTTTGGGAGTTTACGGTGATTTAGTACTTGTTCATGCCGAGGTGGTAGGGGAGGGTGTACTGGTGCTTAAAAGCCGGCATCCGCAGCACATTGTCTCCAACCACAGTACATTAAGTAACCTCGCCCTAAAGAATCCTACACGCGTCGATTTACAGGGTGAATTACGGGTAAAACAAAGCCTGACGGTTGACCAGGGAGTATTTGCGGTATCGGCTACACAGCTGGAAATGGACCTCGGTAGTCAGCTTCGCCTGTTGCGAGGGGCGCAGCTAACAAATCAACCCACCTATACGCTCCAGGATACACAGTCAAAAACGCGGCTGACGAATACAGAACGGCTGGCAGGACTGAATGCCACCGGAGCGCATAGCCTGTTTGGCTACTTTATTAAACCACAGCCAAAACCGGGTTACAACGCGTCTGGCTACCGGCTCATCGAAGCCACTCCGATTGATCCTCCGCCTAAGCTGGATTCCACTTGGTAGAGATAGACTGAATACCCACCGTTCCTTATTTTTTGTCAAGCTAGTCCGCGCCATGCTGATACCGGAGGCACTATAGCTTACGCCTTTAAAACAGCCTGTACGATTAAGTACACACATTGATTCACAATTTTTTGAAACTATAGTCATGAAACTGAAACCTTTATTTTATTCCCTGCTGATCGCATCACTAACCTCGACTGCCTATGCGCAGGTAAAAGTTGGAGCCAATCCAGGTACAATCTCGACAAACGCCGTGTTGGATGTAGAAGGCACTAGTGGTGTGCGTACCGTCATCCTTCAAAATGGCAATGTGGGCATTGGCACGACGACGCCCAATGCACCCTTGCAGTTCCCTGCTTCGATAGCGTCAAGAAAAGTTGTCTTGTATGATGCAAACAATAACGATCACCAGTTCTTAGGGTTTGGTGTGAATGCTAGTATGCTACGTTACCAAACCGCACAATCAGGAGATGATCACGTTTTCTTCAGTGGAGCTAGCACTACTACTTCAACTGAACTTATGCGGATAAAAGGTACCGGTAATGTTGGTATTGGTGTTTCCGACCCATCGCAGTCTCTTGATGTCTCAGGTACAGCTCGATTACGCAACATTCCAACAAATGCAACCAACAACCTTATTTTGACGGTTGATGCGAATGGCGTAGTTGCGAAACAAAATGCTCAAGCTGCCCAGTTGCCGGTTATAACTGGTGTATTAGGGGCGGGTACAACCCTAACGACGGCCGCCACATGGATTAACACTGGAGCGAGTATCACATTACCGGCCAACTCAAAGTATGTTGTTACTGTTAACATGTTATTAAATGGTACTACTCCAGCTTTGCCGGATAATAGTTCGTTATGGATACGTAGTACTTTTTCTGATTCCCCTACGACTATTTCTGGTTCAGATATTATTGGTAGTTCATTAGCCAGTGGTATTCTAGTCGATAATGCTACGTTTTCAATGCTAACAGGAAGTATTCTTCTTAGGAACAGTACTAGTGCGCCTAAAAAATACTATTACTTCGGATATGCGGCTCCAAACAGCCTAACAACTGCTGGTGCAACTTATACTACGTCATTCGCCAATAATGCTTCTGAAAATCAAATTTATGCAATTCCGATCAACTAAGCTGATCGTCCAATTTTAGTTTCTCCGAGATATTGTTCGCTTGGCCTTTCTTATAGGGTAAACCTTAATAGTAATCAATCAATATCTCGGGGTCCTATCTATTCAAATTTATTCGAAGTAGTATCACGGCTTTGCCTGTGAACAGGTGAACCGTGACTTTACAGGTGAGCGTCCGCCTACCACTCGTTCTTTTTCGGCGCTTATTCATTGTGTTAACCTGACAACAAATTTTCATTTTCAACACAGTAAATTTTTATGAGACGAACACTCTACCTTATTCCCCTGCTCGTATGCTTGGCGCTACTGGCGCAGGCGCAAAGCCAGATAAACGGGACTGTCCAAATCAGTTCGGGGGGCGACATGGGTATTTATAATACCCTGACATTCAATGCAGGCTACGTGATCACCCCCCGCAACGCGCCCGCTAATAACATTAGTTTTCAGGCAGGGTCAAGCTATGCGGGTGCCTCCAACGCCAGCCACGTCAATGGCTATGCCGAGAAAGTGGGCAATACCGCGTTTACCTTTCCGGTTGGTAACGGTACTATACTGCGGCCAATGGGTATATCGCCCCCCGCCACCGCAGCATCTGTTTATCAAGCAGCCTATTTTGGCGTTAACCCAGCGTCGGCTACCCTACCCTCCGGAGCACCGTTCAGCACTAGCTCCATGGGTACAGGTGTGGCACGCGTGGGTACCAGCGAGTACTGGGACGTAAACGGTAGCAGTGCCGTTGATCTCACCTTTACCTGGAATGCCGCCAGCAATCTTAGCACCGTTGTGCCTACGGGCAATACGAGCAACCTGATCGTGGTCGGCTGGAATGGAACGCAGTGGGTCAAGGTCGGTACAGGTACACCCACCACTACCGGTACACTTAGCGGCACGGGTACCATTACCGTCAGCAGCGTTACCCCTGATACCTACACGGCATACACGTTTGGCACCAATACGCTTCAACTGGCAATAACCACCAACCCCAGCCCGGTAACCGTAACCGGTGGCGTCAGCAGCACGGCTACGCTACCGTCAATCATCAACCCTACGGGCGGTACGGCTCCGTATACCTACGTTGCCATCAATCCGATCACGGGCGTTACCTCCAATACTACCGCGCATGGCATTGTAAACGTAAATCCAACCACGGGTGTGTTATCGTATACGTCCACGCCTGGCTACTCCGGTCCCGATGAAGTTACAATTAGAGTCTGCGACAGTAGTACGCCTCCGCTGTGTAACACGGTTACGGTACCCCTGAGTGTTACGTTACCCGTGGGCAGCGGCTCCCTCGATTGTTCGACGGCTCAGATACTAGGCATTACGGCAGGCACACCCGGCACGGGCAACCTCAAACTGGTTCTTAACGTTTCGGGTATCGGTACGTTCCCAGTTACAATCTCGGGCTCGGGTATGACGGCAACTACCTCGCCCTACGTGCTCAATGTTACGGCCACGGGGTTACAGACGTTCTATATTCCTATTACGTACAGCGGGGCAGCGTTTGGGCCTACCACCATCACAGTCGGTAGCTCGACCTGTTCGCCCAACCTGACGGCCGTAACACCCACGCCCGTCGTTACATCCGTACTGAACCTGGGTCCGGCCTGTGCACCCATTGTAGCGGCCACTTTATCTAAATAAGACTGTTCGGATTTAACCTCCATCGCATCCACTATGATGAGTTATCTCACTTCCCATATCCGGGCAGGCTCAACCCTCGTTGCCCTACTGTTCCTGTGTTTGCTCCTTCCGGGGCATGTTCAGGCTCAGTTTCCTACGCTGCCTGCCGTTCCCACTTCATGTAGTTACACGACGGCTCCAGCTACGGTTTCACTTACGGCCAGCGCGGCTTCGTCTGGTTTTAGTACGGCTTACCTGCTGGTCGATATGACCTCGGGTATTATTGTCAAGGCCAATACATCAGCTCCCGTCTTTACGGCGGTACCCGCGGGTATTTATTATGCCGTAGCGGCCCACTATACGGGTGGCCTCAATAACGCATCGGCTGGTAATCTGATCTCACAGGTCTATTCGTCGAATCAGTGTCTAAGCTACGGAACACCCCTGGCGCTGAAAGTTTGTAATGCAACCAGTACCTGCGACTTTCAGTCAGCACCTGCGAGCGTTACTTTCACAGCCAGCAACGTTCCATCCAGCGTTAATACCACCTACGTGTTAGTCGATGAGAGTACCAACACGATCGTAAAAACCAGTAACACAGCCTCCTTCAGCGCGGTGGCTGTAGGCGATTACGCCATTACGTCGGTTCACTACTCCGGCTCACTAACGGCCCTGGCTGCTGGTAATCGGCTGTACGATGTAGTTAATAATGCCGCCAATTGTCGGAACGTATCGCAGGCGCTACGCATTCGCGTTTGTAATTCGCCTATCGTCATTACCAGCCCTGCTGCCGGTGCAACCGTTGCCAGCCTGAATCCACCGGTGAGCGGCACAACCACGCCCGGTAGCAGTGTCACCGTAACGGGCGGGCCTGGCAGTACAGGCGGTCCTTGTATTACGACCGCCAATGCCAGCGGCAACTGGTCCTGTACGAGTCTAACCTTTACCGCGGGGCCAGCCAGTGTAACGGCAACCAAT
Organism: Spirosoma lituiforme; assembly: GCF_054776635.1. Lineage (NCBI taxonomy): Bacteria > Pseudomonadati > Bacteroidota > Cytophagia > Cytophagales > Cytophagaceae > Spirosoma > Spirosoma lituiforme. The sequence continues at coordinate 90,600 of NZ_BAAHBO010000011.1, forward strand.
GGCGTGACAAGCGCTGTCAGTAATTTCACGGCGGCTACGCCAACGACATTAACGGTGAATCCACCAGTACCTGGTCCAGTGACCCAGCCAATCGCGGGTACGACCACGCCTGGTAACTTGGTTACTATCACGGGACCGAACAACGTGACCTTGTGTTCGACCACGGCCAGCAGCAGTGGCACCTTCAGTTGTCTGATCACTGTGCCCACGGGTCCCACCAGTGTAACGGTGACGACCACAGGACCGGGCGGCACCACGAGTGTTCCCCTCACGGTGACAGCGGTCGCTCCCCCCACGGTGGCCATCAACAGTCCCTCGGGCGTTCAGACCTCGACCTCACCCACGGTGAGCGGCACGGCTACGCCGGGTTCGGTAGTGAGCATCATGGGTCCGGGTAACGCGACGCTGTGTTCGACCACCGCTACGGCGGGGGGTAGCTATTCGTGTGTGGTCAACGTGACGACGGGTCCGGTGACGCTGACGGCGACGGCGACCAACCCAGGGGGTACGGCCAGCACAACCACCAGCTTCACCGCCGTTTCACCGCCTAGTTTAACCGTGTCTCCCAACAACACTGTGGCCAGCACGACACCAACCATTAGTGGTACGGCTACGCCGGGTTCTCAAATTGCCATCACGGGTCCTGGTAATGCAACTCTGTGCACAACGACGGCCAGCGTCAGCGGTACGTTTGCCTGTATGCTAACGACGCCTTTGCCAACGGGTCCTACTACCTTGACTGTCAGTGCGACCGGACTAGGTGGTACCACGACACGGCCCGCTACATTGACTCTGGTCGATCCGACTCCGAGTATTAGCACGCAGCCGCTCGGTGGTCAGACAGCATGTGTTGGTAGCATCGCTACGTTGTCTGTATCGGCTAGTGCTGCTGTAGGGAACTTAGTTTACCAATGGCAGAGTGCTTCTTCGTCAACCGGTCCTTTTTCTAGTATAACTGGTGCAACGTCAGCAACATATAATGCACCAACTACCAACGCCGGTACTATCTACTACCGTGTGCTGGTCAGTAATACTGAATCGGGAACCGTTACCTCCAGCACCGCTGTGGTAAGCACGGTAGGATCACCATCGATTACGGTACAACCTACCGCAACCCAAACGGTTTGCGCGGGTAGTCCCGCTTCACTGTCTGTAACGGCCAGCGGGGGCACCGGTACCTTGACCTATCAGTGGCAGAGTGCTAGTTCGCCAACCGGTACGTTTACACCGATCAACAGCGCTACGCTGACCAGCTATAACGTACCTACGGCAACGGCAGCAACAACGTATTACCGTGTGCTGGTTAGCTCCGCTGGGTCGGGTTGTGGCACAGTTACATCATCTGTGGCGAACGTCATCGTAAATGCTCAACCAACGATTGGTGGTGTTTCACCAGTCAATCCATCGACCTGTTCCACGAACACAGGGGCGATAACCCTGAGCGGTCTGGTTCCTTCAGCTACGCACACAATCAGCTACAGCAAAAATGGAGGCTCGGTCACCACCGCTACGCTGGTAGCCGATGCATCGGGCAATGTCGTTTTGAACGGCTTAGGAGCGGGCACATACACGGGAATCACTGCCAATGTTGGTAGCTGCGTTTCGGCTCCTTACGCGGCAACGGTTACCCTAACAGATCCGGTTCCAGCGGCCTTGGCGGCTAACCAGATAACGGCTTATAATACTACCTCTTGCGGAACCAGTACGGGCCGGATCGAGATCACGGGCTTGTCCGCCAATACGGGAGGTCTGGTTGTTAGCTACAGTCGTAATGGTAGCCCGGTAACTGTTACGCTGTCGACCGATGCAAGTGGGAAAGCCACCATATCGTCTCTATCTGCCGGGTCGTATACGGCCTTCACGGTACAAACGGGAAGTTGTACGACGGCGCCATTTGCCGGTCCGGTTACGATTGCTGACCCTGGTTTGACAGCTCTCTCGGGGAGTAATATATCCAGCACGAGTCCTACCTCCTGTGGGGCCGCGAACGGGACCATTACCCTGTCGGGATTACCTGCAAATACGGCTCTCACTATTTCATACCAGAAAGGTGGTAGTCCGATGACGGCCAGTGTGACAACCAGTAGCGCTGGACAGGCAACGCTGTCAGGACAGGGTGCTGGTGTCTATACGCAGATCACCTACTCGGTAGGTGCCTGTACATCCGCACCATTCAGCGGATCGGTCACAATTGCTGATCCAGGGGTGACGCCTTTGACTGCTGCTAATGTAAGCGGCAAGGCTCCTACTTTCTGCGGTGGTACCAACGGGCGTATCGAAATCACAGGTCTGTCGTCCAACCAGTCTATAACGATCAATTACAAGAAAGATGGTGTGGCTCAGTCGCCGGTTAATGGCATCACCGATGCCACGGGTAAAGTCGTAATTGGTAGTCTTTCACAGGCGAACTACACAGATATAACCTATACGCTGGGGGCCTGTACATCGGCTGCTTACACAGGCACGATAAACATGCAACAGCCAGAACTGTCTTCTTCGCAGGTATCAGGCTTTAATCCAGCCGTTTGCGGAGCTAACACAGGTAGAATTGAACTAACTGGTTTGGGTAGCAATCAGTCGCTGAACATCAATTACGTATACAACGGATCTCCGCTAGTGGTCGCCGTCACGAGTGATGCTACTGGAAAAGCCACCATCACAGGCCTGTTCTCGGGTACCTACACCGCTATGAGCTACGCGCAGGGAACCTGTACATCGACGGTCTATGCTGGTCCGTTATATCTGACTAATCCAGCGCCAACGGCACTAAGCAGTAGCAATGTGCTGGGAATCAATCCGACCCAATGCGGCCAGACGAACGGTCGCATCGAGATCACAGGGCTGGCTGGCAACATATCGACAACGGTTACGTATAAGCGTAACGGAGTTGTTCAGTCGACGATAGTCTCAGCTGACGCAAGTGGAAAAGCCACGATTCCTTCCCTGTTAGCGGGTACATACTCGGACTTCACCTACTCGCAGGGAAGCTGTACATCTGCTCCGTATATTGGACCCGTTACGTTAACGGACCCTACGCCCACTCCGCTTACGCAGGGTAATGTGGCTACTTTCAATCCGACAAGTTGTTCGGCAACGGATGGTCGTATTGAAATCACGGGGCTAGCTTCCAATGTGTCAACGACGCTGACTTATGCCAAAAATGGCGTGTCATCTACCGCCGTGGTTACCAGCGATAATAGTGGTAAAGCGACACTGACGGTAGGAGTAGGAAGCTATTCGAATTTCAGCTATCTGCAAGGCACCTGCGTCTCGAACCCTTATGCCGTTACCCTGACAATCAGTGTAGCCGGATGTGGCCGTCTCTTTGTCAACGCGTATCTCCAGGGGGCGCTTGTTAGTAATGGCGGTAGTCTAAGTACGACGGGCAAACCGCTTATGCGGGATAACCTTCGTGCAGGCGGTTACCTACCTCTGAGCGATCCCTATCGAACGGCAGCCTATAGCGGTTTGTTCCCGCAGGTCAACAATGCGGAGAACCAGTCAATAGCTGCGTCTTTGACCGCTGTAACCGGTGACAAAGCCATTGTGGACTGGGTATTTATCGAGTTGCGCAATAAAACCAATCCGGCAGCTGTGAGCTACACTCGCTCGGGCCTGTTGTTGCGCGATGGAACGGTAATCGATTCGGATGGTCAGCCAGGCTTGGCATTCAGCGGAGCTACAGCAGATAACTATTACGTAGCCATTCGGCATCGCAACCACCTGGGTACCATGACACAGCAGTTGGTATCGTACGCTGGTACTGGCGCAGCGACCACCGTTGATTTTATCACTATGACCGATGCTCAGATTTGGAATGCGAGTGGCTACGATGGAATTGAGCGGAGTACAGTAACGGCCAGTAGTCAGACTGTTCGTGCCCTATGGGCGGGCAACACGGTTGGTAACAATAAAGTGAAGTACAGCGGATCTGGCTCCGGCCTGCCTGTTATACTGAATAATATTGTCAACTATCCAGGGGGTTCGGGTGCGTTCAACTTCACCAATGCCTATGGGTATCTGAATGGGGATGTTAACATGGATGGACGGGCGCTGTATGTCGGCTCCGGCAACGATGGGGCCGTCATTCTAGGTAATGTCATCGCTTATCCTCTCAACAGCGCTGGTGTGTATAACTACGATTTGATGCTCCAACAACTTCCTTAATCCACGGACCAAACAAGTGCAATTATGAAAATAAGACTTATAGACTTGCTGGTGTTCTTGCTGGTGATAGCGGGTTGGACTGGCCACAAAGCCGTCGCGCAGAACATTGATGTTACCCTCAAGTACAATACCTCGACTGATTTGTATGAGGTATATGGGCGTCCTACGTTCACAAACGCAAGATTTGGAATAGGAGCCGGTAGTCAAATTTCGATTGTTGTACCCTCGAGTACAGCAGATAATGCGATTACTGTCAATTCTGTTAATGGCGGGGCCTGGAGCGATGGGTCAAGAATCTATGCGCCTTCAGCTGATCCCGCTCATGATTTCCATGGGATTGCTACCGCAGGGGCGTACGCCACGCTTGCCGCTGGACAGGAAATTCTGTTCTTCACGTTCAGTGTAGCGGGGGGGTGTTCACCAAGCATCCGGCTATTTGAGAATAGCTCGGACCCGTCGTCGAGTGCCCCTGGCATGGGCGGAGGTGACTTTAAAAATTATGTAGGCGACGCCACCAGTTTCGGTGATGACGTATATGGTAGCAACTACGTGAGTCCTGGGGGGCTTTGTGGCACCCCCCCCACACTAGCAGTTACAGGTCCTTCCGGGATTCAAACGTCTATTTCGCCTACAGTAAGTGGCACGGCTACGCCGGGTTCGGTGGTGAGCATTACAGGCCCAGGTAATGCGACCTTGTGTTCAACGACGGCCACGGCTGGGGGCAGTTTTTCCTGCGTAGTCAACGTACCGACGGGGCCGTCCACTCTGACGGTGACAGCCGCTAACCTGAGCGGTACGGCCTCAACAACGACGAGTTTCACCGCCTTGGCACCTCCAACGGTAGCGATCAACGGTCCCTCGGGCGTTCAGACCTCGACCTCACCCACGGTGAGCGGCACGGCTACGCCGGGTTCGGTGGTTGCCATCACGGGACCAGGTAATGCGACGCTGTGTTCGACTACTGCCACGGCGGGGGGCAGTTTCTCCTGCGTGGTGAGTGTAACCGCCGGTCCGGTGACCTTGACGGCGACGGCGACCAATCCAGGGGGCACGGCCAGCACGACCACCAGCTTCACGGCTGCGGGTGCGCCTACCTTGACAGTGCGCCCACCGGTTCCGGGTCCGGTGACCCAGCCCATTGCGGGCACGGCCACACCGGGTTCGGTGGTTGCCATCACGGGACCGGGTAACGTGACCTTGTGTTCGACGACGGCCAGCGCGAGCGGTGCGTTCAGTTGCTCGATCACCGTGCCCACGGGTCCGACTAATGTGACGGTGACGACCACAGGACCGGGTGGCACCACGAGTGTTCCCCTCACGGTGACGGCTGTTTCGGCTCCAACGGTGGCCATCAACAGTCCCTCGGGCACGCAGACCTCGACCTCACCCACAGTG
>NZ_BAAHBO010000011.1:96259-117864 GCF_054776635.1 Spirosoma lituiforme
GAGCGGCACGGCCACGCCGGGTTCGGTGGTTGCCATCACGGGACCGGGTAATGCGACGCTGTGTTCGACTACTGCCACGGCGGGGGGCAGTTTCTCCTGCGTGGTGAGTGTAACCACCGGTCCGGTGACCTTGACGGTAACAGCCACTAATCCAGGGGGCACGGCCACGACCACGACCAGCTTCACAGCTGCAGGCTCTGTTCAGTTATCGGTACGTGTACTGCTCCAGGGAGCATTGATCAACAGTGCAACAGCAGGCCGCATGCGGGATGATCTGAGGAGCAAAAATTTGATTCCGACGAAGGAACCTTATACGTCACAAGGCTTTGCTCAAGTAGGTGGTGGTGGTGAAACCATTAGCAATCCGTCAACTGTGCTATCCGTAACGGGCACTAATGCTATTGTTGATTGGATTTTTGTGGAGCTTCGGAGTGCATCAAATCCGGCTATGGTGTTGGCGACTCATTCGGCACTACTTCAGGCTGACGGTGATATTGTGGGTATGGATGGCGTTTCTCCGCTCAACTTTACCAGCAATGCCCTAAATAATGTAGCGGCTTGCTATGTAGCGATTCGGCACCGAAACCACCTGGGTGTGATGACGGCGAACCCGATCTCAACCTCTGCCCTGTCTACGGTTGACTTTACGAACGCCACGGCAACCTATCAGTTCCCGGTGGGAAACGTACAGCGCACGACCGCACCCCAGGTCCGGGAGAACGGGTTTTTCGCTCTCTGGGCTGGCAATACGTCAGGAGATAATCAGATAATAATGCAAGGTCCTGGAAATGATGCTGATCCGATCTTCTTTGACGTACTATCCGATGTGGGCAATACGGCTGGCTTTACCAACTTCATTCGAAGTAATGTCTACTCAAACAACGATATAGACATGGATGGTCGGGTCATCTTTCAAGGGCCGAACAATGAAGTTGATTACATCTTCTTTGAAATCCTGACTCACCCTGATAATGCCAACCAATATATCAATTTCATAATCAAGCAGCAACTCCCCTGATGCATAGGCTCCCTCGTCCAATCCGGGGGGAGGGAGCCTTATTACTCTTCCACAATTAATCACACACGAATGTACACGAAACTTTTACGAACCTGGCTAGCATTAGCCTTTCTGGTCATACTGGGCCGGATCAATGTTCAGGCGGCCACGCCTGTAGTCAGCTACAAGCTGACGCGAGATGTCAGTGGAACTTATAGGGTCTTTATGAGTTCCGCCACATCATATACCGGCACCTCCGCCCGCATTGGGTCAGCTCAGGTAACCGTACGGATTCCGACCGGTTCGCTACCAAGCCTGGTTCAGGGAGCCAGTTCCCCTGCCGTAACCGGTTATCAGGGAATGGGCTGGACGGCATCGACACGGGTAAATTCGCCAACCGAAAACCCAGCTTTCGATTATCTTTCATTTAATTTTAATCAAAGCGCGACGCCAACCTTATTTGCCATTCCAGCCAATCAGGATATATTACTTTTCTCCTTTTCGGATAATGGTACCTGTCCTGGTTCATTGGCGTTATGGTCGACAACGGATGCATTTCAGGGAGTATCGACCAGTACCAATCCTGGAAATGCTATAACAATACTCGGTGCTGGAGCTGGTAATGCATATTTGGCAAATGCCGGTACTGCAACCAGTTGCGGAGCCCCAGATTTAGTCATATCGACGGGACCGGTACCTCCATTAACGGTGGGTCAAGTGGTTAGTTTACCCGTCAGTGTTAGTAATGTAGGTACAGCCACGGCCAATGGCCCTGTAGCCGTGATGACCAGCTTGCCAACGGGGATCACAGCACCCGCTAGCTTTTCGACCAATGGTTGGGGCTGTACAACGACCGGACAGACCGTCAATTGTACCCTTCCAGTATCCATCAATGCAGGGACAACGACTAGCTTAATGGTACCCATCACGCCACTCGCGACGGCGACTGGCACTACACCTACCTTTGTAGCGTCGGTTAGTTCGCCAACTCCTGATAGCAATACATCAAATAACACCTCAAGCCCGGCTACACCCTCAAGCGCGGTTAGCCCAGCGGGGGCCTGCGTAGCGGGTACGGATTGCGGGACAGGCGTTCGTTACGGATTGAAATTAGGCGCCGATGGTGTTACCTACACCGTATATATGAAATCTGCCAATACGTATACGGGTAATGCCGCCCGCGTCGTTACGGCTCAGATCACACTGAATATACCAACTGGAACCCAGTTTACGAACCTCATAAACCTACAGACGGGTATGAACTGGGTCTTGAATGCCCGCGTTAATGCCCCGTCAGAAGCCCCCTCAAAAGACTATGCTTCCTTTGGTTATAGTCAAAGTGCCAGCCAGAGTTTATTCACGATTACGGCGGAGCAGGAAATTCCTCTTTTCAGCTTTCAGTTAGCAAGTTGCCTGGGTGAATTAGCACTGTGGAGCCTGGCTGATCCGTTCCAGGGAGCTTCGACAACGACGAATCCAGGTAATCAGATGACTGTTGCAGGAAACGGGTTAGCCAATGCCTGGTCCTGTAATTACACTTGCCCGGTGAGCTGTCCAAAACCCCAATTGACGCTGCTCAAACAGGCTCCCTCCGGAATCATTCAGAATACACCGTTCGATTATACATTCACGGTGTCGAACACTGGGAATGGAGCAACAACGGGTGCTATTACGGTGAGTGATGTGTTGCCAGCCGGTATGACCTTTATATCCGGTGGTGGAAACGGATGGACCTGTTCAGCGAGCGGTCAGAACGTAACTTGCTCCGGATCAATCCCGATTGCTGTCGGCAGCAGCACAATGTTTAGCATACGCGTTAATCCCACCACCGCTGGCACACAGCCCAACAGTGCTACAGTAACCGGTGGTGGCTCGGCAACGACTGTTACGTCAATACCTTGCCCGACCTGTACGACGGGTCCAACGACGGTGACAGTAGCCGTTCAACTCTCCGATTTGGCTATTACTATTCAACAGCCAAGTATACTGGCCGCTGGTCAGACAAATCCGCTGCTTATTAACGTGACCAACTTACTGGCAGGCGTTGCTGTTGGTCCACAAACTGTCTCACTGACCCTTCCGGCTGGCGTAAGTGCGCCGTCAACGTTCACCGCTGCCGGTGGGTGGGGATGTTCTACGACGGGGCAATTAGTGACATGCTCTGTTCCTAACAGCCTATCATCAGGAAATGCCCTATCCCTGGCGGTTCCAATCACTCCCTCAAGTTCTGTTATCGGTCAGCAGCTGCCTTTCAGCGCAACCGTTACTGTAGCCAGCAGCGAAACCAATGTTGCCAATAACGTGGCCACGATCCAGACGACCAGTGTTGTATTGGGTGCTGATCTGGCCGTAGCGTTTGGCCAGTTCCCCCTGTTGCAACCAGGACAGAGCGCTCAACTTCCGCTGACGATCAATAACGTTGGACAAATTTCTGTAACAGGTTCCCTGACGCTTACTGTAGCCTTACCTGCTGGCATAGTACTGAATACATCCAGTCTTCCTAGTGGCTGGTCACTCGTAAACAGTGTTACAGGAACAGGAGGTGCTACCACTGTGACGCTGCTTTACACGAATACAAACGGGATAAATCCGGCTGGTAATGTACTATTGAATCTACCAGTCAACATTGCACCAACGGCTTCAGGTACTGCTACCTTCCAGGCTGTCCTTACGCAGGTCGTGTCGGAGAGCAACGTAACTAATAACAGCACTACGGCAACGGCTTCATTGGGTATGCCTGATTTACAGTTGACCCTAAACGGTCCGAGCCCCGCGTTTGAAGTCACCAAACCATCCATTTTAAGCCTGAACGTCACCAATGTCGGAACGGCCATCGCTCAGGGACCAATTACAACCCAACTTGTGTTGCCAGCAGGCTACACGGCGAACCAATTGAGTTTGACTCCGGGTTGGTCTCTTCAATCAAGTACGCTCAACTCGAATGGCACGACAACGCTGGTACTGACCAACTCAGCATCCAGCTTAAACTCGACGCAGAGCCTATCGCTGACAATTGCCGTAACCCCCAGTGCCGCGAACGCGAACCTGACGAGTACTATTTCGGCTAGTGTAGTAGCTGCTACCGGTGAAACAAATGCGACTAATAATGTCGGCAGCTTAACTGTAACGCCGGTGGCCCCCAGAATTGTTACGACACTTACGCTACCAGCTCAGTTTACTGCCACCCAGCCAGGTAGTGCATCGATCGTGTTTGCCAATACGGGTACGGCTCCTTATACCGGCCCATTAACGACACAGGTAACGCTCCCTGCTAGTGTAACACTTGGTACATTACCGTCGGGCTGGTCTTTGACCGGTCAACAGACAAATGGAAACGGAACCATTACGTACACGCTGTTTACCCCTACGGCTACCTTGCCGATCGGTGGCAACACGGCATTGGTCATTCCCATTTTGCCTGGTAGTTCGTTCGTTGGTCAGAATCTACCCGTGATTGTCACTGCCCCTGTTTTACCCACAGATCCGTCTAGTGTGACCACAGTTACGGCATCAAGTCCTGTTATTGCGCCTGCCGCTCCGAATGTCACCGTGACCATTGGCGCTCCGGTTCCCCCACTATCGGTTGGACAAACGTCTGTTATTCCTATTACATTCACCAATATCGGCAATGCAATAGCAAACGGTCCTATCAGCACAACGATTAGCATCCCGGCTGGTATTTCGGTTCTTCAGGGGCAATTGCCCGCCGGTTGGAATATAAGCAACAGTGTAGCAGGACCAAATGGCAGTACGATTTACACATTGGTCAACCCAACGGCGTCAATAGTAGCCAATGGTGGTCAACTAAGCTTAAGCTTACCCGTTACGACGAGTCAGCCAGCTGTGGTAACAACGCCTGTTATTACTGTTGTCATTCAGCCAACGGGCCAGCCGACACCCGGTACAGGAACCTACACGGCACCCGCTATCACGGCTCCTAACATACTGTTGACAGTGGGTCAGCCGACACCAGCGTTGGTAGCTGGTCAAACGTCAATTATCCCGGTGACGATCCAGAATATCGGGAACGGAACGGCGATAGGTCCTCTGACCGCTCAAGTGGTTTTGCCCACTGGCGTTTCATTAAATCAGGCACAGTTGAGTCTGCCCAGTGGGTGGGTTCTAACCGGTAGTTCCGCCGGGCCAAACGGTACCACGGTCGTGGTATTAACCTCGCAGAACACGGGTGGTCTTGCCGCAGGTAGTACGGTTCAGCTCGCTATACCGATCACGCCGAATGGTAGCTCCGTTGGAACGCAGCCTACCTTCACGGTAACCGTGTTACCGGTTCAGGGGCAGTCTAACTCGACAACTCAGACGATCGTTACGTCCGTCGCCGTTCAAACGGCCCCGGTTGCTGACCTGGTCATCAGAGGTAGCCAGCCACAGCCAGCGTTGATGGTAGGGCAGACATCTAATCTGCCGATTATCATTCAGAACATTGGTAATGCTGTTGCTGCTGGCCCGATATCCTTCCAGGTTGCCTTCCCCGCTGGTTTGACGCTGAATGCGGCTCAATTACCCGCCGGGTGGGCTGTCCAGTCGCAGGTAAATCAGCCGAACGGCTCGGTAATTATCACGTTTGTTAATACTAGCTTAAGTTTGGCTCAAGGTCAAAGTGCAACCGTCAACGTGCCTGTCACACCGGGCGCATCACTGGCCAATTCCTTGATCACTATGGGCCTGTATGTCAATCCTGCCACGGGTGAAACGAACGTGAGCAACAACAGCGGCTCATTAATAATGACTACGCCCGTTCAACCCGCACCGATCCCTGATTTGGCAGTTACAATTCCGAGCCAGTCATTCGGTTTAGCTGTGGGACAGACCTCGAATGTGACATTCAATGTCGCTAACGTAGGAACCGCTGCTACGACGGGAACCCTGTCGCTTCAATTTACAATGCCGACAGGCTTTACCACGAGTATGGCCAACTTTACGACCAATACATGGGGATGTACGACGAGCTCGAACGTAGTAAATTGTACGAATACGACTGGATTAGGCATTGGGGCTTCTTCCTCCCTGTCGATACCAGTACTGCCGACAAATCAGGCGGGTGGATTGATCAACCCATCGTTCCAGATTAATGTACAGCAGACCACTGGTGAGACCGTACTATCCAATAACGTTGGTACCCTTAATTATTCCGGTACGGTTACCGGAGCTGATTTGGCAGTGTCTTTCCCTGTACAAAGCTTTACGTTGATAGCTGGTCAGCCCGCGAGCGTTTCAATTGCTGTTACCAACAACGGACCACAAGCAAGTGCCGCAGGCCCCCTCTCGCTTACGTTTGCTATGCCCGTTAATTTCACGACGAGTACGTCGACGTTCACAACTAATGGATGGACCTGTAATACAACAGGAACGATTGTCGGCTGCGTTACTTCGTCCAGTCTAGCTGTGGGTAGTGTGACAGGGTTAGTTATACCCATCGTACCCCAGATCGGTGCCGTTGGGTATACGAATCTGAGCTTTGGTGCCAGCGTGGCTCCCGTAGCTGGAGAAACAGTCCTGTCCAATAATGTGGCTTATTTGACCTATGCAGGCGTTGTACAGCCCGGTGGTGTCAGTTTGGCCGTGAAAGCGTTGCTACAGGGTGCCTATGAGGGTGCAACCGGGCTGATGCAGGATAAATTACGTCAGAAGGGCCTAATCCCATTGACCCAACCCTATGGTGGTCCATTTGGAGGTAATTCGACGTATACCTTCATCAATAGTGGTAATGAAACGACCACCCCAGCCATACTAAGCGTAACAGGCGTCAATGCCATTGTTGACTGGGTGATGGTCGAGTTGCATAGTGCGAGCAACCCAGCTACAATTGTAGCGACCAAGCCAGCGCTGATTCAGCGAGACGGTGATGTCGTCAGTGCAGCAGATGGCGTTTCGCCCCTCACGTTTTCTTATTTGACGTCGGGATCATACTTCGTTGTCGTTCGTCACCGGAATCACCTCGGGGTAATGTCAGCCCAGGCGCAGGTGCTCACGCCGACGACAACCACCGTTGATTTGACCAATCCAGCAAACCTGTACAAGCTACCAGGTGCTGGAAACCAGCCCGCTTATACTAGCAACACAACCGCTATGCTCTGGGCAGGTAACACGAACGGAGATAATCAGGTAATCTTCCAAGGCCCCAGTACCGATATTGATCCTGTCTTCTACCGGGTATTGAGCGATGGGGGGAATACAGGGTACGTGGCCAACTTCATAACTACTGGGTACGATGTAACCGACGTTAACATGGACGGGGTCTCTATTTTCCAGGGCCCTGCCAATGAAGTGGATGTTATCTTCTTCAATGTGATCGGGCATCCTGATAACACAGGAACATTGGCCAATTTCATTGTTCGGCAGCATTTGCCTTAATCCTTAGGCCGGTCGAACTGAACGGTTCGACCGGCTTACTTTACTACTTATCTTAAAACTCGTTCTTACCATGAATACATCGCTAAAAACGTTTTGCTTAGCGCTCATCGTGAGCGGATTGAGCCTATCAGCTCAGGCACAGGTAAAATTCAAATTAACCCGTTCAGACGCCGGTACGTATACGGTCAGCCTAGTTCCCGATAAGGCGCTGGCTGACCGGCAGGCAATCACAGGTACCATGCAGGTGACTATGAAGGTTAAGGCCACCGAGGGCTTTGTCCTGGGTTCTATCAAGTCCTTGCAACCGGAGGTCGACTGGGATAAGGGGACAGTGATCAAGAGTCCTGATGGGGCTTCTGATTACGATTATGTATCCGTTGCTCTTCAATCAATGGCCACACGCCAATTTTCCTACGCGACTGGTAAGGAAGTACCTCTGTTCACATTCCAGAATGTAGGAGAGGAAGCGGCCAGCGTTCAATTAATCGATAATAACAAAGATCCTCTTGTTCTCACAAAAGGAAATAAGTTCAATGTTCAGAATCACATCAGTGTGCTTGGATTTGGACGGACCAATGCCTACACAGGCAATTTGGCGGATGATACACCAGGCAATAAGAAAGTGGGGTTAAAACAGGTCTATCCGAATCCTGCCAAAGATCGAGTTACCGTGACCTGGGTCAACTACCTGAATGGCTTTGAAGGCCAAATTGCTCTATTGGTAGCGGACGCTGGCACGGGTAAGATAGTAAGCCAAGAAACGTCCTACATGCGGAGCGGTTCCAATTCGAAAGAGCTAAGTGTCGAACAACTACCTGTGGGCCAGTATATTATTTACTTAGAGCGGGGAGGAATTAGGTTGGGGCCAGGCCAGAAGATGCTGATAGCTCGATAAGTAATAATATATCTGCAAGAGCTACAGTGTGCATTCTGGAAATTTCGGAGAACTGACCATCTTAATTTTTTTCCAACAGTAATTCAATTGTGCGTTTAGTCAGAACGGCTAGTGGTCAATTGGCTTCGAAATCCACGGGTCAACACCTCCGAAATCTTCATGCATTCTAGATAAATACAGGACAATATGAAAAAAGTAGTTAGACTACTGTGGACACTGCTGCTCATTAGTATGAGCAGCAGCTTTACACTCGCTCAGGTTAAGTACCGTGTTGGACTGGACACGGATAAATCGACGTACCGGGTTTACATGACATCAACAAGCTCATATACGGGCAATGCAGGACGAATTAGTACCGCTCAGGTTACATTAAGGGTCCCGCATGGTGTAGGCAACGCACAATTTACGGTAACAGGTCTACAAGGCAGAGCGGTTGGAAGTCAATCCATGGTCTGGAGTCAGAATGCACGCGTAGATGCGCCAACGGAAAATCCGGCCATCGACTATCTGTCGTTTGGGTTTAGCGGAAGCGCCAGCCCGGTTTTATTCGATATAGCGGCCAATCAGGAAATCGAATTATTCTCTTTTAAAAATACAGGTAGCTGCCTGGGAGCGGTTACGCTGTTTGACAACGAATCAGATCCGTTTCAAACGCCCAATTCTAAGAATACTAACCCGGGTAATCAGATAACTATCCTGGGCCATGGCCCAGGCAATGCATACGTAGGTAATTACGGTACAGGAGCTGCCTGCAGTACAACCGTTGCAGATTTGACAGCTTCTATAACAGGGCCTTCAACCCTAACGGCGGGGAATTCGGGAACCTATGCAATCCAGGTGACTAATTCAGGCTTGGGAAGCACAGCAGGCATCGTCGCTGTAACAGCGGCACTACCGGATGGGCTATCGTATACAGGTTCGTCGGGGGCGGGCTGGAGTTGTAGTGTAGGAACACCATCGGGAGGTACGACGCCAATTAGCTGTACCAGTAGTGCCGCCTTGTCAGTTAGTGCCAGTAGTAGTTTTAATGTGTCGCTGGCCGCTTCGGCTTCCCTAGTAACAGCCAAAACGTTTACCCTGTCAGGAACTGTTAGTGGCGGCGGTGAGTTGAATACGACTAATAATACGTTTAGCCAGCTTGTTTCTGTTCAACCCGCATCCGTTTCGGGTACAGCTGATTTAAGCATAGGTGTAAGCGGTCCAGCTTCGCTCACACCGGCTGTTCCAAGTGCCTTAACGCTGACGGTCAGTAATGTAGGGACGAGTCCTTATGTAGGGATAACTACAGTACAAACATTATTACCGATTGGGCTGACCTACACCAGCAGTGCTGGAACAGATTGGAGTTGTACGACGGCTACCCAATCGAACGGTCAGTCAGTCACCTGTGCTAACAGCATGTCTATCGCCGTCGGTAGCGCGCTTCCTAGCTTACTGTTATCGATTACAGGTAGCAACACATTGACAACGCCTGTACAGCTTTCAGTGGGTGGCAGCCTTACCGCAGCTTCGGGCGATAATCCTAGTAATAATAGCTATACGCAATTGATCACCGTACTGGGACAAGTAACTTTACCAGTCAGTGCTACTGCCGATCTGTCGACAAGCATCAGTGTATCGAACCAGGCACCGAATCAATACGGTGCTGTTACGGCTCGTATTGTCGTTACTAACAGTGGCCCCAGCACGGCTACAGGAATTGTGTCGAGCGTTACATTGCCTGTTGGTCAGCCAATCACGTCCCTGTCAGCTTCTGAGGGGTCGTTCAACCAAGCAACAGGTTTATGGAAAATTGGCAGCCTGACGGCCGGGCAAAGTGTTACCTTAACGGTCACCCTGTCGGCAGTGATGGAAGGTATCGCCAGCATTGAAAATGAAATAATTGCTTCCGGCCAGTATGATCCAGATTCAACACCTGATAATCATTCGGTTAGCGAGGATGATCTAGCTCGAACCTGTTTTTCTGTTCCGGTTGATCTTTGTTCCGGTGAGTCATTTGTAGCCAGTATTACAGGCACCTTTACGACTATTCAGTGGTACCGAAATGGGCAGCCCATCGCACAGGCGACAACGGCTAGTTTAACCATCAATCAGGAGGGCACTTACACTGTCGTTACTAACGTCAACTGCCCGGCCAGCGGCTGTTGTCCTCTTCTGGTGCGAATGCGTCCAGCAGGCAGTTGCTGTCAGCCTGTCCGTTGCATCCCATTTGTTATCAAGCGAACCCGTTGATACCATGTACGTTCACCCCTGGTTGCGTGATTTTTCGTATTACTTCCGTATGAATACCCTGATTGGGCACATATGCCGAATCGGAGTATTCGTACTGGTGGGGCTATCTGCTAACGCACAGGTGAATTTACGCTTGGTGCTAGATGCCGATGGTCTTACGTATAAAGTCTATATGCGCTCGACAGTTACCTACACGGGGCGGGCAGCTCTCATCAGCACAGCGCAAGTAACGCTCACCGTTCCTCATGGACTGGCTCAAGAGCGATTCGGGGTTACTGATCTAGTCTCTCCGATTCCGAATATGTACTGGCGTCAGGTAGATCGTGTTGATGCCCCGTATGAAAATACAGATCGTGATTATTTGTTTTTCAGTTTTATTAATAATAATTCGCCAACCGTCTTATTTGATATAAACGCTGGGCAGGATATCCTTTTATTTCAATTTAAACGAAAGGGCACTTGTTTAGGGCAGGCCCAACTCCTCAACAATGGACTTGATGAATTTAAAACACCCAATTCAAAAGGGATAAATGTAGGGAACAGTTTATCGCTTTTAGGGGCATCAGGGAATGTATATTCGGGTAATCTAGATGAAGTGCCTACGGTGCAGATTCTCGTTTCGGCCGATTCAGTTTGTGGGAAACAATTGTTGGAATTTCGCGCTGCGCTCTCCCAAACAGTACCCAAGGTTACTTACCAATATCAATGGTTTGCGGACGAACAACCTATTGGTTTGCAATCGACGACACCCACATTCTCCTATTACTTTCCCAACAAATCAACAGGTTATCCGGTCCGAATCCGTGTAAAGTTGATAAATGCTGGAGCAACTGCCTGTGAAAGCCAACTCATTACTGCTACGAAGTTCGTGTTCGTCAAGGCTACTCCCACGGCTAAGATAATGTACACAGGGGAGACCTGCACACCCTTGCCCGTTATCTTGTCAGCTTTACCGGTACCAAATGCGTCGTATCAATGGATACTTAACAATAAACCTTTGGTTAGGAGTCCTCAGTCAGAATTTACGGCTAGGGAAAGTGGTTACTATTCTGTTCACTTGATGATCAATGGGTGCTCCGCTTCATCAGATACAGTCCGTTTAATTGACGTTGGTAAGGCTGAGCGAACGTCTGTCACGATTGGGAATGTTTTTCCTCTGGTTGCTGGGCAATCGATCATTTTGGAACCTCACGTTACTAACGCGACTTCCTTTACTTGGTCACCAGCTGATCAATTGAGTTCGTCCACGGTGCGGAATCCAGTAATTACGCCTAAGAAGACGACCAGCTACACGTTAACCGTTAAAAGTGATCAAGGGTGTATCGCTAGTGATACGGTTACAGTAAAATTAATACCAGCTCTTTTTATACCAACTGCTTTTACACCAAATAAGGATGGCATGAATGATACATGGCTTATACAAAATATTGATTATCATCAGCCATGTAAGATGCAGATTGTTAATCGCTGGGGCAATATAGTTTACGAGCAATCGCAGTACGAAGTCCCCTGGAATGCAGAGGTCAATGGAGTACCTGTTGAGTCAGGACTATACCACTACGTTCTTAGAACTCCCTATGTATCTTATTCAGGTAGTATACAAATCATCCGCTAGGTCAAATTACATCTGGTTGTTACTTATTTACACGTCTATGATCGAGGTGAATCAACTAATATCGTCTTACCTGAACGCTCGTGCAGCAATACTGAGAATATTGGTGGAAAAAAGGCTTAGTCATACCAAATTAGCAGATCAGTTGAAGTTATCTTATGATGTCTTTAGTAGAAAATTAAAAAAGTCGGATTGGCGAGCTGATGAATTGAGCCAACTGGCTATCATTATTGGCGTCACCATAGATTTGGAAAAACACCTTCGACTACTCAATGAGCACTTGCAATCCTTACCGGAGCAAGATTGGAAACGACTCATAAAGGAAACTCACATTGGTAAGTATCGAATACAATCGTTGATGAAAGATCACCGTGGTTGGCGTCACTATGAACTAAGCCAGGTCAGTAATTATTTAAGTAAATATGAACTAACATCTAATTCAGGTTAAATTTGATAAAATTATCATATGATACATATTTATATACATTGCGGCTGTTGGCGAAAGCCATACAAGGGTTTAACTCATTGAGGAGACTGAACTATTTTTTAAGCACCAACATCATTGACTTGATAAAAGGCACTCCTTGTCATTCATCATGTGTGTTCAATTCGTCGGCCACTAGTGTTGTTTCTAAAAATGTTGCGTATAAAGGACCCAAATTGGTACCATTAAACCAAACGCATTCAACGCTACTATTTTGAACGGAATCGATTAGCTTACTAACTGTCATGATTGGACCACCGGATTTGAGTTGAACTAGATCACCAAGTTTGAATTGTGTTTGCATTGAAGTATTCAATTATAGTTGCGACGTAAAGACATTCTGAAACCATGGATTTGTAGGAAAGAATAAGCTTATTTAAGAAATAGTTCAATCTGTTATTAGTTACATACATAAACGAAAGTAACGCCACTTAAGTACATACAGGGGTTGATGAATAAACCGTGTAGTTCATCCGTGCTGTCTATCAATTGATTGTCTTTCAGGATCTGCTCCCCGCACTAGTTAGTCGTCTTCCCATTAAAGGTGCTAGTGATCGTTACTGTATTGTTGCTACAGTTGGAGAAGTGGGAGATCTCGTTCTGACCGAAACTTTTTATTACACATATAATTAGTTAGTAGTTAAGAGTGAAATTCCTTTTTTGTTAAACACTCATAAGTATACAAAATTTTGTTCACGTATTGGTGAAAATATATGTTTTAAGGTATCTATTATTTTAAAAATGGACTTGCAACAAAACACTGGACAAATCTTTAAGCAACTTGTTGGTAATAATCAAAAGGGGAAAGATAGCCTAACGCTGAATGTCTACGTTGGCGATTGTACCATATTTCAATGTATTCGAAGATGGCTTGTTTAGCCATGGCCTGGGTTTGAAAATCCTGTTGATAGATCAGCTCTGACTTGATGTTTTTAAAGAAGCTTTCCGCCACGGCATTATCCCAGCAGTTGCCTTTTCCGCTCATGCTTTGCAAAACCAACGATCGTTTTTTCAACAGCTTGGTAAAGCTATGACAAGCATATTGCACCCCTCGGTCCGAGTGAAAGATCAACTTCCGTTCGATGGGCCGGTTTTTTAGGGCCATCTGCCAAGCAGGAATGGTCGTCTCAGCCGCTCTCATCGACTTACTCAAGGCCCAACCGATCACTTTCCGGTCATACAAATCGATAATGACGGTTAGATAGAGCCAACCTTCACCAGTCCGGATATAGGTCAGATCGGAAACCCATGCCTGGCCCGGTTTTACAGGATTGAACTGACGGTTTAAATGATTCTCGGCCACGGGGTAAGTGTGCTTCGAATCCGTGGTAGTGACTACATATTTCTTATGAACGATGCTTTTCAGGTTGGCCTGTTTCATGAGTCTAGCTACTCGAGGTCTGGACACCTTTATGCCTAAAGCACGAAGGTCTTGAGTAATTTTAGGGCTTCCATATCTTCCTTTACTAGCGGTGAATAAACTACTGATTACCTGAGCAATAGCCTGGTTTTCACTTGCCCGTTTAGTGGGGCGTTGAGCTAGCCAATAATAATATCCGCTGCGACTCACATTTAAAACTCTGCACATCGTCTCAACGGGAAACTCGGTTTGGTGAGCCTTTATAAATCCGAGTACTTCCCGTCGCCCCTGGAGAAGATGCCGACCGCCTTTTTTAGAATATCGCGTTCTAACTCGGCTTGCTTGAGTTCTTTTTTCAGCCGCACTATTTCTTGTTGTTCTTGGCTAAGTTGGGCCTGGCTGACGGTTCCGGTGCCATGAGCTGCCGCTCGTTCTCTACGCCATCGGGTCAATATCTGGGGAGTAATCCCCAATTCTTGGGCCATCTCTTTCAGTGAGCCTTTAGCATCGGCCAACTCGACGGCCATTTTTTTAAACTCTTCGTCGTACTGCCTTCTAGTAGTTTTCATGGTTCACTAAGTTAAATGAGGCTTAACTTAATGTCCAATCAAATGTAGCAGCTCCAAAAATTATTTGCTCTCTAAAACGAACGTTAAGAGCATAAACTTTCTCATCAAATTTCTAAAGTACAGTCGATTAACTCTCTTCGGTGGCGGATATACCTCAAATGTGTCAGCTACCCCAATCCTATTGGAAAAATAGCCCTCTGAAGCAACCTGTCAACAGCCTGCGTCTAATTCAAGTATACCCCCTTTTTGTAAACGCTTCCTGGTTTTCAAGACAAGGGTCAGACTATTTCCATGAGTCAGGATAAGCGTTCACCGGTTCAAGGGTTTTCCTGAACGATTTTGTCCAAAGGTCAATTTGTCCATAAAATTCTGAATATCAGTACTTTGTAAGTTCAATATATAAACTTCACTTTGCTTTTAATGAACGATTTCAGAAATGGCCTGTCCGAAAAAGTGCTGGCCATTTTTTTTAATCTGGTTTTATATTGACCAGCTAATAACGCTTGGTAGCAGATTTATTCGACATGTGCTAGCTAACCCAATGATAGTGATTCAAGCACAAAGTAGTATTGTCTTAATCGAACCTTTATTAAAACAATAGCATCCGCCGTGGAATTATATATGATACCCAATATCCAGCCGATGTAAGCTTCAAGAAGGAATACCTACCTTTGCGGCCCCTTTCGGTCGACGCAAGAGTAGAATTGACAACAAAATATATATCTAAGCGCCTGAAAATCAAGACTTTGGTGATAATTTAATGGCATAATTTTTGTTCATATTACCACATTGAAAATTGCGAATGAAAAGTTTACCCTCTTTTTTTTGAACAGGTTTTTATAAACCTGTGGTGGTTTTATTGATTGAGAAAATAATTATCTTAATATTGTTCAACTTCTTATTCACAATATTGAAATAATTGTTTCCCTAACCAGTGGAAGTGACATTTAATGATCCAGGATTACGACTAATCTGCGAAGATGATGATGTAACCACTGAGACTTATGGCGAATCAATTGCGTACGCTATACATAATCGGATAGCTGATTTTGAGGCTGCAATATCACTGGATGATATCATAATCGGCCAGCTAACACAACTCGATGGTACTATCTTCAGAATCAACTTAAATGACAATTACGCACTTTATTTTTCTGCAGTCAATAAGAAAATAACTCAAAACGCACAAGGGGAAATAAATAAAGAATCTGTCAATCGCATAAAATTAATGAGTATCGAACTGCACATCATTACACAATGAATTCTTTTCAGCCAAATTGGGCATCCAAACCCGGGAATACGATTTTAGATATTCTACGTGAGCGGAAAATATCTACCGAAACATTTGTACAGCAAATGGGGCAAACTGCTGATTGCGTTCATCAACTTATTTATGGAAGTAAACCTATAACCGAAGCAACAGCAAATCAGTTATCAAAAGTCTTAGGTGCATCTGAACAATTTTGGCTTAATAGAGAAAAAATATACAGAGAATCACTCTCTTCAATAGATAAAATTAACGAAAATAAATGGCTGAAAGATATTCCATTTAAAGAGATGGTTGAATTGGGTTGGATAAAGGATACTGATAACAGATTTGAGGCTTGCTTGAAGTTCTTCGATATTGAAAATGTAGATCAATGGAATAAACAATATGGAGCGCGCGTCAGAGAAACGGTATCATTTAGAGCTTCCCCAACATTCAAATCAAAACTTATTCCTATAACTTGTTGGTTGAGACAAGGCGAAAAAATTGCAGAATCCATTAACTGCAAACCTTGGAATAAAATAGCATTAAAAGAAGCAATTGAATCACTTCGTAAGTTAACCAAGGAAAAAAAACCAAAAACATACATCCCTAAGCTAATATCAATTTGTGCTGAGTGTGGCGTAGCAGTGGCAATTGTACGTACTCCCAAAACAACTAGTACATACGGTGCAATAAAGTTTCTCTCAAAGGATAAAGCTCTATTAGTATTAAGTTTTAGATACCGTTCTGATGACCAATTCTGGTTTACATTTTTTCATGAGGTAGGCCATCTTCTACTACATGAAAGTAAAGGTATCCTCGTAGATGGATTAACAAATGATGAGGGAGCAGCTGCTGCGAATTCAACAGTTCAAGATCAGGAAGAGGAGGCTAATGATTTTGCCGGAGAAACACTTATTCCCAAGAGATTTCATGATCGATTGAAAAACTTACCTGGGAATACTCGTAAGATAATAGCTTTTGCAAATGAAGTGGGCGTTTCTCCAGGCATTGTGGTTGGCCAAATGCAGCATTTTGGTTATATAAGCAAAGCTTACTTAAATAACTTTAAGAAAAGATATGATTGGAAGGATATCCCCTTTGAATCAATAATGTAAACTGTATCTGTGGTGTTGACGTAGATAATTCAACACCACAGAAAATTATCCTTTAAAATAAACGTAGGTGGTAGGGTCTTTCTGCCAGTTACATAAAGAATCTTCGAGCACTTGGCAGCCATAATATAATTCTAAGTAAGCGTTCAATTCTCGTAACTTGGCCTCTAGTTCTTTAGCACTAACTTTTGCTTTAGTAGACCCTTCGAATAGTAAACTGGCTCCACGGCGAGGACCAGTCGCTTCATTTAAATAGGCAGAACCCGGGGTTATCTTAGCAAGATCTAATTTACCGATCATTGTTAAATAGTCAAACTTCGCAGTTCTACCGAATCTAATAACGTCACCCATTGACTTATATAGGTGATTAAATAGGATTTCTTCATCATCCCCTACACTATTTATTGCTGCATTAATCATCTGAGTATGCGATCCATAAGGGCTGACCCAGTTAACATAACTGGCTAATATTGAGGCTGTCCCTGTAGCCTTGAGCGCATCTAGAGATTCGTATTTTCTGTGATTACCAAAACGCCCTCCCTTTAAGGCTTCTTGGTTTTGATTAAGCCAAGCCCTGAAAAGATTTGGTTCATTATTGATTGCCTCCCAGTCCCACAATTGCCCACTCCCCAATTGTCCGTAAATATCTTTGACTAATTTCCATTCGTTTACGGCGTGTTTACCAAAATGAACAAATAGAAAAATTAGCCAAAATGCTTCATCGATATTTCCTTGATTTTTATGCCAGATAGCTGCTTTTATTGGATCAAAATGAGAATAGTTAGGATCTGCAATATGCGCCGACTTGTATACATTTTCCTTAATTAAAGAAATATATTTAATGCGCCTTACACTATCAACTATTTGTTTAATCAAACACTCTAAATTTTGAGTAGTATTAATTCCAGGCATATGTATATGATGACTGAAATCGATTAATTTTTCTTTTAATTCGCTTGTTAATTCTTGGTTCTTTTCTCTCATGGTGTCACTGTAACTAATTTATTTTCAAGAATATTAACTCTTTTATTTATATAAATAGCATAGGACTTATCTGTTAGCTGACTACTTACAGTTTTTAATTGATCGATATAGTTCTTTATATCATTAGTATTGATCGATGTTTTACCTTTTGTTGAAAGAGAAAAAGCATACAAAACATATACGAGATCAGCCCAATAAGGATTTAATTGTTCCAATATAGCCGGCTGTATTTCTTTCCCATTGCGTAAATCGTCCTCTATATTTAATAGTTTATCAATTTCCTTCCAAGGGCTACCTTTAGGCATTTTAGACATAGGAAACTTTGTTGAGTGAAATCCTACATTCTGATATTCTTTAGCTCCATTTCTATCCTTCTCATATAAATGTAAGCTACCAACTGCATGATTATACTCCCCAAGTTCAACGTCTAATGATCGAGCTATAATTTCCTGAATCATTGTAAAAGCAAAAATATCATGAGGTAGCCCTACAAACGCATCGTTAGATCGCATTGTAGTAAACATATGTAATCGATTGTCACGAAGAAGAAATTGTAAAGTACAAGTGCATGGTATCTCAGGATGCTTTCCGACTAGGTCTTCTGCATTAAAAAGTTGAATAACTGCTTTTCGAGTAGTGGGATTCTCCTTTAATAGCCTCAAGATATTATCAATTTGGTCAATACCCCTAAGATCAAATAATCGAGGACCGTACCCACCAAAGATGGTTTTTCCATCTTCAGTTTCGTTATTATACTTTTTAATATAGTAGGCTATAAAATCAAGATTATTTCTTTTAGAAAGATACCATAATAATTCACCTAATGCGCTGAAGACAGTGCCTTTTGTTTCATCTCTACTCAATCTTTGCCTAGGATCTTTGAGATTTAGCAAAGCGCCTATAACTTCGCTACTAGGGCCTAGTCCATTAATTGAGTTTACTCCTTTTGAGCGAGATGAATAGATGTTAGGCTCCCTTTCCAAGAGATGGCCAAGAACCGAGTACATTAAATCATCTATCGTTTGTGCGGATATGTACATATGGATTAAATAGTTTTTATTACACTATGTATTAACCATTTTCATTAATTTATGAACGAATGGGATGTCGGCTTCAGCCAAATCATAATCAAGTAGATCATTAATTTTAACCCACTCAACCTGATCATGATCTGTTAAAGTTATTTCTCCTGAAATATAGATCGAATTATAGGCGAGTAACTTGATAGAAACAGTAGAATAATGGTGAATATTGGTATCGAAGTAATTACCAGTTCTGGTTCTGATACCTAATTCTTCGCTTAGTTCTCTTTCTAAGGCATTCTCAGCAGACTCACCCATTTCTACCTTGCCTCCAGGAAATTCCCATTTACCGGCTAGATGCTTTTGCCTACCTCGTCTAGCAAGTAGAACTTGCCCGTCTTTCCAAACAATTCCTGCGACAACGTCAATCATACTTGTATGTATTTACCAAGTAAAATTATTTAGAAAAATACTGTTGATTAAATGCTTACTAATAACCCGAAATAGATAGGAGGAGATGAATAAGGCTATTTGACTAAATAAATTTATCTTGATAGTTTGTTACGAACAGGAAGTTAAATAGTAGACCTCCAGTCTCAGTTTCGGGCACTAAACCCATACATATCAATAATTTTTGCTTTCGGGTAGTTGATATCGGTCTTCAGGCCGGATTTAAAATCCGTTGTAAAGGTTGAACTAGCCAGTTTATCAATGGGCAACTGGTAATGCGTATAAAACACCTTAATTAGAGTCAGAGACTTCTCGTTCATCCGTCTGAAACCGGCGTTCTCCTTTTTAAAAATAGCCCGGAACGTATCACAAAAATACTGATCGAAAGCTGGTACAAGCCCAAAAACGCCCAGTAACAGTTTGGTAATCAAGGTTATGTCGCTTTGCTTGTTTTTTATAAGTGTACTTCTAATGCCTGAATAGATCTCTATAATTTTTTGGATGTTTTCATCATTGTAGGTGTTTACGTCGATTTCCCAAACAGATTTTTCCAAGCTAGCAATATATTCAATGGTTGGTTGAAAATATTTGGCACTCTTACTGAGCAGAAAACTCGATCCTCTAAACATACCCCAACTAGCCAGGTAAAAGCCAAGGATTAAGCAGCTCATCTCGGAGTCATTTGTTAGGTCATAGGGTCTGGTTAACCGAAAATAATTGTAGCAGTAGTCAAACGAGCTAAAACGGTCTTCAGGATTGGATTTATGGATGAACTTTTCGACAGTAGTTACAATGTCGACGTGGGTGATCATCATACATTTGGAATGGATAGGGAAATTGACTAATGCATATTACCCAAAAGTGGTTACTATTTATAAGCTTCACACTCAATGACCACAAAACTAGTCGTTTTATACACCCTTCATTGCTTTCATCTTTCTCAGTACCATGAACAATTTTTATAACTCACGGCTTTCTCGCTCGATTAATGACCGTAGTTGCTCTTTATCAGGTAACTCAGCTAAGTATTGGGATACAAACACCTCATTTGCCATGCCACTGGTGGCATACTCAACTAGGGAATTGTCTTTACTGGCGCAGAGTATTATACCAACGGGTGGATTATCGCCCGCGCTCATTTCATTGGCTTTATAATAGTTTAGATATACGGTCATCTGGCCAGCGTCCGCATGGTCGAATTCCCCGATTTTGAGATCGATTAATACATGGCACTTCAGAATCCGGTGATAGAAAACCAGGTCGATTCGATAGTGACGATTTCCAAAACTGATGCGCTTTTGCCGGGCCTCAAAGCAGAACCCTCGTCCTAATTCCAGTAGGAAGTCCTGTAAATTGTCTATGATAGCTTTTTCGAGATCGTTTTCCGTGTACTCTGGTTTTTCCTGTAAGCCTAGAAACTCCAGCAAGTACGGATTCCGTATTAAATCCTCCAGTCCAGCCGGTTGATTCTCCTGAATGCGTGCAATCACGGCAGCTTTATCGGTTGATAGACTGGTACGTTCAGCTAGTAGCGTTGTTATGGCCCGGTTTAGCTCATGAACCTTCCAATTGTTTTTAAGGGCCTCAACCTCATAAAAACGACGAAGTAATGGATTATCGACTTTTAATAATTCGACAAAGTGCGAATAGGTTAAGCGATCCAGGAGCAAGGCTGGGTCAAGTAGGGGTATATCCAGTTCTATGGCTTCAGCATGGGTGATTTCTATTGGCCGATTGACCCCAAAATCAGGCAGTTTGAATTTGGCAGACGCTGTCTGCCAAATCTGAGGATAGGTCAAATAGAACTGCCGATACTGGCGTAGCGACCGATCTGACACGCCTTTAATGGAATGCTTTTGTAGCTCTGCTGACAGGCGCTTATGTAATTGTTGCCCGTAGGCAGCGCGGTCGGTTCCATGCTGCTCAAACTCTACAATGTAAAAGCCAAATAGGTAATTGCGGAGAGTCAACAATTGATCTGCTTGCCGGACAGCCTGAAGGCTAAGCTGGGAATGGATTGATTCCAACTTGCCAATTAATTCAGAGAATTGCATAAAAAGTAATGTATCTCACATAGAGTTGTAATAAACGAAAAAAGCGGTACAAACCGCTCGTGGATTAGAACTTTGGATAATCGTCCAATCGCATTATTGATACGTGCATTAGTCTGTAATAAAGGCAATTTCCTTTTTGCTGAAGAAGGCCTGCACTAGCTTTGGATTGCTTTCTAGACGTTTGACTTGATTAAGAACCCCTACGGTTAG
>NZ_BAAHBO010000012.1:0-72322 GCF_054776635.1 Spirosoma lituiforme
TTCGGCCCGATAGGCTTCGACAACCTTCCATCGGAATAGGTGTCGAGTTTTCTTTTTCTTATAGCCTAACAAATCATTAAGATACGTATTCATACTGGATTTTGACTAGATTTTCCAGTAGCATACGTTTTGTTGTATAAGTGCCATTATGTAAAGTAGAGCCTCCTAAAAGCCTACCCTGAAAAGGTGGAAAGCCTGCCAGAAGCCTCCTTAAAGCCATCCGAAAGCCTATAGTACCCCTTTTGAATGGGATAAAAATAGTGCAAATCAACAGAGAGCCTTTAGTTGGCAAAATGACTTGTAAACTAGTTTACAAATCCCTGAGCGAAAACAGACCCCATTTTACTTTAGCAAGATGTGTTTTTGTCGGACAAAACCTTCCCGTAGCCTTCAGCTAACGGACTCAATTGGCCTTCGAAGTCGGCCAATTTCAACACAAAGCCAAAAAGCAAATCTAGTTTTTATCCCCTTTCCAACTCTTTTCTTATTTGGCCAGTTAGCCCATGCCGGGCTGGATTTTCTACCACAGCCCCCACTCAAAGAGGCAGGGCTGGGCACGCAAGATCTATCTTTCCCAAGACTCTTCAAGGGTAGATGAAAAATTAAATTGTGTTAAATATTTCCTTAGACACTAGCTCATCCACAACTCTTTAAGAGATTTGAGTGTCTTTGCTCAAAACTAAATCCAATTATGAAAACTATTCTCCTGTTTTTGATCTCAACAACTTCTCTATTCGCACAGGGTAAATTCTCAGTTGCGCCAAGCTACTGGTTCAACTATGGTAACTATTCTTACAAAGTACGTTCTGTTTACGATGGATCAGTGGCCAACCCATCCGGTCATAGTACAGCTTCATCAGTTGGATTGACAGCTCATTATAACTTTAATCAGAAATGGGACTTATCAGTAGGTGCACTCTACAACAAGACCATATCCCATCTAAAAACCTCTATAAATGAAGATGTTAGATTAACCACGGAATACATTCAGTTTCCTGTCTTGGTTAACTACAGGTTATCAGAACGCCGTCTATCACCTTATTTCTCGGCAGGGGCTATTTTTGAGAAGAACAAAACGGCTACTAGCGATCCGTTAAAAGCCAACGCAGCTATAGGAGTAGGGATAGACTATAAGATTAACTCTAGATTTTCTTGGCTCATTCAGCCAACTGCAAGCTATCTACTTAACAAGCCCGATAATACGACGCTTTTCCAATTTGATAACTATAATTCATACAGGATCGGCATACAGACTCAACTACTAATTCATTTTTAGAGGTGTCTGCGACGCTGCATAAGGGTTTTGGGCTGCCCCCTAAACCATCCGGGGTGGTCGTACGACTGTTCGTGCTATTGCCTATCCCTGGCAAGTTACATCCCTGCCTTGCTCGCGTTGTTTAAGCAGATATTTGAGCAAGTTCATTAAAACTTTCTAATGGATTCTATAGATATTCCATTAACATAACACTGCCCCTTCTTCTTCCCTTTCCAAAGGACAATCTGTGCTTGTTTTCAGGGCTCACATAGAGGGGTCAATCTTGGAATAATTGATTAACATAATCTCCCTTATGTAACTTGGCTTGGAAAAATACAACTTTTAGTAAATAAGAGCAATAGACTTTATCAAGTAAATCACGTTTATTTATTCTCTAAAAACGCTCTATTCGCGTTACATGGCCTCTAAAGACGCAAGTGACCGCAGCCCGCGGACGGTGGATTTTAAGGCCCGCCGCTGCGGTACGAAACGGCAAAGGCACACTAAGTAGATGGTAAAGGCTCAACGTTCACCGTCTATCTGCCGGGCTGATGGTGTCTTGTTCTAAAAAAGGATGTTTTCTGAACGATTTCCTGGGTGACCCGTCTTAAAAAAGTGTTAACCATTGTCCGATCCTGAAAATAAACGGTCCCGATCCGCTAAGCGTGGTTCCCCACAACAGCCGGTACCGGCTCCCCGGACGGGCCGGAACGGGACCGTTCCGGTACCAGCGGCTGAACCGGCCGTGGCGGTTGTCAATTTTATTCAAAATTCGTTGATCAAACTCTCCAGAATCTCCATCCTACTGTCGGATTTTCTAGCAGGACGTTTCCTGATAAATTTTCAATACAATAAGTATAAAAACTCTTTAAGGCATATATCACCCTGGCAATAAAGGCAAGAAAAGATCAGAGAATTTAACTATACAAGCATAAATTATCAGGATTCAAATAAATACTTCCAATTAAAAATGAATTAAAGCAATAGGCCTTACTTCGTGTTATATTTGTTACGATCCATTCCCGTGATCATGCAAAAGAAGCGTATACACAACCCAATCTGGCACCGACTGTTCTGCCTGCTGATGGCTTTTTATGTCATCAACGTCAGTATCGATGCGCCCGATGGGTATGTATCGCCGAACAGCCAAGGCGAATACCGGGAAGACTTGTCCTTCAATGAAATTGAAAGTTTTTTTGAACTGGTGCTTGAAGTCGGCTTTGGTCTAAACGACGCCGTTCCTGAACACGATGAGTCGGACGAAGAAGAAGATCAACTCACCAAAATCTTCATGGACTGGTCAATTCCTGGGCCGGTTATATTTTATCAGTTGAATCCCGTAGCGGGCTATCTGCCCCCTGTCCTGATGGCTTATATCGGTATTATCTACCTGTCTAACCCGTCAGAGATCAATACCCCACCCCCCCAACGGCGACCCGGCCAAATCGCGTAATAACGTAACGGCAGTCATGGTTACGCTGGTCAATCCGGGCCACGCGTAGGATGCCGTTTATCCGGGCGAATTCGGCTTGCCCATTCAGGCACGTCTTTCTTTTCAATCCATTTTTATTTTTTCCAAACGAACATGCTTGTTCAAGCAGTGGCCCGCATCAGCCGGGCCCGATTGACTACGCTTGTCCTGCCGTTTTGTGTGTCTATTTCATTACTGACAGCGTGCACAACCGAGAAAAAGCAGGAGACAGCGAAAACCGAAAAATACCCCGTCGTACAGCCCATCGTGACGGATACCCTCTACGCCAAAGATTACGTTGCTGACATTCAGGCAGTACAGAACGTAGAGATTCGATCCCGAATTGAAGGCTATCTGGACCACATCTACGTCGATGAAGGCGCTTTCGTCCACAAAGGTCAGCTGCTCTTTACGGTCAATAATCCCGAATACCGCGAAGAATTATTGCGGGCAACGGCTAGTCTCAACAATGCGACGGCGGAAGCTAAAACCGCCGAGGTCGAGGTGAAGAGCGTTTCATTATTAACGGCTAAAAAGGTTATTTCTGAGATTGAACTGGAAAAAGCCCAGGCGAAACTGTCGGCTTTACGAGCGAAAATCGATGAGGCTAAAACCGCCCAAACCGGTGCGCGACTCAAGTTGACGCTGACCCAGCTACGGGCGCCCTTTGACGGTGTTGTGGACCGGATTCCCAACAAGGTGGGCAGTCTGGTGGAAGGGGGAACCCTGCTGACGACGCTATCGGACAGTCGACAGGTGTTTGCTTACTTCAACGTGCCCGAAGGGGAATACCTGGATTTTGTTACGGCCAATGATGCGGTACAAAAACGGGATGTATCGTTGCTGTTGGCCAACAATCAACTTCACACCAGTAAGGGCAGTATTGAGAAAATCGATGGGCAGATCGACCGGAATACGGGCAACATCGCCTTCCGGGCCCGCTTCGCTAATCCTAAAAACTTGCTTAAACACGGGTCGAGCGGGAAGGTCAGGATGAATCAGGCCGTGACGGGCGCTATGCTTATTCCTCAGAAAGCAGCTTTTGAGTTGCAGGACAAGCTGTTTGTGTTTGTCGTGGGAACGGATAATAAAGTACATATGCAACGTTTCGTATCCAAACTTCGCCTGCCTCAGCTCTATGTCGTCCAATCGGGCCTGACCGCTACAGATCGTATCCTATATGAAGGAATTCAGACGGTGAAAGAAGGCGATCAGATCGAACCGCAATTGGTTTCAGCCCCCCAACTTAGGTCTCAACTGGCCAAGCAGTAATTCTCAACCGTTCAACGACCGCCATGGCGGACCACTATGTTTTCAAAATTCATTGAACGCCCGGTACTGGCTATTGTCATCTCGGTGATCATTACGCTATTGGGTTTGCTGGCCATGACGCAGCTGCCGATGACGCAATTCCCGTCGGTAGCCCCGCCGGAAGTTAACGTCACCACCGAATACACGGGCGCTAACGCCGAAACGTCGGTTAAAGCGGTTATCACCCCCCTCGAGCGGGCTATTAATGGCGTACCGGGTATGAAGTACATGTCATCCGACGCCACCAACGATGGCGTAAGCGTCGTACAGGTCATCTTCGATGTGGGTACTGACCCCGATGTAGCCGCCGTAAACGTACAGAATCGGGTTGCCGCCGTTATGGCCGAACTGCCCTCGGAGGTCATTAAAAACGGGGTCAAGATTGCCAAGGAAGAAAATTCGATGCTTATGTATCTGAACGTCTTCAGCAGCAATGATGCCCTGGATGAGAAGTTCCTCTACAACTTCGCCGATATCAACATACTGGTGGAGCTAAAACGCATAAAGGGCGTTGGGTATGCCGATATTATGGGGGCCCGCGAATATGCCATGCGCGTCTGGCTCAAACCGGATCGCATGATGGCCTACAACATATCGGCCGAAGAAGTGGTCGCACGGCTGCAGGAGCAGAACGTCGAAGCGGCTCCCGGTAAGCTGGGCGAAAGTTCCGATAAGCAGGGACAGGCCCTTCAGTACGTGCTTAAATACACGGGCAAATACACCACCGAGGAGCAGTACGGCAATATTCCCCTCAAAGCGAACGTCGATGGGGAACTGCTGCGGCTTAAAGACCTGGCTGACATTGAGTTCAGCACGACCTATTATGACGTTGTATCCAAGCACAATGGCCGGCCATCGGCAGCGATTATGCTTAAACAGCTGCCTGGTTCGAACGCTAGCGAGGTCATTGCCGGCATCAAAACCCGAATGGCGGAACTGAAACAGACCCGTTTTGCTCCCGGTATGGATTACGAAATTACCTACGACGTGTCACGCTTTCTGGATGCATCGGTGCACGAAGTAATCAAAACACTTATTGAAGCTTTCTTCCTGGTAGCCCTGGTCGTATTTCTGTTTTTGCAAGACTGGCGGTCGACACTCATTCCCGCCATTGCCGTGCCGGTAGCCCTGATTGGTACGTTCTTTTTCATGCAGCTCTTTGGCTTCTCCATCAACCTCATCACGCTCTTCGCCCTGGTGTTGGCTATCGGCGTAGTGGTCGATGACTCTATTGTAGTCGTCGAAGCGGTTCACGCCAAGATGGAACGGGATGGGTTAAGTCCCTGGGAAGCCGCCAAGGCAGCGATTAGCGAGATTGGTGGGGCGGTGATGGCCATTACCCTGGTGATGATTGCCGTGTTTGTGCCCGTCATGTTTTTGACGGGTCCCGTGGGGATTTTCTTTCGGCAGTTTGCCGTGACAATGACCGTTGCCATTCTGATCTCAGCAATCAACGCCCTTACTCTTAGCCCGGCGTTGTGCGCGCTCATTCTGAAAAATACACCGGGGCACGATGGGCATAATATACCTAAAACCGGCATTTTATCTGGCTTCTTTACCCGCTTTAACGCAGCGTACGACAACCTGGCTCACCGTTACGGATCGCTGTTGCGGGTTATTGTCAATCGGCGGGTGGTGACTTTTGGGCTATTGCTCGCTTTCTGCGCGGGCGTTTGGGGCACGAGTTCGCTTGTCGCACCCGGCTTTATTCCCAATGACGACCAGGGTACGTTCTACGCCAGCATTACAACGCCGGCGGGGGCCACCCTGGAACGTACTGGTCTGGTAGTTGATGAGATACAGCAACTAGCCAAAGGAATTCCAGCCATAAAGTCCGTTTCGACGCTGGCCGGGAACAATATCCTCTCCGATGGTACGGGGGCCACGTTCGGTACCTGCCTGATCAACCTGAAAACCTGGGATGAACGAACGGAATCGGTCGATGAGGTGATCGAATCGCTGGCCGAAAAGACGCACGGCATTAAAGGGGCTAAGATTGAATTTTTCCCACCCCCTGCCGTGCCGGGCTACGGGAATGCCAGTGGTTTGGAGCTACGGCTGCTCGATCAGACCGGTACGAGTGATTATAAGAAGATGGAAGGCGTGGTTCAGCAGTTTGTGAAGGATTTGGAAGATCGTCCCGAGATTGAGAATACGTTTACCATCTTCGATGCCAGCTTTCCGCAGTACATGCTCTACGTTGATCCCGACAAGGCGGCCCAAAAGGGGGTGTCGGTTGGCCGGGCGATGCAGACATTGCAAACCCTGATCGGTTCGGAGTACGCGACCAACTTTATTCGGTTCGGACAGATGTACAAAGTAATGGTGCAGGCGCTTCCCAGCTACCGGGCCCAACTGGACGATCTGCTGAAGTTGTATGTGAAAAATGAAAACGGCGAAATGGTCCCTTACTCGGCGTTTATGCGGGTGGAACGGGTGTATGGTCTGGAGCAGGCCACCCGGTACAATATGTACCCCTCCGCTGAAATCAATGGGCAGGCGGCCCCCGAATTTAGCAGCGGTAGTGCCATTCGGGCCGTGCAGGAAGTGGCGGCCACCAAGCTACCCAAAGGCTACAGCATCGACTGGGCCGGTATCTCGCGGGATGAAGTGCAGTCGGGTAATCAGGCGATCTATATTTTTGCGATCTGTCTGGTGTTTGTGTACCTGATTCTGGCCGCCCAGTACGAAAGCTTTCTGCTGCCACTGCCCGTGATTCTCTCGCTGCCGACGGGCGTTTTTGGGGCGTTTTTCTTTCTGTGGGTTACGGGCCTGGAAAACAACATCTACGCCCAGATCGCGATGGTCATGTTGATCGGACTACTCGGTAAAAATGCCATTCTGATCGTGGAGTTTGCCAATCAACGCCGGGCCGATGGACTGTCAATCATCCAGGCAACCATTGAAGGAGCATTAGCCCGGTTACGGCCTATCCTGATGACTTCCTTTGCCTTCATTGCGGGGCTGATTCCGCTTTGCATCGCTACGGGCGCGGGGGCAGTCGGTAACCGCACCATTGGCACCGCT
Source organism: Spirosoma lituiforme (assembly GCF_054776635.1). Classification (NCBI taxonomy): domain Bacteria; kingdom Pseudomonadati; phylum Bacteroidota; class Cytophagia; order Cytophagales; family Cytophagaceae; genus Spirosoma; species Spirosoma lituiforme. The sequence goes on from NZ_BAAHBO010000012.1 coordinate 7,065, forward strand.
GCCGCAGGGGGCATGCTGGTAGGAACTCTGTTCGGACTCCTCATTATACCGGGGCTGTACCTCGTGTTTGCCAGCCTGGCGAACCGGTTCAGTAAACCGCGGCCAGTGCCTAACCCGCCGTCAATTCCTACGAAATCCCATACCAACGCTACCCTACATGAAACAGTGTAAACGTAATTTGCTATTGATTGGCCTGGTGCTCGGTAGCCTTGGCGGGTGTCGGAGTCTCCATCAGCCCGCGTCCACGCCCGTGGTGTCAATCCCTCAATCCTTTGCGGGGAATGTCGATTCATCGGGCATTGGCGAGCAGCCGTTCCGATTGCTGTTTACCGACCCCAACCTGGTAGCCCTCATTGATACGGCATTGGTTAGTAACCTGGATCAGAAAATAGCGCTGCAGCGCATCAACGTAGCCCGCGCTACTTTCGGCATTAGTCAAGGGGCCCTGCTGCCACAGGTTGATGCGGTGGCAACGGCTGGCCTGGACCGCTTTGGCCGCTACACCATGAACGGGGTCGGGAACTTTGACACCAACCTATCCGATAATGTCAATGGGTCTCGCCTGATTCCCAATCCCACGCCCGACTTTTTCACGGGCTTTCGAGCCTCGTGGGAAGCGGACCTATGGGGTAAACTTCGCAACCGGCGACGAGCGGCCTACAACCGGGTACTGGCTTCCGTAGAAGGCCGCAATCTGGTTCTTACCGCCCTCACCGCTGAAATCGCCCGGCTGTATTATACCCTTTTAGCCGACGACGCCGAAGTGGAAATTATCCGCGACAACATCAAACTGCAACAGCAGGCGGTCACGCTGGTCGACGTACAGAAGCAGGCGGGTCGCGTGACCGAACTGGCCGTGCAGCAGTTCAAAGCACAATTACTGAACACACGCGGCCTGGAAGGGCAGGTACGCCAGCGACTCATTGAGACCGAAAATCAGATCAATGTGCTACTGGGTCGTTATCCTGGGCCTATCAAGCGGGGCCCTTCCATTCGGGAGCAGCCACTACCCGCGTCGGTGCTGGCCGGTATTCCCTCGCAGTTAGTCCGTCGCCGGCCCGACATCCGGCAGGCCGAGCGCGAACTGGAAGCCGCCAATGTGGACATAGCCGTGGCCCGTGCTGATTTTCTGCCAAGCCTGAATCTAACCCCTTACGTAGGTCTTAACGCGTTTCGACCCTCGGTACTGCTCAATCCCGCGTCGCTGGTCGCAGGCGTACTGGGCAGTCTGGCCGCACCGGTCTTTAACCGACGCTTGCTGAAAGGAAATCTGGCTATTTCGCAGGCCCAAAGCCGCGAAGCTTATTTTGCCTACCAACGAGCGATCTTGACCGGGGTGAGTGAAGTGGTCAGCAATATGAATGGGCTGGAGAACTACCGTGCCGTGGCTAATTTACAAACGCAGGAAGTAGCGGTACTCAGGCAGGCGGCTACCACGTCCAACGATCTATTTGCGGCTAATTACGCCACTTATCTGGAAGTGATCACGGCGCAACGGTCGGTGCTGGATGCGGAACGGGCGCTGATCAATACCAAACAATCCCAGTTTCTGTCCCTGGTTGACTTGTACCGAGCGCTGGGGGGCGGCCGGGAGTAACCAAATACCCTTATTAACCAGTAGCCTCACGCAGATAAAACGGTGTAAGGCTATTTTTCACTGACACACGAATGATTCTCAATTTCCTGTTTACCCTGCTGCTGGTAGCCCTGAATGGTTTTTTTGTGGCGGCCGAATTTGCCATTGTTAAGGTGCGGGCTTCCCAACTTGAACTGAAGGCTCAAGCGGGCAATGCGTCGGCCCGGCTGGCTACCCATATGCTTTCGCACCTAGACGGGTATTTGGCCGCTACTCAGTTTGGCATTACCCTGGCCAGCCTGGGACTAGGCTGGATTGGCGAACCGGTCGTGGGCGCACTATTGACGGCCGGGTTTGACCTGGTCGGCCTATCGCTGAGCGCGGAGATGGCCCACCAGATTTCGTTACCCATTGCGTTTGCCCTCATCACGATGCTGCATATTGTTTTTGGCGAACTAGCCCCGAAATCACTCGCCATTCAGCGTTCGGAAAGCACCACACTGCTCATCGCTTATCCGTTGCAGGGATTTTATCTGCTCTTTCGTCCCTTTATCTGGGTGTTGAACGGATTCGCCAACGCGGTTCTGAAAGGGTTTGGCATCCAGGCCACTCATGGGAATGAAGTGCATAGTCCGGACGAGTTAAAGTTTTTGGTGCGCCAGAGTCAGGAGGACGCCGAGGAATCGGATCACCCGATTCCGGCCTCCGATCTGACCATCGTAGGCCGGGCTTTTGATTTTTCGGATCGAACCGTTCGGCAAATTATGGTGCCCAGGACGCACATCTTTGGGGTCAACGTGAATGAGTTCGATCAGCTTGTGCTGGATCGGATCATGGCCGAAAAATACTCCCGAATCCTGTGTTACGATGACGACCTGGATCATGTGCTGGGAGTCATCCACCTGCGCGACCTGCTGATCACCCTGCGCCAGCATCCATCTGTCGATCTGCGTTCCCTGACTAAACCGTTGCTGGTGGTGCCCGAAAATAAATCGATTCGCCTGCTGCTGCGCGATTTGCAGCGGCAGCGTAAGGTCATGGCGTTAGTAATCAATGAATACGGGGGTACCGAGGGCCTGGTGACCATGGAAGATATTCTGGAGGAACTGGTAGGTGAAATTCAGGACGACTCCGATGAAGAACGCCCAATGGTGGAACAGATCAATGAGACGACTTATTCGGTGCTAGCCACCCAGTCGCTCGAAGATCTTAACGCACTATTGCCTCACCCGTTGCACCGACAGGGGGATTATGAATCGCTGGCCGGGCTCCTGCTGGGTCGATTTGGCCGGTTGCCCAGTGAAGGCGAAAAAACCCGGGTCGATGCTTACGAAGCGACCGTAACGGCGCGGATCGGCAACTCCATTGAACGGGTGCAATTGCGCGATTTGACCGCCGATCAGGCGGCTAACTAAGCATTTGTTCTTAACAACACCCCATATAACTTTATTGACTATGAGCTTAAGGGCATCAAAATTAGCCCGTTCCGGCACGGTCATGGTACGCCATCGCGGGCCGTTACGTTACCGGCTTTTACACGCACGTTAACCGCAAAATTATTTGCTCTCTGAAACGAACGTTAATAGTATAAACTTTCCAGCAATTTGCTAATGAACAGACTGTTAACTACCCTTAGTGGCGGGTATACCGCACCGGCACGGTTCGTCTTGGATCGGCATCCCGATTGCGGGCCCAGTCTGAATGTGTTAGCTATCCATATAACTGGCACAAGTTTACCTTAACTGTAGAACAAATGGATGATGTAAAGATCGTATGGTTGCGGAAGCATCGAACTAACTATTATATTTGAAAATTTCAACATTATGCTGCTCAATAAGCCAATTCCAATTCTTTTCTTCATTCGAGAAATACGCCGAGAAGCCTCGTTGGTTTTTTTGTTTGCTAATCTGGTTGTGGTCATTAAATTGGCTTTCAATCTGTGGTTTCTCACTGTCCCCGTGGCCATACCGGCCCTGTTAGGTACCTGTATATCCTTGTTACTGGCTTTTCGCACAAATCAATCGTATGAACGATGGTGGGAGGCCCGGATTGCTTGGGGAGCCATTGTCAATGACAGCCGCTCGTTTGTTCGTCAGCTTCAGATGTTTCTGCCAAATTCACCGGACCGGAATACTTTACTTCACGCGTTTGTAAATCGGCAATGCGCTTGGTGTTATGTGCTGGGTGATTCCCTACGGGGGGTAGATCCTACTGGAAGGCTTCGAGAATTTTTGCCCGGCTCAGAGATTGAGCTTATAGCAAAAGCCGATAATAAGGCCAATGTCCTGTTACTCAATCATGGCATTGCCATTCGTCAACTTTACCTATCGGGTCAGCTCACGGACTACCAGATGGTCCAACTCAGTAACTCGCTAACTTCATTTACTGATTCGATGGGCCGGTGCGAACGTATTAAAAACACGGTTTTTCCCCGTACTTACACCTTCAACATGCAAGTATTTATCTACTTATTTGCGGCTGTTTTGCCCTTCTGCTTTGACTACGATCTTTATTATCTGGATGTACCCATCGTAACCTTGATTGCATCAGCGTTTATTTTAATCGAAAAAAGTGGCATTCAATTGCAGGACCCCTTCGAGAACAAACCAACCGATACACCAATGACGACCATTGCCCGGACCATTGAGGTCAATTTGAAGACGATGACAGGTTTTGAGCTGATTCCAGAAAAACTGGCTACCAACGAGTATTACGCCCTATAAGCCATATTGCTGAACCTCATCGTTTGGATTAATAGTTGGCATCAACGCAGCCCCGCTAAGGCAACTCATGGGGCAACAAACCCAAAAGCCGCTGGTTCAAATCCTGCTGGGTGGTCGTCAATCGTACCTCTACGAAGAAATCGGGTCACTACTCGTTCAGCAGGTTGCGGCCGACATGTTAGCCCAACACTCCACCGACCCGCTGTTATCCTTTTACCTAACCGTAAAAGGGCAGGAGTTAATCTATCAGTTCATGAGCGATTTACTGAAGCGCGAGACTAAAGCGGTCTATCCACTTCGGGACGATGATGGCAAGACACTGTTTGTCGTGCGGGACCAGTTGGTGCAGGACCTAAGTCGGGCTCCGAGCATGCCCCATCTGGCCTTGGTGGCGGGGATGAGCGAAAGCAAACTCCGTAGATTATTTCGGCAGGTTTTCGGCATGAGCCTCTATGACTACTACCAGACGGTACGCATGCACGAAGCGGCCAGACTGTTGCGGGAGGCTAAACTATCCGTGTCCGAAACGGGCTATCAGCTGGGCTTTGCCAACCTAAGTCATTTTACTCGTGTCTTCAAGCAGCATCTGGGCCAAAAGCCCAAACAGTATGCAAAATCAATGTAGTGGCTGTGGGCTACTATTCGTAACCGTGGTGGAGTGGTATCGAAGTTTGGGAACAATTACAGACAGCGGCCATTCTATTGGCTGTCGGTAGGCCACTTACCGGATGACCTGAGTAATCGTTTGTTCCCTTAATCTCACAAATCGCTCAATTCCTGCTACAGCTTTCTTAAAGGCGGGTCGTGAATTATCCGCTAAAAAGGCAAAAAACCAAGTGACGAATCTATTGACTACCCTGGTTTTTGTAGATAAAACTCCTTATCCGTAACGGGCCAGGTAGCTGAACTGATTAGGCTTGACCGAACGCATAGCTGAAAACTCAGCACCCACACGGCACGTAACAGGCACTAAACACCACCAACACATTCAAAGCGATAAAGGGGAAAAGGCGGGGGCTATAGTGCTCATTAACATCAGCTAAAGCCAGAAAATTCGGGGGGTTATGCGCGTAAATTGATACAAGTAGCAAGCCCACTTATGAAAGTTAAATTACTTAGTTCAGGTCAGACCCAGCTATTTGAGAACTTTGAGTTTTCTTCATCCCAAATCGGTCCAAAAGGTGGTGATATATCGGGATATGTCTTTCCTGGTATTGCCTGCACTGACGAGGTTAGAGGGCTGATTACTCAGGATGCACCCGTTGCCATTGGCGTAAGCGGAGGAAAAGATTCAGGGGCGGCCGCACTTGCAACAGTTCAGTATCTGGATCAGATGGGACACAAAGGGCCCCGGCTGTTAATTCATTCGGATTTAGGCCGCGTGGAATGGGAACAGTCAATCCAAATCTGTGAAAAGCTGGCTCAGCAACTGGGCTTGGAGTTAGTGGTTGTGCAATGGAAACAGGGTGATATGGTTGATCGCTGGCAAAAACGTTGGCAGGATAATACACTCCGGTATGCGAATCTTGACTTAGTGAAGGTGCTACTACCCTGGTCCACTTCCGGAATGCGATTTTGTACAAGTGAGCTTAAAACATCAATAATCAGTCAGTACTTAACTACGCGTTTTCCGGGTCAGACCATCTTATCCGTAACGGGTATACGCCGTCAGGAGTCGAGAGAGCGACAAAAAAAACCAGTTGCCTCCTGGAGTAATGATTTAAGCCGTACCCCTCGAAATAGTCCGCCCACCGCTGGAATGAATTGGAATCCAATAATTGAGTGGAAGCATACGGACGTCTGGGCACTGCATCATTACTATAACCTCCCAATCCATGAGGCATACACGGAGTATAGTATGAGCCGGGTTTCCTGCGCTTTCTGTATTCTGGCGAGTCAGACGGATCTTCTCAACGCAGCGACGTATACCGGTAATCGGTTAGCTTACTCGTTACTGGTAGATTTAGAAATTGAATCGTCATTCAGTTTTAGAGAGGGGCACTGGCTTGCCGATATTAAACCCGCCTGGCTAACGGAGCCTCAAAGGGCTGGTTTGGTTGAAGCAAAACGGAAAAGTCGAGAGCGTCAACGAATCGAGGCGGCAATACCTGGTCATCTGCTTTACGAAAAAGGTTGGCCCGTGGTGATGCCCACGCCAGCTGAGGCCTGTTTATTAGCCTCAGTACGAAACCGGATAGCTGATCTACTGGAGTTAGCCATTCACTACAACGAGCAGGCTACCATTCTTGATCGATACCAATTTCTAATGGCGGAGAAAGAGCGTAAGAAGGTGCAACAAAATGTATCCGGTGAAGCAATCAGCCACCATGGGCCTGAACTGCTAACCCCTTACATTTTCTAATTTTAGTAAACTTGTTTGCCAGTAAAACCAAAAAATATACCCGCGCTCTAGTAGTGCGCGGGTATATTCAGTCTAGGGAATATTAATTAAGTTCTTATTGTTCCTGTACGCTACCAAGTCTACCATCTCCGAACTTTTCCAGTTGAGCACCTAGTAATTCTAAAGCACAAAGTAGTATTGTGACTTCGTAGCTAGCCAGTAGTTTTTCCTGGCCACACTGATTCACAATGTGTTTAGCGCTACTGATTTCAGTTGCTATTGTTTCCAGGACTAAATCATCGCAACATTCTAAATTGATTAAGTCATAGCCAGGAAGAGCCTCGCCAGAATCATCCTGGCTGGCCAGTTCCATCTCAATACGAAAAATCTGCAAGCCGCTTCGAAGCAGGATGGCATGAAGCGAACTCAACCGATTTGTTAGTCGTAACCCATTCAGACGTTCTTGCGCGTATTCAAACAGAATTTGCAGCTGTGAATCAGCAATGACAGAAGACAGGCGCTGATACGTCAAAAATTGTTCATGAAGCTGTGATTCACTTTTAGGGCTAACGGAAGGATAAAGAGACATGGCTCGGGTCATTTATAGGTTACCGAAAGTAAGTTTTACAGCCCTAAGTTGCTATGAAAAAAGAAATAGGAGAAATAAAGTGGGCCAACTACGATTAAAGTTGGCCGGGGGGTGAATTTCGGTTCAAAACGGGGTTTTGCGGGGGTGAAATTGATTCTGTCACGTACAAAATACTGGTAAAAGCCAAATGTTCTAGACTGAATAAGCTGATCTTTAGCCTATTTTAGATGACATGTGCAGACCACAATCAATTGATTGCCAATTCATTGACTACTAAATATGGCAATGAATTACTTCGCAAAAACCAATTTTTGTTTCGCTAACGTAGCGGCATAATACCGAGCTAAGAAATGATAGGTCACCATTTCATGCTGCCGGTTTTGACCCGTAAATATTCGGGTTAAACTCATGTGATTATGGTGCATTAACCAGTCCCACAGCGCATTAGGATTCGGTCGACTCTCAAAATAGGTCTGAACGTAAGTTACCTGATTGTGAATGCTGCCGCTCCGCGTATGAAACAGAGGTGCCAAATCGCGCATCCCCTCAATCAGCGAAGCTTCCCAGGATCGGTAGGTATCATTAAGCTTACGTTTAACTTCTTTGACTGAGCCGTGTTCCTGCCAAAATGCCTGTTGCAGTTTAGTGCTTAGAAATCCCCGAAGTTCCATCGACAGGCCAAAATCGGCGTACAACTGATCGATACTACTCATCGCCAACGTGTAGCGTTCGAGTTCATCGGGTTGTTCTGTTTGCTGCAGAAACTGGAACATCAGTTGACTATCTGCCGCAAAAATGGCCTCGCTGTAGGTTATCAAATCCGGGTTATACCGTTCAAGTTCTCGTTGATAGGTATCAATCTGGTACCGTTCAATTAGCCCAGAATCCAAAAAGGGTGAAAGACAGCCGGGGAGAAGCTTAAAGATCGCATCCGTCTTAGCCGGATCACATAAAAGCCGAATCCGGAGATGGTACCCAGGATCGGTATAGCGGATAAAAAACAATTGTGAACTCCAACCCTGCCGTTGAACCTGTTCCCAAAAGGGCAAGATCGCTTTCAAAAGCACTTCATCACTGGCTAGTTCCTGACAGTATACTTTGACATAGAACCATTCCTGCCCAGGAAAGTAAGTGCGTCTAATGGCCGTAAGCTGGGGTAATTTGCTAGAGTTGACAGGACTATTTGCCGTTCGAAAAGGAATAATAAATTCAGATTCATACCGGTTATTCCCCTCACTTACCCACTGTTCCAATTGATCACCCAGCCATTCGTAGAGAAGCACAATTCGTTTGTGTAATGCGTCGAGTAAAATGGTTTGAGCGGGTACAAACTCCAGATCGAGTAGCAGTTTATTATCGCCCTCAATCAATAGAACATAACGAGGTAGTTTATAAAGCGTTCGCAGATCATCAATAGTAGCGGATTGACCCTTCGAGGAGGCAATCCGGTCAAGCGTCCACTGAGCGGGAGCAATAATTAGATTTTTATACACTAGTCTGGGTAAAAAGGGCATCTGTTCAAAATGCCCCCAACTCCAGAAATGCACGTTACTTTCTGCCTGCTGCAGGTGAGCCATAAACTGGTAAACTTCATCACCGCGTAGGGAGTTATGAGCGGTACTATGGCGAGGACGTACGCGCTTTCCGGTCGGTTTGTGCGTCAGAATAACCTGATCATCAACCCCTACGCTTACGTACAAATCCGCTAGCAACAGGGTGTGCGGGCCATTCACCGAGGAAGGGTTAAGGTAGGGTATTTCATAAGGCCGAAGCACTGGCCGGATAATTAAATTACCCGTACTGGTTGATTTAGTCGGTAAATGGACAAATTCAGCCAGTATATCCTTCGGAAACTGCGCCTGTTCCCAGACGCACATACGGTGCACCTGGTCTGAGAGTTCGGGATCTCCCAAACAGAATCGACCCAGGAGCGAAGAAGGGCTATTGCCTATACTGGGATTGACCAGAAACGACCAATTGGACGATGGGTCCGCTTCGGCAGCTTTGATGGTTTTTTCCTTGCTCCGGTACATTTCACCGTGTACAAACCAGCAGGGTGGTAACGGCAACTGGGCTTTACGTTCCCGAAGCCGATCTATATCCGTCTCGGTAAGGCGTAGTTCATGGTTTTTCCCTAATAGATATCGTTTATACAGACTTTTTCTGAATTCATCCAGATCAGCAGGTAATGTGCTTACCAAAGTCGATTTCTTGTTAACATGCGCCAGTTCGGTTAGTAGAGGATACTTGGCTAATTCGTCAGAATTGTATCCGATGCCAATCTCGGGATCCAGGACTTCGAGCAACGCAACACTTTGGTGACCGTACCGTTCTTTAAACTGAGACTGAAATTGTTGAAAAGGTGGGTTTATAGTCGATTGAATTAAGGGAAGAACCTCGTTAAACTGGTGAGCAATCGATTGAACCAGTGACTTATCCAAGGATAATATCGCTGGTTTAAAATAAAGATCAGTCTGAATCAATGATTTTGGCGCTGTGGCGCCTGGATTCGTTTGAATCGCTAGCTGAGCCAACATATGCTGAGCGCTGAACAGGTTTTGAAGAGTCAGCGCCGGAGTAAGCCGCTGAAGGGCTGCCTGAAGCTGCTTGGTCCACTGGTCAACCTGTTCCAGGTGCTCTAATGGAATCAACTGCTCCAGAAGCGATTCATGCAGATTACGCCCCGTAACAGCCAACTGTAAATTACTAGTCAATACCTGGGCCTCGATCAACGCATCGATAATATCGGAAGATAGTTCTACACCTTGAGCCAGTTTAAGGAGTTGATCGTACGTATCAAATCGGGTTGGTGAGAGCTTGGTTAATAGGCCTTCCAACTGAGGACTGCTTTCGACGGAAGATAAAACAATCCTGGTATCATCTCCATCGTAAACAGCCTCCGCGTACCTGAAAGAATCGACCGCTTTATAAACACTATTGTTGAGTCGATAGGTCAGGTAGGGACGAAGTAGAGGTTGCACGTCTAAAGCGTGAACAATACCGATTAAAACCGATGCATCCGGCCGGCTGTAAGGTTGCCAGGGGGTCGGGCCAAAGCTGATCACTGATTCAGTAGTGAGCATGCCCACTGCAGTACCCGCAAATAAACCAAAGGGCGTTGATCGACTGAAGAGTCTAAATACGTACCGCCAAAGGGCTTGTGCTACCGCCTGCCCCGGTTGCTTACCTGATTCCAGGGCTGAGAACCAACTGGTGTATAAGTTAGGAGATGCCAAATATAAGGCTTTTTTAACCCAGGGTAGCTGCAAAATAGGCTCAAGCAGGACGTAGCTATCAGGCGTTGGTGACGTTGCCAGGAGTTCATCAATCTTCTCGCTTAGGTAGGTGATTGGCTTCTGAGCTACCCGCAGGCAAAAAAAGTCAAAGTGAGTAAATACAGGGTCCATAAGTAGCAAAAGGTCTACAAAAAATCCCGCTTAATCGAGGACTAAGCGGGATTTTTTGTAGGTAAAAAAGCTAAGCAAATTTAATCGTAGGTATTAACACTACCCGTTGAATTACCGCCAACTGCTTTTGGATTATTGCAGCCCTTAATGCGGGTCATCCTTGAATTAAGCTTCTTTTTACCAAGAAGTTGTTGAGCTGAAAAGGGCATTACTTTTTCCATAGGATCAATACGAATTAGGTTTCAACAGTAGTAAAAGTAATAAATTTCAAATTTTGTTACTAAACTATCTGCTGGTAATCATACGAAAAGTAATTATACCATCCTGAAACCCCATATTCCTCTGTTATCAGCCAACAACCTTACGTCCTCAGGCAATTGTGTTGACAATCGTTGAGCCTGAAATAATTCGCCCATCGCCTTTTCGCATGGTTTGGCGGCTGGCAATCTGACGCTTCATCAGTCTGAAGCCTACTTCCGGTTGAGTTTGACTTTTTTTCATAATCACTTTGCTTTTTTTGATTGCAAGTAGAAGAAAAATCATGCTGCACACCTTAAAATGTTGGCGAATTTGAAGAATAGTTGGTTAGTTGGCGAATTTAAGGTTCAAATCGAACTAGTCAGGTACGCAAAGAAATCTTTAATGTACGATTTGTAACTAGAACCTATTGGTAAATCATGACCTGAAGCCAATCTGACACTAGTTGAGGTAACTTTTTTAACTTGGTTGATTTTGACTACGTAACTACGATTGATTTGCACAAACTCTGTATTACCAAGCAAGGAGGCAAGCTCCTTCATCGTGACTTTAGTTATAAGGCTATTCTTGGCTGCATTCAGGAGGTGAATTTTTACGTAATTATCGGCTGATTCTAAATAAATGATCGATTCAATGGGAATGTCTTTATCAACCCGATCCACTTTGACGGTTAAAATCCGCGAAGACTTCTCAATGTGGGATTCCTGGATGCCGGTTTCAAAATCGGATCGTTTAACACCCAACTGCAGCTCTACCTTTTGAACCGCATCCGAAAACTCTTTGTAATCGAACGGTTTAGTTAGGTAATCGACAACGGCGAATTTAATGCCTTTGATTGCATACTCGTACTTTTTATAGGCCGTCGTTATAATTACCAGCGGAACGGGCTTGGGAAGCATTTCCAGTAAGTCAAAACCTGAAAACCGGGGCATTTGTACATCAAGCAGCAGTAAGTCAGGCTTCTTTGTCACGCATAACTGATTCGCTTCCTGAGCGTTCGACGCTACACCAACCAGCGTCAGGCTTGGCGTTGACTCAACAAAATCCAGCATCAATTCCTGGGCAGACGGCTCATTTTCTACTATCAGACATTTAATCTTAGGGACGATGTTCATATACTTAAGCCCGGTTTAAAGGGATACTTAATTGAAGATGATACTCATTTTGCGGCTCACTAACCAGTAATGTGTATTTATCCTTAAAAAGATAATCCATGCGCTTTCTGGCATTCTTCAAACCGAGCCCTCCTACTTTAGGTGGTTGTTTAACTGCCGGCAACCCATCCGCCGGCTCATCGCTGGCGACGTAATTTGTTACTTCCGCTTCAAGGCAATCCTTATTTTCGTTAATGCTTATCTTAATGCGCACCCAACCTTCCGAATAGCTGTTATCGATGCCGTGTTTAAACGCATTTTCAATAAAGGTGATCAACAACAGGGGGGGCACTAAATAATTGCTTGGATTGCCTTCGAGGGTAAGTTCTATGCGCTCTGGTGAGAAAATACGCGTTTTTTCAATATCTATGTAATTACTAATAAACGTTAACTCGCCTGAAAGGGGCACAAAAAGATCACTTGTTTCGTAGAGCGTATAGCGCATTAACTTCGATAAATTTCCTAGTAACGAAGCCGCACGCTTATTGGTTGAGTGAATCTGTGCGTATATATTATTAAAGACGTTAAACAGAAAATGAGGATTGATTTGCTCCTTGAGCGTTTTGAACTGATCTTCCAGCAATTGCTGATTGACCTCCAATACCTGTAGTTGGTCCGCGATCAGCATCTTATTTTTTTCTGTTGCTGAAATTCCATCATAGCCATAAGCTATGGATAAACGAATGATACGGAGCAACAGCGGTAACAACACGTAAGACACGTTAAAGCCCGAAACAAACGTATAAATAAAAAATTCGCCCTTGACGATTTCTGTCAGCCAGCCGATTGGTCCCGTCTTCTCCAAAAACGTCCATACACGCGTTACGTAGGGGGGAGGGGGCGTGAAATGATGAAAAGCGTAGTCAAATGACCAGTAATCTATTACGTTGAACAGGCATAGCATGGTAAACCAGCAACCTGCCACATAGACCACATTGGCGAGTAAAATTTCATTTTTCCACCGTAAAGCCAGCAAGGACCTCATAAATGACGGAACAACTCTATAACCCACTATGTAAAAAGCTAACAGCGTAGTAATCATGTGGACGCCCGCAACAAACACAAACAGGTTTGTCGATGCAGGCTCGTCCGGTGAAGGCTGTAACTGTTTTTTAAAGGCAAAAAAGGATGTTGAAAAATTGTAACCCCAGAAGATGATATGGCAGACAATTCGCAGCCAGTTCCAGGCTCTTCTGGGCAGATAAACCTGAGGCCCATCCGAAAATAACAATTTTGTAGTAGTTTTAAAGTTGAAATGCAGCATAAATTAATATGATAAATTTTAAATTAAGCCGAACACGCCAATTAGACCTCATCATCTTAATTCTGCTGATGAGTGTGTCGGTTTGTCGTGTTAATGCACAAAAAACAGGGGATGCAACGGATACTACTATTGTGCCAGTAAAGATACTATATGGCACTTTAAAAAGCATGCAGGGTGAGTTCGTATCGAATGCGTTAGTGACCCTTTTAAAAAAAGATTCCAGCCTGGTTAAAGCAACGTTCTCGGACGAGAGAGGGGCCTTTAGTATTCGTTACAGCACACGGGACACGCTCCAGCTCATCATTTCACACATCAGTTTTTTACCCCTGCAGCAACTCCTTATAAGGTCCGATTCGGTAGCCCCCGTTCCGATGAATGTAACGTTACAACCCAAATCTGTTTCGCTAAGTGAAGTTACCATCAAAGATAAAAAGCCACTATTTGAATTAAACGGAGACCGTATACTCGTAAATCTGGAAGATAATCCCGCTTATGCCGGTCGGAACACATTTGATGCGCTGGGAGCAGCTCCCCGTCTGACGATAGACCCTATTTCCAAGTCCATTAGCTTAGACGGCAAAACGGGATTAGTGCTGTATGTAAATGGAAAGCAACTCTATTCGACACCCAGCGAGATTATAGCTTACCTTCAAACGTTACCCGCGGCTAACGTAGTAAAAATTGAAATATTGACATCTCCACCGGCAAAGTACGACGCAGCTGGCGCTGGTGTTATCTTGATCCAAACCAAGAATATGATCAAGGAAGGATTAACGGGAGAACTTAGTGTGACCGGGGGAGCCGGCCGCTATGTAAAAAGTAACGCATCACTTTCCCTTGGTTTACAGACCAAAAAGCTTCAAGCCGCTTTATTTTTTGCCCCGAATTATCAACCGACCTATTACAGCTGGCAACGGCAGCAGACGCTGTTTAACGCCAGTAGAGCGGATGGCTATTCATCGGGCAGTCAGTTTAATTACGTGGATCGCTTTGGTCAACTACTACGTACCAGCCTGGATTGGACGGTTAGTAAAAATACGGTGATTGGCAGCGTGCTTCAAGGATCCCACAATAACGAAACGCAAAATCCGGTAGCATCGCTCGATTACCGGCTCTCCTCGCCAAACGCGCCCCTAATGCATATCGATGCACAGAACCAATTGCAGCAAAAAACTTGGAATCTGGCGGCTAACCTTAATTTTCGTACCAACTTTACCAGCACCAGGTTGCTGACGGGTGATATTGATATTGCCAGCTATGATGACAAGTACCGATCTACCGCTCTGTTTAATGAGCGGGAAAATAACGTACCGTCTACCGAATTATTTAATATAAACTATCCAAACCGGGTCACCATTAAAACGGCTAAAATCGACTATCAATCTTCCTTCATGAAAAAAGGCAGTTTTGAAACGGGCGTAAAATACAGCACGATTTTAATGAATAATCAACCGTTTGTAAATACCCTTACAGATGGTTTTTTGGATGTAAAAGCTAAACTTGCCAACGGGTTTCACTACCAGGAAAACACCAGCTCGGCTTACAGTAATCTGTCGTTCAGCGTAAAGAAAGTCAATGTTTCAGCCGGATTACGGCTTGAGCACACTAGTTATGAGGGTCGTTCAACAAGTAACGAAGCCGTTTCCCGAAATTATACCAACCTATTTCCCTCCTTATCTCTAAATTATCGAAGTAAGAGCGAATATGGTATAAGCGTATCCGCGAATCGTCGTATCGTCCGCCCGGCCTTTGACTTACTTAATCCTGCTTACCTCTATTTCGATCCCCTAACCCTTTATACGGGCAATCCACTGTTAATCCCGCAGTACACGACAACCGTTCAAACCACGCTGACAACTCCTAAACGCTTGAGTTTAACCCTACTGCACTATGAAACGCAAAACAGAATTACTGAAGTCGTTTATCGAATTGATTCAATCCAGGCCACTACATTAAATACGAACATAAACTTTGCCTGGGAGCGCCGCTGGTCAATGACGCTTACTTACCCATTTACTATCAAAACTGGTTGGCAGCTGCAAGCCGCAGTAACGGCGCATAACACGCGCTATTATTCTAATTACAATGATATTGATGTCTATACAGGTCAATCAACGGCCATTCTTAGGCTTTTTAATACATTTAAAACAAAGTATTTTACGGCAAATCTTAATTTCATTGGTCGAACCGGAGCCGTCATCGGGTATTTCCGATACGATCCCCTATGGAATATTGACGCCGGAGTACAAAGGTCAGTAGGGGAACGGGGTTCACTTAAGCTGGCCGCTACGGATATATTTCATACAGCGATCATAAAAAATCATGGCGTTTACCTAAACAACCGAATTGATTTTGCGCATCGATACGAAAGCCAGCAGATTTTGCTGACCTATACCTACCGTCTCGGAAATTTAAAAGCCAAAAGCGTGGAGGAACGCTCTTTTGGCTCCCAGACTGAACAGGACCGTTTGCAGGGAAACGGAACACGCAAATAGTTACCATCCCTCTTGCAGGGGGTATTTACGCTTAATAAAGGCATACCAAATACAACCTCTCTACTCATAAACTGACTTAACACATGAATAAAACAACTTACAGACTGATTCTTGCTTTATTACTCCATCAACTCAAAATCTTCGGCCAAACGCCTGCTTTTGTTACGGATAGCCTCGACACGTACATTAAACGGAATATGGCAGCGAGCAAAATTCCGGGGTTGGCCATTGCCATCGTTGAAAACGGTAAGGTGATTGTAGCCAAAGGGTACGGCCTCAGACAGGTTGGTAAACCTGATTCGGTTGATGCCAATACGCTCTTTTACATGGCTTCCAATACCAAGCTTTTTACAGCTACCGCCCTGGCCAGCTTAGCAGATCAAAAGAAATTATCCCTCGACGACAAGATACTAAAACACCTGCCCGATTTTGCCTTGTATGATACGCTGGCCACAAAAATGGCGACCATTCGTGATTTACTGGCGAACCGACTTGGCGTAAAATCGTACGAAGGAGATTTTGTCTACTGGAATTCAGATTATACCATGCAGGACGTCATGAAGAATCTGCGATTGGTAAAACCAGCGGGCCAGTTTCGACAGGATTATAGTTATTCCAATGCCGGCTTTGTAACAGCGGGGTTAGTCATTCCTAAGGTGACGGGGCAGTCCTGGAATTCATACGTTGACCAGACTATACTCAAACCGTTAGGAATGACTAATACTTACCTCTTAACGGCCAATTATGCCAAGCGGAAAAACATTGCTTACGGCTATACAAACTGCTGTACAAGTGGGGGGGAGCTAATGCAGGTAGCCTTTGACAATCTTGACAATCTGGGGCCCGCCGGCGGAATGGTCTCATCAGTCAACGATATCAGCAAGTGGTTAATCATGCAGCTGGACTCGGGTCGCTATGAAGGAAAACGTATCTTACCTTACTCCGTTCTTGAGACTACCCGCCGGGCCAGTACAATTATTACGTACAAAAAACACCCAATAGCGCCCTTTACCTATGAATTTTATTGCCTGGGTATTGGCTTGTTTGACTATCAGCATATGGACGTCTATTCTCATGCTGGAGGAGCCTTTGGCTTTCATACCAATACAACCTTTGTGCCATCCCGAAAACTGGGAATCGTCGTTTTAATAAATCAGGATAACAGTAATTTTCACGAATCACTACGCTTTCAAATCCTGGATGCTTATGCAAAAGCGCCCTATGAGGACAAGAATGCCTACTTCTATGAACGAAGCCTTCGTCGGGATAAAAAGCAAAGCCAGGATATAAAAGAACTGGAAACTAGAGTCGCTAAAAATAATCAACCCCCAATACCGATATCGGCTTATACTGGAACTTACCGAAATCCACTTTATGGAACGATAAGGATAGAAGTAGCCCCCGAAAGCAAATCGAAAAATAGCTTACTGATTCATTTTCAACATCATCCAGATTTAACGGCCAGACTGGATTACATGGATAAGGATGAATTCCGGATTACATTTTCTAACCCCCGTTTTGGCATAGCACCTGCTTTATTTAGTACCCAAAATGGTAAAGGCGTGAGCGTTGACGTGAAAGCAACTGATTTTGTCGATTTTGAACCTTACCGGTTCACGCGCTGATATAACCCGCTTCATTACTAAAAAAGGAAACCAGATCTGGTTTCCTTTTTTTATAGTACCTTAAATTGATACGTTGGTCGTCCGAACTACTCAGTTTCATACGTGTATAGTGGTAAGAAACAGAATAAAGAATAAAACAGATACCCATCAGGAAGCGATCAAGCGGGTGAACAATTTAACAAACAGTTGCCTATTTGGAACTGCATCCGGTTTGATTTCTGATCGGTAATGAACCAGGGAAGTATATAGACTGGTAAGCCAGCCAGAGAAAGCAGATCCCGATAAGGACAACCGCTCCAATCTCCGAAAGGATGACCAGGTTATTAACCAGCTGTTGAATCATACCCAATAGAGAGTGACCTTGCATCCAGCCCAGTTTGCCCCTGTAAGTAGTTTCGTTCACATGGGAAAGGAGCGTAAGGGGGGCTTTTAGTACGAGCCAAGACCAGCCATTGAAAGCGGTGGTTAGCAACATGAAACCAATAATTGGTTTTTCGCTTCGAGTCATCATAACAGCTAGCGTTTATAAGTTGATTTATGTGGAAACAACTTACTAAATAGAATTTAGATAGTGAACTGATTTTTATTGCTAAGAGGACAAAATAAGGGACGGTTTACGTTTTCTTGTATAACGATTAAGGAACGGCTTTTCTAAGGCATACCAAGATATACTGGCCAGACAGACAGTCAACAGAAAGTAAAAGGTTAGTTCAAGGGTAGGATGCAGGATAGTGGTCGTCGAATTACTGGAAAAAAGAAGCTGCTCAATTTCGCGCCAGGCGTAACGCGTCGGGTATGTTACGGGCATATGCGCGTTATAAATTAGATTGTGAACTATATAAAGTCCGTAGCTGATAGACCCCAAATATTGAAAAACTGGGTTTAATAACAGATATCCCCCCCAGCGACCTAAACTCTGATGACAGTACCCGATCAGGTAACCGCCGAAGAGCGCAACCGCCAGCCGCACACTCACTGCCGTGACGGGATTGCAATAAGCCCCAAATCCATGCACTTCCCAGTAAATTCCCAGCAGGAGCACCGTTAACCAGAGTATTAACAGAGTTCTGAGAACAAGCGCCGAGGAAAAAAACTGGCTTGCCCACTGTGGTTTGATTAGTTGTATATAAGCAACCAATAAGCCAATGCCGTAACAATCTAAACATCCCAGAACGGACTCGTAGCTAAATGGCCACCAACTGGGTTCACCTTTCCAGTAATAAGCGGCCCCCCGAAATACACAGCTGCAACTGATAAGGAGGAGGGCCAGTACTGGCAACCGATTGAGGGGACACAACCAGATTAAAAGTGGAATGAAAATATAAAGTTGTTCTTCAGCAGATAACGACCAGAAGTGGTCTAGGAGCGAATTAGGGTTGTTAATTAAGTAATAGTTTGCAGTAAACGTGAAAAAATA
The DNA here is from genome assembly GCF_054776635.1 of Spirosoma lituiforme. Classification (NCBI taxonomy): domain Bacteria; kingdom Pseudomonadati; phylum Bacteroidota; class Cytophagia; order Cytophagales; family Cytophagaceae; genus Spirosoma; species Spirosoma lituiforme. The sequence goes on from NZ_BAAHBO010000012.1 coordinate 25,914, forward strand.
AACCCACTTCTGACGCACTACGTCATTTCCTGCTAACAACAGGATTAATAGAGTAAGAAAATAAAGCGGAAAAATTCGCTGAGCCCGTCGGCGGTAAAAGTGCAACAGATAATCGTTAAAGCTGGTATTAGTCAATTTTGACTCGATTAGGAGTCGACTGATTAAAAATCCGCTTAGTACCAGAAATAATGAAACGCCCCCGTTTCCAGCCATCAACACGTGGTGAAAAATAGGTACCCAGTGATCAAGCAGTACTAAACCAAAAGCCCAGGCTCGAAGACCGGTTAACGCAGGAATGTGCCTAAGGGTTAGGTGTTTATGCATAGGTAAAGCTGTTAGACTGCGAACGAAATACTAGGATGATAGGGTCGATAAAAAGTCAGTATAGTCCTAAAATTAAACTATGTTTTATTTAAATTTGCTAAATTGATGTGGAAATTATTTCGTTTTAACGAAAGTCAGCGAAATCTAAGTGCCTGCAATTCGTCAGAAGAAGTGAAGATTATTCAAAAAATATAGAATCATTTATACCTGAATATCCCTATGCAAGCAGCAACAATGAGTCTTGATCGTCCTTACACTGATCTTATGCCCAAGGACATATTTATCTTTTTATTATATGTCGCTTGTTTCACCATGCCTCCAGGAAGTGCATTTTTGAATTTTGTCATTGCCTCTTATTGGCTGTGGTATTCTCCAGTATCTCACACGGCCCGGCTACTGCCAGGATTATACATAAACGTGGAGAAGGAACTGTATTTTAAGATTATTATAGACCGTTATAAAGAACTTAAGTCGATAAAAAAGCAGGGACTAGCCACGCTGGAAGAGAAGAAAGAATTGAAGCAAATTGAGCAAACTATAGACGAAATAAGCCCTACACCTCGATTGTTATTAGCGAAATACTATCCAAATGTGCTGCTTGGGGCAGTTGTACTAGCTTTTGTAAATTACCGGTTGCACAGGATTTTTCCTGAGACGATGAAATTATTATTCGGTGAAAGCATCTGGCAACATTTTCAATAAAATTTTGAGAACTTAACTCAAATCATACGTATTAAAAACTGATTGTAACCGACAAAATCTAATCACATGAAGCTCTTTACACAAACCCGTTACTATCAATAGTTTTCCCCATTCATCTGCCAAATCATTCCGGCTCATCCAGCCCGAGATTTTTGGACCAGGATTTTACTGGCTTTTCTGTTAAGCCGTAGCCTGGAGAGTTTAATTGACCTAATAGAACCTGTACTGGGATCACCAATCGATAATACCTGGCAATACTATGCGTATCTGGGTCTGGAGACACTTAGGTATGGTTCATGGTTTTGGGGAATCTGGTACGGCCTGGTACAGACTATAGATTTTGCCTTTCACCCGCATCCGAAATCGCTATTTTCAGCCGCTAACTCAGCCTTTGTGCTGACCTGGATATTGGTGATGGGTGCTATTCAGTTTGTAAACCGTACCGTTGAGGCAACGTACGCGGAGGTCATAACCGTTTCGCTACTAATTGCCTTTCTGGTCAGTGTAATTATTCCCACTTGCTTCGGCCCCCGTCGGTCCTTCAGCCAGGGCGAGTCCGTAGATTAATTCACTAAATAAGAGAAGCCCAGCCGTGCGCTAGCCAAAACATAACGGCTAATTAATGGCCTGCCTAAGTCGAATTGGCGGCCCCCTTGATCACCATCTTAAATTGATTACTAAATGCCAGGTTCATCGACTGGAGTCTGGTAATCTGTCAGCTACCCAACAGGGGCCATTAACAACTATGCTTTACCAATCTTTTTTACTGGTTCATATTCTCGCCGGCAGTGTTGGCCTGCTGACGGGGCCCCTGGCCATAGCGGTCAAAAAAGGGGGGCTAGCTCACCGCCGCCTCGGTATCGTCTTCTATTATGCCATGCTCGTGGTGGCTAGTTCAGCCCTGGAACTGGCCATCCTGCATAACATCCCGTTTCTGTTTGCAGTGGGTATTTTCAGCGGCTACATGAACATTACCGGCTACGCCATCCTGCGCCAAAAACGGCAGGGATTTCTCAACCAAACGGGTCTACTAGAGCGGGTCACTTCCGTTTTAATGCTGCTGTTTAGCCTCTACTTCCTGGGCTACGGAATTTAAATTCTTTTTCAGCGCGATTATTTTGGGTTAGTCTTCATCTTTTTCGCCCAAAGTTCGTTTCGCATGTTGTGGCAGGACTGGCACTTATTCAAACAACAGGGAGTAGCACCATCCACCTGGTTACTGGTTCACCTAACGCGCATGATCGGTACGAGTATTGCCGCCTACACGGCGTTTCTGGTCGTCAACAGTTCATCCAGGGTGAGTCTGGTGGGCTGGTTTTTGCCCACCCTGCTGGGCGTACCCATTATCGTGTACTGGAGCCGGAAACTAAAGAAAAAAAGAGCCCTTTAATTAATTCGCATGGAGATGATTTTACTTCGTACGCTTCACTTCCCAGGCGACTCAAGCACGAAGTCGACGTTGCTTACGGTCATAAGCGAACCGTATGCGCGGGAGACTGCCCGGCGGCCCCCCGATACGGTTCATGCAGATCTAAGAAAATTCGCTCCATCAAGATATGTTCTAACTAAAACTACAGGTGTAGTTACCTACGATAACCCTTACTTATCGTAGGTAATCTTTTTTTCTGTAAATTGACTGTCAATTTTAGATTAACGGGCAAGTTGCCTTGTAATCGTCGCCCTAGTGGCGCGCTTATTGCCGCTTGCAAATAGGGCGTCAATAGTGGTCCTGTCGTTACGGTATCAATTTGCATTTTAATTGTCGCAATAGTGGCGCGCTTATTGCCGCAAACGACTCGGAACAGAGGTCACCTTATTTGATCGTTTACATACGTATCATCTAAGCTGACTGCATTCCAGTTGTAAAAAGGTAGTCAACTGGGCATACATAAAATCAAGCATCGGTTTTGGATAAGCTTGATATCGACTCTGCTCCAGCGCATGGATATAGGCCCGACGATCCTCCACATACACCAAACTCATCGGTAAGCCGTAGTAGTGCTGGACATAGTTCATCAACAAGCGAGCCGATCGCCCATTGCCATCCCCAAAGGGATGAATACCTGCAAGGTCATAATGGGCTTGAAAAGAAAGGTCGTACATCTGACGAATCGTTTTGGCAGCGGGTAGGGCGGTATTGATTTGCTTGACAAGTTTGTCGACGGCGGCAGACACTTTTTTGGCGTCAATAAACAGCCGACCACTGGCCATCGCAGGAACGGTGCGAAACTCGCCCTGGCTAGAATCGAAGCTTCCCAGAAGGGTATGGATCGGTCCACCGGTCTGGCGCATGATCATAGCGGCAATGGCCTGAAGCCGGGCGCGGTTCAACGGCTCACGTTCCGCGGCCCAACTCAACATCTGCTGTTGGGCAAGGTGATAGTCCATTAGCATCAGATGGTGATGCCAGGGCTTACTCGCTGCTGGCAACCCTGTTTCCAAAAATCGCTTCGTTTCTTCCAGAGAAAGCGTGCCTCCTTCAATGGCCACGGAGTGATAGGTATGCACCAACTGATTATATTCCTCATACGCCGGCTTATGACTGACCAGATCACGATAGTGATTCAATAAAATGGGTAAAGTCTGAACTGATTGATTCGATGGGGTCATCAGGGCTGAGATCAGAAAAAGCGTTGTAGCAGTGCCAAGAAAATATGATAAAGTTGCCCTAAATGTTGTCGTCTAGGCATGGTTGCCAATGCAAACGATTAGGCTTTTGGTCTTGGCCCAGATTGCGGCTCCTGGCCACCATCGCTTTGGGGTTCCTGATCAGCGATTACCCTATCTTCAATTGACAACGATGCAGCGTTGTCTAAAGGTATTGGCTCGGACTTTTGGGTTTGTTGGAAGGCCTGCCACTGATCAAAAGAAATTAGCACCGCAGCGGGTTTACCCTGCCGGGTAATGAGTGAAGGTTGCCGACCGTAAATGGCTTTGTTAATCAGGTCGGAGAGTTGTACCCTGGCCACCTGAGCTGACACTTTGTGCAATTCGTTTATTTCCATCAGTCAATACATTCAGTAACTATCATACATTTCTGCAAAAATACACTAAATATTCTTTCTGTATATATTGTAAAAAGTATACAAAAGCTACATTTCAATAGTAAATTATGTTCTGTACATATAATATAGGATGATTACTTATTTGTATATATACAGAACTTACAGAAGTTAAGTCGATAAATCTATTTTACATTTTTCAAACGGACGTTCAGAAAATGTAAAACTTGCCTATCTTTACAAAAAGTCAACCAATTTTGTGCCGTGGAACATCACTTTGGACACAAACAGTATTTTGCCTACTTTCGGGTATCTACTCAACGACAAGGTGCCAGTGGTTTGGGACTCTCGGCGCAGCGCACGAGTGTCAACGCCTATATCTATAACAGGGGGGAGATCGTGGCTGAGTTCACCGACATTGAATCGGGCAAGAAAAATAATCGACCCGAATTGCTAAAGGCTATCGCGCTTTGCAAGGAAAGGGGAGGGGTCTTACTAATTGCCAAACTCGACCGGCTGACTCGGAACGTGGCCTTTATTTTTACGCTACGAGATTCGGGTGTTGAGTTTGTCTGTGCCGATATGCCCGAAGCTAATACGCTCACTATTGGGGTAATGGCTACCATGGCTCAGCACGAACGGGAAGTGATTGGGGATCGTACCCGCAAAGCACTGGCCGAAAAAAAGCGGGCGGGCTACGTGTTGGGTAAACCAGAGAATTTGACTGTCCAGGCGATTCAAAAGGGATTGGCTGTTCGTCAGCAAAATGCGCGTGAGCATGAGAATAATCGTCGGGCCGCGGCCTTTGCCCGGTCGCTGCGTGGGGCGGGTGAAAGCTGGAGCGCCATTGCCAGTACACTAAATGAGCATGGGTTCAGTACCCGCAGGGGCAAACAATTTCAAGCGGTTCAAGTGCAACGCCTCATTGAGTTGTACAATTAATCGGACACTTTCTTCACCGATATATTAGAAGCAGAGTAAGTGCCTTATGAAATGTCTTTATTGTGAAGAGGACTGATGAAGAACATCTACTGTCGGCAAAGGTATGAAGAGGTTTACGCCCTTTCAAAAGTAATCAAACGGCCAGCTTACATACTATTGTTAATCAGAACCTTACCAATATTCGATTGAGTTTTACTGCTCTGGCGACCAGGTCGAAACTTGTTAGCGACCTGATAATGGGTCCATTATTTGACCCTTCCTGTGGGTTGAGCGTCGTACACCAACTCTTTGGATTTTCTGCCTTTATCCTTAAAATGAAAGACCGCTTCAGCCATGTACGCATCCGGATTGTTAACGTTGCCTGTCTGTACATATAAGTTAGCCCGTAGAAAAGACATTAACTTATCTCCACCAGCGAGAATCTGATTCTTCTGATCCTGCGTCAAACTGGAATAGTAAGAAAGTTCACGGGCAACGTATTCCGCAGCGGCCGTAGGTTCCATTCCCAGAATAACGTCAAGTTGCTGCGCAATATCTTCTTTGCTAACAACTTCTTCCGGCTCGGTTAACGTTGATGTGTAGCTGATTGAAAATTCTAGGCCAATAATGGCTCGACCTTGCAATTTTGTTTTCACCTTAACTTTGTAGTCCGTCATTGCATTGATTTGTGCTAGAGCAGGATCAATTACGTTCTGACGGAGATGGGCGAAGTTCTTGTATTTGTCCTCTGCGCGAACAATCCTACGGAATTCATCAATGCTTATTCGCCAAACTTTTGTTTTACGGAATCGAGCGATATACGGATAAATAACCTGGGCATAGTCTGATGTTAACGCGAGTGCCAGTTCAAGTTGGTAGGTGGAAAAACCACGGCTTAAATCTAGAAATAGCGGGATTACCTTATGGTACATGGTTAGCATAATCGTCCCCTTATTGCGTTGATACTCCGTTTCCGGAAAAATTACAACGCTTTTGTAGGTTTGATTATCATGATCAGTCCAGCTTATGTCCCGCATACGAATTTTATCAACCAGCGCTTTGATTGAGGCGTTTGTGTGACCATTGATGATTTCTGAATAATGAAACTGAAAACGTAACTCCGTCCAAGGCTGGATTTGCTCACGCTCAATTTTTTGAAGATTTTTCAGCTCACGCAGTACCAGAATATAAAGCCTACGTTCCAGCAGTGAGAAATTTTTGGTAATTTCCAGTAACAGTAACGGCTCCCGTACTAGAGTATTGGAGGAGTGTGGTACAGTTGCCGGAGTAGGTTTACCAGGCTTAGGGTAAGAAGAAACTGTAGTTGAAACAAAGTCTAAAGTTAACTGAGTACCACGCTCCTGAACTGCCGGGTCCTGTGAAATCTTAGCCATCTACTTAACGCTGTGTAACTTGACTTTATTAATCGGAACAAATCTACTGAAAATTGTAAGGCAACCAAAAAAAATTACTTACAATAATAACGTTGTTTGTTAAATGATATATAAATAAAAATTCACACTCTTCGTATAGAATAACGGTTAAAGGCTCAGCAAGGTGGAATACGTCTTACCATGCACAAAAGCTTGATTAGCTATATTTTGAATGACTATAATTTCTTACAATAGAATCTGAAAACGTCTTTATTTTACCGTATATCAAACTATTAAACATTTTTTTTTAGAAATTTCATTTAATTATCGCCGTACATCGCTTCATTTCGCTTGTCTTTCCACTGGAAGCGATGAATTCTTACGCATTTAAAGCGACTATAATTCCTTACAATAGATTACTAGATGACCTTACAATAGAGCCATAAACATTTGATAAACAGACGATTGATTACTACCTAAAGGGAAACTAATGTTTTATAATTTGTAGATCAGAAACGGCTATATGGACTCGTCTAACTCGTAAAGTTCTTACCAAGCTATGACTATAATTCCTTACAGTAAGGGTAGTATATATCTGATAATTAAATAGTTAGGATATATTATAGAAGTAAATACATTGTCATCGTTGCAAAGTAACGCTACAAAAAGGTACTGAAAATAACCGATTTTGAATACTAAACTTCTTAAAGTCAAACAGTTACTATGATTAAATTGATTGATTCATTACCTATACTTAACCTGTCCAGCGATAAAACGGACCAATTAAAAATCGCATTTTATTAATTTTACTACGACTACAATCCCTTACAGTAAGATACTATAATCCCTTACAGTAGAGCCAATTTGTGACTATAATCCCTTACTTTCAAAACTATAATTCCTTACAAACCGACTATAATCCCTTACCGAATCACTACAATTCCTTACAATAGCAGAGTTATCCACATTGTAAATACTTGATTATCAGGACTTGGTAAGGCCAGTTCTGAACCTATTATTATCATATCTAAATCATTATTTAAAGGATTTTTATTATTTTTTTTCCTCTATTATAAAAGATCAAAGGGTCTATAGGGTTAGAAACCTGAAAAAGAGCTATCTATTGGAGACAAAAAATAATAAAGTTCGAACGAAGGTTAGCAAAAAAATGATTAAGTTTCGTTTGAAACGAAACTTAATATAGAGATATTTGTCTTAGGAAATTGCCTTATACCCTTAATGGAATCAGTTAACAGTTCAAGCATCGAGCCAGATAAGCAGCAATTAGAGGAGCAGCGACGACTCGAATCGGCCAACGACTTCTTGGAAATTTGTGATCGACTCAACAACGGTTATGAAAGCGGCCTGTATTGGGAGGATGTACAACGCGCCTTACGTATCGCAGCTGGATTAGAGAAGTGGCCGGAATAATTCATCCGTAAAAGCCTATTTGGATTTTTTCAGCTCCTCTACTAAATAAATAAGTAATTAGGCCGTAGCTAAACAAACAGTCCGGGCCTACAACGGCGCGATCCATGACGTTGCAGGCAAAATTTCGATAATTGGTATGCCACAGGTGAAAAGAAAACAATATGACGCGGCCTGTTACGCGCTCATGCTTGAGGATCTAACCCAAGTCATGAATCAGGTTCCCAAATTACGGGCTGACCGGGATGGCTGGGACATTGAGGGCGACTGGGCGGATACTGGAACCATTCATTTTGTAGATGCGGCCTACCAGCCGTATTTCACCCGCTTTACGGATTTTGATTGCCGTTCCATTAAAATCGTCAATTTCGGCCGTCCCGCCGTCCGTATGAGCTTCTTTAAGGAGCATAAATTCTGGGTGCTTAAAGATAAGGACCTACCCAGAGATGAGAAAATTGCCCGGATCCAGTTATACCTCAATGATCTGGGTTCCAAAGAAGATCGGATGCTGAGCAAGCTTCATAAACTGTCAGGATCAGAACTGACCCAGGCCAAAGCCAATATCGCGCTGTGGCAATCGGAACAAACAGCTTGGAAGGAATTAATGGCTCAGGTTGATACGATTGAAATGGCCATCTCTAATTATGAAAGAGTTCATAAGTATGTTACGCTCAACTACAAGTTTATCTTGAATGAGGAGGGGGATTTTGCCAATGAGCAGGAACACATGCTCAATCCGCAGAAAGATAGAACCGGTACTATCAATCAACCACGGTATAACATCATTTTTGTTGACACGGACCATATTAGACGGGATCATCCGTATCAAAGCAAACAAATCGATAAGTACTTGGGCAGATTCGGGCTCAAATCACAGGCCGGTCTATACACTCTTTATGCTCGATTAAGGCCTGAAGGAGATAGTACAGCGTCGTTCGAAGCATCGACATCGACCTTAAATGGTCAGCCCAATATTGAACCGCTGAGCGCGGTTTCCCGGAAACGGTCCAAGCCAAAGCCTACTCCATTATTTGATCAATCAGTCGGGTAAACTGTATAAGTGGTACAATACTTTCAGACTACTGGACATTTTAAGAAAGTGAGTGAGTAGCCAGTAACTTAGGAGTGGCTAAACTTCTACTTGTTACGATCATGGACCACTCACTCTACCAGCAATTTAGTAGCTATTTCCCCCAATTCAGTCGGGGTATTGTTAAAAAATTCTTGCTCTTGGCCCAGGCGATACTGGTCAGCCGAAGCACCAATCTCAATACCGTTAAAGACCGCGTGGGTATACTACTGGGCAAGGCTGATCGCCAACCTTCCAGTCATTACAAACGCCTGATTCGGTTCTTCTGATGTCCACAAGCTACTCAACTGACTGAGTGTATTCTTAGATTCACCTTTCGTTTGTTGAGCGGCCGGGTACAATACCTCATTCTTGATTCCACCAATTGGGCCATTGGTCAGAAATGGGTACACCTACAAGTATTGTGTATGATTTACCATAACGTTGCCATCCCTATTTTCTGGCGCGACTTGGATACTGACTAGTCCAGCTCAGTCCTTCTTCAAGCGTGGCATTCAGGAATTAAATGCCCGATTAATTGATTTTGAACGATTTCTGAAACGGGTTAAAGGTTGGTTTGACTCTCGGCCAAAGTTAAAATGGCATTTTGTCCAGTAGTCTGCTAAAAATACACTTGTTGAAAGTTACTGCTTGACAATCAAATTCATTATGTAAATCCACTTCTAGGCATTCAATTGAGAAAGCAGTTAAGGGCTGAAATAAGGTAGCGTGTGTTAAATCCATGGTGCGGCATTGCCTATTCAGTCCCTATAGTTATGGCTATTAGACAAGCCAATCTACGGATATTTCATTAACATAATACCGGCTTTCTCTCTCCCCTTTCCAATATACAATTAGTACTGTTTTCGCTGCTTGTGTAGGTCGAATGAACTTAGAAATTTCACATAACATAAGATTAGTGGCTGTTGCAAAAGTCGAAACCCGCTTATGAAGGCTTCGTAAACTGATAACGTTTAGCCTTTTAACAGCCTGAAAATGGCTGTCTCAACAGGCCTTTTGACTACCCTAAAGACTTTTGCAACAGCCACATTACTTATATAACTTGACTTAGAATAATACAAATATCACAGAGCTACATAATGGAAATAATCAATGTCTAATGGGCCCATTTTGAGCCTCAAACCTCGATGACGCTCCAAGCAAACTAGTCCTTTTTTGTCGCCAGCTGGTAACCCGCTTGTAAGACCGATTCATTGACGGCCCGAATACGATCCGTCTCCATTTTTTCGACCGCCCGATCATACGTCAGCAACCCATTGACTTCGTGTTCCACATCCGTCGTTTGGGTGTAGATTGCTACGCTCAACCCCCGGTAACGCATCAGTTGCTCAACCTGGTCAAGCAGAAAAATATAGCGGTCGGTCAGGGCCGCTTTTGTCGGCTCATAAGCGTAGGCATTGTTTTCGACCGGCCACATATGACCCCGCACAAACAGACCAACTCCCCCAAATTCGCCCAGCGAAGCCGCCCGCTTTTCATCGGGCTCCGAGGCCTGGGTAGGGCCCACGTAGATGTGCGTGTCCACAAAATCACCGTTTTTGGGATCGCCGTACGCAGATTGGTACGATGGATTATTGTTGAAACCTGATTTGCCATTGACCAGGCGGGACGGATCATAGCGCTTAACCCAGTCCGTAATACTCGCCACATCGAAAGCGCCCCAGTTTTCATTGAAGGGCACCCAGGCAATGATGGACGGGGAATTATAGTGGTCATCCAGGATGGCTTTCAGCTCGTTCCGAAAGGTGGTCCGGGTGGCCAGGGTATCTTCGTTGGGATACCAGATGGCAGGCATATCCTGCCACACCAGCAAGCCCAGCTTATCGGCCCAGTAATAGAACCGCTGGGGCTCGGTTTTCATGTGCTTGCGGATGAGGTTGTAGCCCGCTTTTTTGGTGTACTCGATGTCGAATTTAAGGGCCTCTTCGGTGGGTGCGGTCAAAATGCCATCGGGCCAGTAGCCCTGATCGAGCAGGCCCAGCTGCATGACAAACTGCCCATTCAGCAAGGGACGGACCACGCCATTGACCTTACCCAGCTGAACGTCCCGCATACCCACACAACTCGTCACCTCATCCATTATGCGCCCGTTGGCCGCCGTCAGGGTCAGTTTGACATCATACAGGAAAGGCGAGTCCGGCGACCAAGGTTTGGGGTTGGCAATGGGTAGGTAGAAAGCGGTTCCGGCCATGCCCTCGGCCCGTACAACTTCCTTTTTACCCTCCAGCACGATGGCCGTAATGCGGGCCGCCCCACTGGCCTTGACGTCAAGTTTCAGCCGCTGGCCCGCCAGGTCGGGTAGCAGCCGTAGGGTTTTGATGTAGTCAGGGTTGACCGGTTCGAGCCAGACCGTTTGCCAGATACCCGACGAGAAAGTGTAATCCCCCCGGGGGCCGTTTTTGCCTGAAGGCGTGCGTCCGTCGTTGGCATCATAAGCGGCTACCACCAGGCTATTAGGCCCTTTTACCAGCAAGGCGGTGATATCAAACGAAAAGGCATCATACCCACCCGCGTGGCTACCCGCTTTCTGGCCGTTGACAAAAACGGTGGCCTGGTGATCAACGGCCTCAAAGTGCAGCAGGATGTGTTTACCCACCCAGGCGGCCGGCAGGGTAAAGCTCCGCTGATACCACATGTTTATTTCCTGGTTCCGCTTAATGCCCGACAGCACCGATTCAGGACAATAGGGCACCCGTATTTTTTCGGTTGTCGTCGGGAAAGGGAGTACGCTGGTGGGATTATTGGCTGAGGAGACCGTTTTCCCACCCTGGTAATTCCAGGTGCCATTGAGGCAGAGCCACTGGCTACGCTGCAACTGGGGTCGGGGATATTCCCCCAGGGGAAGAGGGGCCGCCAAGGCTGCTTTTGTCCAACGGGTTGGCAAGTCGGCGACCTGAGCATAAGCGGTTTGAGAAATACCAAAAAGGCTGGTTAGCAGCAGAGAGACAGCAAGGAAGAGAAGGTGTTTTAGCATAGCAGGCCTAGCCCAAAGGGAATGTGGGTCTATTGTTCGCCAAAAGTAGAAAGCCAACGCTGAAAACAGAAAAGGGAATAAATCGAATCATTTCAGCGATCCTGATTACCCAATTTGGTTTCGTTTGTCATCAACACCTAGTGTGACAGCCCTGAGGATACGATATTGGGGGGCCGCCCACATTCGTACGAAATGTTCCATCAAGGATCAATCATTTGTTAATCACTTCCTGACTTGCCCGCACATAGGCATACAAAGTTGGTTTACTGATGCCCAGCATTTCGCAGATTTTCTTGATTGAGGTTTTCTTGGCTTCATACAGGTCAACAGCCAACTGTTGCTTATCAGCAGTCAGTAGTTTGGGCCTGCCTCCCAGTCGGCCACGAGCACGAGCCGCCGACAGTCCTATCATCGTCCGCTCCTGGATTAGATTGCGCTCGAATTCCGCCAGCGCGCCAAACAGATGGAACACTAACTTACCTGTCGATGTCGAGGTGTCAATCGACTCGTGCAGACTTTTCAGGGCCACCCCCTGGCTATCCAGGTAAGCGACCCAGTCAATGAGGTCTTTCAACGAGCGACCTAACCGATCCAACCGCCAGACCACTAGTGTGTCGCCAGACCGCAAGAGTTTCTTAACCTGGGTAAATCTAAAAAAAGGGACCAAATTCGTCACTTTCATTTTACGGATCTATTTTACCTTTCTGGCACTAAGTATCTCATGCAGTTTGAAGATAGTCGATAAGGGGCTATCGTCGCTAAAATCATACTCGCCTTGCAGATTAATATGATGCCAGGTGTGGGTGTTGGTTTGCAAAATGACTTCCAATAAGACCTTACGTTCTGCCGAAGTCGTACAGCGCTTGAGCTGTTCACTTAAATACAAGAGATTCCAGTAATTGATGGCGTTCATGATTAAACGCTTACAGCCCTCGGCAATTAATTGTTCCTGATAAGTAGCCCAGGAAAACTCGCCATTATTGCCCAGATTGACCGCTTTGGCAAACCGATTGGCATGTTCCACGCGGGTTAGAATTCCCTCAACGGTTTTCCTCAACTGGGGATCGTTGATATAACCCAGAATGTATTCCGTCTTGAACAAACGCCCTAAATCCCGTAATGCCCGGTAGAGGGGATGTTGGCGGTCGTACGAATTAAGCCGCTTAAAAAGCAATGATGCTTTAGCGTAGCCTAATTTGATCGTGGCCACCAAGCGCAGAATCTCATCCCATTGACTGACAATATGCTCATAATCGATACGAGCATCCGGCGCAATACGATACCCCTGCTCTTTATAAATTGATACGGCATCAATGCTGTAAAGCCGCTGTCGATGGATCGAGGCAAAGCGAGGGCGAAACTCAACGCCAATCAGGCCGGTGATGCCAAAGATCGGTTCCGAAAAGCCGTGCTGGTCGGTGGCGTGGGCGTCAGGCGTGATGACTTCATTGTAGGTGATGGCATCCAACATGTAAGGGGCTTCCCGATCAGCGGCACTAAACGCTGTAGAATAAATTAACTGTCCGGCTTCGTCCAGATGGGAGTAAATCGTAATGCCCTGACCATTGCCAAAATACTTATAAGAGGCTGAAGCTCGTAAGAGGGGAATTGACACATCATATTTCTGACCATCCGAGCCGGTTTGAATAAAATTTGCTCGTCGCCGAAACTGTTCGGTCAGGGGTAATTCGTTGCTTTTCGTTAGAATCAGATCGTTGGCCTTTAATACGTTTTCAGGCGAAAAATAGTGAGTCGCCACGGTTTCCAGACTGTTGATCGGAATGTTCTTTGAAATCATGGCCATCTTGCGAATGCCAATATTCTCCCCATAACCAAATAGGGCGGCTAACAGCAGGCTCTTATCGGGTCGAGAGGGTTTGTGAGCGAAGCCCTGATGTTCAAAGGCGGACAAAAAGTCTGTTAGCTCATCCACGTCCAATAGCACATCTCGTAGCGAAATGACCCGGCTGGTTGGATAGAGATTGGTTTGAGTAGGTGGCTGTTCTGATTCACGCCCCCGGTAACGATGTAAATGCCAATCCCCGGCCTTGTCGAAATAAACCTGGGCATTGGTGTTGAGGTGCTGGTTAGTCAGCCTAAACTGGGCGTTGAGTCGCTCATTGAGCTTGGCTAACGTTGGTTCGGCTTTTTCATAGCGAAGTAGATTAGCTTTTTGCAAATACTTCTGACGATGGATCTGCCACTGGCGACGGGGTATCAAGTATTCATCAAAAGCACGATGTTCATAGGAGGACAACACATTTAGACTACCATCTCGCAGATGATCACGGATCTTCCAAAACAACAGAGCTTTGTAGAGGGATACCCGCAATTTGCCCGTTGCGGTGAAAATGCGTTGCCGGTCCGCCATATCCAGAAAGTCGAGAGGAAGGCTATTACTTTGAGTGAGTTCGCCCCTTGTGGCTTGAAACAAGCGAAGGGCAGCTACCAGGGAGGGGGGTGAGCTTTGCTCATCGAAAACTAAGGCTTGGACCACTCCTGCCACACGGGTTTGAAGCTTCAGCGAAGCTCGTTCCAAAGCGTCATAGAAGTCATCCCGGTCATGAATGGACTGATTGACCGTTTTCAGATCGATCAATCGCGCTTTATCGGTTTTCAAATCGATACTCGACAGGCGATGACGTTGAAATAGGTCCCGAATCTGGTCAATCTTATGGGCAGCCTCCAGGTCCGGCAAATCGACGATTTCTTCGATCTGAACCAACGCCTGAATATGGATGTCGCTCCGCCGGGTGACCCGGTGGACCAACTGCGCGTTAGCGTACCGGCTTTCGAACTGCTCATTCTTGAGGGTTTGTTCACATTCATTGAGAATGGTGGTTACCGCCTGTCGCAGGGTGAGCACTAATGCGTCCCCCACACTCAAGTACTGATGAATAATAAATGCAATCAGTCGTAAGTAGCGTTCGCTGGTGCGTTGAACGCTCTGTTTGGACTGGGTGTCTAATACGTATTGCGCATAGTAGCGGATCGCATCATCCGATAAATTTAATCGGACAATCAAGGGAGCCAACTGAGAAAAGAGCAGTTTTAATTCCCGGAATAACTCGACCCGCTGCTTAATTTGACCTGGCTGCATCGACTGACTGATTCGTTTGAAATGAGTCAGTCGATACGGAAATAATTGAGTAGCTGAACCGGCTGGTCTACTCTGCCGCCCCAACAGCGTGTCCAATAATTGGCTGTCGTTTTCCTGGAGGTAGCGGTCAATAATTTGCTCCAGATTCGCTTGAAAGGATTGCAACGCTTCAATTAGAATAAGCCGCAACGTGTTGTAGGGCGGTATTTCAATCCGGCGTTCCTGCAAATAGCCGGTTAACGCATCCAACACTAGAGCAGGGCGGGTCTGAAGATGGGCCAATCGCTGGGCTTCTACCAGCAATTCCTGCTCATGGGTCTGATTAAAAGCTTGATAGCCTAAATGAGCTAAAATGGTTTCTCGGTGGCGGAAGGCTGACCGGCTGCGGGTATATTTAGTTAAATCGATTTGGTTGGGATCAACCTGCATTCTTGCACAGACCCAGTTGATGATGTCGGTCTCAAATCGATCGGCCACGAAGAAACGGGTAGCGATTCGGAAATAGCCAAGTTGAAGTAAAAAGCCGATTTTATTGGTTGAGGATTGGATTTTCCCAATATAGGTCGTAGCCCAGGTTGGCAAGTCCAGCAAGATATTTCGGTGCTGGTGAGTTAATACAGGCGGGGAATCAAATCGAATTCGCTCTTCAGCAGAGATAAAAGATCGACGTGGCATTCAACAGAAGATTGACAGTAAGCATTGCTTATGGAGAAAATAAACGATTAGGAATAACTGAGCAATGAATCGACCTACTGTGTGGCAAATAGGATCATTCTATCTTCAACTGCGTACTACGACTAGGTGATATCAAAATAAATGGACGTTTTAATGGACGGTTTAGATTGAAGTTACTATCAATCTAAAATATTCATCTGTAGGGTATTACATAGGGTAAGAGGTAACTCTATATACCCTTTCATTGAACGGAAACCTTGATAATCCCAAAAGCGATTATTTATTTTTTGCAACATTATTATAATAAGACATCACAAGAATGGAGCGTTTGTTGCGATTTATTCAAGGTGCTCAAACACTTTTGACACCTCAATGGATGTATGTCCAGTAATCTGAAACTTTTGTACCACTTATACAAGATACCCCATAATTACGATCTGTTGGGTGATCTGATAATTTGTTGGGATGATTCATCGAGTGGCTCGGCGTAAATTGTCAGGCTCCATCACCCGTATTCCTCCTGAGTCGGTTATCTCTAGCAATCCATCCCGTCGGAATTCACTCAGTGTGCGGATCAACGACTCAGTAGCGGTGCCAATCACAGCAGCTAGATCATCCCGAGCGAGTTGAATAAGGACATTGGGCTGTAGGCTATGCAGGCGTAGAAGCGTATCAGCCACCCGTCGGCGGAGAGTATCGTACGCCATGCCCAACAACTGTGTTTCGCGGTCACCCACCTGACCAGCCAGTAACCGAATAAATTGGCTGCTCACCACTGGATTTACCAGTAGCAACTGCATGAAATCCTCCTGGGGAATGTAAATCAATTCCGCATCGTCAAGCACCACGGCTGAGTCAGCCTGGTCGCTCTGTAGCATCAGTGCAAAGTAGCCAAAAAAGTCGCCGGGATTATATAGTTCAGTAATGAGTTCTTTGCCATCTGACGTGGTTCGAATGGTCTTGACTTTGCCCGATTTTAAATAGTAAAGGCGGGTCGCTACATCACCTTCCGAGTAAATATACTGCTTCTTGCGAAGGACGTGAATCTTACGATCAGTCGACAGGATTAACTTGTTACCTAACCGCAAGGCGTCGTCCAGAAACTGACCCAGACCATCCTGCCGCAGATCATACTCAGATTTCGCGCGGCTATCGACCTGGGAAATTGTTTCCGATTCGGGTAGGTCGATGTGCCGGAATCGGTTTAACCGCCCTTCAATGGCACTAAGCAAATCCGAGACCTCGTAGGGCTTGGTTAAATAGTCATCAGCCCCCAGATCCATGCCTTTGCGAAGGTCGCCAGGCTCGTTTTTGGCACTTAGAAAAATAAAGGGGATACCCGAGAGCTGCGGTTTTTTGTTGAAGATGTGCAGCACCGCGTAGCCATCCAGCGCGGGCATCATAATGTCGCAGATAACCAGATCGGGCCGGTTTTCAAGGGCTTTTTCGATCCCGACCCGACCATTTTCGGCCGTCAGCACTGCGTAGCCGGTTAGGGTCAGAATCTCAGCGGTATTGTTGCGGATAACATCGTTGTCTTCAATCAGCAGAATGGTCATCATGACAGGGAAGAGTTAGGGTAACCGTGGTGCCCTGATTCAACACACTTTGCAGAGAGATCTGGCCCCCCATTAACGCCACGTATTGACCGACAATGTGTAGCCCCAGTCCTGTACCAGCAATGTGGGTGACATTGCTGGCCCGAAAAAAACGCTCGAACAAATGGGGCTGATCATCAGGCGGAATACCCACCCCCTGATCCTGTACGATCAACGTCAACAGCCGGTCAGTACTCGTGCCCCGGATACTCACCACCGACTCTGGCCCGGAATATTTAACCGCATTGGTCAGCAAGTTGAGAAGGATTTTTCGGAACAGAGAGGGATCGAGCCAAGCGTGGCGTGGCCAGGCGTGGCTCGGCCACGCCGTTTCTGAGCCGGACAGCGTCATTTCTACCCGTTGGCCCGGTTTCAGAACTCCCTGCACATCGGCCACCGTTACGCCCAAAAATTTCTCCACATCCACCGACACGGGATGCGCTTCGATTTTACCGGCTTCGATCTGCCCGACGGAGAGAAACTCTTCGAGAATATCGTTGAGGTGGCGGGTTGAGGCCCGAATATGGTCCAGGTGGGTTTGACAGTTATCCGGCTGTTTAAGTGCCAAATATTTTTCGATTAATGTGGCCGAGGTCTGCACGACGGTCAGTGGGGTGCGAAATTCGTGGGAGGCCATTGAGACGAAACGCGATTTTAACTCGCCCAATTGTTGCTCGGCGGTTAATGCCTTGGTGAGTTCATCTTTGGCCTCTACCAACTGACCGAGGGTATTCA
Organism: Spirosoma lituiforme; assembly: GCF_054776635.1. Lineage (NCBI taxonomy): Bacteria > Pseudomonadati > Bacteroidota > Cytophagia > Cytophagales > Cytophagaceae > Spirosoma > Spirosoma lituiforme. The sequence continues at coordinate 43,836 of NZ_BAAHBO010000012.1, forward strand.
TCAGGGCGTTGGTGCGGTCCGCCACTTTCTGCTCCAGGTCAGCATTAAGACGCTGAATAGCATCGCGCTGGGCAAGGAGCTGCCCTTGGGCCGCTTCCTTGACGCTGGTGTCGATGATGTACGCGACGACAAAGTGTTCTTCTTCGAGTTGAAAATAACTCAGGCTGATCTCGACGGGAAATACCGAACCGTCTTTCCGGCGGGCCTGTAAATCGCGGTTACGGGCCATCTCCTGCACCGGCGGTTGCTGGTTAAAAAACTGTCGGAGCGTCTGGTGGAAGTGGCTTACCTCCGTGGGAACCAGCTGCTCAATAGGGATACTGATTAATTCACCGGTTTGGTAGCCAAATAATTCATTCGCTAAATGATTGGCCGAGGTAATGCGGCCTTGCTGGTCACACACGACAATACCGATGGATGCGTAAGAAAAAACGGCTTCATACCGCCGGACACTGTGATCGCGCTCGCGCTCGGTTTGGTGCAGCTGTCGTTGGTCAATAAGCCGGACGAGGGCGTACCCATCAGCCCCATCGAGGAGAGCGGTTATGACGAGCCTTCCCCAAAACACCGACCCGTTCAATCGCTCAATCTGCGTGTTTTCTTCGTGTCGTCCGGTTCGGCTGATTTTTTCAATCAGTGCAGCACGGTCTTCATCGGCCAGGGGTGAAATTTGCAGGGTGCGCAACCGGATGGGGTCGTTCAGCAGGGTCACTTCTGAGGCAAAGCCAAGCAGTCGCACCCCTGCTGAATTGACCCGCACAAACTGCTCGTTTTTCAGGTCATAAATCCCCATAAACTCATCGCTCTTTTCAAACAGCAGGTCGGTGAGGGGATTGGAGAGCAGGTCTCTGAGCATATAGCCTATGAACTAACTTAGGCCTAGACCGGCCATGACTATAGGCAAAATGATCGATAATTTGAGAAAACGGGTATGGGGTCTCAATCAGACAAGTATATGACGAGCATCAGGGTAGCCTTCGAACGACTACACTACATTTGTTTAAAACGCAACGTTATGAAACCCGACGATCCCCATCCGGTGCTACTGTCGGCCCAGTCAGCCGTACTGCTGATCTTTTTTATGCCATCAGACTCGATCAATCTCCCCCAGCGGGCCTTGCTCACGACTTTAGCCGATTCGCTTCAGGCACAGTTGGGGAGCCTGGTACGCGTGTTACGCATCGAAGAAGCTGACCACCCTGATGTGGTGCAGAGTTTTGCCATTACCCTGATGCCCGCCTTTGTGCTGGTTCATCGGGGAATCGAACTTTGGCGACAGCAGGGACTGGCCGACGAGAGGACGCTGGTTGATCTAATTCGTCGGCTGCTTACAGAATAAACTCAGCAGGAATCGACTTCCGAGCTAACAAACAGCTAGGTCGGCTAATTACCCTGGCGTTGTGCCCGTTGTTGATTGTCCTGATACCCGTCTGCTCGTTTGTCCCGGTAACATGTTCGTTGACATGTCTGACTAGTTTGCTAAGGACGGGTACGAATCAATCAAACGACTGACCTGCGTCATACCAGCGCCAAAAGGATACCCTCACCTTTACAGGATCACCAGGTAGACCGGATTAAGGTGTTTTCCAAACAGCCTAGCCGACTGCGTCTCTGGCGGATGAAGTCTGCACCGGCAAATGGGTAAGCCGCTTTACCGGTGCAGACTATCGATTCAACCCACGAACTCAACGAATTCACTATATTATGGAAACGACCATGAAAGCCGCCGTTGCCCGCGTATATGGGCAGCCGTTATCAATCGAACAAGTACCCGTGCCGAAGGTAGTACCAGGTCGAATTCTGGTGAACGTAGCGGCCTGTGGAGTTTGTCACACCGACCTCCACGCCATCAACGGTGACTGGCCCGTGAAAGCCATGCTCCCCCTGATTCCAGGGCACGAAGGCGTCGGTACGGTGGTGGCGGTTGGGGCCGGTGTACAGCACATTAAAGAAGGGGACCGGGTGGGCGTTCCCTGGCTGTTCACGGCCTGCGGCCACTGCCAATACTGCCTCTCGGGCTGGGAAACGCTGTGCGAAGTCCAGCAAAACACCGGCTATTCAGTGCCCGGTAGCTTCGCCGAATACGTGCTGGCCGATCCCAATTACGTAGGTGTTCTCCCTGACAACCTGTCGTTTCACGAAGCCGCGCCGATTATATGCGCCGGGGTGACGGTCTACAAAGGATTGAAGGAAACCGAAGTCAGACCCGGCGAATGGGTCGTCATTTCGGGCATTGGCGGCCTAGGACATCTGGCCGTGCAGTACGCGAAAGCCATGGGGATGCATGTAGCCGCCGTGGACATCAGCCCGGACAAACTCACGCTGGCTCAATCGGTCGGGGCCGATTTGGTGGTCAACGCGGCCATTGACGATCCAATTGTCGCCATTCAGAAAGCCATTGGCGGGGCGCAGGGTGTATTGGTCACGGCTCCTTCACAACCGGCGTTTGCGCAGGGCGTTGGGATGTTACGCCGGGGTGGAACGTTGTCGCTGGTTGGGTTACCACCGGGCGAGTTCGGATTGAACATTTTCGACGTGGTGCTGAGCCGAAAAACCGTTCGGGGTTCCATTGTTGGAACCCGGCTCGATTTGTCCGAGAGCTTGTCGTTTGCCGCTGAAGGACGGGTGAAGGTTCATCACCACCGTGAACCGCTGGAAAATATCAACCAGGTCCTGACCGCTATGCAAGCCGGACAAATCAACGGCCGCGTTGTTCTCGACATCAATTAATCACGATCTCGCTGTTTATGAAAAAAATACTGGTCACCACGGATTTCTCCGCTAACTCGAAGGCGGCTATGCGTTTCGCGATCCAACTCGCGTCACAAGGCGATGCTAGCCTAACGTTTCTGCACGTTCAACATATCCAGCGCCTGACAAGCTGGAACGAGGCAACCTACGCGGCTTACGAGAAAGAAGAAGTAGATAAAGCTCGTAAGACGCTGGAGCGATTTGTCGGATCGGTGTATAAATCACTAAAAATTACGCCAACAAATCAGCTGTGCGTTATCGAAAATTCGCCCTTTGTCGATAGCACCATCATGCGCTACGCGAGTGAGCATGATTTCGACTTTATTTGTATCAGTGCACGGGGAGCCGGAATGGTGGAAAAAATGCTCGGCACCACCACCGCCAACCTCGTCGGTCAGTCGTCAGTGCCGGTGATTGCAGTGCCGGGTGCGTACCGGGCCACTAAACTAACAACATTACTGTATACCAGTGATTTGGCGAATCTCGAACCGCAGTTAACCCGCGTGGTTGAATTGGCAAAACCCCTCGGCGTGAGCGTTGAGTTACTGCATTTGAGCACCCAATCCGAGGTAGTTACCGACCCGGAAATTATCCGCATGGCCGTGCAAAAATATACCGACTATCCCGTCACGGTGCATTTGAAACCCCGCGACGTGAAGACGACACTGATTGCGGATATTGAACGGGTTATCAAGGCCCAAAAGCCGTCCCTGCTGATCATGTTCACCACCCAGCGGGAGGGCTTTTTTGACCGCTTGCTTCTGTCAAGCAACGCCGTTGACTACTCGTTTCTAACCACCGTGCCCCTGCTGGTTTTCAGCAAAGCCTGAACCAAGCCCAAATGACCCGAATGGATTATCACATCACCCCCATTGCCGACGTCGCCAGCTCGCTCAACACAACGCCTGCGGGGCTGAAAAGTGACACCGCCCAGGAGCGGCTGGCCAAATCAGGTAAAAACCAGATTGCCGACGCGAAACAGAAAACCGTCTGGCTGATGCTGCTGCATCAGTTTACGGATGTCATGATCCTGGTGCTGATCGTAGCGGCCATCATATCGGGTTTGGTGGGTGAGCTAAACTCGACGTACGTCATTCTGGCCATTGTCGTGTTGAATGCCCTGATCGGGTTTGTGCAGGAATACCAGGCATCAAAAGCAGTCGAAGCCCTCAAAAAGATGGCCGCTAATCAGGCGCGGGTGCTACGGAACGGGCAGACCATGGACATTAATGCTTCCGATCTGGTACCGGGCGACGTGACGTTGCTCGACGCGGGTAACATCATCCCGGCCGATGTCCGGTTTATCGAAACGCACGCCCTGAAAGTGGATGAATCGTCGCTGACGGGCGAGTCAGACAATGTGGAGAAGAACGCTGACGTACTGCCCGCCGGGGAGTATCCACTGGGCGACCGGCTCAACATCGGCTACAAAGGCACGTTTGTGACCAACGGACGGGCAACGGCTTACGTGGTCGCTACGGGCATGAACACCGAACTGGGCAGGATTGCCAAGCTCGTTCAGACCGACGAGGCGGAAACACCCCTGCAAAAGCGGCTGGGTACGTTCGGCAAGCAATTAGCGGCAGCGGCCCTGGTTATCTGCCTGATTTTCTTTGCCGTGGGCTGGCTGCGGGGCGAACCCTGGCTGAATCTGCTGCTGGTGTCGATCTCACTGGCCGTTGCCGCCATTCCCGAAGCGTTGCCCGCCGTGGTGACCGTTGCGCTGGCACTCGGCGCGAAACGATTAGTAAAAAGTCAGGCCCTGGTCCGAAAACTGTCGGCGGTCGAAACACTCGGTTCGGTCACCTACATCTGCACCGACAAGACGGGAACGCTGACCATCAATAAAATGACGGTGGATGAAACGGAGGCCTCGCCGGAATTTTCGTTGCCGGGGCTGGCCAATGGCGACGCGTTGCTGACGGCGATGGCCCTCAATAACGACGTAACCAAAACCGATGAGGATGTCTGGCTGGGCGATTCGACGGAGGTGGGGCTAGTGCAGTATGCCGCCGACCGGGATTACGACCGAATAAAGCTCGAAAGCCGGTTTCCACGCATTGCCGAGTTACCCTTCGACTCGGATCGTAAGTGCATGACGACCCTGCATCAGACCGATCAGGGCGTACTGGTCATCACCAAAGGGGCCGTTGGTGCCTTGTTCAACCAACTGGATGCGGGACAGCAACCTAACGTACCGGCGCTGCGGTCGCGCGTTGATGCGCTGGCCGAACGAGGCTTCCGCACGATGGGCTACGCGGGCAAACTACTGCCCGAGTTGCCCAACACCATTGACCCCGCTACCATTGAGACCGGTCTGGGTTTCATCGGGTTTGTGGGCCTGATGGACCCGCCCCGCCACGAAGCCCGGCAAGCCGTTGCGGAATGTAAGGAAGCAGGGATTATCACGGTCATGATTACCGGAGATCATAAGCTGACCGCCAAAGCCATCGCCGAAAGCCTTGGTATTGTTACTTCGGACGAAGACAAAGTGCTCACTGGTCCCGAATTAAGCAAGCTGGATGACGATGCGTTTGATGCCATCGTGGAAAAAGTACGCGTGTATGCCCGCGTTGATCCGGCCCAAAAACTACGCATTATCAGCGCGTTACAGGACCGCCACCAGTTTGTGGCCATGACCGGGGACGGCGTCAATGACGCGCCTGCCCTCAAAAACGCGGACATCGGCGTAGCAATGGGCATTACGGGCACTGAAGTCGCCAAAGAAGCCGCGCATATGATTTTGCTGGACGACAATTTCGCCACCATCGTAAAAGCGGTGAAGCACGGGCGACGCATTTTCGATAACATCCTCAAGTTTATCCGCTATATTCTCTCGGGCAATTCGGGGGAAATCTGGGCTATTTTTCTGGCTCCGTTTTTCGGATTACCCATCCCCCTGCTGGCGATTCATATTCTGTGGATCAACCTGATCACCGACGGGCTACCGGGCCTGGCCTTAGCTTACGAACCCGCCGAAGCCGATACCATGAAGCGCCCGCCGATTGACCCCAAACAGACGATCTTTGCTGATGGCCTGGGCTGGTTCATTCTCTGGGTTGGGTTACTTATCGGAGCCGTCACCATCGGTATACAGGCCTGGGCCATTCAACGCGGGCTGGCGCACTGGCAAACGATGACCTTTACGGTGTTGTGTTTTGCTCAGTTAGGTAACGCCATTGCTATCCGCTCGCACCGGGAGTCGGTGTTCAGCATGAACCTGTTGGCCAATAAACCCATGCTGGGAGCCATTCTGCTGACGGTTGCCCTGCAAGGGATGGTTATTTACGTTCCTTTTTTCAATGACCTCTTCAACACGCAACCGCTGAGTTGGGGTGAGCTGGGCATCACAGTAGCCGTATCGAGCCTGGTATTCTGGGCCGTAGAAATTCAGAAACTGGTACTACGTCATCGAGACGCAGGCCGCGAGCCAAGCCACAAAAAATCGGCAGTTGCCATACCGGTTGCCAACTAGCCGTCTTGGTATCGTAGTACGTTATGGAAAATTTCCTGATTTCTTTCCTTTTGTTAGATACTGCCTGGTTAGAGTGGGGAGGAACGACTATGATTGCCGCGATGGTATTTGTGGAAACGGGTTTTTTGCTGGGTTTGATCGTTCCCGGCGGAGAAACCCTATTGTTTACGGCGGGCCTGCTTTGCGGAATCAATACGTTCCCGCTGCCAGTCGGACTATTGATCGGGCTGCTCATCCTGGCCGCCATTGCTGGTGACATGACCGGGTTCTGGATCGGAGGCAAGATAGGCAGTCGGCTGCGTCAACAACCCGACACGTTTCTTTTTAAGCGACGCTACTGGGATCAATCCGAGGATTTTTACCGGAGGCACCCCCGGTGGGCGCTGCTGGCCGGACGTTTTCTGCCAATCATTCGAACGTTTAATCCTCTTCTGGCGGCCAGCAGCGGTATGCCCTGGCCACGATTTTTATTGTTGACCGCTACTGGCTGCGTAGCTTATATAACGGTTTTGGTCATGGCGGGTTACTGGCTCGGACAACTGTTTCCCGGTTTAGGTCGGCACATCGAATACATTTTCATTGGCGTGGTCACCCTGGTAATCGGTGCGTTGGCCGCGAAAGCATGGCAGCAGACGCGGAAGTCGAGAAAGCAATAATGTTTCTATATGATGCCGCTACTTTTTTTGGCAAAACATAACCAAGAATAGGCATCAGGTTCGCCGTGTCAAGTTTATTTTCTGAGCCTCTATATATTCACAAGCTAGTAATCTGGCAATCAACCGTTAAAGTAGATAGCTGTCTCGATAGACCCGTATAGCACCGGCATCGTCAATATCCAGTATGTTATAGAGGATGATGACGGGTATTTTCTTTGGTAAGAGCACCGTTTGGGGTTTAGCTTTTTTAGTACATTTTGTCAGGTAATCGGCCTCGAAATGGGCATATCCTAGTAATACATTGGCCAGTCGGTCGGGCTTCTCTACCCGAATGCACCCGTGACTTAGCTGGCGGTTGGGTTTTGCGAATGCCTGCCGGGCATTTGTATCGTGCAGGTAAATGTCATAAGGACTACTGATGTTAAATTTTAACACGCCCAGGGCATTATCGCAGCCGGTCGATTGCCGCAGTCGATAGGGGAAGGAATTAGCCGCTGTAGTCCAATTTATTGATTTAGGGTTGACTTCTTGCCCTTTTGCATCGATGACCTGTAAATTCATGGCATTCAGTGTGGCCACTGGGCTCTTACGAATCTTGGGCAGTAGTTCATTGACCGTAATTGAACGAGGTACATTCCAGTATGGGTAAATGACCATGCTAGGCATATAGGCCGTAAAAAGGGGAGTTGGTGTGCTGGGTTTGCCGACGACAACCCGACTACTAAACATTGTTTTGCCCTGGGAATCGCTAACCCGCAGTGTTGCCGATGGAATGTTGACAATGACGCGAGTTTGTGCAGGAAAGCGGTTTAGCCAACGGTATGTATTGAGCGTTTCCTGTACCTGTTCAATGGTCAATGAATCGCCCATATAATCATCAATTAAGCAACGCATGCAATAAGCGACCAACTGCCGGTAATGTCGGTCGTGGGATTCAAGCGAATCCAGCAGCGGGCACCAATCAATTGAGGCTACTCCTGATAGGGTCTCGCTTGATCCTATTAAAAACTGTCGGGTAAGCCGCTCTATGCGTATTGAGTCGATGAACGCCGGTACGCCTTGGTAACTCATCCGACGAGGTGTACGACCATAAACAATCTCTGTAATGTAGCGGGTTAGACAAGCCGAGTCGGGGCGGTCGCACAAACTATCCACGCCGATGTCCTGGCCGTACTGCCGCAAACGCGACCAGTCATCTGCTAGTTGGGCATAGGTAAATTGAGTACTTAGCAATAGAAAAGCGGCTAGCATTGTACGGATCATAATATAGTCTGGAAATAAGTGTATTAGTAATGCTCCGTAGATTTTTTTCTAGCTTGAAAGGGAATCAAGTTGCTGTTTTATCTCCTGAAGCAGCACAAACTGTTTTTGTTGGGTGTCGAAAAGTGTTTTGATCTGCTCTTCCAGCAATACATCTATTTTTTGATTCATACTACGGATCTGAATCTCTGCCTTCAGATTGATTAGGTAGTCATTTTCGCTCCGCATCCGGTCTTTTTCTTCCTGTCGATTCTGGCTCATCATAATAATTGGTGCCTGCAAAGCGGCAATACAGGACAGGATCAGGTTCATTAAAATAAACGGGTAAGGGTCGAATTTGTAGATACCAATGGCTAGTACGTTGAGAATGATCCAACCCGTCAGGATGATGCCAAAAAGAAGAATAAACCGCCAGCTTCCACCGAATTGCGCGACCTTGTCAGAGAGTTGCTGTCCCTGCGTCAGTATTTCCAGCGGAGGATTTACTAGGTTATGAATGATAAGTTCCTCATCCACGAGCGTTTCCCGAACAATCCGATGTAGTTTTTCAAGGTGTTCATTTTCATCAGCTAGAAGCTGATCGATTTCGGTGTTGTTCATTTTCGTGTTTTAGGGAATTCAGCCAGCAGACTAATACAGCTACGAATAGCGTGTCGAATCGGCTTAATTAGTTCTTGTACAGGCTTCTGACGGTTGGAAGCAAAGCGACAAACAGGATGGCTATGGCCAGAACCATATAGACCGTGTGTAGCCAATTTACAGCTTGTAGAAAAATCATTTCGACCTGTATCCAGATGATGAGCGCAAAAGCCACATAAATACTGCCCGTCCATGCCCAGTGCATGTCAGGATAAAAATTGAATCGCTCGGCCAATTCACTCTTCGATTTTCTCAACAGCGCAACTACCAACCCACAGGGAACAAGTCCGAGTACAATGAACAGAATAATTCCTGGTATCAAAAAGTTGGTAAACGGGGATTGCGCTAACATGGATAGAGGCATACCAAACAAAGCACCGCTGGGAGAAATGATGAATACCCCACCGCCCCCAATAGCACCTAAGCCAAGAAATGCCAGCAAAATCAGAAGGATCATTCGGGTTATTTTCATAAAGTGGCCGTGTGGTTATTCATTTTGGATGGCGTTTGCCCCTTATTTAGTAAGGCAAAGCTAGCCCCCTACTAACTGACCTACCCTGACTTGTGTCACGCAGCGGTATGATTCCCATCAGGGCCATTCGGGATTGATCTTGGTAGATTGCCTCAAAAACAATATGACTACCGCCCTTAAATTAATAGCGATAAAATTGATCCACACAGCCATATGGGTCTTTTTCGTTACGCTTATCGGCTATATTTTGTATTGCGGGATTGCCGATAACGTAAGCCAGTATACCTGGATTGCCGCCGGGCTTATAATCTTGGAAGGGCTGGTGCTACTGCTGTTTAATGGCCGATGCCCCCTAACGCTTATTGCCCGGAACTACTCCGATTCGAACCGGGACAACTTTGACATCTTTTTGCCCAACTGGGTGGCTCGTTACAATAAGCCTATTTTTACGTCGCTGTACATAGCGGGGCTTATTCTGGTGGGATACAGACTGTTCCACCGGAGTTAGTAATCAGTAGGCACGGGGTTGATCATAATCCATTTCACGCACTGTGAAACGGGCATACGGTTTTTCTTGACCATCGATCACCCAGGCGGCTCCGGCTCGGGTTGGTACGCGCAGGTTGTGGATCTCATGGTAGTCTGAAAAATGGCACACCCAGGTCTGGATATGCGTCTGGTCGCTGAATCGCTGCGCCTGACACCGCACAATTTCTCCTTTCTCGTTAAATTCCATGCGACACGATACGGACAGGCCGTTGTCCGTGATCGTTAGCAGGGCCGAATTCTCATCTAACGGCGACCAAACGGCTGGTCCGCCGGGTAATAAGCTGGTCGGAAACCAGGGTGTTTCGGCCAGCCAGCGTAATAATTCCCCCTGATCATAGCTGGGGCCACTTCCGCGCTGAATGGTAAACACACCCAATAAACGAATGGTCAGGCTTCCCCGCCCGGTCTTGTACTGATCGCAGGCACTGAACCAGGTTGTTGTGCCGATCCACATATAATTTGGGCTATCAGCCAGGAAATACTCGTCGCCGGTAATCGAAATCCAGCTTTTTTCGAGGTCGGTTTTAAACTCCCCATCGTGACGAAGCCGGGCGGTTCGCAAATACGGTTGGCCGGGTTTTAGTACGTGTCGGAAGTAGCGTTGAACGGGCGGGGGCAGGTTAGTTAGTTGAGCAGGGTTGTAGGTGTCAACCGGCCTGGTACTGGCTTGCGCGAACAAATTGGCTACGTCACGGCGTAACTGCCGGGCCACTAACCACCGACCTGCCAACAGTGCGGCAACCGGAACGACGACCCCTGACAGAATGAGCAGCGTAGTCTTGATCTTCATAGGAATTTTGTTGGTTACATTCGATACCGGCAACGGACTAGTTGACCTGGCTCCAAAGGTCAGCACGACTTCTGGTGTATCCACTGAGCCGCGTTAGGCCGACGACTGAGGCGAATCATACGAGCGACTGATCTGCATCAGGTTATACTGAAGAGGAGAAAGGTAGCTTTGTGTAGTAGTAAACAACTCAAGGGTCAACGCCTATGAAACCAAATGAAGTCTTTCAAAAAGGCGTGTTGAATGCGATCAAACGGCAACCCTACTGAAGGCAGCCTCACGGGGTGTTCCTGCTATAGTAAACGACCTAGTCAATACCATCGGCGAGTCTTTTAGTTAACCATTAACGTCGGCAAATCGCCAGCCCTCCCTGAGATAAAGGCGAATTCTTACTGGGGGATTGGAATAAGTAAGCATACCATTGAGGCTTATCTCAATTCCCGACTTCACGCCAAAGCCAGCCGCCACCCCTACACATCTCACGATACCGGTACCCTCTACTAGCCTCCTCATCGAGTGTTGTAGAGGTTACAAACTTGACACGGCAACAGGCAGTCGCTCTGATCGACCCGTATTTATAATGGCGCACTAATCTGGTACGCACTCACGCTTAACAATTTCTTTGAATGAAAACGATTTTAGTCGCTACTGATTTTTCGGCGAGTGCCCACTGGGCTACTGATTATGCCCTTGAACTAGCCTGTCAGTTACGGCTCCGTTTAATCATTATTCACGCCTATAACGTGGATTTAAGCAACTCACCCGACCGAATGACCCCAACGGATAATGGCGAGTACGAGCAGGCATTGGGCCAGCTAACTCAATTAAGAAACCAGATGCTTAAGGCCACGAATCACGTAATCGAAATAGCTATTGTGGCCCGGTCTGGCACCCCTGTGACCAGTCTGATTGACGAAGCGGCAGATCAAAAAGCGGATCTACTGGTAATGGGTTTGGTTGGCGATGAACCCTTAAAAGCCCATCAGTTAGGCAGTTTTGCGACCGACATGATCCCATACACCCAGGTGCCCTTGCTCCTGGTACCACCCGGTGCGGTTTTTCAAAAACCCCAGAACATGGTATTGGCTATTGATTTGTCGGATCCTGTTGATGCCGTATCCATAGACATGGCCCTGGGTTTCGCTCAACGGCTACAAGCATCGGTAGACGTTGTTTGCATTGAGGATGAACCCGACGAGTTGCAGCAAAGAGCCGCCCTCCATATTCGGCATTTGCTCCGAAATCAGCCACACACCTTCAGCTTTTTGCCTGGCTACGACGTGGCCCTGGCCCTGGAGGACTATTTAGATCAGCACAAAGCCGACCTGATCATTCTGCTGCCCAAACCCCACAGTCGGCTCCGTACGTGGCTGCTCGAATCCAATACTCAGGAAGTAGCCCGTTTGACCACGATACCCGTGCTGGCCGCTGTTTAATGCCTTTATTCCTTGTTTTAACGGCTCAAACGTATATGAAAAAGATTCTCCTGCTTACTGACCTGTCAGAAGCCTCCCGCCACGCACTGGCGTACGCCCGCTCGTTCTTTCGGGATACTGTGGTCGACTTTCACCTGCTCTGTGTCCACCCGATAGCGTCCAGCAGTCATCATAATCCCCTTCTTGTTATTAAAACTCCCCCATCCGTTCAGAGTGTGGAGCTTACTAAGGTGGTAGCCCAGTTGCGCCGGGAGTCCACCAACGACTGGCATACGTTCCGCTCGTTGGCCGTTCCGGGTCAGTTGCTCGACGTGGTTGAACAGTTGCTCGCTGCTGAGTCCTATGACTTTGTGGTTATTGGCCCTCAACCGGAGGAAACCGATACGCTGTTTGGCAATAGTGCTATTGCCCTGGTACATCAACTTAAAGCGAATATTCTGATAGTGCCCCACCAGGCGGCTGTCGAGCAACCGGTTCACCAGGTTGTGCTGGCGGCTGATTTCTCCCTGTTGAAGAACGCCAAACTGCTCAGCCCCCTTAAAGAATTAGTGACCCTAAAAGGGGCGACGCTTACCTTACTGACGATCGACACGCCGAGCAAGAACGCTATTAATGCAGAGCTAGAGACCCACATTCGGCAGTTTTTAATGCCTTTTGAACCAGCCACGGATCGAATAAGGGCTGACTTCGCCAGACAGGGAATCAATGCCTATTTAGCTGCGCATCCAGTCGATCTTTTAGTGACGATCCCTAAATACAAAGATCATACGCAGACGCTGACCAGTAGCCGGGTTACCCGCTTACAGGCCTTTACACCAGCCGTACCCCTACTGACGCTCTACGATGATAACAGCAATGATCAACCCAGGCCGGTCAACGAGTTGTCAGCAGCGACGACTGCCTTATAAAAGATCTGTCATCCACGATAAAGACCTCCCCATGGAATCACCCGACACCCTTTCTCAGATTATTGATCAGCTTCGCCAGCAGGGCTACACCAAGGATCTGAACCGGCACGAAGACAACCCGCTCTGGCTCGACCCGGATGCGTACACTATTGACAATGTGTACCGATTTGAAACGGTCCCGCACCGGCGTACCGGCCGTAGCGGGACCAACTAACCCCGACGACGACCGGGTCGCCGTCGGACCGCCGAAGCGGTGCGATCTATTCTGTACGCGCTTTCATCGGTGAAATGCGGTAGTAAAGGGGTGTTAGTCAATGGCTACGGGCTTTCTGCCAATGCGTTTACAACCGGAATTGAACAAAGATTGCACCGCTTCGGCGGTCCGACGGTGGCCCGCTGAGTAACAACTATACATTTATTTAAAATTTAACCAAATTTTCGACATGGCAAACGACCCTAAAACTGGTAAGAAAGCAGCAACGAAGGCTGCTAAAGTAGCTGGCGTACACAAAGTACCTAAATATGCTAAAAACGAGTCGGATGCCGCTCCGAATCCAATCAAGATAGCACAAAAGGGGGGCAAGTAACACAAATCGACTCAACGTTTACTGATTTATGAATAAGGACTTACAAGGAAAAACCGCATTGGTAACCGGTGCTGCTTCCGGTATTGGGAAAGCAATCGCCCTGCTGTATGGTCAGTACGGAGCGAACGTCATGGTGTCTGATGTCGACGAAGTACAGGGTCATCAAGTAGCTCAACAAGTGGAAGCTGCCGGGGCGACGGCCCGGTTCTTCAAGGCTGATGTCGGTGATCCGGCCCAGTGTCAGCAGCTGGTCCAGGAAACCGTCTCGGCGTTTGGCTCGCTCGACATTGCCTGTAACAATGCGGGTATTGGGGGGGAGATGAATCTAACGGCCGACTATAGTCTGGAAGGCTGGCAGCAAATTATGACCGTAAACCTCAATAGCGTTTTCTTTTGCCTGAAATACGAACTGGAGGCCATGCTCAGACAGGGTGCAGGAACGATTATCAATATGGCGTCTATCCTGGGACAGGTTGGCACGTCCGGCTCGCCCGGATACGTGACAGCCAAACACGGTATGATTGGGCTAACGCAAACAGCCGCGATTGAATACGCGCTGAAGGGCATCCGCATCAATGCCGTTGGCCCCGGCTACATCGACACGCCTTTACTGAGTCAGTTACCCCCGGAAGCTCGACAACAACTGATTAGCCTGCACCCGATTGGCCGGTTAGGAAGAGCAGACGAAGTGGCGGAGTTAGTCATCTGGCTCAGTTCCGATAAAGCCTCGTTTGTGACCGGATCGTATTATCCGGTTGATGGAGGGTATCTGGCGAAATAGAAAAGGGGGGGGCATCGCTCATGCAACCGTAGTTTAATCTCATGTTCACAGATGAGTAACTGATAATCAAGGCATTCAATGAGTGAAACCATCAGGTACTGACGGGATAAAACTAGTCACAACGGATGTTAAGCCGATTTCCTTCATTGCGCACCAAAGGTTTTCCGCCACTGACACGACTCAACGATCTGATCCAACTCTATTAACGGATGAAAACAATCATTTTAGCTACCGATTTTTCGCCCAGTGCCGACCGGGCAGCTCGCTTTGCGAGCCAATTGGCTTACGATCAGAAAGCCCGGCTTATTTTACTGCACGCCTATCATGCATGGCCCGAAAATCCGGCCAAATCGGATAGTTTCCTGCTGTCTACGGAGGGTCTGAAAGAAAACAGTGAAAAATTGTTACGTGAACTGGCAGAGGACTTAAGCGAACTACCTGGCGGAGACGTGCCGATCCGTTGCATTGCCCAAGAAGGACATACGATGCCTGTTATTTGTAGCATAACTAAGATTGAACAAGCCGATCTGCTAATTATGTCTACCGTGGGTACGGCTCCGCAAAGTACCCAGTTATTCGGTAGCATTGCCACTGGCATGGTTGCCGAAACAGAAGTCCCTTTATTGTTAATTCCTCCCGGTAGTACCTATGTCGGGGTGAAAAACGTCGTACTGGGAATCGATCTATCAACGCCCCCTAACGCCGTTGCACTAGACACGGCCCTGCGTTTTGCCCGATCAGTTAATAGTGTGATCAATGTACTGTGTATCAGCGATACGCCCGAAGAGGCCGGGACGAAACACCGCGCAGAACACATTCGACACCTGCTCAGTCAGCAGCCTCACACACTGACCATCAAAAGCGGAGCGGAAATTTCTGACACCTTACTTGCTTTTTCGCACGCTAATAAAGCCGACCTGATTATGATGTTGCCGCAGATGCGAAACTGGCTCTGGAAGTTGATTGCCGAAGGCGAAACCCAACACATGGCCCGCCTGACCGATATCCCCTTGTTGGCAATTGTTTGATACATATCACTCACCACGAACACTCGAATACCATGAATATCGCCTTTTTTAGTTGCCAACCCTACGAGCAGTCTTTTCTGGAAGCAGCTAACCACAATCACCGGCATGAATTGACGTTTTTACCGCAGCCCTTAACCCCCGAAACCGTTCACTTGGCGGTTGGTCACCAGGCGATCTGCGTATTTGTCAATGACCAGCTGACACGCCCCACGCTCCAGGCGCTGGCTGCCCTGGGCATCCGGTTGGTGGCGCTGCGCTGCACGGGTTACAATCAGGTGGATATCACAACGGCCGGGCAGTTGGGCATCCGCATTTTGCGCGTGCCATCTTACTCGCCCCACTCGGTTGCCGAACACACGGTTGCGTTGTTAATGTCGTTAAACCGGAAGACCTACCTGGCCTATCAACGGACCAAAGAAAACAACTTTACGCTCGACGGCCTGATGGGGTTTGACCTCTACGGCAAACGGGTAGGCGTGATCGGTACGGGTAAGATCGGCGCAGCTTTAGCGCGAATGATGCTGGGGTTTGGCTGCCACGTACTGGCCCACGACAAAATGCATTCGGCTGTTTTGCAGCAACTGGGCGTGGAGTATTTACCCCTGGAGGAGGTGTTGGAAAAGGCCGATGTGCTCTCGCTCCATTGCCCCCTCACGCCCGAAACGCATCATCTTATCGACGCTACGGCGCTGAGCCGAATGAAACCCGGTTTGTACCTGATCAACACCAGCCGGGGTGGCCTGCTCGATACATCCGCCGTGCTGGACTCCCTACAAAGTGGCCATCTGGGCGCGTTGGGCATTGATGTGTATGAACTGGAAGACGATTACTTTTTCGCTGACTGGTCGGACAAAAAACTGCCCGATGCCAATTTGAACGCGCTGACGCACTTACCGAATGTGTTAGTGACGGCGCACCAGGGCTTTTTTACCCAAGAGGCCATGGAGCAAATCGCCCACACAACGCTCAACAACCTAACGTACCTGGAACAGGAGCTCTTGCCGGCCGATGCCGTCGTCGTTGGATGAAGTAATTCTTCCGGATTTAGACCGGGCGGGCCAGGGATCTGGTTTGCATCGAAGCCAAATACAGGTACTTTATATTCCAACGAACGAATATGATGACCACGATTGTAGTCGCTTCCGATTTTTCAGCTAATTCCCATTGGGCAACCGATTATGCCCTCGCGCTGGCTCATCAACTACATGTTCGGTTGGTGTTGGTCCACATTTTCAATCCCTTTTCCACCTGGACAATGCGACCAGTGCTGACAACACTAGCCACGGCGGAGCAGCATGAACATGCAATACAACAACTTACTAATCTACGGATTCAGATGCTTGAATCCACCAATTGCTCCATGGACATATCAGTGGTAGCCCGGTCAGGCCCACCCATTGAGGGACTTGTCCAGGAATCCGTTAGTCAGAAAGCGGATCTGCTGGTCATGGGCGTAGTCGGTAGTGAACTCATAAAATCCCGACAAGTAGGTAGTCTGGCAATTGACATAATTCCCACCATCCAGGTGTCCATGTTAGTGGTACCACCTGGTGTGCTATATAAAAAACCGCAAACGATTGTGCTGGGTATTGACTTATCAAAATCCGTCGATACGCTGGCTCTAGCCAGTGCCAAACGGTTTGCTCAACAGTTGGCGGTTAGGCTGGAAGTAATCTGTATGGAGAATCATCCCGATGAACAACTGCAAAAAGCGGCTGAAGGGATATCTATGCTGCTGGCCGACCAAGTACATACGATTTGCTTTCAACCAGGGAATGACCTTGCCGAAGTAATAAGCGTGTACGCCATGGATTGCCAATCGGACCTGATTATGCTGCTACCTAAACACCATTATTGGCTCAGTACAATTCTATTCGAATCTGATACGCAGGAAGTGGCCCGCCTAACCACAATCCCTGTGCTGGCTGCGGTCTAATCAAGCGTTTATCTGTTTTTAATTACTCAACCTAGTATGAAAAAAATCCTTGTGCTGACCGATTTTTCGGAAGCCTCCCAGAATGCATTTTCTTTTGTCCAATCCTTCTTCAATGAAACGATAGCTGATTTCCACCTGCTCTACGTCTATCCGTCACAAGCGGAAGGGTTTGATGGGTTAAAACACAACGCTGAATCCGCTCGCTTAGCTACTTCCAGTGCTAATCAATTAAGTCGTATGGTGGCCGACTTACATCAACAAGCTACAAACGAGGGGCATACGTTTCGTTCATCGACGTTGCCCGGCGATCCTTTTGAGATAGTCAAACACCTTGTAAAGACCGAAGATTATGATTTGGTAGCTATTGGACCTCAACAGAATGACAACGGCGGGTTGTTCGGCAATAGTGCCATTAGTCTGGTTCACGAGCTTAAAGCGAATGTGTTGGTCGTGCCGACTCAAGCATCTCTCCGTCCCATTTATCAGGTAGTACTGGCTATCGATTATGCCAATCTGAAAAATAGTAAACTACTCAGCCCGCTGAGGGAATTCGTGACGCTAAAGGCGGCACTACTTACGCTGCTGACTGTCAAAACGCCCGATAGTAGTATCATCTACCCGGAACAGGAAATTTACATTCGGCAATTATTAGCCCCTGTCGAGCCAGAAGTAACTCACTTGCAAGCTCCTAGTGCCAAAGAAGGGATCAATGCCTATCTGGCAGAACATCCAGTCGATCTATTGGTGACGATCCCCCGCTACAAGAGTTTGTTCAGCGCTATGCCCGGAGATGGTCGCACGTCTACACAGGCCTATACACCTTTAGTACCACTCCTGACACTGTACGACGACGGCAGCAATGATTTATCCGAATTAGTCGATGATCTATCGACTACAGTTGGCACGCTTTGATCCCGATGAGCGTATCCAACGAACGCGTCCTGACGCTGAACGGGGGCTCCTCAAGCATCAAGTTTGCCGTTTATGGCGTAGGTGACTTACCGAAACGGGGGCTTTACGGAGCCTTTACAGCCGTACTTGGCGGGCTGAAAACGCTGGTCTTTTCCGGCGGAATCGGCGAAGAAGCCCCTGAAATCAGAACCCGCGTTTGTCTTAGCCTTGGCTATTGAGCTGGCTGAGCACCGTAACGGAGTCAACGCTTCCGTGATTTCAACCAAATCAAGCCAGGTCACCGTCCGTGTAATACCAACGGAGGAAGAAAAGATGAATGCCCGAAAGGTGGGCAGGCTTCTGAACATAAGCTGAACCGTGGTGTCACAACCTATTCTTACCATACATACTGAACTCATGGAAACACTGACTCAAGAACCGCAAACAAATACGACCTTATCACCGACTGAGCTTCAGTTGATCCATGCTTACTGGCGGGCCGCTAATTATCTGTCGGTTGGGCAGATGTACCTGCTGGATAACCCATTGCTCCGAAAGCCATTAACCCTGGCCCACATCAAGCGTATGTTATTGGGGCACTGGGGCACGACGCCGGGTCAGAATTTCATCTACGCTCACTTGAACCGGGTGATCAAAACCAATGATCTCAACATGGTTTATATGTCGGGTCCGGGCCACGGCGGTCCGGCGGTAGTGGCCAATACGTATCTGGAAGGCACCTACAGTGAAGTTTACCCAAGGATTAGTCCCGACGAGGCCGGGCTGAAAAAACTGTTCAAACAATTCTCCTTCCCCGGCGGCATTTCGAGCCATGTATCCCCCCAAACGCCCGGCTCCATTCACGAAGGGGGGGAGTTGGGTTATTCGCTTAGTCATGCTTTTGGCGCGGTATTCGATAACCCGGATCTAATCGTTGCGTGCGTGATTGGCGATGGCGAAGCGGAAACCGGCCCGCTGGCGACAGCCTGGCATTCCAATAAATTTCTTAACCCAGTCTCCGATGGGGCGGTGCTTCCGATTCTGCACCTGAATGGCTATAAAATTTCTAACCCGACGGTGCTGGCCCGCATCAGCCGCAAGGAGTTGGACCAGTTACTACGGGGTTATGGCTGGACGCCCTATTTCGTAGAGGGCCATGAACCGGAACTTATGCATCAGGAGATGGCCGCTACATTGGATACCGTTATCGCGCAAATCAAACAGATTCAGCAAGAAGCTCGCGCAGAAGGAAATACAACCCGACCCCGCTGGCCAATGATCGTGCTAAAATCGCCGAAGGGATGGACGGGGCCAAAAGTGATTGATGCATTACCCAACGAAGGCACGTTTCGGGCGCACCAGGTACCACTATCGGTGTCGGCCACGACGCCCCCCGAGCATCTGGCACAACTGGAAAGCTGGCTACGCAGTTACAAACCCGACGAGCTTTTCGATGAGCTGGGGCGGCTAATGCCCGAACTGGCCGAGTTGGCTCCGCAGGGCAACCGGCGCATGGGGGCTAACCCGCACGCCAACGGCGGGTTATTGCTGAAAGACCTGCACATGCCCGACTTTCGGGAATACGCCGTTGCCGTACCGCTGCCCGGCGTCACTCTGGCCAGTGATACGCAGACGGTTGGTCGGTTTCTGCGGGATGTCATCGAGCTGAATAACCAACCGCGCAACTTCAGAATCTTTGGGCCCGACGAAACCCTGTCCAACAAGCTGGAAGCCGTTTTTGAGGTAACAAACCGTCAGTGGGATGCCGAGACGGCCGAAAATGACCAGTTTCTGGCACCAACCGGCAGCGTCATGGAAATGCTCAGTGAACACCAGTGCGAAGGCTGGCTGGAAGGCTACCTGCTCACGGGTCGACATGGGCTTTTCAATAGCTACGAAGCCTTCATTCATATCGTCGATTCGATGGTCAACCAACACGCCAAGTGGCTCAAAACGACGCGCGAAATACCGTGGCGACGGCCCATTGCCTCGCTCAATTATTTGCTGACATCTACCGTCTGGCGGCAGGATCACAATGGCTTCACCCACCAGGACCCCGGCTTTATTGATCACGTGATCAATAAAAAAGCCGAAATCGTACGGGTATATTTACCGCCGGATGCCAACTGTTTACTTTCGGTGATGGACCACTGCCTTCGCTCGCGTCACTACGTTAATGTGATCGTAGCAGGCAAGCACCCCGCTCCGCAATGGCTACGTATGGATGCGGCTACGAAGCATTGTACGCAAGGCATAGGGATCTGGTCTTGGGCCAGTAATGATCAGAACATCGAGTCCGACGTGGTGATGGCCTGCTGTGGCGATGTGCCGACGCTGGAAACCCTGGCAGCGGTTTCGATTTTTCGCGCGCATTTGCCGGACCTGAAAATCCGGGTGGTCAACGTAGTTGATCTACTGAAACTGGAGCGAAATACCGAGCATCCGCACGGCCTGACCGACGCGGATTACGATGCCATTTTTACCCGCAACAAGCCCGTTATTTTTGCTTTTCACGGCTATCCCTGGATGGTGCATCGGTTAACATACAACCGCGCCAACAATAGCAACATGCATGTGCGTGGCTACAAAGAAGAAGGAACGATCACGACGGCCTTTGACATGACGGTCCTCAACGAGCTGGACCGTTTTCACCTGGTCATGGACGTACTGGATCGTTTGCCGCAGCTAGGCAATACAGGGTCTTATTTGAAGCAATTGATGAAAGACAAACTCATCGAACACAAGCAGTATATTTTTCAGAATGGAGAAGATATGCCTGAAATCAAGAACTGGACCTGGGAAAGTCATTCCGTCGAAGACAGCCTCTAATACCTTGTCAATCGAACGGCTGTAGGATTCCATCAATAATGACGAAAGCTTGTCTGTAACCAGGTATGATCAGTCGCTCCAGATTAAGTTGGCTCTTGTCCAGAACGAACTAGTTGCAAATAAAGCGGTAGATGTCAAGCAAGCTATCATTTCGCCACCTACAGTCCATTAATACATGTACGTTAACGTACCACGCGGAAAGTCGTTATCAGTAAGCACCTGTAGTGATTACACCCATTCCCTATTTTTTCATCTTGTTGTATTATGCCCATACTCCTGGTGGCTTTCTTACTGGTTGATATATTGTCGATTGGCTACCTCTTTTTGGGCTATTACCTATGGCACGAGTGGCATGTCTACCGATTTGCTGTCCAGGATGAATATGCGCAGCGATGCCTCTACGGGGCTTCAGCTCTTGGCCTTTTCACCCTGCTAGGTAGGTTTTTAGTGGGTCGGCTTTTAAGCAAAAGCCGACCAGGGGAAGATCAACCAAAGCGGGTAGATAGTACAGAGCACGATAAGCTCAAGCGGCCTGATGGCTCTTTCATCCACATCGATTTCTATGGACCTAAAACTGCTTAACCCATCATTTTCGTCCATGGCTGGAACGCCAACCGCACCAGTTGGTACTATCAGCGCAAATATTTTGAGGCAAATTACCGGCTGATTCTGATGGATTTACCCGGACTGGGCAAGTCGACCCGGCCCACTACTAAAGACTACTCCCTGTCTAAAATGGCTGCTGACCTACAGGCAGTTATTGACCATACCGGGGCTACTAACCCAATTCTGTGGGGACATAGTATTGGTGGCATGACCATATTGACCCTACTGGATAAATTAGAAACAAGTGGTAACTTAGGGGGGATAAAAGGCGTTATTCTTGAGCATACCACCTGTACTAACCCCGTTCGTACGATTCTTTTTTCCCGACTGCTGACGGCCATTCAAAAACCGGTACTGGTTCCCTTATGCTGGCTACTGATTGGCTTGTCACCACTGTTGTGGGTCTCGCGCTGGATGAGCTACTTCAACGGCACGGCTCATCTAATGACCCGGCTGTTGACCTTCACGGGAACGCAGAGCTTCCAGCAGTTGAACTTTGTAACCTTACTGTCCACCCTCTCTCCACTGGCGGTGACGGCCCGTGGAGTACTGGGCATGTTCGAGTATGATGTCAGTGAGGCACTTTCGTCCCTACAAGTGCCAGCCCTGGTAATCGGGGCCAATCAGGATCGGCTGACCAAGCCCGTGGCCAGTGAGCACATAAGCCGGATAATGCCTCAAGCCAAGCTGGTCATGGTGTCCCCTGGCGGTCACCAGGGTTTAGTGGAACGGCATACCGAAGTTAATCAGGCCGTTCTGCAGTTCATCCAATCACTGACCAAATCAATAGTTATGTAGACGGGAATAATAGAATTGAACCGTGACTTATCCTGATTTTATACCGAGGTTTTTCTGAACGGTAGTCGGGTAGGAGGGAAGGGGCTGGAAACGGTCCTTTTTGCGTTCAGTAAACCCGTTCAGTTAAATGGTTCAGCGTTTTTAACTGCGTTGAGGTTTACTTGGACGAATTGGCTATGGTATGTATCGATAGAATTTATAGTACTCATTAAAATCAGTTTATATAACTGATAAGAGTTAGCCAAACTATTTACCAGAGCTTGTTGAGCGTGGAAAGTCGAAAACCCATTGCCTGGGTACTTACGTTAAAAGCATTAGCTAGTTTCACCAAGAAATCATCTTCATAGCTTTCATCTGTCTGACTTCTAATATCTATTTTGTCTTTAAGGTCATCGATTACTTTCTGGATCAGATCTAGCGGCATCAAAAGTGCAGCAGCAAATGCATTAGCCTCCCGCTCCTGCACCAATTCACCGGTTGAGGAGGCTGCGTTGCGAAAGTTGAACATCGTAAAATAACGCTCTGGTGTATCCACAAACATTCCGCTACGCTGATGACCAAGTATATAATGACCCAGTTCATGGGCAATAGTAAATCGTTGTCGTTTATGACCATTCTCGGGATTAAGCCCGATAATAGACGTGCCTTTCTCTGTAATCAACACGCCAGAGACTTCCTCGCCAAAACCAAATCGAATAACTTGAATATCCTTCCGTCTGGCGACTTCCTCAACATCAATTGGAGGATACGAATAGCAGTTCGTCTCAGTCAGCAGATTCTTTGCCAACTGCTCAATCTCCTTCTGTCGCTTGTGATTCATGAGCTAAATTGTCTTGAATGTTTTGATGGAATTGCCGAATGTTAGTAAAACTCTGATCATTATTAATATAAATACTATCCATAACGGGTTGTAACCCGCTTGTCATTGCCGATACCTGGGCTTTACCAGGTAAAAGCTCTTTTAATTCAATATTTAACGCATCGGCGATACGCCATAACATAAAAACAGATGGATGCTGTTTACCCTGTTCAATATTGACCAAAGAAGTTCGGCTAAGGCCCACCATAGCGGCTAAATGGGCCTGATTTAATCTTGCATTGTTCCGAGAAGTTTTTATATTATTCCCGATCGTAAAAAAAAGCGATTTTTCTGTTGCCTCATTCATGAGGCAAAATTAATAAATAAAACACCAAATGTCAAGTATTACCTAACTTTTTATGATACTTTCTGAAAATATATACTTGACACATAACCAGGCTTTTTTTACATTTGTATTGAGAATGACGAAAGGCCAGCCTCTGGGGAGATGGCTGGCCTAGGATGGTCAGGTTTCACTAATCTTGGGGAAGATTACACCGCAAATGCGGTGAATGGAGAAACCTTGCGTCGTTTATAACGACTGACAAAGCTAATTATTTAGCCGCAGCTGTACAAACACGCTCATCTGGGTCAGATTTCCTCCGGTCGAATCAGTCAGTACCGCCAATCTAAACCTGACCTTAAAAGGCTGTACCCGGCTACTTAACTAACTATTTATGGAGAATAATCCAGTCGTTCCCAATCCACCATCTACGGAACGCTTAGCGCATGGTTTTAAACGGACCTTATTTGGTTTCCCTCCCTCATTTCGGAGAAATAGCAGTCAAGATAAGTACGGCTATTTATTCCCTTCTAAAGCGGTTAGCTCGCGTATCGCTTTCTCCGAAGAGAATCGTCAGTTATTGGAAGATTTAGGGCGCTCAATGATTGAAACTATTACGACAGATGATTCAGCAGGCTTTAGTACCATTGACGCCGGCTATACGTACCTTGGCCAGTTTGTGGATCATGACCTGACATTCGATGTGGGTTCATCAACCGGTCAAGAGCAAGATGCCACCAAGCTGATCAATTACCGAACCCCCAATTTGGACTTGGATTCCGTATATGGAGATGGACCAGCGGTCAGTTCGTACATGTATGATTCTGAAGGGTTACGATTCTTACTGAGTACCAGCAATGCGTTTGACTTCCCTCGAAATACGGATGGGGTGGCCATTATCGGTGATCCCCGCAATAATGAAAACTTAATTGTCGGACAGATTCACGTCAGTATGCTTCGGTTTCACAACGCCGTTGTTGAACAACTCCGACTAGAAAATCCAACGGCCAAAAATGATGAACTGTTTCGTTTAGCCCAACGGGAAGTTAGAAGGCATTATCAATGGGTCGTCTTTCACGATTATTTGCGTACGATTGTTGGCGCCGAACTGATCAACGACGTACTAACCAACGGCCCTAAGTTTTTAAAGTACCGTAAAGGCGAAAGCTTTTTTATGCCCGTTGAATTTTCGGTCGCTGCTTACCGCTTTGGCCATAGCCTGATTCGCGACCATTACCGCTTTAACTCGGTTTTCTCGAATGATCCATTCTTCAGTGCCTTTTCAATTGCCAGGCGGCCTGTTGACTCAATCTGGAATATACACTGGCCTAGTTTCTTTGGGACTGATGCGCAACCGGCCGTAAACAAAGCCCGTAAAATTGACACGCGGGTAGCGCTCAGCATGGGGAACTTACCCAGCGCCCCAGGAGCACCTACGAACTCCTTCTTTACCGTTTTATCAGCCCGTAATTTAATCCGCAGCATGGCCTTGCGTGTGCCTACAGGTCAATACGTGGCGAAACGCATGAAAGAGATTCCACTCACGACCGATGAGTTGTTAAGCAGTCCCTTCCCCGCTCCAACTTCCGACCAGCAGGTCTTGCATAACCAGACCGTTCAGGCTTTGCAAGCGAAAAATGGTCTATTACTTCAACAAACCCCGCTCTGGTACTACATTCTTAAAGAAGCTGAAATCCGACATGGGGGTAATCAATTAGGTCCTGTGGGCGGCCGGATTGTAGCCGAAGTCTTTATGCGACTGCTGGCTGAAAACGAGGATTCGTTTTTAAACGATAATGCGTGGCAACCTCGATTTGGGGCTCAAGGGCAGGATATCCCCTACCGTTTTACTGATTTATTGCGCTTTGCAGGCACTTATCCTACCCCTGGCGTAAGCTAAAGGGGCAAAACTTTCCAATTAATCTAGTTCACGTTTTTTCATCAAAATAGTAACTGGTAACGGTACATTCTCATTATGAAAGGATTTCAATTTTATCAGGATAAAGCCAACGAATGGCGGTGGCGACTACGGGATGGTAATCAGGAGATCGTCGCTGATTCGGCCGAAGGCTATAAGCAGAAAGTGGATTGTGAAAAGGGGGCTCAGCTGTTCACCACCTTAGGACCGGATGCTCCCGAAAGAAAGGTGGCTGAATTTAGCACGGTAGGCCAGGGGCCCGAATGGGAATATTTCGAGGATACCAAGCAAGAATGGCGTTGGCGCTTTCAGGCGAAAAACAATAAGGTATTAGCGGATGGCTCGGAAGGCTACGTCAGTGAGTCCAATGTCAAACGGGCTATTACGAATGTGAAATCGTTACTACGCGAGATTGGCAATTCAGGCGGTAGTGGAGCGGGGAGCTATGTACCACCCGTCGTTGGTGGTGGAACAACCAATACAGGCGGAGGCCGGTTTGCTTAACTAAGGTCTGGAAGAAATGAATGAGTTTGACCTAATAGCCTTAGAAAGTAGCAGCGCGTTGCTTGCCCAGCGTGCTGGGATCACGGTGCTGGGCCCTTGGCAAGCGGCAGGTACTCAAGGCGTATGGATGCAACGGCTACGGCTCGAATTACTAGGAGTGGCTCCTACGGCTGAGCTACCCCAATTTACAGATTGGGAACTCGTCGTTGACTTTACGCAGGACGTTTGGGGTAAGGTTCAACTTCATCCAGCCCTAACCGATCAGGCGCTAACTGTTACTTTTGCGCACCAGCAATTTAACGGTGGGCCGCACCCCGTGTGGCCATGTCGCAATGGTCATATTTGCACGATGTCTTGGCTTCAGGGATTAGCTGGTTCCCGAAATGCCTACGTTACGGAGCCTGTCACGACCATTGAGCGCTTGTGCTGGCATGTCGCCCGGGCTCAGGAATGGTTAACGCTAGCGGCCACCAATGACCTGACTCAGCTGGGTGATCCGTTTGAACTGCCCGATTTTAACATTGGGCAAAATGCGTTGGGCAGGGCGTTAGCCTATTACGAAGACGAACATTCCTTCGAGCAGTGGCAACAGCATTCAGTGCGCAGTGGAATCGCCGATATCGTCGATTGGCGGGGTATCGTTTTTACCCGACGGTTCAGAGATAAGCGGAACAAAGACGTACTTTATGAACCTGCGTGGGGTGATGCGATTGCCCAGTTACCCGAAACGCGTAAAGCCATTTGGATTCGTTTAGACGCTGTGCCCGTCGTTAATCGTTGGCAGATACCTGTAACTGGTTCTTCACTGATTGATACGATCAAGCAGCAGGGTATTGATTTAGTAGCCCTTTTAAACCAACCCTTAGCCGTCTTGACCGAGTTGGGTGAATGGTTATTGCTGGTGGGTATACCCATTCCAAAGCGGATTGGCGAGGAGCCCTATCGCTACCATTGGCAGGCCCTGCAACTCCTACCCAATGTGGCGAAACTAGCGAAACTAGCTCAAAAGGCACGCGTGGCAACCGTTGTAAATCGCTTACCGTCTTCTTCACCAATCCGATGGCAACCGATCGCCGAAAACTGGCATCCAGATTATTTACAAAACCGGGGACGGTTAAGCCCTCAGTTGAGCAGTGCACGGGTGGTTTTACTGGGAGCGGGATCGCTGGGCAGTATTTTTGCTGAGCAGTTGGTACGTATGGGTGTTCAGCACATGACGATTATTGATCCTGAACCCTTTGAACCCGGAAACTTAGTTCGTCATACCTTAAGTCTTTCGGATGTGTATACCCCCAAAGTATTAGCCCTAGCTGCGCGATTAAATCAGGTAAATCCATCCGCCCGAATTACCGGCCAAATCCTCGCTTTACCGACTACTGATCCCCTTATCGAAGATGTATTCCGCGAAGCGAACCTAGTTATTGATGCTACTGCTAACGATGCCGTTTTAAAGGCCATGCCGCTGCAAGGCTTGCCTTCTTCGGTTCCCTTTATTAGCTGCTCGTTAGGGTTAAATGCCGATCGGTTGTTTTTTTATGCAGCGTTAAGCGAGCAGTTCAGTTGGGATCAGTTCAATCAATGGTTTAGTCCTTATCGGGCGGAAGAAAATCAAAAAGCCCTTGACTTAGAACTGCCCCGTGGCGTAGGTTGCTGGCATGCACTGGTACCTGCCCGATTGAACCGCATTACCGGGCTAGCCTGTTGGGCGGTGGACCTAATCGAGCAACTCTATTTGGAAGCTTTGTCATCTCCGGTGGAATTGGTTTATTCGTGGCCTAGTACAGTGAGTCAAATCTCTCCAGTGGAATCAATCGCATGAGTATGCTTTTATGTTCAATGGACGGGGGGCAATGTTTGTTGTTAACGCAAGAGGTAACTTCGTCCATCACCCAGTATGCCACCCGATGGCATCCGCTTGAAACGGGGGGTATTCTGCTGGGCCATTATGATTCGAATGGTCGGCTTGCTACCGTTCATGTAGCCGCTGCCCCCCCGCCTGACTCCAAGCATGGTCTTATGACTTTTGTGCGGGGTATCGTCGGCGTAGCGGAGTTGGTCGAATGGGGGGCTATACAACCCAGCCCGCTTCACTATGTTGGGGAATGGCACACGCATCCTGGTGGGAATCCAGCGCCGAGCAATACGGATCGCCAACAAATGTATGATTTCGCCCAACAAAGTCTATACGGTGTTACAACGCCTATTTTGTTAGTTATAGGTGGCATACCTGTTCATAAATTAAAATGGCAGGCAGCTGTGTTTGGAAAAGATGATTTTTATCTAACCCTGAATTTGCTTTAGCATTGTCTTAAACGAAGTAGGTATTTTCAGCAATTTCTAGTTTGCCTAATTCTATTACTAAACTTTTTGCTGACTTGATAGAACCCATTCTATTTCATTTATTTTATTATTGACGTGTGAGTAAGTCTGTCATGTGGGATGCTTTTTCTAGTATGGCGACCTACAAGCAATCCGATTACGAAGCGCTAAGACGACGCTGCGTTGAACTTAGTCAGGCCGGTTGGCAGCAGTTA
>NZ_BAAHBO010000013.1:0-41817 GCF_054776635.1 Spirosoma lituiforme
AACGCCTTGGTTACGAGGTCGCCAAACAACAGGGCGGCCGGAAGTGGTATCGTTACCGGAATGAGAAAACGGCGTCTTTCGTCCTGTCCAAAGATGGCCTGGCCTGGTTCGACCACGGGACTGGAAAAGGTGGCAATATCATCGACCTGGCTATGATGGAGGCCGGCACCGATAGCGTGCATGATGCTTTGCAATTCATCGAAAAAACGGTAGGCTTTATGTCTTATGCCATCCCGCCGATCCGCCAGAGGTTGCCCGTCGTGACAGAAACCGCTTATACCGTTGAAGCCATCCGTATCATGACCGATCGACGCGGTGAAAACTGGTGCCGCAGCCGTGGACTGGATATTGACGCGTGTCGACCTTATCTGTCTGACATCTATTTCAACCGAGCCACTAAACCACTTTCAAAGCCCCTTTATGCGGTGGGCGTGCCAAACATTTTTGACCAGCCTGACAAGCGCTGTTTAGAGATGCGCACCCAGCTAAATGGTGGTCCGTGGATCAAATCGAGCATCGGCCAAAAGACCATCACTGTGTTTCAATCAGGACGCGAAATCACCCCGTGGTATCTGTTCGAGGGTCTGCCCGATTTTTGCACTTTTCTAACACACCGCCGACCCACTATTAACGAGATGAGTTTCCTGATCCTGAACGGGGTCGGCATGACCAGCCACGCCATTGATTATTTGAAACAGCAGCCGACCGGGTCTCTAACGTTGTGTCCGCAGCATGGCAGTCAGGGCAGTTTAAAGAGTTGCGAAGTGTTACGAGACTTTGTTGCCAATAATGGCTGGAACGGTGGCAATATCGATTATCCAGCAGACAGCTACGATTATAATGCGTGGCACATGAGCAAGAAAGGCTTGAAGCCGATAGCTGCTCCATCTGCGTCAGGACCGAGATTAAAGTCAACACTCAATCTAAAGCTTTAAATCAATGGGGTGCATTTGCCGTTTCGTATAAATGCGGGTGACTCTCCATTATAAATTGACTTAATAAAATCGCTTACAAGCCACGTTTTTGCGTCGTATTAATGGAACATACATGAACTCCGATACGCAAACCCTAATTTCCGAAATGGAACAAGCTATTAGCCGACTTAAACGCCTTTCGGCAGCTCATAGCCAGATCCCCCTTAGTATGGAAAACAGTACGGCTCGAAAACGGCTGTATGACCGGTTTAAACAGGAGAGAGCCCAGTTCTTTATGGTCTTCGGGCAAGACAAATCCTTTCGCTTAGAAGCCTTAAATCCAAACCTGTTTCTCGAATTTAATCAATATCTAATCGACCATGTGTGCGGCATTGATGACATTCATCGATCTCCCACCTTTATAGAATACCTATTCAGAGGTAGCTGACACATTTAGGGTATATCCGCCACGTGGAGCCCATAGTAATCTGGCAGTCAACCAGTTATACGGATTAAACTGTTCAGCACAAGGGCTGTTTCGGCAAGTAGAATATATACCCGGAATACGCGTGAATTTGGGTTGCTAACCGCTGTATTTCGAGCTTGGATAGTCTTAACGTGGTTTAAAGGCATAAAAGCATCAAAAATGACTGTTTTTACACGTACCTTAACCGCATGATTTTTCACTGATATAATCGAACGTTAAAAGCATACATTTTTTGGCAAGCTCCTACTTTATAGCCTGTTAAATGTCTTTGGTGGCGTATATACCCCAACTGTGTCAGCTACCCCTTAGGTGGAGGATATACAACAGCTGTGTCAGCTGCTCCGCGTTTATTAAGAAAGGGAAAGGGCGAATAACTAAAAACATAGTTATTCGCAGTCATTTTACGAATTACTGTTCCTTTGTTATATTAGTAACATATAACAAAGATATCATACATATGAACGAGTTATCCAAGTTCACTAACCCAGCTAATATACATGTAGCTGCACCTGATCCAACTATTGATTTTATCCTGTACTTAACCGGGGTCCTATTCGGCTATTATCTTTTCAAAACTTCTCTAGTGTTTAGCGCGCTATACATTGAGCGCATGGGAATTCCTATCTACCGCCGAATTACTAAAATAGGGGAGTATGGCTGTATGCTTGCTAGTGGTTACTTAATCCTTGGGGCTGTAACTACTTATCAAAGTCTAATCTACTATTGTTTAGATGTTATTTTAGTTATTCTACTGGCGCATACTTTTATCAAGGGAGATCAGGCGTTACGCGGTGAATACTTACATGCTCACCAGTCTAGTAAGCAGAAAACAGTTAATCGGCTAATCGTTAACTTAGGTAACAGTATGTTTGGACAGGACAACTAGTTGTTTGCCATTAGCCACCCATACCCAACGGATAGCTAGAAAGAATAATTTTTTGTGGATTAGTACATCTAGCTAAAAAGTCTTACAAGCTTATTCTAGCCTCTCTAATTTAAGAACTTACCAATAGCCTTATCATATAATATAAATGTACGAAAGTCACTGAGAAGTGATTTCTGAGCGTTCGTCACTCTTCTAAGAATAGTATAATCAAGAATGACAATTAGAGATATAATGTCACACTTGGCTTTCCTTATAAGTCACTAATCATTTGTTTAATCAAGCTATCAAACTCTTTTATCTTTTGTTGACCTTCATTAAGCCAATCAGTTACCAGTTCGATATATTCAGGAAATAAAAGTTCTTTGTATACTAAGCCTCTACCTTTACAGCGATCAAGTGCATCCAATTCAAATTTTTGAAAGCGTTCGTAAAGAATACTGGCACTTGGAATGTCTTTTCTTTCGTGAGTAGGCGCTCTGTATAGAAGCCAGTCACGCACACAACGGACGGCCTCCTGCGGCATATTCTTGTGAATAGAAGGATCCTCTCCTCCTAAATCAGTAATATGCTCCTTGTAGCGGTGGGGTACACTATCGAGTACCAAATATTCTTTATCGTAATCATAGGGCGTGCCAAAATGACGACAGCCGATAAATACGCCTAATTCAAGAGGCATATTATTTCTCGGCATTATACCAGCCTCTAAATTGATTCGAGACAGATCATGGATTCCATACCGACTCTCCCCAATCATGTCAAGAATTCGTGAAAAACGAATATTTTGGGTACTGCTTTCCTGTGCACAGCGTGCAATGAAACCACAAGCTTGTATGGTGAATATGATTGCCTGAAAAAGAGGCTTATAGTCATCATCAAAAGGACAGTTAATGAAGACGTTGAAATCATAATCGGAAGGCTTTATACGTCGAGGCCGAGACGGTCGTTTATGCATTTCCTTGCTACTTTCCGCTTTTGCGATTTGATTTGGCTTTATTGGTATTAGGAGACTTAGCTGTCTTTGTAGACGCAGCTTTTTTGTTGGTCGTAACGGCTTTCTTCGGTAATCCTGTCTTCGGACTAGAAGGCGGACTAGCTTTTCTGACGGGCGGTCCCCCATACATTCGCTCATACTCGCCTCTCAACGTCCCCAATTTCTTATCACTGCGAGCATCGGTTCCATCCGGATTGCGAATGGCTCCTTTCTCCAGACCCAACTTTTTTTCCAAGTTGCCTATCTTAATATCCGACCTAACCTTACGTGCCATTTTAGATTAACTGTAAAAATGAGGGCTGCTAATAGAAACCGCATTCGTTCACGAAAACGACTTGACTAGATATGTATCAACGTAAAAGTAGGTATCTTGACAAGCTGAAATCATATCAATCAGGTGTGAACTGTGATTACGTAAAACAGTAAAGGCGTCATCTCCAAGTACACTACCTGTGATACGAATTATTGCGTTAGGATTAATGGATGGTAGCGTATACTCAAGGCCATCAAATCCACTTGAGGGTACATCGTAGCTCACAGATGAGGCCGTCATTGGACAATGCTCAAAGCGAAAAATATCGTAACCGTTATACAAACCCATAGTAAATAGCCTTAGTTGATAGCAATATCTAACAAATATACTTATTTGCCAATTGAAATATTTATGCTACAGACCAGATAGAAAATCTATTTATTAGTATTTTTATGCATCAAAATGTAAATTTTCGATTTGGATCATAACAAATATGGATTTATTTCTCACCCCAATATCATAATACCTTAAAAAAGAAATCGACAAAAAAAGCTTCTTGTTCTATATAAAAAAATGAAATTTAAACTGCCTTTTATATCAATGAAATAGCTCTTTACAAAAGAGCTTTAGAGTGGCAAATCTACACACCTGCTGAACGAGAAGAGTTTATAAATAAAAGCGTTTTGTTAGTGTTCAAAAGCCATCCAGGATTTAGATAATCTAGTATGTGATTTAGAACTCGATGATCGCTATGAAGCCCACCCCTATATGGAACAATATAAGCAACACAGCAAGCTGGTTTACACTAAACCGAGAATGCCCTATTTTGAACTAAACTACAACTGAGCTATGGACTCTACCCTCAACGAACGAACAGAAATGCATCAGTTGTGTAAGCCATGCCTGACGGGTGATTCCTCGCCTTCGCCCTGTGGGCATCGGCGTAAAGTAATAATCATAGATTATTAGCAAGAGGGAACGGGGCTACGCCACCGTTCACCCCTTGCCCCTTCGGGGTTTTTTCTGATAATCAAGCAGTTGCATATTTTTGTCTGAAAAATGAGTAGCTATTTTATAGCTGTTATTACTGTAAGTATCTGATTATCAATTTGTAAAGTAACAATAAACATAACTACAAGTCTTGTGTCCAGATACAAAACGATTAATGCCAACGAGCATGACTTCGCCGAGTTTGAGCGGCTTGCTACCGCGCACGGTCTAACGAATACGGCCCTGTTTTCGGCGATGGTCAACTATTTCAAGGTGACTAAAGCGGACCCCCGCGACCCAAAAGCCGATAATCCAACCGACGCCATTAAAGCGTTAGATAAACGGCTTGTTTCGTTTATCAAAGAACAGGAAAAAAAGACACTGCATCCGATGAAAGAAGCCTTGTTTGAATTAGCTAGTTCGGAGGGTGCTACGCGAAAACACGAGCTTAGAATTGTGAATAACAATGTGAAAAAAATTATTGCACATCTTAAAATTGATGGCTGATTATGCAGACTAAATTTACTTCTCCGGTGAAAGGGAATAATAAAGGCAGTTGTATTCAGCTAGCGACCTATTTAGAGAAAGAAAACGATAAAAAAATAGAAATAGAGCGTAGCTATTTTTTCTCCGTGGACCGCGATCGCTGCAATAAATGGGAAGTTGTTCAGCAGATCGATAACAATGGAAAAGGACAGGGCCTTGAGCGGAAAGATGATCGCTTTTATTCGCTGGTGATTAGTCCGTCTCAAGCTGAACTAGCGCACATCGGCGATAACTCGCAACTGCTGAAAGATTATACACGCCAGGTTATGGAAAACTACGCGGCTAATTTTGGAAAGGGAATTGAAAGTCGGGATCTAGTGTGGTACGCCAAGATCGAGCACGAACGTAAATACGGTTTTGATAGCCCCGAAGTGAAGGCCGGACTCGCCCAGGCGAACGAGCTGAAAATGGGCGATCAGCGCCATATTCATATCATCGTTTCGCGCTGTGCGGCCCGTGAAAACGGGCACGTATTACAAGCTGAGCGAGTGATGACGAATAATGACCGAACGATGAGTCTATCCCCGATGACTAACCAACGGGGCATGAATGGGGGAGCGGTAAAATCAGGCTTTGACCGGGAGGCCTTCTTTCGGGCCAATGAGCGCAGCTTCGATGAGCAGTTTGGCTATGGGCGGAGCTTGACCGAAGGCTATGACTATTGCAACGCCTTAAAGAATGGTAGCCATTACCAATATGAACATTCACTGAGTCAATCGAAAGGCATCGAGATGAACAATGAACCTACGTTACAACGGTCGATTGACCGGTCCGCTGAACTGTCAGTAGGCTTTTAAATAACACCTAATTAAACATGAACATGCAACAGCCATATGAGGGGCGAGAATTTGGGAAAGTGATTGGCAAACTGGTTGTGTTCACCCTGATTGCGGCCCTAGGCGGCTTTCTAATTCACATGGTATTAGAGGCTATGTTTCACACTATCGGCATGGGTCGGTGGCCTACAGTACAGAAAATTGAGAAATGGGCCGGTTGGGGATTCGGCCTCTATTTCTTTGTTCAACTGGCGGCTCCGGGCACGAAGAAGCCCAGCCTGAGTAAAGCTAGCGTGACGACCCGCACCGGCTTACGGGTAAAGACCGGGGTGTATAGTCTGGCCACCCAGGAGGGGGACATTCGCACCATCAAAATTACTAAGCCCACGCACCATACGCTAATTGCCGGTTCGCCTGGCAGTGGTAAAAGCTTTAGTCTGTTAGAGCCTATTCTGATGCAGGCCATGCAACAGGGTAAAGCCGGTCTAGTCTATGATTACAAGTTCCCCTCCCTAGCTCCGCTGGTGGCGGCTACCGTACCTGAAGGGACCAAAGATTACTACATCAATTTTGATGATTTGCGCTATTCCCACCGGGTCAACCCGATCCATCCCCAGGTGATGACGGAGATGGCCTACGCCAAACAGTTTGCCACCACGATTGTGAAAAACTTGGCGGGCAACGGGGGCGATAGCCACGCTTTTTTCACCAACTCGGCCATTGGCTACCTAAGTCTGATCTTGTGGTATCTGCGTACCGAGCAATCCCAGTTCTGCACCTTGCCTCATGCCATTTTACTAGCTTTCCAAGAGACGGAGAAAGTCGTTGAGCTGTTGGAAATGAGTCGGGATAGTGTGATCCGCACCGCCGTTAAACCCATCCGCACGGCGCTCAAATCCAGCAATCAGCTCGCGGCCATTGAAGGCACTCTACAGCAGGGACTACAAACGCTGATTTCGGCCAAGCTATTTTGGGTGCTGTCAGGCAATGACTTTCAGTTGGATTTGAATAACCCCAAAGACCCCAAAGTACTGGTGCTCGGCAATACTGCCAAGTTGGATGAAGTATACGGACCGATATTAGCGCTGCTGGCCACAGTCGCTTTAAAAGAGATGAATCAGCCGGGCAGAGCCGAGAGTATTTTTATGGTTGATGAATTTCCCACCATTTATATTCCCCGCTTTGAGACGTATCCGGCTACGTGCCGCAGCAACGGGGTCGAAGTCATTATTGGTATCCAGGATTTTGCCCAGATGGAAGACCGCTACGGTAAGACTATGAAGAATGCGATCCTAGGTACGCTTTCCAATCAGTTCTTTGGGATGCAGGCCAATTTAGAATCGGCCAAGTATGTCTCCGAACTATGGGGCAAAGAAGAAGTGCAGACGACTTCGACTAGTCAAGGCGAATCCAGTAACGGGCACCGGCAAGGCAGCAACGTTGGCCAGTCGTTCAGTTTGACCCAGCGGCAGCGTATCCAGGTGCAGGACGTATCGAACTTGAAACAGGGCGAATTCTACGGCAAGCTATTTCAAAGTGATTACAGCACGTTCAAAGCGCAGATACGGCCCGTTGAGCGGCCTGCTTCACCGAGATGGAAGCCGTTTACTGAGGTGACCGAGGCCAAGCTAGAAGCTAATTTCAGCCGAATTGAGCGGGAGATTGCGACGCTAATGCAGGGCTTACCACCCAAGCCCCTAGAACCACTACCACCCGTTCCAGCTCCTAAGCCAACGCCACCACCCACGCCTAAACTGAACCGACCAGAAGCAGACTTAGCCGACGACTTTTAGGCGATTCTATTGCCTTCGGCGACCCCTTGGCGGGGAGCAGGCGTAACAGAGCGGCCAGGCCAGCCGAAGCAGACAGGTAGAACCTGTCTGCTTCGGCTGGCCTGGCCGCTCTGTTACGCTTTTATCAAAACTAATTTCTCAGATAGTGTTTTATATTTCTTATGTCTACTATTTATTTTCGTTTGGATTGCAGTTGCCCATTTGAGGAACACAAGTGCCTCCATTTTGAGGATTGCAAGAGTTACCTGCAACAAACTGTGCAGTGTCTATATAGCTGCTTTGTGTTGGATTACAATTGCCAAATTGAGGTACACAGTGTGGAGCGCATGGGTCGTCAACGCTAACTGATAGGGGTTCAACACTGCCACTGCTGGTTGTCTGGGTCGGGTTGCAGTTGCCATATTGAGGTACGCAATGCGGAGCGCATGGGTCGTCAACGCTGGCCGACTGAACGTTGATCTGATTAAGGTAAGCTAACTGAGCTGTAAC
Organism: Spirosoma lituiforme; assembly: GCF_054776635.1. Taxonomy (NCBI): domain Bacteria; kingdom Pseudomonadati; phylum Bacteroidota; class Cytophagia; order Cytophagales; family Cytophagaceae; genus Spirosoma; species Spirosoma lituiforme. The sequence goes on from NZ_BAAHBO010000013.1 coordinate 8,126, forward strand.
GAATGCTTTACGCGGTTCGCCATAAATTATATCTTGTAAGCTTTGCGAACGGACATTTCCGAGCAAATCAGCGCGAGCCATAATACAGGGGAATACATCACCTGAGGACGTAACACAGGCTCGTCCGTTATGGCACGCACCGCAAAGTTCGTGTAGACGATTCTGCAATGTGGTTTCTAAGGGAGATGTACTCTGCTGTTGCGCTCTACCTACTTTCCTAACTCTGTCAAAATTGATATTCTTAACACCCAGCGATCTTAAAAAGTGTTTAGTTTCTTCTATTTCAGCATCAGTTTGATCAATCTGTATAATACCAACTCTCAATTCAAGCCCTGCTTGAACCGCTTTCTTAATAAAACCCAAAGTACGGTAATAGCTGCCTTGCCGTTCTGTTATTGAGTCGTGTACATCAGGATTAGTAGAGTAGAAAGACAAAGCCACATTTATATTCCACTCTTTGTATCGCGCGATACGTTCCGAAGAAATAGCCACACCGTTTGTGAAAACTTCAATCGACTCAAAGCCGAGAGATGATGCTTCCTGTAGCAAAAAATCAAGATACGGGTGTATTGTTGGTTCACCTCCAATAAACTGAACACTTTTGCACCCCATTTCTCTTGAGGTATGAAGTACGTTGAGCCAGTCATCAACTTCCATTCCACGAGATAATGGAAGATGAGGGCTAGACTCTGAATAACAGTGAACGCAGGAAAGATTACATTTCTCCGTTATCTCAAGCCAGACATGTTTTAGAGCAGATGTTTTCTGTTGCCGAGAATTTAAAGAGTTAACAACGTTTGTAGCCGCATTCATATAGTAAGGGGTTAAATAATGAGTTGTTTCGTACAGTAGATTAACAATACATTAGAGAGCCAAACAAGTTTTAGGTTTTATACGCCAAATATTGTTTGGTACTAGTTTTATGGCGTTCCACTTTATACGGCTTCTTTAGGGCCGTAATACATAGTATTTATTTCTTCAAATGTTAGCGATTCGTTGATAAGAGGGCAATAATCCGGCGACTCAAGAAACGTATTATTTTTGAGTTTACGACTCATGTATCCCCCCTTACATACATCCTTAAATTCACACTCATTGCAAGCTTTAGGAGTAGCTGATGACAATGCGTACATTTTATTGAAGAAATTGGTATTCCACAGTTCATGGGCAGACCGTTCTAATAAATTCCCCAACCTATATTCAGACAGACCGAAAAATTCATGATTCGGATACGTGTCCCCATTAGGCATAACGTCTATTCTTGAGTTAAAAGCCTTATCACCATATAGATAAGTTGCCAATGGATTGGAACTGTCAAAATCAAGTAGATTCTCTTTTAATAAAAAATCAAAATGACAGTTTGAATCAACTTTTAGGCCGTAGAATTTACCCCGCTGTTTGGCTTTTTTTAGAGTGGTTACAAAATCTACAAAACTAAAAGCCATACCATTATTGATTGTATATTCAGAATGCTCAGGAAAAAACAGAGTCACATCAGAAGCGTCAACAGATGCACACCAATCAATATACTCCTCTATGTAAGCATAGTTTTTAGAGTTAATGACTATTGAAACTAAAAACGTTTTGCCAGCGTCTTTCAAAAGTTTAATAAATGCGTTCGCTTTAGAAAAGGAGTTGTTGCTTTTGACGACGCTATTATGTATTTCCTCATTATGGCCTTGAACAGAAATGTTAATATCAACATTGCAATCTATTATTTTCTGAATAATAGATTCTTTGCAATTTGTTCCATTTGTGGCTAAACTTAAATGTACTTTACTCTGATACAGCGTACTTATTAGCTGTTCAATGTATTTGTACAGTAAAGGTTCACCACCTAAAATACCGACATGAAAAACCCCTGAACTAGAGATAGAATTTACTATTTTTTCTATGTTATCCTCCGTCAAGATGCTTTTACCTGGATTCTCAACCCAGTTGCCAACGAAGCAAAAACCACAACGGTAATTGCAATGAAAAGCAGGATAAATATCTACAGATGCGGGCGATGATAATCTGTGTTCTGAACCTATAGAACTGTTGACATACTTTTGTACAGGATTCTTACTTGTAGATTCATAAACAAGCCCCGACTTTATAAATCCTTCTACGTACTCTCCAAGGCCAGGTTGTTCGTTGAAGTCTTCTATAAGCAAAGCGTTTGAATCAATCAAATCCAAAATCGCGTAAGCAGATTCGTTTAGATATATATATCCGCCACGTGTACTGAATCTATTATAGGCCATTCCGCCAAAAGATTCTTTTCTAAAAGGAAAACGGACCTGTAACATATACTCCGCTTGTTTAAAAAGTAGGTAGGTTATAGACTTTGCTTTAGTGGAATCGATGGATACCGACTAAAGCAAAGTCTAAGCATCGCTTGCAGGGTGGGTCACGGATGCGCCAACCAATAATATCTAGTTTAGGCATCTGGCTCGAAAACGCTTCCTCTGGCACTACTCAGGTGCGCCAGTCCAGTACTTCGACCCACCCAAACGTCCTGAGTTGGGTATCTCAGACGCGATAGGTAAGCAATCCACGAGTAGCTTGCCTATCGCAGCTATTCGTGACTTAATACCCTTGTTGGGGCTTGCGCTAATTTCTGAGTAGCGCGTTTGGCGTGTTGATGGAGTTGCTTCCATTTGTCTGTAAAGTTTAAGAGAAAAAAGGATAACTAGACTTCGACCGAAATCCACTTAAACCTACAAAATTTGTTTTATTTACGGTACTAATGTTCTATAAATCAGTATACTGGGAAATCACTGAAATTATTGATCTGTTTTAGTGATTCATATAAAAGTTGTATATTCAGCCAGATTTGAAGAATCAACAGCCATATGAATGATGACCTCGAGTATCGGCTATTGAAAGTTGACGAAAACTCCTTTTTTGGTTCTGATTTAGTTTTAGTGATTTAGTGATTTTTAGTAGTTCGTTTAGTTCACGTTGAATAAAGTAACCTAAATAACTTAAATATATAAAAAATTATGAGCGGGGGTAGACCTAGAAACGTCGAGATTAAGGCTAGTGATTCCGAAATGATCGCTTTGCTTGAGCACATTAATCAGAAGTTATTAAAAGGAAAAAATGAAATCAAAGATAAAGCTAGGCACTTAAGACTTTTAGCTGAAGAAAGGGGATTTGATTTCGATGAAATTGAACTTAGGAATAAATTCTTTGGTCCTCTCAAAAGAGGTAAATCTATCTTTCTATCAAAAAAACGTATTAAAGAAATTGATTCTTTTCTGCGAAGTATTAAGGTGGATTATAAGATTGATATTGAAATAGTTTCCAGTTTCAAAGAACGATACGCTCCTGATGAGTTAGAAGAAGTTAAATTGCGGAATACAAGAGAAGATGTTATAACACTATTATTTAAAAATAAGGCCCGATTAAAATATTTGGAAGATACTGAATGGGTTCTTTTTGAGCGTGTAGGTTATGAACCTATTAAAAACTCTGAATGGGGAATTGCCGTAGGTAGAATACATTTTACTGTATTTAGAGATTACTTGCATGTGACAATGAATACAATTTATAAGACGATAAACCGTACTTATAGAGGTATTGCTACCCATGATGCACAGAAGTGTTTATTTCTTGATTTGTTGAAAATTGAAGATAGTACACGCTCTAATTTTATTTTACAATTAGCTGATAGCGACGTACATTCCCAATCTTTATTAATAGGTCACTATAGCTTTTACTCCCCTTCCAATGCTTTTGATCATATTTTGAGTAAAACTGTAGTTTTGCTCAAAGTGATGAAGAACGTAGATGCTAACACGCAAAAAAATTATTTGTCTATAGGAAATTATGATTACAATACTGATGAATACAAAACAATACCTCAAGATATAAGAAGTTTCCTTTATACGCGTGAAATGAATCGAATGAGTATGCCGAAGGGAAAGATTGGTGATTTAACTGACCTTGAAGTTTTTCTTAGAGATCATAGACATAATAAGATAAATCCTATTCTAAAAAAACATTTTCTCGGTGATTATAAAATCTATTACAAACGTACAGATAGTGCCGTCACAGAAGACGACTTGTTAATTTATTTTGATGAAGATGCTATTAAGTTAATGGCAAAGTATACACATAAACCCGATGTAGACAAAAAACATAATAAAATTTGGTTAGGTCAGATATATCTTAACGATTCCAAAAGCGGAATTTCATTAGAGCTTAGTAATGAAAAAAGTAAAGAACGGCAAGATCAAGAAGACCCTATATTATTGACTTTTTGGATTCCAGATAAAACAGTTAATTTCTCTGAAAGTCAATGCTTTCCCGGTGTTATATCAGGATTAGAGGATTCGTCTGATGGCCCCATCAGTTTTGTGTGTTTAGCTGTTAGGAACAATGTTGCGGATTTTAGGGGTGCAGAAGATGATAGGGTGAAGAAGTATTTTGCGAAACAGGGATCATGGGTGCTTCAACCAATAGAGGTCAAACACAAGCTGGATGAATACCATTAATATAGTGCTATTAGAAAAGTACAACGCTCAGCTACTTGCGAGAAATAAGCTGGGCGTTGTACTTTTCCATTATTGTTATGTAAAAAATCTTATGTAATGAGAGTAAACTTAGATGCATATATTATAAAAACGCTTGGTAGATATAATATATCCAACTTATGCAGATTGCAGTTTTTAGGAAAAGTAAATGAGATAACGACAGTTTTTATCTTTTATATGTTGTAATAACTATCCACGTATACTATGAACTGGGTTGATACTACTGATTTACGGGCTTGGGCAAACAGAAGAGATTGCCAAGAAACCTTACCACAACTGATAAGAAAACTGATTCGAGCGACTTCCAACTCAATTAAAAGCATAAAATTTCCATCCGGAGAAAATGTGCTTGTTGGTGGTTGGGATGGTATTCTCGTAGTTAGTGAGGAAACAGATTATCTGCCATTGGGCACCTCCCTATGGGAATTTGGTGCTAACTCAGACCCAAAAGGAAAAGCTGACGACGACTATCAAAAAAGGACCGATAATCCTTTGGGTTTTGATCCGGCTGAAAGCACTTTTGTTTTTGTAACCCCGAGGTTGTGGACGAAAGGTGAAGAGTGGATAAAAGAAAAGAAGAAAGATGGTATCTGGAAAGATATTCGAGTTATCAATGCCGAGAGGCTTGAAGAATGGCTTGAGGCCGCACCTACTGTAGCTGCTTGGTTAGCTATTAAGCATTTAGGCAAATATCCAAATGAGGGTATTCGACCGGCAGATGATTTCTGGGATGAATGGTCAAGCGGCCCAAAGATCAGCCTTCAGCCTCAAATACTGTTAGGTGGAAGAAGGCCGCAAGTTAATGAACTACTCTCAAGTATAGAGAATCCGGCTTTGACTGCTATTCAGGGTACATCCAGAGATGAAGCACTAGCTTTTGTTATTTCGGCGTTCAAAGACAATCCTGATAAGGAAGAAGACTTCTTTGCTAGAAGTTTGATCGTAGACACGCCAGAAGCCTTCAGACAACTTTCCGTTCTGAAGACACCACTAATTTTTATAGTTAGGTTCGAAGATGAAGGGATATTCAACCGAGCAATTAAGAACGGTCATAATGTTATTGTACCACTAGGTGCAGATGCTGCTGAAAACTGGAGTGACAAAATCATCCTACCCAAAATAGATCGAGATTCATTTATTAAATCACTAGTTGAATCAGGTATCTCAGAAGAGTTAGCCGAAAAATATTCTCGAGAATCCCTCAGAAACATTACTGTTTTACGGAGAACGCTGGAGTTTGTTAGAAACACGCCTGATTGGGCTAAGTCAGAAAATGTGTCTGATATAATTCCTGCTTTATTAGTTGGTAAGTGGGATGAAAACTACGAAAGTGATAAAGAAATTGTTGCTCGGCTTGCTAATAGCAGTTATGAAGAATATACCAAAAAACTTACCCGTTGGTTACATACGGCAGATTCACCAATTATAAAAATCGGTAATACATGGCGGCTAGCTTCGCCTTTAGATGTCTGGACTAATGCGTCAAAATATCTAATAAGAGATGACTTTGCGAAACTTCAGGATTGTTTTCTCGAAGTAATGAATGAGGTGAATCCAGCCTTTGAACTAGACCCTCAGCAAAGGCATATGGCGACAATTTATGGCAAAACAAGACAATATTCCGGATGGATTAGAGAAGGGATAACTCAATCATTAATTTTAGTTTCTGTGTTTGGTAATCAGTTACGATTTGATTTGCCTGGATCAGCAGAAAGCCTTGTGAATCATACCGTTGCTCATTTGCTGGCAAATACTGATCCGCTTCTGTGGAAATCATTTGAGCATTATTTGCCACTGATTGCTGAAGCTGCTCCAAGTGAATTTCTAAATCAAGTTGACAATCATTTGAAATCCGATGGTTCATCAATACTAGATCTATTCCAGGAGGAGCCTGGCTTCTTGACAGCAAACAGCTACCATACAGGGTTACTTTGGGCACTTGAAGGTGTTGCTTGGCTTCCTGAATATCTATCCCGCTCGTCTTTGATATTAGCAAAGCTATCAGCTGCTGATCCAGGGGGGAGACTGTCCAATCGACCAATTAATAGCTTATCAGGCGTTTTCAAACCCTGGTATTATCAAACTTTAGCATCGTTCACCGAGCGAGTGGATGTATTGAAATTGATTGCCGCTAAAGAACCAGAAGTAGGTTGGACTTTACTCATAAGGATGCTACCAGAAGGGGGGAGAGAAGTAGGGCACCCTAACCATAAAATGCGCTGGAGAAGGTTTGATGAAATATCGAACAAGCCTGTATCCTACAGAGAAATGTGGGAAATGCACTCAGTCGTCGTAGACATCTTGGTATCTATTTTTGATTATTCAGAATTAAAACTTACGAAGCTGATCAAGCAATCAGTGAGCATGAGTTGGCCTGATCGAGACAAAGTGTTGTCATTTATCAAGTTAAATTTCGACAAAGTCAATCAAACAACATACCAGGCATGGCACGCTGTTCGAGGAGTTCTATCTCATCATCGTTCATTTCCAGATGCGGAATGGGCTCTGCACACAGACGATTTAGCGCGTTACGAGGAATTATTTAACTTATTAGAACCTACAGATGAAGTTATCAAAGTGCAGTGGATGTTTGATGAACAATGGCCAAGCTTTCCAGAGGGCATTGAGCGATTGAAATTGTCACATGAAGAACAACAACAGTTTATTGATGACAAAAGAGTTGCGGGTTTGAAGAGTATATATAATGAATATGGGATTGAGAAAATAAAAGAGTTAAGCGCAATTGTTAAAGAACCTATAATTTTAGGAGATACAGCGGGTCGAATAGTGGACGATGAACAAGATATATTGGCTGCTGCTGAACTGCTAAACAGTGATGATACTTCAGGCTTCTTTCGTGGATTTATATTTAGAAAGTCTGTTGTCAATGGTACAGAATGGGCCATTCAACTATATAGGCAGTTAGAACAGACTGGTTATACTAATGCTAGATTAGCTTTTGTTCTCCTCCCCTTGAATCAATCCGGAAATGTCTGGAATTTTATTGATAGCTTAGATGAAGAAGTTGGGAAAGCATACTGGTTAAAAGTTCAGCCTCATTTCTACCACATTTCCATTGAAGAAAAGATCAGAGGATTAAATTATTTGCTTGATCACAAGAGGTATGTAAGTGCAATTCATGCTTGTACCTCCTTTGTAGAAGAGATACCGACTGAATTGTTGGTAAAAATTCTAGTCAAACTGGCCACTGAAAGAGCAGAAGAAAACGGTCAGCTTCAAGGGTATGAAGTACAGCGTTCTTTCGAAGTATTGAACAACCGAGATGATGTCGAACGCCAGACCCTTATCCAGTTAGAATGGTTTTATCTTTCCATTTTAGAAAATTATGGAAGGGGTAGAAATACAAAACATCTTCATGATGAATTAAGTCAAAATCCTGAATTCTTTATTGAAGTATTTAAATGGGTTCATAAGCCGGGTGAAGGATCTAGTGAAGTAGAATCAGAAAACTTAAACAGTGAACAACTTCAAAATAGAGGATTACACGCATATGAATTATTAGAGTCTTGGAAAAAAATTCCTGGTGTTGATAAGGATGGGCATATTGATAAAGAATTTCTCAATGGTTGGATAAGCAGGGTGCGAGAATTAGCCGATCAGTATGGTCGCCTCGAAGCAGCAGATAGTTATATAGGTCGGTCACTTGCTCAGTATAGGGAAGATGTTGATCACTGGCCACCAGACGAAATATGTAGTGTTATTGAGCAAATTAACACTGATAGTATAAAAGCTGGCTTTTCTTCTGCAACTTATAATAAACGGGGTTTTTCTTCACGAGGTCCTTTTGATGGTGGTGTTAGAGAAAGAGAGTTAGTAGCTTATTTTAATAGATTAGCCGAGTATCACAGAAATAGATTCCCGATTGTTACTACCATTCTAGAGAGATTGGCGAAAGGCTACGAGCAAGAAGCAAAAAGAGAGGATGATGATGCAGAGCGTAGCAGCTTAGACTATTAAAATCACCTACCAAGTTCTTAAACTAAATCTCAATCTGTATAAGGTTAGCGACATTCAGTAACTTGCTGGCTAGCTTACTAATTGCCCAATGAATGACCATATTGCCTTCCTAGACGAATGGGGAAATAATGGCCTTGACTTTACCAAGCAGGGTGTTTCCACCCATTTCATCGTCACCGCTATCACCTTACGCAAAGAACAGCTTAGTGAGGCTGAAACTCAATTAGAAACTGTGCGTAAGCGCTTCTTTCAAACCGGGCCTATCAAATCGGCCAAAGTAGGCAGCGATGATAAGCGCCGGATCTTGATCCTAAAACAACTGCTAACGGTTCCCTTTCAACTATTTGCCCTCGTCGTCGATAAACGAGAATTACGCGGGGAGGGATTTTATTACAAAGGGTCCTTTTACAAGTTTCTGCATGGACTAGCCGACCGAGAACTCTACCGGAGCTTCCCCAATCTGGAATTAGTAGCGGATCGACACGGTGACGAGAGTTTTATGCAGGGATTCACCCAGTACATCTATAATCGACATGTACCCACCCTATTTAACCAAGCTAGTTTTCGCTTTGTGAACAGCCAAGCAAGTCTTCTCATCCAGGCGGCTGATTTCGTAGCGGGCACCCTAGCCCGGTGTTATGATGAAACGGTACTATCATCCGAAAGAGCAAGCTTTGTACAACTCTTGAAACCTAAGCTGCTTACCCTGAAATACTGGCCAGACGTATTTGCGCCCGTGGTAGCCCAGAGCGTTCCCGATCAAGCCAATTACAATGCTGGTTTAGCGGAACTATGTGTAGGCTTGGGTCAAGACTTTTTGCATCGTAAACTGACCAGTCGTTCTCCACAAGAAATTGACCAGGTTACGTGCTTAAATTATTTGTTGTTTCACTTCCGTCATGTTGATCCCACACGCTACATCTCGAGCCGGGAATTGATAGCTCACATTGAGGAACGGCGCGGTAGTTTACCTACTCTGCACTATTTTCAAACGCGTGTGATTGCTCCACTTCGGGATGCGGGTGTCATCATTGCCAGCAGTACCAAAGGCTACAAAATTCCCTCGTGTGAAGGAGACCTCTACGATTTCATTAATCACAGCAATACGATCATTCAGCCGCTGTTATCTCGCATTAGCAAATGCCGGGATCGAATCCGGTTAGCCACAGGGGGAGCTATTGACCTTTTGGAGCGAGAGGAATATGCAAACCTGAAACAGTTGTTAACTGATCCTGTGATGACTGAATCTGATCGCAATGGGTAGGGGGTAACAAACCAGGAACGACCGTTACAGGTTTGTTACCCCGGCAAATACCTATTCACTTTCCAATATCAATATAGTTTTTCTGCAATTATATCCTGTAGTATAAACTGAGATCTTTTAATAGCACGATTGATTAGATCTATCATAAGACCTAAAACAAATAGATATATCGAAAAGAATAGCACAGTCAAATTAGAAGGAACTGTATTGTTGAAAAAGCCTAGAATAAACATACATAATACAGTTGTGTATGGCCAGACTCGACTGTATTGTGGTTTTGTAAAACTTCTCATGTCGACACTTGCTGTGACATACCTTTGTAAGCTTTGTAACCTATTTCTTTTTTGAATAATATCACGTGAATTGGTTGATGTATTTATATCACGTTCCCATTGTAGTATCAAATCTTCACTAACGACCATTAATTCTGTGTCATCCAGTTGGCTATATGAGTAGTGGTCAGCTCTACATTCATTCACCAAATCAAATATTCCTCGCTGAAAATGTAAAAGATCCTTGGATAATATGAGAGATATTAAAACAATTATCCAAATGCTTTTACCGAATAATACTATTACTATAAAGCAAACGATTGTGGAGGATATACCATGTAGCCAAACAGCAGAATCATGTCTTTGATTTATTGGAAGAACGTGAGCAATTTCATGATACAGTTTAAATTTTGTGAGCGGATCTCTTAAATCCTCTTCCGAATATGGTAGTAATATGATAGAAGAACCCGGCTCATAGCCAATGGAGTAAGCTGTAGGAACTATAAAATCTATTTTACTTCTTTTGATTTCATTCTTGTATGGAACAGGAGTATATAAATAAATTTTTATAGGTTTGTATTCTATTCCAAATTGATTGTAAAATCTTATAAGAGATAGTCGAAATTTACTAGGTAAAAAACTATTAATGTCTTCTAAAATTTTTTTGCTTATTATATATTCTTCTATTCTAGGGATTTCTCTTAAAAGAAACTTTTTGTCTTTCAGAAGATCATAAAAATTTGATATTGAGCTTATAGACTTAATTATAACGCATAAGTGCATAAGTAAAATTTCCGATACAAAAGCTACAAAGATGATAAGTATCCAACGGATATTATGATTTGTGACAAATGATGAAATGCAATAAAATGTTACTGGAATTGTTATGGGAAGATTTCGGAGTGTATCTTTTAAAGACAGCGTAAAAGGATTTGCTACCCAGTCTTTAAACAATTTCATTTTTTATTGATCGATTTTATTAGTTCTCTTATAATTAGATTAGTTGTTTTAGAATCTAGCCTATTTTTGTCATATTGCAACATTTTCTCCGAAACAATTCTTTCTATTTCTTCCTCTGTTTTTTTTGTTGCATTTTTGTCTTTGTAAAATTTGTAAACTTCTATTGTAATCTGAAGCACTGATAATATTATACCAAAATCAATTCCGATGTCAAATTTTTCACCGCCACCACTATCAAATGAAATATCAGAATTAGCTTCATCTATAAAGTCATTCTTAATTATACTGTAATTTTGACGCCCTATGTTTCTAATTTCTCGTTGAAATCTGGTTTCAATAACTTCTTCAATTAAATCTTCAATAGAGATTAAGTTTTCCATACATTTTATGTTTTTAATTAATAAGATACCAGTCATCTTATTGGTGTAGCTGTACGCTTGCCTCTTTTTCGTGTAACTAGTTGACGCAACATTGGCCAGAGGAACATAATGAGGATTAAAAACGAGAACGCCATATCTGTTTCATGGCTCTCCAATATAGTACGAAACGTACTAACTGGGAAGAAATCCAGAATACCTGTTAGCGTAATTTTTACACCTAGTAGTCCTACTACCCATAAGGCAATGCGGCTTACAGATGGAAATTTATCGAGCAGTCGTGAAAAAATAGAAGAAGCAAAGCGCATTCCTAGCATGCCTATTACTGTACCAAAGGCGGCAATCCAGAAACCGGAATGCTCAATTAGTTTGGTAATATCATCACCGAAAGTAGCTAAGCTAGGCGTAATTACCGGCAGCTTGGCCATGGAAGCAATAGCTAATACATTGTCCAGCGAAAAAACTAGATCCAAGTATTCAACGATGAGCACTGTCATCCAAAAGCCTGGACCTGTTTTTATCCCTTCCCCCTCATTATCTTCCTCTTCGGTCAGACCTTTATAGGCAATGTATAGTAGGTATAGACCACCTAAAATTTTTAGCCAGAATAGTTGTAAGATAAAGCCGGCCATAAACAGCAATAGGCCCCGGAATACAATGCCCCCAACCACACCGTAATAGGTGGCCCGCTGACGTGGACCGTCAGGCAGGTGTTGTACTCGTAAGGCAATTACGGCTGCATTATCGAAGCTTAGCATGACTTCGAGCAGGGCTATATTAAATAGCATAACCACAAGGGTTAATAGTTCACTTGTATTCATAGTTTTATAATCAATGTTTGGTTTGAAAGTCAGTTAACTAATTAGATATTAGCTGAACTACGGCCAGTCTCCCGCCGTTTTGCTTGGATAATAAAATCTGTTGCCCGTCGCGAATTTCTAGCATCTGCCCAATGGGAATAGTCTTCTGTTCACTAACATCCGTTAAGTCAGCTAACGTCTGATTGACGAGTACCCATCGCCCTTGATGAAACACAAAATAGCCAACGGGTTGACGCTCGCTATCAGTTAATCGTTCGTTAGGGAAAATATGATTGCTGGCATGCCAGGGATAAATATACTGGTTACTGTATACCATAAGTCGGTGATTGTCCGGCTTAAAATTACCCGGTGTACGGGCTGAGTACAAGTTCAAAACGGGCAATTGGCCACGAAAGGGCGTTCCACAAAAGGGGCAAACTGGCTTGGTCGAATTATCAAACACAAACCATTTCTGCTCACAATCAGGGTTCTGGCAGGGCTGCATCAAATCGATTGTTTTCACCAAAGCTTGCTCCCACTCATCGGCTGTTGGGCGAAGGCCCGGATTGTGCAAGCCATCAACAAATGCTTTATCAAACAAAGTTTTTAGATACGGTCCTGTAATTGTGTAGGGTCGTTTCATAATGTCGGCCCAGGGCAGATAGCTGGGTCTAACATCATTTAGATTAGGTCGATTCGATTTATTCGTGGGATGTTCAACAAACAATGCTTTTGAACCCATTGATAGTTCTTCGTCCTTCTGAGGATCTTTTGCATGCACTTTCCCACCCCGTAACGGATGGCGATAGAGAAGATACATATATACTAAGACCGCCAACGCATGTAAGTCAGTTGTTCGAGATGGTAATTTCCGATTCGGATCGCCTTTGGGCAGGTGATTCGTAGCCATCACTTCGGGTGCGATAAAATCAGGCGTACCAACTACATCCGGTGGATACTTGCCCGGTACGACCAATCCATCAATGTCAATAATGGCCGCTCCACCCGTTACTGGATCGACTAACACATTTTTATAAGACAGATCAGAGTGGGCTAAACCGGCCGCGTGCATTCGACGGACTGACCGGCTCAACAGAATTCCGATGCGGAAGTACTGTACCCAGTTGCCCCGTTCACGGGTATCTAGAAATTTGTTCTGATTATTCGCCGAAGCAAACCATTTGCCTTCTTTTTCCTTCCCCCTGATGCCTAAAAAATCATCGTTCTTCGAGCCAAACTGAAAAAAAAATTGCTTAGGATACACCGGAGCTACTAAACCCAGCCGCCCCTCGTACTCAACCACTTTGGTAGGCCAGCAGAATTTGTCTTTCCAATACTCTCCACCAACCTGGTTATAAATACGATCCCGGTAAGGCCCAGCTATGTTCAATAAGCGGTCTTTAGCGTTAAAATCCTGCTTATCGCGAAAAAACGCGACAACATATGTCCGGTCAGGGCTGAAGTACACATCTTTCATCCCTCCTGAACCAATAATTTCATCGACAAACTCAACGTCCGTGCCGTCGAGGGCTTTAATTTTTCGGGTAACCGGCATAGGTGTAGAGTAGTGCAATTGTGCGATCGTCGTGATTGCCTGGCGACCAGAAGCTTAGCCAGTCTTGAAGTTGCTTGGGCGCGTCTTGATCGTCGGCGAATGAAACAGCTTGTTGAAGCTCATCCCATAACTCATCCCACTTTTCTTTTCGCATTAAATTATTATCCGTTTGAAATTTAGGATCGGTAATGCCGTCGGTCATGAGCATAACCACTGTAAAATCGTCAACGAAGGCAAAGCGAAAGCGGTCAAAGAAATTAGTTGCGATGGTTTCAGGCATCGTGAGAAAGCGAGTTTGGCCAGCGTATTCACCGCCGTCCGGCACGCCCAGCAGCAGGGGTTCCCCTTCCGCTTGGTATATACCCACTCCACCATCACCTACCCAGAACCCCCCTACGAACCAGCCACTCGTTACTGGTTTAGCTAAGACCGTAATAAGTGTGGTCGCATAATCTTTAAGTGAAGCATTGTTCTTTTGTGCTTCGCTCTCAATCGATTTATAGGCTGCAAAGACGGCTTTGCCTAGTACATCGTATAGACTGCGCTTAACCGTGCCGGCAAGTGCTTCTTGTTGATTCTGAGCGTATTGCTGAATGTCTGTTTCCAAGCGCTCCCAGCTTTCGGGATCAACATTCGTTTTCAGATACTCAGTAACCGTCTGACAGGCTAGCTGCGCGCCCCGGCGTGAGTAGCGGGCCGAACCCGCCCCGTCTGCAACAGATAGCAAATACCAGCCGGTTTCTGTTAAGTGCTCAATACTAAAATCGTCGTCGCGAAATTTACCTTCATGTGCATGAGAACGTCCTCGAACACTAGCCGCAACCATCCGAATATTACCATCTGAAACCAATCCTTGATCCAAATCCGGCTTGTAATATGGGTCCTGTGCGTCTGATGGTAACTCTTTCCACAATGATCGCGGGTCTGGATTTACTAATAGCTTCACTAACTGAGTCAGCGTTGGCCGATCCGGCTCACTGGTTACCGGGCGATACGTTAATTCGAAATTGAACTCTCCGGCCTTTAAAGGGGTGCCGCTGACTGTTTGCGTAGCCGATTCATAACTTAAACCTGTGGCGGTGTCAACCTCTAATGCGTGATCGAATAGATCAGGCAAACCTATCGCTTTAAAGTCAAGAGTATAGATATAAGGCTTACCAACTGTCGCGTTGGCCATTGAAATTGCTCTATGAGCCCTAACGGTGGATGGCTGAGATTCAGAAGTGGGAGCAAAACGCATAGACGCAGTTGTTTCTTCAGAGTGAGTAGTAGAGTGAGTTGGGTTCACCGAACTTATAATCTGCACATCTTGGGGTAATGTAGCACCCTCGATCAGGTTAGCATCGGGATCGTCAGTAAAATCTATCGACTCAGGTCTGTTTCCTTGATCATTTACAGAATCGTCTGATTTAGGAGGGTCCGTATTAATTGGTCCAAAAGTTGGAGGAGTCTCCGAAAATGCTTCTTGTTGCCACTGGGCGGTTAACTGGTTCACCAAGCCTTCAAGGTGGCTGATTATTTCCGCTGTATCAGGTTGCGCCAGAAAGGAAGATAGCCGTTCGCTTTCTACAGGTTCTTTTAAACAGCTGGCTAAATAGTCTTGTAAAGTTACTGTGATCATCCAGCCGTTCGGTTTATAGTCGTGTTTCTATCTCCCGCGCTCATCTGCATTTGGTTCTCACACCAAGGGCAACGAGCAATGGACTCTTCCCCGCTACAAAATAGCTTGCCGCAGATGCAAAGACTAAATCCATACGGATTAGCGCAGTGGGGACAGTGAGGAAAACCAACTAATTCGTTGGTATCAACAGATGCCGCAGATTCCTGATCATTAGATAACTCAAAATAATCCTGATCTACTCCGTAGGCACCGAGTAGCCGGTACTCCCGCGTTTGCAGATTTAATTCACCAAGCCAAGCGTCCGGTGAACGATGCGTTTGCTCATACTTTACTAGGTATGGCTTTTGCGTAGTTTGGCATTTTGCGAGTAAAACAGCATACCGATCATCTACTGATGCTCGGGGTTGAATGGTTTTGACATCTACTTTCTGTAGCAACTCGTCGCTAGCTTTGGCGAGATTTATCCCATCGCCTTGGCCTTGGTCAATCGCAATACTTGAGGATTTAACGGATTGGGAGATCCAGCGAAAAAACTGGGCGTAGGCTGCTGGATCCGTGTCCTCGAAGCGATATACATGTTCAGTCAGTTCCTGGAGTACATTCGTATCAGCGCTGTTGCCAAAACTAACTGCGATTAGATTCACCCTCGCCTTGAAACGTGCTTTCCACTCGTCCAAGGCCGATGAGTAATTATCCGTTGGTACACCGTCTGTTAACAGAAAAACCAAAGGTTTCCAGTCTCCTTTCGTCTGAGCCGAGGTTCGAACAGTTTGTTTATCCAGTTCATCCATAAGCAAATACAGGGCAGCCCCTAGCGAGGTGCCAGAGCCAATTGGAAGTCGGGGTGGGTAGAACTGTGAGATCTCGATCAGGGGAACGAGGCGACGGGCTTTATTCGCAAAGATGAGCATGGAAACGTATACTGTTTCAAGTGCGTAGGGATCGGTGCGTAGATCGCGTATAATTGTCGCAATGCCGTCTTGGACCCGATCAATAGGATCACCTACCATCGATTCGGAGACATCTAGTAGAAAATAAAGGGGTAAACGGCGCATGTGAATCGATGTGGTGAAAATTGCCTTACAAAACGACGTGTACTTCTGGGGGCGGGGGGGGCAGTACTGCCTCGGACGTGGCACCCACACTGCGATTCCCCGCGCTAACTGAAGCAGAAACCCATTTGAAAAACTGCATGAATGTTGCCCGATCCGTAGTGTCTAAGTGATATACGTTAGGAGTCAATTCCTGTAAGTAGTTATCTTTCGCTTTAGGACCAGCGGCACAAGCCACAATATTGCCGAAATGTCGGCGCTGCACTTGTGGGATCATCTCGCGGTATTTCATCAAATCGGATGGGCTACCATCGGTCATGATAAATAACAAAGGCATCCAATCGCCTTTGACCTCGGCGGTGGACTGACGTACTTCTACGTCTACGCTCTGGCAAAGTAGTTCCAGCGCTTCACCCAGATGAGTCGGGCCAGACTCTGGTGTTTGAATATCAGGTAGCTGAAGGGATTCTAGTTCGGTTAAGGGTAACAACTGCTTGACGGCCCGGTCAAACGTAATGAGACTTAGGTGGACTGATTCGAGGGCAAAAGGGTCTTGACGTAGGGTTGCTAGTAATGTTTGTATTCCTACTTTTACCGACTCAATGGGTTCACCCCGCATAGAACCCGATGTATCAATCAATAAATAGACAGGTAATCGACGGCTCATAATTCTTGAAAGTTAGTTACATCTAACAGTTGGGCTACTAGTGTCAACGTTGGCTCGTACTCGCCAATTAAGTGGTATTCATTCCCAAGAGCCATATCGTACAATTCGTTTAAAAATGCCCCCGATTGTTGTTCTAAGAACGAGTGTGCATCGGCTGGTGAGTGATTTAAAATATATTTTACCAACCGAGTATTGATTCGAAACTGGGATGACTGGATAATTGGCGTTAGATCAGCGAGAGACCTAATGGCGTAGTAGTTGAAATAGTTTTCAATGTTGGGATGTACGTTAGGGTCAGTCAATTGACCATAATATACAAAGATGCAGGGATTTTTTAAGCCATACTGAGCCATCATACGCTCAACGACATGTTGATGGCTGCCCGTAATTCGGATGTCGTCGATAAAGATTAAGGTTTTACCCAGCAGAGCAGCTGAATCAACTTGAAATGAGTCATTGCCAATTAGCCGTATTCGCTCCTCAAGTGTCAGATTACCATAGTCGTCGCGGTACGTGATCGTTCGGCTAATCTTAACCTCGTGAGCCACGGGACGAGCTTGGTCAACTAGCGAGCGGTTCAACTCGCGCAGAAAGGCTTGTGCCATCCAATACGAAGCGGTTGGTATGAATGCGTATGGACTGGGTAAAACTACAAGCCGCGTTTCGGCTGGGATGTAGGGTAATTTCTGGCCAATGAAGCCTTGTGCTAATGTCCTGCCAAACTGACGAGCTGCCTCACCGTCACCAAATTTAAACCTACTGTAGTCAGCGGGGCTAAAACCGGATGTAGTGCGGTCTGTGAACGGATGAAGTGCGTATATATCGTTTCTCAAAGTAATAGTTTTCTAAATTTGGGCTTATCAGGATGGATTAAAAAAGTACTTAATTGAGCGGCCCTTGCTCCTGCTTCATCGGCCACCGGATTGTCACCAATGTGAATAATACTCTTGGATTGCAACGAGTCGAACTGGTACTCTGATAATTGGCGAGCCTTTTGATACAACATGGCGTAGAAGGCCGGATTAGGCTTTGATAATCCTACTTCATCTGAATAAAGTTGGAACGAGAATAGCTCACCAATACCTAGCTTATCCCAATACTGTCGAAGTGAAGCGCCCCGGATTAGTCCTGTATTACTGAGTAGTGATAAAGTAATACCCTTTGCGCGCAAAGTTGATAACACCAATGGTATTTCTTTGTCAATTAACTGCGGCGGGTACTCTTGGAATAATTGGCTTAAGTCCTGTTGTACACCTATAAGGCGCTCACGTGTCAGTTGATTCAAGTCGGTGCCTAACCGTTGGGCCATTAGCAGGACTAACTCAAGCGAATCGATATTCTTACCCACCAGTTCGTTAATACGTGTACAGGTTAAATCTACCTCACGAATTAATTCGTCCACTTGGTTAAGCGATCGTCCCAAAGGATTAAAATAATGGTCGAAATAAGCGGTTCGTTCGCGTCGGAAATTTGGATTTGACCGGATCAAGGTCAGCCAGACGTCAAATGAATAATGTCTATAGTCCATTGATTGTTATGAGCACTCAGCCCTGTATTAGTCGTCGCAAGCTTTCGGCCAATAAGCAATGCATATCAGTTTCCCCAATTTTTCCTAGCTACGTCTAGCACTTTGCAGTAGCAAGATTTGGTTAAAACTCATTCAACGGTCCACATAGTGAGAATGGCGGAAGAGATTGAGCTCTTAATAATCACAAAAGTGCTTTACGAACAAATCATGAGGCCTTTTCTAAAAGAATTAATAGCCCATTGATCAATTGTTGTAAAAGTTACTTTTCAAAACTAATAGATCAATTGTACTTATTAAGAAAAAACTCCAAACCACCTTTAAAACCTGACCCTGTAGCTTCGAACTTCCAATCTGTTCCTCGTTTGTACAGACGGCCAAATTCAACGGCAGTCTCAACGGAGAAGTCTTCATCTAAATCATACTTCATTAATTCGGCACCCGAAGCTGGATCGAAGATCCGAATAAAGGCATTACGGACTTGGCCAAAGTTCTGTTTTCGTTGTTCACCTTCATGAATAGTTACCACGAAACTGATCTCCTGAGCGGCTGGCTCAATACGAGTTAAATCGATATTGATTACTTCGTCATCACCATCACCCGCCCCCGTTAGATTGTCTCCTGAGTGAATAACGGCATCCGTCGGTGTAGTCAGGTTATTATAAAATACGAAGTGTTGATCCGAGAGAATTTTGCCGCTCTCGCCCAGAATAAAGGCGGAGGCATCCAAGTCAAAGGCTCCACCTGTGTCAAATGCATTGGTGTCCCAGCCTAAACCAATTGAAAACTTTTGTTGGCTCAGCGACTCACGCTGGCCTTTCTGTAAACTGATTGCCATTAAGATGTTGATAAGAAGATTAATTACACAACTACATTGATCTCTGGGGGTGGAGGTGGGAGTTCGTTCAAGCCACCAACCTCTTTATTGGTCTCTACTTTCTGACTACCCATACTAATTGAGGCAGAGACCCATTTGAAAAACGCTTTAATCGTGCTAGAATCAGCTGTATCTAATTGCACAACAATTTCGGTAATTTGTTTCAGTACAGTAGTATCAATGCTTTGCCCAGCAGCACAGGCTACTACTAGCCCGATCTTTCGCTTCTTAAACTCAGCCAGTCCCCTTTTCCAGTCGTCCGTGGGCATTCCGTCCGTCATTAAGAAGACCAGAGGCTTCCAATCTCCTTTTACTTCAGCTGTGCTTTTCTGCACCTCTTTATCCATTTGGGTAGCTACCAATGACAACGCTGCGCCTAAGGATGTTGTACCAGTTGCCTGAATAGCTGGCATTTGAAAAGCTGTCAACTCAGATAATGGCACTGCCTGCTTAGCGGTGCTATCAAATGTTATAACGCTCAAATAAGCTGTCTCTAAAGCATAGGGATCTTGCCGTAAGGTGGAAACCAGTACCTGAACGCCATTTCGAACCGCTTCAATGGGTTCGCCCGTCATTGAGCCTGACGTGTCTAGAAGTAAGTAAACCGGTAATCGTCTCATGAGTGAGTAGGTAAATAGTTTTTGAGCAGGTGTGCAAACGTATCAGTTTGATAAGGATTCCCAATGGCTCTGAATTTCCACCCACCCGCGTGTCGGTATACCTCAGCGAAAAGCATGGAACACATGCCGTTGAAAGAAGCGTCTGTGGAAAGACTAAAGCGCGCCATCTCAACGCCTCTTCCGTCTACGGCCCGGATAAATGCGTTCTCTACCTGTCCAAAATGCTGGTTGTTCTGACGCCCCTGATAAATAGTGACCAAAAAAACAATCTTCTGATAACGGGTGTCGAGTGAATTCAACTTAACAATAATCTGTTCATCATCGCCATCGCCCGCCCCCGTGCGATTATCACCCGTTAACCAAATCTGACGGGTCGGATGGGTCATGTTATTAAAAAAAATAACATCACCGCCCTTTAGCTTCTCGTCACCTAAGACCGCAACCTGATCATTGGCGTCTAACAAAAATGCAATGGCGTCTAAATCATAATCCTTCTGTGCCTTTCCAAATAGACTACTGAGTAGTCCACCAGACTTTTTAATGTCCCATCCTAACCCCATAGTGACTGAGGAAAGATCAAACTGATTTTTCTCCAGATTAATAGTCTGTCCTTTCTGTAAATTAATTGCCATGCGTGTGGGATTGATATCAGGTAAGTTTAAAAATAAGCAAGCCGTAGAAGGCTAAAGAAACCGTTGGGCGACCGTATTCATCGTCTCTCGCAATCCTTTGTCAGTCGTTGGCTGCCCAATAGCATTAAATTTCCATTCCCCATTTCGTTTATAGAAAACGCCTAATATCATGGCCACGTGACCGCTGAAGGAAGGTTCTTTAGCAATATTATACTTAGCAAATTCTTGATCGACTCGACTGGGCGTTCCCTCATAAATTCGGATGGAGGCAAAAGGAATCGTCGCAAAATCCTGCCCTTTGAAACTGTTGACGACAAAGGCAACGTACGTAGCCGTAGAACTTAGTTTAGAGAAGTCCATCGTAATAACTTCGTTATCTAAGCCGTCATCGCCAGCCATATCACCTGTTAGATCATCGCCGGAGTGTTTAATTGAGCCATCCTTTGATTTCAAATTACCAAAATACACCAAGTCGAGCTGTTTTTTCTGTTCATCGAATATGGCGCAACTAGCGTCCAAATCAACAGCTTCTTTACTGGATCCAAATAGTCCTTTTTTTTCGATAGCCCCCCAGTTCATACCAACGCATACATTAGAGAGCTTAGCGCCGCTTTCCTTAATCAGACTAATCTTTTGACCTTTTTGTAATGAAATTGCCATATTGTGCAGATTCGTGCTTATTGATATTTATCTACTAAAGTTTGCAGACCACCCGAATAGCCTTGGCCAATAGCGGCAAACTTCCAAGTGGTCCCTCGCCGGTAAAGTCGGCCAAACTCAACGGCGGATTCGATGGAAAAATCTTCCCCTAATTCATACTTGGCAATTTCCTGATTAGTTAATGCGTCGTATATGCGAATAAATGAATTACGAACCTGGCCAAAGTTCTGCCGTCGAGTAGCGTAATCGTAGATTGAGACGGCAAATATTATTTCCTGAATAGCTGGTTCGACTAGCGTCAGGTCAATAGTCAGGGTTTCATCATCTCCATCGCTACTACCACCTGTACGATCGTCACCGGAGCTTTCAACAGCTTTATCAGGTGATTGAGGATTGTTATAAAAAACGAAGTGCTGATCAGATGGCAGCTTACCATCGCTGCCCAGTAGAAAACAAGATGCATCTAAATCAAAATCGTGTCCTGTTGTCGGATTAGGGTCCCAGCCTAGGCCAACGCCGACTCGAGACAAACCAATTTCAATATTCTGCCCTTTAACAAGATTGATTGCCATGTATGCGCTTATGATGTGAACAAGTTCATCCGTGCAAATTAAGGGATGATTAATTAAGCGGACGCCAATTTTATTAAACGTATATTAAAGTCAAATGACCAGCATTTATACTATTGTAGATATACTTAACTACTGATTATGGCATTTAAGCAAGTAGATAGTATACCTTTAGATAGTTTTGCCAATATACATGTATATTCGTCGTTTGGAGAATCAATCATCCGGACTACTCAGATTACGGTCGGTTTTCTGTTAGACCCTATTCAATGTGGCTGCTTATCGGCTCTGAAAAGTAGCTTAGAAAGGATCTCAGACCAGTATTCTACAACCAAATAATAAAATCAGTATATACACGTGGCCTTTGCTGAGTTGCCTATACGTATTGTTATTTCCTCGCGAAACAGAAGATAACTTATCTTTTAAAGCTTACTTTAAGGGGTAAGATACTGTAAATTAGATATTTAAATATGAACTTAGAGCGTATTGTAATAGACTACGTATGCTTGAAACAAGTGGTGCGTTCACAGGCCTCGGACAACAGGGCGAACGATGCTCGGTGTATCTT
This sequence comes from Spirosoma lituiforme, assembly GCF_054776635.1. Lineage (NCBI taxonomy): Bacteria > Pseudomonadati > Bacteroidota > Cytophagia > Cytophagales > Cytophagaceae > Spirosoma > Spirosoma lituiforme. Next base: position 30,646 of record NZ_BAAHBO010000013.1, read on the forward strand.
TGAAATTGCGCATGGCAGAGAAAATGCTCTGCCAAGGTGGGTCTTATGCTTCCGTCTTGGGGGCTCAGCTGACAAGTCAAGCGTCTTAATTAGGCTACCATAATAGGTCAAAGTCAGTTCGCATCTGACCGATTCAAATTTGTGAATTTAGATAACTTCTCTAGTACTGCAATGGCTTGGTCTTACCGCAAAAGGATTAAAATAATACCGGGTGTCCACCTAAACCTAAGTAAAAGAGGTATTAGCACTTCGATAGGTGTAAAAGGGGCAAATGTCACCTTTAATGGATCTGGTGCGTATTTGAATACAAGTGTTCCAGGCTTAGGCCTGTACAACAGACATAAACTCTCTGGTTCAGATTCATCCTTAAACCCGGCTCCTCATCCTTATAATCATTCGCCAATCGATTTAGAAGACAATATATTTAGTGCTGATATTCAAGAGATCACCAGTCAGAACATGCAGGGTGTAAAGGAAACAATTTTGTTAGCCCAGCAGCAGAGAAAAGAACTCAAAAATGACCTTTTGAAAACCAAAGCGATTTTGGGAGTATCTAAGTTGAGATTAGTGGCAAGTTATGTACTTCTGTATGGATTGGTAAAGAAGTCTATATCAGAAAATATCAAAAGTGATATTGGAGCGCAAAAAGAAGCGATTAATCGAATACAGCAAGAAGTTGAAAATAGCTACGTAAATCTTGACATCGAATTTGACCCGGAGATTAAAAAGCTTTACGAAACTCTTACTGCAGCATTCAGACAATTGACAAGGTGTGCTAAAATTTGGGATGTTACTAGTGCACATCATCAGGATAGGAGAGTAACACGTTCTTCAGCCGGGACCGTGGTAAAAAAGCGCGAAGTAAGCTTCAGTATGAAATCATTGCTTGGAATAAAGTCAGATTTTGAAGCTCTTTGTTTTAACAACGCAAATGGAGCTGACTTATACTTTTATCCCTGTTTCGTGGTAATGTACTCCTCAAAAACAGACTTTGCTATTATTGGATTGGATGAAATATCATTGCAACAAAGCTCTGTGAGGTTCACCGAGACGGGTACAATCCCAAAAGACTCAAAAATTATTGATAAAACTTGGGCAAAAGTGAACAAGAACGGCACACCAGATAAACGATTCAAGGGAAACTATCAGATTCCTGTCGTAAGGTATGGTGAAATAAGTCTAAGCACTGCTACTGGTCTTAATGAAGAATATGAATTCAGTAACTATGAATTCACTGAGGAATTTGGTAAGGCATTTCGAGCATATCAAGCAACGATCCGAGGATTGAAACACCTATAATAAAATGCTTTGAGCGAGTGGTTCATCGAATAACAGGCAGTGAAGCAATGCCATCCAAGATGTAAAGTGCCTTTGAGTTCCAATAAATTGATTCTCACTCCAATTCAGTAAGAAGCAACAAGCTTTATGTGTGATTTAGTAACATGATACCATGATGCACAAAACCTAGATACTTCAGCTGGGATTTGTGCATTATGCTATAGCTCTTGTGGCTGATCTATTAGAAAGTGGTGCTTCACAGTATCCATAAAACTGTTCATCGAAATTACATTTAGCGTGCCTTTCAAACTCTTGAGAAGAATCATAGACGCGAACTCTATCAATTTGGGCTCTTTGTTCAGCAGGAAATTTAGAGAAAAGCAAATCAATAATTGTATCAGCTTTGTCACCACAATCATAATTAGCGGCTAGTGAGGGGGCGCTAACCGCCAGGATATAAGAATTTCCTACCATCCCATCATACGCTAAGGCCAGGCCAACTCGATCGACGATTAGCCCTGATTCGCGTTCGCCACGAAAAAGATTCGAAAGGGAATTTAATAATGTGTCAGTGTCCATTCCATTATGATTTTAACAGATCTAACAAATGTTATTACGGTTTGCCTGTCACATGTTAAAGGATCATACCTTCTTTGCTCAGACCATTGGGATACTTTATTCCAAGCTTTGAAAAACTCAACATCCTGATTGCACCTTGTCTTACAGTCTGTATATAGCCCTGAGAAGAGCATTAGTGCAGGTAGATTGTGAATTTGAACGGCCTTTGAAACGATAGAAGCCCCTTCTATACCTGTGGTTGAAAACACCTGAACATTAAGGCGCTTGCAAATCAATGCTTTGAACGCAAATTCAGCTGCATAACCAGAAATGTAATAAGCACCTTGAAAGAGGTTGTTCGCAACCATAAGCTCAGCCTCCTGAAGTCGTTCTCTGGCCAAATCTCTCAACTCATCACTCTGAACCAACGCTTACACTTGTTATGATTTTGTAACAAAGTAACACATTTTTTGTGTTTTAATTTGTGTTTTGACAACCAATTGAACCTGCAATCTTTCACTGGCATTAAAGTACGCGTGATTCTGCTGTCCAGTAGAAGGTGGCAAGTCCAATTATTAATTTAATGTATTTTCGCTCACTCTATACCCTTTTCCTATCTGTCTCACTCTATGAAGTTACCATTTGCAATTTACCCCTTAGTATTTGTCTTAGGTTGTTCAGGAAATAGCCAACAACAAAAAATTGATCAACTCGAACAGGCTGTTCGAGATTTGAAAGCGCAAAAGCAGCCGGTGTCTCAACTTCAATCTAATGCCAGCCATCCCTCTCTCGTTAGTGATGCTACATGTCAGGCGGCTAAAAAGGGTGGATTTTATCTTTTTGTTGATGCCGTGCCTATCCGAAAATATAATCTGGTTGGAGTTATTAGCAGCGAGGAACTCGGCCTCAATTCACTAGGTAGTCAACAGTATACCGACCTGCGAGATAAGTTTATTGATAAGGCAGTGCAACAGTATAGCGGTCAGGCGGACGGGTTAATCTTCAACTTTTGTGCGGGTTGCATCGATAAAGTAAACGTGATTAAGTTCGAGTAGTTGATCGTATCACTCTACCCCGAAAGCGTTAGGACGTTAAAGAATATAGTCTTCCTCAATTAGAAGGGTAACTTTACGATAGACTGCCACGAATCACGAACGTGCGTTTATAATTTGTGGCACTTCTGATCAACAACAAAAACCACTGTCTGGGGAACAAACGGTTCTCTAAACCGTTCTAAAGGCTCAATCTAAACTAGCCTCGTATGCCCAGTACAGAACAAACAAAGCAGATCGATCACGATTCGACCACCCAAGAAACCAAGACAACCGTAACCCAAACGAATGACACGCCAAACGGAGAGGAGAAAACCACCAAGACGGTTACCACGGACGAAAAACCAACTGAATAAGGCGTCAGTAGAATGCCTAAAAATGCATTAGCATCCTACCCCCGAGAAAGGCCTAACGGATCTAGATCTAGTTAGGCCTTTTTGCTTTCACAAAGAATTAGGTGTTGTTACAAATGTTGAACGGACGTTTAACATTTGTAACAAATAAAACTTTTCCCATATATTAGGGGTCTAATTCACCTCTTGATGGAAAGCCAGCCACTACACCACGTTGCCTATTACCGGGTATCCACCAAACAGCAAGGCCAGAGCGGGCTGGGACTGGAGGCCCAGCGTACCCAGGTCATGGGTTTCATAGGTAGCCAGGCTCAGCTAGTGCGAGAATTTATCGAAGTCGAGAGCGGTAAGCGCAATAGTCGTCCTCAGCTCCTGGAAGCGCTGGCTTATGCGAAGCAACATAAAGCTCGATTAGTGATTGCCAAGCTGGACCGTCTGAGTCGCAACGCTGGCTTCATCTTTGCCTTAAAAGATTCAGGAGTTGATTTTGTCTGTGCCGATATGCCCGATGCCAACACGTTGACGATTGGTATTTTTGCCACTTTAGCTCAGCATGAACGCGAACTCATCGGCGATCGTACCAAGAAGGCATTAGCGGCTAAAAAACAGCAAGGCTTTTCGTTAGGCACGCCTCAGAATCTGACTCTACAAGCTCAGCGAAAGGGGGTTGCTGCTATTAAAGAGAAAGCGGCAACCAACGAAAATAACCGACGGGCTTTATTGACCATCAAAGGTTACATCCGCCAAGAGAAGACGCTGCAGCAAATTGCGGACGAACTTAATGCATCCGGTTTTCGAACAGCAAAGGGGTGTCTTTTCCAGCGGGTTCACATTCACCGCTTCCTAGCTAAACTTAACTAAGCTAGTAGAAAAGCAAATAAATAAATTATCCCATCATTTTTTCAATCCGTTCTGGAAGTATGGATGCATCAAGTCTTAATCAGCAATTGCAGGCTGTTTACCAACCTTATCTTAATACGCTATATAATCAAACTTGGCCAGCCGGTGTTTCGGCCCCTTTGCTGATGCATGTATTTGAAGACTACTGCAGAATGGATAAGAAGATTCTCTTTGTAGGTCAAGAAACCCATTATTGGGAGAATATGTATGAACATCTGAGTGTAGAGCTCTTACAAAATAAGTATACTACCTTTGATTTGGGGAAGTGTGCTGACTATAAAGATGGGAAACCATCTCGTTATTTAAGAAGCCCATTTTGGAATTTTTCTCGCTCCTTCTTTCAGGTGATGAATAGTCATAGAAATGGGACTACTCGAAAAACAAACGGATTCCTATGGACTAATGTGTCTAAATTCGACTATCATGGTCAAACCCCTCCGATTGACTTACAACAAAGGAATGAGGCTGGATTTGCCTTACTTAAAGACGAATTAGCGATTCTACAACCTGACATTGTTGTCTTTTTAACTGGTCATAAGTATGATGGTTGGATCAAACAGCTTTTTTCACCTAAGCAAGAGTCATTGCTTGGCGATTACTTGTACTTACTACAAGATCCAAATCACGACTTACCTCGTCTTACTTTTCAGACTCATCATCCTCACACATTGAGTAGAGGAAAGATATATCGTGCTGTGCTAGATAAAATGGCTCAACAGCTCGCTACTGAGTATACTTTATAAAAATTTATAGACTATAAAACGTTTAATACCTATTGTGACGATCTTGTAAATGCACTCTACTTCAGAATATCTAACGCTAAGGATATTCCCCACCAACCTTTATCTTGAAAGACCCAGTTTTTCCCCAAGTCTCCTGTGAGATGGTCCACACCTCGGACGATACCAAAATTAAAATTGTTAACACCAATCATTAAGAACACTCCACCCGACACGTATGCCGCTGAGCGCGTAATATAATTTCCAGGTAGTTCTCTTGCATTACTTGAACTGATACTTACAGCCCCGCCACCTACCAAAACACCGGGCGTTGCAGAAATTTGCAACGTTTGTTTTCCTAGAAATCCTGCGGTTTTTCGAAAAACATTATAATTGAACTTAGGGCCAAAAGCTAATCCAAAATCCACGCCTGCTTCCGTCTGTCTGGGAAATGAATCAATTGCGGATTGCATATTAGTTAGGCTTGTTAGTTTATCCAGATGCTTTAATGTAGGTTGCGGTCTGAACTTTAGCGTCACATTAACTGCTTGTAATACCCATGACTGGCTTGTAAACCGAAGCGTTTTCTTCGTGTTATCATCTGATACGTTGCCAAAAAAGGAAAAGGATTGTGGGATAGCTGCTCGATAATTTGAATAGTCGCGAAGAGTCGTAGTTAGCGTAATTGGGTTGGGATCAGCAACGTAGCCTGCTGAGCCACTTATATTACCCAAGCTCAAATAATCATCTTTATCGGTAATATTAGCCACGACTGGTTTCGTAAGTTGATCGACATGCAGATTGGTTGATGCGCCATTGTTGTCTAATCGATATACAACTGAACCTGGCCTTAACATAGTTTTACAGGAATTGAGACATAGAGGTAATACAATTGCCAGTAATAAAGGTAGATTCAATTTCATATTACTGAAAAGTGGGGTTAGCTGTAGGGGTAAAGATGAAGCTACCGAGCAACTCTTGGCTGGCTGTATTGTAGTGAGGATTTGACAATCGAAGAATAGTTAGCCAAGCGGCAATGTCGTGTGCGTTGCCATTCATAACAACCTCTTCTTGTAATCCAGACAGCATAAGACCTATCGTACCCGTAGAATCGAGCTCATTTGTAATCCGTACTCTATACCGGACAACTGGTAGTATCATATAGCTAAAAGTAAAGTGACTGCAAATTCATCAAAAATCATTGTCAATTACTAGGGTGTTTTTCCCCTATTTAATGATGCTTTTCTTACATTAAACATCCACCTGCTTAGCATACTAAGCAGGTGGATGTTTAATGTAAGAAAAGCAATGCTGAATCGTACATAAATCCTCTTCACTTCATCGTTTTGTTAAGATGAGCTATGAGAATTTATGTAGGATTCCAAAGCCGTGTTCGTCTGGAAGAACCAATCAGTTCTACACGTGAATTAATCGTCAGTCAGACGTTAAGCAGAAAAATTTAAACTAATTTCGACTTTTGCAACAGCTGCGATAGTTAAACAAAAGAGCTAATTAAAGTACGAATTGCTAACGTTGGATACAATCGACAGTATTTATGCTATATTATATGTCAAATTGGAAGAATATTTTGAGGGTGAAGCAAGTGTATTATCTTAAATCCTCCATTGGACGAAGAAGTGCCTGATCAATAACCTGAGAGGTAGGAATAGTGTTTAATTCAAAAAGTCCAATTGAATCCGCTTCAATAATTCTCCACAAGCCTCTTTTTTTAATTAAAGTCAATATGATTGAATCGAATGTATACCATTCTCGCCAAGTTTGTTTTTCAATTCCCGAATCATAAGAGCTTGACCAACTTAAGTTACGTGTTGCCCTAGCTTGAATGTTAATCATTCCTTTCCATTCATAACCGTTTAGAGATTCAATTTCACTAAATGGAAGTTTAACCAAGTTTGAAGATAAACCTTTAACCTGGTAAAGTACAAAATATTCTGAATTATCCATGCTAATTTTTTGATCTTTAAAAATATAAGTATCTCCTTTGTACATAAATAATCGCTGATTAATAAAAGATCTATATTGTTCATTGGCTTGTTTATCTATTTCTTGAGATAAGCAACCACTATAAAAAAATAGCATAGCTATTATGAACAGATAAAATTTCATATCTTAAGTAAGATACATTATATTTATACAGTACATAAACTATGATAAACTTCCATCCTGCGCAGGATGGAAGTTTATCATAGTTTATGTACTGTATATTATTTAGTCGCAATAATTATCAGTTGTAAAAAGTTGGCATTCATCGCTAGTGATGTGAAAACATCTCATCCAACGATGAGCGTAATGATCACAAAAATCTGCAGATCCACAGGTACACCTACCATTATCATTAAGTATTAGACCTTCCTCATGTAAACGTTTAAGGTCTTCCTTAGAAGTAGGCCAGGCTTTGATTTTTTTTCCATTACTTATAAAAGTAATTTCGACTATTTCGACTTCCATAATTTTAGAATTTACTTTTAACAACAATTGTCACATATCCAGCCACATGGGGTATTAGTACAGCCATTAGTAATACAATATCTATTGCCGTTACAACTGATACAATTAGTTAATATATTTACAGGAAAATTTGCTAACTCAATTCGCTCTATATTTACAATATTTAAACCTGAATTAATTGCTGTACTAGTAGAATAAATTGTTTTTTGCGTAATATTAATATCGCCTTTTTCGGAGTAAAGATTAAATAGATATTTTACAGAATCGTTTATAGATAACTCACATTCTTTATCAGAACTAAATAATAGCTCTATTTTATTGCCATCTTGAAATTCAATACTTAATGCAGGATTATTCATGATTGTAAAATTGTTTAGTTTATGAAAATACGATTTAGAAACGCTAAAATTCTCTTGCTATGTCTTTCTTCATTTTCCTTAACTCACCATTAGGGTTAAAATAGTAAACATACATACCATCGCATCCAAGTCCGATAGAACTCTGCAATTGGACAAAGTGGTTCTGCCTTGGCGAAGCAGAAACATTTTGCACAGAATACATTAGCAAACTTATGCTAACCAATACTAGAGATAGTGATATAGCTATAGTTAGTATAGTTATATTTTTGGCTCCTAAGCTTTCCGAAAAGTATTTCATATAGTATGTTAGTAATAAGTGGCATATTTAATTTTTTTCTATTTATACATAAAGGGTATTTCTCCCGTTTTTTATTACAAAAAATATACAATCACATAGATATAAACAATTATTGATACATGGGTAAGTCTGTTATGTAAGCGACTTTCGCTTTCTATGGCCAACTACAAACAATCTGATGACGAAGCACTTCGCCGACGCTGTATCGCACTTAGTCAGGCCGGTTGGCTGTAGGCAGCAATTGTTGACGACTTTGGGTCAACTCAACCTTGGGTTCTCAAACTTTAAAGAAATATAACCAGCAAGGACTAACCGCTTTGCAATGGGCTGCTTCACAGATCGAAATCACCAAGGCGCGGGACGAGTTCATCTCGCCGACTGAGCCAGCGTTTCTGAAATTCAGGCAGAATTAGCGGCACGAATTCCAGCACTAAAAACCGCACGATAAACAGTGTTGCATTTCTGCTGAATCCTGCACAATTTGCCGCACGATAAACAGCACTGATATGGCGATTTACACAACGGCAGGGCAAAAGGGCGGGAGTGGCCGCAGCACTATAGCCGAAAACCTCACCGTCTGGCTGGCAAGGCAAGGCGCAGACGTGCTATTGGTCGATGCCGACGATCAAGGCACAGTGGCAGACTTCACTGCATGGCGGGAAAGCACCAAAGGCGACACCGGTTACACGTTCGTCCAGCTGACCGGCCCCAATGTGCGAAAGAACGTCGAAGCTATGCGTTCGAAATACGATCATATCGTAATCGACACGGGCGGACGTGACACCACCAGCCAGCGGGCCGCACTCTTCGTCGCAGACGTGGCACTAATTCCTGTACAGCCGCGCTCGCATGATGTCTGGACGCTGGCGGCCCTGACGGCCATGCTCAGCGAGATACAGGCCACACGCGCCACAGAATTGATCGTGCACACCTTCCTGAACCGCGCCGACATCACCAGTCAGGAAAATCGGGACAGCGCCGCCGCCCTTGCCGCCATGCCGGAGCTTGGATTTATCGACACGCCGATCCGCAACCGGAAGGCGTTCGCCAACGCCGGATCTGTCGGATTGACCGTTTTCGAGATGGAGACACCCGACCGCAAGGCCATCGCTGAATTAGACGCACTCTTTAACATTATCGCACATGCCGGTATCCACAGCGCCACCACGGCGTAAAATTCCGACCGAGGCCGAGATCGAGGCCGTTATTTCCAAAGGGGGAGAGGTCGCCAAGATTGCGGCCACCGAACCCGACGAAACGCCGAAACACATCAACACCCGCTTGACAGTCGGGATCGTTCGCCAGATCGACGCGCTCCGAGCGTCGCGCCCACGCAAGCCGGGTTCGCCCAAGTTGGGCATATCCCTGCATGACTGGATTGTGGAGGCCGTTGTCGAGAAACTGGAGCGAGATTCAGCACTGAAACCAGCACGCAAATGAGCACGAAAAAACAAGACCTGACGCCGATTGCCAAACGCCGGACCAAGCTGATCTATGAGGCCAAGCAGGAAGAGCCGGACGACCGCGAAATCCTGTTTCAATCGTCCGTCCTTTGCCATTGCTATTTGCCAAGGCGGGAGCCGGATCAGGCACCGAATGAAATCTGGCAGACCGAAAGCGGAAAATTCAGCCTGTACGTCATGCCGATGCCAATCCGCAACCCGGCCACGCACGAAATGCAATATCTGGGCTTGCCGTATGGCGTCAAGGCGCGGATCATTCTGGCAACGCTTAACACCATCGCACTGAAGACGCAAAACCGCGTCATTGACATGCCTGCCGGCAGCGTGACCGAGTTCAACAGCCTGATGGGTTTCAGCGAAGGAGGCAGCCAAGTGAGCGCCGTGCGCGACCAGATCAGCCGCATGGCGTCGTGTGTAATCCGTATGACCTATGACGGGCAGGATGGGCAGCAGAATATCAACATGCCGCTTGTTAGTGGCTTTACGCTGTTTCCCGACAAACACCCCGACCAGCTGATGCTGTGGCCGTCAGAAATTGAGCTGTCAGAGCTTTATTTCAACAACCTGATGGAACATGCCGTCCCGCTGGCAAAGAGTCACCTGACGGCCCTCAGCAACAACGCCACGGCCATCGACTGGTATACGTTCCTTGCACACCGCCTGCACCGCATACCGGCCAACAAGCCGCAATTCCTTGGCTGGCAGACGATTAAGGAGCAGTTCGGAGGGGATTATACGCGCATGGTCGATTTCAGAGCCAATTTCAAGAAGGTGCATCGACTGGTGAAAAGCCTGTACACCGATGCGCGTGTCGAGGAAAAAGGCACACGCGGATTGACGCTGCATTTTAGTCAAACACCAATACCTAAAAGATTGATTGTTAGCGGTTTAGATGAAAAATTGTGACAAAATCACATTTATGTCGTTTTTTAGCAAAACTATCTCTATAACAGGTTGATAATCAATATTATATTTTAGTAATTGTGATAAAATCACAGTCTACATGAATTGTTATCCACAAGACAGACCTTAAACAGCTGATATTTAGTACTTATCCACTGTTATTTTGTCACCACTATCCACTGCTAATTTATCGTAAACGTTACTGCTAAATTGTCACACAAACCTTTAACAAAACACCTTTAACAAAAGAAACCCACTATGATTACTAAAAAACTGTTGAAAAGAGAGTGGCCGATTTAATAAATTAACATATGTTACTAAAATCATATATAATGCTAATTTTATTTATTGGCTGTTTCAATAAGATCAAAGAGCAATTTTGCGAAGAGTCTAGATACAACGTCTTTGCTAATGCTGTATCACATAAAATATTGCTCATCGGTCTGGTCTTCATTTAGGGTTTTCAGCAAAAAATCAAATGCTTCGGCGTATGCTTTTTTATTAGTTTGACCTTGACGCAATAGTTTAATTGCAAGTAACAACTTTAATTTAACGTGGCGCGGATCGGGTGATAGCTTTGTTTGGAAGGTCATGGCTCTGTGTATTTTATGCTCAAATATCAGGATGGAACCCGAAAAATCGCGGAGACTGTTCAAATGTTGATGCTATTAGCTCCAGATCGTATCTTGCCCCTATGAACATTGCCGAGGCCAAATCCATCCCGATAGACGACCTGTTGCAACGCCTTGGTTACGAGGTCGCCAAACAACAGGGCGGCCGGAAGTGGTATCGTTACCGGAATGAGAAAACGGCGTCTTTC
>NZ_BAAHBO010000014.1:0-39051 GCF_054776635.1 Spirosoma lituiforme
GGACATACCCGAAACGTATCATGTCGTGTCGGTAGCGGATCTACCGGCTACCTGGCAGGATGAGCAGCAAATTGAGGTTTTACAGTCTTATTTACAGGACTGGCTTGACGCGCCTGACAAGCTGAGTGTATCGGTACCTTCAGCAATCGTTGACCGGTCTCGAAACTACTTAGTGCATACGCTTCATCCCAGCTTCGAGGAAGCGGTCAAGATTATGGAGAACGCACCCTTCCGAATTGATGGCCGTTTATTGAAGGCCAACGGATAGGAATAGTCCATTCATTTGAGGGTTGTATGAGAATTTGAAATGTTCCTGGCTTACCAACTATTCCTCTAAAAGATCAACTTATGCGTCATTGTACGACTAAGTAAAGATAATTTCATATACGTTCTTTCTAAAAATTAATTGTCTCAGAGATAGTACTTTTCTTAGTTAAGTTGCATAAGTAATCTCTTGTTAAAAGAATATTCTAAGATTGACCCATCATAGGCTTGACATGTAGAAGCGGGAAAATAGTAACAGATAAGAAGGGATTTGGTGAGCAGCCTACTGATAATGACCTGGCTTTCAAAGGCTGGTTAGTTAGTCGTAAAAATACTTAAGAATGCATACAATTTAGGCCGGTTATTATTCGATACTTATTCAATAAGGCTACACTTAGATTACCTTATCAAATAACAACCGATGAAAACAAACCCACTTTACTCCCTTGCTGCCATCGCTGTGCTGACGGTAGTTACCACTATCGGTCAAGCACAGACGGCTTGTCCGCAGCTGCCCGCCACCATCAACATCGCGCCTAATCGACTCGACAAAGCACTCAGCCAACTAGCTGGTCAAATTAGTTGTCCAATCAAATATGACCCGAAAGCCGCTCAGGCGTTTCACAATCCGGCTGTAAAAGGAAAACTGACCCCATCCGAGGCACTGATTCAATTGGTGAAGGGGACCGGCTTAGAGGTGCATCTGGACAAGCAACTCGTGGTCAATCAAGCTGATCAAGAAGCCATCGGCTTGAAAGCAGCTACATTACAAGCCAGCCTAGGACAGGCCATTAAAGCACACACATTGACTCAGCAAACAGCTAACCAGATGTACAGCCAACTGGGTGATGTACGAACGTCAGTAGTCGAAGTGGTCAAAAAGCAGGGTTTCGTTAGTGCGGCCGAAAAAGCCAGCTATCAACGCACCTTCAAGCAAGTCCAGCAACTCCTAGCCAGTGCCAAAGTACAGCGGTAGTAGATCGCTATTATCTAACAAAAAGGCTTGCTTGCGTCACAAACAGGTCTTTTTGTTAGATAATAAGTCTTATGTTAAGAAACTATTCCAAGAAATGGCCTAATTATTGAACGATAAAAATAGGCTCAAATGGGCTTTGCATAATGTGTTCCAAATACTGATAATTCTATGAAGCTTTCGTTTAGCTATCTTTATCTAATTGCACTAAGTTGCTGGGCTATTATCTCCTCTTGCAGCAACGATACGAATCAAACCCCCACTCCAGCTGGGGGGCCATTGCAAGGTACCGTTCAGCTTTGGGATGATAAGATCAATCCCCTTACTGATCATAGTGGTGTTACCGTAACAGTGGATGATCTGAGCAGCTTAAGCGCCACCACTGATGCCAGTGGAAAGTATTCATTAGCTAGCCTGCCCTATGGGCTACATGATCTGACCCTGAGTAAAGGGGGTATCGGTTCATATCGCTTATTTGGGGTAGCTCATACTCAGTCGGCAACCGCTTCAACCCTGCCTACGATCATTCTGGGGAAAACGGCGACCACTTCTGTAACCTCCTTATCGGTGGCGGGCACTACTTATAACGGTGGACCAGGAGTAAGTTTGCTCTACTCGGTATCGCCAACGCCCACCGCCACCAATAGAGGCTATGTGCGCTACTTTTTGAGCACTGATCCGGCCGTTTCTAGTACCAACTATCGGTATGTCTCACCGGTCGTTTCGGCCCTCAACAACAATGTAACCGGGGGCTTTACCAAAGATGATCTTATAACAGCTGGGTTCAGTACTAACCAAACGGTCTATGTACGGCTTTATGGCGAATCGGTCCAGAGCAACAGCTATACAGACCCAAATGTTGGTAAATCGACGTTCCCTAACCTGAATACAACGACCTCTCCAGCGGTCTCATTCATAATGCCTTGATAAATAAAAAGCCACTAATTGGCCTATTGATGTACGTCGTCAAATGAAAGTGGACAAATAGGGTGAAAATGGGAAGAGACAATTCAGTAATCGCACCGGCGACCCGGTTGTTTCACTTAAACCACCTTGGTTATGTCCAATTCAGCCAAAAAGTCCCCGCCTAACCGTTCCAAAACGGCCCAATCCGCTTCAACTGCATCTGAGCGCAAGCCGGCCTTATCCATTATCAAAGACATCCAACGGCAGACCCGACGCCAGTATACTGCTGAAGAAAAGATTCGTATTGTGCTGGAAGGCTTGCAAGGTGAACAGTCAGTAGCCGAGATTTGTCGACGCGAAGGCCTTAATACCAACATTTATTATCGGTGGAGTAAAGAGTTCCTGGAAGCGGGGAAAAAACGATTGGCAGGCGATACCACCCGGGAAGCTACCGCCCCGGAAGTACAATCCATTAAGTCAGAAAATGAAGCCCTCAAACAACTGATGGCTGAATTGAGCTTAGAGAATCGGGTATTAAAAAAAAGCCTTAAAGCCGACGACTAATCGCTACCATCACATGACTCAGTCTGAGAAAATGGAGATCATTACGTTGGTCGAACAGTCGCCTTTGAGCGTTAAAGCCACCCTAAAGGAGTTAGGTATCAATCGATCGACGTTTTATCAGTGGTACAAACGCTATTTGCAAAGTGGCTATGATGGCCTGGCTGATCCGGCTTATCGGCGCACGAGTGCCTGGAACCAACCGCTTCGGCGGTCCGATGCCACCGGCTGAAAAGGGCCGCGTAGTAGAACTGGCCCTAAAACGTCCTGATTTATCTTGCCGAGAACTAGCCTGCTATATTGTTGATAATGAGGGGTGGTTTGTCTCGGAGTCTACCGTTTACCGGATTCTGAAAAGTCGGGGCTTAATCACAACCCCAGCCTACCGGTTGATGGAAGCTGCCGATCAGTTCTACAACCCCACGACGGCTCCCAACCAGCTCTGGCAAACCGATTTTACGTATTTCAAGATCAAGAACTGGGGATGGTATTATCTCTCGACAGTACTGGATGATTATTCCCGATACATTTTAGCGTGGGAATTGTGCCCCGGTATGCTGGCCACGGACATGGAACGAACCGTGCAAGCGGCTCTGAAAGCCAGTAGTTTGACGGCTGGTCAGCGACCACGTATGCTGTCGGACAATGGTTCAGCCTATGTTTCACGGTATTTAAAAGGGGAAAGCATTGAGCATATTCGTAGTGCGCCATTCCATCCTATGACGCAAGGCAAAATAGAGCGCTATCATCGGTCGATGAAAAATGTGCTGCTACTGGAGCCTTATTACAGTCCGGATGAGTTGCGGGCGCGCTTAACGGAGTGGGTGGAGTATTATAATCACCAGCGGTATCATGAGTCACTGGATAACGTACGTCCCGCCGATGCGTATTGGGGCCGTCAGGAGCAAATCGTAGCAGAGCGGCAAAAAACTAAACAGTTATCAATGCTGAAACGACGGAAAAACCATATTTTTCAGCGAGTACAAAGTGTTTAAACCCGTCTCTTCTCTTTTCACCCCCATCTGTCCACTTTCGGTTGACGATATACACTGATACGTTGATTACAGCGGGCGTATTGGGACACGACCTTTGGGCATACACCCCTGTGCATCACATCAATAAGCTAGCTATTACAATGATAGCTTGGCTGTACTTTCTTTTCATGATGTACCGTACTGAATTAGAATTAATGATTGATTAGCGCTGCTGAATCGAGTCCAGCGTCAGATAGTAATGCTTATAGCCAGCTGGCGCGTTGACTGGCTTAGCGTAGGCATAGTACTGACCACTGAAGCGGACTTTACATTGCGCTTTCTGATACGACTTTGGCAGATTGCAAGTCAGGCCCATATCAGCCGAATCCATGCTGGTAGCCACTTGAATGCCATATCGGTCCTGGTCCGAATCGTAATATACTGTACCCTCCAGGTCATTGGCCTGCCGAACAAACTCAGAGGCTTCTGGACACTTGTTGGTGGTTAAGGTTTTCTGCTCTCGACAGCCGGATAACACACTAGTACTCACAAAAAGGACTCCCATTAGCCCCAAAGACAATAATTTCATAACAGGTTGTTTTTCTGTATGACCTGTTTTTTGGGATTAGGGTTTAAATGGTATACTTTTAAAACGATAGCCGAATCGGTTTACGCAACGTATTTCTCGTTTAGGGGCGTTTTTTTAAGAATTCTAACTTAGACAAGTTGGCTTTGTGATCACACCTATATTAAAAAAGAGCCAGTATATACTGGCTCTTTTGTATGTACTGATCGTAAACTATTCTTACTGTTTACTGGCCACAAAAGGGGCTTGCCCAATATATTGCTGGTCGATCACCTGACTTAATAGAAAGTCGGCTAAATCAACGGCCGAAATTTGTTGGCCGAGTAGATGGTTGAGACTTACCTCAACGCCACCCCTAGCGGGGCCCTGGGTAATCAGAGGGACCCGTACATACGTCCAATCCAGTGAGCTTCCTGAGAGTAGCTCAAACTCTAACCGCCGGTTATCCATAAACAACGGAAAATGCTGTTGCATATAATCGGCGGCTTCTTGGGTCTTCTGGTCCAACGCTTCACGGCCTGTCACAAACAGACTACTGACCACCACACAACGACGAATACCCAGCTCTTCCATACTGGTGACGAAAGTCTGAGTCGCAGCCGCCATCATAGGTTTGGGCTCTCCTTTGGTATGACCCAGTGTGCTTAATAAAGCGTCAGTGCCTGCCAACAGTTGGTGGACACAAGCCCGGTCACGAACATCACCATGAACAATCTCGAGCCGTTCATGGGCTAGATCAAATGCTTGAGGGTGGCGTAGCAGAAGCCGGACGGTGTGACCGGCGGCCAGCGCTTGTTGGACTAAGGGGCGACCCGCTTTACCAGCCCCACCCAGGATAGCAATCGTTAATTGATTCTTAGTTGTCATGCTACTAACATGTTTTGACAGCTAGTGGGAACGGTACACTCAACCGTCAGGGTGAATTGCCTACAACAAGGTCAGGATGTGGGTCAGCAGACCAATACATTCCTTACCGTGGCAATGGAATAGGAGTGAGAACCAACTACCCCAATAAGGTGAGTTGGAGAAGTCGTTTACGTGTCAGATGATGGACATCCTACCCTTTTTTTAGAAAAAGGGGTAAACGTAGGGGGGATATGTTAGTAGCCTGTAATGAGCCAAAATTAGAAAACTATTTTGATAAGTTGGCTATAGCGGCAAAAGGTACCTCTGTCCGGGTACAGCATAGCATTCGGTACCGGTTAAAATTTGACTGTGTATGGCTAGTGAGAGATACTCAATTAATCTTGCATTGAGAGCGAATTGTGAGGCAGTGATTTTTAATATCTGTCCAATCTAATCGGTAGCATACGGTCCTTCATGAACTAATATTAATTACGCTTTGTATACCTCTTCAATGAAGAGGGAGGGCTTTACCAGCGGCATCCAATAATTCGATTTTTGCTTCCCCCTTCTTATCGACGTACAGCTTGATACGGGCATTACCCGCTTCATCACGAATGAATAAACCGGTTTCTGACCGATACGTTTTTCCTACGAAAAGGCGCTCGTTCCCAAGAAGGCGTTTTGCTTCCAAATCAGCTATGCCTTTTTTGTACAAGGTTTCGTTATTCAGTTTTTCTAACGAGTCGAGTCGGTTTACCAGTTGGCCAAGCGTGAAATTGTCGGGTCGATCCCATAATTTCAACCCATATGACCGGGCTCGCTGCTTATCATCAAGTTTTTCATCATACTGTAACTGCATGAGCTGATCATTTTTATATTGATCAATCGATAAAGCCAGGGATGCATGCTTTTTAGTGCCTTCATAGACCAACCCTCCACATTCATCCCCTTCCGTATTGAAGAAAATGATTCCTGCAGAACGCTTACGAGGAGCTATAACTTTACCATCCACAATACCGGGATGTTGCTTTGCCTCATTACTAATGACCATTTTAAGGGTTCCATCCTTTTCAACCACGTTAATCCGTTCTACGTCTATTTCCTTAAATCGCTGCGGGGCATTGCTGGAGTTGTTTGCAGTAAACAAATAAAGGGCGAAGATGGCAGTGCTCGTAAACGTATAGATTTTTAACCACCGAAGTTGGGTCAAGACTTTCTCTTCCATGAGTTTGTGTGTCGTTAATGTCTTGGGGAAGATCTCCTAATAGAGAGGACTGCACTTGTTATGATTTGAACAGCTAGAAATGCACATAATTATAAACTTACAAAGCTACGTTTGCTACGGATAGTACCGCAGTGGCCGGTCCGCCGGTGCGGTACCACTTCACAGTTCTTAAAACACGCCGTCCAATTAGAGGCCTCATTTAAGAGTATGCGTCTCCTGAGGGAGCCTTCTCTGAGAATATAAAAACCTGTGGTCTCAATCTATTTTATAAGTATCAAGTGTCAGATGAACGGGTGTCTAGGACATCCGTATAAGAGTCTAAATTTATCCACTAAACTCTGATTTATTTAGAGGCATAAAGATTTTCGCTGGAAGATTTTATCTTGAAAAGAATAGATAGTTAGGGTTGAGCTTATATACTTGTTAAGCTATTATTTATCTAAAATCACTTACCTTGGTAGCGAGATTTCACATTTGATATGTTATTCAACCTGCGTACTATAACCTTTTTTATCTTTATCTGCCTATGTGTGTGGAGTTGTAAAAAAGACGACCAGCCGATTGTACAGAGTGATAAACCCCCTTTTATTTACGCACCCAGTCTTGGTAAAGGTATGTATGCCTATAATGCTGAAACCGGTCAGGAGAAATGGGTTAAAGATATTTTTCCGGTTTATTCGAGCCCAATCGTACAGGATGGGTTGATTTATGTAGGTAGTAGTGGAGGCAGCCTCTTAATAATGGATGAAGACAGTGGCACAGTAATTAAGGATATATTTCTTGAAAATACTGTAATTGCCTCATCACCTGTATATTCAGAAGGTATAGTTTATATAGGGTGTAATAATAAGCTCTATGCAATTGATGTTCCTTCAGGAATAAAACGATGGGTTTTTTCAGCAATTGGTGATCGAAGCTTTAAATTTAATCCAGCTGTTTACAACGGTGTTGTATTTGCGGGGAATTTCGGCCTCAAGGGTAACTTTTATGCATTAGATAGCAAAACTGGAGCTCAGAGATGGAAATACCCCGCAATAACGGCTACTAGTGCGACGGTTTACAAAAACCAAGTATTTTTCGGCGGTTATGAGCAGTCAACTCCTTATCTCTATTGTCTAGATGTAACGAATGGAGAGCTGATCTGGAAATTCAAATTTGACGGTGCTATTAATTCAAGCCCAACTATATATAATGGCCTTATTTATATAGGAAGTCTTGATAGTAAGTTATATGCAATTGACGCGAAATCAGGTCAAAAAAGATGGGAATTTGAAACGACCAAACGAATTGATTCGAGCCCTGTTGCTACAAATGGTATGGTCTACATTGGCAGTACAGATTTTTATCTTTATGCACTCGATGCGGCTAGCGGGCAAGAAAAATGGCGATTTAATACAGGGGGAATTGTCTACTCTTGCCCTGTATTTTTTAATAATAAGCTTTATCAACTGGGGGGGGGAGCGTCAAGCTTGTTTATCCTTGATGCTGTAACTGGCAAATCGCTGCTTGTAAAAGAGTTGGGCTTTAATGGTGCTGGAACCTTGGCTACACCTGTGATAAGTCGGAACGGGAATATGGCTGGTATCTACTCCTCCGAAAGTGGAGCGGTTAATTGACAAGTGAAGGTTACGAATTTAACTATCTTTTTTCTATTCTATTCTCACCGGTTGACCATCTCTAAAAACGCCCCATTTAAGAAGCATATGCATGGGCGTTTTTTCGTCTCGCACAGGAGCCTTATTTGAGAACAAGTAAAATAGCGTTTTAATGCTGCTTAGAATGGAGCGATGGACGAACCGGCACTTTAAGAATGGTAAAACACGACCTAATTACCTTTGGCATGTATACGTGGCAGGTACTTGCCGTTGAAGAGGGGCACAGGGCGCTGATCATTACCCAAGATATAGTGGATCTGCGATGGTATCACCACCAGTTTGTCGACATAACTTGGGCCGATTGTGCGTTAAGGCAATACCTTAATCAGGAAATCTATTCTACATTCAGCCAAGACGAGAAGGCAAGAATTATTGAGGTGACAAACAAGAATGTTGACAACCCCTGGTTCAACACAAAAGGGGGGTCAGATACCACGGATCACTTATTCTTGCTGAGCTTGGAAGAAGTCTGCCAGTATTTTGGCAACAGCCGGGCAAACCTAAGGAATAAAGGGAGGCAAACCTGGTTGATTGACGACGAAAACAACGCTAATCGCCAAGCTCGATACGGTACTGATTTCCACAGTTGGCGGCTTCGGTCGCCTGGCTATTACGGGCGCACGGGTGCGAGTATCAACAAACATGGCCATGTTTATGTCCGTGGCAATGGTGTCTTTGGCAGTCCCAGAGACGGGGGCGGAGTTCGTCCCGCTTTGTGGTTGCGGGTGGACGATCAAATCTGGCCATGATAGGTACTGCTACTCTTTTCTCTTTTCAATTCGATTTAGGCTGAGCTGATTAGTAAAAGAGTGTTTTTCTGAGAAATAAATCGTCTTAACTCTAATCTTGAAAAAATTCTTTTCTGCGATACTGAATGCAATTTGATTAGAAAGAAGCTTCGTAGGAAGGAGAACGAAAGAAAGCACGTAGAGTTGAAGGAAAGATTATTTCTTCTCCCCAAACTGCTTCCGGTAAGCTATTGGTGTCATTCTGAATTCCTTTCTGAACAAGCGAATAAAAGCGCTATCGTTCTCAAAGCCACATTGGGGAACGATGTTGACTACGGTGACATCTGATTTTTTTAATAACAAAGAGGCTTTCTTTAGTCGGAGCCGCGTGAGGTATTGCAGGGGTGTCAGTTCATAGGCGCTGCGGAAGAGGCGGATGAAATGATAGGGGGAGAGATGGGCTAAGTCAGCCAGCTGAGCGATAGTAATTTTTTCGGCTGGATGTTTAGTCATGTACGACAATGCGAGTTTCAGTTTTTTATGCAGGTCTTTTTGGGTGGCCTCCTGCGTAGCTGGTATTTGGTTGCGCGTTTGGTACTGAGCTAACTCAAACCAAGGCTTCTTTGGCCGCGTGGCAGGATAGCCGTATTTTTCGCGGAAGGCTTTGCGCTCCGCAGTGAAGTCCCACCAATTAAGTTTACTGGTTGGGTGGTTGGCAAAATGTACAACAAGCCGAAACTGATCTTCAACACAGGGATCTGTCCATACCCCTTTGTCCAATTCATATTGATCCGTGAGCTTGGCTGGGTCTTTCCCTTTTAGCTCGTGTAGGGAATAGTATCCCAACCAGATAAGGTCATGCGCAAAGCGTATGCCGACTGAGGGAAGACTTTGAAACTCCGATAGCGCAAACAGCTCCATCGCCCTGATCCTTGACGTATCAAGTAGTTGCTGCAATACCTCTATTGTGTGCAGGTGCATTTCACTCTTTTTGATTTTCAGCGCGCGCAGCTTTTTTACTTCTGCCGGTGTTACGTCCAGTGGATTGAGTTGCTGCTTAGTCATGTTCGGCAAAAGTTAGCAGGTAATTATTGTTGTCGCAGAGCGAAAATTCAGTAGCCCCGTAAAACGTTTTCTCCAGGCCGGTGAGTACGGTTACGCGTTCGTTGATATAGGCATAATACTGACGGATATTATCCACGCTGATGTACAACAAAAGCGATCCTCCCTCGGCACGACTCACCATCGGGTGCTTACCTTCAATGCTGGCAAAGCTCTGAAACATGAAGGATACGCTTCCGTTCGCCATCAGGGCAAATACTTTTTCGCCTTCGGGCGTAGTCACTTCATCAGTTAATATAAAGCCGAGTTTGGTGTAAAAGGTGATGGTTGCTTGTACGTCATTGACAAAGATGTTTGGCGAGATGGATTTCATCAATTGAATGCGTTGGTAGTTTGGTCAAAAGTAGGGTAAAGGTGGAAGCGGAAATGTGCTGAAATTGCCAAAGTGAATTATGAGACAAGCGTTTGATAAGATCGTTACTTTTCCTAGATTGAAACGCCATCCTGCGCCTATTCCCCACTCGTGTGAAACACCTTTTCGTGATCTTTTCCCTTGTTATCTTCTCTACCTGGGGGCATGCCCAACAAACGGATAGTTGTAGCTGTAAAGCCAATCTGAATGCCCTAATCCAAGTGGCCAAAAGCCGGTACGCGGGCTTTGAGGATAAGACGGCCAGTAATGCCCTCAACCAGTATCAGCAACTGTGCCAAAGCCTGGAGCAACAAGCCGAGCTTGCTTCACCAAACACTTGCCTACCCATCCTTGAAAAATATATAGCCTTTTTTAAGGATGACCACTTTACCATTGACTTTGCGAACCAGCCATCCACTGCCCGAAAACCAGTCAGTGACAACGACTCTCCTGCTCAGATCACCCGCTATTTATCGGCCAACCAAGCGCGCTTAGCCCCCATCGAAGGCACCTGGCGCGATGTCGATGATCTGTATCAAGTGACTCTTCACCGGGACAAGAAAGACCCCAGTCAATACACCGGCAGTATTGCCAGTACAAAGGTGGAAAACTGGCAAGCCGGGTTGATCAAGTTTAGCTTGAAACAGCGCTCATCAAAACGATTTGAAGCGGTCTACTACTTTCGGGATTTTACACCCGCCAACTACACGGCGTCTTTACAGGGAGATATTCTCAAATTTTCCGGCTTTGGCGGCTACTGGATACGCACCGTGCCTAAGTTTGATAAGCCGGCTCAGCTAGCCCGAACCGTCGATTTGTTGACCCAACAGAAGCAGCTTCCCAACCTGAGTTTCAACGTCATTGACGCCAACTTTTGTTACTTGAAACTAAGCTCATTTAACGTGGCTGATTCAGCCTTCAATACCGTGTTGAGTCACCACAAAGAAGTCATTGGTCGAACACCCCATTTGATTATCGATTTGCGGGGTAATGCCGGTGGTGGTGGGAGCTTAGAGTCGTGGGATGAATTCGTCCGCTTGATCTATACGCAACCCATTGTTGACCCGGGTGTAACCGAAAAGGTAGAGGGCAAACTGATCAGCTATCCTGGACGCACCATTCGACGAGATAGTGTAGTCAAGATGCCTCATAAGATCGCTTTGTTGATTGATAGTGGCGGGGCAAGTAGTGCGGAATTACTGCTCGAATATGCCCGGCAAAGCCAGAAGGTAACGCTGTTTGGCAGTCCGACGAGTGGCACGATGGACTACGGGACGGTACGCCCCTACCGTCTTATCTGTGGTCTTTATGAAGGCTATGTGGCGACCGTGCGATCCGACTGGACGTTGCACGGCAAGATTGATGAAACAGGTTACCAGCCAGATGTGGTGATTGGGGATGATCAATTCGACTGAGTGGGGGTAGTGATGGATTATTATAAGAGTAAACCAATTCTCAAGACGCGGTAGGATTCAACGTCTTCACAGCAGTAATCATTGTAAAGCAATCTGACTGCTGAAACAGTTGAGTTGAACAAGGACGTTTCTTTTAACGCCTATCTCTTGAATCAGATGCATGAACGTTCCTTCGTCTCACCTAGGAGCGTTTCATGGAACACTTGATTTTAATATCTGTCCAACGCAATCGCGCGCATACGGGCGACAAAAACGGACATTGGCTGTCCGAATTCGTACAATTTTTCCATCTCAATTCGCCCTCCTGACGTCCCAGCCTGTTTTGCTACTCGTGGTATGATAGTTGAGCCGTTCAGTTAGCGCATTTGTATGTGACCCAACAGGAGAAAAACGGCTAACAACCATGCTACTAAACTACCTCAAAATCGCTCTTCGAACCCTGATTCGTAACCGGAGCTACACCTTGTTAAATATCCTCGGCCTGAGTATCGGCATAGCCGCTTCGCTGCTCCTGTTCATGGTGGTACGCTACGAACGGAGTTTCGATCAGTTCCACCCGGAGACTGAACGTATTCACCGTGTTGTGAGGAAGCAAGTGCTACGGGATGGTACCCAAACCGAAGGTTCGGGTAGCCCCTTGCCAGTGGCGGCGGCCTTGAAAACCGATATTCCGCAGTTTACCGAAATCGTGCCGGTGTTTGGAACCCTTGACCCGCAGGTGACTGTGCTGGGCACCAACGCCAAGACGCTGGATGCGCCTGTGAAATACTTTGAACGCGATGAGGGTCTACTGGTTGGACCGGCGTTTTTTCGGATGTTCCACTTCCCCTGGCTCATCGGCCAGCCACAAGCACTGGCCGCACCAAACGTGGTGGCCCTATCGGAACGCTTTGCCCGCAAGTATTTCAAGGACCCCAAGCAGGCGGTCGGTAAGTTTCTTCGTATCAACAATATCGTCAACATGCGGGTAGTGGGCGTACTGGCTGACGCTCCCCCGAATACCAGCTTCCCAATGAATCTGGTTATTTCCTACGCTACCAAAAAAGCCGATAAAGCGCAGGTATTTGGCTTCGGCGGGTTCGATGACTGGGGCAACTCATCCAGCAACGATCATGTTTTTGTGAAGCTACCGGCCAACTTCTCCGTCGAGTCCGCCAATCGGCTCCTAGAAACTTTCTCGCGTAAACACTACGACGGACGGGGGGACAACGATAAAAAAACGCACTTTCTGAGTCCATTGGCTGATCTGCACCATGACGAACGGTTCGACACGTTTTCTTCCAATGTGCCGACCGTATCCCATCAGCGGCTGCGGAATCTGACCACGGTGGGGGCGGTGCTGTTGCTGATGGCCTGCATCAATTTTGTCAACATTGCGTCGGCGCTGGCGGGAAAGCGAGCCAAAGAAGTGAGCGTTCGCAAGGTGTTGGGTAGTCTTCAGCGGCAAGTGGTGGGACAGTTTCTGACCGAAACATGCCTACTAGTAGCCGTATCATTGGGATTGGGCATGGCCTTAACTTACACATTGCTGCCGTTGTTAACTGACCTGTTCCAGGTGCCAACTGACGCATCGCTCTATTTCCGTCCTGACCTGGCGCCGGTGTTGGGAGGACTAATGGTGTTGTTGACCTTGCTGGCCGGGCTGTACCCGGCTTTCGTGCTGTCGTCGTTCAGCCCGCTTGATGTGTTCCGACGGCAGGCAGGGCGGGGCTGGCTGCGGGGTATCACCCTCCGCAAAAGCCTAATTGTAGGTCAATTCACAGCAGCGCTGGTGCTGATAATAAGCACCGTAATAAATTTGCAGCAGATGGATTACCTGGGTCAGATGAAGCTTGGATTCACCAAAGAGGGGGTATTTACCTTTGTCACCGATCCCACCTACCGTACCCGGTATGTAACGCTCCGGCAGGAGTTGCTTCAGGTACCAGGGGTGCAGGCCGTCTCGTTCATGTCTGACCTTCCTTCATCGGCCAATAAGTGGCAGAGCAACTTTGCCTTTACCAACCTCGCAAAAAAAGAAGATTTCACGGCATCCATGAAAATGGTTGATGGGGATTACTTCAACACGTTCGGCATCCGGGTACTGGCCGGGCTGCCCTACGCGGTCACCGACACAACAACCCAATTTGTGGTCAACGAAACGCTACTTAAGAAGCTGGGTATCAAAAATCCGGCTTCGGTAATTGGCCATAACCTTCGGGTATTCGGTTTGGGAACCGCTCCGATTATGGCCGTTGTGAACGACTTTCACACGAACTCCGCCAAAGAGGGGGGTATCCAGCCTGTAGTGATGGTGGCCAAAGACCAGTATTATTACGGTGGGAGCGTAAAATTACAGACGAAGAATGTGGGCCAGACGGTCGAAAAAGTAAAGGCGGTTTATACCCGTGTGATGCCCGAAGCCGCGTTTTACGGCCGTTTTTACGAAGACAGCCTGAACAACTATTACAAAGCCGAGCAACAGATGGGCCTGCTCTACCGCCTGTTCGCGTGCCTGACCGTTTTTATCGCCTGCCTTGGTCTGTTTGGGCTGGCCACGTTTACCGCAGAACAGCGCACTAAAGAGATTGGTATCCGAAAAGTGCTGGGGGCCAGTGTGTCAGGCGTTGTTGGTTTGCTCTCCAAAGACTTCCTGAAACTGGTTCTGATTGCCATCACGGTTGCCTCTCCCCTAGCGTGGTATGTCATGAACCGCTGGTTGCAGGATTTCGCCTACCGCATCCAGATCGAGTGGTGGGTCTTTGCACTGGCTGGCCTACTGGCCATCGGCATTACGCTGCTAACGGTGAGTTTTCAGAGCGTGAAAGCCGCCCTTATGAATCCGGTCAAGAGTTTGCGAAGTGAGTAATCAGATGTTTACCGTTCTACCTTTTTAAACGCACTCGTGAAGCATCTCACTATAAGCCCGAATAACAGATACTCAGTTCGCTGTTCGTTTCAAGTGGGAGCGATTTAGTGAGACGGTCTTGCAATGGATAGACGCTTCACTTTAACAACCCCAAAGTCGTATTCCAAAACGAGCACACGCAAGCTTTTTAAGATAGTTACAATAACTTCGCCGATAAGAATACAATCCGCTTTTCTGCTAAGCCAAACTTGTTAACTACTCATGACTGAAATCCAGATGTTGATCAACCAGACCGCTGATGCCTACCAGTGGACTAATAAGCTAGTTGAGGCTCTGCCCCTTGATAAGTGGAAGATTATTCCGCCCACTGTCGAATCCAGTATAGATTGGCAAGTTGGGCATTTGATTATCAGTCAGTATTTCCATTCTATACTGGTGATTCGAGGCCACCAAATGGAGATTCTCCAACAGCTTCCTATCCGAGAATATAGTGAGTTGTTCACCCTATCTGGTCCTGCCCAATCAGTAGGCAAAGTAGCGTCAGCTAAATTAGGCGCTGACTTACTGGTTATGCAACAAAAGTCGTTGGCGATCCTAGCGACGCTGCACGTTTCGGAATTGGCTAATCCGTTAGAGCCAAACCCTACTCCTCATCCAATCGCCACGACAAAACGGGAGGCCATTGATTGGAACATCAAGCACACCATGTACCACTGTGGCCAGATTGGGCTCATTAAGCGCGTAGTGGATAAGCGCCATGATTTCGGTCTACGATTTGCCAAATAACCGAAGTGTCACGGTTCACCGTTATAGCCTTGGCCATTTTCATACTAATTGTTTCTTCTCACGGGGGAGCGTTTTTCAAGAATAATGGCAACCTTATTTTTGATATATGCCTATCTCTATCTCAGTCGGTGGCATGCCAATACCACTACAGTTATGTTGATTTGGCTAACTGAATTAAAGAAGGCTCATCGTTGAGCTCAAATAGACGTATCATCAATTGCTGATGACCTCGAATAGTATGGGTGGTCAACGATAGTCGCCTAGCAATGATATCGACAGGCTGATCGCTGGCGATCAATCCTAAAATTTCCTTCTGTCGGCTGGATAATTGAGCAAGATCAGAATGCATGTCCATCGAGTTTACAATCCGAATATACGATTTTAGAATCATAGAAATCGCTTGACGTCGAGGGGAAACATAACTGTTTCATGAATGAGCGTTTTCTTGAGAATAGCTGATTCGTGAGACTATTCGCTTCGTAACGACTTGACCGGGTCAATCAAGGCGGCCCGAATACTCTGAAAACTTACCGTCAATAGCGCAATACCCACAGCCAGCAAGCCCGCCAGCATGAAGACAACCCAGGAAAGATCTATACGATAGGCAAAGTCAGCCAACCAGCGATACATAACATAGTAGGCCAGTGGTGAAGCTAGTAGGATGGCTACGAAAACCAATTTAAGAAAATCTCCGGCTAACAGGGCCACAACACTGCTTACTGACGCGCCGAGTACTTTGCGAATACTGATTTCCTTTCTGCGCTGGACGACCACGTAGGATACTAAGCCATACAACCCCAGGCACCCAATCAAAATGACCAGTATCGTGAAGGCGTTGACTAGTCGCACAATTAGCATCTCGGTCTTATACATGTTGGCTACTTCATCGTTCAAAAACTGGTAGGTGAATACCTCATCGGGGAACACTTCCTGCCAACTCTTCTCAAGTTGATCGAGCGTCTGCGTCATATTGTGTCCGGCAATACGAACCCCCGCTTTGCGGTACCATTCTGGCCAGCAGGCAATGACGCACGGGCTGATTTCATCGCGCATTGATTTTTGATAAAAATCTTTCACGACACCTACAATGGGTAACGGCACATGAGAGAGATAATGCAACATCGGTTTACCCAAGATTTGTTTAGGGTCATGGTAGCCAAGTTTGCGCATTAGTGTCTCGTTGATAACGTAGTCGCGGATGGTATCGCCCGGCGTAATATTACGCCCGGCTAGCAAGTGCAATCCGTATGTACTCAGATAGTCGGCATCGGCCAGACGGTCGCGGATCGGAAATTTCTCCCAATCGGGTCTGCCATTGAATTTCACTTGTCCACCGTACATGGCTGGGGTAACTGGGGGTACCACAGACAAACTAACGGATTGTACCCCTGCATAGGCCAGTAGCTTTTGTTTAAAGGCGTCATGCCGGGCTTTCTGGTTGTAAGGCAGGTCCACAATGACTACATTATCTTTAGTGAAACCGGGATCGGCCTGTTGCATGTAGTGAGTCTGCCGAGTCACGACGAGCGCGCAGAGTAATAAGACCTGACAGACTGTAAACTGCGCTACGACCAGCACCCGGCGCAAGGTCAGCCCACCGCCGGATGTTGTTTTAAGAGAACCCGTCAGGGCAGCCCAGGGTGAACACTTCGATAGTATAATAGCCGGATAACCACCCGCCAGCAGCAGAATCCCGCCAGCTAACAACCCAACGAATCCCACCGTTACCCCATCGAAGCGCAGCTGGAGCGGGAGTTGTACCCAATCCGTGAATAAGGGTAGAAGCAGCAAGGTAAGTAATAAGCCTAAGCTCGTGGCTAGCCCCACGACTAGTGCGGTTTCAGCTAGAAACTGCCGAATAAGTTGACCCCGCGAACTGCCCAGCGTTTTGCGTATGCCGATTTCTTTACTGCGTCGGAATGCTTGTACGGTCGATAAATTGATAAAGTTGATGCAGGCCACTACCACTAACAGCAGGCCGATAATTCCCAGCGACCATAGTAACGGTAACCGGATGGTATGGGCAGGATCACGAAGTACATCGGTGTGCAGGTCAGCGAAGGGCTGAATAATAAAGTGAAAAAAGTGGGCGGCCTTGCCGTAGTACTTTTTTCGAAAGGCAGGCATGGCCCGTTGTAGCTCAGCCAGTGCTGATGGATCTTTCAGGCGAGCGTATACCCGGTTCGTACTGTTGGGTACGTACCAGTCGTCGGCCATGCGCTTGTCGATGCCCATTGCGTAAGCGGTAGGCAGCGAAACCAACATTTGCACAAGGGTATCCGTCGGGCCGGGTGCGTCAGCGATTACACCTACTACAGTTGTTACAACGTTGTTTTGAAGGGTGATCTGTTTAGATAAACAGGTCACCGTACCAAAATACCGCTTCGCCCAAGATTCGGTCAGCACCACCTGATTCGGTGCCTTCAGCGCGATTTTGGGGTTCCCGGCCAGCCAAGTGTAGGTCAGCACATCAAGCCATTCAGATTCGACGAAAACGATGCCATCATGTTCTATGAAGCGTGTTAGTGGTGCACCAGCAGTTCGTTGAAAACTGACGTTAATGTCAGGATAATTCAGCATAAAAGCCGCTTGTTCAACCTGTGGATAGCTGGCTCGTAACGTTTTTGCCAACGGCGGGGGAGCTCCCGCGCTCGGTTCTACCGTGCCGTCCTCCAGATGGAGGTCGGTGCTGAATCGAACCAGTCGGTCGAAGTTAGCCTGGTGTCGGTCGGTGCTGAGATGGTAGCGGAGAAACAGAAAAATCAGAAGTCCACCCGCTAGCCCAACGCTTAGGCCCAGCACATTGAGCAGCGTATACGTCCTTTGTGACCACAAATTACGAACCGCGACCGTAAAGTAGTTTTGAAGCATAAAGTAGGATGAATTAAGATGCAGGTAAATTAGACATTTTCACGATGTACCAGTTAAGCGTTGACATCATTTACCGAATTCATCTCTTAAATGACTTTTGCGTATCCCATTGCCCTAGCTTCGCCAGTTAAAGACTCTACTGGAGGTAGGAAAGTTGGTGTTTCAATTAACGCCCATTTTCTGAAGCAGATACATGAATGTTCTAATCGTATCAAACGGGAGTATTTCATGAAACCCTGCTTAAACTGGCTAATTAGCCGAGTTGTGGCCCCAAATTTGTCTTTACGCCAAATGGCATATATATTCGTGTCAAATAGCACTTATTATGGAGTTAGTTATTGAAACAGGTAGAGCGGATAGCGGCTTTGGTTTAGT
The DNA here is from genome assembly GCF_054776635.1 of Spirosoma lituiforme. Classification (NCBI taxonomy): domain Bacteria; kingdom Pseudomonadati; phylum Bacteroidota; class Cytophagia; order Cytophagales; family Cytophagaceae; genus Spirosoma; species Spirosoma lituiforme. The sequence continues at coordinate 18,488 of NZ_BAAHBO010000014.1, forward strand.
CGAGCAGGCCCGCGCTGGTCTTAGTCGGCATAAGGCCGACGAGGTCGCTCAGTTGATTGGCCTAACCGACAAAGAGATGGCCCCTATCCTTAATCTCTCTGAGCGTACCCTGCACCGACTACGCCCCGAGGTACGGCTCGACAGCAATGCCTCTGAGCGGCTCCTGTTGCTGGAAGCCCTGATTCGCCATGGCCTGGACGTGTTCGATGAGCGAGCTGATGTGTTGAGCCGCTGGTTACGAGTGCCCCTGGCCGAACTTCACCGGCAAACCCCACTGGCTTTATTAGACACGCTGGTTGGCTTTGGAATGGTCCATACCGTGCTGGGCCGGATTGAGCACGGCATCTACGCTTAACGTCAGCGATGAGCTATACCGTTTATCGCTTGATTAAAGAGCGGTTTCTAAGCACGCCCTTGTCAGCAGAAGGCGCCCGTTTACATAGTGGCCGCTGGCATCCCGCTGGCCGGGGTATCCTCTACACCTCAGCCAGCCCCGAGTTGGCCTTGCTCGAACAACTCGTTCACTTGCCAACGCTGCCTTATGAGGATCTACCCCGGCTGATGCTATTAACGCTATCCGTTCCAGATAGTCGGCGAGTGCTCAGCCTGGAAGAGCTACCAGTTAATTGGCGCGATGAAGCTAGCTTTACGGACAATCACCGTTTTATGGCTAACTGGCTAGCCAACCCTGATGTGCTGATTATGGGTGTACTCTCGGCCGTAGTCGCCGAATCCTACAACTACCTCTTACATCCAGCTCATGGGTTGTTTACTGACATTGATGTTGTCAGCGCCAAGCCTTTTCCTGTTGATCCTCGGCTCTGGCGCACCTCGTAACGCCGTAGGATTATTGAAGCTGTCTATTTATGAACGTTTCTTCGTCTCTAATGGGAGCGTTTTTTCGAGTATAAGTAAAAGTGAATTATTTTGTAAGTTCTGCGGCTTTGCCTTACTTGTTAATTGTATTTTTCCAAGCCAAGTTGCATAGTAATTGTTATTTTAAGGAACTTTTTCAAGAAAACACTCCCAAAACAAGCCAATAAAACAGGAGAAAATAGGCCCGATTGTCAGTTGGAACGGGAGAAAGAAAGCTCGGTAGTATGGGAATGATATAGCTGTAAATTAGGGAGACTAATTCCCAGTTACTAAAAATAGCGTCGTAGACTCCGATCATTAATCTAGATTTACGTACTCGACCACTAAAGTCAAACTTAGTCCATTTACTACCGGCCACTCTTTACAATAATGAGAAATACGCTGCTCCCTTTTTTGATCATGGTATCGTCTTTTTGGGCGGTATCGTGCCAGAAGAATGAATCTGATATTGACCCCCGTGACCAGTACACGGGTATATACGTTTTCTCGGGATCTCAGAGTCTAACCTCCATCAATACAAAGTCTAATCTAGGCACACTGACTGTCTCTACTGTAAAAAGTGGAAAGGTGGTGATTAGTAAGGATGCAGACGTTAAACAAATTAAAATCAGTTTGTTAGACTATCCGGATTTAATTGCGGTCTTGGAATCAAACACGTTTACTATACCTCCTCAAAATATCTTGGACAAGACGACTACTGGCTATACTTACTATAAAAGCTATGGTGGTAATGGCTCCTGACGTCCCCCCAGAAAAGCGTTCCAGTATAAAGTAGAGAAAATCGGGCGATTTGGATTAACTTAAATCAAACAAATCGTCATGAAGAAAACCAAGTTCACTGAAGCACAAATCGTGTTTGCTCTCAAACAATCTGAGACTGGAGTGGCCGTAGCTGAAGTATGCCGTAAAATGGGCATTAGCGAGGCTACCTTTTACAATTGGAAGAAGAAATATGGCGGATTAGGTGTTGCCGAATTGCACCGATTACGCCAGTTGGAAGAGGAAAACCGTCAGCTCAAACAGCTAGTGGCCGACCTAAGCCTGGACAAACAAATGCTTCAGGATGTGCTCAAAAAAAAGCTTTGAGGCCAGTTCAGCGAAGAAAACTGGCCTCAAGTTTAATGGAAAACTATCGCGTTTCAGCCCGTCGTGCCTGCGCTGTGATTCAATTCCGTCGATCCTCCTTGCAGTATAAGTCTCGTCGTCGAGATGACTCCGTGATCCGGAAACGAATCAAAGAAATTGCCCAGGTAAGGGTTCGGTACGGTTATCAGCGGATTTATATGCTGTTGCGCCGGGAAGGCTGGCGCGATAACCACAAAAGGGTATATAGGGTGTATTGTGAAGAAGGATTGCATCTTAGAAGCAAGCGTCCCCGTCGTAATCGAGCCGCTGCCCACCGGTTAGAGCGCCCTCAACTCTCTAGTATTCATCAGTGCTGGAGCATGGATTTTGTGGCTGACCAGCTTTTTGATGGACGAAAAATCCGGGCGTTAACTATAGTCGATAATTATAGCGGCCGCCGCTGCGGTCGCCAATGCATAGCCATTCATGTCGGTCAATCGTTGAAAGGGGAAGATGTAGTAGCAGTGATGAATCAGCAAAAAGTGATACATTTAGCTATGCCCGAGCGGATTCAAGTAGACAATGGCAGTGAGTTTATCTCGAAAGCTCTCGATTTGTGGGCTTATGACAACGGGGTAACGTTAGACTTTTCCAGACCCGGTAAGCCAACTGATAACCCGTTTATTGAGTCGTTCAATGGCAGTTTTCGGGACGAGTGCTTGAACGCTCACTGGTTCTTGTCGTTGGAAGATGCTCGTGAAAAAATCGAGGCTTGGCGTCAAGAATATAATTCCTTTCGACCGCACAGTTCGCTCGGCGGGCGAACACCAGATGAGGCCGGAATGGGCATCGAAAGAAGAACAAATGAACGTCCGATCCTTAATCTTTGACCGGTACGCTTTTCGGGAGGACCTCAGGGTAAGCAATGCCTCTTAGGCAACGTAAAGGCAATATAGAGAAAGACGCTGTGCAAGGGGGCAGATCTTTACTGATTAACAACCTAATTGGTGAAATTTTTTTTAGATGAAAGTATCCATACAAGGAAAAGGAAGTTTACTGAATTTTAAACTGTACTTATTCACAGTTATTTCAAAATCATAATAATCAGCACATTGCGCAAATCGAGTCGATAAAGCCAACCTTATTTCCCAACGAACCCCGTCAGAAGAAACAGTTGTGCAAATACACCCTCGCGGCTAGGTATATAGCGATTGTAGGCCAATTGATGCCCCTTGTTGGACCACACGATCCCCCCCACAGGACGGGTCTCGCCTGAAGAACGTTTTGTAAGCCGGTAATACTGACCGGTACTTATGTCCGTGATAAAGACGCTGTTGTCGGCGGCATAAGCGATATACTGGTCGTTGGGGCTAAAGTTGAATTGAGACTGCACCGAATAAGGCTGATAGGTCAATTGTACGGGATTGCCCCCCGTAGGCGGTATGCCAAATACCTGTACAAGCCCCTGATTATCGTTGGCTAAAAAGCCGATCAATGATCCATTGTGTGTAGTGCGTAACCAATGACGAGGTCCCTGTACCCCTTGTTTCGTGTAGGTGAGTCGCCGTTGAACCGTTCCCAAGGGTGGATAAGGCCGTGTGGCGGACGTACCTTCCAGGGGGCAGTTCGGTATTGCCTGTGTTAGGTCATCGGGCAGGTCAACCACAAATAGTTCAGTTTTTACGATATTCGCTTCCGTTCGCACCTGACCCTGAAAGGCAATCGCTCTTTTTTGCCAGGTGCCGTCCCTCTTTTGATAACCGTCCCGGCCAATCCAGCATTCGTCGAAGGCGCGATCAATCTGGTCACTAGCAGGTAGTGGCGTCTCGATTACCTGGGTTACGATTACGGAGAAAAAAGCCCCCGAGTGATTCTCACCCGAATCCGATTCGTGAACGCTCACCTCACCAAAAGGTGCCATAACGCCAATGACACGTAAATCCTTCACCGACGTATCAGCTTTACCAAGCTGTTCAAGTACGTAATCATTATACGTAAAACTGATCCACTGTCCATCCCCGCTCCAACTGTGAGCATGCGTACCGCCCCGAAGTGCTCCAGCCGTATATGGATAGGCAATGTGACGGGCATCCATATAAACTGGCTGATGGGGCGCTTCCAGATCAATACAGACACCCGTTCGACGCGTAAAGCCATACGGATTCGCCTGCGTTGCGTTTTTAAGCCCATGCATAAATAATACCCGGTTTGAGACGGGAGAAAACGTGGCCGCACCGACGCCGGGGCCAAATTCGGTCTGATTGGTCGTCTTGTATAAAGGGCGAATTTTTTGGCTACGGACGTTAATCATTTCTACGGATGCCGTTCCTGCTATATCATCTTCCTGTCGCCGGGTATCGTAGACAATCCATTCGTCAGTTGGCGAAAATACCTGCGTATGATGGATGGTATGGCCCTGGTTACCATTTGTCAATTGTTGTTCAATGCCGATCATACTACACTAAAATGCCTCTTTCAGTCGAATGGTCAATGATTCTTACTGGCAGTAGTTATCGTTGGGCGCTCGTTCAGCCAGGCTAGATTGAATTGGTAATGTAAACTACTGCTCAGTAGATGAATGATATTGTCGGGCGTTTGCGTGATGGCCAGATACCCTTTGGGCTCCGCATGGGTTTGATCCATTTCGAAGGCACCCGTCCAGGCTCCTCCATTCAGATACCGTTCTTTACCATCGGTCAGCAGTTTGACCACAGGCCAGGTTTTTCCCTCATCGAACGATACCGCAGCATACATCCCGTACCCTTTATACTGCTTTCCATCCGACAATTTAAACGGCATACCCGCCAATTTTTCGGATCGTTCATCCGGATGATGCGTGAACGAGACCAGCAGCAGGGCACCTTCGTTAAGTCGGGTAAGCACCAGCCTTTGACCACTCCAGACTGGCGGGAAGGGTGAGGGTGAATAGGTCCAGGTTTTCCCCATATCGGTCGAGCGGCTCATGGGCATCCGCAGGTCTGAGCTGTCAGCGGCCTTGATGTCATTCTTCCGGCCCAGCGCCAGCAACTCACCGTTCTTAAGCTGCACAACACCCGCATGGATGCCAGCAATCAGGCCTCCCGTTTCCCCGGCTCCAAAATTGGGGGTTTCCGTTCCCATATAGGGATTCGTCCAGGTCTTTCCCTGGTCTTTGCTGATATGAATGGCTGTACCACCTGAAGGGCCGGGGTCCGCATCGGCTGGCTGAATCAACCAGCCTTCTTTGGTCTGGCTCAGGCCGGCAATGACCTGGTTGCGTTTGGTATGTTCCGGGCTAACCAAACGCGGAGTTGTCCAGCTTGCCCCGTTGTCGCTACTGGTACGTAGCACCATAGCCAAGTCCTGCCAGTCGCCGTCAGTTTCCACGCCATTCATGTGAAAGAGCGTCCCTTTTCCATCGTATAAGAGCGAGGCCCCCGTCATGTTTCGATCCGGCACTTTAAAAAATTCGGCTGGTTCGTCCCAGCGGGTAGCGCCCGCTCGAAGGCGACTGGTCAGGACGGTCATTTCCCGACCGCTTTCTTCATCGGTCGAAAACCAGATAGTCAATAAATCGCCGTTGGGACACCAGGTGACGGCGGGTTGATGGTTATGACTGTAAAATGGAACGGGGTGCGTACAGTCGGGCTTATTGACGTACCGCTGCGGTTCCCGAAAGATTGGACTGGTGGCGTCCACTGGCTTCCAGTTGAAGCGTTGCTGGGAAACAGGGCTTGCATAGGCTGGTGGTTTAGCCGTTGGTAAGGGTCTGGAAGTGGGCGGTGGCGCCTGAACGACCCGGAAGCCCACTAACCAGTTTTTATCATCGGGGATCATAGCCGACCGGTTGGCGGACCGCAAAAAAGAAACGGGCGTTCCAAAGCTCCCTCCCCTACTAATCCGGTACAGACCGGCAGCCCGACCGACCGGGTCCGTAGCAGGCCCCGGTCCATACGGTCCGTACCAGTCCAAGCACAACTCCTCGACATTGCCATGCATGTCGTAAAGACCCCAGGGATTAGCTGGTGTTTGAGCAACTTTCAGGGAGACAACGGCCGTGTTGCGATTCGTCAATTGATTTTTATGATAGAGTTTTGGCAACGAACTCCCCGTCCAAAAATCAGAAACGGTACCGGCCCGGCAAGCGTATTCCCACTCCGCTTCGGTCGGTAATCGGTAGGGTCTCCCTTCTTTTTTGGTTAACCAATCGCAGAAGGCGGTAGCTTCCTGATACGAAACGTAGACAACGGCTTCATCATCCTGCGTTGAAAAGCCATTTTTCCCTCTTAGTTTTTTGTGAGCTTCATCGAAGGCTTCGTACTGGGCATTGGTTACTTCGGTGGCCGACATCAAAAAGGGTTTTGACAAGCTTATCCGGTGAACCGGACTTTCGTCATAATCCTTACCTTCCCGCTCTGAGCCCATGTAAAATTTACCGGCCTGCAAGGGGATAAGTTGCATACCGATCGAGTTTTTTTCCTGAGCCCAACTCGTAACGAATGGCCAGTGAAATAGTAGTAATACGATTAGCCTTGCGCTCATAATAGTAAAGAGAAGCCAGCCCTGGCTGATTGATGATCAAGTCCGATAGGGCTGGCTTTTTTCATTGTTTGATGCGTGAATGAATCAATAACCAGGATTCTGGGTCAGTTTGGCACTAAAATTAGCGTCGATGGCCGACTGAGGAATGGGATAGAGTTCATGGAAATCCTGAATCGTACTCCGCACATCCGACCGCGTCTGGTACTTACGGGTACGTTCAACGAGCTTGCCCATTCGGCTGAGCGTCCGACGACGGGGCTCTTCGGTAATTAACTCCCGCGCCCGTTCATCCAGAATGTAGTCAATCGTTACGTCGCCAGCCGCCACGGGCTTAGCCTTCGCCCGGTTCCGTACAGCATTGATATCGGCAGCAGCGGACGTCAGGTTATTCTTACGAACATAGGCTTCTGCCCGCAGCAGATATGTCTCGGCTAATCGGTAGACGATAAAATCTTTACCCGTTCTTCCGGACGTATTCGCTCCGTTGAACGGCTTCCCTTCCAGTTTGCGCAGGTAGGGATAAACGTTCCGCATGGTATCTTCGTTGGCCGTGCGTTTCTCTACCAGCTTGCCGAAGTACGTCGATGCCGGGTTGTTGTAGTAGAATTTGCGCCGGATGTTATACACCGAATTGCGAATGTCGTTATCGAAGTTATCCTTCCAGAGATCATAAAAAAAGAATGTAGTCGGCCGGCTATAGGCAACACCCCGTCCAAGACTGTCCGATACAATCATACCCGTTCCCCCTGCCGGGTCTTTCAGATTCGGCAGGAATGGAACCCAGCCGCGAATGGTATTATTCCCATTATTTGTACCCGCTCCGCCCGGCGTCAGATTTTCGTACTGCCAGACGTAAATGGACTCCAGATTTCCGGTGCTTCGGTTCTGATTGCCTTCCGCAAACAAATCGGCATACACATCGCCGGGTTGATCTTTCCGGCTGCCGAATCGGCTGGTCATCAGTTGGTACGTTCCGGAGCTGATCAGGCGGGTTGAGCTTTCGATGGCTTTGTCATAATCGCCCAGGTTTATATACACCTCCGTCAACAGGTGATCGGCTGCGCCTTTGACAATTCGCCCCTCACTCGATTTAGCTACCGTAACGGGCAGGTACTGCGTGGCAAATTCCAGATCCGCTTTGGCAAATTCATACACTTCTTTCCGGCTGGCCCGTACAAAATCGGTTTTTGGGTTTTGGTACGTAACATCCACAATCGGTACACCCCCGTACAGATTGGCCAGCAAATTGTAGGTATACCCCCGGAAGAAACGGGCCTCGGCTATGATGGCGTTGCGATCGGCATCGCTGGCAAACACGCTTTGTAGCGCTGGCTTATTGGCGTATTCGATAACGGTATTGGCCCGCAGGATCATTTTGGTATACCCCCAGTTCCAGAAACTACTGGCCGTAGCGGCAGTAGGCGTCAGAAAGGTGGTATAGTTGCGAAAATTAACCGTTTGCTCCTGACCCGTTGTGCCAATATCCGTGCCCAGATACATGTCGTAAAAACTACCCAAATCTTCCTGCGACAGTTCATCCCGAGCGGCCTGATGCAGAGCAGTAATGTAATTGTCAAAGCCGGTCCTTGTGCTGAGAACAACGTCTGAACTCAGCGAAGCCAGCGGAACTTCATCTAAAAACTGGTCCTTGCAGGAGCCAGACAAAAGGATCATCGCGCATAAGCTGACCAGCTTGCCGATTGATCGGAGGGGTATATTGGAGTGTCGAATTTTCATTGTGATAAATCCACCAGAAATGGTTGTTTTTCAGTAGGATATGGATTAAAAGCCCAAGTTCAGACCCAACGTGTAGGACCGGGGCATCGGGTAAAAGGAAGCCTTGGTTGTACCGCCACTTTCAGGATCAGTACCCGGCCAGTCGGTGAAGGTGTACAGGTTCTTCGCGCTCAGGAAAACCCGCAGATTGGTAGCGTGAACTTTGCTGACCAGCTTACTGGGGAAGTTATACGCCAGTGATACGTCCTGAATGCGGACAAAATTCCGGCTCACGTAGTAGTTGTGACCCTGCGGATTGGTGTATACCAGCGATGGCCGGGTGTTGGACTTATTATCAGCGGTCCACCAACCTGCATCGATTTGGTTCAGCGCCCGGCCCGGTGAGTTCTCGCTACGTGTCGAGTTGGGATCGAGCAGGATAAAATCCGAAATCCAGCCTTGCATCGCATTCACAAAAACGGAGAGTGATAGATTACCGTAGGAGAAATTATTGGTAATCCCCCAGCGAATTTTGGGCTGCCCGCCCTGACCGATGATCGTCCGGTCGTTGGTCGCATCCAGTTTACCATCACCATTCAAATCTTTGAGCCGGACAAACCCCGGTTGAGACCCGGCTGGAATTTGATCCCCCTGCTGATAAATACCATCGAAGACGTAGTCGTAATAGACCGTAATGGGTTGGCCAATGAACCACCGGTTCGCTAAGTCGTCATCCTCTTTGCCGTCACCATTCGTGTCGGACTGATACAGGTGAACGATTTTATTTTTATTGGCCGACAGGACGATGTTACTGCTCCACTCGAAGTTCTTTTTGCGCAGATTGACCGTGTTAAGGGTCAATTCAATCCCCTTGTTATTGGTCGCCCCTAAATTCGTCAGGACGCTGGTATAGCCCGTCAACGTGGGCAATGACCGCTGAACGATCAGGTTCTTGGTGTCACTGTTGTATACTTCAATGGTGCCCCCGAGTCGCCCTTTGAATAAACTGAAATCAACGGCAGCGTTGGTCGTGTAGGTCGTTTCCCATTTCAGATCTGCATTGGCCATTGACGCGGGAAAAATACCGACCGAAGTTGGACCGCTATCCCCAAACACGTATTGCGTTATACCCGACAGGCTAAGCGATTGGTAAGGCTGAATGGCCTGATTGCCGACAGCCCCGTAGGAAAGACGAAATTTAAGTAAATCCACGTAGGACGCCTTACGCATGAACGACTCATCCGAAACAATCCAGGCCAGGGCTGCTGAGGGGAACGTAGCGTACTTATTATTGGCGGCAAATACAGAACTGGCATCCCGGCGGGCCGTCAGAGTGAACAGGTAACGATCTTTGAAGCGGTAGTTCAACCGAGCCATCGAGGAGATCCCGTCGATCATCGAAGCCGTTGAGGTCGTTGTCTGTGTACTCCCCAGGGTCAGGCTGTTCCAGCCGAGCGCATCCGAACTTAACTGGTTGGCATTGGCTGTAGTTGACTCGGATTGCTGGTGATTTCGGCCGTAAAGAAGCGTCAGGTCGAGGCCGTGATTTTTGTTGATCTGCTTATTGTACGTAACGATGTTTTCGAGCACCCAGTCGAAACTTTCCTGATTGTATTTATTGGCACTGGTCGTGTTATTGGTCAACCGGCGATCCTGACGAACGAAATTATAGACATGGTTCCACCGGTAGTTTGGCGAGTAATTGACCCGGTACGAAAGCCCTTTGACGAAGGGCACGTTGACTAATCCGTAAAAATTGCTGAACAAGTTATTATAGATCTCTTCATTTTTTGTCAGTAGAGCGGCCCGGATGGGCTGACCGGATACCTGATCTTCAGGCACGGTATACTGCGTAGGCTCGCCGTCCGGGTACGTCCAGGTACCGAAAGGACTACTGTAATAAATGCTGGCTACGTCTGCTTCCCGGCCCGACAGGTCACGACGGACGAACGTAGCGTTCATGCCTACGGATAACCAGTTCGTAACCTGATTTTCGATGTTGGCCCGCAGGGTAATCCGTTTTTGGTCATCCTGCAGGATCACGCCTTTTTCGTTGGTGAACGCGGCCGATAAATAGTAGTTGGTGGCTTCGTTTCTACCCGACAGACTTAAATCATACGATCCGATCCGGCCGGGTTGCGAGGCCGCTTTCCAGGGGTCAATGATGTTCCCCGCCTTGTAGTTGGCGGCTTCGGTTGTGGTCAGATAACTAGCCACGTTAGCCGGGTCCGACGGTAAACCGCTTTGCGTGCGGTAATCCAGCGTTTTTTGCAGATACCGCTCGGGACTCAGTAATTTGACCGTACGGCCAAGCTCCGAAACACCACTGAAGGCATTGACGCGAATAGTCGGTTTGCGGGTTGTTCCCCGTTTCGAGGTAATCAGAATGACTCCGTTGGCGGCCCGTGAGCCATAAATAGCCGCAGCACTGGCATCTTTAAGGACTTCCATCGATTCGATGTCGTTCGGATTAATATCGGCCAGACTGCCATTGAAGAAAATACCATCCAGAACAATCAGCGGATCATTACCGCCCCCTAACGACCGGGGACCTCTGATCAGGATGGAGCCGTTTTGACCGGGACGGCCACTGTCGGTAAACTGCACACCGGCTACCCGGCCCCGCAAAGACTGCGTTACGTTCGTGTTAGGCAGATTTTCGGTTTGTTTCATGTCGACTTTGGCTACCGAACCCGTCACATTACGCCGGGACTGTGAGCCATAACCAATCACAACGACCTCGCCCAGCGTTCGCGAATCCGATTCCAGGATCACGTTGATCGACGTTTGATTACCTACGATAACCTCCTGAGCCCCAAAGCCAACCGAACTGAACACCAGTACGTCGGTCGTTGAATTGACCGCGATGGAATAATTGCCGTTCACATCGGTAGTGGTTCCTTTCTGGGTACCTTTCAGGACCACGTTGACGCCAGGTACACCATCTCCTTTTTCTTTATCCGTTACCCGTCCCTGAACGGTGATGTCAACGGCAGGCCAACCGCCAGCCGGATGCAGGCGCAACTGTTCATTGGGAAAGGCCATCGCCGACAGAATACCGGTACCAAGCCCAACTACTGTGAGTAACAGGGTAAATAGTCGTTTTTTCATAGGAATAGTTAACGTAAATCCAGAATAAGACATCGTGAAACGGGATCAGAACCGGAACAGTTTTTCACTCCGTGAGGGCCAGACACGAGTACTAAATTTGTACAATGATCCTCTGTGGAGCGACTAGGCCGCTCGACTGCTGGCCAAACTTTTCACAGAAAAGCGGAAGTAGCGCGGTAAATTTTGAATGTTTCACAGAATTAATTTAATTCTACGTAAAATTAAACTGGAGGCCCCATTTAACTTTTGATAAATTATATCAATTAAGTGTACAAATTTATCATGATTAGACGTTGACCGGTTGTTTGGTGAGGGAACATCCAACCGGCAGGCTTTATTCGGCTGGTGCGTACCTGGAAAATCACTTGAGTAGCATCCTTTCTGCCTAAAAAATCAACGGGCTAACTACACTGATGGCCCGTTGATTTTTTTAAGTACTTATACTGGAAACAGATTGACCCGGAAATTTTTTGCAAACCTCCTGAATTAAAAATCACACAACTGATGGTAAGTTGTTTACACGGGAAGGCCGTAAAACCAGGTGGCGATGCATAAGTGTCAGGTATAGCTATATCTGACACTTATGCATCGCGTTTGTCAACCGACCTAATTTGACTAACAACTGGTCGATACCACTACGCAGATTGTCTGTGAGCGGGTCGACCTGGCGACGGGTATACAGGGAAATCGGTAAGCCCCGTTGTTGTAGGGTGTACTTGGCGATCGTGGGGTAAGCCGAATGAACCAGATCCATACAGTCTACTAAAAATTGCTGAACTTCATCAACTTCCGCTTGTAGGTTAGGATCATTGACGTGGTTGCACAACCAGACCAACAGTTCTGGAAAAATATTCCCCTGGATGCAAGATAAACCAGCCGCACCGGCCCGCAAAGAGGATACGGCGTTGACCATATAGGCATCGTATAGACCGAAATTATAGCCCTGGGCAACTGCCAGCCGATTTTTCACCTCTTCTTCATCAAGACTCGTGTCTTTGTGGTAGATCAACCGGCCAGTCGGCAACAATTGGGCCAGGATATCCGCCGTAATCAACCGTTTATAAGGAACGGGGCATTCATATAACCCAAGCGGTACGCCGGGGGTCATGTCCATCAGTGCACTCATGCGATCTAAGAAGATCTGATCGCTATCCTGGGGAGTAACCAGCTGACCAGTGATAATAATAACCGCCTGTATACCGGTGTCGTATATACGTTTGATAAATTCAGCCTGTTGGTTGAGTGCACCCCCAAACGTTCCGGTAGCGACAACGGGTATGTTGCTACCGGCCTGTTGAACAACCTGCCTGGTCGTGGCCAGCCGTTCGTCATCCGTTAGTTCGTACATTTCACTCGAGAGGCAGTTGGCGAATAAACCAGCGGCTCCCGCATTCAGGTAATAATCCGTTAGCCGATGTAACCCGGAATAATCGACGGCTCCGGTATCCGAGAAAGGCGTTAGCATAACCGGAATAAGTCCGTAAGGCAGAGGTTGCGTGGAATTTACTAGTTCGGACATAGCACGTAAATAGTTAAAAATAATGGACCTATTGTATTAAGCTTTTTTTCGTGACTCAGTGCGGTCGACAGGGTATTCTAACACCCCGTCTTTAGCGGATCGCCGGGTCAGAAGCAGCCCCGTCAGAAAAATCGTCAGGGTACCGACAACCATAATCATATTCTGGTGAAACGGGCTTCGAAGTGATGCCAACTGATCAGGCATAAATTGTGAAAACGTCATCCAGAGAATGACCAGAAGCCCAATTAGGGTCGCCGTGAGTGCCTCTGGCCCTTTCGTGGAACGGGAGATGATGCCCAGTAAAAACAGGCCAAGCATACCACTGGCGAATATACCGGATAAAAGCCACCAGACATCCAGTACGCTCTTAACGCCAATCATAGCGATGCCGGTCGTCATACCCAACAAGCCAAACACGGTGGTTGCTCCGTACAGGATTTTTAACGATTGCCTGGACGTAACGCTTGGTTTAATGTACCGCTGATAGATGTCAACCAGAAAAATGGTCGCTGACGCATTCATGCTGGAGCTGATCGTGCTCATGGCAGCCGCCATGATGGCGGCAATGATGAGCCCCAGTAAGCCCGTCGGAACCTGATGAACCATAAAGTGAGGCATGACCTTATCCCCAACGTCAGAAGCTGTCAGGGTCCGGGCTAAGCGGGTGATGGCTTCGGGAGCCTGGTTGGGCAGGCGTTCGCTGGCAACCTGATAGCGAACTTCGTTCATTAGCTCAGGGTGAATCTGATAATACGTGTAAAGACAGCTGCCTAGTATGAAAAAGACCAGGGATATGGGCACATACAGGTATACGCAAAGCCAGATCGAGCGAGCTGCATCTTTAACGGATGTCGTGGTATGATACCGTTGAACATAATTCTGGTCCATCCCAAAGTTATTCAGATTGATAAAAAAACCGTACAGCAGTACTACCCAGAATGTGGAGGTCGTAAAGTCAGGAGCAAAACTTCCCAGGCTAAATTTATCGTGGGCGGCCCCCATCGACATAATGCGTGATATGCCCCCGTCGATATGCGTAACTACTAAATAAAGGATAATTAAAGCGCCAGCCGTCTTGATAACGCCCTGGGCTACCTCTGTCCAGATAACGGCTTCCATACCCCCTAAAACCGTGTAAATAATGATGCAAATACCGACCACGATCATAATGGATGTCATGGAATAACTCGTCAGCGCCTGTAGACTAAGCGCAATACCGAAAAAGATTGACCCCATCCGGGCCAGTTGCGTAAGCAGGAAGCAAACCACAGCATAGGTACGGGCCCACGCGCCGAAGCGTTTCTCAAGATGTGAATACGCCGACACTTCGCCGGTACTGCGGTAAAAAGGAACAAAATACGTCGCAGCGAACCAGGCAGCAAAAGGCATCGACAAACTAAATACAAAAGCGTTCCAATTACTACCGAAGGCTTTACCCGGTACACCCAAAAAGGTGTTACTGCTTAAGAAGGTGGCGTACAGCGACATACCGATGGCCCACCCCGGAATTTTTCCCGAAGCCGTCGTGAACTGATCCGCGTTTTTGTTCTTTCGGGAGAAATAAACGCCAACCAGCACCATACTAATCAGGTACAGCAGGATAATCGATACGTCGGCAATAGGAAGCGATTTCATGAAGATTAGCGGGTTAAGTATTTACCACATTGCCACAGAAAGGCGTAGTCGGCAGCCTGGTTCGATTTATCAGGCAGAGTCACGACCCCGGTGGTCAACACGACCACAAAAATGGACCTGTATGCCCAGTTCGGTGAGGGCAGCCGCTTTGATTCGGCAGGCCTGATGGACGTCCTGATCCGCAGGCACATAGACAACCTGAATATGATTGGCTTTATGACGGGCCATCATTTGATCGCGGGAAACTCCATTCAGAACGGCATGCATAATGGGCCATTGAGGAGTAGTTTCCTGCCAGCGTCGCCGGGTTTCAGGCTCGGGCAATTCGACGGCCTGCCCGGTTCCTATATCACAATGCAATTGATCGTTCAGAATGTATATTCGGCTCCAGACCAGCAGACCGGGCTTACTGACACCTTTCAGTGTACCGCCCCCCATTTTAAAGTACATGGCAGGCTGTCGTTCACTACTGGCTCCCTCGTAACCACCCCGTAGGTGAGCCGCAGGAACAGCACCGGAGATCAAAAATACCCAGACGAATTGCTCTTTATCACCTACTGTATACGCTTCACCCCACCGCAAGTCATGTAAGGTATTCTCGGCGGGCCATCCCAGTTCTCGCCAGAGCTGATAGGTTACCAAGCCATCAATCCCAGCGCATTCATCCACTTCATTAAAATGCGGTAGCGCTTCGCCTGGAAAGAGTTCGTTTCCTTCGGGAGAGAAGGCAGGTGGACGATCTTGATTATTTAGTAGACCTTCGACCAGATCACTGGCCGGTGTCAAATCGTTTAGGCCCTGTTGATACTGAATGCCAACTGTGTCACAACTAAACTCATCGGCTAACCGTAAAGCGGCAATGTACATTTTGCATTGCGACAGCGTCTGCGGCCTGGTCAGTTCACTAGCTTCGTTAGTTCCCCAACTAAAGTGCATTCCCTTGTCTACTAACCAATTCAGCACCGCCTGGGCTTCCGGCTCCGTCACCTGTTGCATAGCTGCGTACAACGTAGACTGACTTAACCGCTCCTTGAAAATACCGATTTTATGCAGTAAATGGTCGGGTACGATGGCGTTATACATACCCATGCAACCCTCATCGAAAACGCCCATAATCGCTTTCTTACGACGAAACTGACGAGCGAACTCCTTACCCTTCTGTTCATCGATCGAAGGAATTTTCAGCAAGTTGAACGACTGAACGTGGCTTTGATCGTGTTTAATGAGGCCTGTATGAAGCCAATCCCTTAGTCCTGCTTCAAAAAAGGAATCATCGAACGATTGGCTCCACAACGTACTATAGGGTATGTCAGCTTTAGTTAACGAACCATTTAGATTTAGCATACCGACTAGCCCAGGCCATAACCCACTCCAATTGGCGACCGTTAAAATTGGCCCCTGGTGCGTGCTTAGCCCAGCCAGCACATGGTGACTGTATTGCCACACGCTTTCGGCAACAATAACCGGAACTCGGGGATTTATTTTGTTAAACACGTCGATTCCCATCTTCTGCGAATCGATAAAGCCATGTTTTTTCAGAGGATTAAACGCATGGGCGCGCCGAACGGTCCAGCCCTGCTTTCTCACGGCTTCCACGAGCCTAGCTTCCATGCGCTGCTGCTCATCCCAGCAGCTTTGATTGGCAGCTATTCGTAAATCACCACTAGCGACAAGCCAAACAACGGGTACTTCAGAATGGGTATCCATGAGAGACAGGAAATAACTTATAGGAATAAGCAGTGGTAAGAAAATCAGACCAAAACGCTATTAGTTTGTATTATTCTCCACCAGAACACCTACAGTTGCACTATGGTAGAGAATTATTTAATTTTACCAGCAAAACTACGCGATAAAAAAAAGTATTCACTCTTGCCAATTCGCCAAACAGTGTACGAATTTACCATATCCATTCGCCACTCATGAAACCTCACTTTCACAAAGTGCCGGTCAGTTCACCGGATTCTTTCCGTATTTCGCACGACGTGCGGGCCAACTTTGGCACGATCTGGCACTATCATCCCGAGTTGGAGCTTCATTACGTCGTACGAGGGGAGGGCGTACGGTTTGTCGGCGACAATGTGAGTAATTTTTCGGCAGGGGAAATACTCTTACTCGGTGAAAATCTACCGCATACCTGGCGGTGTAACCAGGAGTATTTTCAGGAACGAACCGATTTACAAGTAGAAGCGATTCTGATTCAATTCCGCACGGATTGTCTGGGGCGGGACTTCCTGAATTTGGACGAAGTGCATGCGATACGCCTATTATATGAGCGGGCACGGCAGGGGCTATTAATCTACGGCGAAACGAATCAAAAATTAGCCAAACTGATGCGTTCAGCCGTTACAGCTAACCCATTTCAACGGCTGATAACACTATTGTCTATCCTGGATGTGATCGCCCAGTCGAACGAAATGGAGACTATTACGTCAGCCAAAGCCTTTTATCAGTCGAACGAAATGGAAACGGTTCGGCTCAATAATATTTGTAACTATACGCTGGCGAATTATGCGCAGCCGATAACGCTTGACGAAATAGCCTCTATAGCTAATTTAAGCGTTACCTCATTCTGCCGGTATTTTAAGCTGATGACTCACAAAACCTACCACGACTTTTTAAACGAGGTACGGATCAGTCATGCCAGCAGATCTTTGATTGAAAATAAGATGAGTACAGAAGAGATTTGTTTCGAGAGCGGTTTTAACAACCTTTCCAACTTCTATCGAAATTTTAAGCGAATCAAGGGCGTTACTCCCCTCAACTATAAAAGCCGGTTTGTTTAGTAAATTCATTTCTGACGGAGGTGGACTTTTAATAAACATTGGACACACAGTTTAACATGATCTTACTGTCCAGTAAAAGGTTGCAAGTCCGCTATCAGTAAGCTTTTCTAATCCGGGCTATAGCTAAGCAAGCGGTATTTGAACACGTGGGGATTTGATAGGCCGCCGTTGTTGTACAATCGGCAACGAAGGCATTCAGCACTGGCTTATCTTTCCCGTTCTGACTACTATAATGGGCAATTTCAACATGTTGCTTAAAGATTTATTCCGTTCCACGTCGGCGGGAACAACGTCCAGTGTTTGGTTGCAAGTATAGGTAGATATAAACACTGGGTACAAATTGATAGCCGCCAGGCTTATACGGTAAAATAATTGTTTTAACAATACAGTATTGCCTCGTTTCCTTCAGGCAAGAAACAGCTCGCTTATCCCTCATCAAGTTTCTGTTGTAAGTGTCGTCGCGCTTTCTTTACTAATCTAATCTATTCTATTTACATCCGTACAGCCCCCCACTCTACTGGCCATTTTCTTCTAGTAAAAGAGTAATTAATGGTATTTTTGGGGTATGTAGTACCCTATCAGTGAATGTGAGTTTGAGTTAATCTAGCCCTTCTCCCTCATTTTTTAATTCCTGTTCAAGATCTTCAATGGAGGGCAGTTGGGATTTCAATGCCTCAGGTACCGCTCTCGTTAATTCATAATCGGCGACACTTAGGGGATTGGTAATTCCAGCCAGGGCATACTCGGCCAACGCTTGGTTTTTGCCTTTGCATAATAGTAAACCAATCGTTGGGTTATCCTCTTTGGTACGAAGATAATCGTTGACCACATTCACGTAGAAGTTAATCTGACCAGCGTCCCCCGGTTCAAAGTCTCGGGCTTTTAGTTCGATCACAACGTAAGCGAATATGATAAAACAACAAATCGATGTAGTACTCCCCATTCCCTACTCTTAAGGGATATTGGCGACCCACAAAGGCAAAGCCTTGGCCTAATTCAAGCAGAAACTTGCTCACCTGCTGAACTAACTGGCTTTCCACGTCGCGCTCTTTAGCTTTGGCAGTGGCTACCACAAAGTCGAATACATAAGGAACTTTCAATAGCTGAGTGGCCAGATCAGACTGAGGTTTAGCCAGGGTATGCTCAAAATTGGTCAGTTTGGGTGTCCTTACCTGACGCCTGTACAAATCTATTTCAATTTGATGGCGAAGTACGTTTCGTCCCCAAATTCCTGTTAATGTCTGTTCGATATACCAAATTCGTTGCGCTGGATCTTTAACTTTATCGAGCAAAATAATATGGTGTGACCAGGTGATTTTGGACAATACTGAGCGCAAGAATAGTTGCTCAACGTTTTCTGCATTGTCTAAAATGGGAGCTATATCAATGGCCTCCTGAGATGATTCAGGTAATTTTGCAACACCCTGTTGCAAAATTAAGGGCAGGTTAGCCATCACAAATTTCTTCATGTAGCCCAAGTTACGGGTTGAAAAGCCCTCAGCCCCCGGAAACGCCTGGCGAATGTCAGCCGAAAGGCGATCAATTATTTTGGCTCCCCAGCCTTGTTGCTGTTGAAAAAACACGATTAAACTACCCACATGCCAATAGGACAGTAAGAGTTGTTGGTTGGCGGATGTGGCTACTTTAACCTGAGCTTGTTGAATCTGTTGTTTAACCCGTTGAAGTAGTTCTGGGTATTGCTTAAACTCTTCCATTACGAAATTTAACGATGATCAGGCTGCTAATCTGACTGGATAGAGATCAGCGACCCTTACGAGAATTACCCCTCTAGGAGAACACCCTCTGAATTAAAGTACGGGCCTGCTAGAGATGGTATCCTATTTTGCCAAGATATTCGGATCTTAGGCAGGTACAACCAAAGGTAACAGTTGATACTCATCTTAAGAACTCATTTTATTAATGTTGCTTTCTTCAGTTTGTTGCGTCAATAGCCAGACAACCAACTTGTTTTAAGACGTAACCAATATTGGCTTATTTGTATAAATTAGTTCATTTGCAATCGTTCACAAAAAGGCCAATTGCCAACATTAACTGAACTTGTCGTATTCAGGGATTAAAACCGTTCAGAAAAACGTCTGGTACATTTTCCGGACAAGACACGTTGATGATTAATTGTACAAATAATAAGTCACCCTTACCTTTCGTCCTTCATCGACGTTATACCATGAAAAGCCTTGCCAGCTGGTTACTCCCCATTTTACTGTTCCTCTCGACGAGCCAGTTCACCCAAACCTACGCCTGGAACCGGGCAACCCATATGGTGACGGGGGCCATCGCCTACCGCGAGCTGCAAACTACGTCGCCACAGATAACCGCCCGTCTCGTCGCTATCCTGCGTCAGCATCCGGAGTTTCAACAGCGGTGGGCCAGCAAACTCAATGACCCGGCTTTGTCGGACGATGACCGCAACCAGTACCTGTTCATGCTGGCGGCCCGCTGGTCCGACGATGTGCGGGGTAACGCCTACGATCATCCAACCTGGCACTACATCAACTATATCTATGCACCCGAGCAGGGAATGGCCCGAACTGACACCACGTTGGCCACTGGCGAAAACATCCTGCTGGCCTTTGAGCAGAACCGGCTGATTCTGCGCAGCAACGCCCCCGACAGTGTCAAAGCCATTGCCCTGTGCTGGTTGTTTCACCTGACCGGCGATGTGCACCAGCCCCTGCATGCGAGTGCGCTGGTCGACAAGCAGTTTCCTGAAGGCGATCGGGGCGGTAATCTCTTTAAGATTAAGGTCATGATGAGCAGCCAGACGATTAACCTGCACTCGTTCTGGGATGGGATGCTGCTGGGAGCCGACGATTTCCAGTCCGTGCGAAATCTGGCGGTTCAGATTCGGCAGTCGGACCCCCGTAACCAGCTGCCGCCGTTTGGCAACCGGACAATTACCGATTGGTCGAAAGAGAGCTTTCAACTTGCTCAGGACAACGCCTACCGGAGCAACACGCTTCAACCGGGTAGCGATCAGGAGGGGGCTGTGCTACCGGCTGACTACGTGGCCACGGTGAAACCCATTGCCCAGCGTCAGGTGGCATTGGCGGGTTACCGGCTGGCTGATGACCTGATCGCTGATTTAGGAAAGTAGGGTAAGGGGAAAAGTACGGCATGGGTATGCCGTTGCGAGCCCTGCTAATTCACTGTCAGCTACAGAGATATTGTAAGTAGCCATCGCACGAATAGAGCGTGGCTGTTGCACAACTCTACCTAGGGATTTAAGTGGCCTTTTCTGTATCTTGAGGTATGCAAGGCAGAAAAGAATATCTTGAAAAGCAAATCACTTGTTTTCAGCTGTCCAGCCGTGTCCCTAA
>NZ_BAAHBO010000015.1:0-33527 GCF_054776635.1 Spirosoma lituiforme
AGCTCGTCTTCGACTGACGGTGAGCGATTTGCCCGATGGGGCGTATCAGGTTCGGGTCAGCAACGGGGTTGAGGTGACGACCCACTCCGTAACGTTGGCTACCCGGCAGCCCAGCGCGCCCAGCCGTTTGGTCGCTATTAACTAGGTCTAATCCCTTCCTATTCTTTCTACACTTTCTTTCTACACTAGCCAGGCAGCCATTCGGGAGAGTGGCTGCTTTGTTTTGGTGTGTTGCCAAAACTAGTAGTTGGGTGACAGTTGAACGACAACGCGTCTACGGATTGTCTTCACGCCCGCCGGATCGTCGGCTGATACCGTCGTGTCGGGACCTTCCCAACTGGCTACAATCTGATTTGCCCGTACACCATGCTGTCTAAGATACTGCTCAACCGCCCTGGTCCGGTATTTAGATAAAGCCATGTTTAATTCGCGCTTGCCTACATTATCGGCATAACCCGTCACGGTAGCCATCAGCTTTGGCTGTTCTACCAACTGCCGGGCTATCGTATCCAGCATTCGTTTGACATTGGGCCGTAGCTGATGGCTACTCTGATCAAAATACAGAATGGTAATACTCAGCGAAAGATCGGAAATTACCTGGGCTCGTGTCGCGGCATACGGATAGGCAAAAAATACGAACCCCAACAGGTAAGCAGTTACGGTCAATCTGCGCTTGGTTTGCGTACGCATACGGAAAAAGTTTCGTCAGGATACTGTTTACTTCTAAAGTCAGTAACGAGCCTGTTGGTGCGTAAATTCTTCGTGAAGATGCGAGAAGTTTAACCAAAATAAACCTGGATTCATGTACTATCTGTGGAGTCGGTTACCAATAACCGACTCCATGTAGGCCTGTTTTACAAGAAAAGCCTTCTCGAGTTTTGACGCAAGCAGCTGACCGGTTATATTCAGCCATACAACCCTGGAAATCCTTCCTCACAAACGCAGGCATGATGACGCGCCGAAAATCCCCTAAACTAGCTTTAGTTGCTGCTCCCTTAGCAGCCTTGTTTCTGTTTAATTCGGCCCGGAGCCTGGTTCCGGACCAAAACAACGCTATTCCCGTTTGCGGATACGGAATTGACGGGCGCATTGGCCAGATGGAAAACGGGAAGTTTATCGTGCCTTTGCCCGGCTGGGGAAACTACTCGTATGCCGTTACGACCACCAGCGATAGCGCGCAATTTTATTTCGATCAGGGCCTGACGATGTACTATAGCTACCATATGAAAGAAGCGATGGCTTCGTTCAGGGAAGCGGCTCGCCTTGATCCCGATTGCCCGATGGCCTGGTGGGGGCAGGCCCTGGCCGGAGGACCTTATTACAATGCGGCTCACACGTATACCGTTCCGGCAGGCATGCCTACCATTGTCGCGCGAATGAACGAACTGATGTTGAAGGCCAGTCCGAAAGAGAAAAAGCTGATTCAGGCGATGAATACCCGGTACGCGTTTGATTCAGGTGCTGATCGGAAAAAGCTCAATCAGGATTACGCGTCGGCTACCAGACAACTCATCTCCGAGTTCAATGACCCGGACATCAAGATGCTTTATGTCGATGCCATCATGCTCATCCATGCGTGGGATTTCTGGACGAGCGAAGGTACTCCGAAAGCCTGGACCCCGGAGGTAGTAGACCTGTGTGACGCCGTTCTCAAGGCAAACCCCAATCATCCGGCGGCCCTGCATTACCAGATTCACCTGACAGAAGCATCCCGACAACCACAGGTGGCGCTGGCCAACGCCGATAAGCTTAAAACACAGCTTCCGGGAGTGGCGCACATGGTTCATATGGCCAGTCACGAGTACCAGCGAAATGGTCTGTTTGCGCAGGGAGTAACCGTTAACGACGAAGCGGATGAGAATCTGCTGCGGTACGATTCACTGGCCGCTCACCTTAGTCTGGTAAAACATTCGCCCCACTATTTTGCAGTCCAGACGTATTGCGCCCTGACCGGGGGGATGTACGAAACAGGCTTGAAAGACGCCCTCCGCTGTCGTAAATCAGTGGCTCCGCTGCCCGAAAACACCTACGATCAATACCTGTATATGCTCCCGTCGCTGACACTGGTCAGGCTGGGAAAATGGCATGAGGTTTTAGCAACCAAGGCGCCCGATGAAACCTGGGCCTATGCTACGCTGCTGGATCATTTTTCGAAAGGGATGGCACTGGTCAGTACTGGCAGAATTGCAGAAGCAAAAAAGCAGAGTCAGCTACTTCAGGAACGACTGAAAGACCCGATTCTCGAAAAACGGCGGATACCATTCAATGCACCGCTGCCGGTAGCCCAGATTGCCGATCATATATTGGTGTCGTCTATTTTGTTTGCCGAGAAGAAGTCCGAACCGGCGATGGTCAGCCTTCAGCGGGCTATTGCCCTGGAAGATCAGCTCATCTATACGGAACCCGCCGACTGGCCCTTACCGGCCCGGCAGTTCCTAGGTGCTTATTTGCTCCAGCTGAATAAAGTGAAGGAAGCCGAAGTGGTGTACCGCCAGGATTTGGTGCATCATCCGGGTAATGGCTGGTCTCTGGTAGGGCTGCATAAGGCGCTCAGCCGTCAGCATAAATCCGCCGAATTACCGAAGATCGAAAAGGCGTATCGAGTCGCTTTTTCGAAAGCTGAGCGTGTTCCTGCGGCTTCCATTTATTGATTTTCGTCCGCTACAAGTAGATCAGAAAAAACAGAGCAGGCTGTTCATTGTTACGTTGGTATTTTTATCCTACCGATGGCAGGAGGAATCTTCGGTAATAGCATGACCCGCCAAGTAGGGAAGATTCCTCCTGCCGTTAGAATGGCCAGAAAGCCAGTAGAATGACGCTTACTGGGCCGCAACCAGTTTGGTGTCAAGCTCCGTTTTTAAATCGGTCAGGCCAGCGCGTTTGAGAACGATTTCACCCTGTTTATAGAGGATCAGATAGGGGAAGGACGAGACGGTTTTCAGGGATGCGATCAGGGCCGGGCTTTCTTCCAGGTCAATTTCGACGATCGTTAACGCATCGCCGTGTTGTTGGCGAAGGGTTTCCAGAACGGGCTTCACCTTCTTGCACGAGCCACAGTACCTGGAGCCAATATCGACCAGAACCAGTTTGTTGTTGGCCAGAATCCGGTTGTACTCGTCAAGCGTCAGCCCCTTTTTGGCCGTATTGTACAGGGTGTTGCCGCTACCGGTCCAGGCACCGATGCCCCCATCGAGCACGTAAACTTCGTTGAACCCTTTCTTGCGCAGATCAGCCGCCAGCGCAACACTACGGCCGTTGGCAATGGAGTACACAAATACGGGTTTCGATGGGCTGATTCCCTTGATGATGGTTTCGTAACCGTCGGTTTGCCGGTTAACGTTGATGGCCTCTGGAATATGGTTCAGCGCGAACTCTTCGGGGCTCCGGGCATCGATCAGTTGAGGAATGGTCTGCGCTTTTAGCTTCTCGGCGAATTGCTGGACGGGGAGTAAACCCGCTGGTTTTTCGGTTTGTGCAACGGCTAAGGAAACGAAGCCTAACAGAAAAATGACGATGGCGACTGGTTTTTTCATGGATTCTATTGGTTGAGTTGACTAACGTTTGCTACTTGATCAATTGGCTGCCCGGGTAGCCGTCTGCCCGGGAATGATGTCGTTCTGGGGTTTGATTCGGTCGTAATCCACCACGCCGGTTCGGTCGGCCCAGCGGACGTACGCTGCCGATAATTCATTGACAATGTCGGATCGGGTGTCGGCCAGATTGGTTGTCTCGCCCCGGTCTTTTTCAATATCGTAGAGTTCCCACTTGTAGCTGGGGTAGGTCGAAACGATTTTCCACTTGCCCCTCCGAACGGCGCGATTACCGGCCCGTTCCCAGAAAATAGGTTCGCCCCGGTCTACTTCGCTGGCCTGCCCGAACAGCACCGGCAGCAGGCTTTTGCCCACCAGCGGATTGGCCTTTACGCCTTTATAGGAGGTCGGATAGGAAATGCCCGCCAGCTCGTAGAAAGTAGGCGCGAGGTCGATCAGGTGACCGGTTCCTTTGGCAATACTGCCCGGTTTGATGCGTTTGGGATACCAGCCAATAAACGAGGTACCGAAACCCCCTTCGTGAAAGTTGTTTTTATAATGCCGCAGCGGTGTATTCGACAGGTAGGCCCAGTTTTGTTCCTGATAATCGAATGAGCCCGCCGTTCCCACTGGCCCGCTGTTCCGAACAAGACCCCGGCGCAATGGGCTGTAACTGGTAAAGCCGCCCTGAGCGCCGTTGTCCGACAAAAAGATAACCAGCGTGTTTTTATCTTTCTTGAGTTCGTTCAGCTTGTCCAGTATTTTGCCCACGTTCTGGTCCATCCGGTCCACCATCGCGGCATAAACTTCCATTTTCGCTTTCCAGAATTGCTTCTCGTCGTACGTGAGTTTGTTCCAGGAAGGTACGTCGGGGTCGTGCTGGGCAATGCTCTGGTTTTCGGTTAGAATGCCGAGTTCTTTCTGCCGTTTCAGCCGCTCCACCCGTAGCGAATCCCAGCCTAAATCATACTTGCCTTTGTACTTGGCAATGTCTTCGGGCAAAGCCTGTAACGGCCAGTGTGGCGCCGTGAAGGCGACGTACAGAAAAAATGGCTTGGCGGCACCGGCTTTCGTTTCCTTATTTTGTTCATCCAGAAACTGAACGGCGTTGTTGCCAATCTCATCCGTGAAGTAATATGAGTTGTCTTTTGGGTACTGCCGGACATTATTCTTGATGAGCGCCACCGGGTAGGGGTTGTTGCCGAACGGCAGCGGTTTCACATCGAAATAGTCCGACGCGCCACCCAGAATTCCGTAAAATTTATCGAAACCGCGCTGGTTGGGCCACGATAGGCTGTCTTTTCCGACGTGCCATTTGCCCGACATCAGCGTGCTGTATCCGCCCGACCGGAATACTTCACCCAACGTCAGCGACTCCCGGTTCAGGTAACCCTGGTAGGCCGGTAACCCCAGATTGACGTCGAAATAACCAACCCCCGCCTTATGCTGGTACTGACCAGTCAGCAACGATGCCCGCGTGGGGGCACAAATGGAATTGTTGTAAAACTCGCGAAGCCGGATGCCTTCTTTCGCCAGTCGATCGAGGTTGGGCGTGCTGATTTCGGAGCCATAAGCGCCCAGGTCAGAATATCCCATATCATCGACCATAATCAGGACGACATTGGGTTTATCTGCCGTCAATTTGGCCGATGTTCCTGTTTTTTGCTGCGCAACTGACGCTGTCAGGATAAAGGCCGATAGCGCAAGGCCGAGGGTGATTTGTTTCATAAGAAGTGATGCGATCCGTATTACTTACCAACCGGCATTCTGCACCAGTTTGGCGTTGTTGTCCAGTTCTGATTGCGGAATGGGGTAGAGCCGGTGGAAGTCTTTCGCGTTTGTTTTGCCTACTTTCTGGAGATTGCCCACAAAGGTGCTGTTGCCTGAGGCATCTTTCTGCCGAATCAGATCGAACCAGCGCTGGTATTCGAAAACAAGCTCCAGCCGACGGTCGAGGTAGAGGGCTTCACGAAACTGGTCTTTCGTCAGGCCCGGTGTGAGGTCGGGTAAGCCCGCCCGGTTTCGTACCTTGTTCAGCGATTTATAGGCTTTGGCCGTTGGGCCATTGGCTTCGTTTTCGGCTTCGGCATGAATCAGGAGTAGCTCTGCGTAGCGGATAATAGCCACATTCGCGGCCGACTCGTTGGTCAGGGCCGTTGAGGTAGGATCCCAGGTTTTGTTGAAGAACGGTGTTGAGTCATTAGCCACCGCGGCATTAACAATGGGTAACCCAAACTTACGGCCGCTGGTCGGGCTGGTAAAGCTGGTCACAAACGTAACGCGCTTCCGCTTGTCGGTGGGTTGATAGAGCTTGAAGACGCTGAAAAACTTGTCGTTTCCGTTGATGTAAAACCGTACCATATCGGCGTACGAACCCGTCAGGCCGGGAATGCCGGTTAAGATAGAACGCGGATTCTGGTTATTACCCTGCCCGAGGGAGTTCGATTTGAACTGGGCCGAGAAAATATGCTCTTTCCCATTTTTGGTCGCGGGTAAAAACACATCGGCATAATTGGCGATCAGATCATAGCCGTAGGCGCCGGTGCCTCCATCGGCGGACGACAAAACCTCTTCCGCTTTGGTCACCGCATCCTGATAATGCGACGCGATGTTGAGCGGCAACGACGCTTTGGTCAGGTACACTTTGGCCAGTAAAGCCTTAGCGGCACCCGCCGTTGCCCGACCCACATCGGGAGAGCTGTAAGAAGCGGGGAGTGCCGTAGCGGCCTCGGTCAGGTCTTTTTCAATCAAGGCATACACCTCTTTCGAGGGCGACTTGGCAATGGCATAATCGGCAGCCGTTACAAATTTCTGATAGTCCGTAATGAGCGGAACGTCGCCGTATAAACGCACCAGATTGAAGTAGTACAACGCCCTTAGAAACTTGGTCTCGCCCAGTAATCGACTCCGTAAAGTGTTGTCAAAATTGATAGTTGGCACTTTCTCCAAGACAACATTGGCCTTCTTGATGGCCGCGTAATGCTGCTGCCAGATTTCGTATATCCGCAGGTTTGTGGACGAATGCGCCAAAACGGCCAGCGAACGTACATCGGGGTTGGTGGCTCCCGGTCCCGGATCTTCGTCATCACCGGCGAAGTTCATGCCCGTGTTGAACAACGTATTGTACGGAGTTTGAACCGAGCCACCGCCCGAGTTGAGAAAGAAATAAACCGCATTGACGGCCGTAACGGCGTCGGCCTGGGTTTTGTAATATTGATCTTCCGAGACGAATGCCTCCGGACTTTCGGTTAAAAATTCGTTGCAGGAAGTAGTAACCAGCCATGTAGCTGCCATCACCACGTATTTCAGTGCTTTCATGAGCGAATCGATTTTCGGAGAATTAAAGCGAGAGTGACAGACCAACCTGGTACGATTTGTTGTTCGGATACACGCCCGAGTCAATGCCTTTGTTGATCAGCGACTGTCCGTTCAGACTAACCTCCGGGTCGAACCCCGTGTAGTTGGTCCAGGTAGCCGCGTTCTGAGCCGATACATAGACCCGCAGATTTTTGATGTTCGCTTTCGACAGAACTGCCTTGGGGATGTTGTAGCCCAGCGAGATATTCTTCAGTCGGTAGTAGGTCGCGTCTTCAATAAAGCGATCGGAGATGGTGATGGCCGGATCCTGATAAGCCGCCTTTACATCCGTATTGGTATGGGTTGGTGTCCAGCGGTTCAATAAATCGCGGGAGGCATTGGTGTAGCCCGTTCCTAATTCCAGATTGGCCCGGTTGGCGTTGTACAGCTTGCCACCAATGCTTCCCTGAACAAAAACGGATAACTCAAAGCCTTTGTAACTGAACGTATTAGTCAGGCCCGCCGTAAAACCCGGTTGGTTGGCAATCACGACCCGGTCGCCCGCCTGTGTAATTACGCCATCGCCGTTAATGTCTTTGTATTTCTGACCACCGGGGCTTTTGTTGGCCTGCGGAGTTAGCGCTGCATCGCCATTCTGAATAATGCCATCCGTCTGGTAAACAATGAACGAGCCAAGCGGATAGCCAACTTTGGCAATGGATGGGGCCGAAATATCCGGGATAATCTGCGAGACACCATCGCCCAGGCTAAGAATGGTGTTGCTGTTCTTCGAGTAAATCAGAATCGTATTCCATTTCAGGTTGCCCGTCAGGTTGTGCGACTTGACGTAAAGCTCAAGTCCTTTGTTCGAGACAGCCCCGATGTTCTGATAAATTGTAGAAGCCTGACCACCGTAGAAATTCGACAGCCCCGACGTTCCCGGAACGGTTCGGCTGAGGAGTAGATCCGTCGTCTTTTTGTAGTAATAATCGGCAACGATCTCGATGCGGTTATTGAGCAGGCCGAGGTCGATACCCCCGTCAATCTGAAACGTTTTTTCCCAACCCAGATTAGGATTCGGAACGGTATTGGGGGCATAACCGGAAACTGTCGTATTCGAGAAGTTGTACCGGAAATAAGCCAGCTGCGAAAGTGACTGATAGGGAGGAATGCTCTGATTGCCCGTTAGCCCTGCACTTAACCGGACCTTCAGTGAACTGACGTTCGGCACGTTGGCAAAGAAGCGCTCGTTGCTGACGTTCCAGCCAAAAGCCGCCGACGGGAAATAGCCCCATTTGTTGCCCTCGCCGAACCGAGACGAGCCATCGGCCCGAACTGTCAGGGTGAGTAAATAGCGGTCGTCGAAACCATAGTTCACCCGGCCTAGGTAAGAAGCCAATGCCCACTTACTGGCAAACGAACTGGGCGTACGGTTCGTGATGCCCGTACCCAGGTTGTTGTACGATAGCGCATCCGTCGAAAAACCAGCCGCTTCGGCCACGGCCCCTTTGGCCTCAGACTGCTGCGCGGTAAACCCAACGACCGCGTTGATTTTACTCTTCGGCGAGATCTGTTTATCGTAACTCAGCGTGTTTTCGTTCAGCCAGTTGGTCGTAAATACCGAGCCAATAATAGCATCACCCTGGAGCGCGAGCCCTTCGGCCGTTGAACTGGGCAGGTAACGATTCTGCTTATTGTCAACGATGTCGATGCCGAACAGAACCTTTGCCTTGAGCGCGTCCGTAAGACTGTATTCGGCCGCCACATTCCCCAGAATCCGGTTGGTTATGGTTTCGTTTAACTGGTTGTACAGAGAGTTGATCGGGTTCTGGAGACTCGACTCAAACGGGCTATTCACCACAAACGAGCCGTCGTTCCGGTAAATAGGTAATGTGGGCGGGGTGAGCAGCAAATTGCCTACGATGGCCGCCGGAGCCACGTTCGATTTTGTGTTGCTGGCGGTCAGGTTGGTGCTGAGCCGGAGTTTTTTACTGTACTCGTGGTCGAGGTTGATCCGACCCGAGAAGCGTCGGAAATCGGTGTTTTGTAAAATACCGTCCTGCTTGAAATAGTTACCTGAAATGGCCAGCCGCGTCCGTTCGGAACCCGATAGTACCGATATATTGTGGTTCTGTATGGCAGCCTGCCGGAAAGCCGCAGCCTGCCAGTCGGTGCCCGTACCTGATGTATCGAGCGAGTACCCGTTAACCGAAGGCAACGTCGTTGTCTTTCCCGAATTTTGGGCCGCATCCTTCCGTAGTTGCCACCACTCACCCGCATTGAGCAGCGGTAGGGTACGAATCACGCTTTGCACCCCGTAATAGCCGTCGTAATTAACCGATGACTTGCCTTTCGTGCCATTTTTAGTCGTAATGATTACCACGCCATTGGCTCCCCGTGAACCATAGATCGCCGTGGCCGAAGCATCTTTCAGGACATCGATCGACTCAATGTCGGAGGTGTTTATGGAGGACAGTGGATTGATCTTGGCGCCATTGGTTACGCCCGCATCCGTCAGTGAGTAGTCATTGTTGATCGGAAATCCGTCGATTACATACAGCGGATCACTGCCCGCCGTGATGGAGTTGTTTCCCCGAATCTGAACGCTGACCCCACCGCCCGGCTGGCCCGAGGTTTGTGTCACGATGGCACCCGCCACCGACCCTTGTAAGAGCCGTTCGACGGAGGCCACCGGCTGACTTTTAATTTCCAGAGGAACCGAGGCTATCGACCCGGTAATGTCACTGCGTTTCTGCGTTCCGTACCCAACCACGACAACTTCACCCAACTGGCCCATGTTCTCCTCCAGTTCAATATTGATGGTGTTCGAGATGGCCGTTACTTCGCGTGTTTTGAAACCAACGTAGGTGACAATCAGGGTGAAGGGAAGCGTCTGGCCGGTTTTTAGGGCAAACGTTCCGTTGGCATCTGTGGCGGCTCCGTTCGTGGTTCCCTTGATTTGTACCGTAGCGCCAATCAGGGGTTCTTTCGTTTTTTCGTCAATGATTTTACCCGTTAGATTGGCGTTAATGACGGGCGCTGACCCCTGGGCAAACAGTATTCCGGGCTGGGTTAGACTCCATACCCATAGTAAAAATATAAAGCTTTTTTTCACTGCTCTGCTGGTTAAATAAACAATAGGGTGCCGGGGCAGTCGTACCAACGACTGCCCGAATCCGATTACCTCTGTGCTTTGTTTTGACCAGCCAGCCTCGCTGAACCAGGTCGGGCCACCGATGCGGCTGGCTTTTTATTCTGTTGGTTGAGTAGGGCTGATTTGCTGAAGCTGGAGAGTCGCGGTCGTTGCCTCTGCTGGGCGCACGAGCCACGCGTAGGGGATACGGCTGCCGGGTTTCGTTACTCGT
Organism: Spirosoma lituiforme; assembly: GCF_054776635.1. Lineage (NCBI taxonomy): Bacteria > Pseudomonadati > Bacteroidota > Cytophagia > Cytophagales > Cytophagaceae > Spirosoma > Spirosoma lituiforme. The sequence goes on from NZ_BAAHBO010000015.1 coordinate 10,193, forward strand.
TAGGCACTTGCCAGGCCAGGCTCCGGCACCACGGCGATTTCATCGCCAACTTCGGGGCCATCGGCAGCCAGCTCACTACCTTCTTTCTTCGACTTGACAAGGGGCCACAGGAACTGAGCGTACCATTCTTCCTCCTTGTAAAATTTGATGCCATACGAAGTCGGATACTGACGGGTGATCAATCCGGTGCCAAAGATGACATCCCAGAGAAAAAACATATTGCCAAAATTGCCTTTGTAATGACCAACGCCATCGTCGCTGCTGTCGGCGTGGTGGGCGTGGTGCGTGGCTGGGGTAGAGATGAGCCGTTCCAGCACCCAGGCAATCGGATGTAAGATCCGGTATTTGTAGAAGGGCTTATCCCAGGCAATGCTGCTATGCGCCGACAGGGTAATCAAACTTTTTATCGCCGTAACGAACAGGGCCGGATAGCCCAGGCCAAGATAAATGAGCGTGGCCGTGAGGTAGGTCTGCGAAAAGAAAATGGTATAGATGAAGTTCTGCCGGCTCGCCATGGCCATACCCATGTACGGGGCAGAATGGTGTGTCCGGTGAAAGCGCCACATAAACGGAATCTGGTGGTGCAGCCGGTGATACCAGTATTGAGTCAGGTCATCGGCAACGGCGATCAGAAAAAAGCCGCCCCAGAAAGGGACCCAGGAAAATACGTTGGCGAAGCCGGGCAGCAAAGCAGGGAGAAGCGTTAAACTGAAATAAGCGACAACGGGTGGTACCAGAAATTTGGGTACCAGAAAGCACACGATGTCGATCTTGCGTTCGGTCGATGTCCACTTATTATCATAAAGACCCAGTGCAAATTCGAGTGCGCCAAGACCTAAGGCCAGCGCAATGAATCCCCAGGATTTGAGGTTTTTGAAAACGGGCTCCAGAAACGAAAGGAAGGCCGGAGCCGACACGTGCGCGTAATCGTTCACCGGGTTTTTCCAGGGTGTCTCACCCGTATAGCTGAACCAGAGAGCGAGGGCCAAAACGGGCAGTGCGTAGAGGAAAATACTGATCAGCAAATCCCGGCCAAGTTTCTTGGGGAGTAGTAAATTGAGCGACATTGTTTTGATAATTAGTTGGTTAGCAAGAGCTTGACTAGTGAAAGGCCGCCACCGAGAATGGCCAGCGGAATGGCATAGATGAGGATGCTTACCCCAATTTTTTTGGCTAGAATCTTACTATCCTGGATGGCCATATCGATTAGTAGGTTGACTGAAAATTAGTTGACTAACTAGGCTATACGTCAGCTTTACGGGCAACTGGTGCTCCTGGAAAAGGCTGGTACGTGCAACACTCGGGTACTGTCAATCAGGTGGCGATTAATTCTGCGGGTGGGCAAATCTGTCCGAAGTAAGGTAGCTGTTCGCTGAAGAGCCTGCATTTCAAAAGCGATGGCTACCACTCTAAGTCCATTCTTTGCCACACACCACAGAATTAATCGCAATGGCCTGTATTGGTGCGTTTTTAGTTTGTTGATGATGTGTTGGAAACCTGCTTCTTCTTATACTATGTCTAGTATATAGATTTTATATACTAATTGGAAGTAAAAAAAGTGCTGCCGTTGAATGACTCACTGAAAATAAGTCAACGCGATTTAGTCAGGAGACCTTTGGGGCTAGGCGTAGTGATGAATCAACACCGACTACCTGGATGGAGAGTTTGTAGTTTTTCTCTCGTCGTACGACAACAGCAAAGTGTACAATGCTTACGCATATTGGTTGGTTATTTTATGAGTTCGAAAACTGATACCGATCAACCGATAAGATTAGGAGCCGAAAGTTCGCTCTACTACTTACTAATTAATCAGGGTAAATAACAACTACTTTGCAGGTAGTACTTGTAGGATAGCACAAAGGTAGAAACGATTGTTTTAAAAAAACAACTATCTACGGAAAATATTTTTTAATGTGCTGATAAGCAGATGGTTATCATGCATGGCGGCCGTATTTGATCGAACTTAAACTAGTGAGGGAAGGTGACAATGCAGTGGCTTATGAGTCAGAAAGATGCCTGTGCGATTGGTAATAAACGGTTATATTTGGTAACAATAGTGATATGAAAAGATTTAATAGTAAATAATGGTGGTTAGGTGTAGTGTCAGCTGCCTTTTTCAATCAATTCGTATTAATTACCATTGTTTTCTGCAGGCGTAAATCAATATTCACCTAACATTGACTTCGTGTAAATGGAAAAAGTTATACAACTCGCTAAACAGGTAATGGGGGTACATCCTCAACAAGGGGTCAAACCACTAGCCCATCTGGCGTATCTGGGCTCCGCGTACAACGGTTATCATATTCCCGATTTTCTTCTCAATAAAGCGTCCGTTTGTTATTGCATTGGGGCGGGTGAAGACATTTCCCTGGATGTTGAACTGAAGACAAAATACGACGCCCAGGTATTCATTTTTGACCCGACACCCGAAGGAATCAACCACTTTGCCCAGCTTAAGGAATACACCGAAAAAGGACATTCGCTGACCATTCATAATGTACCTCCCCACGACGACGCGCCTTATACATATCAGCTGACAGCGAGTCAGATACAAGATATGACGTTCGTGGAGGTGGGCGTTTGGGATCAGAAAACAACGCTTAAATTCTTTGCTCCCGAAAAAGATAATTACGTATCCCGGTCGGTGTACTTATTTAAAGAGTCCGGGAATTATTTGGAAGCCCCCGTTGATCGGCTGAGCAATCTGATGAGAACGCTCGGGCATTCGTCGGTCGATCTGGTAAAACTGGAAATTGAAGGCGCGGAATACACCGTCATCGATACGATACTGGAAGACAAACTCGATGTTAAAGTAATTCTGGTTGAATTTGATGAAGTACATAACGCCACCGATAAACTGTTCCATTTCAGGATCAAAAAATCGTGCGATAAGCTAAAGAAAGCCGGGTATGTGCTGGTCCACTCTACTGAAAGTCTGAAGCGTGCGTTTGTGCGGCAGGATGTGTATGAAAAGCTTAAGGCCGCTCATAAGTAGGTTTTGCGTATTGGCGTGTTTATTGCGGTATCGTCATGATAAAACTACTCGGAGCAGGTATCCTGCGTGCTCAAAAACTAACCTACCCCGTCGCTTGAAAACAGGTTATTCGTCACTGGCAACTGCCAGATATAAAAGTGCCTGCCTGTTTTGGGCGCTGTTTCTGGTCCTGACGTCGGTTGCTGTCCAGGCGCAGCAAATCGGTAGCCGGACGGTTGTCACGCCCAGAATGCGGGTCATTGTCGACAACGATTTTAGTGGTGACCCTGATGGCTTATTTCAGCTGGCGCATCTGGTGATGTCTCCCTCGGTCGATATAAGGGCCGTTATTGGCTCACACCTTCGGGTGGGCGACGGGTTCGACAATTCGGCTACCCAGGCCGACAATGCGGCCAAAAAAGCCCGGGAGCTGTTGCAGACTATGGCAATCAGGAGCCCCATACCGGTTATAGCAGGGTCAAACACGGGAATGGTCAATGACAGTACACCGGTGAAAAGCGAAGCCGTAACGTTTATCATAAACGAAGCCTTACGGACCGATACGCAATTGCCGCTGTATGTTCTCTGCGGAGCCGGCCTAACCGAGATTGCCTCGGCTATTTTGAGAGAACCTCGAATTGCCGACAAGCTGACGCTGATCTGGATCGGCGGCCCGGAATACACCGATTTAGCCTTGCCACCACCGAACTATACCGCGCTTGAGTACAACCTGAACATTGATCTCTCAGCGGGCCGGGCTATCTTTAATCGAACCAAGGTGCCCATCTGGCAGATACCCCGAAATGCCTATCGCCAGGCGCTGTTGCCGTATTCCGTTTTGCTAACGAAAGTAAAACCGCGGGGAAAAGTGGGGGCGTACCTGTGCACAACGCTCGAAGAGTTAATGATTCGTTTGCAGCGCTACAAACTGGCTTTGGGCGAAACCTATATCCTGGGTGATAGTCCACTGGTCTTGCTGACGGCGTTGCAATCGTCATTCGAGGCCGATCCTTCGTCAAGTACGTATGCACTCAAACTTGCTCCCCGCATCAATGCGCAGGGTGGGTATGAATATAACCCCGCCGGCCGTCCGATCCGGGTCTATTCTCAGCTGGATATTTCGCTTATGTTTACCGACTTCTTTGCGAAACTCGAACTGTTGAATCCGTAAATCAATATCAGGATATCGGTCAATCGGCGACGCGTGCTTACCGGTTTTCCGGACCGTTCCCTATAATTCGTCAACGTGCATGTGCCTACACGAAATATTTTTCTACTTCCGACGTTCAGCATAGGATGTTATGGGAATCATTGCCGTAACATACTAGTTATATAGAGTATCTTCATGCTATATTGCAACATACGTGAGTAAAACGCCTACTCGACAGAAACGAAAAACCAACCGACTTCCTATCCTAGTTATTGAAGGTAACGCTGATCAATGGCTCATTATTCGGGCTGTGCTAAACCAGTGTTTCCCTGAAGTAGAACCCATCTGGCTGAACCATGCCATGCAGGCAAAAGCATACATTGAGACTCAGGTCAGAGACAATGTCAGTTTGCCACTCATGGTTCTTATGGACTGGTATCTGCCGGCTAAATCAGATGGGTTTAACCTGCTGGAATTCATTAAAACCCATCCCTCTTACAAGAAGCTGCCGGTAATTATTGTCAGTGATTCGGCCGCTCGTGAAGATATGGAGTTTGCGTACAACTTTAGCATAGCGTCTTACCTGATTAAGCCCGGAAGCTTTCACGACTGGCTCAATTGCTTTTACACGTTCCGGCGCTACTGGTGGGAAACCGTCTCGTTGCATTCGCGTTAGCCTTTCGGCAGCGTGTTAACTGCGCTGGCGACCAAAGCCTGAAGTCGGTAGAACGAGGCCTGGTAATTTTCTTCCTGCTCTTCGTCGTAATAATCCAGTATCTTGGACGCTTCCTGCCAACCCCGTTTCTGAAGTAGATGAACGGACTCTTTGAGCTGCGAATTGTCTGCATCAGTGTTGAGTAGACGTTCAAAAAGGGTTTTTATTTCTATAAAGCAGACCATTAACGGTGTGGGTCCATCTGTGGGTTTTATCTGTTGAAAAGCTTGATTTTTAGTGAGAATGGTGGTTAATAAGGCAATGTTCATGATCCATGGTGTGGCTTTTTGGAACCTGACCGCGAAATAACTAATTAAAAATGAGTGCTACTAGTAAATTGACAGGCGTAAACGCCTGTTGAGAGAATCGCAGACAAGTATCACTCATTTTTTCAATAACTCAGTTTCAATGTGCTAGCCGGTAGGTAAAATAAAAAGCTGGCTTATTTGTTTGCGAAAAGCTACGCGCCAGTACATCGTTTGGCTGGTATTTGTGAAGATGAGTTCTTCGGGAGAAACTCCGGCTTTGCTTGATGGGTTGTTTGCCCAGTCAGCTTTTTTAGAATGTCGGTGGGTAGAGCGCCTGGGTTAGTGGCTTAAGCAACGTAAACAACTGCAATCCGTTCTGCCCGCTTATGCCAAACAATAATCCATCCCGCCGTACGTTTCTGATGGCCTCATTGGGCCTTACCGTTGCCAGCGTAGCCAGACCCTTGAGCTTGCCATCGCTTACGGTTGGTCAGGTCATTGATCGTGTTAAGGCTAATGTGGGTATTCCCTGGCGTGAGCAGACCGTCGATAATCTGATTGCCGGTACACCGGAAATTCCCGTTACAGGCGTTGCCGTTACCATGATGGCTACTCTGAATGTGCTCCAGCAGGCCGCTGGCAAGGGCCTCAACATGGTTATTACGCATGAGCCAACCTATTACTCGCATCAGGACCGCACCGAACCTGTTCAGCAAGACGCGCTCTATTTACTAAAACGCGACTTTATCCAGCAGCATAACATGGCTGTTTTTCATTTTCACGACCACTGGCACGGACACCGGCCCGATGGTATCGCCATGGGAATGATCCGGCAATTGGGTTGGGAAAAAAACGCTGATCCGCAAACCCCCAAACTGTTTACATTTCCGGAAACCTCGCTGGCTCGTTTCGCCCAGGGAATAAGCACCAAATTAGGGGCTCGCACCATGCGGGTCATTGGCGATCCAAACTTACCAATCAGGCGGGTGATGGCCAGTTGGGGAAATGTTAGCCTGATGCCGGGCGTACCGTACTTGGCTCAGGCTGATGTGCTGGTCATTGGGGAAACGCACGAGTGGGAACTGGTTGAGTATGTGCAGGATGCCATCACGTCCGGCCAGAAAAAGGCTTTGATTATCATTGGACATCTTCTATCCGAACAGGCGGGTATGAACTACTGCGCCGACTGGGTGAAAGGATTCATCTCGGAGGTTCCTGTTGAGTTCATCGCTGCGCCGGAACCATACTGGCGTCCTGATCAGCCGACCAGGTAAGACAGACTAATATTATACAACGCAAATCAACGCCGGGCCTGAGCAAATCCGTCGCTTGTAATCGTGCATTTGACGTTGTTCAAGCCTGAATAGTCGACTGAACTTAGACAATTACTCGAAAATATAGTAGTTTGCGAATGTATATGCTCGGGTATTTAAACGCCATTGATGGACCGTTCAGGGTCTTTCCATTAGTCAATATGAAATTACTTCTCCTGTTTTTATTCTGCCTATTGTCGGTATCCGAAACCGTCTTTGCTGATGTTTCTATTGATGGGTTAGCCGTTGATTACCAGCCCACACCCCTGGGAATAGACCAGGCAACGCCCCATTTTTCGTGGCAGATGAAAGCGCTGGATACCCGGCGAAACTACGCGCAAACAGCGTATCAGCTTCTGGTGACGGATTCGAAAAATCAGCTTGTCTGGGATTCAAAAAAAGTGAATTCAGATCGCTCACATGGTATCGAGTACGCTGGTAAACCCCTCCGGCCTACTACTCGCTATGCCTGGAAAGTAGTGGTCTGGGATAACACTGGCAAGATGACCACCCAGGCGTCATGGTTTGAAACCGGCCTGATGAATCCGACGATGGCTGCCTGGTCGGGAGCCAGGTGGATAGGCGGGGGAGATGCAGATCTGGTGCTCTATTCGCATTATCTGTCGGTTTTCAAGGCTCAATTCGGCGTTCAGTTGGATAGAGACACCGAATCCAGAAAAGCCGCCTTTGTACTGGGTGCTAACGACCGCCGGCTGATGAACAAGGACTTGAACATAATGGGCATGGCGAATGGAAAGAATCAGAGTTATATCGCTTTCGAACTGGATATTTCGTCTGTAACGGATGCCCCGGCTGGCGTGGCACGTCTCAATATTTACCGGGTTGGGTACGCCAAAACCGACCGGGCCGACAGACCGTTCAAAACCCTCGACATTCCTCAGCAACTCATCAACCAGACCAATAAATACGAGAAACACACGGTGCTGGTTACTTGTAATTTTGGTCTGTTCGAGCTGTTCGTGGATGGGCAGGAAGAGGCTAATAAGCTTAAGGAAAATTCGGAAGGGCCACCGTCCCGTTTTGGCCCCCGGGGCATCAATCTCAACCCCGTTGGAAGCGGCAACAACTTCATCAGCTTTCCGATGGTAGCCGATATTGGGTTTAGTGTACCCGAGAACCAATCGGCCCATTTCTCGCAGGTAGAAATCCGGAATTTTAGGTTTCCGTCCAATGCGTTATTCACAGAAAAGCTGGACAGCCAGCCTTACAAAGGCATTTTCTCGTCGAAAAATCTGTCCGTGAGCAACGGACAATATGCGGTAAAAGGAGGAGCATTGATTACGGCCGATCCCAGCCGGAATGCGGCTCCCATGCTCCGAAATACATTTACGACCCAATCGAAACCCATTACCAGCGCCCGGCTTTACGTTACGGCGCGGGGTATTTACGAACTATACCTGAACGGAAATCGAGTTAGCAACGACTATTTCAACCCCGGTTTGACCCAGTATAACAAGCACCACATGTACCAGACGTACGAAGTGACGAAAGCACTGAAAGCGGGGCAGAAGAACGCGATCGGGGCGTGGCTCAGCGAAGGGTGGTGGAGTGGCAATATTACCTACAGTGGCGAAAGCTGGAATTACTTCGGCGACCGGCAATCGTTATTGAGCAAACTGGTTATTACCTACACCGATGGAACCGAGCAGGTTATAGTGTCAGACCCCAACCAATGGAAATTCTTTGCCGATGGGCCCGTACGGTACGGCTCGTTTTTTCAGGGCGAAGTGTATGATGCGACAAAAGAAGCGCTGGTGACCAATTGGTCGACGCCTGCCTATACCGACGCGGGCTGGAAGTCGGCGGTAGAGGTGCCGCTGGAGGGAACGGCCTACAAAGGAACATTTACCGATTTTATGGGCCGGCCTTCCTCGCTGGATTATACTGATTTTAAACTCGTCGGGCAACTGGGTGATAATGCCCGTTCGGTAAAAACCATGCCCGCCCAGAACGTAACCGAAGTTCGCCCGAAGGTATTCGTGTACGACATGGGGCAGAATATGGTCGGCTTTCCGCAGATACGAATCAAAAAGGGTAAAAAAGGACAGATAATCACGATGCGGTACGCCGAAGTGAAATACCCCAATCTGGCCGATTATAAGGACAATACGGGTATGGTCATGATGGAGAACATCCGGGCCGCACTCACGCAGGATCAGTATACATTGAAAGGGGGCGATGAACTGATACAGCCCCGGTTCACTTTTCACGGCTACCGGTACCTGGAGCTGACCGGCGTTGATCAGGCGGTTCCCGTAGCCGATGTGAAGGGCTTGGTAATCAGTTCTATATCGGCTCTATCGTCGCAGTACGAAACCTCGAATGAACTGGTTAATAAACTGTGGCAAAACATCACCTGGTCGTTGCGGAGCAATTTTCTCTCCATCCCCACTGATACCCCGGCCCGTAATGAACGCATGGGCTGGAGCGGAGATATTTCAGTCTTTTCGAAAAGTGCTACGTACCTGACCAACGCCGACCTGTTTCTGAGAAGGCACCTGCTGGCCATGCGTGACGTACAGGCTGAAAACGGCCGTTTCACCGATGTGGCTCCGCTGGGTGGTGGCTTTGGGGGTACCCTCTGGGGAAGCGCCGGGATCGTAGTGGCCTGGGAAACGTATCGCCAGTACGGTGACGTACAGCTGTTGAAAGAACATTACGACGCCATGAAACGGTACATCCAGTTTCTGGAAACAAAGGTCGATAAGGATACGGGTATCCTGAACGAAGGGCCGTTGGGTGACTGGCTTAGTCCGGAGGGCAACAAAAATGATAATACCCTGTTCTGGATGGCTTATTTTGCCTATGATCTGGACATTATGACGAAGGTGGCCACGCTCCTGAACAAGCCCGATGACGCGGCCCTATTCGCAAAGCGGCATATTGATATCAAGGCCACCTGGAACGACATCTACCTGGATAAAGCGACGCACAAAACCGTAAAGTCGGGCGTAAAAACGGGCTTCATGGGGCCACCCAGCCAGCAGGAGCAGACGCAGAAATCGGATAAAGGGCAGTTGATCGATACCCAGGCATCGTATGCTATACCGTTGGCGTTAAACGTGTTTGCCGACCAGAACAAACCCTTTGCCAGTGCCCATCTCAACGAAGCTATTGCGCGCAGAAACAAAGATGACGAAGGTGTCGAACGGCCCGCTTATTCATTGATGACCGGTTTCATCGGCACCGCTTCAATTACCGATGCCCTTTCCGAAAGCGGTCATTCGGCCACGGCTTACCAACTCCTGCAGCAGAAGGATTATCCTTCCTGGCTCTATTCGGTGGTGAACGGGGCAACGTCTATTTGGGAGCGTCTGAATTCCTATACGGTCGATAACGGATTTGGTGGCAACAACAGTATGAACTCATTTAATCATTACTCGTTCGGGGCTGTAGCTGCCTGGATGTACGGGCATTCGCTGGGCATTCAACGGCATCCGCAAAAGGCGGGTTTCAAAGAGATTGTTTTAAGATCCGAACCCGATCCAGGCAAAAAAATGACATTCGCCAAAGGCTATTATGATTCCGTATACGGCCGGATCAGTAGCGAGTGGGCCTGGGCGGGAGCGAACTGGCATTACAAAACAAGTATCCCCGCCAATACCAGCGCTACACTTTATTTACCCGCTGAAAGGATAAGCCAGATCCGTGAAAACGGGAAATCCATTGCTGCCTGGAAAGGAGTCAGTCAGGAAAACGGACTGGTCAGTATTCCGCTTGGGTCGGGGACTTATTCTTTTATCGTTAATCGTTAATTCGCAGCCTGGCCATGCCGCCTATACTCATGTCTACCTCTATTTCTCGTAAGCTGTTAACCATAGGAATGATGCTATCGGGCCTGGTATCGCATTCGGTCGTAGCCCAGCTAAAGCATGATTCGCTGCTCATTGAAGGGCACTACAGGGTGTTTCATTTCAACCCGCCAACGACCGCCCTTACCAAACCCAGTCTCGTATTTGTGTTGCACGGGTCTGGCGGGGATGGAAAAGGCATGATGCAGGTAACGGGAAAGATGGAACAACAGGCCAAGCAGGCCAATACGCTGGTTGTGTATCCGGATGGCTACAAACGCTACTGGAACGAATGCCGAAAAGCCTCGCCCGCTCAGGCTAACCGAGAAGACGTAAACGAAGAGGCTTTCTTTCAGGGAATGATTCAGTATTTTCACCAGCGCTACGCAATCAACACCGACCAGGTGTTCGTGGTCGGAACGTCGGGTGGGGGACACATGGCCTACAAACTGGCGCTAACGATGCCCGCTGCATTTCGGGCGGTTACGGCCATCATTGCCAACCTGCCCGACAGTACCAACATGGACTGCGTACCAACGGGTAAACCAGTGGCGATTATGATCATCAATGGTACCCAGGATCCGATTAACCCGTACTCCGGAGGGCGGGTCGTTCTGGGCAAGAACATGGATATGGGCGTCGTTCTATCGACTGACCGCACGCTGGCTTACTGGGCTGGGCTGGCTCACTACCAGGGCAAACCCATTCTGGAAACACTACCCGATGTTGACCCGCAGGATGGCAAAACCATTGAACGGTACACCTATCGGGGTACCGGAAAACCAGACGTTGTTTTGTTGAAAGTTATCGGCGGTAAACACGACTACCCCAACGATCTGGATGTGCACGCTGAGGCTTTGCGTTTCTTTATGCATCAGATTCGCCCCTGAGCAAACCCAAACAAAGGAGTTACAAGCTTGCCTTTTGTTCAACAAGCACCATATAAAAAGCGAAGCCGCGTCGGTAATAACCAGACGCGGCTTCGCTTTTTATAGCCATACAATTGTTACGGCTGTCCACCACCACCGGCGGCACCATATACCTGGCCTGTAGCATAACTACCGTCATTAGCCGCCAACTGCACGTAGATCGACGCTAATTCTACCGGCTGTCCGGGACGGCCCAGGGGCGTGTTGCCGCCGAACGTTTTTAGTTTTTCCTGGGTGGCTCCGCCACTGGGTTGCAGAGGTGTCCAGATGGGGCCTGGCGCAACACCATTTACCCGAATTCCTTTCGGACCGAGCTGCTTCGCCAGCGATTTAACAAAGTTCATCGTAGCCGCTTTCGTCTGGGCATAATCATACAGGTTGGGCGACGGATCATAAGCCTGCTCGGACGTTGTTCCGATGATGGATGATCCAGCCGGTAAGTGAGGTAGCGCGGCTTTGATGATCCAGAAGGGAGCATAAATATTGGTCTTTATCGTCGCGTCGAAATCCTCCGAAGAAATATCAAGAATCGATTCCCGACTTTGTTGCCGGGCTGCATTGCTGACCAGAATATCCAGGCCACCCAACCCTTTCACGGCTTCGTCGACCAGGCGTTTGCAAAAGGCTTCGTCCCGAAGATCGCCGGGTATGGCAATTGCTTTTCGACCTTCTTTCTTGATCAACTCAATAACTTCCTTTGCATCAGATTCTTCCGCAGGCAGGTAATTGATCGCTACATCGGCTCCTTCGCGGGCATAGGCAATAGCCGCAGCCCGTCCCATTCCCGAATCCCCGCCGGTAATCAACGCTTTTCGGCCCTGTAAACGTCCTGATCCTTTGTAGCTGGTTTCCCCGTGATCAGGGCGAGGATCCATTTTGCTGGCCAGACCCGGCCAGGGTTGCGGCTGGGCCTTAAAGGGCGGTTTTGGGTATTTGGTGGTTGGGTCGACAAGAGAGACTGGGGGCACCGTGCTCGCGGGTTGCCCCGGCGAAGAGGTGGCAAATACTGGAGCGGCTACCACCGTGGCGGCTAATCCGCTGCCAAGTCCGCCAAGTACTTGGCGTCTGCTTACTGAATGATCATTAGACATGGTTGTATTCGTCGTTGAGTAACTTTTTACTACACTAAGCTATATTGCCTATAGATTACAAACTTAACGAGTCGTGCAGGACGAAGGTTACGATTTAGCGGTATTTAATTTACCAGCGGACCAACAAATGTCTATTCTTACTCATCCTGCAAGGCAGGACTTAATAGCCCTGCCTTGCAGAATATTCGGGCCGGGCAGCTGGTAAAAAACTACCCAAATACCGAGCGCAAATTCTGTAGGTGAAACTCTCGCAAAATTAGCCAGGGACGTTGGTTAAAAGCCTTGAAAAAAACGCATAGCACTTTTGTTGCCAGAAAGTAGTTGACCCGGAATGGCTTGACTGGCAAATCATGAATTATATGGGCAAATTATGTACCAAGAGCTTATAATCGTATAGTGAAAAGGGGTATTCATGTATACTTTGCTGTACTGTTAAAAACCTTAAATCTAGCTTTCCGTCAGAGCAAGCGCGGTTCATTCTATTCAACTATCAAGCGTGCTTATTCAGAGTACCAAAACTACAATTAATGTAAGGAAAGCCTAAAAATGAGTACGGTTGGTTTGCCTTGTCATAAACTTTGCGTCTTACCCTGGCAAAGACATTCGACAGGACTAAAACGACGATCAACCGCCAGGCTATGAGGAAATTTCTTTACTTAGTATTCATACTGACTTTGCCCGGACTATGCCTGGCTCAGAAAGGTCGATATTCAGTTCAGTTCAACGTGAAATCGCTGGATTGTGCCACTGGAAAAGTAGTTATACGCCTTCAGGTGAAAGTAAATAGTGCCGACAGTACATTTCTGATGGGCGATGCGAACTACCGATTCGATTATGATTCGCAGATTATCCGAAACCCGCAGATCATTAGCCAGGAGAATTTCTCCAGCCAGGCACCCGCCAGCGACATTCGCTACAATCAGCAGAATCTTAACGGCAGTACGGTGGGGCCAACCCTGGGTACGGTTTCCGTAAACACAGTGTACGGGGGGAGCGGGAACGGGGCCAAACTCGTCGGTACCGACTGGATTACCGTTAGCTGCATTCAGTTCGACATTGTTAATACACAGGTGGTACAAAGCAACTGTTTCGGGCTACGGTGGCATACCGACACCACATTCCCGATTACGGGTATGAACGAATACGTCGCGAACACGCAGTTACCCAATGGCTATACACTGCTGAACGTGACCTCGGCTAAAATCTTTGGTAACCTACAGGTCTGTTTGCCCCAGTACTGCTCCATTCAGGCCGCCAGCGATTCGTACACGACATCATTTAATACACTGGTTTCGGGAAATGTTATTACCAACGACCAGGTTGGTCCACTGGTGGTTACAACCACACCCGTGACTGGGCCTAAGAACGGAACAGTTACGCTACGGACCGATGGTACCTTCACTTATATCCCCAAAACGGGCTACACCGGACGGGACAGTATTCAGTACCAGGTGTGCAAACAACTAAACCCGACCCTCTGCACCACGGCCTGGATCTACATCACGATTGGTGCACCAGCGGGCACCGATCTGAATTTGACAAAAACGGTAAGCAAAGCGCAACCCGTTCTGAACGACGTGATTTCCTACAACCTTACCGTGCAAAATACAGGCGGCATTCCGGCTACGGGTGTAGAAGTGAGAGACTCCCTGCCCGCGGGTGTGCAGTTCCAGAGTGCAACGGGAACGGGTACCTACAATGCATCAACGGGTATCTGGACAATCGGGACCGTGCCCGTGGGCGGTTCGGTACAACTGGTGATCACGGTGAAAGTAATTGCCGAGGGAACCTGGTTCAACACGGCCGAAATCAGTAAGGTGAACGAGAAGGATCCCGACTCAACACCGGGCAACAGAAATCCGAGTGAAGATGATCTGGGTGTGGCCTGTTTTTCGACACCGATCAGCTTCTGTGCGGGAGACGTATATACAATATCGTTACCAAATATTTATGCCGGTATTCAATGGTACAAAGATGGGACTGCCATAACTGGCGCTACCTCAACCAGCTACCTGGTTACCAGCCTGGGAACGTATACTTATCGGGCCGCCAATGGTACCTGCCCGCAACAGGGTTGCTGCCCCATCATATTTATAGAGGGCAACTGTTGCAAACCGACTGTCTGCGTACCCGTGGTCATTACCCAAACGCGTAAACACTAGACAAATGTGAGATAGAGTACGTTCACCTCTTAATCCTCGAGGCAGCAATTTGTGTTCGGCATATCCCCGGTCCCCGCAATGGCGGTCCGGGGTGAAGGCAATCGCACTCAATAGCTCTATCCTTCGGGCTGGACAGCCGTTACACGGCTAGGAATAATAGTGCTAACCAAATTCAACTATCATAAAACAAGTTTTAAGTCAATTTTTGTGTTAATGTATTGACTGTCAAAGGTTTATATTAAAGATTGAAGTTCGGGTCTCTGTTGAACTTGTTGCTGGCTAACCGTCTGCATCAACTATCAATCCTATGAGCGCAGATAGAGATCGGCAATAACGTCGTCAGTTTATAAAAAAGTTGCCTAGTCTCTACTGTCCCGGTTTGTCTGGGATGGGCGTATTTTTTACATGCTAATTCTGTTTAGTACCTTTTTCTGTTACGCTCACGTCGCGTAAAACACGCTTGCTTTAAACAATTATATCCCCTTATGAAGAGAAATCTCTACTTAGCTACCCTGCTTTGGTGCTGGGCGCTACTGGTTCAGGCCCAAAGCCAGATTGATGGTACCGTACAGGTCCACCCCGGTGGTCATATGGGCGTTTATAATAACCTGAACTTCAACACCGGCTATGTTATTACGCCCCGTAGCTTACCGGGCGACAACATCTACTTTACCGTGAGCGCAACGCACACGGGTGCGTCGGACGCGTCTCATGTCAATGGGTATGCCGAAGAAGCAGGACATGCTGCCTTTACCTTCCCTATTGGTAACGGAACCTCGTATCGGTCGGCGGGTATCGCGTCGGCCAGTACGGCTGCAAATTACCGGGCTGCTTATTTTTCAACGAATCCCAGTTCGGCTACGCTACCCACGGGTGCACCGTTCGCTACTGCTTCACGGGGTACTGGTGTTGAGGCCGTCAGCACAGTTGAGTATTGGGATATTGACGGCAGTGCTGCCGCATCCATTACGCTGACTTGGAATGCCGCCAGCAATGTAAATACGCTGACAGGGGGTAATCCCAATCAGCTTGTTATTGTTGGCTGGAATGGCAGCCAGTGGGTAAATCTGGGCCGGGCTGGCGGATTTTCGGGTACATTAACGGGTACGGGTACCATTACTGCCAACAACATCACGCCCGATACATATGCTGCCTATACGTTTGGTAGCCTTGCCTGCCAGCTTGCGGCTACCGCTTCGATAACATCTGGTACGATTTGTGCCGGGGGTACCATCTCGTTAAGTGCCTCCACCACGGGTGCCGTCGGTGCGCTGTCGTACGCCTGGAGCGGGCCCAACGGTTATTCGGCTACAGGTAGTGCAGTTACTGTTTCAAACGCAACGGTGTCCGCATCGGGTAATTATACCGTCGTCGTCACCGATGCCGGCAATGGCTGTAGCACAACAGCCGTAACGGCCACGGCCATCACCGTTAATCCACAACCGGTTATCAGCAGTATAAGCACCAGTAACCCGACGAGTTGCGGTACGGCTACTGGTAGTCTTACCTTGAACGGATTGATAGCCTCAACGTCCTACCTGGTCAGCTATAGCTTCAACGGAGGAGCGGCCAATACGGCTACCTTGACCAGCAATGCATCAGGCCAGATCACGCTGAGTGGACTGGCTTCGGGTAGTTATACCAACATTACGGTGAGCAATTCGGGTTGTACCAGTGTGGCTCAGACGGCCAGTTTGAGTGATCCGTCAGCCCCGGGTACCCCAACACTAACGGCTAGTCCAGCTTCGTCAGCCATTTGCTTAGGCCAGTCAATCACCCTGACCGCCAGTGGGTCGGGCAGTTTCACGTTTTCGGGACCAGGTCTTTCGTCAACCACCGGATCGACGGTTACCGCCACACCAACCAGCGCCGGCAATGCGGTGTATACCGTCACACAAACGGCATCGGGTTGTACATCGGCAGCCGCTACGTACACGGTTTTAGTCAATAATCAACCCATTATTACGAGCATAACCCCCGCCGATCCAACTAGTTGCGCTACCAGTACCGGCAGCATAACGATCAATGGATTGGCGCCATCCGTGCAGTATACGATCGGATTCAGCAAAAATGGTGGTGCCGCCACAACGGGCGTGTACACGTCTAATGCATCAGGTCAGGTAACGGTCGGCGGTTTATCGGCGGGTGTTTATTCGGCCATTTCCGCCAGCCAGGGAAGCTGCACGTCGGCTCCCTCTTCGGTAAGTGTAACATTGGTCGATCCAACGCCGGCTGCCGTAACCAGTTCACAACTGGCCGGGTACAGCCCAACATCGTGCGGCAGTACCACCGGGCGGATTGAGATTACGGGCTTACCGGCCAACTCAAGCGGTATTGTGGTAGGGTATACGAAGAATGGAGTAGCTGGATCAGCTAACGTCTCTACAGATGGCAGCGGCAAAGCGACCATTTCGAGTTTGTCAGCAGGAAATTACGCCAACTTTACCATTCAGACAGCCGGGTGTACTTCAGCTCCGTCATCGGCCAGTGTTGCCCTGACGGACCCAGGCCTGGTTGCCCTCACGAGCAATAGCATCAGCAGCCTCAATCCGACATCGTGCGGAGCATCTGATGGGTCGATTACGGTCTCGGGTCTTTCGGCTAACACCAATGTAATCCTCTCCTACCAGCGTAACGGGGTCAATGGATCCGCCACTGTTACCACCAACGGGTCAGGGCAGGCAATCATTCCAAGTCTGAGTGCGGGCAATTACAGTGTTATCACCTACGCCATCGGTGCCTGTACCTCGGCGCCTTACAACGGCACGGTAGCCATCTCCGATCCGGGTCTGGCCCCGTTGACGGCGTCGAACGTTACAGGTAAAGCGCCTACGTTTTGTGGGGGTTCCAATGGACGGATTGACATTACGGGTCTGGCGGCCAATCAGCAGATCTCGATCAATTATAAGAAAGATGGTGTAGCCCAACCAGCGGTCAGTGCCATTACGAATGGATCAGGCCAGGTAACCATTGCTAATCTATCGTCGGGCAGCTATTCCGACGTTACCTACGCGATCGGCGCCTGTACATCGGCTGCTTACGCGGGAACTATCAATCTACAGCAACCCGAATTGATCGCTTCCCAGTTCACGGGCATCAACCCGGCCGTTTGTGGTGGTAACACGGGTCGAATTGAAATTACCGGCCTGGGAAGTAATCAATCCCTGTCGATCAATTATACGCTGAACGGAACACCGGCCGTCGTCGCTGTGACAACGGATGCATCCGGTAAGGCTATCGTTTCGGGCTTGCTGTCGGGTACATACACCGCTTTCAGTTATTCGCAGGGCGTTTGTACCTCAACAACCTACGGGGGACCGATCTATTTGAGCAATCCAGCACCAACGGTATTAAATTCGTCAAATGTTCTGGGTATCAATCCAACACAATGTGGACAGACTAATGGTCGCATCGAACTTACTGGATTGGCCGCTAGTACGTCAACAACGATTACCTACCGTCGGAACAACACGGCCCAGTCGGCTAGCGTGACATCGGATGCCAACGGTAAAGCCGTCATCAGCGGCTTACTGGCTGGCACGTATTCCGACTTTACGTACACGCAGGGTACTTGTACCTCGGCTCCTTATGTTGGTCCGGTAACGCTGAGCGATCCGACACCAACAGTATTGACCTCTGCTAACGTCGCGTCTTTCAATCCTACCAGCTGCACGGCTACCGATGGCCGCATCGAAATTACGGGGCTGGCCTCAAACGTTTCAACGACGCTCTCGTACGCCAGAGATGGCGTTGCAACCAGCGCCGTACTCGTTACGGACAACAGTGGTAAAGCCACTTTGAGTAACCTGGGCACGGGTAACTACACGAACTTCAGCTACTCACAGGGAAGTTGTACCTCGGCTCCTTATACGGCTACGCTGGCCGTTGCCGCCAGCGGTTGCAGCCGCCTTGATCTTCGTGTCTATCTACAGGGGGCCTTGTATAGCAATGGGGGAACGATTGGAGCTAACAATCTTCCATTAATGCGGGATAATCTTCGGTCTGGTGGGTACCTGCCTCTGAATGATCCGTATCGGACGACTCCGTATACATCCGTCTTTACCCAGGTAAATAACGCAGAGCTTCAGACGATTCCTGCATCGATGACGACCACCACAGGCGACAAAGCAATCGTGGACTGGGTATTTGTCGAGTTACGGAATAAAACGAATCCGGCTCTGGTAAGCTACAGCCGTTCGGCCCTGGTCTTGCGCGACGGAAGCGTACTGGATTCCGACGGACAGAGTGGTCTCAAATTAACGGGTATTTCAGCCGACGATTATTACGTATCAGTTCGCCACCGCAATCACCTGGGTGTCATGACCGCGCAAGCGATTACAGTTCCAAGCAGTACGACCGTCGATTTCAATACGATGACCGATGTCCAGGTTTGGAATACCAGTGGTTACGATGCCGTAGAGCGTAGTACGGTTACTGTCGGCAGCACTAGCGTACGGGCTTTGTGGGCTGGCAACTCGGTCCACAACAACAAGGTCAAATACATTGGCTCTGGTACAGATTTGCCGGGTATCCTGTCGAACGTACTCAACTACTCGGGTAGCGCGGCTGCCTATAACTTCAGCAATGCCTACGGGTATTTTATTGGGGATGTTAATCTGGATGGCCGGTCCTTGTACATCGGTTCGGGTAATGACGGTGCTTTTATCTTGAGCAATGTGCTGAACTACCCGCTGAACAATACGAAAGTGTACAACTACGACTTGCTTCTTCAACAACTTCCTTAGTACTCACCCAATTTATTTAGATCATGAAAAACGTACTAGTAAATGGACTACTGGTCCTGATAGCTCTTATTGGATGGGGCGGGCATAAGGTCGTTGCGCAAAATCGAATAGACCTTACTCTGAAGTACAATACAACAACTAGTCTATACGAAGTATATGGACGTCCTAACTTCACCGACCCTGCTTTTGGGGTCGGTGCCGGTACACAAATTACGGTTGTTTTACCGGCAAGTGTGGCTGACAATGCGTTGACGGTCACGTCAGTCAATGGAGGAGCCTGGAGTGATGCGTCGAAAGTGTATGCCCCCACGGCTGACCCCAGCAATGATTTCCACGGCATTGCGACCGCTGGTAACTACACGGCTCTCGTCAGCGGACAGGAAACGCTGTTTTTTACGTTTGGTGTAACAGGTACTTGTTTGCCAGGTATTCGTCTTTTCGATAATACAACGGACCCATCTTCCAGCGCGGCCGGTTTCAGCGGAGGTGATTATAAAAACTACATCGGCGATGCACTGAATGCTGGTGAAGACGTCTACCGGATTAACTATACCACCCCGGGGGGCTTGTGCGGCATTGCCCCAACGATTGGTTTCGTAAGTCCCGCAAGCGGTACACAAACGAACGCCAATCCACCTATTAGTGGTACGGCTACGCCCGGCGCTAGTGTCACCGTTGGGGAGGGCAACACAACGATATGTACAACTATAGCCTCGTCTGCGGGTACCTGGAGTTGCTCCAACCCGACACCGTTCAGCGCCGGGCCACATACACTGACAGCTGTTGCCAGCAACTTAACCGGAAGTTCACCAGTCGCCACTACGTCTTTTACCGTAGTGGGACCGGCTACTATTGCTATTTTAGGCCCAGTCAACGGCACAACCACGACCACTACGCCCACCATCAGCGGTACCGCAACACCCAACTCGAGCGTGACGGTAGGGGAGAATGGCACTACATTGTGCACAACGACAGCAACCGCCAGTGGTGCCTGGTCTTGCCCTGGCATAACCCTGACGACAGGGCCACATACGATTACCGCAGTAGCGAGTAATCTGGGAGGCCCCTCTCCAGCAGCCACTACCAGCTTCACGGTGGTCCCAAATTCATCGACGCTCACGGCCGGGCCGGGCACTGTATTCAATGATCTGAATGGCAATTGCACCGCCGATGCGGGTGAAAGTCTGAGTGGATTGCCAACTCCGCTCTATGTTAAGCTGATCAGTACAGCAACACCAGCGGTAGCCCAACAGGTGGTAGCAATAGCATCGAACGGTAGCTTCACCTTTACTGGTATTACAGATGGTACGTATACGGTCATCGTCGATGATAACGCAACGTTGAGTGATGTGACACCAGTAGCCGGGTATCTCAATGCATCTCGTGGATCCTTTGTCGCTACGAATGGCACTGTCCAGCAGCCCTCACCCGCGCAGTTCTGTCTGCAATCTACCTGTCCTCCGTTTACGTTGCCAACTTTATCAAAATAATCAATGGTCTTGTTGCTCAATCGGTCCTTTAAAAGACTGTCAAGGCAATAGTCTGGCGAGGATTATTATAAACCGCCCAAGTTATGACAAGGAAGTATTATACTCTCTCCTATCCCCTGCCGACAGGCGGATTGGTCAGATGTGGGTTAACGACAGTGTTGCGAACTGTTTGCGCACTGATTTACCTACTTCTGCTAATTCCTCAAACGGCAACGGCCCAATGTGATAGTCAGGATGGCACAATTACGGTAACAGCTTCTGGCGGTGCTATGAACGGGGCAAATCTGGTCTATGTGATCACCAATCCAGCTGGCGTCATTCTGAACTATAGTCAAGCGCCGACATTTACGAATGTGGCACAAGGTAGTTACCAGGTTTATGCCGTTGGTTATCGGGGTAGTACGCTGCTTTTTTCGGTAGGGCAGGGAATAAGTTCGGTGACCAACGGGAATGCCTGTGTGCAATACTCGTCGGCTCCCGTCACATACAGCGTTTGCTCAACGAATGCTACATGCGACAGTCAGGATGGCACAGTTACGGTAACAGCGTCAGGTGCATCGATGGGTACCGCCACGTTGTCTTACTTGCTGACAAATGCTTCGGGGGACATCATTAAGGCCAGCAACACGCCATCTTTTACGAATGTTGCTGCGGGTACTTATTTTGTTTACGCACTAGGTTATACAACAACAGCAGTCCCGTATAGCGTTGGTCAAAACATCAGTGTCATTTCGACTAACGATGCCTGCGCCCGACTCTCTCCGCCAATCGGTTACAAAGTTTGTTCGCCAAATCCTCCGGTGGTGACAGGTCAGCCGTTGGTGACCAGCGTGAACACACCGGGCCGGGTATGCCTGCCGGTGAGCGATGCCGACGGGACCAGCAGCTTCAGTGCGGCCATCTGTGGTCAGCCCGCCAGCGGCACGGCCGCCGTGGTGAGCGCGGGGGGCAACCAGGTGTGTATCAGCTACACTCCGCCCACCAACTTCACGGGCAACGCGGGTAGCCTTTGTGTGATCGTCACCGACCCGACGGGTCAGACGGCTACGGTGTCCGTGCCGGTGGTGGTGAGCCCTCAGAGCGGGACGGCTCCCACGGCTCAGCCGCCGGTGGTGACGGGGGTGCCCATCACGGTGCCCGTCAGCCAGACGGCCCTGGTGTGCCTGCCGGTGAGTGACCCCAACGGCACCACCAGCTTCAGTGCTGCCATCTGCGGCCAGCCCAGCAGTGGCACGGCCGCCGTGGTGAGCACCAGTTCTAACAATGTGTGTATCAGCTATACCCCGCCGGCCAACTTCACGGGCAACGCCGGGACGGTGTGTCTGGTGGTCACCGACCCCACGGGTCAGACCACCACGGTGGGCATCCCCGTGACGGTGATACCGGATCCGACGCCGAATCCCGCTGTGGGTCAGCCGCCGGTGGTGGTGGGGGCTCCGCTGGTGGTCAACCAGAACACGCCGGGCAGCGTGTGTCTGCCGGTGAGTGATCCTGACGGGACGAGTTCATTCACGGTGAGCGTATGCGGTCAACCGAGCTCGGGCAGTGTGAGCGTGGCCAGCGTGGTCAACACCGGCAGCGTGTGTGTGAACTACGTGCCGGTGAATGGCTTCAGCGGCAACGTGGGCAATGTGTGCCTGGTGGTCACCGACCCCACGGGTCTGACCAGCGTCGTGCAAGTACCGGTGACGGTGATACCAGCCAGCGTACCCAGTTCCCTGTCGGCTAACCCGGACAGCGGCACTCTGATCTCGGGCACCAGCACAACCTTGCCCGTGCTGAGCAACGACACCAATTTAGCGGGTCTTCCCGCCAGTTTGACGACAGTGAGTCTGCCGGTGATCACCCGTGCGCCCGCCCAGGGCACAGTGGTGGTGAACGCCGACGGGACGGTGACCTACACGGCCAGTAGCAGTGCGACGGGTCAGGACAGTTTTGTGTATCAGATTTGCTCGCTGGCTAACCCCGCCCAGTGCGATACGGCCCGGGTGCGTTTGCAGCTCAATGCGGCCCCGGTGCCACCGAACGCGCCGGTGGTGACAGGTCAGCCGTTGGTGACCAGCGTGAACACACCGGGCCGGGTATGCCTGCCGGTGAGCGATGCCGACGGGACCAGCAGCTTCAGTGCGGCCATCTGTGGTCAACCCGCCAGCGGCACAGCCGCGGTGGTGAGCACCAGTTCTAACAATGTGTGTATCAGCTACACTCCACCCACCAACTTCACGGGTAACGCAGGCAGTGTGTGCGTGATCGTCACCGACCCAACGGGTCAAACGGCCACGGTGTCCGTACCAGTGGTGGTGAGCCCCCAGAGCGGGACGGCTCCCACGGCCCAGCCGCCGGTGGTGACGGGGGTGCCCATCACGGTGCCCGTCAGCCAGACGGCCCTGGTGTGCCTGCCGGTGAGTGACCCCAACGGCACCACCAGCTTCAGTGCCGCCATCTGCGGCCAGCCCAGCAGTGGCACAGCCGCCGTGGTGAGCACCAGTGCCAACAATGTGTGTATCAGCTACACCCCGCCGGCCAACTTCACGGGCAACGCCGGGACAGTGTGTCTGGTGGTCACTGACCCCACGGGACAGACCACCACGGTGGGCATCCCCGTGACGGTGATACCGGATCCGACGCCGAATCCCGCTGTGGGTCAGCCGCCGGTGGTGGTGGGGGCTCCGCTGGTGGTCAACCAGAACACGCCGGGCAGCGTGT
>NZ_BAAHBO010000015.1:33626-37087 GCF_054776635.1 Spirosoma lituiforme
TGCCGGTGAGTGATCCTGACGGGACGAGTTCATTCACGGTGAGCGTATGCGGTCAACCGAGCTCGGGCAGTGTGAGCGTGGCCAGCGTGGTCAACACCGGCAGCGTGTGTGTGAACTACGTGCCGGTGCATGGCTTCAGCGGCAACGTGGGCAATGTGTGCCTGGTGGTCACCGACCCCACGGGTCTGACCAGCGTTGTGCAGGTGCCGGTGACGGTGATACCAGCCAGCGTGCCGACGCCGAACGCGCCGGTAGTAACGGGTCAGCCGTTGGTGACCAGCGTAAACACACCGGGCAGCGTGTGCCTGCCGGTGAGCGATGCCGACGGGACCAGCAGCTTCAGTGCGGCTATCTGCGGTCAGCCCGCCAGCGGCACGGCTGCCGTGGTGAGCACCAGCTCAAGCAATGTATGTATCAGTTATACCCCGCCAGCTAGTTTCACAGGTTATGCGGGCAGCATCTGCGTCATTGTCACCGATCCAACGGGTCAGACAGCCACGGTACAGGTACCAGTAGTCGTCAGCCCTGTTTGTGCGACAGCAACCACGCCGGAACAGCCGCCAGTCGTTGTCATTGTTCCTGTTATCACTCCGAGCAATACACCTACTGTTGTGTGTATGCCGGTAAGTGATCCGAACGGTACAACGTCCTTTACCGCGTCAGTCTGTGGTCAACCGAGCAGCGGTACGGCAACGATAATAAGCAGCAATACAGGTAGTGTATGTGTTGCCTATACCCCGCCTGCTAGTTTTACGGGTTATGCCGGTACAATTTGCGTAATGGTGACCGATCCGACCGGGCAAACCAGCACAGTCCAGGTTCCTGTCTTGGTTACTCCTACTTGTTCCTGTCCAAAGCCGACCCCGCAGCCGCCGGTTGTTGCAAGTGCACCGTTAGTAACCAATCAAAACACGCCTGCCAGCATCTGCCTGCCGGTCAATGATCCTGATGGGGCTACTACCTTCACGGTGTCAATATGTGGGTTGCCTGGCAATGGTACAGTCAACGTACCCGCAACGGTGAATGGCAAAAATCTGTGTCTATCTTATACACCACCGACCAACTTCACGGGGAATGCCGGCACGCTTTGTTTGATTGTAACGGATCCCGCAGGATTGACCAATGTGGCGTATGTGCCGGTAACAGTCATACCGACTACTGTTCAACGTCCTCCGCTGATCAGTGCAGGAACGTTGACAACACCGATAAACACAACGGCTCAAATCTGTCTGCCAGTTTCTGATCCGGAAGGAGCAACCAGTTTCACGGTAGCAATTTGTGGTCAGCCTTTGAACGGTACTGTAACTACGGCTAGTACAGTAGTGGGTAATCAGATTTGTGTGCGGTACACACCTCCAACAGGCTTTACGGGTAACTCTGGTAGCTTCTGCATCAAAATAACAGACCCAACCGGGTTGACAACCAGTGCAGAAATACCCGTTAGTGTTGATCCGTTACCCAATGCTTGTGTCGCGATAAATCTGAAAGTTATGCTGGAAGGACCCTACAACGCATCGACGCACCTGATGAATACAACGCTTAATCAGCGTGGGCTTCTGCCTGGTCAGACGCCTATCGGTAGCTTTGCGGTCGTTACGCCATCGGGTCAACCGTACAACACAGCCCCCTGGAATTATACAGGCACGGAAAGCATGACGAGCTATGCGTCTGATATTGTTGACTGGGTCTTGGTATCACTTCGTACGGATTCGCTGACAACGCAGTCTGTGTTCAAAGCTGCAGGTCTGCTTCACGCTGATGGTCGGATCACTTTCGTCCGGCCTTGCTTCCAGCTGCCAGTTGGTTCTTACTTCGCCGTAGTGGAGCATCGCAATCACCTGAGTGTCATGACGCCAAACAAAGTGATGGTCAGTAACAATACGGTAAGCTTTGACTTCACCCGGCAGGATTCGTATCGGATGGCAAACCCACCATCGTTTGGCCAGATTCAGCTGGATGGCAAGTGGATGATGTATGGTGCGGATGGGAAAAAGGACAATTTTACCGATAACTTCGATATCAATTTCTTCGATTCAAAATTGTGGAAAGATGAGAGCGGTATTTTCGATCAGTATCGGTACGGCGATTTCAATATGGATGCCGACGTGAATTTCAGCGACAGTGTTCTCTGGAATAAGAATAACGGGCGTTACTCAAAAGTGCCCCATTAAGGTAAGTAGCCCGTCCGGTCAGCTTCCATGGCTACTGGACGGGCCTATTTTTTACTCTATCTAATCCCAATGGCTATGTCTCGATTAGTAATATGTATACAGCTCATGCTGATAGCCCTGTCGTCGGCGATTGCTCAGAATGGCGTATTCGATGTTCGATTAAAGCAAAACAAAGTAGACTGCAACAACCGGAAAATTCTGGTGGATGTTGAACTCAAAGCGCATGATGAAAGCACAGAGTTTCTGCTGGGTAATGCTAACTTTCGTTTTTTGTACGATGCACAGTTTTTACAACATCCTGTACTGCTTGAACAGCATAACTTTAGTAGTGCAGGTACCATTGTCAACACCAATTATAACGCACAATCGCTGAACGGCTCCTTTGAACGCACTGCCAAGGGCATTGTTTCTTTAAATGTCATTCATTCTGGGGAAGATCGTAATGCAACCCGTGTGGTTAGTAACCAGTGGATGCCTGTCGCTACTATTCAGTTCGATATGGCTGATGTGAATAGCCAAAAAGGAACTGAGATTACGTGGAATGACAACAAAACGTTTCCTGTAACAGGCCTGAGCGAGGTTGTACCGTCAAAAAGCACGACATCCGGGAGTGAACTCGTTGCCAAATCAGGGGGTATCTTTCAGAATTTAATCATAAACAGCTTCGCCGACATATGTAGTGCATCTGGTACTGCTGAACAGGGTGAGTTGATGATTCCTGAAGGCTTTTCGCCAAATGGAGATGGTGTAAACGACTTCTTCAAAATATATAATTTAGGATCTCTCAAGGCAGATGTGACGATTTATAACAGGGATGGACGTCTCGTCTACACGAATGCCAACTATCAGAATGATTGGGATGGCCGTACTGAGCAGGGGGCTCTGCCTGGTGGTACGTACTTCTATGCCATTCGGCTTAGTGATGGCCGGGCATTCCAGCGTGCCATGACCATAAACCGGTAGTGCATTTTATCCGGTTGCCATTCGGATTGTATCCGAGTCAGGTGCTAAGATTCGCTGGTATAGTTTATCCGCTACATGACCATTAACCGCTAACACCGATGGCAACTAAGTTTTCAATCAATACCTGGGCCACGATCCTGCTGTTTTTGGGTGTGGTCGGTGGTCCGGTCCGGGCGCAGCAGGATAAGCTGTTCTCTCAATACATGTTCAACATGCTGGCCCTCAACCCCGCCTACGCCGGCAGCCGCGATGTGCTGAGCATGTCTGCGCTCTACCGAAACCAATGGTCGGGCCTCACGGGAGCGCCCCAGACGGCCACCTTCACGG
>NZ_BAAHBO010000016.1:0-28412 GCF_054776635.1 Spirosoma lituiforme
CAAGACACTTTTCTAGGCTTTGGCATGCTTTTTCTCAACTAAGAATTGCAGACAATGGTAGGAAGTCTTAGTTGTCAAGTCAGATGTTGAAAAATCGATTTGGGAAGCAGAGTTGTGCAACAGCCACGGGCGTTTGAAGAGACGCTTTCCTAACAGTTATACTAGGCCTAATATTGGTATAACCAAACAAAGAGGCGGACGGCCGCTGCCGCCGGGCCGCCACTGCCGCCGTTGCGCTGAGACCTACCGCCAAATGGCACAAGGAGCGCCTGAGATAGTAGCTTAAATAACGATTCACCTAGTAAACCACTTGCTCTGGTCGGGAGCGGATTACGGAATTTCTTTTTGACTCCCTGTTGCACAAGCTTTTGCCGTACCTTTGCTGCTGTGAAGTGGTTGACCCTCTTGTTATCCGTCTATCTCCTTGGCCTGTCCCTTTGGCCCTGTGCAGATGAATCGCTGCTCCCTACCGGGCAGTTGGGGATAGTTGTGGGCTGGTCTTTTACAACGACTGAGTCGGATGCCGATCATCAACACGAGCATGATGCCTGTTCGCCTTTTTGTACCTGCGCCTGCTGTGCTGTCACAATTACGACAGTTTCCCGATTCCATTACTCGCTTACGCCTTCGGTCGAGATTATCCCGAGGGATGTAGCTTCGTTTCATTACGTATCGGCTCCCTTGTCCGATATGCTTACGGCCATCTGGCAACCCCCCAAACTCCGGGTCTGAACACCCTTTCCGTTCACGGCTAAATACTCCTCCACACCTTGCTCAATGGAGCTGGTTGTGCGATTAGCGCGTGTATGGCATCCTCCTATTGTCCATTTGTTCAGATTCGTTTATGCTGGATTCCATTATTCGTTTTTCCATTCGGAATAAACTCATTATTGGCCTGTTTACCCTAGCCCTGGTGATCTGGGGCGGGTACTCGCTGAGTCGGTTGCCCATTGATGCCCTGCCTGATATCACTAACAATCAGGTGCAGGTCATTACCCGCAGCCCCGCGCTGGCGGCTCAGGAAATTGAACGGCTCGTGACATTTCCCATTGAGCAAACGATGGCCACTATCCCCCAGATTGTGGAAATCCGCTCGATTTCGCGCTTTGGGCTGTCGGTCGTTACCCTGGTCTTTACCGATAAGACCGATGTTTATTGGGCCAGGCAGCAAATTAGCGAACGCCTGACCGAAGCCCGCAGCCAGATTCCCGCTGGTACGGGCGAACCCACCATCGGCCCCGTTTCGACGGGTTTGGGCGAGATTTACCAATACGTGATTTACGCCAAACCCGGCTTTGAACATCGCTACTCGCCGACCGAACTGCGTTCTATTCAGGATTGGGTGGTCCGTCGTCAACTGTTGGGTACGCCCGGCGTGGCCGATGTGAGCAGTTTTGGAGGCTTGCTGAAGCAGTATGAAATTGCCATTGATCCTGATCGATTGCGGTCTTATGGGCTGAGTATTGGTGATTTGTTTACGGCTCTCTCGCGTAATAACCAGAATACAGGCGGAGCGTATATTGATAAGAAACCGAGTGCTTATTTTATCCGTACGGAGGGGCTGGTGACCAACTTAGACGACATTGGGCGGATTGTGGTCCGGCGCACCACGGGCCGACCATCCAGTCCGGGAACCCCGGTGCTGATTCGCGACGTGGCCACGGTGCAGTTTGGTTCGGCCGTACGCTACGGTGCCCTGACGCGCAACGGCGAAGGCGAAGCCGTGGGTGCGCTGGTGCTGATGCTTAAGGGCGAAAACGCCAACTCCGTGATTGGAGAGGTAAAAACGCGCATGGAGCAGATTCGCCGGACGCTACCCGAAGGCGTGGATATCCATGCCTTTCTTGACCGGTCCGAACTGGTGGGCCGGGCCATTGGTACCGTCACCAAAAACCTCATTGAGGGCGCATTGATCGTTATTTTCGTTTTGATTCTGTTTTTGGGTAACCTACGGGCGGGATTAATTGTGGCTTCGGTGATACCACTGGCGATGCTGTTTGCCGTCAGCCTGATGAATCTCTTCGGCGTATCGGGCAACCTGATGAGTTTGGGGGCCATCGACTTCGGTTTAATCGTGGACGGGGCCGTCATCATCGTTGAAGCGTCACTGCACCATTTGGGACTCAGCAAACTATCGCGGCTCACCCAGGAGCAGATGGACGAGGAAGTCTATGAATCGGCGAGTCGGATTCGTGACTCAGCGGCTTTCGGCGAGCTCATCATCCTGATCGTTTACCTCCCCATTCTGGCCCTGGTGGGCATTGAAGGCAAGATGTTCGGACCGATGGCGCAGGTAGTGGCCTTTGCCATTGCGGGGGCGTTTATTCTCTCGCTGACCTACGTACCCATGATGTCGGCGCTGTTTCTGAGCAAGACCATTGCCCACAAACCAAACGTCTCCGACCGGATGATGGCGGTTTTTCACCGGGGCTACGAACCCCTGCTGCGGGGAGCCATGCGGATGAAAATCCTCGTGCTGGCGGTGTCGGTTGCCTTGCTGGCCGGGACGGTATGGCTCTTTACTACGCTGGGGGGTGAGTTTATCCCCCAACTGAACGAAGGCGATTTTGCTGTGGAAACCCGGATTCGTACCGGCAGTTCGCTCAGCCAGACCATTGAAAAAACCGAACAGGCCAGCCGACTGCTAAAAAAGCAGTTTCCCGAAGTACGCGAAGTTATCGGCAAAATCGGCGCGGGCGAAATCCCGACCGACCCCATGCCGGTAGAAGCCTGTGACCTGATGATCATTCTCAAGCCACAGGATGAGTGGACATCGACGGGCAGCATGGACGAATTGGCCACCAAAATGGCTGAAGCCCTCGAAGTCATTCCGGGCGTAGAGTTTGGCTTTCAACAGCCCATTCAAATGCGCTTCAACGAACTGATTTCAGGGGCTAAACAGGACGTGGCCATCAAGATTTTCGGAGAAGACCTGGCCGAACTAACCCGGCTGGCAGGTCAGGTGAAGGGTCTGGTTGGCCAGGTATCGGGTGCCACAGACCTGTATGTAGAGCAGGTGTCAGGATTACCCCAGATTGTGGTGCAGGTAGATCGCGAGGCTCTGGCCCGCTACGGCCTGAGCGTGGAGGAGGTCAACCAAACGGTCTCGGCGGCTTTCGCCGGGCAGCGCGCGGGATTGGTTTACGAAGGCGAACGGCGGTATGACCTCACCGTGCGGCTGGCCCAGAATCAGCGGAGCAGCATCGAGGATGTCCGCGCCCTGACCATTCCCGTTCCCGATGGACCCGCCGTGCCGCTGGCTCAGTTGGCCAGTGTGGAACTACGACCCGGCCCCAATCAGATTCAGCGCGAAGATGCCAAACGGCGGCTCACGGTGGGCTTCAACGTGCGGGGCCGCGATGTGGAAAGCACGGTACTGGAATTACAGCAAAAAATCAATGACCAAATCAAGTTTCCGACCGGCTACTACGTTATCTACGGTGGGCAGTTCGAGAACCTGATTGAAGCCCGCGACCGGCTGTCTATTGCCGTGCCAGGGGCACTAGCCTTGATTTTTGGGCTGCTGTTTCTGACGTTCGGTTCAGTCCGGCAGTCGTTGTTGATTTTCTCGGCTATTCCGCTGGCGGCTATCGGCGGGGTGTTGGCCCTGTGGCTGCGTGATATGCCGTTTAGCATCTCGGCGGGTGTGGGCTTCATTGCCCTTTTCGGCGTGGCCGTATTGAACGGTATTGTGCTCATTGGGGAATTCAACCGGTTGCGGTTAGCCGGTGAAACCGATTTAGTCAAAGTCATTTTTGAGGGAACCGCCGTGCGGCTGCGGCCTGTGCTGATGACGGCGACGGTGGCTTCGCTGGGCTTTCTGCCGATGGCCCTGTCGAGTTCAGCCGGGGCTGAGGTGCAGAAACCATTAGCCACGGTGGTTATTGGTGGGCTGATTACGGCTACGCTGCTGACCTTGTTTGTGTTACCGGTGCTGTATGTGCTGATTGAACGGCGGTTTGGCAAAAATTTCGGTCAAACCAAATCCGAAGTCAAACCAGATGTAGTACCTGTCCCGGTAGCGAACTGGCTGCTGATCGGGCTGGTCGGGCTGGGTACGTTGGGGTCGCCAACAGCTCAGGCCCAAGTTACGGCGCAACCAAGCGTGGCCCGACCCAACCCGGTTCAAGTGGGTAGCGGGGGCGGTCTTTCGCTGGCGCAGGCACTGCAACAGGCATCCACCAACAACCCTCAACTGCGGGTGTCACAACTCAATGTCGACTACCAGCAATCCCTACGGGCAACAGCGGGCGATGTGGGCAAAACTGATATTGCCACCACCTTTGGCCAGTATAACAGCCGGTATTTTGACCAGTCGTTTACGGTCGGGCAGCGGTTGCCTAACCCGGCCCTGGTGCGGGGGTTGCGTTCGCTGGCCGATGCCCGCACCACCGGGGCCGAAGTTGACGGGCGGCTAACCCGCGCTGAACTGGCCCGGCAGGTGAAAGCTACATACTACCAGCTTTGGTACGTGCAGTCGCTAGCGGGTTTTCTGCGAAGCCAGGACAGCTTGTACGCGGCCATTGCGCAGGGGGCAGCCGTACGGCGAAGAACCGGCGAAGGGACGCTATTGGAACAGACAGCCGCCGAGGTGCAACGCCGACAGGCGCAAACGGCTCTGAACCAGAATGCCTTGGATCAACAGATCCTGGCCCGGCAGTTGCAGACCCTGCTGGCTTCCCCCGCCCCGCCCACCATTCCTGATACGCTATTGACCGAGCGAACGCTGCCCGGCGTGGATGGGCTCGTCGTAGACGCGGAGTGGCTGGCACAAAACGCCGAGCTGACCCTGCTGGGGCAACAAATAGAGATTGCCCGGCGTGAAACCGATGTAGAAGCCGCCCGGCTCAAACCCGATTTCACGGTGGGCCTTACCAACCAGTCGCTACAAGGCGTTCAGACCCTACCCAACGGGGCCGGTGATCGGTTCTACGGATTCGGTAGTCGCTTTACCTACGGGCAGGTGGGTATGTCGATTCCCCTATTTGCCAGAGCGGGCAAGGCCCGTGTAGCCTCCGCCCGGATTGGACAAGAGCGGGCCGCAGCGCAACGCACGGCCCGGCAACGGAGTTTGGAAGGCGAGGTAGCGACGACGATTCAGAGTTATCAGAAAGACCGGCAGGCCCTGACCTACTACCGCGAATCGGCCCTGCCCCAGGCTGCGCTGATTCGGGAGCAGGTCACCAAATCGTACCGGGCGGGCGAAATCGGCTACGTCGAACTGCTACAAAACCTCCGAACTGTCAGTGAGATTCAGACCGGCTACTTAGCGGCCCTCAACGACTTAAATCAAACCTTAATCAATCTCGACTTTTTGTTGGGACGTACCGACTAATGAAACGAATCCATCTGCTTATCCGTCCTATTCTGCTGTTCGCCCTGCTCACCGGAGCGTCGTGCAAACAGAAGCCCGAAGAAGCCAAAGGCGATACGGCAATCGCTCCATCAGCTACCGCAACCGCCGAAGCGGAAAAAGAAGAAGCGGGTTTGATTGAGCTGACCGAAGCCCAATACCAGACCGTAGGTGTGAAGCTGGGTCGGTTGGAGCAGCGGCAAATGAGCCAGTTAATTCGCGTCAACGGCTCGCTGACGGTGCCGCCCGGTCAACAGGTGTCGGTATCGTCGCCCTACGGCGGCATTCTTGAATCGGCGAATCTGCTGGCGGGTTCGCCCGTCCGGCAGGGGCAAACGCTGGCCGTGCTGGAAAATCCCGAGTTTATCCGCATTCAGCAGGAATATCTAGAAACGATCAGCCAACTCACCTTTCAACAGCAGGAATTTGAGCGGCAGCGCGAACTGAGTCGCGAGAACGTGGGTGCCCTCAAGACGCTGCAACAGGCTACGGCTCAATTGGGTACATTACGGGCGCGGGTGGGCGGGCTTCGGCAGCAACTCGCGCTGTTGGGCCTGAATCCGGCCCGACTTACCCCCGAAACCATCACCCGTACCATCAGCGTTCGTGCGCCCATCGGCGGTACGCTCACGCAGGTCAACGTGAACCGGGGGAGCTATGTGGCGGCTAACGACGCGCTGTTCGAGATTATGAACACGGCTGGTCTGCTGGCCGAGCTAACCGTGTTTGAGGGGGATTTGGCCCGCTTGCAGATGGGTCAGCGGGTCAGGTTGTCGGTCGTGGGCGTGGCGGGCGAACGCACGGGCCGTATTAAACTCATCAACCGCGAAGTAAATACGGACCGGACGGTGAAGGTCTATGCGAGTTTAGACAACCCGGCTTCGGGTATGGCGCGGCCCGGTACGTTTGTCAAGGCGGTCATCGAAACGGGTGCAGCTACTGAACCGGCCCTGCCCGAACCGGCAGTGGTTCAATCGGGCAACAGTAGTCAGATTTTTGTATTTGCCGGAAAAGAAGACCACGAAGGCACTTCCCACTACCGTTTCCGGCCAGTGCCGGTGCGGGCGGGTGCGGCTCAGAATGGCTACCGGGCCATCACGCTGCCCACCGGCGTAGCGGCTGATGCGCAGGTCGTCCTGGCGGGTGCGTATGATATTCTCTCGGCGAGTGCCGGGGGTGAAGAGGGGGGCGAACATGGACACTAATCGCATGGAACGAATCGACTCCGTATTGCTAACGCCAACGGGTAACAAAGTCCACCTGCACGCCCGCGATACTATTCGCAGCGTGAGGGTGAATCGCCTAGTATCAGAAAACGAGCGGACGTTTGCCCACTACCCGGCCCTTTCGCTCTCTATTGCTGACGAAGCGGGTTTGGTGCTGTGGAGTGAAGAAATATATGCCTATGCGCTACCGGAGAAACCTGACGAAGCCCGGATTGAAAGCACGTTTGCGATTTGGGAAAGCCTGACCATCGGCATCGAGACCCACGGGGAAGCCCTTGATTTTTCAATTCGGGTGTATTACACATTAAACCCAGACTGAGATAAACCCTTATTTAGTTTTGCGATGACTCCTCTGTTTCAACAGATCATTACCTACGCCCTGCTGCCAACCCTGGCCCTGACGGGCGGGGGGCTGCTGGCCCTGTTTATCCGTTTTGGCGTTCAGGCTCGGTCGGCCATTCTGCATTTTGCGACTGGGTTGGTATTCTCGGTCGTAGCGGTTGAGATTTTGCCCGACGTAGTCCGGCTGCACAGCCCGGCCCTGACCACCGTAGGGTTTGCGCTGGGAATCGGGCTGATGCTGTTGATCCGCTACCTGACCGCAGCCCCAGCAAACCAAGAAACAGCGGCAGTCGTTTTGGTGACCCGCTTACCAACGGCGTTTCTGCTGGCTATCGGGGTCGATCTGTTTATCGACGGGCTGCTGTTAGGAATTGGCTTTGCGGCTGGGGCCAAAGAAGGAGTGTTACTGGCGGTCGCTTTGGCCGTAGAAGTGCTCTCGTTGGGACTGGCTACCGCTACCTCCTTGCAGGAAAAAGGGCTGTCCAACGCCCGAATTATGAGTTTGCTGGCCGGGATGTCGGCCCTGTTCTTTGGGAGCGCACTGGCCGGGGCCACCTTGTTGCACAACCTGCCCGAAACGGGTTTAGACCTTGTGTTGTCGTTTGGTCTGGCCGCCCTGCTGTTTTTAGTAACGGAAGAGCTGCTGGTGGAAGCCCATGAAGCGGAAGAAAAACCCTGGTTAACCGCTATGTTCTTCGGTGGGTTTTTGTTGTTTCTAATTCTGGGAATGATTTCCTGATAGGTAGATTTTTATCTGTATTGTGCATTAAAAAGCAAAATAACGAAACTAGATGCTCTGGAACTTACTGATTGGTAGCGTTTTACTGGGGTCTATCCACGCGGCCATTCCCAATCACTGGTTGCCGGTGGTGCTGATTGGCCGCGCCGAGGGCTGGTCGCAGCGCGAAACGCTGGGCGTGGTGGCCTTGAGCGGATTCTTCCATACACTCAGTACGGTGGTGCTGGGCATCGTCATCGGGGCCATCGGCGTGGAGGTTTCCGAACGGCTTGAAGCCCAAACCCGGCTGATTGCCTCGTTGCTGCTAGTGTTTATGGGGCTGATTTACTTTGCCATGCATGATGCCAACACTGCCCATGAACACGTACCCAAAGGGCTGGTGGGTCGCTCGAAAGCTGCCATTATCACGACCCTGTCGGTGGCCATGTTGTTCTCGCCCTGTTTGGAGATTGAAACCTTCTTTTTCACGGCGGGTACGCTGGGCTGGACTGCCATCAGCACGTTGGCCATAGCGTATACAATCGTGACCATCGCCTGTATGGTAGGGCTGACTGCTCTCTCGTACCGGGGGCTGGCCCGCGTTAATTGGCTCGGCGTGAATTCGCACTGGCTCGACCATAACGAGAAACGCCTGACCGGGGGCATCCTGATTGCCCTGGGTATTTTCACTTTTTTCATTGAATTCTAAAATTAGCTATGGCACACGATCACGACCATGATGGTCACGACCACAACGACGGTGATGATGTCGAACTGATTGAAGCAGGCACCACACCCGCAGCAGCGGCCAGTAAAGAAGGGCCTGACCAGGCCTGGCGCACCTACCTACCTGCCATCATCAGCTTAGTGCTGTTGCTGGGTGGCATCACGCTGGATTACGTCAAACTAAGCTGGTTTAAGGACCCGGTCTGGAGGGATCCTATCCGGCTTACCTGGTACGTGGTGGCTTACCTGCCCGTTGGTTGGCCGGTGCTGCGCCGGGCGTGGAGCAGTATACTTCGTGGTGATGTATTCACCGAATTTTTCCTGATGGGCGTGGCTACCCTCGGTGCGTTTGGTATCCGCGAATACCCCGAAGGCGTGGCCGTGATGCTGTTTTACACCATTGGCGAATTGTTTCAGGATGCTGCCGTACTCCGGGCACGTCGAAGTATCAAAGCCCTGCTGGATGTTCGCCCCGACGAGGTAACTATACTCAAAAACGGACAGGCGCAGACCGTTAAAGCTGCTACGGTGGCCGTTGGTGACGTTATTCAGATCAAACCTGGCGAAAAAGTAGGGCTGGATGGCACCATGCGTTCTTCCTCAGGTACTTTCGATACGGCGGCTCTGACGGGCGAAAGCGTCCCCCGCACGATTGAAAAAGGAGAAGCGGTGCTGGCGGGCATGATTAACCGGCAGTCGCTGGTCGAGATGGATGTCACCACACCCTATCAGGATTCCAAGCTGTCGCGCATTCTCAAATTAGTGCAACAGGCTACGGGCCGGAAAGCGCAGACCCAGGAGTTCATTGCCCGTTTCGCCAAAATATACACACCAATCATCTGCCTGCTGGCGGTGCTGATTACCGTGGTGCCGTACTTCTTTGTCGCTGACTATCAGTTTGCCGACTGGTTATATCGGGGTTTGGTCTTTCTGGTCATTGGTTGTCCATGTGCGCTGGTGATCTCTATTCCACTGGGTTACTTCGGCGGCATTGGTGCCGGATCGAAGCAGGGTATTTTGTTCAAAGGCTCGGTGTTTCTGGATTTGATGACGCAGGTTAAAACCGTCGTCATGGATAAAACTGGTACGTTGACCAAAGGCGTGTTCAAGGTGCAGGAGGTGAAACCGGTAAGCATTGACGCGAAGGAACTGGCCCGGCTAACGGCCGCGCTGGAAAGCAAATCCACGCACCCGGTGGCTACGGCCATCATCGAGTATGCAGGTACGGGCTACGAGTCGGTCACGGTCGAAAACGTCGAGGAAATTGCCGGGCATGGACTGAAAGGGATAGTAGACGGGAGGGAAATGCTGGCCGGCAACGCCAAACTACTCCGTAAGTTCAATGTATCGTTCGATGAGATCCTGACTCAAATTCCGTTCACTATCGTCATGACGGCCATCGCCGGACAGTTTGCGGGCTATTTCACCATCGCCGACGAGATCAAACCCGATGCCGCCGACGCGGTAAAACGCCTGAAGGCCGATGGTATCCGCACCGTGATGCTGTCGGGCGACAAATCGGCTGTGGTCGAGATCGTCGCCAAACAGGTGGGCGTGGACGAGTGGCACGGCGATCTATTGCCCGAAGATAAAGTGGCTCAAGTCGAACGGCTCAAAGCCGATTTAGCGAACAACCTTAAAGCAAAGCTGGCTTTTGTGGGCGATGGCGTGAACGACGCGCCGGTGGTCGCCTTGGCCGACGTGGGCATGGCGATGGGCGGCTTAGGTTCGGATGCGACCATCGAAACGGCAGATGTCATTATTCAGAACGATGAACCCAGTAAAATTGCCACAGCCATCGACATTGGCCGGGCCACCCGCCGGATCGTGTGGCAGAATATCACCCTGTCGATGGCGGTCAAAGCCATTGTCCTGATCCTCGGCGCGGGCGGATTAGCCACGATGTGGGAAGCCGTTTTTGCCGACGTGGGCGTAGCGATGCTGGCCATCCTGAACGCAGTGCGGGTGCAGAATTTGACGTTTAAGTAAGCTCTGAGACAAAGAAACACCCCGCAGCCTATAGGTTGCGGGGTGTTTCTTTGTCTTAAACCATAAAATTACCCACGACACCAGCGGCCACTGGATCGCTGTGGCCGCTGGTGTCGTGGGTCTCGGCGTGGTGTTCCGCAGCCGCCTGTGCATGCTGATCGGCTAAATTGTGATGACCATAGGCCACATAAGCCTCGTGGGCCTCTTTTTCGTGATCGCCTGCTTCGTGAAGTTGCTGGGCATTCTCGTGATACTCGGCAGCTTTACGGAAGTGGTAAGCGGCCTCTTTATGATGTTCATGTGCCATACTAAACGTTCGTGAAAAAAGGTTGGCCCAAAGCCGTCACTCAGGTACTGGCTTTACATCCAGATAATCTTTTTGTGTCTTTTATTCTTGAAACATGGAAGTGGGTTGGGTTGTGCAACAGCCACGCCCCATTTAAAAAGCAGATTCATGGAACCTATCTTGTTTCAAGTAGGAGCGTTTTTTTAAGACAGCAATTTTTTGATGCCTGTCCAACACAATCCGTAGCATACGCAGTTCGCCGGTCAACTCAAGAACTACTCGGCGTCAACGGATATTGCCTGATCGGCTTTTCGGACCAGCCGGATTGTTGCTGGGAACACCAGACCGGGATCGCTACGACGGGCGATGGTTTTCTGAAGTATACGAAGCGTTCGGTTGACTTTTCCGGTGAAAACCGGCTTCCCAGCGTATAGGACAGTTATCGGCTTGTCGAGGTTCATCATTCGGTCGTTCAGCCGAATCAGTAAGGTGTCGTAGTCGTTTTTCTCGATGCGGATCGTGTTACCGGCATATGCCGCGATGACTTCCCGGTTGGTCTTTGCCTGATCGGCAGGAACGGCCAGCCAGTAAAAGTCAGGGTGTGTTACGTCGTCCTGCTTCCAAACAACTTTGGTCGGGATGGGATTACGCCGAAACTGCATCATCCACGACACAGCGACCGTATCTTCCCGTTGCATCCAGTGACTACGCCCTTCGTGAAGCTGTACCTGGTGCTTGTAACCACCGGGATCGGCAGTTTGTAAACTGTCGAGCAGTCGGCTCCAGTGTTCGGCAATTTTGTTGCGTTCATACGCCTTGTCGAGTGCACCCATGTGCAGCGCGAAGCCGATGTTACGCAGGTTGACGGGTGTTACTTCGTTGGGGTGACCAGCCATCATGGAAGCCGCTGCCCAGCGGTCGGCCATACGGGGGGCTAACTGGTAGACGCCATCTCCCCCGGCCGAATAGCCCATGACATACACCTTGTCGGGGTTAACGCCTTCGGCCAGTACA
Organism: Spirosoma lituiforme; assembly: GCF_054776635.1. NCBI lineage: Bacteria > Pseudomonadati > Bacteroidota > Cytophagia > Cytophagales > Cytophagaceae > Spirosoma > Spirosoma lituiforme. Next base: position 11,655 of record NZ_BAAHBO010000016.1, read on the forward strand.
GCTGCTCGGATCAACTCATCGAACAGGCTGTCAATGTGCACTTCATGCCAGAGATTCCAGGTGTCGGTTGGGGCGCGGGGTGCTATGTAAACGCCTTCGGCCGGCTTGTAAAGCCCAATCTGGTTTTTCCATTGTTGATCGTTGACGTTGGCCGGCGCATTGCCACCACCATGCATCGAAATAAACAGACTGCGACCGTCAGCGGGCTTCGTGCCGAAGATGCGGTACTCGAATTTTAGGACATGGTCTCCCTGCGCAATCGCTTTGTTGGTCCAGCTTTCACGTAGCTGGTCAGCCTGTTGACGCTGTTGGTCAGTGAGTAGCAGCGTCGTTGCGTCGTTGGCTTCGCGCTTTGACAGTGGTTTTTGGAAGGCAGCCGTCGTCAGGGAAGGGCGTTGAGTGACGGGCTGCGCTAACCAGTTTTTCAGCGCGGCTACCGACTGTGCCTGCCCAGCCGTAGCGGTAACCACGACCGTCAGCAGGGTGTATATCGTATGTTTCATGGATAATTGGAATTTGTCAGGGTTAGTTACGTTGGTTGTTAACGGTGTAATTAGCGGGGGTAAGTTTCCAGTCGTTGTCGAAGAAACCGGCCATTCGCACACCCTGACTGCCGCTACGAACCATATCCAGCCCGAAAATCAGGGAATCCACTGGCACCAGCAAAATACTGGTTCGCCGATGCCGCCCGCATACCCTTGAGCCCCGTTCCGACCGCGACCGATGCCGTCGCCGATCCGTTGATGGGCCACACGAAGTAAGCGACCAGATCGTCGCCGTGCCACCGCTGATCGCCCGCCCGGACCTGATTGCGTTCGAGCTGAATCGGGCAATCGGCCAGCAGCGTTTTCCAGGCAGCAGTAATAGATTTTTTACCGTTAAGTTAGTTCACATCAACATTGAAAAATGGTTTAGGCAAAGTTCTTCCATCTATAGGCAACCGAGTACCGAATAATGGTATCCCGGTAAATCAACGTACGGTGTCTCGTATTCGCCAATCACTGCTACTTATCTAACGTAACCTGCTCGTCGCCTGCCTGGTAAGTGGTGTAGATGAGAAGAAGTGTCATCATTTCGTGTCGGGAGTCCATGTCACCCAGTGAGAAAACGGTCTGGGGCGGGTTGTTTGGATTATCTGGATTTGCGGACGTATTGTCGTACGTGCAATCCATGTGAATAACTGACCCACGAGGAATCTTTATCAAGCGTTTGAATTTGTAAAGTTCCTGCCAGCGAAAGTCCCACTGGGGGATGTGCACCAGACGAATGGTATCGGACTCCGGCGTTACAGCGTACGCAGTATAGGTTTTACCCCATACGTGCATGTGGGGCCAGACGTACATCACCGACTGGTCTTCCTGCGTTTTAACCTGTAGGTGGTGCGTGCTGATGTCGTTGGGGGATATAATCAGCGGAGGCCGAATATCCCGTTCCCCGATGCCCCCCGATCCCAGGCTGATAACGCGCACACTGCGCTTGATGGGTTCTTTGTGAAAAAAGAGGTTGACGCCCACAACCGATCGCAAGTCGATGGCACTGGCAGAATAATGCACGGTCATAATCAATACCCCCCGTTTGGGCAGCGACCAACCATAGCTGGCAGGATAACTCTCGACGGAGGTACCGGGAATCCACCCACTGTAGTATACCATCCGGTTTTTGAACGATCTGTTGACGGCCAGTTTATCGGCACTTTCCGGGTCATCGGTCGTGTTGATGTAGCTATAGCCACTGCTCAGGGCAGCCGTAGAGTCCGGTACGTCGTAAAAACCGTAGTTGATATGATGAATAGCCTTTTTGTTGTTGGTCACAAACTCAATAGCCTCGATCGACTTTGGCTTAGTCAGTTCGAAGGGTACTTTTAGCACAATGAACCGTTCCGTGTTGTTACCCTGAAGGGTAAGCGCCGAGTCGATTTTCAGTGTCAGATCGGGCGGGCGGCCATAGGTAGTTGTTTGCAGGAGTTCCTGTTGCCGCCGGTTAGTTTTCTCTTTATAAGTACCTTTTGGTGCTCCCTGATCGATCCAGCTCAGTAACTTATTTTTATCTGTTTCGGAAAGCGATCGATCATTGGCAAATTCCGTGTAATGCGTATCGGCTCGCCAGGGCGGCATGTAATTGATTGTGACTACCTTTTTAATAAACGACGCCCGTTTGGCGACATCGGCATACGTGATCAGTGAAAAAGGGGCCGCGTCGCCGGGGCGGTGGCATACCGCACACTTCGACAAAATGATCGGCTCTATGTCTGAGTACGTGATTGACTGGGCCTGTCCAAGCCAACTCAGCAGAAGCAGTGCACTGCTCAACAGAAGGTATTTCATACGGTACACTTAATAATCATTAATCAGACAACCAATGGCGGTCGTTCGTGCTACCGAAACAGGATAACCGCTTTTGGTTGCCGCAATCGCGTCGGCTAGATAGGTTTTGTCGGCTTTGTTTCTGGTTCTGCCCAGCGATACCACCCAATCGTCAATAGCCCCTGCGTACAGGATACTACGCTGCTGATCGAACAGAAAAACTTCAGGTGTTGTCGTGGCGCCTAACGCGCTGCTCAGTCGTCGTGAACGGTCCATGAGCAACGTAAAGTCCAACTGGTAGGTCGATTTGAATTGCTGGCATTCGGCGGATGAGTAGGCTTTCCCCGGAAAAACGCCAACGATGGTCAATTCGGTTGCGTACTGCCTTTGAAGCTGATTCAGCGTGCGGGTGTATTGCTGGCATAGGGGGCACTCGGGGGAGAGAAATACCACAGCCAGTAAAGGCCGGGAGTAATTACCCAGGGTCACTCGTTGCTGCGTGAGCGTGCGTAACGGAATCGTGTTGATCGGATGGGGCAACTGCCCATACGTCACGACTGCCAGCCAGTTGCACACCAGCAGATAAACCCACTTACCACTACCTCTGTCCTGTCGCATACCGTACAGCTAAAAAATCAATCCGACGGCAAGAGAACCAGCCGTCGGATTGGTACATGACTATATAAATGTACGCAGACAATTATTGTTTATCCCACCAAACTCGTCCCGTTATATCGCTGGGTGCGCCAAAGCCGGGTTCCTTTTGCTGTTCGACAATAGCGTTCTGAATATTCTGATAGTTGATGTTGGTCACCGTCGGCAGGTTGATTGTGAACCGGCGGGGCATTGCCTGTGGCGTTCCACTCTGACGAATAACTTCAAGTTGTAGAATCTTACCGGTAGCACTCGGAAAGCCCGTTCGCTTTATCACAGCCCAGGCCTCATTCTGATTCTTGAAATAGTTGATGTACTGCTGCACTAGAATTTGCTCCAGTGCGTTGGTCGGATCATAGACAACACCACTTTTGGCTTTGTATGCCGTGGCTTCGGCCGATGTCAACGCTACGTAGTTATTGAGCCCCGACGTTTTGGCCATATCATCGTAATTGGCCAGCGAGGCATCGATTCCTTTGTAGTACCAGCCCTCGGCGTCAGTGCCAGTAATCCCCCGTGCGGCCAGTTCAGCGCGCATAAAACAAACATCGGCGTAGGTAATGATGGGAAACGTGGTCAGGCCGTTTCCATTCTCGAAAGCGCCGTAGAACAACCGACTCTGTACGAGTGAAGGGAGCCTGGCCTGAACGGGCGTGGTAGCACCCCCGAACGAATACGAGATATTGGCAAAGTAAATAGCCTTATTCGGATCGCCACTAGCATCAGGGTCTGCGTACTGCCCCCGGTAAAGCTGCCCATCCCACGGCATGCTGGCCGGAATTTTACCCTGTGCCAGTGCAGCTTCGTACCGCTCTTTGGTGAAGGGTGAGGGTTGATAAAATACGCGGGTACGTGGATCGCTGGTACGCCACATAAAATCGACCATATTTTTCGATCCTGATACTTCACCGTTGCTAACCGGATTGTAATTGCTTTGTCCGGCCCCGCCCGTAAAGCCGACGCCACTCACCAGTTTCCAATCATCGGCCGTTGAACTGATAACCCCACCAGCCGCCGAGAGTACTTCGGTAGCAATGGCTTTCAGCCGCTCCGGATTGCGCTTCATGAGTCGAAATGCCATTTTCAGTCGCAGGCTGTTAGCCGCCTTAATCCACTTAGTAACATCACCGGCATAGTAAATATCATTGGCTCCCAGCGCCACCTGCTCAACGGACGGTGTGGCGCTCAGCACCTGAACGATCTCTTTAAGCTGCGTATCCAGTGTTTGATATAAGGCTTCCTGCGTGTCATACGTAGGCGTCACCTGAGCCGGGATCGTATACCGTGCTTTGAAAGCTTCGGTATACGGAATGCTACCGTTTACGTCGGAGGTGTACCAGGCATAGTAAGCGAGTGGAATACCCGCTATCGCCCGCAGTTGAACGTAACGGGCTTTCTGATCAGCTGGTAGCCGGTCGATCAGTTGCTGTACGTCAACCAGCCGGTTCCCTACTGAATTGTAAAAATTATTGAACCGTTGGTTCAGGTTACCCGACCCTTCGTATACGTTTTGCCCGTTGCCTGAGCGGGTTACAAAGCTCTGCGTCCAGTAATAGATCGCCCGATTATAGTCATAATAATACTCGAAACTATTGTTATGAATCGCCAGCGTAGCCGCCGTAAACTCGTACTCGGGAGGTACTGACAGAACTGCATCCGGATTCGTATTGATCGTGGCAAATTCGTCGCGGCAAGCTGTCAATGAAAGCAGAGTAGCCGCCAGCAAGCTATAGGTTAGTATTTTAATTTGTTTCATAGTTCTTACGGATCGATGCATCAATTAAAAGCTACCGTTTACAGACACGCCTACGCTACGGGTATAGGGCATTCCCGACGTCTCCTGGAAGGCACCCGAGCCACTATCGTTCAGGTTATTAGGATTCACACCATCCTTAGCGCTATTGTAGAGGTACAACAGGTTATTGCCAATCAGCGATACCCGCAGTCCATTCAGCGAAACGCGGTTAGCCACTTTTTGCGGCAGATCATAGCTTAGATTGACCTGCTGCACTGATACCCACGAGGAGGTAAAAATAGCGTCCTCCCGGATACCGTTTGCCCAGCTGTGCCCGTTGGCGTAGTAGCTAAGGGTACTGGTTGGCCGCACAATTCCTTTTTCGTACGCTTCCTGATGGGTCATACCCGACAGATCATACGACTTGCCGTCCAGCCCGGTAACGCGGGTTCCCTGCTGATACACACCATCCAGAATGATCCCGTCGGTACGGTCGGCACCGGCCACGTTTTTGTAGGCCAGGCCACCCAACTCCGGCGTACGACCGGGCAACGTGCTTTTAAGACTACCCAGCCACTGCCCAAAGTCGGATGTAGTCGAGAAGATTTTACCGCCAATCTTAGAATCGAGCATCACGTTCAGCTGAATATTCTTGTAGTTGAACGAGTTCCGCCAGCTACCCATGAACTTCGGCAGAATAGAGCCTACCACGGGTGCTTTGTCGGTACCCTGCACGTAGTTCTGTGCGCGCACAAATACAGAAGTACTGTTGCTGGCTGCCCGAATTACCTTACGCCCATTGAGCGGGCTATCCACCGGACTACCGTCAGTGCCCGTCGCCTGGTATTTGGCATAGCCATAGGGAGCTATAATGGTCCCATAGTCGCCCCCTACCTGAGCCACAGCCTGGAACCCATCACCACCGGCAATGGTCGTATACTCAAGGCCAAACGGCAGCGATAGGACGGTGTTCCGGTTCAGGGTATAATTGACGTACGTGTCCCAGGAAAAGTTTTTGGTCTTAACCGGTGTGCCATATAGTAATAGCTCAATACCCCGGTTTCGAACGGTGCCTCCGTTGATCAGCGCGGCACTAACGCCCGATGTGTTGGGTACCCCGAAACTGATGATCTGATTTTTGGTGTCCTGCGAATACACCGTAGCGTCGAGGCCCAGTCGGTTGCGCAGCAGTTTTAACTCAAGTCCCGTCTCGAACTTATAACTCCGCTCAGGCACGAGTGCCTGATTGGGCAGTGTGTTGCTCCCATACTGATAATTCAATACTGACGCTCCTGTACTGTTGATGTACGGACTGTTGGCTGAATACGCGCCCGTATTGGCTGTGTATGGATCAGTACCGTTTCCAGATTGCACGTAGGAAACCCGCAGCTTGGCGTAATCGAGCGCATTAGGTAACTGGGTACGGAAAGCGTCGGATAAAACCCAGGCGATGTCGGCACCGGGATAAAAATACGCGTAATTACCCTGACCGTTGTTGTAGACGAGCGTAGAGTTCCAGTCGTTCCGTCCGTAAACGTTGACAGTCAAATAGTCTTTGAACGCAACGCTGCCCTGATAAAAAGCCGATAAGCTACGGGACGAATTTGGCGTGAACTCATCCGTACCGACAGGGTTCCGCGAGTTGCGCAGCCGGTAAATATCCGGCAAAATACCGCCGTTGGTCCAATAGCGAATCCCCTTTGTCACCGAGGTATTCATCTCTCCCCCGGCCTGCACCAGAAAGTCAAAGTCATTGACTCGCTTCGTATAGTTCAGATTGGCCCGGTACCGTCCTACCTGCGTATTACGGACAGATGACTCGTAGTAGGGATTGGCAAAGCTGGCATCCCGCCCCCGCACCTTACGTTCGTAGTTCGACCCTATGTAGTTCAGACTGGCATTACCCTGAAACTCCAGCCCTTTGACCAACGGTGCCCGCAGATCGATACTACCCCGGAGGTTGTTGTCTGCCTGCGTCGTGTTATCTTCAAAGAGAGAATACCAGACGCTCGTGAAGCCACTTGGATCGTCCTGGTTCAAGCCGCCCAAAGTGGAGTTGATATAATGCGTACGCCAGTAGTCCATATCATAGTTCCGTACACCGCCGTAAGCGAGATTTCGGAAGATACCACTCCCGCCCTGATTAGCCGGGTTCAAGGCATTGCTACGCACATACGTAACGTTTGCATCGAGCAATACTTTGCCCAGCAGGCGTTGCGTACCCCGGAAGTTGATGCTGTTCCGTCTAAAATCATTCCGTGGTGTTACCCCCTGAGAGCTAAGCCGTGAATAGGACAAGCGGAATGTACCCGTCTCATTACCACCCGATACACCAACGTTTGTATTGCTAGTCAGTGCCGTCCGGAAGATGCTCAGAATATCGTTGGGGCGAGGGTTGTTCTGTACAATCTGCCCCGTTACGTCACGCACCGTTTGACCCGCCAGCGCGGGCCCGAAGTTATACCCATAGGTAGCAGGATTGATTTCCGGTACGCCGTCTGCTCCCGTAACAAAGTCACCAGTGTGGCTGCCGGAGCCAAACTGGTTTTGAAAGTCAGCGGTTCGGTACGCTTTTTCCCACACTAACGACTGGGAGACGGTTACACCCAAACCCTTCTGCGAAAACCCTTTTTTTGTCTTGATCAGAATCACACCGTTGTTGGCCCGACTACCGTATAACGCCGTAACGGCTCCGCCTTTGAGCACGTTGACCGATTCGATATCGTCCGGGTTGATGTCTTTAAGAATGTTACCGAAATCCTGCTCACCTCCGCGGTTGGGCAATACGACATCCTGCTCCATGACAATATTGTCGATGACGATAAGCGGCTGATTCCTGTACGGGTCCAGCGACGCACTGCCCCGAATCAGAAATCGGGGTGTCGACTGCGGACCGCCAATACCCGGCTGCACCTGGAGGCCAGGGACCAATCCCTGAAGGGCAGCAATCGGGTTGACAGCCGCCTGCCGCCGAATGGCATCGCCATCGACCGACGTCGTGGCATAACCTACGTTTCGTTTTTCCCGGTCCCCGAAACCCGTTACGACGGTTTCCGCGAGCATCTGGTGGTCTGCTTTAAGGGCAACATTGATCTGTGTCCGTTCGCCAACGACTACTTCCTGTTTCAGGTAGCCCACAAAGCTGATGACCAGCGTAGCCGACCCATTGGGTACCGAAATTTGAAAGTTACCTTCTTTGTCGGTTGCCGCCCCGCTCGTCAATCCTTTAACAACGATGTTCGCTCCCGGGATACCTTCGTTTGTTTCGGCATCGGTTACGCGGCCACGTACCAGAATTGCGCTGGAGGGTCTTATCGTCGTTTCAGCAGAAAGGGCTGTACCCGCAATCGCCGATTCACCGATGAGTGTTGCCTGTACTCGTGTCCGAGCGTCATCAGCTGATTCGGGCGTCGGGGTTTGTTTTGCAATGACAAAGCCCTGATTTTTGGCTTTGTACGAACGTAGACCCAGCGGTTGCAAAATAGTCTTTAGATTCGTTTCCAGTGAAGCGCTCCAATCAATGCGCTCAACAGCAACAAACTGCCCTTCCACCAATTGATCGAAGAAGAGAATATCGACCTTGTAGTGCGTCTCAAGTTTCTCCAGAACTACTTTGAGCGCAAGTCGGCTCTCCGTTGTTAACTGCCGGTGGGTAGTCTCCGCTCTAGCCAATAGCTGTGCTGAGCCGGACTGTCTGGTAGCGATGATACCCATCAGCACGAGACCCGTAAGTAGTGGTTTTCTCATCTATTATTTGGTTATAGTTATTGGTTGATTACTCGCATAGGCTAAAGTGACTGTTTTATCGTGCTGGCTATACGTCAGCCCTGATCCCTGCGATAGAGCGTCGAGTAGTTCCTCGGCCGACTGCGCGGTAAAGGCTCCGGTCACAGTCCAGCTAGCCACTTCGGCATCTGTAATTATAAGTTTGAGACCGTACGTTTCGCGAAAGAATTGAGCGATTTCCGGCATCGTCGTATGGTCGAATACGAACCGGTTAGACCGCCAGGATGCGTACTGCTCAGGTTGGCGAACAGTCCGGCTCTGGACACGCCCCTTCCGGTCCACCTTGACCAGATCGCCTGGCTTCATCACCATTGACTGCTTCATAGTCGCCTGAGGGTACATGAGTTTTACCTGCCCCTTACGCAGGATGACGCGATCACCCGGCTGGCGGCTGTACACGGTGAATTCAGTTCCCAGCACAACCACGTCAAGCCCACGTTCGGTATGCACGATAAATTGGCGGTTATCGGCCGTGTGCGTCACAGTGAAATCAGCTTCCCCAGTCAATTGGACCGTACGTACAGTCTGACCAAGCGTGAATCGGGGCTCTTTCAGGCTTGAGTTTGCGTTAAGTGTCACCTTACTGCCATCCGCAAGAATCAGGTGACGGATTTGCCCGTACGCTGTTGTGTATGTTTTGTAAAGCAACCAGTCACGATTGATCCAGCCCGCCAGTAAGACAAGCATGGCAGCCGCAAAGACGGCTGGTAACCAGTTGGGGTATAGGCGAACAGGGGGCCTTTCGGTTTGGTCTATTCCAGTAGCTGCACCATTGCTGGCCTGATTCGCCAGTCTCTCCATGTGCCGGTCGCGGGCCTTCCTGGTATCAGCCATGTACTGAGGATGCTGATTTTCCCAGTTTTCCAGTACAGCGTAAAACAGCTCCTGGTTGTTGGGCTCTTTGATCCAATGATCGATCAATTGTTTCTGTAAAGCTGAGGCCTGCCCTGCAAAATAGTTCATTAGCAGGGTCTCCGTTACGGCTGTATCCATGTTTCGGTTTGGTAAAAGTTCGTTCACAGCCCTTGCAGGGGTACGGCCAGGTTACAGGCTATGAGAAGAATCATTGTCCATTTGGCAATCATGGCCTTACGCATTTGATGCATGGCCTGGGCCATGTGAGCTTCTACTGTTTTCACCGACAGGTTCAGGTCCTTGGCAATTTCGCTGTACTTCTTACCCTCAAAGCGGTGCATGATATACACGCGTCGACGTTGTATTGGTAACTGGTTGAGACTCTTCTCGACATCGTGGTAAAGTTCTTCAAATTGCGTAACCGTATCCGGATGTTGCCCAATGGGAATTGATACAGTCCCTGCTTGCTCAAGTGACGTACTACGATTCATTTCAAGGCGTACATAATCGAAAGCCCTGTTCCGGACCGCCGTAAACAAAAAGGCCCTGAACGAACTGGTAACAGTCTTGAAGATTTCCTTGGATTGAAGCTCGTAGAACAGATCCGAGACAATATCCTCCGCAATTTCCCGTGAGGACACATACCGAACCGCGTGGTTACACAGCGGCTGATAGTACCGCTCAAACAGTAGTGTTATTCCTTCATTTGCACTTCGGGCAAATGCATTACGGATAAACGCTTCCGAATCAACCAGACCGGTCCTGTTATTCTCACACGGACCGGTGTCTTCGTCGGAAGCGATGGTAAAGAGCCTTGAATTACTAGTGCTGATATAGGATATTAACGATTTGGTCTGACCCATATCTAACCGAATAATGAGGAAGTGTAACTGACCGGATTCAATAGTTTGTTTTATACAGACGATTCTATAGGGAAAAACCCCTAGTCTGATTTGTAAAAAATCTTACAAATCAGACTAGGGGTTTTTCCTTAGACATTAATTGCCAATCAAAACGAGTTCTGATCAACGCATAAAGACACGATGTGTGGGTCTTGACCGTCAGAAATGGTAGACAAACTTGCTAAAAAATAGGGTATACCACGGCATTTGGTTATGATACATCCAAAAACATATCGTACGCTAAAGACCCGTCTAGTCATTGCTCACTAAGATCTGAGCAGGCCTAAATTACTGATAAATACTTACCTTACATGTTTTCATTTGTATAGTAAATGGTACTTTTTGCCCCATAAAATGTCCCGTTTTCGAAAAGGCTTATTTATTTCGTATCAATTAGGAGCCTTTTGCGAGAGGGTAATCCAAGTCATGAACTACGTGTCTGACTCTCCAGTATATTAGTTAGTCAGATTGTTTGTGATAGTCGTAACGCTGCTTGATATAAAGCATAGTTTGCTGAATCTCCTTCCAATTGAGGACAAAGCCAAGCTGATTCGCTACTGCCTCTGCTAATGCAGTGAACAATTCGGTTATACCAATCAGCGCTTGCCAATTGGCCTCTAGACTTGCATTAGCGTATGTGGCCAGCACCTGATTGTAAAAAGACGCCCCCAAGAACTGTTGGATAAACTGACCGGATTTACCAAAGGGTACCGAAAAGTTGTTTTGAGCACCAATCTGCCAACTGATCATCTTCATAAACATGGGTCGGACCCCTGTTTCCATCATCTCTTTGGCATAGGGAATCTGCTGACGGGCTGAGCCTTTGACTACATACGTGCTCACCCACCAAAATTCATTGCAGGTGTCAGTAAACTCTTTTGAGGTTGGTGCACCAATCAGATAGTCAGCATCGGTTGCTTTGGGCAAGTTCGTGAAGAGGGCATCTTTATCGAGCCAGCATAACGTTAGGCTGTCCGGCCAGTGGTTGGGCTGGACCTGGTTGATTGGGTACAGTGTTAAATCAATGCGATTTCCATCAGAAAACAACATCAAGTAGCTAAAGCTAGTGTCGCTGGTTTCACCAATGACCATCTGATCGGGTAACTGGGTAATGATAGTTTCCCCAAAGGCGTCAATCCATTGGTGATTCTTGGTGAAATCGTCTAGTGCCTTAACCACGTAAACGACGTCAAAATCTTGATATTCGTCCTTAAAGATTGCAGAATTAGCTCTTGAGCCGTTGAGTAGCACAGCCCTAATTCGCTCTTCGTGTCGAGCAAAGTCAAGCAAGAGTGATTTTATTTGGGCTTCGCTTCTTGTCACCGGTAGTAGTTCAACTAGTTATAAGCCGAATCGATATAGATTCTATAGATAGGGTTGTGGAAGCGCTAAGTTAGCCGTCTTATTAAACGTCCGAGTTAATATTCTATCGTCTTATATTGGAGGGTATCCTGAGACGATTAGTTTTACTAACTGCTCAACTTTATCCATCACCTACAGTTTGACACAACGCTGCTTTGCTTAACATCACATCAATACTATTTCGCCTTGCCGTACTGGCACTTGCACTGGGGTTTCCAGTCACGATTCTGGCTCAGACAGCTCCCCCTGAGATACCCCTTTGGCCTAAAGGTGCCCCTGGTTTTGAAGATCGTCGGAACGAACCTGAACAGGCGGAAGACTATTGGGTACGCCATATCAATAATCCATCCATAACGGTTTATCTACCACCCAAAGACAAAGCGACGGGAGCTGCCGTTGTGATTTGTCCAGGTGGGGGGCATCGGGAGCTTGTGTTCAATGCCGAAGGTCGCCAGCCAGCCCAGTACCTCAATAGCATTGGGGTAGCGGCCTTTGTGTTAAAATATCGTCTGGCCAGCGAAGTAAACTCCCCTTATTCGCTCGACAAGCACACCCGTGAGGATGCGTACCGGGCCATGCGGCTGGTTCGAAGTAAAGCGGACGAGTTTGGGATTGACCCTAACCGGCTGGGTATGCTGGGTTTCTCAGCGGGGGGTGATGTCGTAAGCCTAGTCGCTTACACCCCCGGCAAAGGCCCTAGCGATGCCCTGATCCCATTGGTCGGCTGGATGGAAGGCCCTCCTTTCAGATGCTGATTTATCCCGGCCCGCTGGGCCTTCCCAAAAGTGTTCCCGCCGATGCCCCGCCCGCCTTTTTACTAGTGGCCAATGATGATGTATGGTGCTCGGAAGTGGTGGTTCTGTTACTCCAGAAGTATCGCGCAGCCAAGGTCCGGGTGGAAGCCCATATTTATACCCAGGGCAAACACGCCTTCAATATGGGGGACCGCTCGGACTTAAAATCGATTAATACCTGGCCGCAGCGGATGGCCGACTGGCTAACGGACAATCGCTTTCTTGAACCGGCTGGGAGCCCGGTCCACAAGTAACTAAACAGAAGAAATTTCTTGGGAGCCTTTTCAGGCTTTTACCCCAAAAGCTGGAAAAATATCATGTCCAGCTTTTTTCGCATTTCTAAAATAATAGGTCGGCTCAATACAAGGCTAGCGGATGACTCGTCGCTTGACTTTGCTGACTCGGTGCCCAATCCCAACCAGATATACGAACCAGCCCAGTAGAACCACACCAATCACCGCTACAACCACCCATATCTTACCATCCTGGCGTAATAATTCCGTTAACTGATCCATAAGAAGTTCATTATAAGTCTGTCGTATTTTGTAAATCGGATGACTGCTTAGTGGAAACCTTGTTCAGGTCGTCCTGCTCATCTAACAGTGTTTCCAACCGGCGTAATCTGACCCGAAGCTGAGCGATCCAAAAACCCAGTAAAGTGAAGCCCACAAAAGCGGGTCTGATGATGCGTTTGATGGAATTAGCGGCATCGTATTGGTTAAACCCTGGATTCCCTCCGTTACCCGGATGTAACGAATCCGTCAAACGGGGTAGGATGAGGATGAGCGGAATGAAAACAGCAAAGGCAAAGATGTTATAAACAGCTGATATCCTTGCACGACGCATCTCATCATCCACTGACCCCCGTAAAACAAAATAGGCTAGATACAACAGCATGCCAACCGCGACTCCATTGGTTTTAGGATCGTTGGGCCACAAATCGCCCCAGGCGAAATAAGCCCACACTGATCCGGTAATACAGCCTAATACCCCGAATAACAGAGCCGTGTTCGCTAACTCAACCGAGATAAGATCGTCATCCAGCTTTCCTTTTCTTAAATAGCGGATCGAGAAGATAGCCGATGCGAACAGCAGGACCATCATGGCGATCCAAAGAGGGGGATGGAAGAATGTATTGCGGATGGCTTCATGTAAAATGGGCAATTTTGGCACCGGGCTCATCAAACCCGCAATGAAGACATAGGCCAGAATCAGAACGGTTAAGGCTTTCCACCAATGTTTAAGCATAACACAAATAGTAATTTTATAACAGAGTGTTAAGAAAGTGTTTCCTACTGCCGGAGGTGAAATGTTGCCCTACTCTTGACTCGCATCTGACACTTTACCCATTACATCCTTGCAAGTTTACTATTTTGTTAAACGCCAAATTTAGGAAGTAGATACATGAATGCTCCTTCATATCGAGCAGGAGCGTTTACGGAGAATATCAATAAAACAGTAGCGAATGAGTGTTCACGCGAGCTCTCTTGTTAGCTAATTCACGGACTGGCGGAAGGCGGCTGGCGTGAGGCCCGTTCTGCTTTTGAACAAGCGTGTAAAATAGTGTGGGTAGTCGAAGCCGAGTAGAAAGGCGGTCTCGCTGACCGTGAGCGATGTACTGAGTAGCAGTTGCTTGGCCCGTTCAATCAGGGCATGGTGCAGGTGCTGCTGGGCTGTCTGCCCAGTGAGTGCACGAAGCATATCGCTCAGGTAGGCGGGCGATACGTTCAGTGCTTGGGCAAACTGCTGCACCGTGGGCAGTGCGATATTGCCAGTTTGGGCAAAATGGGTCCTGAGCTGTGCCTCAAAGCGAGTTAGTAGGTCGTGTTCGGCTATTCGCCGGGTCAGAAACTGGCGATGGTAAAACCGATTGGCATATCCCAGCAGCACTTCCAGTTGTGCAATCAACAGGTCGTGGCTGAAAGCGTCAAGGGATTGCTCGTATTCGTACCGAATACTGCCGAGTACGCCGTCAAGCAACTTTTCTTCCTTGGCCGACAAATGCAAGGCCTCATGCACCTCGTAGGAGAAGAAGCCATAGTTAGTGATTTTCTGGCCCAGGGGGTATTTGTGCAGCAAGTCAGGGTGGAATACCAGCATCCAGCCGCTTAGTTCCGAGATGTCGAGGCTGGTATCGGCCTGCACGACCTGGCCAGGGGCCAAAAACGTGAGCAACCCCTCGTGAAAATCGTAGGTCTGTCGGCCGTAGTGCACTGTGCCTTTGAGGCCGCGCTTGAGGGAGACGGTGTAGAGCTGCGCCACAACCGGGGCGGTTGGGGTCTGCCCAGTTATCTCGGACAGATCGATGAGCGTAAGCAAGGGGTGCGTTGGGGCCGGTAACCCGTAATAGCGGGTGTATTCCGTGACGGTGTTCAGTACCTGAAAATCAGCAGCTTTCATAGGGTAATATAAAGTAAGCTAAAGAATAAAGAGCCCAGCCATTACTGAATGGCCCCTTTATTCTTTTGGTAACCGCGGTCTTAACCCGGATATGCCGCGCCAGCAACACTGCCCACGGGCAGGATAGCATCCAGTTCGGCCAGTTCGGCCGCGCTAAACTGAATGTCGGCAGCCGCGACATTGGCTTCAAGGTACTTGCGACGCTTGGTACCCGGAATGGCGACTACGCCCTGCGTCAGCACCCAGGCCAGGGCCAGCTGCGCGGCTGTCGTGCCTTTGGCTTCGGCTACGGTTTTCAGCTTCTCCACCAGCTCCAGGTTTTTGGCGAAGTTCTCGCCCTGATAGCGCGGGAAATAACGCCGTGTATCGTCGGCCGCGAAGTCGTCGGGGCTTTTAATTTCGCCCGACAAAAAGCCCCGGCCCAGCGGTGAGTAGCCCACGAAGCCAATGCCCAGTTCCTGAGTAGCGGCCAGCACGCCATCCTCCTCTACGCCCCGGTCAAAAAGTGAATATTCCGTTTGCAGGGCCGAAATGGGGTGCACGGCGTGGGCACGGCGCAGGATGTCGGTGGATACTTCCGAGAGGCCCAGGTAGCGCACCTTGCCCTCGTCCACCAGACGACCCATAGCCCCTACGGTCTCCTCAATGGGCGTGTTGGGATCAAGACGGTGCAGGTAGTACAGGTCGATGTAGTCGGTGCCCAGGTTCTTGAGCGAGCGCTCGATGGCCATGCGCACGTACTCGGGGCGGCCGTTAAATTCCATCGTGATGCTGTTGTCGTCGCCGATGACAAAGCCGAACTTGGTGGCCACGGTGTACTTATGGCGCTGGCCGGCAATGGCTTTGCCCACTAGCTGCTCGTTGTTGAAGGGGCCGTATACGTCGGCCGTGTCAAGCAGGGTCACGCCCAGTTCGAGGGCGCGGTGGATGGTGGCGATGCTTTCGGTATTGTCGGCGGCCCCGTAGATGCCGCTGCCCGACATGCCCATGCAGCCGAGGCCTTCGGCCGATACGTGCAGGCCCTGGCTACCCAAGGCTACTTGTTTGATGGTGCTCATATAGACGTTGTTGACAGGTAAAACAGAGTTGTAACGTACAAGGCGCTAACTAGCGGGGGACTTCGGCGAAATGCTGGTAGTTGACTACGTTGTCCAGGCCCGACTTCTGCTTGAAATCGGGGCCCACGGGCCCGAGCACCATCATATGGGTGGTGGTGGCAATGGAGCTCCACACGGTGAGCGGCTCCATGGTGTTCTGCACATGCAGCCAGATACCGGCTTCGTCTACGTAGCGCTCGTGCTGGAGGTAGCTGCCATCGGCTTGGCGAAACACTTCGTAGCCCAGTACGTGGGGCTCATCTTTGGTAATGGCCAGTTGTTTGGCCAGCGTCTGCTCGTAGAGCGTCTGATCTTCGGGCTTCACGGTGAAGGTAGAAATCAGATAAACGGTTTTGTTTTCCATGAGAGTAAAAAACTGGTTGGTTGTTTCACCGCCACTCCTGTTGGCTTGGCCGTGTTAAAGCAGCTGTCGCTTTACACGACAAAGGTCGGGGCGCGCTGTTGCCCATAACCACACAAAACCACGGATATATAACACAAATTCTGTCCAGCCTTTCCTGTTACTATTGGTAGTCTGGGCGTTTTAAAAAATGCCCCATTTCTGAAGCAGATATATAAAGTCGTTTTTCGTTTCAAAGAGAACACCTCTTTCGAATGACTATTCAGGCAAAGGTAACTGCTTTTTTGCAGTTGACTTACTGTAAAAAAGCAGTTACCTTTGTTGGTAAATAATTATTCCTATGACTATTCTCTCTCAGCCGCCTGCTCAAGGTTCCTCACCTGCTTCATCAAGGCGACGCCTTACTCAACCAGGCGGGCCAGCAAAGACCCCTTATCAACCCCAACGAGCCACTAGCTTCGCCATCATTGAACAAGCCCAAAAGGGCGTGCCAACTCAGCAAGTGGATC
>NZ_BAAHBO010000017.1:0-28314 GCF_054776635.1 Spirosoma lituiforme
GAAAGACGCCGTTTTCTCATTCCGGTAACGATACCACTTCCGGCCGCCCTGTTGTTTGGCGACCTCGTAACCAAGGCGTTGCAACAGGTCGTCTATCGGGATGGATTTGGCCTCGGCAATGTTCATAAGGGCAAGATACGATTTGGAGCTAATAGCGTCAACATTTGAACAGTCTCTGCGATTTTTCGGGTTCCATCCTGATATTTGAGCATATAATTCACAGTACCATGCCCTTCCAAACAAAGCTGTTACCCGATCCGCGCCACGTTAAACTAAAGTTGTTACTTTCAATTTAAATAATGCGTCAAGGTCGAATTAATAAAAAAGTATATGCCGAAGCATCTGATTTTTTGCTGAAAGCCCTGAATGAAAACTTGACCGATGAGCAATATTTTATGCGATACAGCATTAGCAAAGACGTTGTATCCAGACTCTTGGCAAAATTGCTTTTTGATCTTATTGAAGCAGCCATAAATAAAATTAGCATTACACATGATTTTATTAACATATGTTAATTTATTAAATCGCCCACTCTCTTTTCAACAGCTTTTTTTAGTAATAAAGGTCTTTTTATATTGGTGATTTAAATAAAGGTTTGTGGGAGTAAGTTACGGCTGATAAATGCTAAAAATGTGAGTAAATTACGGTCATTTCGTTAGTAAATTACGGTGGAAAACCTTAGTAAAAGTCTGATTTTCAGGACTTATCCACGTTAAATAAATAGGCTTGCCGTAACTTTCTCGTCATTTTTCATTTAATACACTGAATATCAACCTTTTAGGTATTGGCGGCGGGCTGTTATAGAGCATTAGACCTTTAGTGCCTTTTTGCTCCACGCGCGCATCGGTATACAAATAATGTACTGATTGCCAAGTCTTTATAAAATTAACGCGAAAATCCGTCATGCGAGTATATTCCTGCCCGAACTGATCTTTCAGCGTTTTCCATGCGAGAAACTGCGGCTTATTGTGAGGAATGCGGTGCAGCCGGTGCGCCAGAAAGCAATACAAATCCAGCGCGGTGGCATTATTTGACAGCGCGGCAAGGTGCGTTTTGGCTAGCGGAACGGGATGATCGGACAGGTGTTTAAAGTATTCCTCGCTCAACGTGATCTGGCTAGCCCACTGGTTGCGCTTCGTGCGGGTGACGATCGGCACGGTCTCGCCGGTCTGCTCCTGCTCATCGAGATAGAACGTGCGCAACACGCAGTTTGATAACCGGTGCATCTGGTCCTGAATAACGGTGAGCTGATTACCACCATCGGTCAGGCCAATGTCTTTCAGGAATTTGGCGGGGTTGTTGGCAATCTGGATCGTTCGGCTCTGCTTCTGGATAGCGATGGTATTAAGGTTCGCCAGAAGGACGCGCGCCTTCGGACCATACGGAAGGCCGGAATAGGTTTTTTCGCCCGTCAGCGGGTCTGGAAACGGCTGTGGTGTGATGTAGAGGATTGACTTGCCGCTGCGCTGCTCCCACGGTTCATGTGGCGCCAGATCCGGCTCCCGACGAGGAAAGTACACTTGGCACATGGCCGCGGCCTGAAACAGCATTTCACGGTCGTCAGGCTCCTCCTGGAACGCTTCATAGACCAGTTTGCTCCGGCGCTTGGCGATTTTGGAAAGGTCTTGCTTTTTATCCTCGTCCATAAGAAAGTTCTTGAATATATGCGTTTGCTGCTTTCTTAATTCGGCGTGATAGATCCGTCTGGCCGTTATAGGGGTGAGCGTCATTGTTCTCATCCATGTAACCCAAAGGATTGACATCTTCTTTCGATCTATGGATTTGATCAAGAATTTGTTCTGCTTCGCCTGGTTGTTGACAGATAGCAATTCGATCAACACCTTTAAATTCATATACGCAGTAAACCATCGTCTTTCATGTTAAATGAAGGTTTGCCCTACTTACTCTCCCGCCCCAATTTACGCTTATCCCGCGCTATCTTCTCCTCGACGGCCTCAACGATCCAATCTCGTAAAGATATGCCAAGCTTCGGGCTACCCATCTTCCGGGGCCTCTTCGCTCTCAACTCGTCGATCTGATAAATAAGCCCCTCTGTCAGACGCGTATTCACATGCCGGATTGTTTCGGGATCAACTTGCTCCGCTTGGCTGGCGGGAACGGGGGCGGGCTGGCCCCCGCGATTGACAAAGGCGTCAAGTTCAGCCTCTGATTTTTTATTTGCTCTGGGCGGTGGTGTTACTGGCATCGGTAATAGCGTTAAAAAGTGCGTCAATCTCAGCGACAGCTTTCAGGTCCGGTTGATCCAGCTCGAAAACTGCCAATCCAATGGCCGCTGAATTGGCAAATGCCTTGCGGTTAGTTAAAGGAAACGGTAAATACTTCAGTTGTTCGTAGCCAAGTAAAACCTCCGCTACCTGACGATTGTCCTGGCTTTTGGTGTCGGCCCGGTTTATAAAGCTGTATGCCTTCATTGATGCGTCTCGCATGGATTGAACCTCGTCCACCAAGTCGGCGACTTTGGTGACCGTCCATAGGTCATAGGAACGCGGATTAAACGGCGTCAGAAACACGTCACAGATCAGCATGGCGGCACGTTGGCTGGTGGTGTCCCTCCCACCGGTATCGATCACTATGTGGTCGTATTTAGGCCGTAGAGCCTCAACCTGCTTTCGAACGTGCACGCCATTGATTTGGACAAGTGTGTATCCCGTAGAGCCTTTGGTTTGCTCTCTGTATGCCGAAAAGTCGCTGGCGCTGGCTTGATCATCTGCATCGACCAGAAGAACGTCAGAACCCTTGGAAACGAGCCACGCAGCTAAATTCGTGGAAACGGTCGTCTTGCCAACACCGCCTTTTTGTGAACCAACGACAAAAACCATTTCATGCAGTGATTAGTATGCCGCAATTAATGCAAATTCTGGCACATAGCAAAGCAAACAATCTGGATTTCTATTTTGCATGCGAATACATGCCAATTTTTATGCTTAAAATAGCATATATTCGCATGCATAAAACAGCATTTTTAGTTAGGACTAAAGTCCAGAAAAACAGGGCCTTCGGGTGTAACGAACTGATCACGCGATTTTGTCAATTCGATCTGAGTTAAGTTCCATATCAACGCTGATTTGTTGCTTGTTATCAATCCACCCATTATATCAGCGGCTTTCTTGTAAACACTGATCGGGTGTGTTGCAACAAAATCGGGCTGTACTTCGATCTTGTAATCATAACGCGGATACCATGTCTTGAGCTGATCCAGAAACACCATGCTCATTCGGGCCACGCTATTAACCCACATCGAGCCAACCCATGGCAAGGAAGCCTATGGGTTGGCTCGATGTGGGTTAATAGCATACCGCCGATGGTTTGGCCTTGAAACGTGGTTTGCAGATAAACGACCGGCTTATGATCCGCGTCAGGTGTATGGCCGTTCTTGATAAGTTGGACGGTTTGATCTGGTGTTAATAACGACATGTGGCAACCTGTAGGGTAGGGGAGAGCTGGAAACCTTGTGGGCCAAGGATAATGCGGCCATCGTCCAGCATGTCCAGCAGGGTTTCGTGTATTTCGTTCTTAGCCTCGAACGGCGTTTTTGCTATCGCCATCTGCCAGAACTGGCCGTTCAGTTTCTGGTATTCGTCATCCTCGAAAGGATCAAAGAGGTCGGCAAGCAGACAACTAGGTAAAGCTTTATGGCCTTTTACAAACGACCGTTAAAAAAATGCCATAAGAGCTGATTTTTTACATTTAGAAAAGGAATTTCTAGTAATCAAGTACTACTTGATCTCAGTGATTGGCCATCGCCGTGTGGCGCTTGAGCAAACGCATGACTTGAGTAGCCTGAAAGGCGCAACCTCTAACGGTTTGAAAGCCGGTACGGTTGAGATGCTCGGCAATTTGAGAATAGTTCTTTCCGGCTTTGTACATCATCTCAGCCACGGACAGGGCCCGCCGATTATTCAGGTTGGCTATGGCATTACGTCGGGTTGTTTCACCACCTTTCTGCTGACCCTGGGCCGTGAGATTCTCGGGCTTACCAAGCCTGGCCCCCTGGGCGATCTTGGCGGCCAAAGCTAACTTGGTACGAGCGCTAATTAACTCCCGTTCGTGCTGAGCCAACGTCGCAAAAATGCCAATAGTCAACGTGTTGGCGTCAGGCATATCCACGCATTGAAAGTTGGCCCCTGAGTCCCTTAGAGTAAAAATAAACGATGCATTACGACTTAACCGGTCGAGCTTAGCAATCACCAGCACCGCGCTCTCTTTTTTGGCCCAGTCAATGGCCGCTACCAACTGAACTCGTTGATTGTTTTTGCCTGATTCAACCTCCGTAAACTCAGCGAGTATAACCGCTCGTCGGTCCGATGCTTTCACGTACCCAGCTACAGCCGCCCGTTGCGCCTCTAGTCCTAAACCCGAATCCCCTTGCGCTTTGGTAGATACCCGGTAGTAAGCGACGTATTTAAGAGCAACATGACTGGAAGTATCTGTTTTCTTAGCCATTAGGATGTTAGTTTAGGTCAGCAATTCTAAACGTATAGGCTTGATGTTTTCTGCTTAAAAGACCGTGTCTAGTTTCGGCCTCGGCTCGAGTCAACCGTTCTTTCGAATCTATATCAACGACAGGGCGACCGTAGATGAACATGAGTTGCTTAATGTTAACCCATTCCTGGCTACTCTCCATCCAAATTTGTACCTGGTAGTAGTTCATGAACTAATCTGTTGATGGGCGTAAGTAAGGTATTTATGTTTACTTTACAAGGCTTGAACGACCGTTTTAGCCTTGTAAAGTGGAACTATTTCAATTTATTACTAGCTAAAAAGTTAGTGTTAAAACCACTTGAACTATTTCCCAAAGCTTGAGATGGGTTGTATCGATGAACTGAACGAACTCAAACAAAAAACTTACAAAGTAATAATAAGCATCAAGTCTAATATTTTAAACATTTTTAAGAAACCTATACCTATGAAACAGCATTTGATATATGTATAATTCTGATAACCTCTGATCTTTGTTAAAAGCACGATTAACAGACATGTGAATGCAACTAGTTATAACTCTATAAAAAGTAACTTCGTCAGTATCATTTTTTATAAATAAATACTTGGAAATCATCGAATCCATATATACTTTATCACAATAATTAAAAACATTCTCTTGTTCCGAAAAAGCAGTTATGTAAGTTTTATTAACTCTATAAAACTTAGCTAAATCATTTTTTATATGGCTTTGATTAGAAAATTCATTAAGATATGAGTCCTTATTCAATGTAACAATATTAATTTTATTCGATAAAGAAAAACTAAGCTTATTAAAAATGTAATCAACGTAATCTAGATAAAAGAGTATTTTTTCCGAATCACTTTTTTTAGAATGCAATAAGTTGCATACTGTCATACTATCGTAAAAGAATATGTCTTCAACTTGTTCTATATACTTTTCTCCATAGCGCTCTAACTCTCTACTATACTTTTCAATAGAAAATGACTTAATGTATTCATATAAATGGGAAGATGTTAAATGCAAATTTATTTTACGAACAATAGCTGTGATATCAATTTGTTTTTTAAAAAAACGAATCCTAATGTGTGAGTTTGTGTCTATATATCTAACAAAAAAGAATTTATCAGCAAAATCGCTAAAAAGCTCTTCCTTAAACAAATTGTAAATATCTAAAATAAGAAGGTTAGACACACTATGTGAACAATATATTTTAAAATATAGCCAATCTTCTCCTATATTAAACTCTCTTTTGATAGTATTCGAAGTAAATGGTAAATCCTTAATAAAAGAGTTTGGGGTAAACGCTTTTTCATTTTTAACTCCCAAAACAATCTCATGAGCGAATGTTTTACCACTATCGTCTTTTACTATACTAGAAAAATCATTAAAAGGTAATATTTCAGTTATAGTTGAAACACTATTATTGTTTAAATGTTTTTTAAAAATTGCAAACAATACTTTGTTCCTAATATCTATAAACAACAATTGATCTCCTTCAGAAATATTAAAGACAAATGGAAGTTGAAATTTTTCAACTAGAAAATTGAACAAATCAATTCCACTATCTTCATTTTTCAAAAGATTAAGAGGAATATCACTTTTCTTTATAATCCACGATGCAAGGGATACAATACAATTTTTGTATTTGACTCTAGGAAAATAAGAAAAAAATTGCTTTAAATTACCCCAATCAAAAGTCATTGATATCTTTTTTCCAACATTTCCAACGTCGTTTAAAAACTGAAAAATAGATAAATTAGTAAAATTGACATTGTAAGCGTTGTCAATTTTCGGAAAGATTCTAGAATTCAGCGTTCGAGAAAAAAGTATAATATCATCATTTTTAACAGTGACAAATATATCATTTAATGGAATTGAAACTGACTTATCAGAACAAATTGAGAAAACATTTATTTCATAGCTTCTACTAACTGAACTTCTTATAATATTTCCACTTTTGATATTAGGTAAATGTGTCACGTTTGCCGTCAAACCTGTTGATACGGTTGATTCAAAAGATAAGATGTTTTCAATATGTCGTAATAAAGAAGCATCAAGATGGCCAAATCTATTTAAAATATTAACTGCACTAGAGCCACCAACCTCTCTAATTACAATCTGATTTTTGTCGTACGCTTCGTATATCTGAATCAAACAAGAAAACGAAGCTGATACATTATTCCAATTTTCTTCAAAATGTGTTAAATCATAATTTGCTAAATCAATAGTAAAATTTTTATCTTTTAAATCTAACAAAATGCTATGTAACAAAAAATCTTTCTTAGAAAAAACAATTGATGTGCTTAGATTATGATTATTTCTAACACCATATTCGAAACCATAATTTTTATCTAAAACTTTCAGTAAGGGTACCAATTGATCATCAAACTTTAAAAAAAAGTCTTTTTTAAATTGATCTAAAGAACTATTAATTACGGGAGAAGACAGCTTATTAAGTATGCCTATAGACTCAGAAACATCCTTTAAGAGCTGATTAGAAATAATATTATTACCTGCTTTTTCTATTAAATCTATTTGTAAAACTTTGTTTGGATCATAACTCAGATTTATGCTTGAAATTAACGTTAGAATATTGTCAGAATAATTTTGCAAATTAAATTCATACCCATTATCTATATTCAACTTAATTTTATCTAAAATTGATAAAATATTATTTATAACAATTTGGTAGCTTTTAAGAATAGCTAAATCAGAATCGATGAAACTGCAATTCAAAATATTTTTAGCTAAAAGTTCACTTAAAAATTGCAGGCTACACTTACTATTTCTATTCGTAAATGTTAGTTCGCTTAATAAAATGTTGTTATTAATGAGATCATCAACATATAATGATGCTTCATTGACATCAAAACCTTCTTCTGTTATAATGTTAACAAGATCATAATATGAAATTTCACCATTAATTTTTTGTAATAAACCAAGCAAAAAATCATCTTTTTCAAATGAAGAAAGGATATAAGAAATTTCTTTGTCAAATTCTACATTGATGTAAAAAATATTATTATTTAGAGAGTATATTGTATAATTTGGGTAAAATAATAAATGTTTTTTTAAACAGCCGATTTCATTTATCCTTTGGTACAATTGATACTCAATGGTATAATCTAATAATACTACAGAAGTACAACTATTTTTCTGAAGAGAAATACTTTCATTATTTATTTCGCCTAAACTAATACTAGTGAATAAACCGAATGGGGTAGAACGATGGCTCATTCTAGCTAAATATTTTATGAGCGCAAATAGAGTCTTCTCTTTAAAAACTTCATATGACTTTGAAAAATCTATATGCTTTTCTAGCTCTTGAAAAATGGATGGTGATGCCAAGAATATAGCATTAATAATTTTAGGATCTTTTAAAATATTGACTAATGTTTTATTTATATCCTCATTCGAAGACAATATATCATGAAAGAATTTAAAACTCTTAACAGGAGTTCTAACAACAAACTTATCAAAAAAAGAAATTTTCATCAGCTTAAAAATACACTAAATTAATTTAAATTTATTACTAAGTAACTCGATCGAATTAAATTTGTGTTCATATGTATTTGCCATATTCAAAAGAATAAATTCATGAACGTTGAGAAGTTCACTCAGTTCAGATAGCTTATCATAAATATAACTAGGTGAACCTATAATTTCATTATGAGTGATAATTGACGAATTGAATGAATTTCTGATTTTCTTTGCTTCATTGTCATTCTTATGACAAAATCCAGCAAAAGCAATGTTTATTATCGGCATTTCATTATACCTAGTTTTATATTTGTCTACGTACATATTAATAATTTCCTTTTCTCTTTCAAAATCATCAATCTTTAGATGAAAAATTGATCTTGAATAAGGGGTATTATTATCTAATACAGAAGTTAAGTTTGCTGAATAGGATCCTAGAGACCAAATAGAAGGACTACTTCCGCCATATGGTGGAAGTAGGGGAACACCATTATCATTCAAATTAGTGTTTTTCAAATAGTAAATCAGGGCCTTAACATTATCCTCAAACGTTGCACTCCAAACGTTTGGATCTTCAAGATTTGTGTGCGGAGATATAAGCTTTGAAATAGTAGAATGAACTTTACCTTTAGCGATACCTAAATCAATTCTTCCGGGGAAAATACAAGATAATTGTTTAAAAGTGAGTGCAATTTTATAAGGATTATGATATGCCATTAACAGACCTGCAACACCTACCTTAATTTTTGTAGTAGAGCCTGCAATAAGTGGTAAATACACTTCAGGATTATACCATATTGGGTTGTTGTTATAGTAATGCTCACCAAGCCAAAATCTCGTAAAGCCCAATTTATCTGCATATTCAGCATATTCTAAGATATTCCTAATAGAATTAGAAATATCTTGGTAGCCTGTACCAAATTCTAAAATCCCTAGCTTCATTATTCTAATAATAATTAAAAACAGTTCTCTTAAATAAACTCTTCGTGCAAGATGTTTAAAGCATGCATTTTTTTATATCATAAACTAGATTGTTACTATCTTAAAATAAAATATTTAAAGATGGTAATCATTTAAACAGATTAATTATTATGATAGTAATTATAAAAGATAATATATATATTATCATATAAACAAAAATATGAACTTCTTAAATTTAGAAGTAAAGCAGCTCTGTATACTTATAAAATTTTTTATAATCACTTTTGACAAGTAGAGAGAGCAATATTCCCGGTAGTCCATGTGCTAAAGAGGTAGGGAACATTTTTTTTGAATATAGATTGTCAATCAATTCTAAATAAAGATCATCTCGAAGCTTATCTTCGATATAATTAAACCAATATTGGTTATCAAATCTTAATTTATCATATTTGTACTTTCTAAACAGAATACTATTATAAATTAAAATTCCGGAAGCACCATACCAAACTCCTAATTCAGCAATTTGGTGTTTATTATTAATAAGACTTTTAGAAAGGTACATTATCAATCTTTTAATTTCAATATCATACTGTTTCACTTTTAGTGTATTCAAACATTTAACTAAAGTAAATAATACTCCAGGGTCACCAAAAGACCAACAGTTGGTTACATACCCTTCACCTACATTAATTTTAGTAGGAAAAAATTTATCATTATTTAAATTAATTGTTGAAGATATGTATTTAATAATTTTAATCATAGCTTCAGGTACAACATTATTTTTAATATTCCTCTCAATACATTTATTTAAGAAAAGCAAGATCCCACAAATGCCGTGTGAAATACCAACATGCTGAACCACATTTGTGTTATTGTAATAACTTATCAGATAGCTCACTATGTTGTTAATCCACATAAGGTCGGTGCTATTTATTTTCTGTTTCGATATTAAATAAAATCCTTCAGCTAAAGCACCTTCACATGTGTCAAAATTTAAAGATGACAACTTTTTTTCAAGCTGATAGTAAATTAAACTATCATAACTATGATCTAAAATTTTTTCATCAATGCTTATCAATCTATATCGCTTAAGAAACTCAATGTACCATCCAGTTTCGGATATCTCCATACTTAACATCAAACTATTGTAATTAATATCTGATAATAAAGAGATGTTATTTCTTAAAATTAAAGCCCCCTTTTTACTAAAATAATTTTTGTTTGACAGTTCGCTAAACATTATCGAAGTTAGCGATACACCAAGATTTCCAATTTTCAGTCCGGCCTTATCATTACCAATAAGTCTTTCTTCCAATTGATTTAGTAGATTTAATCTTTTGCGTTTACAGTTAATTAACAAACTATATTTTTTCATTTAAACATAATTAGTCTAGCATTAACATTTGATCCCAGTGACTAATATCATTGAATTTGTAGTTCAAAAGAACTAATCCAACTCCACAAGCACCCTCCAGTAAACTTAAATTATTTACCCAACTAAATTTCTGGTCCTTATCTGGAATATAAAATTTATATCCACCTATACCATCTTCAAAGTTGAAATTATTAATAGTAAAATTTATCCAGAATTTATAACATTCATTAAATTGAACCATACATGTAAGATCATATATTTTTTTATATATGTATGCTACACCTGAAGATCCATGACAAAAACCAGCATCTAAAATCTTTGTATTGTCGAACGTTTTCCTTTTAGTTGAAAATAACAGTATATCTAAAGCTAACTTTTGTATTTCAAAATTATTTATTGAAATTGCAACTTTCAACAGAAGGAAACCAATGGATAAATCTCCGTAACACCATGCTAGTCTTGAGTTTATCTTATGCCCGTCTTTTTGAAATATACTTCCAAAGTAAGATTCATCATTGAAAATTGGCTCAACTTTTATTTTTAATAAAAAAATATATAATTTGTTAATTAAAGTTAACATTTTTTCTTTCATGAAACCTTTTTCGTATATTTTTCTAAATATGTAAAGGTGACATATTATCCCATGTGACAAACCAACATTTATATTTTTACTATTTTCATTTAACAAAGATTCGATACTCCATTTTCCTCCAGTATTTTCTAAATAATTTTCTTCAATTAAGTTATCAATATACAACTCAATCATCTCAAACAAGTTGTTTTCAATAAGATAAATGAGGATTCCAGGTATCCCATTCATATAGTCTAAATCGATGTTTTTATAGTTATTTAGATAAAAAGGTTTTATTATTTCTACTATCTCCTCATTAAGACTACTCAAGTAATCTTCACATTGATTATTTTTATACAAGTAATTAATGATAAAACCTAATCCAGTTATTCCAAAATTTAAATTATAGCTAAACAATCCATTATTATCGTAATAATCTAGTACCTTGCTTAATATATCGTACGTAAGATTTGAATCCGAAATTTTTAAATTTGTCTTATTGTATTCACTAATAAACACAAATTCACCTAATGTACCTCCAAATAAACCCGAATTGATATTTTTTCTGTAAATATCTAAAGCATTATATATAGCTTCTAATCGGTTTTCAATATCGTTTGTCATATTTTGTGTTATTTTTTTTTGCTATTCAATCTAAAAAACTAGTTTTACACAATTAGCTATTCTGTATTTGATGCTGTATGAGTTCATAATATCTGCCTCTTTTTTGTAAAAGATTACTATGGTTTCCAATTTCTACAATGTGCCCTTCTTCCAGTACCACTATCTGATCAGCATTCATAATTGTACTTAATCTATGAGCAGCGATAATTACGGTTCTACCTTTGAAAAAATTAGTTAACTTTTCAACCAAAATACTTTCATTTTGTGTATCAAGCGCATTTGTGGCTTCATCGAAAATCACAATATCTGGATTTTTAAAAACTGCCCTTGCAATCAAAATTCTTTGCTTTTGACCTTGACTTATACCTAATCCGTTGTTTCCAATAATCGTTTTAGATTTATTATTCAAAGACAAAACAAACTCACTTATGTTTGCAGTATCTAACGCATGAGTCATTTTTTCATCATTAATATGGTTTAAACTTAAAGATATATTGTTTTCAATTGTATCAGAAAATATATAGCTATCTTGCATGACGACACCAACTTTCTTTCGCAATTCTGAGGCCTTAATAATATTAATATTGTCATTACCTATAAAAATTTCTCCATTATCTATTTTATAAAATTTTACTAAAATTTTCAAGAGAGTTGTTTTACCACTACCACTACTACCTACAATAGCTGTAGTTTTACCATGTGGTATACATAGACTAATTTTATTTAATTGATTTCGATTTGTGTTGGGGTAGCTATAAGAAATATTTTTTATATTTATGTCTTTCTTAGAAAAATTATTTATCTGACTTGTGATGTATTCATCTTCAGTTTGACTTTTATACACTTCGTTTAATCTTTCCAAACTTAATTTTGCATCTTGATAACTTCTTATAAACCCTATCATCTGTTCAATTGGATTGTTTAATTGACCCACTATAAACTGTATAGCTAACATAGTACCTAGTGTTATTTCTCCATTTATAACAGATCGAGCTGATAAATATGTTATAAAAATATTTTTACCTTCGTTTAAAAATGTACCTCCAATTTGTTGAAATTGATTTACATTCATGTTTTTTATACTTAGAGAAAATGCTTCTGCCTGTATTTTCATCCATGATTGTAGTTGATATTGCTCGCTATTATTAATTTTTATGTCATTTATACCCTCAATCAATTGTATAACTTTAGTTTGATTAAGTGATGAGTTGTTAAATATATCTATATTTAACAACTTTCTAGCTTTTTGAAAGTACAAAATCCAAAAACTATATAAACTTGTAGAAACAATAAACAGTAAGAATACATTTATGTTGTAGAACGCTAGAACTGTGGACATCGTTATAAAACTAACAATTGAAAACAATGTACCTAGTGATGTTCCTGTTAGAAATTGCTCTATTTTACTTTGATCAGCCATTCTTTGCAAAACATCTCCCGTTCTTTTAGATTCAAAAAAAGATATTGGTAATTTTAATAACTTCTGTAAAAAAATATATACTAACTGCAGATTGATTCTTGTACTTAAATGTAATAATATCCAACTACGAATAAATTCAACCGATATTCTACCAATAAAAATAAATATTTGTGCAATCACTATAGTTGTGACAAAATCTATATCTTTTGTGTTTATACCTATGTCAACCACAGATTTAGTCAAAAAAGGTACTATGAATTGCAATACGCTTCCAATAACTAAGCTGATAACTATTTGATTAACAGCTGATTTATGTTTGAATATGAATTTTATTATATCTACAAAATCTATGTCTTTGTTAAAAATTTTTTCATCTTGGTTAGTAGGATACCTATAGTTTTTCTTTAGAAAGTGAATTAAATAACCTTTACCATTTGGCTTTACCCATTTTTCTTCAAAATCATT
This sequence comes from Spirosoma lituiforme, assembly GCF_054776635.1. NCBI lineage: Bacteria > Pseudomonadati > Bacteroidota > Cytophagia > Cytophagales > Cytophagaceae > Spirosoma > Spirosoma lituiforme. Next base: position 13,322 of record NZ_BAAHBO010000017.1, read on the forward strand.
TAATTTATATAATTCTTTACCAGTGGCTGGATTTGCTATATGGAAAACGTTATCTTTTATTTTATACAATACTACAAAGTGATTGTTGTTCCAGTGTAAGATTACCGGTGATTGAAAATTATATTTTACTAAGCTTTCTATATTTAATTCTTTGATTGTTCCGTCTAATCCTAGTTGGTCGCCAGCTGCTACTAAGGCTTGAGCAGATGTTCCTATTACACTCAAATCTAAATGGTGCATTATTGTTTCCCTAGTTACATTTATTTTATGATAGTTACATATCATTTTTAAGCAACTTGGTCCGCAATCTGTTGAATCCAACTGTTTTACGATTTTCATGCAATCTTTAGCAAATTTTTCAATTTCAATCTTCCGATAGTATTACTATAATAGCTCCTATCAATTAACTTTACTTATAAAGTCTTTTCAGTTGTATTTATACTGTATTTTTATTTACAAGTAAAGCTACAAATCTGTTTGATATTATATATGAAATATGTTATATCACGCTAAGTAAATCTATAGTTAAATAACAAAAGTGACAAATTTGGTTTTTTAACAACGTTGTTCGAGGTTTTTAATAAAACATTTCTTGTAAAGAAATTCCAACTTATGCTTTAATACTATTTATCAAGTTAAATTCATTAAAATAATTAAATTTTATTATATACATTAATAAATTTAATTAATGAGCAGTTTTGTATGTAAAAATATTTTGTAAGTACTATAACAATTGAATTATAAGCTATTTCTTATTTTAAATAAATTGTCTTTGGATAAGCCTATGCTATAAGAATTTCAGACGCTTTCTATCTTGACTCTGAAAAGCGTATTAATTACGATTCTTAAAACTTTAATGGTAAAAATCCACATAATAGTTATTAATCATTCACTAAATACAATTTTAATTGATTATATTAAATTAGTGATATGAGGAAAAAGCTGGTAAATAAGTCAAATATTATACCTGCACCAATAGCTAAATATCTTTTTGATTCAAAAGTATATAATGAGTGATTCTTATTTATTAACTTTTGCTGTTATTCGTCATACTGTATTAATACTTAAATAAGCACGTAAAAAATGAATTTCAATATAGCATGGAGAAAACAACTAATTAGAATGTGAGGTAGCCTCCAGAAGTTGTGTCTAACTAAATTAAGTAATTTGAAAGAAGCTTTCTTCTGTCCTAAGAATAGTCTTTACCCAAAGCTGGGTATCCAAGACCCTAAATAAACAAAAGGAGTTAGTGAGAATAGCTTTATAATGGCAAAACCTATTGGATCATTTATTTAGTTGACGACCTGACAACTTTATCATATTATGGATGAACTTAAAAAGGTGTGGAATAGCATGGATTTGCTGGAGCTGTTTAGATAAGACCTTATATCGATGAAATCAATAGAGATTTATATGCTACTAAACAAATTATCCGTAAGTTGGGCAACTACTCAAAGCGATATTTTGGCTTCGCTAATATATAGGAAAAATGGGTAAGCACAATTAGATGTCTCTATATAGTGACTAATTTGGTTACCCTAATTTGAAGAAACACACAATAAATAACAATTTATTTTATATTTCGTAGAAACAGTTTACTGTTTATTACTCACATTATTTTATACTTAGGCCACATATGGATAAATATATCTACTTGTTATACTGATTAGAAAAGTTAAGTTGTATTATCAATCTTTATCTTATAAGCCTATATGTTTCTGGTCAAGATCGGGTTTTTTAAATGTAAAGAGATTGCATGTTTCTCTAGTAAACTTTAAAATCTGTATCGAAGGCAAGACTTGTAAGTAACTTAAAATGGCTATCGATTCAACATGGAGCAGTTAAAGCCTTTTTTAAAGTACCCATATAGAACGTTTACCAACTTAAAGTCTTGGATATAATTCCGTTGAACTTGTATAAAATCAATTGAAAGGAAATATGTATAATATAGTCTTCAACAATACATAGACTAATAAAAATAAATTATAGACTTGAAGAAGGTCCTCAAATGGTAGAATCTATCGTCCGTAAGCAAGTGATTATATTTATCATGAGTTAATTCAAAGAGTTATAGTTGTATATAAAAATCAGGATTGTAATAATCTATTGCTCAAATATATAACATTTATAAAATAAGATTTACCTTAAAAATTATCTAGTCAGCAACTATGTCATAATGATTGGTTTACACAGAATTATCAATAGTTTTTTTAATCTTAATAAACCATATTATACAAATAATAGTAACTGTAAAATAAAAATAAGTTGAATAGTATGGAGAGTTATATATATTAAAAGGTAGGTTTGTTAGTGCATGACAAAGCGCTGTAAAAAATATATTCTTGGTGGAAATATATATGAACCAAAAAAAGATACCATTTAACAGAACACTATATAACTGACTTAGATTGATTTCATATTGAAAAATATAAGAGGGAATATGAACGATCGTAAATATTAATAAAGATAAAATACCTATTCTTAAAGAAACACTTTGACTTAAAAATTGCTTACTGTATCGATAAGGTAAATATCTAAACAACCATTCTTCAAATATGGCATTTGGTAAAGAATTAAAAATGAATATAAAAAAAAAGGACAGCTTGATATCAAAATTTCTTACAGATAAAGAATTTGAAAAAAACAATACTTGTGAGATTATAAAAAATTGAACAATTATTATCACAACTACACCTTGAAATACATTCTTCTTATTAAGACTTTTAGTTAACCATAACTTATAGTCTTTAAGTAAATAAATATTAATAATTATTTGAAATGCTAAGAATATTAGACTTATAGAAATAGAAATTTTATAATCCTTAAAGAGTGACTTAACAAAGTCAAAGTAAAAGAACATATTAATAATTATTATTATGAATATGTTAATAAATAGTATTTTACTAAATTGTTTAAAACTCATTTCATGGTGACGTTTATGTGACTTTCAACTTAAAATTTTAACCAATTGCATTTTTATTGACGTAACATTTTTCTATAGCTATAAAAAACTCTTTGAAAAAAATTACTTCTTATTGTTATTACATCTGCTGTCGCAGTCATTCCATTTCTTAAGACAATTTTCTTGCCGTAAGAGGTTTCACCACTTGATGGTATTTTTACCAGTACTAAAAACTTTTTTTCATCTGCATTCGCTACGTAAGATATCTGATTTACAACTCCCGTTACAGATCCATATTCGTGCGATGGATAACTATTCACTTTAATTAAAACCAGCTGATTTATTTGTATTTTCCCAAAATTATCTTGAGCAACAAGTAATTCTCCTTCATACCCTCCAGTATCGTTTACTATATAGACGTAATTTTTACTTCTAGTGATTATATCACCAACATTAATTGACTTTGTCATTCTAATCACACCACTAATTGGAGCCACTATAGTATGTGTCGATTCCCATGTTACAATATCTGATTTCAACTTACCAATTAGTTCTAGTAATAAAAGCCTTTTTTCATTAATGGATGCCTTAAAATCATATAATTCTTTTTGCTTATTTGATATATTTAAACGATTTGCAATAATACTAGTGTTTAGTTGTTCGATGGAATTTCTTTTACTTATGTATCTACTTTCGTAAGAATTTAGTTCAAATTTTGAAGCAACTTTATCTTTTTCTAACATAACATAAGCATCATATTCTTCTTTGCTAAGTTTTAAATCAGAAACTAAATATAACTTTTGTTGATTTAGAGAAGAATCTAATTTCCTAAACTCCTCTAGTTCATCATTTAAAATCTTTATTCTATTTATGTACGAATTTTCATTAATATTAGCTTTTATCAAATTATAGTTCATATAAAAGGTTTCATAGTTTTGTTGCAATTCACCTAAATTCTTCACATACTTTGTATTATATTTATAATCAAGAAAATTATTTTTCGCTAATAGATCTGTTAAGCTTGATAACCAAGTTTTCAGACTTTCCACTTCATCATAATCAGCTAAAGTTTCTAGATAAAATATTATATCATTTACATTTACATTATCTCCATCAAACTTTACCTGACGAGATATTTTCGAATCAACTATAGGTACAATTGGTTGTGGCTTAATGTTACTTCTTACAATCATTTCACCACTAACTACATCTGGATAGCTGATAATAATTCCAAAATATGCAATTACTATCGTTATAATTAACACTACAATAGAATTAACTTTAATTAAAAGTTTAAAAGATTTATCATATTTTTTTTCGATATGCTCTACGTACACATCATTTTCAGTAGATACCTCTAGTACTTTATCTTTCATATGACAGTTACTAAGCTTTCAAGTGTATTTATCAGTCCAACAACATAAAGTCGGAAAGTAAAGAATTTATTTCAAAATCGTCATCTATGGATAACATTACTCCGGTCAGACCATCCAATATAGAGAAGTTGTTCTCTAAAACTTTGTATAAATACTTGTCGGCATTAAAGATTTTATCATAAGTTACTTCAAACCAATATGAATATGAATCGTAAAATAATTCAAGGCCAGTTTTGTCATATAGTTTCTTATATATATAAGAAACTCCAGAAGAGCCATGGCACATTTCAATATTCGTTATACCGGTTTGTTCGTAATTTTTTCTGCATACTGTTTTTTTTAATATTTCTATTCCATTTCTTAAATAATCTTTATCATTTAAATATTTACCAATTACCACATACGTATAACCAATTATTAAATCTCCGTTACACCAAGCCAATTTAGGTATATATTCTTTAGAATTGGTATTATTGTTAATATATTGTGGAAATATGGATTGTTTATCATTATTTAATCTATCGTTGTAAAGTTGATCATAAAAATTTATTATTGAATATATTATTGTACGACATAAATCCACTTCAATATTAGCATTACAAGCTCTTAATAGCAAGATTGGTATGCTAAGCATTCCATGAGCTAAGCCAGTAGCTATATAATCTCCATTAAAGTTTCTATTTTTATTTATAAAGTGAATGCTATTCAAATGTTTTATTGATGAATTATTTATACAATTAATTAGGTTTTTGATCCTTATCCTATTTACATCACTATTATCTACTCTACCCATTAAATAAAAAAACCCACCCATTCCACCGTACATGAAATCAAAATCTTGATTTAATAATTTTTCTTCAGTCCATTTGTATACATATTCGTCTATTAATTCAAATTGTGAATTACTTATTGTATAATAATTGTTATTAATAATTTTATGCATTGAGTAGAAAACACCTATTAAACCCTCGGCATAAGATCCATTTATAAACCTTTTATTATCAATATCATTAATCAAATCTGATGAAAGTTTCTCGACCGCTCTATAGTAATCTATACTATTACTCTTTTTATATAAAGCATGTAACAATAAGAGATAACCAGCTTTACCAGTCAAAATACCATCTCGCATTTTAAATGAATCAATTTTTTTCAATAATTCGTCATTATATTGTTTACCGATTCCATAAATATATTTCGATTTGAGAGCTAACTGATTACTCATGATTACTGAGAAACTTTTTAATTAGTTTGCAACATTTGTAAAATACTGTTTTTTAGTTTTAAACTATTTTTTTTTGTTAGTAATAAGTTATAATTATCATCTTTATCTACGGATTCATTTAACTTGAGAAAATCTAATAAAAGAGAAAATTTTATAATATCGAAGTTATTTATCTTCAAACTATTATAAAACTTAGCACCTTCAATAGCAAAAGTATCATAATCTTCTTTATAAAATTTTTGTTTAATTATCAGCCAGTTATACAACAAGCATTGTTCATAACCATCCGGTTTTAAGTCACAAAAAGTGTCATATACAAATTCAAAATATTCTATCTCATTGCTTTTATTTTTTAACTGTATTTCAGCAAAAACGTAAATTATTTCAATAATGAATATTGCAACGAGACTATCAAGTATTTGTTTTGGCATATCTGATATGCATCTTCTTTCAAAATTACCTTTTAATTTTGGATTGTTTCCAAAAACTAAATAAGCCAAAATCCTAGTCATTATTTTAAAACTAGCTATTTTATGATCTGCTTTGATCAACACTTTACATATATGGTATATTTGCGTAATTTTGAATGCTTGAAAAAAAGTTGGATTGTAGTCAATTATTGTATCATAATACTTCAAAGAATTTTTTAAAGTTTGAAAAGCTAGTTTATAATTTTTTGAATTATACATCAATAAAGCCTTTGCTGGAATGGCAAAGCAATTCACTAATGCGAAGGACAAATCATCTTCAACTAATTCGTTTAAATAATAGTCAGCATTCTCAAATTTTGTTTTCGCAACATTAAATTTTCCTCTTTTAATATCCTCTACTGCATTCGTGTAAAAATTAATAATTGTGACGATAGCTTCTAAATTCTCTTCGTCACTATAATTTATGAATGTATTAAATATTATATCTTTTGTTGAAAAAGAATTTCTATAATCTATCTCTTTATTTTCGGAATCCTGAATATCCACAGATAATTCTTTTGCAAGAAAGCGGGTCAAATTGTTCATTTTTTAAATAAATTTTAGTCGTTAAATTGATAAAAGTATTTATAAATAAAGTAAAATAAGTACTGATTAAATCTTTTATTAAAAAATACGTCTATTTCAGAAACTATCAGCATTAAAAGATTCTTTCTGTACTCTTCTTCCATATTATCAGTATTATGTTTTAGATATGTACAAAAGCATCTGAACATACTATAATATTCACTATGCATATATTCATCAGACAAATACAAATAATTCAAATAATTTAAGTTTTCTTCAAATTCCAATTGTAAACTTAAAATGTGATCATTCGTATGATTACTGGCTAAATAGTTGTGGTTAAATAAACTATGGTACATACTTTCACAAAAAAATTTGTTTAAGTTTAAACTTTTTATTAATAAAAAGTTTAAACTTAAACAAATTTCAAAAATACAATTATCTAAATCTTCCTTTTTATATAATGGATTTATTAAAGTTTGGGGCAACGATTTTATTAATGCAAGTACAAGCTTTTGCTCTTTATCATTAACGGACACTCCCTGTTCTTCGATCATTATATTCATATAATGAACGCTATTATTAGGTACATTTTGAAAATACAAATCTTTACACAATAATTTTTTTTCAGAAGGATGTTCATTTATATATTTTAAGAATATTTTTTTAGCTTGTTTTATGTGCTTTTTTATACAGCTACTATCTCCAATATATTTAAGTTGTATATTTTCACCCTTTAAATTATTTAAATACATAATTACTGAAAATTCTTTTTGATTCATTTCTTCAAAATACGGTATTAAACAGTTTTCTATAATGCCAAGCCAGCTTTCTTCTCCATAGTAAATGGCTATTGTATGTGCATTTGCATATGCTATCATAATGTAATTTTGTCAATCAAATTAAAGTTTTTAAATACTATGCCTTTACCAAAACCTCTTAAGTTTTTAGTATTTTCATTTTTATGAGCGCTTTTTTCCATTAAGTTTCTATTTATAATAGTTGATTTAAGAATATACATTTCTTCAATATCGTTTCTGGCCTCTATGATAGAGAATTCATTTAAGCAAAAAAAACTTATTACACCATTACTTGACTTAAATTCAATTCCATGTTTTTTAACAGTCCACGAAAATTTGTTATTCATACGCAGACCATGTCTCCAAGTTGTTTTACCTTTATCATAAAAACAGTTTTCTATATTATCTGACTTTACAAAGTAATTATCAACTAGTTGATATTGCTCACACTCACCGTTAGTATATAAAAAGTATATATAACTTTTATAGTAGTTTACCTTTTTCAATAGTATTAGTTTTATGGAATAAGCAAGTTCTTCATTCGATACTCTTGCATTATTCTCGTGCTGTATGTATCCGCAGTATTGCTTGTCTATAAAAACTTCTTCATTACCTAATGACTTTAATCTTAATTTTAAGTCCGTATCTTCATAACCGTATCCTTTCATTCTTTCGTCATATCCTCTTAGTCTCAAAAAATCATCTTTCAATAAACATACTCTACCTAATATACCAGTATCTTTTGATTCGTCGCCATTAATAGTTGCACTCAAAAAAACATTACTTTTTTTAAATAAATTGATGACATAATTTGAGAAACGTTTACCAGTGAAGTTGTCAGCATCTATATTACAAAGAATATCTCCTTTAGCTAGTTTGAAAGCCATATTTCTAGAATGACTTTGAGAAAAAGACTTTGGCTCGTATGTTCTGTAATATACAAGTTTTCCCATATCTATAAATATCTGCAATTCCTTACGCACCCAGTCCTCCATATCATCACTTGAGTTGTAATTTAATAGTACATACTCAGAATCTTGATTATCATAATCGTCTTCAAGATTTTTAATTAATGTTTTCTTTAGATGGTACGTTCGATTCATACAAACTGTACATAAAGATATCTTTTTATTCATTATATTTTTAGATGTAAGTGGGGCATTACAAAATGCCCCACTTATAAATTATCTGTTAATTGTTATACCAATGCAATTGTAATTACCACATCCACCTGGATCTGCTGCACAGACAGTAGTTCCGCAAGCAAAATGTGAACCGCAAAAAGTACTACTACAAATTGCACTTTCACAAATTCCTGAACACACAGCACTTTCATTCACTATGACAGTATTACCGTATCCGCCGAATAGTTGCTCTTGATTGTTATTCAGTTTTTCAATTAATTCTTTGTTAATTGAAAGTTTTTTTAATCCTGGCTTGTTTTCCATTTTTTTTTAGATTATTTAAAGGTTATACCAACACAATTATAATTACCACATCCACCAGGATCCGCTGCGCAAACAGAAGTCCCGCATGCGAAATGTGAACCACAAAATACGCTTGTACATATCGCGCTTTCACATACCCCTGAACACACTGCTGAAGCAGAGACTACTACTGTATTTCCGTACCCACCAAATAGTTGTTCTTGATTGTTGTTTAATTTTTCAATTAATTCCTTATTAATTGAAAGTTTTTTTAATCCTGGCTTGTTTTCCATTTTTTTACAATGTTTTTGAAAATGTTATTACTAAACTAACTTTCTTTTTTTCTTCTCATATTTTCCAGTTTTTGTTTACATATACATACAGCGTCATACTGTAATATTTTTATTATCTCTAAAGAATAATTTTTACATATGTTTACACTTTTACAATAAACTTGTTCCCGTTTAACAACTTTTAGTTACAAATTCGTTGGATTTTTTAACTCTTAATAAAAAACATATTCTCTCTTTATCTACTCTTTATAGTCAAGATTATTTTAACAATAATCATGAAATTATACTATTTATCATCATCTTTTCTAGTGAAACTATATTATTTCAGTATTCAATAATGACCTCTTTGTTAAAATAAAATATGCTACATATTATTACATTAAATATTTTACTTTAGCCGTATATTATTGACTGTCAATACTTTATAATTATACTGTACGTTTAAATGTGCTTTATAATGGTGGCTTTAGTGTCTTAGGAGAGGCTAAATTCATTACTTGATAAGATCCAGACAATCTCCTTGCTGTTGATGCATTGAAGTGCAGTTTGCAAAGTGGACACTACGCTCTCCGTTTGGCATTCAGCTTTGCGCTTTACGAATTCATTTAAACTGGCGATAGTGCCCCGCATTTCGGGATTCGTCGATAATTTAGAGCAGTCAATTACGTTTGATCCTAAATCGACTTCTTGATGGCTTCGGGCTTTAGATTGTACATGATTGCCTGGGCGTATTCATCGGCGTGGCTTTGGGTGGGCATTGCATCCGGTGCAGGGGATTGACCCGGTGGGTAAGCGTCAACTAATCGAAGTTAACATAGTAGATCGATTGGCCGGGACCGGTTTGATTCGCTCTGGTGGCCACTCTAGCTAAGCTCGGAAACTTGAAATCGTACAATAGTCCGGTCTGCCCCTGTTGAATGGTTTGCTGGATAATCGGCTCAATCAGGCTCTTGTTCTTCCTCGCTCCGGCTCCCCAAATAATGAGTATGCCCCGAAACGGGTTAGTGATGTAAATACGGGGATAAGAGCGGTTTGGGTCAGGATGGTGTACACGTCTTAACGAATCCGACGACCGGTAGCACTGGTGGGTCTGGTCTTGCTGATGCCTATTTTTCTTTACATTTTCATAAGCTACCAAAACAGCCGTGCCTACGGTTACCTAGGGCGTGACTCAGCGAGCTGAACCACCCAAAAGTTTGCTTTTATAAACACCCAAGGAGGTAAAAGCGAGCCAGATAACGCTCCAACAAATCAGAAACGTAAACACGGCGACCTAGGCTTTGATCTTCATTCATGATCTTAACGACTCAGCGAGTTGGATGAATTGTTGCTCTGCTGATGTTGAATAGTTCGTTCTTAGGTGTGGAGTCTGTTCTGTTGAATCTGGTCTTTGATCTGTTTCTCGCGGGCGGCTAAGCGATCAGGCTGGTGCTCGGAGTGAATGGATTTGGCATGGGCGAACGTTTCAGTCAGCTCCCGTTTATAGCCAAATTGTTGATCAAAATGGTTCTCATTGGCTTGGATAAAATTCACTCTGTCGAAGCCGTTACAAATGGCTCCCCCGGCCTGACGGTGATTGATCAACGGGAAAAGTGACATACTCCGCTGTGGCCGGCACCCCGGTTGCTCCATCTCGCGTTCTTTAAAACGACTCACGATCACGTGCACATGGGTTTGATCCCCTTCTTTGGGTTAGCCCTTTTGAGCCGTGCCTTCCTGCACCGCTTTATCGTCGTGGCTATAGCTGCGACTGTACTCAATTTTGGCAAACCAAACCAGGTCCGTACTGTCAATCCCCTTTCCAAAATTTTGGGTGTAGTTTTCCATCACGCCCCTGGTGAACTCCCGTAATTTCTCGGGATCGTTACCAATATGAGCGAGTTCTTTTTGGCTGGGGTCGATGGTGAAGGTATATAACCGGTCCTGACCTGATTTAAGCCCCTGGGCGGCTCCTTTTTGGTCAATGCTGGCACCACATCCAACCCGGATACTTTATCGCTGTGCGCCAAAAAGAAGTACTCTCGTTGATGAGGTGCCAACTGATTGTTCTCCTTTTCCAGGTAGTCTGCCAGGCGCTGGCAACTCCCCGAGTTGGCACCCTTGATGGGGCTAGAAAGATTAGTGAACATAGGATTAACTGCTGACGCCTACTTTCTCGGCAATGAGTCGAAGTCGTTCGTTCATCTTCCGTAAGTGCTCTACCTTACCCACCCCATTAGCCGGGTCGTCCATCTCGTAGAGCTTACGGCTGATTAAGATCAGCTCGTCTTTGATGGGTCGTAGTTGCTCTTTCTCCTGCTGCTTGATGAAGCTGATCAGCCGCCGGTCAAGGGCCTTAATCGCGTCCGTTGGATTGTCCGTTTTCGGGTCGCGGGGGTCGGCTTTGGTGGCTTTAAAATACTGAAGCATGGCCACCAAAAGACCCTTCTTAGTGAGTCCGTAACTCTTGGCGAGTCGGGCCATTTCATCGGCGAGTGGCTTGTCAATGCTTAGTGTAGTGTGCTCTAATATTGCCATAATAATTAAAAATAGTATTGATAATCAATAGTTTACGCAATTTTCATTGAAATTTCATTGCCAATATAAACTATATATCATTGATTGTCAATACATTACCCTGCGAGGCAAGCCTAAGAATGACGCGTAGCGGCATTCCGGCTTGCTCTTTACCAAGACCGTACCACGATGCACGGCAAAGCCGGGCTACCATCACGTGTCACGACGCCCGCCAAAGGAGGGCAACTCAATACGCATCGCGCTTTTGTCTTCTTAGGAAAGTAATTTAGAACGAACTAATTGTAGTGTATAAAGTCAGGATAGAACGTTAACTGATGTCCTCCCAAAGTTCGATGTTGTTACCCTCGGGATCTAGGATATGAACAAACTTGCCGTAGTCATAAACGGCTATTTCGTCTAAGATGGTTACTCCACTGCTTCTTAACTGCTCCACTAATTCTTCAAGCTGCTCGACTCGGTAATTGATCATGAAGTCCTTTTTGGATGGTTCAAAATATGTGGTGTTTTTGTCAAAAGCGTTCCAAACCGTTGTCCCTTCCTTAGTGGAATCATCAGCATCACGCCATCTAAACATCGTACCATAATCACTTACCGGTAATCCTAGTTGTTGAGCGTACCAGTCTTTCATTTTCTGAGGATCGTCGCACTTAAAGAAGATGCCGCCTATTCCGGTTACTTTTCTCATCTCTAATGGAGTTTATTAGTTTGTCAATGATAGTTCTACCAAAACGTAATCTATTTACGTTGTTGACTTGCTTTTCACCAAGACCGTACCACGCTACACACCGTAGGGGGGCAAAACACCACGCTTTGCGCTTTTAGATCATAGCTGACATAGCTGGTACTTTCAATCCCAGATTAATAGTCTACCATTAGTTTGTTTTGCATAGTACTGTAGTATACCTTTAACCTATCAAATTGACTAGTTCACCTTAATAGCTAACAACATGAAAATGTCAATCAAATCCGTTTTAGCGGTAGCCTTCACCTGTCTTACGTTCGTATCCTTACAACCAGCTCAAGCACAAACACTGGCTAAAAATGGGCAGTGGTTGGAGAAACAGTTGGATCAACTTATTAAAGATAAGAAGGACAATGAGGCACCTAAGTTTAGCTTTAAGGGCTGTCAGATGGACATGAATTTAGATGCCAAAGATAAAGATGTGTCCATAGGGATGCATATGGGTTGGCTATTGAAAGATGTTCGCAAAATCAGTTATAAAAAAGACAAGGATGGTCAGTATACGCTTCTGTTGGATGTGCCAGCTGACAAAGTGAAAATGGCTATGAATGTGGGCGGCTTCGGTGGTTCTTTCAACCAGGACAGCAAAGACAAAAATAACAAAGACAACACCACCTCTCTGAATTTGTCTACCACCGATGAGTCACTAGTACGCCAGATTAAGCAAAAACTGGAGGAGTCTGTCCAACTTTGTCAGCAGGGGAAAACTAATTAGATCCGGCTTATTCTTCTACAGGATCACTTCGCGTCGTATCTAATAAGAGTTCACCACACTTTGCACTTCAGTTCCCTACACAGGTATTTCTAAAAATAAGCCTGAACTGCCTCTTCACAGCTCAGGCTTATTTTTAGAAATACTTACCGGCATAGCTGCTGCTTACGATAAAGAATAACGTTCTTGGCGTGAGCAATGATCTGTTCATTCCATTGGATGGAATGTTCCAACCGATTGATTTCTTCATTCTCGTTCTGATCGAACCAGTACCTCGCTCCTTCACTTAACTCCAGACGCTCCTGGGCGGCTAAAGCCTTCCGTTCAGCAATCCAGGCAGCAGTTTGTTTCTTATCCTCCTCGTGCCAATCAATAGTAATCAGTTCTCCGGCTATCGCCCGGTTTAGTTCGTCGGCCTGGCTCTTGCTGGAAGTCTGACCAAACCAGTTAAAAAACCCCATATGAGTAAAGCTGTTTTTGTTAAGAATACATAACGCAGCCTATACTCAAAAATTAAGAAAGGGTGTACTAACAGGACAAAACTGTGGACCAACGAGACAAAACTGTGTACGAAACCGTTTTTTGACGAGAACTCTATCTAGTAAGAAGTTGGCCTGGCTCCTCGTTTGATGAGCTAAAACTCATGGCTCCTCTATGAATAGGTATTCTATAAAGGTGGGAGATCGATGAATGTCATCAGTGCCGCACACATGGTCGATTAGATATTGATTGAATTCGAGAAACAGGTTTGGATTTAAAACTTCTAAGCGAAAGGATCTGTCTTGCCCGTAGACCATAAAGAACTGGGCTCTCTCCTGCTTGAACCGGTCATACAGCCGTTTTCGAGCCGTATTGTTTTCCATACTAAGGGGGATCTGACTATGAGCTGCCGAAAGGCGTTTAAGTCGGCCAATAGCTTATTCCAGTTCGGAAATTAGAGTTTGCGTACGGAGTTCATGTATGTTCCATTAATATGACGCAAAAACGTAGCTGGTAAGCAATTTTATTGAGTCAATTTATAATGGAGAGTCACTCGCATTTATACGAAACGGCAAATGCACCCATCGATTTAAAGCTTTAGATTGAGCGTTGACTTTAATCTCAGTCCTGACGCAGATGGAGCAGCTATCGGCTTCAAGCCTTTCTTGCTCATGTGCCACGCATTATAGTCATAGCTGTCTGCTGGATAATCGATATTGCCACTGTTCCAGCCATTATCGGCAACAAAGTCTTGTAACACTTCGCAGCTCTTTAAACTGCCCTGACTGCCATGCTGCGGACACAACGTTAGAGACCCGGTCGGCTGCTGTTTCAAATAATCAATGGCGTGGCTTGTCATGCCGACCCCGTTCAGGATTAGGAAACTCATCTCGTTAATAGTGGGTCGGCGGTGTGTTAGAAAAGTGCAAAAATCGGGCAGACCCTCGAACAGATACCACGGGGTAATTTCGCGTCCTGATTGAAACACAGTGATGGTCTTTTGGCCGATGCTCGATTTGATCCACGGACCACCATTTAGCTGGGTGCGCATCTCTAAACAGCGCTTGTCAGGCTGGTCAAAAATGTTTGGTACGCCCACCGCATAAAGGGGCTTGGAAAGTGGTTTAATGGCTCGGTTGAAATAGATGTCAGACAGGTAAGGTCGACACGCGTCAATATCCAGTCCACGGCTGCGGCACCAGGTTTCACCGCGTTGATCGGTCATGATGCGGATGGCTTCAACGGTATAAGCGGTTTCTGTCACGACGGGCAACTTATGGCGGATCGGCGGAATGGCATAAGACATAAAGCCTACCGTTTTTTCGATGAATTGCAAAGCATCATGCACGCTATCGGTGCCGGCCTCCATCATAGCCAGGTCGATGATATTGCCACCCTTTCCAGTCCCGTGGTCGAACCAGGCCAGGCCATCTTTGGACAGGACGAAAGACGCCGTTTTCTCATTCCGGTAACGATACCACTTCCGGCCGCCCTGTTGTTTGGCGACCTCGTAACCAAGGCGTT
>NZ_BAAHBO010000018.1:0-25629 GCF_054776635.1 Spirosoma lituiforme
TGTCTACTCAAATATTATCCGCATGATAACGGTACAGCTTACGCAAAGCAGTCTTATACGATTGATCGGCAGGAATACGAAGAAAGGTATCGGTTGGATTACCCTTTTGTTGGTCTGCCTGGGGCACGCGCTTTGGGCCCAGGTGATCTATGTGGACGCTCTGAAGGGTGATGATCAGGCTACGGGTTCCGTGAGCCAGCCAGTGGCCAGCTTGCATAAAGCAGTTCAATTAAGCTACCGTCTTTCGGGGGAAGGGGATATCACCATTAAATTAGCACCCGGCCTGTATGTTCTCTCCCAACTCATCAAGATTCAGCCCTCTCAGCGGGCTGATACGACTCGTTTCACCTTGGAAGCGCTCGTCATGCCCGATGACCCGGCCTGGAAACCGGCCAGTATGCCCGTTATTCAGTCCATTTCTGCCAACAACTTAAAGACCTATTTTGAGCACTGTGCTGGGCTGGAAATTCTACGCAACAGGGTGTCGATTCGAGGCGTAAAGTTTGTAGGCAATGCTAATCCGTCGGTTGAGTACTACTATCCCATCGAACGTGACAGCGCCAACTTAAAGGACTTAACCGTATCACAGTGCTTATTTATCGGCGAGCGTAACTGGGCCCCCATCCAAGGTGCTGTCTATATGGAGGGGGCCAACACGGTTCAGGTAGATCATTGTATCTTTTACCACTGTAAGAATGCACTGCTACTCTTCTATTCGGCCAAAGGCTTTTCGCTCACCCACTCTATTATCGACGGGGCCTACGAGTCGGCGATCTGGTATGGGTATAAGAAAGAAGCAGACGCCCCCTTTGTCTTTCGGAATAATATCATTACCGGCAGTGACTACTTCTTTTTAAGCTCGAAAAGCGAAAATCATCCTTTATTTACGTTTAGCAACTCGGTAATTACGGGCAACGTCCATTACATGGGCGTTTATGATAGTGGTCAAGGGCCAACCCCTTACCAGCGCCCTGGTACTCACCAAGAAAGGGGTATTCGGAAAACGGGAAAAGTTGTCCTGAACCAGGTCACCCCGATGGGCATCCCTAGCAACTATCTGCACCCTACGGCTCAATCCGCTGGCTACGATTTAGGCGCTGGGTTGTTCAGAATAAATCCCAAAAAATAGCTAATCCGGTCACTAATCAGTTGTATATAGGGCATCTTGAACCGGGTAGACGGATCAATCCTTCATGTTCAAAGCACGGCAATGAAAACACTTTCGTGGCCAGCATGAGTTATAAAGTAGGGGTTTGAGAGGTTTATTTTTCTTAAAAATCAGGGCTTCATTTAACGCCCGAATTACGTACATGAGAATGTTACATGTCTCAAGTGGGAGCCATTTATGAGATTAATGGTGAAGAGTTAGTTATGCTCTGGCTCAACTAATGCGTTGCTCAACCGTTCTGCAATCTATATCGTCCTATCCATAAAATCTTGTAGGCCGGTAGGGGGACAGTAGAGCATCTTCCTCATCACTCAATAGCTCGCCACTCGCTAGTCGGCCCACTACACTCGCCAGAGTCACCCCGGCATGCATGACCACGATGTACAGACCATCCAGTTGGGCTATTCGCCCAATAATAGGTAAACCATCCTCAGGAATGGCTCGTTGACCAACCACAACTCGCTGTAGCTTAATGGACGCTGCATCTCGCCAGTGGTACTTTATTTTTTCCAGACTGCTCTGGGCCAAGGCTTGTAAATCAGCTGTGGTGGGCTCCTCAACGCTCTCTTCAGCCGCCAGGGTTAGGCGAGAGGAAGCCGGCCGGATTTCCATCCAGGGACTTGACACAATCCGGTTCACAAATGGACTGGAATGCGCAAACGTCAGCAACGTCGCCGGTGATACGCTGATGGGTAAGCTAACACCCAAGCACTGACACAACGCACTCGTGGCAACACCAGTGGCTAAGACGACTCGATCAGCCCGTAGATGACCCGTGGACGTAACCACGCCGATGATCCGAGATCCCTCCGTCATCACTGACAGCACCGGATTATTCAAGTGGATGACTGTACCTGTTTGACGGATGGCTCGAGTCAGCAAGTCGGTGGTTACCTTAGCATCGATCGCTCCTTCGTGTTGGGTATATACGGCCAGCGAAGGTGGGTACTTCAGATTATGCTCTAAAAGGCTTACTTATCGGTGATCAACCAGCTGCACCGGATAGCCAGCCTTAGTCAGCCTACGAGCCATCCGCTCGGTATCGATGGGGTCTTGCCACCATCTCAACGCACCCGACCAGTTTACGTTTAGCTGACCTTTCAGTTCTTTTTCTAGGCGGTGCCAATCAGCCATGGCCTGCTGTCTGAGGGCCAGATAGTGATCGGGTGCCTCCGGGGACACGGTGATCCAGCCGAACGATTGTTGGGTCACGCCACCAGCGGGGTTGGGGGCTTGATCAACTAAAGTAACCCGCGCCTTTTTACGCGCTAAGTGGTAAGCGATGCTCGTGCCCACAATACCGGTTCCAACGACAATAATATGGGGAGAATTCATTGATCTGGAGAGCACACACGAAAGCCATTCGTTGGGCAACCAGTGGTTATGTAAATGTGGTCAGCCGTTTAGGAAGCAGCAAGATAAAGTTACTTCGTCAGTCTCATTCGGGAGCGTTTAAGGAGACGGTTATTTTTAATATCTGATCAATCTAATCACTCGCATACGCTTTCTATAAACTATACTTTTTCTGGCCCCAATAAGGCTTCATGCAAAATGGCTATTAACTGATCAAAATGGCTACCCTCTTGAAACATCTGACCGTGTTCACAAGCCAGTTCAGCGGTTCGTAGTTCACTGACATACTGAGACCATGACTCTTGATGGTGAAAGTAGGCACTCGTATCAGCACACTGAATTAAAAAAACTGGTTGCTTCACATGCGACGGACGCGTCACCAGGGTTAGTAGGCGAGTGGCCGCTTCGGCTCGGTCCCGTTGAGTTAGTACTATGTACTTAGCGTAAAGAAAGCGATAGATGGAGGGAGATAATTTGCGAATCAACCGCATTAGGCGCAACGACCGTTGCTGCCAGACTTCAGTCCCTAGTGTACGCCAGCGGAGGTCTTCACCTGCGGGTGGATGATCGACATAAATAAGTTGTCCGCCGACCCGGCCCTGAGTTTCCCGCCAGTGAACAACTTCGTGAGCAATGGTGCAGCCACTACAAATGCCAACCAGATGAACCTCCGTTGGCAGGTGATCAAACTGAGGTTTAATAAAGTCCAGAAAGGTATCGGTCGATAACGTGCTAAATAGCGTATCTAATGGCTGACTGACCAGGTCCGGATAGTGAATAAGGTGGACACGACCAATCTTTCTTAGCGCTTGAATCAAGCGGTAGCTACCCTCCCGCATTCCGTATATGGGGCGAAAAACCGCAAACGAAAGGGATGACTTCCGGGCATTTAGCCGTGGTGAGTCCGGGGCGGCAGTTAGTTTGGCCAGTAGCTGAGTGGGTCGCATGTCGACGTGAAACCAGGCCGTTGGTAATTCGCGTTGACAATAGCCTTCCAGGTCAACCAGCAGCAGCAAGGCGTTGTACGAAGATCCCCCGCCCTGTCGCCAGCTAGCATCCTGATCATACGAATCCACGGAGGCTGACCGGCACCAGGCCGCTCGTAGCGCCTGCTCGATCTGGCTCAAATTGGTTTGAGTCTTGCTTTCCCGTTGGCGACAGCGAGTAGTGTCAATGTCGATAAGGGCGTTAAAATCTATTTTGAGATTGGGTAAGCGGGGCAATGCCTCAATAATCTCCCACTCGACAGGGATCATGTGCGTGGGGAGATGCTCGGTCGCAAACTGACGCACCTGCTCCATAATAGCCCCATACTCGACTACCACATAAGCCACTAAACAGGTTTGCGTGGGTTGTGATCGCAGCAGTACAGCGGTCTGGAGAACCCCTGGGGCACGCAATAAGACGGCTTCGACTTCGGCGGGTTCAACCCGGTAGCCCGATAGCTTTAATTGTCGATCCTGTCGACCAATAAACTCCAGAAGTCCATCAGGCCGTAATCGACCCAGATCACCCGTTCGGAAGGTACGCAGTGATCCCTGGGTCGTAAACGAGTGGCTGGTTCGTTCATCATCCCGCCAGTAACCCAATGATAAAAAAGCACTGGTCACCACGATTTCGCCAATTTTACCCCGCTCTACTTCGGTGCCCGTCGAATCCACTAAGCGCATAAACCGGTCTGGAACGGCGTATCCGACCGGAATGAGTTCATCGGTCAGGGGCGTTTGATGATCGATGAACCACTGCCGATAGATCGTTGCATTCTCCGTCGATCCAATGCCAATATAGAGTCGGGCCGTCGATGGAAAGCTCGATCGGTATAACGCTACGTCAGCCCGGTAGATCCGATCGCCCGCCAGATAAACAAGGCGGACGCTGGAAAAATAAGCACCACGGGCTACACTCAGAAACCCTCGGAACAACAGGGGTAATGAATGATAGATCGTAATTTGTTGATCTTGAATGAATTGAGCCAGGCCCGGTAGTCCCTGCCGGATCGGGTGGTATAGGTGAACACTGCCCCCGGTTAGTAAAGTACCCAACACGTCTCGAATAGACCCGATTACCGATAAAGAATACAGGAGCGAATGACGATCATCGGCTCCCAGATGAATCGAGTGGACGTACTGAAATACATCATGTAGAACGCCCCGCTGGTGTTGATAGACGCCTTTGGGCTGCCCGGTCGTTCCGGATGTGTACAGAATATAAGCGATATCATTGACGCTCGCTGCCGCCTGATAAACAACGGTATCACCATTGGCATGGGTCTGTTCGAGTGCCAGTTGCGGGATACTCGCCGGAGCCGATTGCAAATCCGACCTATAGCCGATCAACAAATTAACACCCGCGTGTGTGAGCATCGACTCATTACGCTGGGCAGGCACTGCCAGGTCAAGCGGCACATACGGATGTCCCTCTGCCAGTATCGCTAGTAACGTAGCTATTGCTCCGACTGACTTATCCATCCATAAACCAATTGGCACACCGACCGCAAGCTGTCGTGCCCGTAAAGCCTGGGCAATCTGTCGGGTTTGTTCCAGCAGCTGACAATAGGTAAGCTCAACGCCACCATCCACTAATGCGATTCGGTTGGGTTGATGACTGGCTCGTCGCTCAAAAAGAGTATAAATGTCCGTCTCCAGATCCTGAATAGTAAACGCATCAAATTGAATCGTTTCAGGACCGTTATGGTCTAAGGCTGGAGGAGACCCGAATGGCGGGCAGCTTGCTTCCATACATTAATCTGATGATCGGGAAAAGAAAGAGGCAGCACACATTCGCCCATTAAATGACCACCACCGCTAGCCGACGACGGGGAATAGTAGTGCGTTAAAATCTGGTGAGCCTGCTCTACGTCCTGACAGGCAGCCAAAATGGCTGTGGAAAGGCCCGGTAAGTGAGCTTGACTTTCGGGAAGGTTTACGGATGAAGCTCCTTCAGGGGTAGTCGTTCCATAATGAAAACGAGCCTTGGAGGATACTACGCTCAGGGGATTGTAAACGCCCTGTCCGTGCAGGTGAACGATTACATCCTTGAACAGTCGGTTGGCCTCCAGCAGGCAAGGCTGGTCAGTCAAGTCGCTTAACGGACCATGCATACTTGGTGGCAGGCCGTCGGTCCGGGCATGTTGGATGACGTAGTAAAGCTCCTGGATGGATTGACGACTGAACTCTTCCAGAACAAAACACAAGTTGTCAGTCAGCTTCGCCAAGCCAACCGATACCAACTCCGGAAAATCAAGCCAGTGCCGGGTAAATTGGTCTACGCCAGCCAGTTGAATGGCCTGTGATACCGGGCTAAAGACGGTGGCATAGATCGGCTGATGGGGGAAGGCCGCTCGGGTAAGTTGAGCGGCCAATAGTTGTTCTTCCAGCATACGGGGTACGCTGGTCTTGAAATCAGCCAACGTGCCCCAGTCCTGTGGTTTGGTAATCAACGGTTGAACAATCTCCCGACGGCCCAGGGCATCTCCCCGCCAGGCATCGTCAAGTCCATAGCATACCGCTAGCCAACTACCGGCTGGGGTCAACTTGATGTAACCAAAATCAAACTGGTGCTGAAAAGCGATCGTCCGTTGGGCTAGCTGACGACCGTGCTGATCAGCCACCGGATGATGCTTCCAAAAAGAAACGTCCATAGCGTGTAAAGATAAACCTAATTAACTTATTGGTTCATATCATCGACAATTACCCGGGGCAATTGATCGGGGGCATCCATTAGCGCACCAATCAGTTAGAACTCATCCATTAACAGGTTCAGCGAGTACCGGTTATCCTGGTAGAATTTCTGGGCCTGGGCCTGATCGAACGTTTCGAAAAGCAGATCACGTTCGTTAGGATCTGTGTAGTGACTTACGGCGGTGTAAGCCAGTCCTGTGATTTGCTCCAGGCTGATCAGGAGCTGATAGGGGAGGTCAGAACCAGGCGTTTCAGCGGTTGATCGATCAATGGATACGCGTAAGGCGTTAGTGACCAAATACGTTTTCAACTGGGTTTGGCAGTTACTAGCCGGGATTGATGGTAGCGTTTCGAGTGTCATTTTAGCGGCTGATTAAGCCGTAAGTGGGTTAGGAAAGAGATCGGCATCCGGTGGGTGGGGTGTTGGGCAATTAGTGAACCAAAGAACGGGAAAACAGAACCAGTAGTAGCCAAAAAGGCTATGGGCTCCTCCGCTGCGGCAAGGCACCGGAATCCCACGTTTAGCACTAGCCAGCAGGTGGCCGATATTCGTTTGGCTGGCCTTCATTTACCCTGTCGTCTTGGTTCATGTTCTGGCCTTCTGTTGTTTAAGCCGGTTAGCAAGTGAGAACTCGTCGCTGCTCACGACAGCTAGAAGAAACTATGGGGTTTGATGCTTGCAGGGAAAAATAACGGGATGGGCGGCAGCAACTCACCTTCAGCTAAGTGTACTGCTGAGGCAAAAATAACCCATGCTTTATCCGAAACATATACCTGGTAGCAGGTAGAGGGACGCCTTTGTTACCAATAAAGCAGGTTATATCGCGGTTGTTTATTACCAGTCATCAGGTGTATGTTTCTGACTCTAGTGATGTGAACTTTACGGTAGCGATTTCGATGAAACTGATCATCTCATTTTACCATCGATGACAGTTTGTTTCGCGCTAAACCAATCACGTCATAACCGCTAGCCGCCGGTTCGCGGTAACGACGAGCCGCACGGTGGTCACCCTAATTTTCTTTTCACGAAGGAGTTGGCTAGAATTCAGATGAGCACCAGTGATAATTAAAATGTTGCCAAATCCACTAATCAACCCCTCTGAATTTTCCAGACCAAGCCCTGAGTCAATCCCGGCAATACCCAATTGGCTCACTTGGGTAAACAAAATGCCTTGCAACCAGATCATCCGAGAACACGATCCATCCAGGTTGGTAGCTCAGAAATGGTATCTTAATTCACGTCTGATACCGACCAATACCATGGGTAAAGGCACCAAACTATACAGCATCGTCTTCACTACATATTCCCGGTGTCAGCAGGGAAGCTTTTTTGCTGTTAACAACGCAACAATCTTAAGCGATTAGATCAGGTGAATCCGTAATGTAACTGTTGTAGTGAAGGCTTTGAGCGAGAGCCGGGCTATTACACCGGCGTTCTGTACACCAATATCAGTTACGCTTATTATACGGCTCTAATCGTTAGTTGTTTGTGGCCTTTTAAACGATGGTGGAATCAGAAATGAGCTACTTTTCAACTCCTGTTGATCATGTTTCTGATCGTGTTGACACCGATGGTAGTCTTCCAGGTGGCGCGCCTGACGTGGATTAACTTCTTTATAAGCTATGATGCGCACAAGCCCACCCACTGTCCTTGATGGGTTGTATTTATAGTTTAGTACCGTAGCCGCGGAGGGTCGTAATGGCAGATTGTAGCTGGACGGCAGACGGCTCAGGCGGCTATCGTGTTGCAGCCCTGCGTAAATATCACTTGCTTATAATTCAGTGTAATCTGAATCGAGAGTTTTTAAAAGCGTATGCTACTAACTGGGGTTGACAGTTATTAAAACAAGCCGTCCAATTTAACGCCCCATTTCTGAAGCAGATATATGAAGCTTGCTTCGTCTCTTAATAGTGGATTTTAGGGTACTATTTTGATTTACCGTTAGAATCCTCCATCAGCCCTTAAAGAAGCCGGGAATCCCAAAAATAGTCCTCGGTTCTAACCAACTGAACAGACTGACTAAAGTCTGGATGTTCAGTATTGATAATGTAATTGTACTCGTAGATAATGATCGCTGAAGGAACCTTCAAGATCAGACTTTCCTGGCTGGTGTACCAGTTAGACCCAATGGTTTGTAAAGT
This sequence comes from Spirosoma lituiforme, assembly GCF_054776635.1. Classification (NCBI taxonomy): domain Bacteria; kingdom Pseudomonadati; phylum Bacteroidota; class Cytophagia; order Cytophagales; family Cytophagaceae; genus Spirosoma; species Spirosoma lituiforme. Next base: position 8,344 of record NZ_BAAHBO010000018.1, read on the forward strand.
AGCATAACCCGCCAGAGTTCGCCAGTTGGTAGGAAGCTCTTTAAGTTGAACTGTCCGCATTAGGTAATCATCATCGGCGATGGAGATTACCATCACCTTATAAGAGGAGGTAGGCTGAATGGCTCCCCGGTGAACTACTAGTTCCAGAGAGGACAAGGAACGCGAGGCACCGGTATAAATAACGTGCTGGCCTTTCGTATTCCACCGATTGGCACTGCCTGATGAACGTAAGCTTTGTGCATGAACGTCCTTACTAATTCGAAATACTTCCATCCCTAAACGTTATCTCCGTATTCCATGGCCGTCAACCGATCATCGACAAATTTTATCCCGGTGATCGTGTTTAGATAGGCATTGGGGCTCTTGTTGTCAAAATAAAAGTTGGACCGGTTTAGCCACTGGTCGAATTCTTTTACCGTCTCAAATACCTGAATGCCGTGCTTGATAAGGGCTAACAGTAACAGGACTTGTTCCTTGACGTTTTCCTTGAAGGTCGTTGGGGGCTTTTTGTATTCACGGAAGGTTTTAACGCTCACATTAAGCCAGTCTGAAATGATGGTATCGTTAAAGTCAGTTAAGGTCTTAATAGCATTGACATGTTGCCAGTTGACCTCCCTGGTATACAGCAAGGAGAGGATTTCGCTGTCATTGATGTGGCCAGGCACATCTCTCAGCAAAAGACTTTCGGGTGATAGTGATGCAGTTCGTTTCATCGGATGCTTACTTTCAGCGTCAGCACAAAAATAGGCAATTTTGCCTTTGCTAAGAGGAACAATTTCACTTTACGAATAATTCAGCGGATCCAAATGCGTAGCATACGCATTAAGTTGGACAGAAATTAAAACCAGCGATTTGCGAGATTAGGACAGAAATTATTAATTTCCTGAATGATTAGCTGCTTTTCAGATGCACTGCGGGTTGAAAGCCAGCCATCTAAGCCACGGCTTGTCGAAGGTAACCTGTTACTCTTCGTCGGTCAACGATTTGCCGCTAATCATATAATACAAGTCCGACTCAGATAGTTTAGAGAAAGACCCCGGTGCGCCCTGATGCACCGGGGCGACTTGATAGAGAGGATTGTCGATCGACTCGGTCGATAGTTGCTGGATGGCGTATGTCCGCACCTGATCCGCGCCGATGGACAATTCGACCTCAAACAACAGGGGATCTTCCGAGATAATGGTTAGATGGCTCACGCACGCATTGGTGTTAGCCATAACGGGCGTCTGCTCTCGGTAAGCCGTTGACAGGTAGCGCAGGATCGGGCTTGAGTTTTCCATGATGGGACCAATATACGCAGTAATGTCTTGGGGGTAATAAGCAAGGGAGCTGAATCTAAAATCTAGTGTGTTTATAAAGAGCGTTTTCTTACTTGACCTCATAACATATTGACCAGCTATACAAATTACTGTTGGTGAACCATTTCGTATGAATGGGAGCACTCCCCCTTAGTTGCTTATCGAACTAATACCGTATGAATCATCGGTTGAGCCAGGCTCATTTTTAACCCAGCCTACCACCGCAAATAGCGGATCACTCCAGCCACGTGGGCTACGATCAAGGACCTCAAGTTGGTCGAACAGGCCGGTTTGCTCGTAATACGAACGGACCAACTGCTGATGGCCCAGATCATCGAGCGATTGCCAGATGGCAACGGCCTTGGTCGGAAACATGCGATTGGAGAACACGGTCAGGAACGGACTGCCGGGCCGCAGCACGCGCGCCAGCTCCCGGTAAACAATCACCGGCTGCGTCAGATACTGCACCGACACGGTGACCATGCCACCGTCGAAGGTATTATCGCCGTAGCAGAGGCTGGGTATTTGGTTCAGGTTCTGTACCACGTACTCGGTGAGTTGTGGGTTGGCCTTCAACTCGACCTCGTTCATGCCCAGTCCGGCCACGCGTCCGTAGGGTATGTTGGTCGGCAGGTGGCTTACCCAACTGCTCATTAGATCGAGAATGTTGCCGCCAGCGGGCAAATACTCCGCATATAAGTTGGTGGTGGCCCGGACGGCGGCCTCGTCGATGTGGTTGACCAGGCGGGGCTGCCCGTAAAATTGCCGGTCGTCGGTTTCGTCGTAGCGTTGAAATGGATTAGTAGCGGTCATAAAAAGCAGGTAACTGATCAGGAGCCTAACCGATCGTTTAGAGGGGATGTTTTGCCGGATCAGGCGTAAAACTGATCAAGAAAAGAGCGAACTTACCCACCCTACTTGGGGGTATTCGGTAAAAGAGGGTTACCGTTATTGAATTCGGAGCCTTTTTTGAGATGACAGAACAACTTTACGCCTAAAAGAGCTTACCATTCCGTCGTAACGACTAACTAGCCGATTGAATTCTTCTGATCCACTGCCTACCATCCTCACATGAGGATGCCAAGGTGAGTTTTGACTAAACTAATCCGAAATTTGGCTAAATCCGTTTCGACAGCCAGGCCCACCTTTGCTCAAACAAACACTCAGTTATAAATAGGATTGAGCACAACGTTTGAACCAATTTATGCAGACTTATGAATCAGATGGAAAGCAACCAATATCAGTACCAGGATCTGGCCGGTAAAACGGCTTTGGTAACGGGCGGTACCAAAGGCATTGGCAAAGCTATTGCGGATAAGTTAAGTCAAGCAGGAGCCCAGGTTATCATTACAGCCCGTCATCACCCCGGGGAGACCAATTTGGCCCATCATTTTATTGAAGCCGATATCATCCAGCCTCAACAGGTAGACAAGCTGGCCCAAACCATCAACGAAACGTTTGGGGGCCTTGATATGCTGATCAACAATGTTGGCGGAGTGACTGCGCCCGGTGGGGGATTTGGTAGCTTAACGGACCAACACTGGGAGAGCGAGTTGCAATTTAACTTGTTGACTGCCATTCGGCTGGATCGAGTGCTGTTACCGAACATGATCCAGAAAAAAAGCGGGGTAATTATTCACGTTTCGTCGGTGGCTGGTTTAAAGCCCGTGTGGTATCACAATTTGGCATATGCCGTCTCAAAAGCGGGGCTAAATGCGTATAGCAAAGCCCTGTCAAATGAACTTGCCCCCAAAGGCATACGCGTGCTGACCGTATCCCCAGGGGCGACCAACACGCCCCTGATGCAGCAACTCATCCAGAATTTTGCAGCCACTTCCGGCTTAAGTGCTGAGGAAGCCTTTCAACGAATGGCCACGCAAGCTGGCGGCATCCCAATGGGTCGAATGGCAGAACCCGAGGAAGTCGCTTCGCTGGTTCATTATCTTGTTTCACCAGCCGCATCCTACTTGACCGGCGCTAACTATTTGATCGATGGGGGTACTGTGCCAGTGGTATAAAGCTGATGAATGGATGAAATGTATGCTTCCTCCCTGGACGGGCGGGCTCACACAACTCATGAATGAGGGCAGAAGCAAATCAAAACGTACGGGGCGAGCTCGTGCCGGACATAACAAATGAAGACTGAGTCGATGAAACGCTTTAAGACCATTAGCGAGTTGCTCCGATTCCGCCAACTGCCCAAACCTGGTCATCCGCTGATCAGCGTCTTCAGGCTGGATTCAGTTGAGCGCTCCAGGCTGAGTGAACCGGCGTCTTGGTGCTACGATTTCTATGCAATAGGCCTCAAACACGTCGCTAATGTTCAGCAAATCAAGGTCAAATACGGTCAGCAGACTTTTGATTATGATGAGGGTATTTTGTCCTTCGTGGCACCTAACCAGGTGATGAGTCTTTCCCTAGATCCGGACGCGGTACAACTCAAACAATCGGGGTGGATGCTACTAATCCACCCCGATTTTCTGTGGAACACCCCCTTGGCCAACACGATCAGCCACTACGATTTCTGGGACTACTCGGTGCACGAAGCCTTATTTCTCTCCGAAGCGGAAGAGGCCGTATTGGCTACGATCCTTCAAACGATTCAGCACGAGTGTCGTACCAACCTGGATACCTTTAGTAAGCGCATTATCCTCTCACACCTGGAAACGCTACTGAACTATGCTGATCGATTTTACCATCGGCAGTTTATCACCCGGGAGAAGGCCAATCATCAGCTTCTGGAACGGATGGAACGCGAGTTGAGCGATTCGTTTAGCCAACGGGATCTACGGGCCAACGGCTTGCCTACGGTGGGCTACTTGGCCGAGGCCTTACATGTATCGCCCAAATACTTGAGCAGTATGCTCAAAGTGATCACGGGTCAAACGGCCCAGCAGCATATTCATGATAAACTGATTGAGCGGGCGAAAGAAAAGCTGTCGACTACCGAGTTAAGCATCAGTGAGATTGCCTATGAGTTAGGCTTCGAACATCTGCCTTCGTTTAGCAAGCTCTTCAAAGCCAAAACCGCCCAAACTCCATTGGCCTTTCGAGCCTCCTTTCGGTAAGCAGTGTTGCCGCCAAGTTTACTTGATTAGGTAGATAACTCACGCGTACCTTAAAACAGCTGAGTGCATAGCAGATACATACATGCTGTCTATTCCCCAATAGAAGCCTTTACTGAGAATATACCATTTGGAATACCAGGTTTACATCTTATAATTCTCAAACGCCATAAGTAGCATACGCAACGAGTTCAATCAACTGTGCTTTCAGATTAATTCAATATCCATCCGTTCTATCAACTCACCTTGTAAGGTGTAAACGTGCTTGACGAGGCCATCAAATAGCACCTTGCCTTGCCAATCTGTCACGAGTTGATGAAGCTTAACCTCGATTGTCCCCGGCTGACCTAAAGTGATGTCAATGGGCGTCACAATCGGATTGATCTCCGTCCATTGTCGGGTCCAGTAGGCGCTTATTTCATCGTACCCACGCACATACCCTCCTTCAAACGCTTTTGGCCATTGTACATCCGGGTGCATGTGGGCAAGAACAGCCTGATGCCGTCGAGCGTTAAAGTCTTGGTAAAGTTGACGAAAAATTGGCTGGTAGTCCATGGATCAATCAGTAGGCTTCGGGGTTTGATAACGAAACCAAAGATAAAGCCAATCAATGCGTACGTGACATCGCTACTGGTTGAGACTTTAACAGATCTACTGGAGAACGTGTTTACTGGAATGGCTAATAAATGATCATTCATTGGCCATTCCAGTATATTCATCAGGAACGACAGGTATATACTGGCTGGCTATGGATACTGACGGATGGTCAAACTAAGGGCATTGATCCGGCTTTACTATTAACTGCCCTGGCAAAGCTATACTATGGTTGACAGAAAAATGAAACTGTAAGTAAGTGAACAGCCCGTGAAGAGGCATTTTATTAAGAGATCTATTTCATGGACGTTAGAACCCCGTTTATCGCACACGGGAGCATTTTACGATACACTAGCTTTTTAATATTTGTTAAACACAAACATACGCCTTACCATTTTGACTACAAGATACACCACTTTCACTACAGCCGGTCAGCGTTAGCGTAGGAGCTTTGTCACTCGAAAATAGACGAGAAGAGATGACAAAGACCATTTTTATTACGGGCGCTTCGGCTGGAATAGGTAAGGCAACAGCAAAACTGTTTGCGGCTAAAGGTTGGCATGTGATCGCGACCATGCGCAAACCCGAAAACGAAAAAGAACTCAACGAGCTAGACAATGTAACGCTGCTTCCACTGGATGTTACCGATAGGAAACAGATTAAAGAAACAGTACAAAAGGCGCTGGCGCTGGGTCTTGTCGATGTGGTGTTCAACAATGCCGGTTATGCGGTGCTGGGTGCCCTGGAAGCCATCAGCGACGAGGAGATCGTTCGGCAGATGGACACCAATTTTCTGGGCGTCGTTCGGGTAACCCAGGCGTTTATTCCCTACTTCCGGGAGCGGAAAGCCGGCTTATTTATCACCACTGGGTCTTCGGCTGGTTTGATGGGTTTTCCCCTCAGCTCCATGTACGATGCCAGCAAGTGGGCCCTGGAAGGCTGGAGCGAAAGCCTCTCGTTTGAATTGAATGAATTTGGCATTGGTATTAAAACCATCGAGCCTGGCCTGGTGGCTACCGAGATTGGTGATCGGTCCGTTTTTGCGGCTCACCCGGCTTACCAACCAATCATGAATAAATTTATGGCGATGATAACGCCCGACAAAGCCGTGTCTACCGCCGGGCAAATTGCCGAAGTGGTCTATGGAGCCGCTACGGATGGCACAACCACCTTACGCTACGTATGTGGCGAAGACGCAAAAGCCCTGTATGCCCAACGTCTTGCCGTAGGCGATGAGGTGTTTAGAGAAGGGTTGAAACAAATACTTGCCGACGCCTAAGGATCATGTCAGGAATTGCATGCCGGTACATTGCGTTAACAGCGTGTACCGGCATCAACCGGATAGAACTATGAAAGCAGATCATAAACAAAAACCGCGCATCTACCAGTCTATTAGCGATATGCAACGGGCTTTTGGCTTACCCAAGCCCCTGCATCCGCTGATCAGCCTGCTGGACTACGGCCAGGTGCAAATTACCCCGCAGATGCTGGCACCTCCCTTCGTTATGGACTTCTACAACATTACCTACAACGAATCGGCGGGTTGTAAAATGCGATACGGGCAAACGACGTACGATTTTGATGAAGGCGGTATGTTTTTTACTTCACCCGGTCAACCCTTAACCGGTCTGCGAACAGCAGAGTCCAGTTCAGGATTCACCTTGTTAGTCCATCCCGATTTTTTACGGAACTATCCGTTGGCTACCAAGATCAAGAGCTACGGTTTTTTCTCGTATTCAGTCACGGAATCGCTACACCTCTCGGATAAAGAAAAAAAGATTATTACCGCTATGGCGAAGAACATCGGTGACGAGCTGGAAACAGCGATCGACGATCTGAGTCAGGATGTATTGATCGCGCAACTAGAGCTTCTGTTAAACTACAGTCAGCGATTCTACCAACGCCAGTTTAGAACCCGTAAACCGATCAATAGTGCGTTGCTGGAAAAGGTAGATAGGCTACTGGAGAGCTATTTTACCAAGGAGACTGCCTTGCTGAGCGGATTGCCAAGCGTTCAGTTTCTTTCGGACGAATTACAGGTTTCGCCCCGCTATTTAAGTGACCTGTTGCGCTCGCTCACCGGACAGAATACGCAGCAGTACATTCACCATAAACTCATCGAGAAAGCCAAGGAAGTATTGACGATCAGCAACCTGACTGTAGGCGAAATCGCGTATCAGTTGGGTTTCGAACACCCGCAGTCATTTAGCAAATTATTTAAGTTAAAAACGAATCTGTCTCCGCTGGAATTCCGGCAGTTGTTTAATTGACAGCGCTTAAGCGATTATATTTAGAAAATTAATCACCCCTTTTAATCCGTCAAAGCTTAGTTGTAGCCTATGCATTGGGCGTAACTCCCTCGCTACTTCATAAAGACTTCCTGCTGGTTAACTTCAGGGGATTTTCAATTGTATAAATGGCTCGCTGTTCAATTAGTTTTGCCCATCTGGGTAAAATCAGTCGATAAGGTCGTGATGCCTGCCCCCTCGTTTCACTTGGGAGCCTTTACTAAGATGGTGTGCTTTCCACAGGGTTACAGTAGGTGTGCACAAAAAATAGCCAACCCGCTTAAAAAATCTTCTTGGTAGATGTCTCCAATCGGGGAATTCAGTTGTGGCAATCCCTGTCCCTGTATCCCTCGCCAATTACAACTCAGTAGAGGAACGGAATCAGACGCCAAGTATGCTGACTATAGGCAGCGTAGCCAGCAAGTACTTGCCTTAAGAACTGTTCTTCCCGGCTTATTTTCACTGCATAGGTTCCACACAAGACCAGTAAGCCCAGCAAGCTTGATAAGCTGGGCTGATACAGGGTCGTACCGAACGCGGCCGAGAGGAAACCCGTATACATCGGATTACGAACGTAACGATAGGGACCCCTAGTCACTAAGGTCTGGTTTTGGACTTGCTGAATGGCCCCACTCCAGTTATCGGCCAGCACCTGGCGGGCCCAGGCCCCCAACAGCATGCCCATCAGCATCAACCCCATGCCTACTAAGTGAACCCAGTGGGGCAACCCTAAAAAAGGTTTGTTGAACGCCATGGGTAGTGGATTTAGAAGCAGGATGAAGGAAAGCACGACGAGTGCCACATGGATTCGTCGATACCAACTCGTGTCCGTTTGCTGTTGTACCGGCACTCGTCGGCGGGTTATATATCCCCAAATGGCCCAGCCAAGCCAAAAAATGCCCCATGTAATTGGAGCAAAGTAAGTGATGCGCATCGTGGCAGATTTATTGCGTACAACTCAGGTAACTGAGGTGGCTGTAAATTTGTGTTGTATACCAACTACATTGATACCGTCCGATGGCCTGCTGCGTGAAGCGGTCTAGTAAAAGAGCCAATGAATGTGGCCGGTTTAGCGACCGCGTGGCTTGGTTAAAAGAGCGTTTACTGAAACACTGGCTCGTAATATCTGGCCAACTCTATCCGCAGCATGCGGTTGGCTACATACTCCTTGGCTTGGTCATCGATGCTCAAAACCGACCCAATAAAGAAAGGGGCATGAACAAGAGGAAACCATAGTATCCCCTTATTCATACCTCTACAAAATGTTGTTAATCAGGCATTTCCGCCATTGACATCCAACAAACTTCCCGTGATGTAAGACCCATCGCTGGAGGCCAGCAAGACATAGGCAGGGGCCAGCTCTTCGGGCTGACCGGGCCGCTGCAGAATGGTTTTACTGGCCGCTTCTGCCACGCCTTCAGGACCCATACCCGCCCCCGGAAGGAAGGGCGTGTAGATCGGCCCGGGTAACACCGCGTTGACCCGAATCTTTTTCTCGCCTAATTGGGTGGCCAGCGACATCGTAAAGGCATGAATCGCGCCCTTCGTTGAGGCATAATCAACCAGTTTAGGCTGGCCCTGTTTACCCACAATGCTGCCTGTGTTGATGATCGAAGCACCCTCTTTCAGATGCGGCATGGCGGTTTGTACCATAAAGAAGTATCCTAGTATGTTGGTGTGGAACGTGCGAACCAGTTGCTCTTCGGTAATGTCTTCAATGTTTTCGACGATGTGCTGGTAAGCCGCGTTGTTCACCAGAATATCCAGTTGCCCGAACTGAGCCACCGTTTTATCGACAATGTCCTGACAGTTGGCTTTACTTCGTACATCGCTTGGGATAGTCAGGCAAGTGGAGCCAACCTGCTCAGCCAGCCGCTTGGTTTCCTGAGCATCTACTTCCTCTTCGGCCAGATAGGCAATCGCTACGTTTGCGCCTTCTTTAGCAAAGGCGATGGCCACCGCCCGGCCAATACCCGAATCACCCCCGGTAATGATGGCAACTTTACCTTTCAGTTTACCCGCTGCCTGGTAGTTGTTCAGGTCGCTGGTAGGTTCGGGTGTCATCTTCGCCTGGATGGCGGGGAACTCCTGTATGTCACTTTTAAGCGCTTCTGCTTGGGGATAATCAATAGGTTGCATGAATGAGACTGGTTTACTTGGATTGGATACTGACTTGGTTTCAATTACTAATCCGCTTGCGGACCGATATTGTTTGCTAACCGATAGTATTTGGGCCAACCGTCGATCACTACGGGAGTGGGGCATAAACCAAAAAGAGCCAGGCCGCTGGAGGGGGTAAATTTTCGACCCTTGCGGTAGGCCGCTTTTGGCTAACGAGTAAATAGTAGATCTCAGTCCAAACAGTGCTTAGTGAGGTAATCACGGCTTTCACTAGCGAACACGTTAGGTGTTTCGTACCGTAGTGGGGGGTAAAATCTGTCACTAGTCCTGCAGAGTTCGCTTCTCACGTTGGATCGTTTATTAAGAAGCAAAACTTTACGCCGATCGCAACTGGTCAACAAGTAACGCATCGGAGAGCTGGTAAGTTTGACGAAAACTATGGCTAAGCGAAGTTATCAAACCACCGAGTGGTAACGATGTAGTGGGATTGCTATGACCGCTTATCGCTTAGCTTAAACAACGCCATTCGACAATACGTTGATGAGGCTCATGAGTTCATGCGCATCATCTTAAACCATTTTTATGAAAACCCTTGTCGTTTTTTACTCTACCTATGGCCACGTGTGGACGCTGGCCGAAGCCATCGCCGAAGGAGCTCGTCAACTTGAGAATAACGAGGTAATCGTTAAACGCGTACCCGAAACATTGCCCGCCGAGGTGCTGGACAAAACGGGGGCTACCCAAGCTCAAAAGGCTTTCGCTCATGTGCCCATTGTTACACCCGCGGAACTGGTTGAGTATGATGCGATTCTATTTGGCACCCCCACGCGTTATGGTAACCTCTGTGGCCAAATGCAGTCTTTTATGGACAGTACGGGCAGCCTGTGGGCCACGGGGGCTTTAGTTGGGAAGGTAGGCGGAGCGTTTGTCAGCACGGCCACCCAGCACGGGGGTCAGGAGGAGACCATTCGCGCCTTCCATACCGAGCTGCTTCACCACGGTTTTGTGATAGTAGGCTTACCCTACGCCTGGCAGGGTCAAATGGGTCATGCGGAGGTAACCGGCGGCACACCTTATGGCGCAAGCACGGTCGCGGGTGGCCAAGGCGAACGCCAACCCACCGCCAATGAGTTAGAAGGGGCTCGTTTTCAGGGCCGACACACCGCTGAAATAGCCCGTAAACTGGCTCTTAAGTAGGAACAAAGTTGGCACATTTAACAACATACAGCCTATTGGGGTGCCCCAATAGGCTGTATGTTGTTAAATGTGCCTCTTGCCCATAAACTACTTTATACAACTTAGCGGGTTAGAGGCATTTAACTTTTCCTTACCCATCGGCCGATAAGCCCCCCTAGCATTAATAGAACCTTATTTGATATTGAGAATTGACATTTAATTTTCACTTGTCTGCTCAATTTCATATCGGATAGCCGCTTCAAGTGTATCCAGATGGATGTCATTTAACCTTTTGAACTTAATGCAATAGCCGCTCACGGTATCGATCGCACCTGAATATGAGCACAAAACGCTTTTTTTAATTACAGTAACCAGGCCTAGCCGTTAGACGGCTAAGCCGAAGCCGAAACACAGAATTACTACCTCCCTTTTTAATTCACCCCGTAAGATGGTTAAGAGGACAGACGACCGCCCATTTCCAGACGGGCTCCCCTTCGACCAACTAGCATTAGGTATTTCCCCAAACTTATTCCTGCTCGTTCAACGCGCATCAGTACGCAGTCGGCGCTGGTTGAACACACGCCACGGATAGCGCTGAGATTAAAGAAGGTTAATGTTGCCCAACTTTCAAAAACTGGTAATATTGTCAACTGGTACGAAGACCTCAGGCTGGCAATGGCAGAACAGGCAACGGCAGCAAAAAATAGCAGTTGTCAGTTTATTGGTGACAGGCCATGACGGATACCTAAATTTCATAATGAAACTATCTTTGTTTGTTCTACTTAGTGCTATCAGCCTGTGTTCGGCTTACGCCCAGTCAACGGCAGATTCTGCAGCCACCCGAGCTAATAGCCTGAAAATTAACCCTCTGAGTCTCGTTGTCGGTGACGTATCTGTATTTTATGAACGGATACTGACCAAAAGCGCTTCACTGGTGGGTGGTGTAGGTTTCGGTTCGGAAACATTTGAGTATCACAACGCCAATAACCCCTTGCCGAGATTGTTTCACTATAAGCGGGTTACGTTGGAATACCGGCACTATTTCCATCGGCGCCCTTTGTCCCCCACTGGCTTTTACGCTGGCGTATACGGTCGCTATTCGGGGCTCACGCTCGACGACTATCGGTTCGACAATCAGGGTACTATTATTCGAGACCCGAGCGGTGGGTTAGTCAGGGCTATCCAGCAGCTCTACGTGTGGATGCCCGGCGCTATGGCTGGTGTGCAGACAAGTACACCGCGAGTAGTGGTCGATTTGTTTTTGGGCCTCCACTATCAACTACCGACCAGCAGTCCCCCTCTGAAGGCAGTCCTGCCGGAACAGATGAGCCGGAAAGGGTTTACACCCCGCTTTGGGCTGACCTTGGGCTATCGGTTTTAATGATGAGATCGTGTCAGGTCTGACACCCAGCCAACGAATACGATTTTTTACTCACCAGTTTGTTATTGGGCTAACTGCGTTAAATCAACCGATAAAAAATCCATTGGATGCGATTAAAAAAAAGGATACAAATCACGGTCCGCCGTTGCCGTTACGGTCACGACTTGAGGAGTCGCACCTCAGCCAAACGCCCGTTTTCCTGAGGCAACACTTAATGGTAGGTTGATTAGCTGAATCAAAACCTGATTCGTCATTCAACAAGGACGAACTATTTGCGGTTACCCAAGGAAAACTCACCTACAAACAACGTGAACTCTCCTTCTGAACAGGACCATCAGGGCTTCGTCCGCGTGCGCGGGGCCCGGCAGCACAACCTTAAAAATATTGACGTGGTCATTCCCCGGGACGCACTGGTGGTGTTTACGGGCATTTCCGGTTCTGGAAAGTCATCCCTGGCCTTCGGTACGCTTTACGCCGAAGCGCAACGCCGGTATTTAGAGTCGGTATCCCCCTACACCCGGCGACTCTTCAACCAGATGGCGGTTCCCGAAGTCGACGCCATCGAAGGCTTACCTCCGGCCGTTGCCTTACAACAGCAGCGCGGTACACCAACCACCCGCTCGTCGGTAGGCAGCGTCACTACGCTCAGTAACCTAGTGCGGATGCTGTATTCCCGGGCCGGTGACTATCCTCCAGGCCAGAGTATCCTGTACGCGGAATCTTTTTCAGCAAATACATCCGAAGGAGCCTGTCCGACCTGTCACGGGCTGGGCAGCGTTTACGAGGTTACCGAGGCATCGATGGTCCCTGATTCCTCATTGACCATTCGGCAGCGGGCGGTGGCGGCCTGGCCACAGGCCTGGGGCGGCCAGAACTTGCGCGACATTTTGGTGTCGCTGGGCTATGATGTCGATAAACCTTGGCAGGAGCTTCCCCGGAAGCAACGTGATTGGATTCTATTCACCCAGGAGCAGCCCGTTGTTCCTGTGTATCCCGGTTACACTCCCGAGCAAACCCGGCGGGCCGTTGAACGAAAGGAGCTGCCCGATTACATGGGTACTTTCAGCAGCGCCCGGCGGCACGTGCTGCATACCTTCGCCAATACCCAAAGTCAGTTGATGAAAAAGCGGGTATTAGCCTTTATGCTTCAAACCCGCTGCCCGACCTGCCAGGGGAAACGGTTGCGGCCTGAATCGCTGAGCGTCACCTTTGCGGGCCTGACGATCACAAACCTGTCCGAACTACCTCTCAAGCGCCTAACGACGCTTCTCCAGCCCTATATCGATAACCCGAAAGAAGCTCAGCCCGAGCGGGCGGAAGTGATTCGCCGAATCACCGCTGATCTGGTGGCCCGCCTTCAGGTGTTACTTCAATTAGGTTTGGGATATTTGTCCCTGGAACGGAGCACGACGACGCTCTCACCAGGTGAACTGCAACGGCTGCGCCTAGCCACGCAGCTTTACTCGAATCTATTTGGGGTGGTGTACGTACTGGATGAACCCTCAGCCGGCTTGCACCCATCAGACACAGAAGCGTTGCTTTCGGCACTAGCGGGCTTAAAACAGGCGGGTAACTCCTTATTTGTTGTTGAACATAATTTGGATGTGATCCGGCAAGCTGATTGGCTGGTCGATGTCGGACCGGGGGCCGGTGAGCTAGGCGGGCAAATTCTCTACAGCGGCCCACCGGCAGGTTTAGCTACCATCAACGCATCGCAGACCCGACCCTATTTGTTTGGCTCGCAAAAAGGCTCCTGGGCATCACCCCTTCCCCCTTTGAACTGGCTTCAATTGGTCGGGGTAAGCCGGAATAATTTACTGGCGCTGGATGTGGCCATCCCCCTGGGTCTGCTGACGGCGGTGACCGGCGTGTCGGGTTCGGGCAAGTCCAGCCTGATTAGTCAGGTGCTGGTCGAACTCGTGGCGGCTCATCTGGGGCAGTCATTAATTGATGAGGACGAAGCAGGTTCTTTAGAAGAGGAAAGGTCGTTTCCTACGGGTGGTACAATCACCAGTGGCCTGGAGCGAATCAAGCGTCTGGTCCGGGTGGATCAACAGCCCATTGGCCGCACTCCCCGCTCCAACATGGCCACCTATACGGGCCTTTTTGACGCGGTCCGAAAACTGTTTGCCGCCACGCCAATGGCCCACAAGCGGGGCTACGATGCTGGTCAGTTCTCATTCAACGTGGCTAAAGGCCGATGTCCACACTGTCAGGGGGAGGGTTTTGTGATGGTTGAACTCTTATTTCTGCCCAGCATTTATAAACCCTGCCCGGTTTGCCAAGGCGCCCGCTACAATGACCAGACCCTGGAGGTTCGATACCGACACAAAAATATAGCTGAAGTGCTATCCCTCACGGTCGACGAAGCGCGCTCTTTTTTTGAGAAAGAACCGATGGTTCTGCGTCCACTAACAGCGCTGGGCGAAGTGGGGCTGGGGTATCTGCGTTTGGGACAGCCCGCCACCGAGTTATCGGGCGGAGAAGCCCAGCGCATCAAGCTGGCTACCGAGTTGCAACGCACCAACAACGGCTCCACACTTTACGTCCTCGATGAACCCACCACTGGCCTGCATCCGGCGGATGTGGACAAGCTGCTGGGTCAGCTTCGTAAGCTAGTGGCAGGCGGCAACACGGTTATTGTGGTCGAGCATAACATGCGCGTTGTTGTGGCCAGCGATTGGGTCATCGACATGGGCCCGGGCGCTGGTGATGAAGGCGGTCAGGTAGTGGCCCAGGGGCCTCCGCTAGCCGTGGCGCAACACCCTGCCAGCCGCACCGGGTCGTATTTAAGGTCGTATGTGTAGTATAGTATGACCAAGTTGATAGAAGGACTGTTTAAGTAAAGGTGGCTAGCTACTCGTTAATGATCTGTTTCATTAAATACCCTATTTACGGGTATGAGATTTTCATACCTCTCAAGTGGGAGCGTTTAGCGAAATAAGCAATAGCTTACTTTTTAACCGAAGTGCTTACGGTGTCTGAGATAGTCCCCAATAACTTCTCTCGCAGTAAGGCATGAAACTTTTGGGGTTCCTCAAAGCAGAGGTAATGAGCCGACTCTTCGAACCAAATGACTTCTTTCACTGGCGCTTGCAACGATGCGCCATAGTCGGCTATCACGTGCGAAGGGAGGTGATTGTCATAACGACCTAAACAAAAATAAACCGGCACGTTGACCATGGGGATTTGGCGTTTCAAATCAATCGTGGGCCAGATAGCATGATCCATCGGCGAATTTAAACGAGCTATCTTCTTAATTTTCAGGTAATCCAACAAGTTATATTCCTTGGACCGCCACAGGATTCGATAAAATGTTCCCCCAAGGTCCTGGTGATAGTCACCCCCATATTTTTGCACCAAGTTTCGTTCCTGTAGGGTAGCCTCAAATCCGCCTTTGTAGACTCCATGAACCGGTGGTCCGATTTGCTTTAAGGTGCTTAAAGCAGCGGTATCCCCTCGTTGTTGAGCCTGATTAAGGCTGAACTCATAGGACACCCGTTCGCTACGCGGGCCGTCGGTGATGGGGGAAACCGCTACAAAGGCCGCGTAATCGGTAGGGTGCCTGTTAATGACGTGTAAGCCCAGAAAACCGCCCCACGAATGCCCCACCAGAAATAGTTTATCTTGATTGAAGTGCTTCTTTAGCCAGGAAGTCAATTCATGAGTATCGCTGATAAACTGATCTAGTGTCATACTGGCTGGTGCTATACGCGGGGAATACGACTTTCCCGATCCCCGTTGATCCCAGTAGACGACTACAAACTGCTCTTCTAAGGCGGCACTATGATGCATATACAGGGGCATGGCTACGTTACCGGGTCCTCCATGCAACCACAACAGGATAGGCTTCGCTCGATCTACTCCCCGTATGGTGAGGAACTGTTTACTGCCATTAATTTTTAGTCGTCGGATTTCGGCAATACTATTGGGTAGCTTTTTGCCATCGGTGGTTTTAAAGGGTTGGGTAGTGCTACAAGCGGCACAGTAAATGACCAACAAGAAGTAGACAGTTTTCCTCATCATGGCTGAAATCTGGTGAATTAGTAAAGCCAAGATGCAGAAAACAATACTTTGGTTGCGAAGTGATTGACTTAATGAAAAGCAAGCGTTCTAGCCTAAAGAACCACCTTTCGATTAGGAGACATACCACAAATTGAGTTCATCTTATTAAACGCCCGAATTATAAACACTCTATCGTCTCAACTGGGAGGGTTTGTTGAGATTAATTCAACGTGTTCAAAAAAATACATTGTTTGATTACAAAGGATGGATTTGGTAAATAAAACTCAGCCTAAGCGGAACACGAGCGAAGTTCACGCTACAAATTGACCCATTGACATGTCAATAAGCCAGGTTAGTCCTAAATAATCCGGTAGAGAGCGATGCCAAGACCTATTTTTGTCGCATCAGTTCATTCCCTCATTTCTCCTTATGTTTCACTCTACTGCCGGTTTGGTTCATCTGTTAGCGGCTTTACTGGCCATCCTAACCGGTAGCCTTGTTTTTCTGAATACCAAAGGGGAGTGGCTCCACAAGCAATTAGGATACGCCTACATCGTTAGTATGCTTACCTTGAACCTGACCGCTTTCCAAGTGTATCATTTAACCGGTAAATTCGGTCCCTTTCATTGGCTAGCCGCCATGAGCTTAGTGGGGTTGGCTGGGGGAATGCTTCCCGTCTTTCTGCGCAAGCGGATTCCCAACTGGATTTATTGGCATTACAATTTCATGAATTGGTCGGTGGTGGGGCTGTATGCGGGTTTTTGGGCCGAAACCTTCACCCGCCTGCTGCCGATGGGTCAGTTTTGGCCCGTTGTCGTTCTTTCGATGCTGCTAACAGCGCTAGCAGGGGGCTACCTAATACGGCGGCATGCTATTCGGCTCCCCCATTGGTACTCCCCCCGAACTACACAGTAGCTAAAAGATAGGTACTAATTATCCGTATACAGGTGTTCATTCTGTTAAGTCGGACTGCCGGATCGGAAAGATTGAGCAAAACAGTCACTAATGCGCAGTTTCATACACTAATAGAGTTACTAGCTACGCCCGATTTTTGAAGCAGATATACACAGCCTTTTTTCGTTTCAATGAGAATCCTTCACTCGAACGACTATTCATCCAGCAATGCTGCTTTTTTACAGTTGACTTACTGTAAAAAAGCAGTTACCTTTGTTGGTAAATAATTATTCTTATGGCTACTCTCTCTCAGCCGCCTGCTCAAGGTTCCTCACCCGCTTCATCAAGGCGACGCCTTACTCAACCAGGCGGGCCAGCAAAGACCCCTTATCAACCCCAACGAGCCACTAGCTTCGCCATCATTGAACAAGCCCAAAAGGGCGTGCCAACTCAGCAAGTGGATC
>NZ_BAAHBO010000019.1:0-18233 GCF_054776635.1 Spirosoma lituiforme
GCATCGTTCGTATTACGTTAGGGATGACCATCGGGGAAAATATACCCGTCTTTAGGTTGTCAAAAGAGGAAAGTATTAGCTAGCTACTTGGAAAGCTTTGGTCGTATATAAGTGGCATTTTATCAGCCTTTTATGAAACGATTATTATTTGAAACGCTAAACTTTAGCTTGTAGTCTACCGATTACTATCCTCGTATCCGTTTCTAAAATCATCCGTTCGTTCAACCAAAAATCGGTTGAAGTTAGAATTCTGCTCTTGCTCTTGAACTTGCTCAACGAGTGGCTTTTATGGCAAGTCGTAATGGCGGATCAAGCCTCGTAATGTCGGATCAAGTCTTGTAAAGCGTATAATCTGATAGTGGAGGGTAGGGTTGACTACTGAAATACGCTACCTTTTGACTAGAACAGCAAAAAGCCGCCCTGCTATGAGGACGGCTCGTTAGTACCACTGTAAGCTTGATTCGCCCAGGCCAACTAATTGTTAGTTGCCCTGCTGGATAGTACCCATGTTTCCGGTGCCACTCTGACCTACCGAAGCCGTATTAAAATTACTGTTCTGGCTAATCGTGAGGCTGTTAGATAGACCGTTCTGAATAGCCACGTCGCCACCCAACCCTTTAATTACGTTGTTGTTGCCAACTTGAGACAGATCAGCCATATTCAGAACGCCTGTCTGCTCAAGCTTAGCTGTATTCAGATTGCCTTTCTGCGTAATGGTAGCCGTGTTCCCATCGCCAGTAATCGCATCACCCTGCTTAATGGAGGCTACGTTTTTGTCACCGGTTTGCGTAAAGGTAGCATACGTGCCTCCCTGGCCGCTAACGTTGTCGGCCTGACTGAGTGTTGCCTCGTTGCTCGTACCGCTTTGGGTGAAGGTAGCCGTAGCCGCCGACCCGCTGTAGCTCGCCTGCTCAGAGGTGATCTTGTTTGAGGTTCCCGTTTGCGTCGAGTACGCGTACGAACTTCCCTGTAATTTCTGCGTAAAGCTGGCCGAGTTTGTTGTTCCGGACTGCGTAGACTGCAGGTAATTGCCGAATCCTGCCTGGCTAGAGGTCAGGCTATTACTACCCGTTCCAGACGAACCGTTGTTTTGTGTTACTAAGGCCTGGTTCTGGCCAGCTTGTTTTATGATAGCCTGTTGGCTATTTCCAGATTGATTGAGCGTAGCTTGGTTTTGAGCAAAAGCAGTAGTGATGGCACACACAGCAGCAATCGAGAGAAATACTTTTTTCATGATTTGGGGTAGTAAAAACTAAAAAAGATGAGTTGAACCGTAAGGTCTTTTGGCGTTCGATGCGCCTTTCTGTATCGTAAGAGCGTTTCCGTCGGGTGATCAGCTCCTGGCCAGCGAGCGTTGTCACTTTGTTGTCGGTGCGTTACCCAGCGTTGCCTGGTGAGCAGCGGTGGGTAGATTCGGCTAAATCGGCCTGAACCACACGGGGTGGGTCGGGCCTACGAATCCTCGTTCGGGAACCAATCGATTCCCTTTGGGCGTCGTCGAATTGACAGCCCGCGGCTTGGGTGAGTTACTCATGTGCTTGAGTCGACAGCGAGTAAGACAGGCTGCTCCACTAAACGCCCCTAGCCAGAAGCAACCGGATTACCGCTGCTCCGTCTCAGACCGGCGTTGTTTCCGGTGCTGCCGTCAGGTGACTGATCGGCATGGGTCGTTAGGCTAGCCGCTAAAAGGCGGTATCGAGGCTGTCTTATTGCTGGGTAAGGAGTACATGTTTCAATAGATTAGTTCATCGAATTACGTGGTTATTAGTAGTGCGTTACTGCCGATTCCGTTTTTTCGACGGCTGTGTTTTCCCTCGATGGTCGGGGAGGACGGGGAGCGTGTGGATGGCGTTCTGACCCGTTTGGGATGATTGGGTGATGGTCGCCGTCGCCTGCCCTTCCTGGGAAATCTCAACCGAGTTCGGGCCAAACGGTCCGTCGCCACGGTTGTGCTGGCTGATCGTGGTTTGGGTGCCTTTGGGCACCCGCAGACTCACCCAGTTGCCGGGCTTAGGGCCATCCGTCGTTGCATCGCCACGCTGGCTGATGCTAACACTGTTGCCCTCACCCGACTGGGTGACGGATGCCGAGTTGGTCGCTGTGCCGTTTTGGGTAATGCTGACGCTGTTTTGCCCGAAAGCGGTGGTGGCCACCAGCGTGGTGAGCGCGGTTAACAGGAATTGGTTCATAGGGGTCGTAGGCTAGGGATTGTAGTTGACAGTTATAAATAAGCCGTCCAACTGAACGCTCTGCTTGAGCAGCAACTGTATGATCGCTGTTTCATCTCCGGCAGGCGTTATTTTAGGAGCATAATGCTGGTGCAAGTTTAGCGGAAGGCTGTCACAAGCAGGTGCAGATTTCACCTGAATAGGTGCATAGCTTCCCCGTTTCTAATTATAAGACTACGAACTAATTTATTTGTCATATTCAGTGCCGGCTCACAACATGGTCATGTGGTGTAGTGTCGACTGGTACTACGCACGGTGAACACTGATGGGAAGTCGATTCTCAGGCAGTCAAACATGGCCTAGTCAAGGTTAAATCATCCCTCGTTTTAGTTGAGGTGGTTGCCTTGCTGCCCATTTAGACGAAAGCGCCCCGGTTGGCGACTCATAGAACACAGTTTAAAAGGAAATTATACGTCATGGTTAGCCAGAGCCTATTCGATGATAAGCTTCATAAAGGTAACGGGTTAGGCTGCTTCATGTAAAGGAATGTATGCCAACGCGTCCATTTGGTAGTTGAATAACACCATTTGGTAGGTAAGCGTTGCCAGGCGTATGCTACGGATAGCGTTGGACAACTATTAAAGTCAGCATTTGTTGAGATTACGCAGAAATGGATGATAAGCCCGGTTTGAGCATAAAACCTGGCTGGCTCAAGAGAGCTTGGCGGCTACTACAAACGTCAGCAATCAATCGTTTCTCAATGGCCTATCAACTGCTGTCAATTAAACAGTCCTTTCTCTGCTGCATTCCGTTTAGACTGCGCTGGTAGCATCTGCCGAAGTTGAGCTTTAGCCAACCACCGACCATTGACAAACACCCCAGCAATCTGGCGCGTGTTGTTCACGTCTGCCAGCGGATTCGCATCCAATAACACCAGGTCCGCTAACTTGCCTACTTCAACCGTGCCTACTTCGCCAGCCATGCCTAATCAGGTAGCCGGTAATCGTGTAGCTGAAGCCAGTACTTCCTCAGGAGTTAACCCGGCCTGGGCTAACAGGGCCAGTTCGTCATGCAGTGAAAACCCCCAGACTACCCCGGAAACGCCAGCATCGGTGCCAGCTACTATCGGTACACCCAGTGCTTTGAAGGCCCGCACTAATTGAACATGGAACCGGACCAGCTTCTTGAAATAAGCGATTCGTTCCGGGCTAGAATTCCGGTTATAGCTATTGGCCGTTAGCCATTTGCTTTGTAGCAGCGGATGCACGTACTGGAGGGTGGAGAGCTGTTTTAGACTGTCCAGGGAACGGACCTGCTCGGCAATCCGCACGACGGCAATCAGGGTAGGTGACAACCAGGTGCCGTTTTGTTTAGCCAGTCCAGCAAATCGTTGCGCTTCCTGCTCACTGAAATCCCTAGCATGCTTGGCGAATTCTTCGGCGTGGGCTACCAGGTCAAAATGGGGAACGAAGGCTTGCTTGAGTTTTCCCTGAAAGGCATTGGGATTATGGCCGACCGTCTTTAGGCCCACTTTGGCCGCTTCGTCGACGATAGCAACAAACGTTTCAGCGCTCCATTGAGAGTAGAGTTTGATCAATTCGTAGCCTTCGTTTTTGGCATCTTGAACCGCTTGACGACCCTCTTCCGCAGTATTGGCCCTTCGGCCAGGCCCTACACCCCCATTAATTAGCGCAGCCATGGCCATACGGGGGCCAATCACATACCCTTTCTGCACTTCCTTTCGTTGACAAAAAGCTTCGACGTTAGCGTTCAGGTTAACGATTGTCGTCACGCCATTCGTAATAAAAGGCGTCATCAAGTCCTGCGTATTGAAGGTGACGCTAGGGGGCTGGGTGGGCACTCCCGGATGCAGCGAGAAACCAGTCGGCGGATGCACATGTACATCAATGAGTCCGGATATCAACCATTTGCCCGTTCCATCGATGACCTGAGCGTTTTTCGTAATGGTCCCATGCAATGACTTCGATATGGCCGTTTTCAATGACAACTGTCGCTTGCTCGATGACTCGATTGGTCGAGGTCATCTGAATGACATTCACATTTTTGATGACAAAATAAGTGGGCTGTCTAGCGGGTTTAGGGGTATACTGAGGAGGTAATCCTGCCGCGTCACAGCGCACACAGCCTAGAAACAGGGCGACCAGCAAGCCACTAAAGCAGACACTATTTTTCATCGTTGGGAAACGGGTAGATCGGTCGTTTTGGGATAGTTGGGTAGTCACAATCCGTCGGATTGTGACTACCCAACAAATAGGTTATCAAACGAGAGCTCTTCTATTCAGCGATCGAGGAGATTATTACGTTTAGAAACGATTTTCGTAATGTATTATGAATCGATTGCTTACCAAATGCGAACCCGTTTGGTTGGCGGTAGATACAGTTTTTGTTGTGGAAGCACTCCGAACGCTGCATACCAAGAATCAATGTTACTGACCACTCCGTTGACCCGATATTGGGCTGGTGAATGATACCCTTGAGCGATGGCGTTCCGAAGTGAGGCCGGCGTGTAAAGACACCGCCAGACTTGTGCCCACGAAAGAAAATAACGCTGATCGCCCGTAAAACCGTCTAGAACGGGTGAGCTGCCGGGGTGATCGTCCAGATAAAGCTTGTAGGCTTGGTGCGCTACGACAACTCCCGTCAAATCACCTATGTTTTCACCGATCGTCTGTTTACCATTTACATGTAGGCTATCGATGGGCGAATATGAATCGTATTGCGTCACTAACCTAGCACTCCGTTCGTCAAATGCGTTGCGGGTCTGCGTTGTCCACCAGTCTCGTTTGACCCCGTAAGCATCAAATTGCGAGCCTTGGTCATCAAAGCAATGCCCTAATTCGTGCCCAATAATGGCCCCTATAGCGCCAAAATTGACGGCAGGGTCCGCAAATGGATCGAAAAAAGGCGGCTGAAGCAGACCGGCGGGAAATTCAATGGAATTATACAACTTACTACTGGTTGCATCGACCGTTTGGGGTGCTTGGTACCAATCGTTGCTGGTGAACGCTCGCGTGAGCAGTGAGCGTTCATACTCCCAGTCTGCTTGTAAGACACGTTGCTCATTCTGGACAGGGTTCTTGGCGTCAAGACGTAGGGATGAATAATCACGCCACTGTTGGGGATAGCCGATTCGTACGGTGACCGCATTAAGTTTAGTCAGGGCCTCTTTTCGGGTCGGCTCGTCCAGCCAGTCCAAGGTTGCCAATCGTTCGGAGAATGCCCGCCTGACATAGCTTACCATATCCTGTATCTTGGTCAGATAAGAGGCCGGGAAATAGCGTTCCACATAGAGCTTACCAATCAGGTTGCTCAGGCGACTATTCGTGTAATTGACCGCCCGTTTTTCCCGTGGGGAAATGGTCTTAATCCCATTAAGCGTTGTCGAATAAAAGTTGTAATAACTTTTCCGAAACGCTTCCGGCAGCAGAAAGGAGTAGCTAGCAATCCAGTGAAAAGCCAGGTAGGACGACCAAACGCTGACGGGTGTACGGCTAAACAACTCGGCCTTTGCTTTTAAGGGCGTGTCTGTTTGTAAAAAGATTTCGTTTGGCGTGGCTACGTTTCTGGCTGCCAGAAAGGTTGTCCAAGGAAACCCTGGCGCATAATCAACTAGCTGTGCGGTAGACATCACACGTGCGTTTTTGCTCTCCCGCAGTTGGACGGGCGTCCATTGCAAGGCGGCAAGCTTCGTTTCAAGGGCCAGGATGTCAGTAGCCCGCTGGCTAGCCTCATTGATGCCAGCCAAGTCAAGTACCTTGGTGATATAAACCAGATAGGCTTTTCGAGCGTCGAGAAAAGGCGATTCTGTTTTCTGGTACCAATCTGGACTCGGTAGACCCAAGCCGCTCTCGCTGAGCCAGACTAGAAACCGACTTCGATTACCTGGATCAGGTCCTGCATGAATGGTAACAATTGAGGTAGCTCCTGGCTTAGCCATCCATTGGGCTACATGCTGGTAGTCTGTCAACGCAAGGATATGCATTAAGTCCTGCTTGATGGGCTCGATACCAAGCTGATCAATATGGGTAGTATCCAGGTATCCTGCGTAAAGTTGGTCAATTAACTGCATTGGCCCGATGGCATTTGAATGGGCTGCATCATGAATTAGGCTGGCAATGCGTTCCTGATTTTTCTGAGCGGCATAGTTAAATGAGCCGAACACTGAAGAGCCGGCAGGCAGTGGTGTCGATTTTAACCATCCCTCATTAACGTAGTGGTAAAAGTCGTCTCCTGGCAGGATGGTCTTACTGATATACTGCGTTTCAATTCCCCACTGTCCTAAGCTAGCTTTGTTGTCAAGTGGGGTAATCGGTTGAGACCAGAGCCACGCAGACTTCAGCACCAGCAGGCTACCTGCTGTTAGTCTGGCAACGAGTTGGTAGCGAGCCAGATGACCTCGTTTAAAAGATAGATACGTCATTGCTATTGGATTGGTCAATAGTTGCAATAGCAAAGGTATTTTGAGCAGTTTCGGGAAAATTGGATAAATGCGAATAGGCCTATTTCTTCAAGGAGAGAAGGTAGTTCAATGCGTTAAACTGTCGGGGTGTGATCCCGGCGATCGAGCGGAACGTATTAATAAAATGAGCTTGGTCGTAAAAGTGATTGCTTAGCGCTAGGTCAGTCAGCTTGGCGTGGTGAATTTCATGCGGATAGACGATATCGTCTACTGATTCTCTCAGTTTAATAATAACGGCTAAATCTTTAGGGCTAAGACCAATGTAGGCTTTAAACAACTTCTGGAGATGGCGTGTCGAGCAGTGTAACTCGGTCGATAGGGCTACTATAGCTATATTACCGCTATGTTCCAGCATTAGTCGACAGGCATTAGTAATCAACTGACTATCGGCATTTTGCCTAATCGATCTACCTAGATGAGTAGCTACATAGCGATGAATCTGGGACTCCCTATGAAGACCCAGTAAGTAGTCCCATTTTATTGGCAGGTTCGACGGCAGTTCATGGATAGGGATGATTGAATCGGTAAATGCCGACAAGACTGCTGGCAAAAGGAAGTGAACCGGTGTCCAGGGAAATAGCTGAATCATCGTAGCCTTGGTCCCCGGCATTATATCTACTTGAATTGCCTTGGTCATTTGTCCGCAGTAGTAAACTCCTTTTGTTAGATGAATAGCTGCGTTCTGATGCCGCACAGAAATACCATGTCCCTTGATAATAGCTAGGTTGAAGCAGCCATTTGGCAGTATTGATTTTTGTAAAACAGGATTCAGATTTGTGCTATTATCCAACGTCCACAACTTCTTAATGAAGAAGGCCGATTGGTCCTGAATAGCAAATTCCGAGTAGTGAAACACAGCTGATTTGGGATTGAGCTTGACTAAAGATAGCCTTTTAGAGCCTTACGCTCTTGCTAGTACTGGTTGAGCAACAGAAAAGACCTGACTAATTCACAATGGACACCCATTTTATCTGTTTGTTGCCTGTATAGGGGGTTCTTCTTCCAATGGGGCGGATTTACACGCTAAGCAACAAAAGAATTAGTTCAGACAAGTAAGTTCGAGCAAATTTGCCGCTCTCAAAATGAATAAGGTGTTTGAGGTTTACTGAATTGGTTCTTCGTCAGCTAAAGGTTTACCACATTCACCCGCACCGGCGGACCGGTGAAACGCATAATCCTCCTCGCTCAAATGCTGCCGGAGATATTCGTCCATACCCAGAAAAAATTCATTTGAGCTGGTCTAATTCGCTCAGAACGTTTCTTCGGAAAAGGTGACAACGACAAAGAGCCGGATTAGTCCGGCCCTTCGTTTTACGCGCTGGCGAATTACTTAACGACGGTCACTTCTACTTCAATCGATGCCGACTGGTAAAGTCCTCTCACCTCAACCAGCGTAGTGGCCTGCTTAAGGCCATGCCGGGCGGTAAATCCCTGGTAGAGATCCACACAGGTGGTAAAAAACTCGGCCGTTGAGGTGGTAAACACATTCAGGCGGACAATATTTGTGCATTCGTAGCCTGCCTCGCTGATAAGTTGTTCCACATTCTGAATGGTCTGCAGGAACTGAGTTCTCATATCGGCCTGGCTGAGCTGCCCATTGGCGTCCATGGCTACCTGCCCCGAGCAGTAAAGTGTTCCTTCGACCTGCTTGACCTCCACGGCTTGCGCCGAATTGGTGTACTCACCCCATTTCCAGGGATCGATTGTTCGTTTTTCCATTGTCCTATTTGTTTGCGGTTAGTTCAACAAGGCGATTGCTCATTGAACTGGACAAAGGTCATGACCTCCACTGACAGCCTTATGTCATACCCGGAGTAGCGGGTGTAAAAAATTGATACACCCGCCTAGCCAGTTCGCCCAGCTCCTGGAGTAACTCGGCAGGTTCGAGCACGGTAACGGCGCCTGCATATGGTAGCAACCAAGCCGCTATGTAAGGCATTGATCCAATAAAAAAAGTCATCTCCAGCTGGCCATCCGGTAGTAGCTGCTCGTAGGCCCAGCCATACTGGTGTTTTGTATCGTGCAGACGCTGAGCCGGTTCGGCGAGCACAGCTGTCGGTTGAAAGTGAATAACGACTTTATCTCTACCTCGCCGGGTAGCCTCCTGGGCCCAGTATTGGGCCAGGGTCTCCGACCGGGCCGGAAAGGCTTCGGCCTGGATGGCCAATTCCTGGATGCGATCGAGCCTAAAATTACGGAATGCTTGCCGCACGCGGCAAAAGCCTACCAAGTGCCATTGCTGGCTTAGGTATAAACCGATGGGCTCCACATCCCGTGTGGTGAGCTCCGCGGAAACGGCTGCCCGGTAGCTGAGCCGGACGACTCGCTGCCCAGTGATGGCGGTGACTACCTGCTGGTAAGCATTTTGGCGGCTTTGGGATTCACCCGTTCCTAGGACCTGAATTTGGGGAGCGAACGTTTCCAGGTGATCGCGGTCGGTGCGTCGTAGGGCCGCGCGTATCTTGTCCATTGCTGAGTTGGTGAGTTGCGCCGTATCGGTATCAGTAAGGCCAATAGCTAGCTTTTCGGCCGTGAGTAGGGCCATAGCCTCCTGACGGGTAAACATAATAGGGGGTAACCGATAGCCTTCCACGAGCGTATACCCTTTACCCTCCTGGGTCACGACGGGTACCCCCGCTTGTTCAAGGGTTCGGATGTCGCGGTAAATCGTTCGGGTACTGACCGAAAAGCGCTGGGCTAATTCAGTCGCTGACAGAAGCCGTTTGGTTTGTAAGAGGGTCAGCAGTGTAACTAATCGGGTAAGGCGGTTTGTTTCGTGATCCATGCTGAATTGGCATCGTACCGCTAAGGTAGTCGATGAGTGGACAAACTAAGGAAGTCAGAAGCAGTCCTACAAGTTGGTTGATACGTCTTATTTTACTGGTGAGCGTCTGTGTTGTCTTTTATGAACCACTGCCACGCCCTTCGCTGCTGATGGGCTAAAGATTCGCATTTTACTTGATACTTTTTCACCACATTCTGACTGATTTACTTTCTCGTGAAACGCCCATTTTTCAGCGCAGATACATGAACGTTCCTTCTTCTTAGATAGGAGCGTTTTTGTGAGACTGTTAGGCATAATCTAAAAAAGGTAGTTGGACTCTGCTTCTGCGTTCCGATTGAGGTCAAGACTTCGCTGCTGTATGTTGAACAGCCGTTGTTATGAATCAAACTTAACCCAGTGCCAAACGGGTTAGGGTTACAGTAACCCATGCGTATGAATTAACTAGTTTAGAGTTAATGGAAATTGATTGCCTCTTTCAAAGTATGCAATCAATTTTCGTCACCCAGAGACTTATTTTTCTTCACCTTTGCCCCATTCAGACTACCTAGCTTGTAACTGAACGTTGCCCGAACACTGGCGTTATAGATGTACTGCCGGAAATCCTGATCAAACTGAGCCGAATTCAGTACCGATGTAAAGCCCATGCCTCGGGTTAGAAAATTTTCAGCCGCAATCCCTAGACTGCCTCGCTTATTGCTAAAATCTTTTCGCGCACCCAGCGAATACTGAGCAAAACCAATTCGGTAGCCTTTCAAATTAATGTCTTTGCCCCGATACCCGATATTTGCCTGAACAGCCCAGCCTTTATCGAGTTGCAATTGCGTATCCATGCGGCTGCCCCACCGGAAACCCTGATTGCTGATCAGAGTCGACAGACCATTGATGTCCAGCGTTAAGCCCTGAATAAAGCGGTACATCACATCTATGTTGCCATTGACACTCCACCGGGGTGTAATATTGACCGTAGCAAATAAATTAGATCCGTAGTTATATTCTTTACCCAGGTTGGTAACCCGCGTCACGACAGCTCCCACCAACGTATCCGAGCGTTGACTGATCGATTGAATATCGTCTGTGTTGAGTCGGGTGTAGAGCGTAAAATTTAAATACGTTTTCTTCACTTGCGTACTATAGCCTGCTTCAATTCGATCAACGGTTTCGGGTTTCAAATACGGATTGCCGATCCGAATATTGAGGGGATTGACTGTATTGAAGTTGGGATTCAAGTCGTCGATAAACGGGCGTCGAATGCGTCGGGTATAAGCCAGTTTTACGGTGGTGCCTTCCCCGATTTTCTTGGACAGATTGATGCTGGGTAATAATCGTCCGTAATCGGGAATTGAGATCGAACCCTGCCCACCAGCAGACGACCCTCCGGTCTGGGACCCTCCAGTCTGGGACCCTCCGGTCCGGGCCTGAATGCTGGTATACTCATACCGTAAGCCCGTCATAATGGCTAGTTTACTGCGTGTCGTAAACGTGGTTGATACATAAGCAGCCGCAATGTTCTGATCATACGTAAGCGAGCCAGACGGACGGCTGTCATCGGTGGCGAAGGTAGAAGTAGGACTAGCCAGCAGATATTGGTAGAGACTCGTTACCTGACGAAGGGTATTTTTTCCACCGAACTCTAACTGAAAGCGCTGACTGACAGGTACCTGATAATCTGCCTGGAGAATAAACTCCTTGTTCGTCGCATCATTCAGGTTTCGCTGCCGGGTGTTGATCAAACCAAGGGTATCCAGTTGGTTAGCGTCGAAATTGTTGGTCAGCTTATTCTGGCTATATTGAGTTGACAGGCTAAACTCCTTCTTAGATCCATCACCGGTACCTGCGTACGTATGCAAGTAGTCGACGTTGACATCAATTGAATTGGATAAGTTTTGGCTATACACATCCCGTTTTGAGGGAAGAGCCATGGGTTCATTGGATAGGATCGTTGTCGACTGGTGTTGATCCTGGTTTAAGTTCCGAATACCCAGCCGTACGCCAGCCGTTAGCGATTGGTTTTTCGCCAGATCATAATCCAGCCCCAGCGCATATTGGGCAAATACTCCTTTGTCGAAGGCATCAATATGCTGATTTGTACGAACCGGCGTGGCTCCTGATGCCAAGTAGGTTGTTTGATTTAAATCCGATGCCGACGGATTATAAATTAGACGGCCATTCCCATTGAGGTTAAGTCCTAATTTACCTTTTCGGAAACTACCATTTAACCCCAGGGTTGCATTCCGATTGCCCAGGCCGCTATCAACATCGAGATGCAGGCCCTGGAGTGTATTCTTCTTGGTAATAATGTTGATAATACCACCACTACCTTCCGAATCGTATTTAGCCGAGGGCGAGGTAATAACTTCGACCGTTTTGATGAGATCGGCGGGTATTTGCCGTAAGGCATCGGCCAGATTACCGGCCAGGATAGACGACGGCTTGTTATTAATCAAGACCCGGACACTGGAACTGCCCTGTAGCGTTACGTTCCCCAGTAGGTCAACAGAGAGCATGGGTACTTTTTTAAGAATATCGGTGGCGTCCCCCCCCTTTCGCTGCCAGATCGCTATCGGCATTATAGACCAGCCGATCGACTTTGTCTTCCACCAAGGCTTTCTTGCCAGCGACGGTTACTTCATTCAAGGTGCGGGTACTAGCCGTTAGTCGAACGACCCCAATGTCTTTAGCCTGCCCCTTCGTCAAAACGATATTGTCAACGCTCTTGGCGTTATAACCCAGAAACGAAATGAGTAGCCGATAAGAGCCCGGCGCAATACGAGTGAGCAAGAATCTCCCCTTTTCATCAGCCACCGTTCCATCCACTAATTTCCCACTTGTGGTTTCATATAAAGCTACATTGGCAAATTCGACCGCTTTGGTCATGGTCGAATCAATAGCATAACCCGAAATTTTCGCATTGCCTTTAGCTGGATTTTCCCCTCCAGAAGGGGAAACCGGTTGGCCCGATTGAACCGGGACTGTCGGATTGATTGTACTACCCGGCGTTTGAGCGTACGTAATGATTGTCGTTAGGAAAAATAAATAAACGGTAGTTCTTAGCCACATAACCGAATCTGAAAAATTGGACTGCTGCCTGATAGGGCAAGATTGCCTGTATTGATTGATAAATAGAAAAGAAATGTGGCGAATGCCTTTTATAAGAGAATGAACAGCTCTACTGGCTGGTTAAATGAAAAATCATGTTCATGCCATTAGCTTAGTTCGCCAAAGTACGAACCCAATGCTGAATACTTTTTGAAGTTGGGAGCGATTGTGTTAGCCTTTCCAATTCCCTTGACTAACTACAGATTCTCTTTAGGTTTACTTCATTCCTTTACACTACCCGCCCGCTTGCAAAAAGTCACCGTATCCAATTTACCCTGAGGAATCTGCATACGTACCGGGTCTACACAAGAGACTATAAATAGTCAACTGATGAAACAAAACTGGCAATTCGGTTCCTGGCTGCTGGGCAGCTGGCTTTTTCTTTTTCCACTACTCACAGCCCTTGGGCAACCGTTGAATACAGTTGCCCAGCGGGTATCGAGGGACGACATACCTACCCGTCCTGCTACCTTCCGATGGGTTGCGCCCGCTGCGCTGATTTCCGTTGGATTAGCTTTGTCGCCAGACTATCCAAACAGTCACTTCGACCGTTTTTACATTCGGAGAGAGGTACAGGATAACATTCATTTTCGCACCCAGGCTGACGATTACTTGCAATACGGACCAGTAATCGCTTGGGCGGGATTGAGTCTGGCGGGCGTGAAAGGTCGGTCGAAACCCCTCGACCGGGCATTACCTAGTCTGCTCGCCTACGGGATCAGTACGGGTGTCGTGCTGGGACTGAAACATACGACCCATGAGCTTCGGCCCGATGGGTCCAATTACCTTTCTTTTCCATCGGGACATACGGCTAATGCCTTTACCGGAGCGCGTTTATTGGATCGGGAATTTGGCGGAGTCAGCCCCTGGATTCCCATTGGTGGCTACGCCATGGCCACTTCGACCGGCATCTTTCGAGTGACCAATGATAAACATTGGGTATCGGACGTATTGGTTGGGGCAGGGATTGGCCTACTCTCGACCGAAGTCGCGTATCGGGTCTATCCGTGGCTAAAGAAGGCACTTACCCGCCGGGAAAGCACCCATAACTCGTCATTTTGGCTTTTGAAAGAAGACTGATTTAAACGCATTGAATTTTCTGCCTGATTAAGGGCACTTCCTGATTGCCTTGCCTTAAACACGACTATCCTCATGTGGTGGACTTATGCATTATTATCAGCCTTGTTTGCCGCCCTGACCGCCATCCTGGCTAAAGTGGGTATCAAAGGGGTCAATACGGATCTGGCAACGGCTATACGAACCGTCGTTATTCTGTTTGTAGCCTGGGGTCTTGTATTCTGGCGAGGTGGCCTCGATGCGTTACCCACGCTCAGCCGCCAGAACTGGCTGTTCTTGGTATTATCGGGCGTAGCGACCGGGCTCTCGTGGATTTTCTATTTCAAGGCGCTACAACTCGGCAAGGTGTCGCAGGTAGCACCCGTCGACAAACTCAGCGTAGCCATTGCTATTGTTCTATCAGTTTTGTTTCTGGGAGAAGTCTTGACCTGGAAAGCTGCTATCGGAGCAATGCTGATTATTGGTGGTACGCTGGTGCTCATTCTATAAGATGTATTGATTGTATTAACCCGATCCGCTATGTTTTTATCCGGTCTGCTTTTGTTCGGCTGCGCCCTACTGGCCTTTTCCCTTAGCGCGGTTTGTGGGGG
Organism: Spirosoma lituiforme; assembly: GCF_054776635.1. Taxonomy (NCBI): domain Bacteria; kingdom Pseudomonadati; phylum Bacteroidota; class Cytophagia; order Cytophagales; family Cytophagaceae; genus Spirosoma; species Spirosoma lituiforme. The sequence continues at coordinate 14,197 of NZ_BAAHBO010000019.1, forward strand.
CGGAGCCGGTCTTCTTCTCTTGCCTGTTTTAGGCTCACTCCTACCCGGAGCCCAGGTTCCAGCGGCACTGTCCATCGGTACGGTCGCCAGTTCCAGTTCCCGCATCATCGCCTTCTGGTCCCGTATTCGCTGGGATGTAGTCGTCTGGTTCGTTCCCCCGGCTTTACCAGCCGTTTATTTAGGGGCTCGGCTGCTGAGCTACATCAATCCGCTGTACCTGGAACTGTTGATGGGGTTATTTCTGATGGCCAACCTTCCATTGATTTTTCGTTCCAAAGAAGAATTAGAGGAAGTCTATCCATTACCCAAAGGCTATTTAGCTTTAATTGGTCTGGCAGCCGGTTTTGTTTCAGGACTGACGGGAGCCGTAGGACTGCTATTCAACCGATTCTATCTGCGTTACGGGATGACAAAAGAAGAAATTGTGGCCACACGGGCAGCCAACGAGGTTTTGCTTCACCTGGTCAAATTAGCGTTGTACGCGTCGTTGGGGTTGCTGATAAGAAAGGCAATCCTATTGGGAGCTGTGATCGCTGTAGCCGCGATGATCTCGTCGTATAGTATGAAATGGCTGTTACCCCGACTGAGTGAAGAGGTCTTTCGTCGGGTTGGTTATGCCGCTATGGTCGTTTCTGGCCTGAGTTTATTTACCGAAGCGGCTGGTCAGGTCGTATCGAAAACACCCATTGCCATCGACTACTCGCCACTGGCCAATGGCATGACGACGCAGCTTCAATGGCGGAATAAATTATTTTCGCTGGAGTTTGAATATGACGAAGGCTTCGAGTTCGAGCATAGTATTCCCTTCAGCGAGCTACCACCTGACAAACAGGCCCAGGCCAAGAAGCTCAGCCAAGGAGCTGATAAGGTTGTTTTTGAAGAAGTATTCAATTTCGAGAAACACGCGTATGAAGTGTATGTCTATCGAAAGAGTAAGTTGGAAAAGTTTGATATCTAGGTGCCTGATTAGTCGGAATCCATCAGGAGAAAAGGCATTCATGAAACAGCTTGGGTAGTTCAGCGGAAAAGTACGGCATAGGCACGGGTGGTGCCGGACTGGCTACTGCGACGCCGTCGCCCTGATCTTAACGCCGGGCCGCCGGTGCGTTTTGTCTAAGAGCCGCGCTCGACTGGCGGTCGTTTGCTTAAAGCAGCATAAACAGCTATTGCACGAATAGAGCGTATTACGAGATTAAGGCAAATAGTCTTTATCTGCTTTAACCTTGTCGACAGGGTTGACTAAACCACTATTCATACCGCAAAGCCCGTACTGGATTCGTACGAGCCAGCCGTATGGCATGGTAGCTCGTCGTTAAGCTAGCAATTAAAAAGGCTGCACCACCAGCCAGCACAAATTCACCAGAGCCAATTGAAATATGGTAGGCAAAATCCTGTAACCATCGCTTCATCGTAAACCAGGCCAATGGACTCGCGAGGAGGATGGACAAGCCAACCAACAAGAGAAATTGCCTGGATAGCAGATAAACTAGGCTATAGGACTGAGCACCCATTACTTTACGAACCCCTACTTCCTTCGTTCTCTGAGCGGTGGAAAAAGAGGACAAGCCGAATAAACCCAGGCAGGCAACAACAATCGTTAGCAGGCTAAAATAGCTGAAGATCGTGACCAGGCGTTGTTCCTGCCGGTATTGCTGGGCAAAGGTTGCATCCAGAAATGTACCCTCAAACGCATGATCCGGCAAGATCCGTTTCCACTGGTTTTCGACTAGGTTAAGTCCATCCGTTAGTGCCTCAGTGGATAAACCTACGAGCACTTTTTCGGGTCCTTGCCAGGCATTGTTTTGCAAGACCATCGGCTCGATCGGCTGTTGGGGGGACTGGAAATGGAAATTTTTGACGACCCCGACCACCCGTCCGTGCCACGTTTCGGCTCCAAGGGGCCCTTGACTGATGTCCTTGCCGATGGCTGCTTCTACTTTCCATCCCATCTTCGTCACCAATGCCTCATTGACTAGCACCTCATGGACTACTTGACCTGTCTCCTTACCCCTCATCCGGGCATCGACAAAATTCCTACCGGCGATGAGGGGAATACCTAATAGAGTCAAGTAGTTTTCGTCTACGTTAATGGAGCGTTGGGGCAATGGTAGCATCTTGCCATCCTTTTCCAGATTGAATGATGATAGGTTCATTTCCTGGCTAGGCAGGGAATGGGAACCGATTAGGGCTACACCCCGTACATACGCTAAGCCAGCAAGCGCTTCCTTGAGTGAGGCTATAGCTCCGCTGTTGACGGCTTGCTGGGGAATATCCAATATCAGCACCTGTTCCCCTTTAAAGCCCAGATTCTTATGTTGCAGATAGTGTAACTGTTTATAGACGACCAGTGTACCAATGATAATAGTGATCGAAATGGTAAACTGAAGTACGACCAGCAACTGGCTGATTTGTAATCGGGCAGATTTCCCTCCCAGCCGAAGTTTGCCCTTTAAGGCCGTTACAGGCTCAAAAGAAGCCAGGTAAAAGGCGGGATAGCTCCCGGCCAGCACGCCAACGATGACAAAAATACCACCCAGCAGGCCACCCATCGGCCAAGTCATCAGAGAGGTAAGCGAGAAATGCATCTCCGTTATTTCATTATAGACGGGCAGCAGTAGAATCACCAGTAGTATCGAGAGCACGATGGCTAGGCCAGTCAACATCAGGGACTCGCCCAGAAATTGAATCAGGACCTGGAAGCGAGCGGCTCCGATCGCTTTGCGAACGCCCACTTCCCGGCTTCGCCCGACGGATTGAGCTAGGGAAAGATTGATGTAATTGATCGAGGCAATCAGCAACAGAAACCCAGCTACCAGGGAAAAGATAATTAAGTAGGATCGATTGGCCTTAGGCGTATCAAATAGTTTAGGCTCCCCTACGTGAATATTCCTCAGGTTTTCCAAGACAAAGGCAATGTGGCTACCCCGTTTGGCAAAGTCAGCCTGAATGGGCTCGGCTACCTTGGCCAGTTTTGGGGAAAAGTCGATACCGCTGGCCGCCTGTTTAAATACTACGTAGCTAGTACACCAAGCCTGCTTCTCTAAACTCTCCGCCTTTTGCGCAATCAGTACCTGGACAGGCATATCCGTATTGGATGGGATGTCTCGTAGTACGCCGGTGATCTGATAGGCGTTCCCCCCTGACTGGATTAGTTGGCCAAGTATTCCTTTCTCCTGGTTCCAGTCGTTACCAAAAAACCTTCGGGCTACCTGTTCCGTAATGACGACCGATCCGGGACGGGCTAAGGCCGTTTTCGGGTCGCCGGTCAACATGGGATAGGTGAAGGCGGTCAAAAAGGCTGGATCATACACGGTATACACCTGATCCAGACTAAGTACGCGTGGCGATTTATTGGTTGGCTGAGAGGCTATCTTGAAAGAGATGTTGCCGGGATTGGCTTGCAGTCGAACGACCTCTTCGACCTCGGGATAGTCGGCCTTTAGCTGCTGGCCAATAAAGTTAGGAGCCCAAGCCGTATGACTTTCTTTTCCATCCACGGTTAATTGGGTCGTTAATTGGAAGATGCGGTCGGCCTTGAGGTGGTAATTATCGTAACTCAACTCATGCTGAACATATACCATAATCAGCACACAACTGGTAACACTGAGGATTAATCCTAGAAGATTAATGAATGAAGCCAGTTTCTGTCGCTTTAAACTACGCCAGGCGCTTATGACATAATTATTAAGCATGCCACCTGTAAAACGGTTGAACTTACCTCTTGGCGTTTCTAAGTTATTGCCATTTTGAGAAGGGATCATGGTAGCAATCGGTCGTGGTTATAGGAGTATGTGTATAGATGCTCTTTTCCTGTAAAATCCATAACCGGTACTTTCTTTTAGACACAGTAGGAAGACGTTGAATCGCCCAATAGCTTGGGCGATCACTTAAACTATCGTCTCTTCAAACGGGCGTGGCTGTTGCACAACTCTACCTAGGGATTTAAGTGGCCTTTTCTGTATCTTGAGGTATGCAAGGCAGAAAAGAATATCTTGAAAAGCAAATCACTTGTTTTCAGCTGTCCAGCCGTGTCCCTA
>NZ_BAAHBO010000020.1:0-14839 GCF_054776635.1 Spirosoma lituiforme
CAAGACACTTTTCTAGGCTTTGGCATGCTTTTTCTCAACTAAGAATTGCAGACAATGGTAGGAAGTCTTAGTTGTCAAGTCAGATGTTGAAAAATCGATTTGGGAAGCAGAGTTGTGCAACAGCCACAGGCGTTTGAAGCGATATTAATGCTTCTTTAGCAAAAAGTAAGTGTGTCCCCCATTATCCTCCGGCACAAAGTAACTCTCAAGATAAGTAAATCCTGTTTCAGTGAACCATGATTGATAGGTAGCTCTATCCGCATGACTCCAATACATCTTCGCCCCCGATTGATTCCAATTTGAATCAGTGCCAGTCCATTCGCTTGCTCCTACTGTGCATAGAAAGTAGCCCCCTGGCCTAAGCCATTGGTAGATGTTTTTTATTAAATCAGGCTGTTCAGTCACAGGAAGATGTATAAGTGAATATAAAGCAATGATGGCATCAAATGAGCTACCGGGAAAGATAAGGTTGGCCATATCAGCAATCTCAAAGCGAGCTTGAGGAACATTGATGCGAGCCTGCTGAACCTGAACCGGCGAAAGATCGACGCCTAGGTAGGCAAATTGCTGGCTCAGAAAACGGGCTGTTGGAATGCCATCTGCGCAGCCTAATTCGAGAATACTGGCATTAAGGGGTAAAAGGCTAGTCAGAGCCGTTAACCACTCGCTATATCGATCTGGACTCAACTGTTCGTAATGAGTCCTGTAGAGACTACTCAACTGATCATATCCTTCTTGAACGATGCGTTTAGGGTCTTCCATAGCGTTATCAACTCACTTTACAGATGGTCAAATTATAAGATTCCTCTCAGATATCTAAAATTCTAAATTCTCAAATAATGCTCCTACTTGAGACGAAGGAGCGTTTATGTATCTGATTCAATATTGGGGCGTTTTTTAATAACTGTAAATAATTATTCGTAGCATACGCCAATATGGCATGAAGTGGGAATCAAGAGATTGTTTAGGGCGTCAACTATATAGAAGCTATTGGCCCTGTCAGCGATAGGTGGACCGTAATGACACCGAGTTTCTTCGATTTACGGGTCCGCTAACTTCTATAGTCCACTTGTGAGAAGTACCCGTTTTACGGTCAAACCTTGCCCATTACCAAGCCAGATTGAGTAACGTACCCACTGACAACTGACCCCAGGCCGGGTTCGCTGACCGGAGTTGGAAGGTAGCAGTTTAAATTACCCATTGCTGATGGGTTTGATCATACCACACTCGTTCAATTTGTTCGCCTTGTGCCTGCCGAATGACCTCATGGGGCTGATCAGTTACGATCTGGCCCTGAGAAAGGCGAATAACCCGATCGGCTAACGCCTGCACATCGTCCGGATGATGACTGACGAGCAGCGTCGTTGTTTTCCAGGCCCGATGCAACCCCAGCAGGACTTCTCGTAACTGGCGGGCGGCCTCTTCGTCCAGGGCGGCAAAGGGTTCGTCCAGCAATAACAGCCGGGGCGACCCGTTGCTGCTGGCCACCGGACAAAGCGGTTGGTTTTTTGTGCACAAAAGGGCCTAATCCCGTGGCCGAGATGAGTTCGTCTGCCCGGCCGGTTTCCCCTTTTGGCGTGACAAACAGGATGTTTTCCCATACGGTCAGGTTGGGAAACAGGGCGGCATTCTGAAAGATGTAGCCCACCGAACGCTGTTGCGGACGAAGATTAACGTTCTGTTGTCTATCCAGCCAGATGGTATCATCCACCTGGATGCGTCCCAGGATAGGCGTTTCCAGGCCAGACAGTAGCCGAAGTAGCGTCGTCTTGCCCGAACCCGATGGCCCGACCAGGGCCGTCAGGCTGCCCGAAGCCAGTTCAAACTGCACATGCAGTTCACCGGCTCCTTCAGCGAACAACCGGGCCATTTTCAGGTGAGCCGTGATCATAGGGTAACCCGTTTATTGAGGCTGTAAACAAGCAGTAGAATTACAAACGATAAAATCAGCAACAGGGCGGCATACGCATGGGCCGTATCAAAATGCAATAGCTCGACTTCATTGTAAATCGCAATGGAGGCCACCCGAGTTCGTCCCGGCAAATTACCCCCAATCATCAAGACCAGCCCGAACTCGCCGATGGTGTGGGCAAACGAAAGAACGATACCGGTCAGTAAAGCTGGTTTACAGTTGGGCAGTAGGACCCGCCACAGCGTTCGCCGGGGCGACTGACCCAGCGTGTAAGCCGCTTCGCGCCAGGATACGGGTGGGTTCTCCAGCCCCGCCTGGATGGGATGTACCATAAAGGGGAGGCTATACAGGATCGATGCGACGACCAGGCCCGGAAACGAAAAGACCAGTTGCAGATCGAACGTGTCCAGAAGCCAGTGACCCAGCGGGCTCGTTGGACTAAAGGCCAGCAATAAGTAAAACCCAACGACCGAAGGGGGCAGTACCAGCGGTAGGCTAACGAAGGCTTCCAGCAGGGGCTTCGCCCAAAACTGGCTGAGGGCCAACCAACTGGCCAGGGGTACACCCACAAGTAGCAGTAAAAGCGTGGTGACACTGGCTAAGCGCAGGGTCAGCCAGATGGGTTCCCAGTCGATGGGCATATAGCAAAGGAATATTAAGATTTGGGGGTGCGGTAACCATACTGCTGCAACAGACGTCGGGCAGCCAGGGTCTTCAAAAACTGAACAAATTGCTGGGCTGCCTTGGGTTGGTCCGTCCGCTTAAGTACGACCACCCCCTGGGCAATGGGTGAATAACCCGGTGGGGGCAGATCAATCCAGTGCCCACGTCCCTTCAGGGCCGGATCGAGTACGACCGATTTTGCAGTAAAGCCCACCTCGGCGGCCCCCGACAGCACATACTGGTTTACCTGGGCAATGCTTTCGCCGTAGACCAGACGAGGCTGAAGGGAGGCCAGCATCTTCCGGTATTTTAGCAGCGAGACAGCCGCTGCGCCATAGGGAGCCGTTTCGGGATTAGCCAGGGCGATATGCCGAACCAGGGGGTTTTGTAAGACGCGCAAATCAGCTGATAGGGGCAACTCACTCAACGTCCACAGCACTAGCGAGCCGTAGGCGTACACGATTGGTTGGCTGGTGGTAAGGCCCTGTTGGTGGAGGGCATTGGGGTACTCCATATCTGCTGACAAAAACACATCAAAGGGGGCTCCCTGCTGAATTTGGGTCGTTAGTTTGCCCGATGAGCTGACGATGGATTCGATCTGAACGCCGGACTGTTTCTGAAAAGCCTCCCGTAAGGGTTCCATGACAAACTGAGCATTGGCCGCTACCGCTACCCGCAGCGTTTGGGCGAATGTACTGCTGGACCAAACCAGCAGCAGAAAAAAAAGGGTTCGCTTGATCATTCTTCAGTAGATGTTTTCTTGACTCTGGCCACTTGTTTCCAACGGGCTTTCGATGGAGTCGCTTATTGACCTCAGCGGATACAGTCAGTAAGGTCGGGGTCAGCCCAGCCAACACCGACCCCACAAAGCCAGCGTGCAGAAACCCTACGGCTGGCCTGTAAACCGGATCATTAACGAACGACAGCGTAGAATCAGGTTCCTATATCGTTATGTTTATTCAAATATAGCGTTTGAATTGATTAGCGAGGTCTATTTTTCGTTGTCTGCCTGCCAGAACGTCTTTTCTGCCTTGTGGTAATGACCAAGCCACCCTCACAACGGGCGAAGGCCGCCAAACCGTCGCTCCTGTCCTTTATCTTAGCACCCTAAACTAGTTCGACAAGGCACAATGAACAAATTAACGCTGAATGGCCGGATCTGGCTGGAAACCTCGTCCGGCGAAGTAACGGAACGGTTTATGGGCATTGGCCGACTGGAACTACTGGGGCACATTCAGCGGACCGGTTCCATTAGTCAGGCTGCCAAGGCCATGAACATGTCCTACAAGCGAGCCTGGACATTAATTCATTCGATGAACGAGCAAGCAGACAGCCTGCTGGTAACCACCCAAATCGGGGGCGAGTAGGGAGGGGGAACCATCGTTACGGCCGAGGGCGAAAAATACCTGGCTCTCTACGAGTCTCTACAGGAAAGGTTTCAGCAATTTTTGCGCGAGGAGATAGCCCGGCTGCCGGGTTAAACGTTCCGGTTTAGTTCGCTCATTTGTTTACCGTAACCGTATGCCAAACGAATGCGCGAAAGGGTTATATTTACTCGAAAATAACGCCCTGTATGAGATACGTCTTCTTGTTTTTTCTTTTCGTTCATTCGACCCTACAAGCCGCCGTCAGGCCCGACACTACCATAACGCCCAAAGATTCGTTGCGCAAAATTCAACTCAGTGAAATAGTCGTCTCCGCGTCCCGAGTGGCGGAAAGCATTCTCAAATCGCCGGTCAGTATTGATGTCATTGATGCGCGACGTATTCGGCTTTCGGCTCAGCCCTCGTATTTTGATGCTATTGAGAATATCAAAGGGGTTCAATTGCTTACCTCCAGCTTAGGCTTTAAAGTCTATAACACACGCGGCTTTGCGGCGACCACCAACGTCCGCTTCGTTCAACTCGTCGATGGTCGTGATAACCAGGCCCCCCACATTGGTGCCCCGATTGCCAGTGCGTTGGCTCCATCGGACTTAGACATTCAACAGGTCGAGCTGGTGCCCGGCGTAGCGTCCGCCCTGTATGGCATGAACGCGTTGAACGGTCTGGTCAACATTTTAACGCGCAATCCCTTTGATTCCGAGGGACTGAGCATTGGCCAGAAAACCGGCGTCAACCACGTGAGCGATGCCGCCGTATCGCCCAAGCTCTATTCCGAAACCAGTATCCGGTATGCCCGCCGACTAGGGAATCGGTTCGCGGTCAAAGTGAACCTGGTCTATCAGGGAGGCTACGACTGGGTGGCGGGCAACCGGGATGATCTGAATCCCAATGGCAACGCGTCCCTGGGCCTGTTCGGGGCTGATAATCCCGCTTACGACCCCGTCAACGGATACGGGAACGAAGCGGCCAACCGGCGAACGCTCACCCTGGGAGGTAAGCGGTACAGCATTGGTCGAACGGGCTATTACGAAGCGGAGGCCACCGATTACAGCTTGCGGAATCTACGGGGCGATGTATCCCTGCATTACCGCTTCTCGCCAACCGTCGAGCTGGCCTACACCTACCAGGGGGCCACGTTAAACAATGTCTACCAGCGTACCAACCGCTTTCGACTGGAGAATTACCGGCTCGAGCAGCACAGTCTGACCTTAACCACGCCCTCGGTGCAGGTACGGGCCTACCAAACCCACGAAAACACGGGCGATTCCTATAACATCCGGTCCATGGCCGAAAACATCGACAAGTCATTCAAGACCGATAACCAGTGGTTTGCTGATTTTACCAACCAGTTCAATACCGATACCCGGGCCGGTTTAGCGGTGCCGGATGCTTTGCGGGATGCCCGCGCCATCGCCGACAAAGGCCGCCCGGTGCCGGGTACACCCGCCTTTAACGACCTGATCGCCAAACTTCGCGACATTAACAACTGGGACATTGGCGCAGCCCTTCGGGTGCAGTCCTGGATGTATCATGTAGAAGGCCAGGTCGAACCGACCCGGGTCCTCTGGCAGCGGTTTCGTCAGCAGACGGGCCTCAGCATTCAGGCGGGGTTCGATTTCCGGCGGTATGTGGTGTTCCCCGATGGCAATTATTTTATCAACCCAACCGAGGCCGGCAAAAATCTTATTTACGGTAAAACCGGCGGCTTTGTCCAAATCAATCGCCAGTTCTTTGACAATCGGCTGAAGGTGGCCGGATCACTGCGGGTCGACAAGAACTATTACTTCGACGCCCGGTTGAATCCCCGGGTATCGGTTGTCTATTCACCCACCGAAGCGCACAACATTCGCCTGTCTTACCAGAATGGGTACCGCTTTCCCTCCCTCTTCGAAGGCTTTACCAATATCAACTCCGGGGGGGTCAAACGGGTGGGTGGCTTGCCGATCATGTCGCAGGGAATTTATGAAAACGCTTACCTGGTCACCTCCATCAATGCCTTTCAGGCGGCTATTACTACCGATGTTAACACCAATAAGCTGACGACCGATCAGGCTATTCAAAAGAATAAAGGTCTCCTCAAACAGAGCCCCTACACCTATCTAAAACCCGAGCAGGTCAATAGTTTTGAAGTGGGCTACAAGGGCTTGCTATTCAAAAATCGGCTTTACGTGGATGCCGACGTCTACTATTCGGCTTATAAAAACTTTATCGCCCAGGTGAATGCCAACCTGGCCAAAGGCTCGAATCGGGATTCGCTGGCGTACTACTTTTCGTCCTCGACCACCCAGGATCGGTATCGGCTGTGGACCAACTCCCAAACCCAGGTGTATAATTACGGGGCCAGCTTAGGGCTTCGCTACAGCCTGACCCCGAACTGGTCGGTGGGTGGCAATGCGGCCTATGCCAAACTCGACCGGGCCGATAATGGCGACGGATTAGAAAGCTCCTTCAACACCCCCCGCTGGATTACCAACCTCAACATCTCCAACGGCAATCTGTGGAACGGGCTGGGCTTTTCGGTAAATTATAAACACCAGGACGCATTTTTGTGGCAATCGGAACTGGCCACGGGCAATGTATCGGCCATCAATACGCTGGATGCCCAGGTGAGTTACCGGCTCTCAACGCTTAATCTGTTGGTGAAAGCGGGGGGGACGAATGTCCTCAACCAGCCCTATTATACGTTCATTGGTGGGCCAGCGGTAGGCGGGCTTTATTACACGAAGCTGGTCTGGGAACCCAAATTTTTAGCGGGTAAACAGTAGGCCTGATCAATCGCCTTGATTCAGCCAGAGTCGCCATCCAACTGCTTCTGTGGCCAGGATCTGGCCTAAAAAAGCTTCGGCATCTGCCGGGCTAGAAGGCGAAGTAGCCTACTTAGCCCGGCAGATGTCTGTAAGTAAGATACGGTAAAGCTCAAATCGTGGTCCGTTATCTGCTTATCTCCGATTTTATGGATAACGAGCGACTTGTGTTAGGGAATAGGCTATTCGATAGGTCAAACCGTTATATTTGTCAAAATACAACGTTTAACTCAATCTACCTGCATGAAACACGGGGTTTACACGTCGTTACTTGGCTTACTGGTTTGTTTTGCTTCCTCTTCTGCCTTTGCTCAGCCTGCTACGACCACGGATTCCAGCCGCACGTTTCGATTAGGCGAAGTAACCGTTCTAGGGCGACGTAGCCTGGACTCGGCCAGTACCGCGCTGAGTCGGCAGATCGAAGCCTTCAATCGGCTCGATGTGGGGAATGCACTCAACCTACTACCCGGGGTGACGCTCTCCAATGTGGGTGCCCGCAACGAATCCATGGTATATGTCCGAGGGTTTGATCTGAGACAGGTGCCCGTATTTATTGATGGGATTCCAGTCTACGTGCCCTACGATGGGTACGTGGATCTGGGGCGGTTTACCACCTTCGATCTGGCCGAGATTAATGTATCAAAAGGCTTTTCGTCTGTGACGTATGGCCCCAATACATTGGGTGGCGCGATTAATCTGGTATCGCGTCGACCTCAGAAAAAACTTGAGTTTGATGGCCGGGCAGGGTTGCTTAGCGGACAGGGTCGCCGACTTAACCTGAATCTGGGCAGTAACTTGGGGAAGTTTTACCTACAAGGTTCAGCCTCCCAGCTCAAACAGGAAACCTTTCCCTTATCCAAGGATTTTATCCCTCAGCCGCAGGAAGACGGTGGCAATCGGGAGAATGCCTATCGGAATGATCGGAAGTATAGCCTCAAAGTGGGTTTTACCCCTAATGCGACGGACGAATATACCCTGAGCTATATTAATCAGCGGGGAACCAAGGGTACACCTCCTTACGCAGGTGCCGATTCCCGGCAGGTAGCCCGTTTCTTGCAGTGGCCCAATTGGGATAAGGAGAGTCTCTATTTTATCTCCCGGACGTCCCTGACGGCGAGCAGCTATTTGAAAGTTCGTCTGTTCTATGACAAATTTACAAACCTGCTGAGTGCCTTTGATAATAATACGTACACCACCCAGCAACGGGGCTCGTCCTTCAACAGCTATTACAACGATGACACCAAGGGCGGTTCGCTTGAATACGGCAATCGGCTTGCCACGAGCCACAACTTGAAAGCATCATTTCATTATAAACAGGATCGTCACCGCGAAAATAATGCCGGAGAACCGGTGCGTACGTTCATCGATCAGACCCTATCGGTGGGCGTGGAGGATGTGTGGGCCCTGACCAATAAGTTGTCCCTTGTTCCAGGGGTCAGTTATAACAGTCGGCAAAGCCTGCGAGCCCAGAATTACGAACCTGCCACGAAAACCATTTCGTCTTTTCCTGGAAATAATAGTGATGCGCTAAATGCCCAAGTGGGTTTGTTTTACAATCCAGCATTACAACGGCAGATAAGTTTCACCATCGCCAAGAAAACCCGGTTTGCAACCGTGAAAGACCGCTATTCCTACCGCATGGGCGCAGCTATTCCTAACCCGGACCTGAAAGCGGAATCCGCCCTCCATCTGGAAGCAGCTTATACGAATCAGCTTAGCCGATTGGTATCCCTGCAAGCTAGTGCCTTCTACAGTCGCTTGAGGGATGCCATTCAACAGGTCAATAATGTGCAGCCGGGCATTTATCAATTTCAGAACACGGGACTGGCTCAATTTTACGGGGGTGATGTTTCACTGACAATACCGCTGAGTCCCGCGTTTCAGGCTGGCGCACAGTATTCTTACATTCACCGCCAAAACCTGAGCAATCCTGACCTGAAGTTTGTGGACGTGCCCGATCACAAACTCTTCGTCTACGCTCAGGCCCAGCTCCTGCGCCGAATCAGTTTGATTGGCAATGTAGAATATGACTCGGATCGGTATAGTACGAGTTACGGCACCCAGGCGGCTAGTTTTGTGGTCGCTAACGCGAAGGCCTCCGTTCGATTGCAACGCTATATGAGTCTGGAAGGCGGTGTGAATAATCTGTTCGACCGCAACTATGCACTAGCCGAAGGATTCCCGGAACCTGGCCGCAACTTCTATATTAATCTAGCCATCAGTAATTTGTAGGAACTAGTATGAAAAACATAAACACACACTTGGCCGGTTGCTGGTCATTATTAGTACTGATCGTTTGCTTGCTAACCGGGCTGACGAGTCAGGCGCAAACGGTATTGACCGTAACGGGAGAGGTCACCAAACCGTTAACTTTACAGGCGGCCGATTTAAAAGCGATGGCTCATATAGAGGTAACGGGAAAAGATCGCGATGGCAAAGAACACCAGTATGCAGGCATCCTGGTCGTAGACCTGCTGAAACAGGCGGGTGCCACCTTGGGCAGTGAACTACGGGGTGAAAACCTAACCAAATATGTCATTGTAAAAGCCATTGATGGGTATGAGGTCTTGTTCGCCTTGCCCGAACTGGATGCGGACTTTGCTTCACGATCAATTATTTTGGCGGATAGCGTGGATGGTGCGCCATTAGGGTCCGGTGTTGGTCCCTATCGAATCGTCGTGCCAGGGGAGAAAAAACCGGCCCGCTGGATTCGGGAAGTGAAATCGATTGAAGTACGTTTTGCTAAATAAAGGGCTATGCGATACTGGAAACGTAGTTTAGTCGGTGCCATGGTGATGGCTAGCCTATCGGCCTGGACGATGGTCGACGATCCCGTGCCAACCGGACCGTACCCGTTACACTATCCTGCCTCGTTTGGTGGACGGTTTACCATTCCTGCCGATAATCCAACTACTCAGGAAGGGGTTTACCTGGGGCGTATGTTATTTTATGAGCCCCGGTTATCGTCTACGCAGACCATTTCGTGTGCGAGTTGTCATCAGCAGGCGCGAGCGTTTACCGATGGGTTAGCGCGAAGCATCGGTGTTCATGGGAAACCAACTCAGCGCAATTCGATGTCGTTGACCAATTTACTCTGGGTACGTCAATTATTCTGGGACGGCCGTTCCACGAGTCTGGAAGAACAAGCCCTGGTGCCGCTGGGGCATACCGATGAGATGGGCTCTAAACCGGGCGAAGCGGCCCGAGCTTTACAGAAAACGATACCGTACCCAGCGCTATTCAAACAGGTTTTCGGCTCCGACACCATTACCGATGGTCGGATTGGCAAAGCCCTTGCTCAGTTTGAACGGACGTTAATATCAGCGAATTCCCGGTATGACCAGTATGCAGCGGGCCAGTACCAGCTAACCGAATCCGAAGAGCGGGGGATGCAGCTGTTTAACCGGTCACCTTCGTCGGAACGCAACGTTCGGGGTGGTAACTGTGCCCATTGTCATGGGGGGGCGAAACTCTACCAAGAATTATTTCATAATAACGGGTTGGATAAGCAAGCCACGGATTCGGGTCGGCAAGCGATTACGGGATTAGCTCTCGATCGGGGTCGTTTCCGAGTGCCGACCTTACGTAACATCGCCCTAACGGCCCCGTATATGCATGATGGCCGGTTCGGTAGCCTGGAAAAGGTGCTGGATCATTACAGTGAGCACATTCAGCTTAGTCCCATGCTGGCACCTGAATTAGCTGGTCAGCCGAACGGGTTTCATCTGACACCGGGCGAAAAAACGGATTTAGTTTCCTTTCTACGTTTGTTTACCGACAGTACCTTTATTCATAATCCCCAATTCGCCAACCCCCATTAGCACTACTTTGTCGTAAACTAATGGCAGTTTTGGCACGGACTAGGCTTTTGATTCATCCTCGTTATTGATTACCGGATCTTAACCCAGCCACGAACCCTTTATGGCCAGACAGATTACCACTGGACTTGCTACATTTGACTGGAGACGAACTTTAGGCACATTGGGGAACAAACCCGAAGTTAGTCATGAAAAAAAGACGTGTGTTTGACGAAGCATTCAAACAAATGGCCGTCGAGCTATCTCATGCCAAAGGTTCTGTGCAGGAAGCCGCCCGTGAACTTGGCATCGATTCAAGCCGGATCACCAAATGGCGACAACGCTACAAAAGCCCTGGTCAATTCGCAACTGGGACTACCGCCCTGAGCGAGGAGCAGAAGCTGATCAAACGACTACAGAAAGAGCTGAAAGAAGCTCAACTTGAACGGGATATACTAAAAAAGGCAGTCGGCATCTTCTCCAGGGGCGACCGCGCGGCGGACCGTGGGAAATATTCCGATTTATAACGGAACACGCCAACCAGTTTCCCGTTGAGAGGATGTGTAAGGTACTGAAGGTGAGTAGTAGTGGCTACTACTATTGGCGCAAACATCCGATTGGAGCCAGGCAGCTAAAACAAAGTCAGTTACTGGATGATATCCGGCAGGTACATGCCCAGAGCGAGTCTCGCTACGGTAGTCCTCGGATTGCTGATGAATTGCGGGAGCGGGGCGTGAAGACATCACGTAACAGGGTGGCCCGCTTGATGCACAAAGCGGCCATCCGCAGCATCATGTACAAAAAGTATCGGGTCCAGACCACAGACTCAGCGCATGATTATCCGGTGGCTGAAAACTTGCTAAATAGGGAATTTACGGCTGATAGGCCGGGCCAGAATCGGAGCGCCGAAGCGATGGGTTTCGGATATTACGTATGTTCCTACCGGTGAGGGCTGGCTGTACTTGACGGCGGTTCTGGATTTAGCGGACCGGAAAGTAGTCGGCTGGGCTTTGAGTGATAGCCTCAAAGCGACTGACACGAGTGTGGCAGCGTGGCGTATGGCGCTCAAAAACAGGAAGATAAACGACAGAATGCTCTTCCATTCGGATCGTGGAGTGCAATACGCCTGTACTGAATTCCGGCGTCAGCTAAAGGGCTTGCCTGTGGTACAGAGTATGACGGGGCCGCCCGTGCGGCCGGAAAGGCAATTGCCGCGTCGGCGGTCCGATGGGACAATGCAGTGGCTGAAAGTTTTTTTTAAACGTTCAAAAGTGAGCTGGTGCACCATGCTGATTTTCCTACACGGTCTGCTGCCCGGTTGGCCACCTTCGAGTACATCGAGGGGTGGTACAATCGTCGGCGGAAACATTCAAGCTTGAATTATCAGACTCCTACTCAACAAGAATCTTGTTTCTTAACCTCCCTAATGGCTGCTTAAGTGAAATCTCCAGTGTACTGTTGCAAGTCCACGTTTTGAAGATTTATCGGCGGTTACGTAAGCAAGGCGAGCTGGTCAATCATAAGAAAGTCAGACGTTTGTACAGAAGTTTAGGGCTAAGCTTACGGCGAAAAACTAAAAAGCGCTTACCTGAAGCAGTCCGTAAACCGCTGCCCAAAGCAACGGCTTGTAATCAGTGCTGGTTATTGGACTTTACGTCTGATAACTTAACCGGTGGGCGGAAGTTTCGCACCTTGAATGTAGTTGACGACTACAATCGGGAAGCCTTGGGTATCGAAGTTGATTATTCACTGCCCGCCCAGCGCCCGATTGTTAGATCAACTGGTTAAGCGGTATGGTAAGCCAGAGCGGCTACGCAGTGATAACGGGTGGTCCGCCACCGCGGCCAGAATTTATCAGTCAGGCCTTGCAGGATTGGTGTCAAGATAAATTGATTGAGTTGTGTTGGATCGAACCAGGCAAACCAACCCAAAATGCGTATATCGAACGATTCAATGGGACGTTTCGCCGGGAGGTTTTAGATGCTCACATTTTTACGAGTATCCGACAAGTACGTCAGACGGTGGATGCATGGCTGGAGGAGTACAACACGGAACGGCCCCATCAGGCCTTGCAGTTCCTAACGCCTGTTGAGTATCGACAGGCGGCTTAAATTCCAGTCAAGACTGGCTCACCGAATGGGGTAAGGACAAGTTTATCAAAAACTTGTTCGATTCCCAGGCAAGTGGTGCCTCCTTTCGCAGGGTCGTCCATCACTTCACCAATAGAGATAAGGGAGATGCCCTATCCTGAAATGTGGCTGACCGTCCGTTGAGAGAAGACTTAAAACCAGGACGCCCACTCTAACCGTAGAATGGGCGTATAAAGAAGCTAGACGCATTAGCGAAGTCGTTTTAGACCGTCATTAATAGCATAACGATTTCTTGTTTGACTGAGCTACGGATACGCTTAGCCGAAAAGTTAGACTGTAATTCCCTGCGTAAAGAACAACAGTACATTGTCGCGGCTGTAATTTTGGTGCACGGGCTTGTTTGTATCAGCGTCGCCAGCCACAAAATTGTAGGTGCCTGGATAGTTGCCATCTTGGGAATCCTCTACGCTTCCGGCCAAAGTTTGGCCAGCCATTATGCCAAAGCCAGCCAGGCTAAATGTAAAGGCATTCGTCGTTTCATCAACGACAGTTACCTCCGAGACTAAATATCCCCCTTCTTCGGTCTCCATTAGGGGTTGCTGGGATAACAGATGTGCTTGTAGGTACTCGTAGGGCGTTTGCATGTTGTTTTTTCTATAACAACCAAGGCAACACGCTCACTGTTCAGACCAAAAGACGATCGGTTTTAGTGAGTAATACTATAAAATTAAATAAGCAGGGTTGTTCTGGCAAAATCAATAAGTGTTATTGTATCTATAAAAACCACCTGCGCAGGGTGAGGAATAGGACGCCGGAGTTGGGCTATCGAGTATAGTGCACCAAATGGTTATTATGCTCAAACTGACAATAGTTAAGGCTGCCCCGCTGATTCCGTCAACTCCAGAGCAGTCGATTCCGCTTGGGATTAATTACATCCGGCCACTTTTAGACATGCACAACTTCTTGGGCTGGCAGTACCTATGTAGACACTGAATTAAGGAATTTAATGGACGAAGTAAGTCATGCTCTAAATTGTATTTATTGGAGTAATGAGCAGTCAATCGTTACCTAAAGGTGTGTTGAATTTAATAGTAGATTTCTAATACTGATTCTTATTTTTGTCGTGCTCGTTAAGCCGTGTTTACTACTCCATGAGCGAGTACAATGGCATCTTGCATCGGCACGTCCAAGCCCGCATTGTCCGTCCTGAGAGCCGGTACTGGCTAGGCTGGGAACCACATAGCACATTCAGTAGTATAGTGGCTTAGCCAGTACCTTTTACCCACATTTTGTCGCTGGTAAGTATTTATTTTGGTGTCACACATCGTGTATGACATGTCTTGTTTTTGTCATACATTCTGTAGTACTTAACATAACATCGATTATATAACAGATGTATCTTTTGAAACTTAATCTCATATTGTTGATAATAGGGGTAAGCTTTGTCAATAGCAATGGCCAATCACAAAGCTTTTTCAGACACTATCGCCATTTCTGGGCGCTACGGGTTGATAAAGCTCAAGATCAGAGCTTAGTTAAACAGTTTCCAGATGCTAAAATGCTTGATGCTGTCCAAATGAAGGACCGAATGAGAAAGGTTGATCAGTTGCAAAAGATGTTTGTGACTTTTCAGGACAGCACTCAAATAGATCTTGCCAAGAGTAGCAGGCTGTTTTTACTCATCTTCACTGACCCGCGAACTGGCTTGGAACGAACCTACGTGTGGGATAGAGTCCATAAACTGTATTTTGAAGAACATATTCGTAAAAGCCCAACTGGCCCTGCTCGACTGACGGCCGAGTTGAAGAAGTTGCCTCAATTCGACAAGTCAATGAATGTAGTCATCACAACGAAGGACGATAGTTTACAATCGTTGCTGGAACAGCAAAATTTGAAAGCTATGTCTCAACTCGCTCACGAGCACCAATTACCAGGTGGAGAGACATGCTTTGGACTCATATGCGATCAATTTGGCCAAGTTGTCCGATTCACTCATATTGAGTTACCCGCTTTTGAATACATTCGGACGGACAAAAAATAGGTGCCCACTTAACATATTGCCACTTATACAACACTTTCATACAATGAAAATTTTATTTGTATTATCTATCGTCCTGATTTTGATGACAGGCTGCAATAGGGAAACAACTTCAGTCCAACCACAGACTACCACATCAACTAGCTTGAC
>NZ_BAAHBO010000021.1:0-12799 GCF_054776635.1 Spirosoma lituiforme
AGTCGGGTTTAGATGGTCATAACGTCTTTTTAATGCCTAAGAGCATCAAATGTGATTGCTTCTAGACGTACCTAAATAGCAAAATTATTTGCTCTCTAAAATGAACGCTAAAAAGTATATATTTTTTATTAACTTACTGATTTATAACTAGTTAATTGCCTTTAGTAGTGGATATATTCCAACTGTGTTAGCTACCCCAATATTCAGTAGACCTACTTTTTGACTATATTTTTTGAGTTATTTCAAGCATTTTAACCACTAACAACCTATAATTCAGAAAGATGTGACTTTTCGAACTTTAACTACTGAAATCCGTTGAGCCGATTAAACCAGCCAAGTGGAGGATTTTATACGAAATGGCAAATACATTCAAATTCTTCGATACTTCACTTCTGAAAGGCTTCAGGTCGAGGAAACATAATAGCTGCACACAGATTAAACCTTGGTTGTCGGTTGTTTTGTTTCCGAAAAGACTAGCTCAAGTAGTTGCTTGCCCCTTGTTTGTGAATTAATATGTAACAAATGGTTATTTTAATGGCTATTAAACTCCCAATAATATTCAAATTATTGGGAGTTTTGAAAAATAAACGTCTTTACTGTCATAATAAGTTAACAGAGTACGCTTTATAGTTAAAATTATATTAGACTATATCTACTTACTAAGTATTTTTACTGTTGGAGAAAGTACGATGAAAGCGCTCTTATACGTACCGGTTGGTCCAATCAGTGATTTAAAATAGAATAATACCAGCTTAAATTGAGTATATTCCGTATTTTTTAGCACTTTGTATATTACAAAGATTTTCTTTACATAAACTTAGTTGGCAGTCCGAGGTACTGAACAAGAAACCCAGCGTGTCATCGAGAAAGCCGTTAAACAAACAGGTAAGATGTTAGGTCAATTTCTCAATGATGAATTACGGGAGGCTGCCCTTCATCTCAGGTTGTTTTTGCATAATGGGAGAATTTATAGGTAAGCAACCACAAATTTCTATGTACGTTGATTATCAGAAAATTAGCATAGTAAATACCATTTATAAATTCCTTTTTAACAAGATAAATTACCCCTTTTTGGACAGATTGGGCCTTTTCTAAGCTGATTTCAAATACACTTTCTTATGAAGTAATAATTATCAGCAATCAGACCATTTGAACTATGAAACCCGTTATTTACTATGTAAATTCGCCTGTTTAGCTGAAGAATTCCATTTTGCGCTGACAAAACATAGGTTTTGTATAGGCCTGTAAAATACTCTAACTATGTGTCTGACAAGACGTCTGACATAACTGTTATGAACCAAATCAATACAAATACAAAACCGGATTTGCAGCAGTATTCTATAAAAAAGATAATGACAGAAACGGAGTTAAGTCAGCAGCTTGCACAAACAGTGTTAACAGAACCAGAGTTACATGAGCACTTCACAGAACCGGTACTGACAGAACTGGAGTTAAGTCAGACAAAACCCGGAACAGGAAAAAATAAAGGTGGACGTCCTCGTAAAGCTCCCGATGTAACACCTTGGACAGTTAGGGGTGTGGATCTGGAAACACGAACGGCCATAGAAAAGGCTGCAACACGAACGGGTAAGACTATTGGTCAGTACATGAATGAAGATCTACGCCAATATGCTCAGGAACAGCTAAAAAAAGGGAATCAGCCACCCATGAAACAAGAAGACTTACGTACTGAATTGGATGATATCAAAGGCATGATTGCTCAACTTGCCGACCGAATACCAGTTCAGGAAAAAAGGGGGTTCTTCCAACGGTTATTTGGTTAGCGTTTCTATTCATAAACATCTTTACGATGGGCTATCTTCATAATGAAGATGGTTATCTGCTCATTTTCTATCGTGTAGATAACACGGTAATCGCCCACTCTAATCCGGTAGTAATCATTTTGGTTGCTGCTTGGCATATCGAAGTTCTTCAATTTCTTATAACCATGTGGTTTTGGCTCTTCGGCTAGATCCTCTATTTTTTCGAATATCCGGTCTTGCATCTTGGCCGGAATACGTTTTAACTCCTTGGCCGCCGACTCGGTAACAACAATCTTATAAGTCACGACTTGCCAAGATTTCGTTTTTTACGTCTTCAAAAGGGCGCGTAGGCTCACTACGTCGCTCTACAGCATCAAGGGTGTCCATTAAGTCTTCTACAATCTCCTGAACAGCTAAATTGGTCAAATCTAGCTGCAAAGCCGTTTTTTCCCCTTTACTGTTAGTGACGTAACTAATGCCTTGACGAATTGCAGTTGCGTTCATTTGCTTATTCTTTGGTTGGTTAAATAACAACTTCACTACGCTTTTTTACTTCTTATCAAGACCAAATTCTTTCTGAAGAATTGAGCGAATATAGCCAGGCTTATTTTTGGTCTTATCAAGCTTTCCCGAAGTTTGCAGCTCATCCGCCCGATCGGCGAATAGCTTGACGTTTTCGTGCGTTTTAAGGGCTTCTAAGGCCTGATCTAGTAATGGTGAATCTTTCCCGAAGATTTGCCCTAAAAAGCGCATGACAAAGATGACATCCTCATTCTTGGCCCTTTCCTGAGCTACTTCTTTCTTCTTGGTATGTATTTTAAAAACCCATCCCTTTACAGATCCGCCACGGCCACGACCTCCTCTCTCCTCACTGTAAGTGAAATACAAATCACTTATGCCATCCTCATACATGCCCATTAGTTCGGATTGAGCTACCTCAATGACATCTCTCTTTAATTGGCCAACTGGAAGCTTGATACATAGTACTTCTTTCAAGCTATCGGGATTATACTCAAACCGGCCGACTGATCGCCATTGACAGCACCACTCGTAAAAACGCTGAGAAAACTTACTAGTCAAAGTCATCACTACCGTAGCATCAAGTACAGTAAACCGCTTCGTAAGTTCATAGAGATAGGGTAGAACGTATTTTGAGATAGAAACCTCCAGTCCTTTTCCCTTTATATATTGGCCTCCATTGACAAATCCAGTCTCTATCCATCCTCCATCAGGAGCATCGATAGAGAAATCTTTCTTACGTAGGCTAACAACTGCTTTTCTATAATCTCTATATCGATGGTCATGCTCGTCAGACTTCTTAAGCTGACTTTCAGGAATAAATAATATTAGTTCCCTTTTGAAAAAATCGTCGTTGATTCCATTTTGGACGGTTTTCATGACTTCAATAAGCGATAAATAGATTAATCGCTTCTCTGTAGTGGTATAGTCATATCTAGCACCTGTAATAGCATTGGTTTGCTTGAATGTCTCTAGCTGCGTCATTCTTTCTTTTTATGCGTAATTTTAAATGAAATTCACAAAATAAGCAACTAAAATAACCATGGTTCCGCCAATCACGCATAAAACACCCCTATAAGCTCCGCCAATTACGCATAAAACTCCGCCAATCACGCATAAAACACCCCTATAACTTACTAAAAATCAATTAGTTACGGAGCCGTAAAGTTTGCAAAAGTAATATTTGCTAAAGTGCAAATGCAAAAAAGACCGCTTTTGAGAGGTAAAAAGGGGCAAAAAACTAAACTTATCCACAATCAAAAAAGCAGCAACTAGACTAGCTAAAGCGAATGGGAAAAAAGAAGGCAAAAACTAAAAAACGCACTAGGGCCGCGAAACTATAAATTTAGTTAAACGTTCCACGATTTGTATTATTCTAATAGTAACTCAAAGCTTACTTTAGTAAAGGCTGGCGAAAATAAAAGACACTGCCCTATTCTATTCCCTTTCCAATACCTAAACCAATACCCATTCAATTACCTGAGCTGACGAAGATGTAATTTGGTGGTTTGCTGTATCTTGTTTAGCTTCCTACTACGAAGCTTTTCCATCCGGCGCGCGTATCGTGGTACGGTCTTGTAAGAGAGCGAGACGGAACGCTATTCCGCTACGCTCCATACCGTTCGTCTCGCTCTACGAGGTTGATAGTCAGATATTTACTATCTGTATAGGTTAATAAAAACCGTTATTTTTGTATACTAATACTGTAACTAACTGATTATCAATAATAAAAAGAGTAAAATTTTCCGTATGAACGAACGTAAAAGTTTATCTGTCAGTCTAGGAACGCACCGACAATTAGAGAAGTTAGGTGATCAATTAGGGTTATCTCACAAAGACTTAGTGGCTACCATGCTCCAATTTTTCGCGGTCACTAAGCTTGATCCCCGCTATCCCAAAGCGGATGCGCCGGATATCGTCTTGAAGAAACTAACCGATAAAGTGGATGCCTTAGATAAACGCTTTATTGGATTTATCCGAGAGCAGGAGAAGACACTCTTAAAACCTATGCAGGCCGATGTACAAGCCCTGCGGCAGACATCGGAAGGGGGGCTAACCCCGGCGCAGCTAGAAGAGCAGTTGACCGGCGTAGTCGAAGCGGTGCAAACCCTACTGCGGCTATCCTTCCGTACCGCTTTGGTGGATAACGCCCTCAGGAGCGAGTACAAGCAACAGGCCGATCAACTCATTGCCCAGCAGAACGACCTATGATGACCAAGATACCGTCAGGAGGGGTAGGCTTATCGAACCGCAGCGGTTCCTGCGGAGGCCTAGTGGCTTATCTGGAAAAGGAGCAGTTAGGTCACTGGTTTGGCCGGGAAGCCGAGCAAGTACCTGGCTATCAGGTAACCACTGAGCTGGATGCCAACAAGCGAAATTTAGGCCGGGCCGATGACAAGTACTATCAGATTGTCCTAGCCCCATCCAAATCGGAACTGGCTCATATTGGCTCCGATCCGGAGGCCCTTAAAGCCTTCACTCGTTCCGCTATGGAGGCCTACGCCCAAAATTTTGGAAAGGGGATAGAAAGTCGTGATCTGGTGTGGTATGCCAAGATTGAGCACAGCCGCAGTTACGACTACACCGACCGCGCGGTTCAATTGGGCGAGCAGGCCAAAGGGGGGCCAAAGATGGGCGATCAGACCCACATCCATGTGATTGTGAGTCGTACCGAGAACCTAAAGACCTACCGGCAGGATCTAGCCGATGGGCTACATGATCGGAAAAACCCCTACCACTTGAGTCCGCTGACCAATCATAAAGGGACGACCAAAGGAGTGGTCCTAGGTGGGTTTGAACGCAACGGCTTTAGTCAGCGGGTCGAGCAACGCTTTGATCAGAGTTTTGGCTATGACCGGGGGTTGACCGAATCGTTCCGGTATCTGCACGGGATGAAATACGGGGACGAAGGACTCAAAGCGGAATTGAGTCAGGCGGCTGCTCTGGAGCGCAGCCAACAACGGGAGCAGGCCTTAGGCTTAGCCATGGCCAGTCAAAGTAGGCAGGCCGAGTTGCAGGCGGGTTTAGGGCAAGCCTACCAACAAGCCGACGCCCGGACGTTGAGCCAGGCGCTGGATCAGGCCGAGCAACTCCGTCAGCAATTGGCTCAGCAGCGCCAGCAGGAAGCCGCGCGTCAGCTTGAATTAGAACGGGCCGAAAGCCTGAAACGAGAGCAGCAGATAGAACAAGGTATCCAACGAAGTCCCCGTCAGGACCGGGGTATGCACCTATGAACGAGAACCGATTTCTAAAGAACCTGAATCAGAAACCTACGTCGAGTACGCCTATCCCCACAGACGGTAGTCCCGCACAGGCACCGCAACCAGCCGCCCCTAATGGGTACGATCCAATTCAGCGATTAGTGGATGAGTTAAGCCGCCAGAACACCGCTATTGAAGGGTTAAATAAACGGTTTGATCGGTGGGAAAAACTGCCCCGAGGTGCCAGCCAAGCCGAGTTGGATGCGTTGATGCAGGCTGCCCGGCAGGGCATTGATTTCAAACTGGACAGTAAAGCGACGGCTGCGTTGATGCTACCTGAGCTGACCCAGGGTATGCCCACCCTAAACAACCTGAAAACCGCCACCGATGAAGGGGTAAACGAGATACGGGCTGTAGGACTGGCTACAGCGGAGCGCATTGAGCAGGCCAGTACTACGGCGGCTAATCGAATCGAGTGGGCCAGCCGCAGCAAGGCTAATGCGTGGGCAAATCGGATTGGCTTTACCAGTTGGCAGTCCGCTCTGGTGGTGTTTGGGCTACTGGTGGTGATTGGGGGCGGTGTGGCCTTGTACGAGCAGTCGTATCAACATGAGATTCAGGCGATGCGCATCCAGGACAATGCCACCAAAGAGTTTGCGGGTTGGATTCAGGAGAAGTACCCCGAAGTATGGAAAGCCTACTTGAGAAAAGTGAACCCTTAGTGTAGTCAAGCCCATAAACAGCGGGAAAAAAAAGGAATAAAATGGATCTTGTATATGGCCTTTTCTGCCCTTGAGTAAATTGTACTATTTTAAGGGTTGTTATATAAGTAATCTTATGTTATGTGAAATAACTAAGATTACTCACCGTATAGGAGCCATGAAAACAGACTAAATTATCCACGAGAAAGGGTAAACAAGAGCCCAGATTGCCCAGCTATGACCGGCTAATTTCGACAAAATAAACTCCCACTTCTCCAGTTAAAGTTTTATAGTAAATTGCTGCTTTCTGCTTCTTTATTGATTCACTACGTGGAGCTACAACGTTTCCCCAGTTATAGACTATTTTGGTAATAGTGATTGGACCGTTAATTGGCTGTGTGTTCGATGATGAGAGCATCTTGGTTAGTTCTTCTACTGAATTAGCAATGCGTATGCCTTTTGGCGATATAAGCGTTATATCTAATTGAGTAATTACCTCATCTTCTTGAAAACCATTTGAATGACATCCGATCAAGATGTTACAAACGATGCAAAACGCAACATTAAAAATTAATATTTTCATAATACACCTAGCTAATTGTGAGTAATTTACGTAAATCATATTTAGCAGATCTCTATTGCTATACAAGTGCATTCAATCAAGACTTAGTCAAATTTAAGAATCTGCTTTTGATCGAGTGTAACTGTTTTGGATAGAGTTCAATCCGCCTAAAAATGCTCGCTGTCGTTATAAACTTCAGTGCTTGTTGAAACCTGTATGTAATGTAGTAATTTCTTGGTTCAAAAGATACTTAAAAATTGGACAAAAAACGCTCAATCTATTCAACGTCACAATGCTGTATATGTTGGTATTCATCACTTTCCGTCTAGATGTACTCTTAAACAATCTGAGTCGGATTGCATAGCTTTATGTAAAGAAAATATCTTCTTGTTGGCGAACCAACATTGTAAATCTAAATGATAAATTCAGACCTGTTATTGTTTAGATTTATAATAAATTTTTGCCATCGGGTCAGGATAAAACATAGGTAAATAATAACACAATTAATTTATAAAATCGTTCTAGTTAAGATACTTATTCTGAGCGTAAAATATTAACTGGATTCGATAATGCAGTTTTTAATACTTGGTAACCAATTGTTAGCAAACTAATAAGTAAGCTGAGTAGACCTCCAGTAATAAATAACCACCAGTTTATGTCTACTCGGTAGACGAAGTTCTCTAGCCATTGATTGATTAAATAATAAGCACATGGGATGGCTATTAGAACAGAAAGAATTACCAAAATTAGAAATTCTTTAGACAACAAGGAAAAAATATCGAATACACTGGCCCCCATTATTTTTCTAATACTTATTTCTTTAGATCGCGTTTGGCCAATAAACATCATTAGGCCAAATAAACCCAGACAAGACAACAAAATTGCTACAGCTGTAAAAAATTGAACTATATAAACAATTCTATTCTGTGGTGTAAAAGCTTTCTGAAAATCATTATCCAAAAACGAATATTGAAATGGAGATTCAGAATCATATTTGTGGTAAACTTTTTCTAGCATAACAACCATATCACTTACAGATTGATACCGATTAAGTCGAACTTGCATATATCGAAATTCATTGGAAAGTAATACGGATTTTTTAACTAAGAATAACATCGGCTGAGTTTCCGCTTGTGGACTAATCAAGTTAAAATCTTTTACAATGCCTGCTATCTCTCCATACTCTTGTCCCCCCTCATTTAATAGGCGCTGGCCAATAATATTGCTATCAGTGTACCCCAGCTTCTTAACCGCCATTTCGTTAAGCGTAACGTAAAATCCCTGGTTATTCTCCGGGGCATTTTTATTTGGAATTAGATGCCACTTAAGGCCAATATTTGATGCAAAATCTGCATCTGCTTGCAGCACCACCAGGGCCGTTAACTCGCCAGAAGATTGAACTCGGAACTTACTCAGGCCATAGGTTTTAAAAAACGGGGTGTCTGACAAACTCACATGTTCAATTCCGTTTTGACTAACGACAGTTTTTTTAAAGTCATCACTTTTTTGGGCAATCTTTTGGCTTAAATTAATGATTAAAAGATTTCCTTTGTTAAAGCCAAGGTCCCTATCTTTCATATGTTTGATTTGCTTATGCATTAGCAAACTGCACAAAATGAGTATTGAGGAGACACAGAATTGAAAAACAATGATGATACTTCGAACTTTTTTTCCCTGACTTCTATCAATATATTTTCCTTTGAGAACCTTAATCGGAGAAAATTTCGATAGGATCAGCGCCGGATATAGTCCAGATAGGAATGTGCTAATGACAAATAATCCAATTAGTGCAACTATGAAAACTTTGTTAACTAATAAAGAGAAATCAATAGTAAACCCAAAAAAGGTATTAAAAGGCCCCCTTAGAAACAATGTTAAGCCAATACCTGCTAGAAAAGCAAGAAAACTAATTAGCGTAGATTCTAAAAAAAACTGTTTAACAATGCTAAATTGGCTAGCACCTATAGTTTTTCTAACACCAATTTCTTTTGCTCGCAACGTAGCACGTGCTGTGACTAGATTAATATAATTAAATAAAGCAAGAAAAAGAATAATCAGTGCAGTTACAGACAGGGTGGATAGGAATTTTAAGCTTGATTTTTCATTGAAGGTGTAGCTGCTTCTAAGTTGTAATTCAAGTAAAGGTTCAAGTTCGTAATAATCACTTTCATTGTAATTTAGCGGTGCAATTAATTTATTAGCTACTTTGATATTTCTTACGAGTTTAGAAAGAGATTCTTTCTTACTAACTAATATAAAAGTTTCAAAATTTGGTAAGTTATCAAAGGAAAATCGATTAATTTTCTCAAATGTATCAAGCGATGAAACAAAGTCGAATATAATACTAGAATTAGTTGGGATATTTTTGAAAACACCGACTATTTCGAATAGTTGTTGGCCATTATAACTTATGTTTTTTCCGATCGGGTCTTTTTTCCCGAAATATTTTTCAGCCATTTTCTCTGAAATAACTACTGTATAAGGCTTTTTTAATATACTTATTACATTTCCATAAATAAGCGGAAACGAAAAAAGGGAAAATAAAGAAGGATCGGCAAAAATAAACCTTTTCTCTTCGTTAATTAATGTTGGATTCTGTGGATTTTTAATAATTGTTGACCATTCTCTATAAATTCTTGTATAATTTTTAATTTCTGGATTCTCCTGAACCAGTTGTTTGGCTAATTTGGAAGAGAAACCAGGATAAGAATTTTGCTGGTTTCTGCTTATTATACGGTATATATTTTCTTTATTTGTATGAAATCTATCATAACTCCACTCATGAAATATAATCTGAAAAATGATAATAGAAATGGCAATTCCAATAGACATACCAGCAATGCTGATAAGCGAAAAAAATTTCTCTTTCCACAGATTTCTAAAAGCTACAATCAAGTAGTTTCTAAACATAAAATAAGCGTTTCTTTATAATTTTCTAATGGTACATTCAATTATAATTGAATGTACCATTAGAAAATTATAAATACAAATTGGGAAATTTATTTATAACACTTTTTTACCTCGAAGAATTAATACATTAGGAGAATTTTTAGCATTGCTATAAACTGTGATAATACTTTGATAAGAGCCTGGAAAACTATCGCTATTGTAAACTTTTATTTTTAAAATATTATCAGGCTCAATATTATCTGTGCTATAAGACATCTTTGTACATGTACAATCTGCATTTACTTCCTTGATCTTAATATTACTATTCCCAGTATTTTTCAAGTAAAAAGTTATAGTCTTAATATTTTTAACATTGTGTGTTCCAATATCTATATTGTTTTCCAAGACTTTTATTCTGCCAGTGCTTTTACAAGAAAATGTGAAAACAAAAAAAGCAGAAGAATAGACAATATTGTTTATATATTTTCTCATTTAATAATTGTAAGATTTATAGTAGATATCCTTATATATAGATAAAATACTGAAAAAGTAAATAAAAATTTTAAAAATTTATAGTCGATTATTGGCTTGATATTTAACAATTATTGGGTTATCAGAATCTTTCATTTTTATTAATTCATTAGTTAATTTGGGATATCTCACAGCTAAATATTTGCTGATAGAGGCATTATTGTTTTCGAAAAAATTTTGTGAAGAAATAAATCCTATACAATAATCATTTTCGTAACCTACTGGTTTAGAGATAATTGATGTTACTGAGTTTTTTGACGATGTGTAAAGGATTTTACTTTTCCTATTGAATATGCAATATTTAATATCACCTTTTGAGACGTATTTAAAAAATAAATCTCCTTTAGTTTCAATAATAGGTTTTTCTATGTATGTATAGTTTTTTAATTGAGTGAGTACTTTGCTGAGGTTTGTTTTAATGTAGTCAGGGCATTTACCACTACCAAATTCAAACTTGTATTTCAATGAAACTTTATTGTTACTTACAGAAAAAACAGAATCACTAAGTGGTGAACTATATAACATACTGTTGGATTTTTCTATAAACCCACTAAAGTCAAATGTAGGCATGTTGTTATCTCCAAAAGGGAAATACCTTTTTCTTACTTGTAAAGTGCTATCAACAATTAATAGATTGCTGGATTCCTGACTTTGATTAAAATTAGTAAAGAAAGCCAAAGAATCTTTTGATAGTATGTCTACCTCTGAGGCATAAAAATCTAATTGCTTACTTTTTATATATTTCCCATGTATGTCATAAATAATTAATTGGCGACTATTGTTCGAAAGAACATAAATATTGTTATCATTAATAAAAAAATCATCAATACTTAAATATTCACCTGTATTTTGACCGATACGTCCGACATTATCTAAGAAAGTACCATTTGAAGTGAAAATTTTAAGAGATGAGAATTTTTTGTCCATAATGAAGTATTTGTTATAGGCAAATATAATCTTAGATATATCAGATAAATATGACTTTTTATTTGTTTCCAATTTTATAAAAGATAGAAATTGTAAATTGTCATTCTGTAGTTCTGAAGTTCTGAAGTTCTATTTAGATCTATATTGCTTTCTAAAAATCTCGTTTCCGTTGAAGCATAATTGTTTTCTTTACTACATGAAGAAAATATAATACAAAAAAATAAAAGGATAAAATATCTTATAGTGAATTTTTTGATATATATGCCACTCATATTAATTATACAGTTTTAGGAAATGAGATATGTTTTTTGGTTATTATTATTTTATAGATTGAATCTATGTTAGTATCTAGATACTAGCACAGATTCAAAAAATTTCCGAGTTTAGAATCTTGGTATATGAAGTTGTCGATATATAACATAAAAAGAGATCGAGTCCCGTAAATGTTACGGGACTCGATCTCTTTTTATGTTATCATGGAGGTGGGGGACAAGAATTCTCTATACACTCATCTGTTCCAGCTGTGCAATGACATCCGTAAGAAACTATTTTGGTACCAACTACGCAAGCTAATACATTTGGCTTACCCTTACTGCCAGCATATGCCTTATTGATAGTGGCAATAACAACTAATGCTACGCAGCATATAGCTATTATAAAAGGGTAAAACTTAAAAATGTTATTTTTCATAAATTTAAAAAATTTAAGTTTACACAAATTTTCTTTTTGTAAAGGAAAAAAAAATATATTAGTTTTAAATGGGTAACTTTACCCATTTTTTAAGTTCAGACATGTTTTTGACTGCAAATTGCGTAAATGCATGAAATCCAACTAAGTTATATTTTAGTCGTATATTTTCTCTGTGCCGGTTAACAGTTCTGGGACTACAACATAGTTTATCAGATATTTGTAGTACTGTCAACCCCTCAGAACTTAGGAGTAGAACTTTAGCTTCACACAAGCTGACAAAATGATCTTCTATTAATATTCGGTTAGTGTTTTTCACAGTAAAAATGAATTGTGTACAAATGGTTGAATTGGATGGATATTAAAAACTTGTATCGTTCATGTTTCTTCGTGGGTCTGTAACAGCGATACCGGTATAACTAACATATTTTGAGTGTATCTCTTAGATTACTGAATAGAACGTGACATCGAAGAGCGTAAACTTACATCGCAAAACAGCTTTGGTTAACTGACGTAGCTGGCTCATGCTAAAAAACGGGTGAGTCGTATATAGTAGCTGGTAGTTTGTCGGTTGGTCTTGTCTAAAAGCGCACCTAAGCGGTTATGAACAATATTCATGTTGCCGCTGCTACTGGTGAGTTGGGTCTGAGTGTTTAGTAATAAGGTTTTGATGATGTCTCGGCTGAAGGGAGCCACATGGAGTATAAGTTTTTGAGAAGTAACAAGCTATAGTTGGGGTAGCTAACACGTTCAAGGTATAGCCGCCACGTTCAGCTTATAAAAGACTATTAGTCAATTAGTTATAATAATTTCACTTCTTAGTAGGGTTGCTACTTTGATAAGTAGCGTATAATCTTTAGAAAAAGTGTGAATTTGTGTCGCTGACCGCTGTAAGTCGGGTTTAGATGGTCATAACGTCTTTTTAATGCCTAAGAGCATCAAATGTGATTGCTTCTAGACGTACCTAAATAGCAAAATTATTTGCTCTCTAAAATGAACGCTAAAAAGTATATATTTTTT
>NZ_BAAHBO010000022.1:0-11178 GCF_054776635.1 Spirosoma lituiforme
CGGCCTCGGTAACCTCTTTAAAGGCCGGTAGAGGTTCCCGATCTATAGGAGTTGGCTTCATATTGGCCCGGAAATAACTAACGTCGCTCTCCACGAGTTGACCGAAAAACTCTCCTTTTTTCAGGTCGATTACTTCTTGCACTTCAACTCGATCACGATGAACTAGGCTGTACGAATCAGAATTACTCCTTGTAACTTCTCCTAAACGTGGCTGGCTAATTGACTGGCTCCGTTGTTCAACGTATTC
Source organism: Spirosoma lituiforme (assembly GCF_054776635.1). Classification (NCBI taxonomy): domain Bacteria; kingdom Pseudomonadati; phylum Bacteroidota; class Cytophagia; order Cytophagales; family Cytophagaceae; genus Spirosoma; species Spirosoma lituiforme. The sequence continues at coordinate 248 of NZ_BAAHBO010000022.1, forward strand.
TTTACCCCAAATTCGAACGACATACTGCGCGCTCGGCTCATGAGGCATACGGCCATAAAATCGGTTGCTCAATGTATTTAAAATAGCGTCTTTCTCCTGTGCGCTGTACATCATTTCTAATTGGGAGAAGTCTTGTGTCCCCACTAGAGTACTAATCTTATTCTCTCGACCAGTGGCGGGTAGGTTGGCAAAATCAGGAATAAATAGAGTAGGCGCTTCGTCTAGACATACCAGTGAAGGGAGCTTACCCCGCTGGTTTAATTTCTTGATTGTGTTCGCTACGATCAGGGCGATCACAGGCCCATACACGGCCTTTAAGTCGTCATTGTTTCCAATGACCATAATCTTAGGACTGTCGGGATTATTTAAATCAAGAGTGAAATCATTCCCCGTTAATACGTAGCAGATCGAACGAATATTAATCTTACCTAATGCATCCTGTAGAGTGGCAATAACGCCGGCAAGTTGTTTCCCTGCACCTTCATCAATGGCCGTTTTTATACTGGCAATCGAGGTTTCTACTTCTTCGTTTCTGATGATTAATGGCACTACCTGCTTTACCGGCTGGGCGGCTAATCGCATGACATGGGGCAATGTGCAGAACTGCGGATATTCTTCACGAAGAAACCAAATTATGCCCCCTAAATAGGTGGTTGCGTTGCTGTTAAAGAAGTTATTTTCCCCCTTTATCAGATTCTTCATAATTGTGTCTGCTGCACTGTTGGCGTGGCTCTTAGTTACAATGATGTCAGGGTGAATTGGGTTTACTCGGTGACTGCGGGTTAAATCATCAAAGTTGACATAGTAGATCTGTGTCTTCTTACTGTGTTTGCTGGCCGCCTGGACTACCTGAGCAAAAGCAGGAAATTTGTAATCATAAATTACCCCTGTAAATCCTTTCTCAATAGCTTGGGTAATGATGGGTTCAATAATACTGAAGCTCTTACCAGCTCCTGGTCCTGCGGCTACAAGAATGCCCGCAAAGGGGTTAGTTATTTTTATCAAACCTTTGACAGTCGAAATACCGAAAACGTAGTCTTTGATCTTGATACCTGTCTTAGTAACCTGTGAAGTATTTTGTATCTCTGTCCGCTTTTTGCCTCTAATTTGTTTAAAAACCATATATCCGGCTGGTACTAATCCACCAAATCCGCCTATTAAATCGCCTGCTATTCGTGGAAAACCTACTGAAAGAATTAAAAACTTTATTAGCATACTAGATGCTATATAAATCAATAGCGGTATGGCTATAATGCCAAAAATGTACCCTATAATTGCGCTTGATCTAAACATGACTTTAAAGGTTTGTAGTTATAAGTTTAGTAACCCATTTCGTAATCTTGTTCATTACTTATTCCTTGCTCTCTTTCAAGTGTCTTTCCTTTTCCCCTTTGTCTTTTTTGTTCATAATCTTGTTGCTTTCCATTTTTCAGAGAATTGCAATAATCATACGATTCTTCACGCCCTCTAATATAGCTAAATTGTCTATCAAAACTTTGTTCATTTTGTCTTATAAACTCGTCTCTATTAAATATTTTTTGATTGTTAACAGTAGGACATAGGTGTGTAGTTTGTTCCTGCTTTTGTTTATCTAATTCTAAAACGTGCCGATTCTCTCTAGCTTCACATCTGGAAACAATAATATGTATGTGGCGTTGATCGCCTTCTTTCAGTTGCCCGGTTTGCACTAATCCCGCCTTTACTTCTGAATCTAAAGAACTATACTTTCTTTCATTTTCAATCTTTGCGTACCATACTAAATCTTTACTTTCTAATCCTCTGTTTTCCCCTTTATTATTACAAAATCCAGCCGCATAGTTTTGCATAACTTCTCTTGTATAATCTCTCAGTTTATCGGAGTCATTACCTATGTAAGCAAGTTCTGATTGACTAGGAGCTATAACAATAGAGAAAAACCTATCTTGTTCTTTTTCTATTTTTTGCCCTTTAGCGTTGTTATCTATTTGTTGAATTACTTCCCATTTATTACACTTGTCTCTATCAGACGAGAAAAAATATTTCTTTTCTGCTGATATATCTTTGTCATTCTCCTTCTCTAAATAATTTGCTAATTTTGAGCAACTACCTTTATTGTTTGCCTTAATCGGACTAGTAAATTTTGTTTGCATTTATTCATCTAGCTTTAAGCCTGTAATTACTTTTTTAACATTTGTATTTACTATTCTTAAGTCAGATCGCCGCGCCATTCCTTCGGTTCCTGCCATATCGAAAATAGCTTCTTTCATAGGCAAAAGTATTTTCTTTTCCTGCTCCTTTATAAAACTGACTAATCGCTTATCCAGAGCTTTGATCGCATCAGTTGGGTTATCAGCCTGGGGGCTTCTTGGGTCAGCCTTACTAACTTTAAAATAGGTTATCATAGCTTCAACCAAACCCTTATTAGTTAGCCCGTAACTCTCGGCCATGCGTTCAAATTCTTTGAAAGTATCTTCACTTACGCTAATAGTTTTGTAAGTAGCCATAATTATAAAAATAATTATTTTAATGGTTGATAGTCAACTAGTTAGATAAATATAATTGTTTAGTAATTGTTAAACGATTCACTAAACAACTGTTTTTCAGTATGTTAGCCCCGCAGGGCAAGAGGGAAGGGTGTCGCAGACCCCTTCCCTCTTGCTGATTTCTGAAAAGAAATCACTTTCCGCCGAATCCGTAGGAGAAGGCGATTCGATAGGGGAAACTACTTTGTAATTCACATCGAATAAAGCAGAGTCCATTTATGAGTGGACTCTGATAACTGAAAGTTTAATAATTACTAGCTATAGGTAATGACGCTACCTGTAGAATCTCCATTGGCTGACTTAGGATTATCACACTTCTTAATTTTGGTGTGCCGAGTTACTATTACTCGTTTAGATAGAATCCCTGCTGAATCATTTGACTTCTTCATAATTTTATATGGTTTAAGTGAGTTTAAAAATAGTTAGATTTGTACTATAAACAAATTACTTAAATTACTTTTTTATGAAATCCTTTGCCTTAGTCCTTACAGCAATTTTAATTAGTAGTTTTAGTTACGCTCAATCACCTAATAAAAAACCAGTTTATGCAGGCACTAAGACAGGAGGAATTAGAGAAGGAAACGGGGTATCTGCTTGGTCTGATGTAACGCCCACAAACTATATACAGTTTAGAAAAGATTCCGTAGTGTTTGCTCAAGATAGTTTACAACGTATATTAAAAAGGAGAAACGGAGAAAAGAAAAACAAATAGAAGTTTACCAAAATATTTTGAGGAGCGTTTGTAGATATGCTTTTGGTATTTCAAAAGTGAAATTGTCTATATTATATAAATCAGCCTTTATATATTTATCATTTAGTTTTGTACTTTCAGAGTATTGGAAGTCTTTTCCGTGACTAGATTTTAGCTTTATCATAAGAGTTTCTTTTGTACCTCGGTAGTATTCGGATGAATCTTTCTCTACATCGTCTATGGTACCGGATACCATACTGTCCATACTTATCTTTTTAAACCTATTAAATTTTTTATGTTCGATGTACAAAAAGGATTTTTCGGATATTGATATTAAAGTTTCTTTAATATATTCTTTAGTTTTTATAGTATCAACGTATATAATTTCTTTTCTTACTTGTGCTATTGCGGAGTACGAAAAAAAGGAAATCGATATAAGTAAAAATTTTTTCATAACAGTATTTTGGACATACATCAGGGGTGAGATATGCCTAAAAAAAATCCTCAGATTCTGAGGGTAAAGTTAGTTTAATATCTTATTGAGTTGTCGGATGTATGTATTAAGAAAAGCTGGTCTTTTACTTTCCCTTTTAACTTCTTTAATGCATTCTAGAATTGACTTTCCGCGAGAATCTTCTTCTAATACTTGCACAATTACTTTTTGATCTGAATCAAGAATTGTAAATCTGTAAATATCCCACCCTTCTCTATCTAATCTTTCTATTAGTTGAAAGCACTCTTTTATACTGTTCATTTTGAAATCAACCATAGGGCTATGTCTAGATTCTGGTTCTTCAAGATAACTTTTTACAAATATGCTGTCCTTAGGGCAGTAGCCACTGAATATTAAATTATACATATATCTGGTTGTTTTTTGATCGATAAATTCCCCGATCTGGCTTGGAGCTATCGAGATCGGGAGTTTAGTTGGAGGCTTATAGCTATCAATCCAACTAACTAATGTACTTCAATACGTGGCTTAGCCTATCCCTGACGGGTTGCATCCCTGCATTGCCCAGTTGCGCCAAAAAGCGCACAATTGCCTTTTAAGCCACTTTTCTGAACAAATCGACCTGTTCTGTCACTGACTCATGTTCGTGGCTTACTGAGCCTGTTTTGCCTTCTCAGGCAACTTATTGACTAATGCAATATAGCTAGAATATCTAATTACAAAAGCTTGGGACAATGTCAACTTACTAACTAAAAATATAGTTGCGGGCATCTTCTCCTTTTTTAGCAAACGCGCGGTCCTTTTTGTTTTTTGTTTTTCGCTCCTTCACCAGGCATATTTCTTAGTCTTTTCAACCTTATCCACATTTTTTTAGCAACGCGCGAGGCAAAACTATTATAGTAGAAAATTTTACTATTATAGTTAAATACTATATAAGGAGTGAAACCGAATAAACCGAGAAATACCCCCACTCAGAAGATTGAATAAACCGAGAAATACCCCCACTCAGAAGATTAATAAACCGAGAAATACCCCGGCTTATACAGAGTAACATTTTATATCTCTGTTTTTTCCTTATATCTTCGCTCTGCACCTGATGAAAGAGAGCAGAATAATTTGTGAGGATGGACGATAAACGAAGCACTCAATTGGTACTACCCCTCGGCTTGACTTACGAGCCAAAACACAAGGAGCTGGTTAAACAGCACTGGAATGTGACGTTTGCCAGACAAGGCCGTATGAGCGTCACAGCTAAACGCATCATGGCTCGCGTCATTGATCAGATACGGGATGATGATTTTAAGTTGCGTCCCTTTTATCAGTTTCGTATTATAGACATAATCACCGATGCCGGAATAACGAAGGAAACTGCGTACAAAGAGGTGCAGGGGGCGCTACGTGAATTGTCTGCGGCAGCATGGGAGTTTGAGAGTCTAGATAAATCAGAATGGTATATTCGGCACTTGTTGGACACAACTAAAGAACGAGCCATTGGATACAAAGACGGAATTATTACAGTATTGCTCAACCCTCAGTTAGAACCGTACTTTGTCCAAATCGCCCACTACTCAACTTACCAACTCAACAATTACATGGGGCTGAAAAGTTGGTACTCGATGCGTTTCTTTGAAATCTTGTCCGCCTTTCGAGATACAGGCGTATGGTGTCCTACCGTCGAACAGTACCGGCAGCTTATGGACTGTTCCGAAGAGAAGGACAAACGGGGCAAAATCAAGCGAGACAAGGACGGGAACGCTAAAATGAAGTATCCCGATACCCGCGACTTGATTCGGTTTACCATGACTGAACCTTTAGAGGAGTTGGCTAGTACGAACCTAGCCTTTGACTATCAACCTGTGTACGAAACTGACCGACTAACGCGAGGGCGCAAAAAAATAACTTCCTTCAAGTTCACTCTCAAACGTAGACAGGACGGTAAGATACCGGATTACTGGCTACAAAATAGCGTCGTGGCTCAGGTCATAGCCAATCTGCGAACCTGGAAAATATCAGATAAGAACATTGCCTTATATCTAGAAGATATAGGCACTAAAGCAGCTAATAAGCTAGTTTACGATTGGCAATTAAAAGAAAACTCAGAGGAAAAGATTACTGACCGTGTAAAGTACTGTAATGCTGTGTTTGTAAGAATGGGAAAAGCTGTTCAAGAACGGTTAAAAAATGATATTCAAGCAGCAATAAGGAACATTTGATATTGTACATTAACCAAGTGCTTTAATTATTGCTAATGCATGCGCTGGCGTTTCAGCCAAATAATTAGGATTAGCAGCTAATACTTGAGACCGCTCACTAGTACCCCACAAGCATCCGACGCTTCTAATGTTTGCAGCTTTCGACGCTTGAATATCTATAGCCCTGTCACCAAGAGATAAAATGTTAGCTGCGTCATCATTTAATAAAGAGACAGCTTTTAGAATCGATTCAGGATGGGGTTTACGGTTTCTCACATCATGATAGCATACTGTATGATGGAATGGAATAGACCAGTAAGCTAAAACCTTATGACAGTAAGACTCAGGACTTGTTGTGACAATACAAACCTTCAGCTTTTGCTCTTGAATGTGCTGAAATAGATCAGCTAGTCCACTATATATAGTAAACTTAGGAATGAGATCATACACTCTCGGCCATTGGCGTGCTTGCCGGTGACCTTCCGCACTACTACTATCCACTAAAGTTTGGTCAAGGTCAAATATTATGCTCGCCATTTTTAAAATGAAATATCTAACTGTGTCGCGGTTTTAGTTGGTTTCTTGTTAGCTTTTAATGCAGCTTTTTTCGGTACCTTTTTTAATGTTTTTTCGGTACTTAAACTGATACCTGCTTTTACCTTAGCAGGTTTTTTCGGTAGTTCAGAAGCCGGTTGGTTACTCGGTTTTGCTACAGGTTTTTTCTTTTTATGTTCTTTTCCCTTAGAAATTTCTGTATTTTTTTTGTTGTCTTTACCTGTTATGGTAGAGTCTTCCTCACATGGTGTTTCTATAACTGCTGGTGGTATCGGTGGTTCCTGACTTGTTGCATGAACTAAGCTTGGTAATTTTGGCAATACGTATCCTGATAAATCTAAAAGGATGGCTTTTAAATGTTCAATAGATACTGCATTAGACAGAGGTATAGCTTTCTTATTGAGAATTAAGTATTGGTTACCCTGTGTTTTAGGATGACTTAAATACTTAGATTCATGATTAAAAGCAGCAACGATTCTTTTATTATTATTAGCAAACTTAACCGTATGCATCGTCCCGCCTTTTATGTCAGTTTCAACAACGATTACTGCCTGTGATAATCCAGCTTGTATTCTATCTCGCTCAACAAAATAATTTGCCTGCGGTCGCTGCCCGATTAAGTATTCTGATATGAGTAGTCCCCCGCTATCCAGAATTTGAGCAGCCAATTGCTTGTTTTCCTTCGGATAGATAGTGTCTAAACCATGAGCTAAAACTGCGGTTGTAAATCCATATCGGTTCAAGCAGCCTGTATGACCTGCGGTGTCACAACCTATAGCTAAACCACTGACAACATTGAAACCAGCTTCCCCAAAAACTTCACCTAATCGAACGCCAATTTTATAACCAAATTCAGACGGCCCTCTAGTTCCAATAATTGCAACAGAAGGCATCTGATTAATTTGCTTAAATGGTCCTTTCACGCTCAGTAGTAAAGCAGGGTCATCTATACTACTAAGTAACGTTGGATAGTCTACATCAAAGTAACTTATCAATTTGATACCAGCCCGTTCTGACTGACTTATGATATTTTCAGCTTTATCAAAAGCTACTTTAAAATCAGCTGCGGATAAAGGACTTCGTAAAAGTTTGGAGTTTTCATTAACAAAATCTACCAGGTCATTATCTGAATTGACAGAATAATTTAGACTTTTCAATAATCTGAAAGCTGTCCTTCTCCCTACGCTTGGTAGAGACATTATTTTTACTACGGTATCTTGCGAAATTTTCATATCAGTCAAAATTTAGAATGGAAGATTATCACCTCATTCTTTTTGAAAGTATTCAAGTGAAATCCCCTGGTTAGCATCGTCTTCTCGCTTTGTTTTTGCAAGTGTAAACAGATATCCTTGACAAGTGGGATACTTGTTTTGTATCTCTTTAAGTATTGCATTAGCTGTTGTACCTGAGGTTGCAACATCATCAAGTAACAATATCTTTTTACCTGATAGATCTGGACAGTTATCAGTTAATTTATAAACATCCAAGAGTTCAGCCTCTCTATCCACCTTTTTAGGTATTAACGCCAGTTTCTTTGTAACTCTCGTTTTATAGATAATTGTCGGCTTATACGGGATTGTAAGTTGTAGCCCGATTTGTGTCCCCAAGTAATCTAAAGGTTTTAGATTAGGTAATAACCTTAAAACTAGTGGACCTGGAGCTACTAGTTCAGAGCTGCCTAACGTCCGTATAACGTAATCGACTGAGATTCCTGCTTTACGAATTTCATCAATTGCCCACTTGGTCCAATAAGCTACGTATTCTGTATTGGCGTTCTTGAAATTTTTAATATAAACGGAAATGTTATCCGTGTCATTCTGAGGTATGTAGTAACACAAGTGCCAATGTTTTTGAAAGGGGCTGTAATAAGTGTTTGCTTCGATCATTCGATAAGATGTGTGGATTATGTAAAATATGAATATAACAACAATACAGATAACTGTTTCACTATCAATCAGTTACCAAAACATGATCTAGTTCTTCTCTATGATCTTCACAGAAAAGAACTTATTATAAAAAATGTTCGAGTGCTTTGATCACCATTTCCTTCAAGCTTTCATTGTTCTCTGCTCCCTTTACTTTTAGTCTCTTCATCAGATCTTTTGGTATCCAGACATTCAGTTGCTGTTCTTCTTTTGTTTCAGCAGCCGTATTCATTGGTATAACCTTCTGAACTGGAAGATGAACAGGTTCAGTTTTTACCCTATCAGCAAAACCTTGTAATCTACTGTTATAGTCACTATTCTTTGCCATGTTTTAGAATTCTATATTTATGTAAATCTATAATTTTAACAATCATAAACCTAGCATTGTAAGTATCTCATCTGCAAGACTTGCAATTTCTTCTTTCGCTTTTTCGTCGTCGCTGCTAAATATTCCGCTCGTGATAGCAGAACGCGTATAACTTACCCGATCTGATATAGTGGTAGTTAGCAAAACGGCTCCGTAGTCGCTTAAAACATCCTTTATTGACTTATTAAGGCCTGTTCGAGGTTTCACCATATTTAGGACTACTCCATACTTTAGTTGTGGTCGCTTCTGCTTAGCCTGCTTTAAAAATTCAGTTGTGGCTTTAATAGCCATTACATCAAAGAAACCCACTTTAGATGGAACCAGTACAAAATCTGAAATTGCAAACAGCTCAGGTAATTGGTTGGTCAGATAGGGAGGTGTGTCAACAATCAGTATATCGAATGACTGTTCGATCAGGCGGCTTAACTGACCATCAAAGGGAACAAAGGTTATACTATCTAAATCATCTTTAATACCAGATAAACTACCCTGTATGTCTGTATCAAGTACACCTACACTCAGCCCCTGTGCAAAACAGGCCGCAAGGTTCAAGGCCAGTGTAGTTTTTCCTACTCCGCCTTTCTGGTGAGCTACGGTTATAATTTTCATCGCTTTAGAATTATAGATTTCTAAATATACAAATTTATATACTTATAGAATATAAAGTAAGAAGTACGCTTTCGCTCTACATCCAGGTCAGAAGTAGAGACACTATTTTCTTAATTACCAGATTACATACAGGACTACTAGCTATTGAGGTAGCCAAAGGCCAAATTAGCCATCTCCATTTCTTCAAAGCATCAGCGTAGCCGCTAATAATCTCTACGTTATCTAAATGCTTTTGTTTGTTGCTTCTACGAGGCATGATTCCACTACTTTTAAGTAAATAGTGTTTTCCTCGCTTTTAGGGCGTTTGAAGCGCCCAAGTATAAGAAAATACTTTGACATACGAAAGGACAGAAAAGCACACCTAGTATTAACCATTTTTCTATAAATAATACAAATAATTATTAAATATATTACTAAAAACTGTGAAACTAAGTTGGAATTTTGTGAATTTTGCCGGACAAAACGGTGAGTAACCGGACTTATTTGTTATAAATAAATTTTTTTAATAAATAACTCTCGCAGTATTCACACTACTGCGCGCCATTGCATTTTTTGAATTTCAGTATCTATCTGCCATTGTGTCTTGTTTCTGTATATAATCGCTTAACATAAGATACATTATATAACAAAACTGGAATAGTGCAACATTTAATTAGCTTGTAAGTAGTAGCTAGATGTTGTACTTTTTTGAGATTGTACTTATTTCTCGGGCGTACATCTTCTACTTAGGGTCTGTAACCCAGTACGATTCCGAAAACATTAGGGTTCGCTATGAAAGTATCATAAAAGCTTGGTGTTGTAATACTGGTAAGACGTATTTGATAGCGTTTTAGATTGTACTGTAGAGCTAAATAAAAGCCATATTGGGGCTTACTTGGCAAGTCCCACTGAGCTATTTGAATCGGTTCGGGTGGGTTAAGAAACATTGTATCAAACTGCATTTGTGTAAACCTCATAAACGGTATTTCCATAGTAGGCCCCATACTTATACCGATTTTCCCGTGTGTTAGTGTTAACGGCAAAATAAGGTGAAGGCTTGATCCAGTGAAAAAGAACTGTTCATAGCATACGCTACAATTTGGATATGCGTCACGTTTCGTTTTAAAATTGGCGTTGCTGAACCTATATAATAGCTCAGGTTCAAATGTATAACCTTTGTATTTGAATCGGTAGCTTATGCCAAGTTGTGGCCGTATACCGTGTTTCTGAGTGCTTGCGAAGCCGGGTAAACGGTTAATTGTTTCGCTTATTGATAAGGCTATATGATACTTCTTCGGGCTTTCTTCGTAGTATCCCTCTTGTGCCAGGCATTGCACCGAAACGCACAGCAGAGCCAAAATATAGAGCTTCATTAGTAGCACAGTCTAGAATTCGTCGTCGACACTGGTGGGGGAAGTTGGTTTAGTGTTCGATATCTTCTCTGGCTCGCTTGCTTGGCCACCAAATAGACTCTTGATGTCTTGGACGATCTGGCTATAATTGGCTTTTATATCGGCCTCGGTAACCTCTTTAAAGGCCGGTAGAGGTTCCCGATCTATAGGAGTTGGCTTCATATTGGCCCGGAAATAACTAACGTCGCTCTCCACGAGTTGACCGAAAAACTCTCCTTTTTTCAGGTC
>NZ_BAAHBO010000023.1:0-10116 GCF_054776635.1 Spirosoma lituiforme
TCGTCTGAATCTCATGTTGATACGACTGCTCGTACAAGGCCACACCGCCCCCAATCGCCACCAGTAGACCAAACACCACCAGAGCGGATTGCCAACTGGTAAAGCCAATCCGATTAGCCCACGCATTGGCCTTACTGCGGCTGGCCCACTCGATCCGATTAGCCGCCGTAGTACTGGCCTGCTCAATGCGCTCCGCTGTGGCCAGTCCTATAGCCCGTATCTCGTTAACGCCTTCATCGGTGGCGGTTTTCAGGTTGTTCAAGGTGGGCATACCCTTGGTCAGCTCAGGCAGCATCAATGCAGCCGTCGCTTTACTGTCCAGTTTGAAATCAATGCCCTGCCGGGCAGCCTGCATTAACGCATCCAACTCGGCTTGGCTGGCGCCTCGGGGCATTTTTTCCCACCGATCAAACCGGTTGTTTAACCCCTCAATAGCGGTGTTCTGGCGGCTTAACTCATCCACTAACCGCTGAATTGGATCATATCCGCTAGGGGCGCTCGACGGCGGTGCCGATGCGGGACTACCGTCTGTGGGGATAGGCGTACTCGACGTAGGTTTCTGATTCAGATTCTTTAGAAATCGGTTCTCGTTCATAGGCGCATACCCCGGTCCTGACGGGGACTTCGTTGGATACCTTGTTCTAGCTGTTGCTCTCGTTTCAGGCTTTCGGCCCGCTCTAATTCAAGCTGACGCGCGGCTTCCTGCTGACGCTGCTGAGCCAATTGCTGACGGAGCTGCTCGGCCTGATCCAGCGCCTGGCTTAACGTCCGGGCGTCGGCTTGTTGGTAGGCTTGCCCTAAACCCGCCTGCAACTCGGCCTGCCTACTTTGGCCGGCCACGGCTAAGCTTAAGGCCTGCTCCCGTTGTTGGCTGCGTTCCAAAGCAGCTGCCTGACTCAATTCCGCTTTGAGGCCTTCGTCCCCGTATTTCATCCCGTGCAGATACCGGAACGATTCGGTTAACCCCCGGTCATAGCCAAAACCCTGATCAAAGCGTTGCTCGACCCGCTGACTAAAGCCATTGCGTTCAAAACCGCCTTGAACCACTCCTTTGGTCGTTCCTTTGTGATTGGTCAGCGGACTCAGGTGGTAGGGGTTCTTCCGATCATGGAGCCCATCGGCTAGATCCTGCCGGTAAGTCTTTAGGTTCTCGGTACGACTCACGATCACATGGATGTGGGTCTGATCGCCCAGTTTTAGCCCCCCTTTGGCCTGCTCGCCCAATTGAACCGCGCGGTCGGTGTAGTCGTAACTGCGGCTATGTTCAATTTTGGCATACCACACCAGATCACGACTTTCTATCCCCTTTCCAAAATTCTGGGCGTAGGCCTCCATAGCGGAACGAGCGAAGGCTTTGAGCGCCTCTGGATCGGAACCAATATGAGCTAACTCGGCCTTGGATGGGGCTAGGACAATCTGATAATACTTGTCATCGGCTCGGCCTAAATTTCGCTTGTTGGCATCCAGCTCAATCGTTACTTGATGGCCAAGTACCTGCTCGGCTTCCCGGCCAAACCAGTGACCCAGCTGTTCCTTTTCCAGATAGGCTACCAAGCCTCCGCAGGAACCACTTCGGCTCGATAAGCCTACCCCTCCCGACGGTATCTTGGTCATCATAGGCCGTTCTGCTGGGCAATGAGTTGATCGGCCTGTTGCTTGTACTCGGTCCTCAGAGCGTTATCCACCAAAGCGGTACGGAACGAGAGCCGCAGTAAAGTCTGCACCGCTTCGACCACGCCGGTCAACTGCTCTTCCAGCTGCGCCGGGGTTAGCCCCCCTTCTGAGGCCTGCCGCAGGGCTTGTACATCGGCCTGCATGGGTTTTAAAAGCGTTTTCTCTTGCTCTCGGATAAATCCAATAAAGCGTTTATCCAAGACGTCCACTTTATCGGTTAATTTCTTAAGCACCACATCCGGCGAATCGGCCTTCGGATAGCGGGGATCGAGCTTGGTAACGGCGAAAAATTGCAGCATCACAGCGACTAAATCTTTGTGAGATAGGCCTAACTGGTCGCCTAGCTTCTCTAATTGCCGGTGCGTGCCCAGGCTAACGGATAAACTCTTTCGATCAATCATACGAATAAATTTTACTCATTTTACTGTTGGTTATCAACTAGTTATAGTATTAATATACAAAAATAACGGTTTTTATTAACCTGTACGGGTAATAAAACACTGACTATCAACCCCGTAGGGCGGGACGAACGGTATGGAGCGTAGCGGAATAGCGTTCCGTCTCGCTCTCTTACAAGACCGTACCACGACACCACCGCCGGATGGGAAAGCTTCATAGCAGGAAGCTAAAGAAGATACACCAAACCACCAAATTAGATCCTGGCCAGTTCAGGTAATTGAATAAGTAGGGGTGCAGGTATTGGAAAGGGGATAGAATAGATCAGTGGTTCTTCTTTTCATCAGCCCTTACTAAAGTAGGCTTTGAATTACTATTAGAATAATACAAATCGTGGAACATTAAACTAAATTTATAGTTTCGCGGCCCCGGTGCGTTTTTTAGTTTTTGCTTTCTTTTTTCCCATTCGTTTTAGCTAGTCTAGTTGCTGCTTTTTTGATTGTGGATAAGTTTAGTTTTTTGCCTCTTTTTACCTCTCAAAAGCGGTCTTTTTGGCATTTGCACTTTAGCAAATATTACTTTTGCAAACTTTACGGCTCCGTAACTTGTTGATTTTTAGTAAGTTATAGGGGTGTTTTACGAGTAAATGGCGGTGTTTTACGAGTAAATGGCGGTGTTTTTTAAGGTATTTTACGAGTAAATGGCGGCAAAAACACCATTTTAATTTTAATTTATGCTATAAAATGTTTTAATTGCTCGTAAAATAAGTGATTATGCATCAAATAGAGTCTTTCAAGCAAACAAACGCCATAACAGGAGCTAGATATGACTATTCAACTACAGAAAAAAGATTAGTATATTTATCTCTTGTTGAGGTGATGAGACTGGTGCAGCGTGGTATTCCTGATGACTTTTTTGATAGAGAGTTAGTCCTTTTCATTCCTGATAGCCAACTCAAAAAAGCTGACGACCACGACCATCGATTCAGAGATTATAGAAAAGCGATTATTAGCCTACGGAAAAAGGACTTTTCAATCGATGCACCTGATGGAGGATGGATCGAAACTGGGTTTGTCAACGGCGGCCAGTTTATTAAAGGAAAGGGTATAGAAATCAGAATATCAAACTACGTTCTGCCTTACCTTCATGAACTTACAAAGCGATTTACAGTATTAGATGCTACAGTTGTTCTAACTCTGGCAAGCAAGTTTTCCCAGCGATTTTATGAGTGGTGCTGCCAGTGGAGATCAGTCGGCCAGTTCGATTTCACTCCAGATGAGTTAAGGGACTTACTAATGATTAAGACCAAAACTGGAGATCTTAAAATCTATGTTTTGGAGACAGCGCAAACCGAATTAATGAAGATGTATGAAGATGGGATTAGCGACCTATACTTCACTTACAGCGAAGAAAGAGGGGGAAGAGGACGGGGAGGATCTGTGAAGCGATGGATTTTCAAGGTTCACACCAAGAAGAAAGAAGTGGCTCAGGAAAGGGCCAAGAATGAGGATGTTGTCTTCGTCATGCGGTTTTTAGGACAGATATTTGGGAAAGACTCCCCATTAGTAGATCAGGCCTTAGAAGCCCTTAAAACGCATGAAAACGTCAAGATATTCGCGGATCGGACGGATGAGCTTCAAACGTCGGGCAAACTTGATCGAACCAAAAACAAGCCTGGCTATATTCGCTCTATCCTTCAGAAAGAATTTGGTCTTGATAAGAAGTGAAAACCTACTTCGTTTTTTCGGTACCGAATAGGAAACGACGAACACCTGTCAATATACCTGGACTTTGAGTCTGCTGGATAGCCGTCAGGACCTCCTTCTTGAAATGATCGAAGTCATCTACGCTGACAAACTTAGATAGGTCTATATCTTCCTGTCTAATCAATGCCTGCTGTTTTGGATTAATGATCAACTCTTGACAGTATTCACGTAAGGTTGTACCAAAAAACTCTTCCAAGGTCTTATTTTCTCGGCTAGCAGCCTTGGCAATGATCTGACGTGTTTCAGTATCAACCCTGACCGTCCAGGGATCAGCCTTGTCTTTCCGGGCTGGCCGTCCCCCTTTTCGCTTAATGGTATCGTCGTTATTGGTTTCAGTACTACCGTTTTCCATTTTCTGTATGGCCAATATTAGGGAGCAATACTAAAACTATATTTTGGTAATACCGAAACTAGGTTTCAGCATTACCGTATAATAGTGCCCACAAAAGGGGTACCTTATCAAAATACCAGAACCCCAATTCTGTAATACCGAAACTAGGTTTTAGTATTACAGACTAACATAATACAGATTATATAACAGGAAAATGACCTTAGAAGAGCAAGTAGCCGTAAACCAGTTCGGACAAGGTGTCCTCTCTGTTGAGAGTTTGCTTCTGCACTTCTCCCAAATGTCAGAAGCAAGAAAAAGACATTACTTAACTTATTTGAGTGACTTGATCTGGCAGTCGAAACCAGTAGAAGCTGATATTGAACAGGCCATTATTGATAGTTTATTAAAGTCCACTTATACACCTTGTGTTGTTTTACGAACGCACCGTCTGAAGATTGGCATAAATCAACTGGTTACGTTGCCAGTAAATGAGCTTGAAAAGGTGTACAGATTGATGCTCAGTCTATTCAAAGAAGCTTATCAACGACGATTCCAAGAAGAAGGGAACTCGGGTAAGTGGTGGTATTGGGACCTGTCGACGGATGATGTCATAGAAAGGGTCTTATCAGCAAAACGATTGAGCTAACATAAAGACACTTATATAACGGGAAAATATGCTTCAATACATCATATGGAATGTTGATCCTGAAATCGTTCGCATTGGCTCTTTGCCCGTGAGATGGTATGGTTTGCTGTTCGCTACTGGATTCCTAATTGGCGTTCAGATTATGAGCCACATTTTTAAAACTGAGAAGAAGCCCCTTGCTGATACGGATTCGTTACTAATAACGATGGTGATTTCAACAATTCTAGGAGCAAGACTAGGGCACTTTTTGTTTTATGAACCCTACATGTTCATTCAAGATCCATTATACATAATAACACCCCCTTTTGGAGGATTGGCTAGCCATGGGGGTGTACTAGGAATTCTTATTGGCCTTTGGCTTTATTGCCGTCGTCAGTCCAGTCAAATCAGCGGGCAAACCTTTTTATGGGTTAGTGATCGAATTTGTATTGTAGGCGCTTTAGCAGGAGCCTTTATTCGATTCGGTAATCTAATGAACTCCGAAATTTTTGGTAAACCAACCGATGTGCCTTGGGCTTTCGTCTTCTTGAGAGATCATGAGTTTAGCCAAGTACCTCGCCATCCTACCCAACTCTATGAATCGCTATCTTACCTAATTTTGTTCATAGGGCTGTTCTGGTATTGGAAAAACTATCGTAACCAAGCCGCATCGGGGACCCTGTTAGGCATCTCTTTAATTTGGATATTTGGTCTCCGCTTTGTCTGGGAATTCTTCAAAGAAAACCAAGTTACTTTTGAAGACAGTATGAGCCTTAACATGGGTCAACTCTTGAGCGTACCCGCCATTTTACTGGGGTTGATTCTACTTCTAAGGAATTTTATCAGACCGACTTCCTTAATTCCGATTGCCTTGGTGATTCAGTCGTCGAGCCTTTGTTATCAATGCGATTACCAGTCAGCCTTACCAGACTCTAGAAAGGCAAACACTAATAATTGTGAAGTTTTAATTTCGGATAAGCATTCTCTCGAAATAAGACGTTTTCAAGATCATATAGTGAAAACAAAAAAGCTGCTTTCTAAAGTAAGTTCATTAACATAATGTGAGTTATAAAAGGAGTCTTAGAGAAGTACAAGATTCTGATGCACAGAATTTCGGTACGTTTCTCAGACCTGTTGTATAACTACCATTATATTATTCTACTACTTAGGCTGATATTGCGTTAATGCTCCTGCTTAAAAAGTAGAGTAACAGAAGATATAAAATTTTCTAAAATTTTATATCTTCTGTTACTCTGTTCTTCAGGTGTAAGCTTGCTTATAAAAGACCATTTATCTTTTTTTGTTAAAAAACTCATCCAGTCTTTTCTTACTAAGTTAAAATAACTTGCTGACTTTCTTAATTCTGTGATAGCTTGCTCTTTGTGGTCATTTGTTGATAAAATAATAGATATATCGCATAAATATGCAAAAATTAGATCACTAATGTCTTCTTCGTTAATGCCAGCATTTAAACTTATATTGTGTTTCATAGATAAAGCCATTTCGTATACTACTTGTTGATAAATTTCGTATCGTCTGTTACCTTTCAAAGCAGCGAATATATGATCTGCACTGTTATTTTTGTCATAAAATATAACATCTTCGTTTAGACCTGCTTTGTGATGCTTCTCCAAATCTATATACCTTATTTCTTTTTTTTTCTGTAATTCAGTAAGCTGCTCGCTTGCAATTGCATGAATAGCAAGTTCATGAGCAATTATTCCAATAATTTTACCTATAGTTTGTGTTTCAAAGTACCATGAAGATAATGTTACTTGCACTTGCCCACCTGCTATTACTACAGTAGCTAAGTTATTCTTATCAGGTTTAAGTATGATCAACGCATTCTTCTTTTCTAAGAAATATATTATACATTTTGTGTGTTTTAATACGGATATAATTGCATTGGCTTTTCCAATATAGAGTTGATTTGCCGAATTAACGTTTGCAAATCGTATTTTCCCGTGTTTGCCTATATCGGTCACACCAGAATCTAAGCTTTCTGTACTGATATTTTGAATTTTGCGTTCTATAAGTAAGTTTATACTATCCAATTCTTGTAGACTGTTTATCTTTTTATCATTTAATAAATTTTTCGAAAATTCCCTTTTTATTTGCTTTTCTTCTACAAGTGTTGACAGGGTACAATTAAAAAATAATCCTTTAGTAGCATACAGCTCTTCAATATGTTTTTCTAATGAAAACAAAAAAAATATTGCAATTGAAATATAACAAAAATAACCTTGAGCTTTTCTTATTCTAATTAATTGCATACTAACTAACTGTTGTATAAGTGGCTTTATGTTAAGCTAAGACTGACTTTATAATATTTGTCATATGCTTTTGATCTTTCAAATTATAAATCATAACCAAAAGCCCAACTACACAAGCCCCCCCAAAGGCGGCTAATAATGTAAAGAAAGAATGTACACTTAACTTGACCCATATCGTCAGTAGAAAATAAAGTAAACCTAGGTAAGCCCAACTTTGCTTTCTCATCATAGGATAATTGATAGAAGTAAAGTTGCGTTCCGCAGGCCACACAACTACTTTGAGACGGGACCAATCCCAAGCCAACAAATACACGTTACCCAATAGCATCAGCAAGGTGATCATCGGTGTTCCGGCAAAATAGTAGGAAATCGTAATCACAAATATGTTGAGCATAATTGGCAGATATATGATGGCCCCTAGGGTAGAAAAGAGTTGAGTCATCAATAGCAATCCAGCTAAGCATTGTCCCCAGCCGATAAAGTGCCAGTATAGGCCTGACTGGTAGAGTGTTTCAAATAGATGCCAACTATGGTTGATGGGTGAATCGGCACCAGAACCCATTGTGAAGCGCACTCCTTGAATCTTAACGATACTGGCGAAGACAAACGCAGCTCCAAGCAGGTAACGAAGGTAAATCGTGAACAATTGAACAATTTTGAGTCTTCTCAAGCTCTCCAGTCTCATAGATTGTATACTCAGTCTTACAATAGATCAAAAGCAGTTTTCAAGGCGCTTTACTTGCTCTTGATAGGCTCAATCCATAAATAATCTCTTAACATAATACTAGGCTTTCTTCTCCCCTTTCCAATCGACAATTCATACCCTCTTCACAATCTGTATGAGGTGATCCATCTTGTTTTTGTCCCTTAACATAAGATAGCTTATATAACAACCCTTGAAATAGTGCAATTTACCGCAGGTATAAAAACGGGGTGGTGACATCGTATGTCACCACCCCGTTTTTGCTGGTTATGACTTCGCTTTTTTCGCAGAAATGGGCATTTCCTGCTTCCTTACCTGATCCATAAAGTCAAGACCGGGCCTGAAAACGGGGACTACGTGGGCTTCGATCTTGACCGCGGTATTTTGACCCATATTACGACCTATTTTAGCGGCACGCCGTTTCACTTGAAAACTGCCAAAGGTGCGGATATAAATGGGTTCACCCTTTGTCAGCGACTCTTGCACAACATCAAAAAAGGATTCTAGTATTAATCGACTGGTTAGAGGGCCTAAGCCCGTTTTTCTGCTGATCTGGCGAAATACATCTTGCTTTGTCATGACAAGCTAACCCACCTGGCTCCGATAATAGTACCAGCAAAAAAATAAAAGCTCGGCGGGGCCGAGCTTGCAAAATTTTAAGAGTCTTAACATCGAGTAAAACGATACTTGATCTATGGTTGGGCCGCTTCAATGAGCAGCGAATAACTAGAGATGAAAATTCGTTATCTGCCCTTTCACCTAAATCGTGCCAACTCAACTTTTTACGGCCAAATTGTTATCTATCAATGTATTAGTACTATAATTAATATTAGGCGAAGTGAGAAAATGTGATTTTTTTCCTCAATTCCGTAGGGCCGAAACCGCAGTTTCTCCCCACCATGGTTACGCTTTTTTCCCCCTTTGTTCTTCTCAGTTTATCCCAGACCCCGGCCGACCAATTTAGGACCTTGGTTCCAATACTGATCGATCCGCAGCTACTGAGCCTGCTCCCGCCGTTCGGCCGTCTCTCGTTGTGGAGAGAAACCCGATAGCGATAAACCGGATTAAAGCCAGATGGGGTTCTTCTGTGTCCTAAGGCCACGGAATTTTTCTAGGCATGGACCACTCCAACGGTACAAGAAGCGGGCGCGGCCAAGTTGGAAAGGGAAAGAAAAAAGGGTCAGCAAAGTACCTGCGTACTTTATTGACCCTTCACACATTAAGACGTAGGCTTTGAGTAGACGTAACAGTTATTTTTCGAATATTTTTCCTGCCCACCCTTGGGATGGTCCAGGCATAGGAAAATCCAGCCCGGTACAGCCTAACAGCCGGCACACAAAGTTAGTGGTTCCGTTTCTGAGACACGTCCAAAAGTGCCTCCCACTGATCTTGAAGTCGATTTATTGGTTCTAGCAGTGTTGTACCATCGAAAACGGTTACGGGTAAATCCATCGAAGCGGATGGAGGATCAGTCAACCTGACCCGATGTAGTCGCCACCCCTCCCGAACGAGTATAGTCAGTGACTCAAAGCATATCTCCAAATCAAGTCCACCAAGACTGCACTCGCAGTATTGCCCTTCTGGGTCAACGCCACAAAACACGACTACTTGCATAGGGTGGTTCTCTCCTCTTTTTTTTCTCATTAGCCAGACAATTCTTAGTTGGGCACAAAAAAGATGCCATTGAACGGAGTGCCGTCAACGAAAAAAGCATGGTAAGCGGGGTATATCGGCTTAATCAACCAGGACAAGATTAAATATATTCACCTAAAACGACAACATTTTGTTTATTTAATTAGAATTAAATAAACACTTAAGGGTACCAAAAACAATATTAGGTATTTTTGCCGAACACGAATGACTTAATTTTTGCCTGGTATGCTTCCGATTACCTCTTCGTCCACTCCAGATTCATGGCCTACGTTAGATAGCCAACGCCCCCCTGTAAGCTGTCCTCGATGCAAAACTCAACTAGATGTTGAACGAATACCCAGGAGAAGATCCGTCCGTTCACTCTTGTTTTTCCTCCCGCTTCGTGCGTATATCTGTTACCGATGCCATCGTAAGTTTCATCGATTCAGGTGAGCTGAATGGATAACCGACCGTTTACGGACTTGACTAGATTAAGGATTTACTTTTCTTAAGTAGGCTCTCCATACGTTGGGGTACTTCTCCTGAATCCAGCCCGCAAACTCCTTGGTGGCATTGTCCTGGATGCGCATCGTCTGAATCTCATGTTGATACGACTGCTCGTACAAGGCCACACCGCCCCCAATCGCCACCAGTAGACCAAACACCACCAGAGCGGATTGCCAACTGGTAAAGCCAATCCGATTAGCCCACGCATT
>NZ_BAAHBO010000024.1:0-8810 GCF_054776635.1 Spirosoma lituiforme
AAAGTCAAAGTTGAAAAGAATGTGGCCGGTTATCTGCTCACTCGCTTAGGACTGAAAGAACCAAAAACAAAAAATAATGCCTGACTTTCAATGGGATAAGGGCAACAAAACCCACATTATCGACCAGTACCCAATTCGAGCCAATACCATTGACGAAATAGAAAGCCTATTTGATGATCCAGCCTTTGCCCCCTTGCCCGACCGCATTGATCAGTACGGGGAACAACGCTATAAAGCGATAGCCAAAAGCAACCTAAACCGCATTTTATACGTTGCTTTTTCAATTAGAAATGGCCAAATTCGGCCCATTAGTTGTCGGCCTGCCAGCCAAAAAGAACGAGAACGCTATGCTCAAATCACCTAAAAACCCGAATAAAAAAGTAACTGCGGCATCAGCGCCAAAGCGGATAGAGGTCATTAAGAACGGTATGACGGAGCAGGAAATGGCCGAGTCGGGCGAAGCTTGGGCTACTCACCAGGGCCCCTATATGACCCTGGCGGAAGTATTAGCCATCGAAAAAGCTAAGCAAGCTTAGTTAGCTTTCTTTTTCCCCTTTGTCATCGTTTTTCCTTCAAGCTGGTTAGCCTGATCGGACAGAGCCTTAGCTTGCTCAGCGGCTTCACGGGCTAAAACTCGTTTTTCGTCGGCCTGCTCCTGTTCAAGTGTCCATTTCATCACCGCACCGGCGTCTTTGGCATATACCCCTTCCATGTAGCTGTAATACTCGGGATTGACTTGCTTGGTGTAACGAACCCGCCAATTATCCCTAGTGAAGGCTTCCAGGTACTTATCGCGTTCACCCCGCAAACTCCAGGCCTGCCAAGTGACCGTGGCCAGGAGGACCACCATCAGCCCGAACCCGTAAGCCCCCACCTGTAGGTATTGGCTCATCTTGCGTTCAGGCGATTGCCGATGAGCCTGTTCAAGCCGGTCGAGTCGGCTGGTGATGGGCGTCAGGTCGATGGCAGGGGCTGTTTGTTTGGATTGACTTTGTTGTAAACCCTGCACTGCTTTGGCTAGCTCGTTGATACTGTCCCGATAATCCGGCGGGGCCTGATTCGGCCATTTGTCTAACTTGGTTTGAAGTTTCTTTACATCCTCGATCAGGGCTTGCAGCAATTCGCTCACTAATTCATTCGTATTCATCTCACATACCTAGGCCACGGCCCTGTTTTAGTTGTTTATCTTCGATTTGCGGCCCTTTCTCCAGGCCAATAGACTTATCTAGCTCCTGCTTCTTGGAAAGCTCTAAAGTCCGTTTTAGACTATTCTCCAGGAGTTGCTCTTGGATGTGGCCCAAACTCAGGCTCTGATGCAATTTGGAGCCCTTAAAAGCCACCTTGATTTCTTCCCCGTTATCAGTCTGGCTCACCCGCTCGAAGCTTAACCCACGGGCTTTACCCGCCTGATCCCGGTTCACAATCACCTCAATCCCACGCTGGGCTAGATCCGCTTTCAATTCGGCGCTGGTGGTCGAACGTTCTAGGCTTTGGCGCACCTCATCGCGCATTTCCAGCCGGTAGCGGTCCCGCTCCGGTACGTGCTCCAGACTGAGCCGGTAGCCCTGCTCCTTCATCAGCGTTAGGCTGTGCTTTTGCTCGATCTCCCGTAGTATCTTCTCCGAGCGGTTGTAATTATGGCTATCACTAATACTTTGGCCGTTGCTGGCCACCCGATTGGCAATGATGTGAAAATGGCTGTGAGCTGTATCTTGGTGTTGGATCACCACGTATTGAGATTGATCTAGACCCATGCCTTTCAGGTACTCGCTGGCCACGGCCTTCATTAACTCCGGCTGAAGCTGTAATCGGGCTTCGTCCTTAGGATCAAAGCTGATGGCCGTATGCCAGACGCTGCGCGTTAGCTCAGGATTCATCTTGGCCTGCCGGGTGAAGTCGGCCACCATCGGGTTCAGCTCATAATCCCGTACGCCCTGGCTCATCAGCACTTGGCCTTTGCCCATTTCCACCTTGTGCATATTGTAAGCGCAACACCCTTTGAAGCTACGGCCAATAGTCGTCTTGGCGATCATAGATCAGCGGGTTTATCTAAGAGTTGGCTTAACTGCTGAAGGAGCCGGTGCGCTTCTAGAGCGATGCTGCGGATACCGTCGGCGTTCGCTTTGTGAGCGATCTGATTGAGGTTATTCCCCAGCCGAGCGACTTGGTTCAACGTCTCATTTTCCTGGGGAGTTAGCCGCACCTGAGCCTGGCCCGTCAACACGATTTGGCGGCAATAATCCGACAGATTGAGCCCCGCTCGCTCGGCCCGTTTCTTGATGGCCAACTCCTCTAAAATCGTCACATAGAGGTTGATTTTCTTATCCCGTTTCTGGGCATTGGGTGGGCGACCACCCTTCTTTTTTACCGGTTCAGATGGGTTCATAAGCAAGCAGAGCGAGCGGTTTTTTCACCCCCGACAGTCGGAGGGGGGACAGCCGTTTACTACCGCAAAAGCTCGACGTAAGGAGAGTTTTTAAGGTAGTAAACATGGCTGGCTACGCAATTCGTAGCAAAATAAGCACGCGTCAGCTTTTTCACAAACAGAGCTGTAGTTTTATTCTTTTTTAACATATGAGTCACATCTGCCGTGTTACTTTTACTGAAAAAAGCACTCAATGAAAACACGACTAATTCTACTACTACTAACCCTAGCCCCATCCTTAATCAGTCAGGCACAAACTCAAAAAGGCAGATGGACAATAGGGGCCGAGCTGGGGAATCTAACCTATCAGCACCAGGATCAATTCAACTCGTTCAAGGCCAGTTTGACTCCAGCGGCAGGCTACTTTATTACCAATGGACTC
Organism: Spirosoma lituiforme; assembly: GCF_054776635.1. Taxonomy (NCBI): domain Bacteria; kingdom Pseudomonadati; phylum Bacteroidota; class Cytophagia; order Cytophagales; family Cytophagaceae; genus Spirosoma; species Spirosoma lituiforme. The sequence goes on from NZ_BAAHBO010000024.1 coordinate 2,808, forward strand.
GTCTTGGGAGCAGGACTACCCATTAGTGGTGGAACCCAGAAATCGGAATATGTAGGGTATTACTTTAATAAAAGCTCAAACTTTACGATTGGCCTGTCCCCCTTCGCACGATACTACTTTGGCAAGACTAATCTTAAGCCCTATCTTGGTTTTGCCTACAGCTATAGCGGCATTACTGGAAAAGTCGAGAGTAACGATACGGCGGGAATGAATACTGGTGAGACTAAAGGCCACTCTAGTATGCTCATGCCAACACTAGGACTAGCTTATTTTGTAAACTCGACGATTGCCTTAGCCCTCAACCTAAACTATAATGTCAGTCATTTAGAAGAAACTACCACAAATACTCAATACGCACCCGGCTCCTATATTAGTGATACACGCAATTTATCCTTGGGCATAGGCTTTCAATTGTTTTTAGGTAAGTAAAAACATTACCCGAATAACCGTCTCCAGAAAGAACTCCTACCCTGCTCAGGCATTCGGTTGGCAATGCCTTCAACCATCTTGGTTAGGTGGTCGATCTGGTTTTGAATATCAACCGGGGCGGCTGGTAGTTGACTTTGGGTGAGCTGCCCTTGGACTAAGCTACGGATATCCTCATTCACATATTGGCCCATCGTTTTACCCGCTCGGCTTGCTCCTTTCTCAATGATGGATCGAGTTTCTAAGTCAACTCCACGTACAGCCCAGATACCGACATCAGGGGCTCGCCGAGTTCGACCACCTTTACCTTTCGTTTTTGCTGTATCTTCATCAAGTGTTTGACTTAACTCGAGTTCTGTTAAACTACCTTCTTCAGCCATTTGAGTTTTGTTAAACGTTTTGTTTAACAGCTAAAGTAGAGAAAGTTAGTGATTTAAATAGTGTTAAACAAAACCTGAATTATGTTTAACACTACTCGAGTTCTGTTTAACATAGTAAATTGGTTATCATAAGTCAGATTATACAACAATTTTGACGGCACTATATGCGACTTTTATTGATCGTGTTGATCACATTCGGATGCTCTACGCAGCTATTAAAGGGGCAAACTAGACCAACCACTAAACTATATCTGTATAACCCCTACGTTAACTTACACCTCGCTATAGACCCTGATAATGTCTTAAAAACTGCATCAGGCACCAAAATCGGGTATGTGTTGATCGAAACGGATTCAGATAGCTTAGGCTTAAAAGATCCTAGCGGTCAACTAGTATACTTAGTCTTAGAGTTAGGTAAAACGTATTACTACGGCTACGATTTTCGCAGTATAACGTACAAAGAGATGTCCCCAAATGCTTTTTGGTTATCGGTTGCGGCTTGGAGTAGATATCATTACCACTATTCTATTACTAAGCAGTCAGGAGTGATTAAAATAGAATAGAAATAGCCTTGGGTTATCATAATGGCACTTATATAACAAAGGTCATTGCTATTTGTACAGTATTTCTTGGTCTGGAATATCATACCCTTTGTCGTTGGGAAACTGGCTGTCTTGATCTGGCCATACGCATTGAAGGACGGGAAAATCTGAATTTTCATAATACAAAACAGCACGCCCTAAATATTCCTCATACATCTCCGGCAGCACAGCTTTAAAATAACAGGGTCGATCATCAAGAATGTCGTCATACAGTACATTTTCTTCTCGTTGAATTCCTTCGGCAATACCATTGCCTATATCGTTCAGTATGGCATGAGCATCTTCCTTTTCTAAACCAGATATAATGATTTCAGCGTGATTAAAGGACTCTTGTAACCCTACTGTATATGAAAATGGGGGCAAGCTCTTATCAACGATATTGAAAACCATCCACCTATATTTGCTTATTTGCTGGGCTATTTGTTGACGGATCTCTTTACTCATAAATTGAATTCTTACAGGGTTGGTCTTTCTTAGATTTTGAAGAACAAATTTGAAAAGTCGAATAACATAAAAATAGTTATACAACAGGTCTAGAAATAGTACTAACTTACTGTGGGGCAGTTCTTTGTACTTTACCTAGACCTGTTGTATAACTAACTTTATGTTATGTGAATAAAGCTAAATTAGCACAACTATCATTCTTAATAGAAACTAAAGAAATTTACATTGAACGGAAGAATAAGACTTATTGCCGGAGAGATAAACGTCATTGGAGAAATAACTTCAGGGGGCATCTCGATTTTGCCAGTTGGTGACTTCTTTATAATATGCCTATATGCCAGATCGGAACGATTGGAGCTTGAAGATGCAGGTAATTATTACATAGATCAACCAGAAGATAATGATGCTCTTAACGCTAAAGAAGTAACTCTACAAATTCAGTATAAGTTACTTAATTATAAAGCAAATAACCTTGTTGGTTCTACCTTCAAAGAAGAGACTGACGTCTATGATGATATTGTAGGCAACCTTTATAACATCTACATATACACCCATGAAGATTTATGGAATAGTAGTATTGAGTTTGTAGCTAAAAAAGAAGACAACTATCACGTTATAGTGAGAGCCGAATCTGACATCCTAGGATCTAACTTTCAAAATGGTGAGGATACCAAAATAGAAATTGACTGTTGGGTTGCTTTGTCGCCTGAGAAAGCGGCTTATTGGTAGTAAAAGTTTTGTTATATAAGTGCAATTATGTTAATCAAGAGATAAATGGCAATGTAACCCACAGCATAGCATGAGCCAAATGCTTACTGATTCCGTTTGTACTCGACTCGGTAATCAGACGGTAATCTATCAACTAGTACGAGGTTACTCTTTCCATCTACCGGGGACGAACGCATACAGTACTCCTCCGTCACAGTATAGATTATAGTCTTATTAGCATCATCTTTTTTAACATCACGTATGTAGCTACTACGACTACCTTTGTTCACCGTTGATAAACCCAATAACTCGTATTTACTGAAGTCAATACTATCTAAAGCCACACCCGGAGCGGTGCGAAAGACTTTTTGATATTGTTGATAATCTGAAATTCGAATACCAAATCTCCCTAAATCACCAATGTTCTGATCGTAGGGTACTGGTAGCTTCTCCATATACCGAATGGCTTCACCTGACAGCTGATCGGAGTGATCTTCACAAAACGGCTTTCTGCATGCTAATACGAATAGCAATATGAATAGCATTGGTAATACAGTTGATTTCTTCATACTAGATATGACCCTTGATAAGACACAATGGTTGAAAGTTCCAATCAAGGTTTCTGTTGTATAATCCTTGTTATGATAACAAAAGTCGATTAAATAGCTACTTTACTCGCTCGATCCGCACACAGTTGACGTACTGATTGACCCGCTCCAAAAGCCTGTAAATCGCCGCTTGATAGTGCGTGTTGTTCTGCAAATTACCTTCGTAGAGCACATCCCGATTCATCTTATTTTCTACCAGTAAGCTGGCGATATGCCAGTTGACGGCTTGCTCGTTAAAGACATCAAGTTGGTAAAAACTCACCAGCAGGGTACCATCGGGGGTACCCGTCAGGCGAAACTGCACGAGATTCTTTGCCTCAAATTCCTTTTCCATCACGGTAGGCGTTCAATTCAGGAGTGACCTTTTAGCCGTAAAATACTACTTTATGTCGGATCTGTTGACTGGTAACTCTAGCCAGTTTTGCGGCTTCTGTTTTCCCTGTTTTGCGCTCCGTTTTCAAAGGTTGATTCTTGGAATAGTTTCTTAACATAAGAACTCTTATACAACACATCTCCAAATAGTACAAATTTCAAAGGGGAGAAGAACGGACTATTAAATAGACCAAAATCGGTTAGTTTTGCTACTCATGAAGCCTACTTTACTCACAACCGCAATACTCCTTTTAACCACAATTTATACTCAGGCCCAACAAGATAAGTGGCAAGTGGGCGTAGAAGCACAGTTGGTTTTTGCTCGGTACCAGACCAACGATCCGGGTCATCTACTCAAACCAGGGTTTAGCGTGCCAACGGGTACGGGGCGTCTAGCCTTGGGCCGATCACTCAATGAACAGGGGTTAGTTGTAGAATCAGGCCTAGGCTATCGCCAAATTCCCCAAGCGACAGCCTTACAATTAGCTCCTTTCAATGGCTTCTCGGCGACTAACGGCATAGGGGTATGGTCTATTCCTATCGGCCTACGCCAAGATGTAACCCGGCTACTGTTTCCCCGGCATCCCCCTAGAGTCCGACTCGCTTTAAAGACGGGTTTACTCAACCAGTTTGCCGCAGCCGAAGGCGTCGAGAAAGTCACATTCACCCAAACGGGATCGGGATGGAGTTTAGCAGGCCATTCAACTTTGCTGAATCACTATTCGTTAGCTCTCTATACAGGCATTGAATTAGGGCTTCCCTTCCATAAAATCGATTTGCTGCTGCAATGGGGCCAAGTTTATGGGTTGAGTCGCATCTTAATAACCCAAATTAGGTATCAACTGAATGGCACGAGTCAGCAGGCTTCGGTCAATAATTCGGGCTCTGCTCTGGGCGGTATCGGCCTGGGTCTACGCTACCACTTTACTAACCAGTAAGACCGATCAACTGGTTTGACATCATGAAGAATTGCCTATTTGACAGGCACGAAAACTCGTGCTTAAACAGTTCATTATTAGTTAGTTAAATACTAAAAAATGCATTTACTAACTAAATTTATAGTTTGCCCCCTCCTGCCCTTTTCACTTCTTTGGTGTTTTTGTTTTTTTCTGCTTTTTCTTAACCCTTTAATATTTTTTGGTGTCAGCTTTTTTTTGGTTTGTGACAGCTCCCTAAAAGCCGTTTTTTTTCAACACAAATTTTGTGTATTTGTACTATTTGTACTATTTGTAGAGGCTGCAACTATTTGAAAATCAGTTTCTTATGAGGCTTTAAAGAAACGTTTGGTGTGTGAAAAGAAACGTTTGGTGTGTGAAAAGAAACGTTTGGTGTGTGAAAAGAAACGTTTGGTGTGTGAAAAAGAAACGTTTGGTGTGTGAAAAGAAACAGTATATTTAAACTGTTTTATATTTTTGTTATTTTTACCCATAAATCTCTGAAGATTAATGGAAACCGCTATACAGGTACGGCAACATAATGCTATTACAAATGCTCGTTATGAGTATTCAGAGTTGCAATTAGACATCTTTCTGTACTTACTTTCAAGACTTCGTAAGAATCAACCGGATGGAGTTTATGAGGTGTCAGTAATTGAAATGAGTAAGCTAACAGGGAAAAAGTATGACTACCAAAAATTGCGCCTAGCCACCGAAGGTATGGGTAGCCGTATGTTTGAAATACCCAATGAGACTGACAAGAAAGGCAGGCAGGTATGGCGGCAAATGTGGATGTTTGATAGGGTAGATTATGTTCATGGAACGGGGGTTATTGAGGTTGAATTCACTCGGACTATTCAGCCGTATCTATTCGATTTGAAAGCTACTTTTACCTCTTTTCAACTCTATTCGGCCCTGCGCTTAGGCAGTAAACATGCCAAACGTATCTATACTTTGTGTAACCAATGGAAAGATAAAGGGCAAACACCGGAGTACATTATTGAGGATTTAAAACGCATGATTGGACTGGTCAACGAGAAAGGGGAAGAAGAATATGGTCCATTTTCAATGTTCAGAAAGAGAGTATTAGATGAGTCAGTTAAGCAAATCAATCAACATACTGATTTACACATCAATTACACTCTTCAAAAGAAGGGCCGTAGTTTCAGAAGCATCACCTTTGATGTTAAAGCTCAACCCTTGTCCATTGCTCTGCCGGTCAAGGATGAACTTACTAAAGTAAGAGCTGCTCCGGTAGGGATTTCCGAAAGCCAGTATCAAAATGTCCGGCTTTTACTGGAAAAGTGGAACATCAAACGGGCCGATGTATTGAATCAAATCATGAACTCCGCCGAACTGATTCAGGAAGTCAATAAGTTTGCCTACGAGTTGCAGACAGGAAAAGTCAAAGTTGAAAAGAATGTGGCCGGTTATCTGCTCACTCGCTTAGGACTGAAAGAACCAAAAACAAAAAATAATGCCTGACTTTCAATGGGATAAGGGCAACAAAACCCACATTATCGACCAG
>NZ_BAAHBO010000025.1:0-8671 GCF_054776635.1 Spirosoma lituiforme
TGTACTTTAGCCAACGACAAGCCGTGCACGATGGGATGTTAAACCTACCGATTGCGTCCATAGAAGGCAGCAATATACCGATGCAGCCTCAACCACCCATTGTGCTTTACAGGTATGTGCGCCCTTTGAACGGCTTACGAAGTGATGATTTTGTGGTAGAAACCCGGGTTAAAAATACCTATAAGCAGGGCTCAGCCGCTTGCCAGTATACGCAGATTACGGTTTTATGCCGTGACGATGTATTTAAGTTTCTTCTCAGCGCTGAAGGGTGCGTGGGAAACTCAAGCGTTTACCTAGGAGGGTATGAAGCCACCAGTAAACACGCCGATCTGTCGGCGCTTGGGCGAGACTTAAGTCAATGGGTTGACGTACGGCTCGAAGTCCACGACAAACGAGCGAAACTGTTATTGAATGGCCAAAAGGCGTACGAAGCCGTCATTCCGCACAGCCCAACGCAGCTTTTAGGCATCGGGTACGAATTCTTGGGTACTGGTTCAGTCGACTACTGCCGTTTCGTTCGTACGAACGGTGATGTGGTGTTCGAAGACAATTTTAAGTAGGAGATCATAAGCAGTGTGTTGCTTGTAAATTAACGAGGTAGCAGATCGATAAAGTCTAGCTCTTGGTGTATCCCCTCCGTAACACAATTCTCATAAACCGCTCCAAAGCGAGACGAAGATGAGCTTGTGCAAATGCTATGAGAGTCGGGCGTTTCAAAAAGACAGCGCACCATCAAAAAATGTGGGTTAACAAAAACTAATAAGTTAGAGCAACCTTGAAGCAAGTAGCCAGTTTTGCGCAAACTGTCACTTTAAGGCCATTCGTTCTATGACCGCTTACGCATCAGTAGATAGTACAATAGAAAGCCGCTTGCCAGACATATGGCCACAATTCCATAAGGCAACGATGAGTTGTTAGCTTCATAAGGCAAAAACTCTAAAATAACTAGACCTAAGCCGCCAAACAGTAACAATAAGCCCCACTTTAGCGGGTCCGAAGAGGGTATAATCGGCTTTAGTAGTAGCTCTAGCGCTCCTTTATCCATCTGACCCGAATCAATGATGCGCTTTCGGAGCAAATACTTGAATAAACTGTTGATGGTAAAGGCGACGACCAGAAACAAAAAGATAGCAACAATGTGAGGACCTTGCATAGCGATTTAGGTAATTGGTTTTCGCCAGTAGACGAGGTACCTATTTGAAAGGTTGCACTGGAACTCAACTTGCCTGCAACTTTCCGTCCTGATGGCACGTCTACTGGGCATGTTCGACGAGAGACAAGTTGTGCAACAAATCAAAAAGGGCGACCTTCAGGCGTTTTCGATACTGGTCAAACAATACCAGAAGTTGGTATTTCACGTTGTGCAGCGCCTGCTCACCGCCCCTCAAGATGTGGAGGATGTCAGCCAGGAAGTGTTCATAAAGGTCTATAAACGGCTTGATAGCTTCGCTTTCGAGTCCAAACTGGCAACCTGGATTGCTCGCATCGCCTACGTAACGACCGTCGACTATCTGAGAAAGTTTAAACCTAACCATACACAGGGGAACCCCACAGGGGATCAGGTTCCTTGTACTAACTACACCCCAGAAGAAATATTAATTCAAACGGATGTTACCTTGTATATGCAGAAGCTCATCGATAGCTTGCCTGAATCGTATCGGGTGGTGTTAACCTTGTATCACTTGGAGGAGTTTTCATATAGTGAGATCGAGCAGATTACAGGCATGCCCGCTGGCACAGTCAGGAACTATCTGTTTCGGGGCCGTAGGCTATTGAAGGACCGACTAGCTATTTACCTTAAACGAGACTGATGATGAGCCAACTCACCGATCAACAGATTCAGCAATTACTTGAGGCAGGTTTGTCTCTGCCGGATAAAAGTTCAGATACGGAAATCCATCAGGCCAAACTCTACCAAAAACTTTTTGCTGAACTTAAGCAAGATCTACCAATTAGTCCTGATGCTGACTTTTCAGAACGAGTTATCGAGCGAATTGTAACCATGAAGGCCCCATCCACCAAGCCATATACCTACGGCTGGTTTGGCCTTGGCTTAGCGATCTGTTTGATTACTGGGATGTTTATGATGACTCCGTTTGAGGCAGTGGCTACTGATCTGATGAACGTGTTTGCTTCGTTGAACCCGTTCAAATGGGAGCTCGTTTTTGGTATTGCCAGTTTGGTGGTAGTGCAGCTACTGGACTTAAAGTTGATGCGTGAGCCGTCTCGAATATAACTGATTAAGACGAACAGACATTAAAAAATAAGGCAGCCAGTGAAAATGGACAGTTTTCAGATAAGGCTCCTACAAGCGACAGAGGATCGTTCGAAGATCAGCTTCAAACAAAGGCATTCATGGGAGCGCGATTTAGCCTGAAGTTTCTTACTTTGGCCTACAAAAATACGTACTAAAAAGGACACTACATGAGCCTTCGCATTCATAAAGCAGTCATTGATGATCTACAACAACTCCAGCAAATATGTATTGAGGCATACAGTCAGAATTTTGCGCATCACTGGAATGAGGGAGGACTAGACTGGTATATCGACCAGCAGTTCAGTCCTGATGCCTTACGCCAAACCATTGACAGTCTTAACTCCGATTATTTTATTATTTATCAAGACAATCTACCAATTGGCTTCTGTAAGCTTAGTTACGGGAGTGACACGGGGCTGCCTACCCCTTGGCTCGATTTGGAAAAAATTTACCTCTTACCTTCTCAAAAGGGAAACGGCGTTGGGAAAGCAATTTTAGAATTCGTTGCTCAGCTAGCTCAGCAGCAGGCGAAAAAAGAGCTGGTGCTGTCTGTAATCGATACCAATCATGCCGCTATCGATTTCTACCGAAAGAATGGCTTTGGCTTCGTCCAAAAAACCACGCTCGCATTGCCCTATTTCAAGGAGGAATTGAAGGGGGCTTGGCTCATGGCCAAACCCTTATAATTTGCTACTACGAACTGGAGCGCATGGCGAGGGGCAGACCAGGGTATACCAGAACAAGCCACTGAAAGGTTGTCCGATACTACCCTATACATTGTGCTGGTCCCACAAAACGCTCATTAATAATGATCGAGTGTATGTGATCGACCATACTTTAATACAAGGCGATCAGGCTCCCGATAGGAACACAAATGGGTAACCATTTGTGGATGTACTCTTAGCTGGAGAAATCGTAGTTATCAACTACACGGATGGTAACATGGCTCAACTAAGCGCCCACACAAACAGTGTCTAGTATCGATTCGCTAAAAGCACTCATGAAGCCATCATTATCGGCGACAAACGCATCCAATAAGTGAAGTGTAGCTGTAGTATATTTGCGAGACCCTTCATAATGGCAATACCTATGCATGATCCGCTACTTGGCTTAAAGCAACTTACAGCGGCTATCCATACGCTTCCCGAACCCCAGTGGACCGAATTTGCCCACATTTGGCGGCCCTTCTCCGCGAAGCGGAAGGAGATTCTAACGGCCGCTGGTGAACAGGAAAGCTATTTGTACTTTATCGTAGAGGGTGTACAACGCGTTTATTATTTCGATGAGCAAAATCGGGAAGCGACCCTGGTCTTTTCCTATCCGCCTTCGTTCGGCGGTGTGGTCGATTCGTTCATGTTGCAGCAGCCTTCCCGCTACTACTATGAAACGCTTACGCCTTCTCATTTTCTACGGGCCTCCATTCGGGACCTGGAAGCGGTTATGAAACGTAACCAGGCGGTAGAAACCATGGTGCGACTGGGTATTACCGTGGCCATGTCGGGCGTGCTGGAGCGGTTAGTGGAACTACAATGCTATTCCTCCACCGATAAATTTCGAACTTTGCTTCAGCGCAGTCCCCACATCTTACAAGTGGTTCCTCATAAATATTTGGCCAATTACATCGGGGTTGACCCAACCAATTTCAGCAAGTTCATAAATACCCTCAAGACCTAAAATCTTGGTAAATACCAACCCTTGATCAGAAGATGAAGCCCAACTTTGTGCCGTAATTAATGATTAAGAACATGCAACAACAGCGTATCGTTAAACGGGCCTCCCAAGGTTTTATTCTCCTTTCCGCTCTATCCCTGCTGTCAGTTAGCCTGATGGCTTTTTCCAATCCACAATCGGTGATGGATCTGGTGCAGGTGCAGCTCACCAACACGGACGCTTTCAGCTCGATCCGGGGTGTCTATGGTGGGGTGGGTCTGACCTTATTTATTGCCCTACTCTACCTACTGGTCCGGGATATCCGAAAAGGATTAGTCTTCCTCAGTTTACTGTGGGGCTTTTATGCACTCTCAAGAACCATTACGTTATTTGTCGAAGGCCCCCTGGGTGCGTTTGGTCGACAATGGCTGGTCATTGAAACTCTTTTCTTTTGTATTGCTCTGGGGCTCTTAAGTGTCACTAAAAAAACGACGGCTTCGTCGATAAAGCGCTACCATGAAGTCCATTGACAAAGCCGTCTGGCTTACTGCCCTCGAACAACAAGTGGAAGGGCATATTCAGCAGGCTGTCGAGTGTTTTCAGAACATGGACGACGCCACCCTCAGCCAACCGTCCCCGACCGATGGGTGGAGTATTGCCCAATGTTTAGCTCATCTGAACAGTTATGGAAGCTACTATTTGCCCCGCTTAGAACAAGGTTTATCTACAGGGCAGGCCCAGCCGGTCACCCATCGCTTTGAGAGCTCCTGGTTAGGTGCCTTTTTGACCCGGTTAATGGACCCCAAAACGGGCAAAAAGAAGTTTAGGGCCATCAAACGACATCGGCCCGCCGAGGGTTGTCCTGCTCATGGGGTGGTCGCTGCCTTTATTGATCAGCAGGAACAACTGTTATTGTTGCTGAGACAGGCAGTACATGTGGATGTTAATGGTGTTCGCATACCGCTGTCAATTTCTCCCTGGTTGCACTTACCAATCGGTGATGTCCTACAATTCCTGGTCGCTCATACCGAGCGGCATATAGTACAGGCAAATCGAAACCTACCATCGGCATGAGAAGTGCCCGTAAATGGGAGGTGTGGTGTTTTTTGGTGATAAATCAAAAAATGATGCGTGTGGCGTTGAGTAGGGGCTTGTCGCCCGGAAATAGTCGGAAACTGTTAGCGATTGGTGATGATCCGTTTTATCATCGAAATCGTTTAATGCACTGGAGAACTCCTGCCCCATTACCTGCGGTTGCCGGTGAGTGCCTTTATTTTTAGTTGGTTTATCTTAGTAACTAGACCGGGCGTCGGTACGCTAAGTGGAGCGCCTGCAACCGCGGACAGTGCCCGGCGTTTTTGACCTATATCCAATACTTATTCAATAGCAAAATAGGGTATTTTGAAAAGGGGGTATAGGTATCGGATACAATTTAAGGCTGTATATCGACATTTTAATAGCCTGACTTTACTATACCAGAAAATCCTCCAATGGTCAGCTGTAATGGCCACCTGACAATTATTGAAAAGTAATCGTCTCATAAAAGGCTCCCAATTGAGACGACTGGTGTTTATGGTTGGTGCTAGAACTAGTTATTCATTCTATAACTGGCAAGGCCGCGCTTAAGCGCGGCCTTGCCAGTCCCATTCTCTTTTCAACAACCTTGATCGTCAAGGTGGGCAAAGATACTGCTTCGTCCTCATTGGCCCAGTGTCCATTCGATATACAATCTAGCATTGCTCATACCTAGTCGAGTACTGGAATGAAATATTCATTCTTGTTGATGCTAGCTTTAAAGGCCGTTTGTGCTCCTAACCAGCATCTTTCGTATCTTTGAGTATATCTAATTCACCTGGCTGTTCACCATGGCTCAAACCTCACCCCTTGCCGGCTCAACATTGCCCGAATTGATCAGGCAATACCAAGCCCTTACCACCGGCGTGATTAACTTCGAGCTGTATAACCAAATGGTGCACACCCATCATTCGACTGCTATCGAAGGCTCTACGTTGACGCTGATAGAGACTCAGACTTTGATCGAAAAAGGGCTTACGGCGGGAGGAAAACCACTGGAACACCATCTAATGGTCGTTGATCATCAGGCCGCTCAACAACAAATCCTCGACTGGGCCACCCAACATGAGCCCCTCAACCGAGCCCGGCTACAGGCCATTGCAGCAGCCATCATGCACCAGACGGGTGGGCCGACTAACACCCTGTTAGGCACGTTCGATTCGAGTCTGGGTCAATTCCGAACGGTCAGCGCTATGGCCGGTAGCCGAATGTTCCTAGATGCCAAGAAGATACCAGCGGCGGTGGATACGTTGCTCAAAGAGATGAACACGCTAATACCCGCTGCCAAAACGGTCCGGCAGGTCTATGACCTTTCTTTTAAGGTACACTTTCAGTTGGTCAGCATTCACCCCTTCGGTGACGGCAACGGGCGTACCTCTCGTTTGCTGATGAATTATGTCCAACAATATCATGGCCTGCCCCTAAGCTTGGTCTATGCCCAGGATCGAACGGCTTATATTGCCGCCCTGGAAGAGTCGCGTCGGCAGGAAGCCACTAAACCGATATCGGATTTTATGTATGGTCAGCTCACCTATTTTTTAACTCAGGAGATTGCGCGATTAAGCCAACCTCAAACGACTAAGTTGGGGGACCTATTAAAAAACAAAGGGGGGCTGACTTTGCTCTTTTGACAAGATGTTCGCATGTATGAATTCCTTACAAGAGCTTTGCCCTGAGCCAGCTTACTATTCATATATCTGCCTCATGAAATGGGCAAATTAAGAGACAGATTGTTTTTACTATCTGTCCAACACTATTCGTAGCATACGATATCGAGTTGGCTGAAAACACCTGACAATATTCGAAAACTAGGCGGAGCTATCTTCGCTGATTTTCACTTCGCCCGTGTTTTTGTGTATCACAACGGCGAAGACTCGTACTATAGTGGCCGAGGATTTCGCGGCTCGCTAAAGGTTTGAGTGTTGCGCAGGCGGCTCATGGCCTATTTCTTATTCGGTTTCAGCTATTGCGCATAACGCTTTCAGAGCACTAATGATCAGGGGTAAATTTCGTAGCTGAAGATCTATTTTCTGGCTACGTTTTACCCCTGACATACTGTTGTCTCACCAACCCTCTAGGTTTGCGTCATCACTAATAGTAGTTGACACATGACAACAAAGGAAGTTGCAAAGCGGTACTACGAGCTGATTCAGCAGCATCAGTACGAACAAATTCAAAATGAACTGTACGCTTCGAATGCGGTCAGTATTGAACCTGAAAATGATAGCAACTTGCCCCTAGCTGTTGAAGGTATTGAGGCACTTCGGCAAAAAGAAGGGCTATTTTTCTCGCAGGTTGAGGAGATGTTCGGCAGTTACATGAGTGAGCCGGTCGTATCGACCTTTTTCTTCTCCATGATGACGGGTATGGATGTCAAAATGAAAGGAAAACAGCGAAAGAATAAAGAGCAGATTTGTGTCTTTGAGGTCCGCGACGGCAAAATCATTAAAGAACAGTTCTTCTACGACGATTTTGCCTAACCATTTTTAACCGGCTAAAGATGACCTTTAGCCGGTTTTTTTTAGTTTCCATAAACTTTTTGCCGATACTGGGCAAAGGTCATTTTTTGAGGCTCGAAATGGTCCATCGTTGTCAGGAGCTTGTCCATGTTTATCAGAGAGAAGGATCGAAAATCCTGACGTAACTGACAGAACGCAATCAATACCCATTCGCTGTTTTGGTTGCTGTAAACGGCAAAAGGTTCTACGCTACGATGGGTCTGTTTACCCTCCTTACTGGTATAATCAAATTGTATGACCAAGCTCTTAACCAAGGCCGTTTGTATATCTAAAAGGTACTTGCTTTTGGGCGAATTGTCAATGTAGGTGTTCGTAACGCCAATTTTCTGGTTCAGTTCATCGGTCCTGCTCTTCAAGGTATCAGTAATAACGGCCCGAATCTTGGCAACGGCTGACCCAAATTCAGCAATCAGAGAGGTGTCTTTACTCGCCTGAATGAGTAGCTCAGCCGTCAGCAACGCATTGGCCTCTGTCTCCGTAAACATAACGGGCGGAATCCTGTAACCAGCCACTAAACTATACCCCTTTCCCTCTTCAGTCACGACCGGGACGCCGGCTTGTTCAAGCGTCCTAATGTCCCGATAAATTGTTCGCACACTTACCCCAAATTTCTCTGCCAATAGGGTTGCTTTCACAATCCGTCTGGATTGCAACTGAATTAAGATCGACGTAAGCCGTACTATTCGTTTTGTTTCTACATCCATACATCGTCTATAAACGGCCATTTCTATTTAGCTGTTTATCATCTTCGGTTTGGTAGGGTTACCCGGATAAATGTGAATGGAACCATGGTACAAAACTAAACTCCTCCAGATGTCCAGTACGTCCTCTGAAGCGAAGAAGTAGCTAAAGTGGTAATAAGCTTCATTAGATCCAGCGGGTAATGACAGTACAGAAACAAATTCTTGTACTAGAAATCATCAGGACTTTAAATTGAACGATGGTAGAACGGAGCGGGGTGTCATTTTTATGATTTTACACCTGTTTCGTATGGGACTGATGGTGTTGAATAGTTATTAAAAAGTTACGGTCTCTTTAAACGCTCGTGGCTGTTGCACAACTCTGCTTCCCAAATCGATTTTTCAACATCTGACTTGACAACTAAGACTTCCTACCATTGTCTGCAATTCTTAGTTGAGAAAAAGCATGCCAAAGCCTAGAAAAGTGTCTT
>NZ_BAAHBO010000026.1:0-5996 GCF_054776635.1 Spirosoma lituiforme
TGTACTTTAGCCAACGACAAGCCGTGCACGATGGGATGTTAAACCTACCGATTGCGTCCATAGAAGGCAGCAATATACCGATGCAGCCTCAACCACCCATTGTGCTTTACAGGTATGTGCGCCCTTTTAACGGCTTACGAAGTGATGATTTTGTGGTAGAAACCCGGGTTAAGAATACATACAAGCAGGGCTCAGCCGCTTGCCAGTATACGCAAATTACGGTTTTATGCCGTGACGATGTATTTAAGTTTCTTCTCAGCGCTGAAGGGTGCGTGGGGAACTCAAGCGTTTACCTAGGAGGGTATGAAGCCACCAGTAAACACGCCGATCTGTCGGCGCTTGGGCGAGACTTAAGTCAATGGGTTGACGTACGGCTAGAAGTCCACGACAAACGAGCGAAACTGTTTTTGAATGGCCAAAAGGCGTACGAAGCCGTCATTCCGCACAGCCCAACGCAGCTTTTAGGCATCGGGTACGAATTCTTGGGTACTGGTTCAGTCGACTACTGCCGTTTCTTTCGTACAAACGGTGATGTGGTGTTCGAAGACAATTTTAAGTAGGAGATCATAAGCAGTGTGTTGCTTGTAAATTAACGAGGTAGCAGATCGATAAAGTCTAGCTCTTGGTGTATCCCCTCCGTAACACAATTCTCATAAACCGCTCCTGCCTGAGAAGAAGGAATGATTTGCTTATCTGTAATTAGGGCGTTTAAAAAGACGCCTTGTCCTGTCCACTTCCGAACTGTCAATGTCCAAAAATGGACAGGCACTTTTGACCAATAGGCGTATCTGAGCCGGAGAGACCTTTTCAGCAGGGTGGTACAATAATTGACCCTTACTTCTAAATGACTAACCTAAACGCTTACTAGAAGACGACTATGGTACGCAGTTACTTCAAAATCGCTTGGCGAAACCTAGCCCGTTACAAAGTATTCTCGGCCATCAATATCGTGGGTTTAGCCACAGGAATGGCGGTCACCATATTTATTGGGCTTTGGGTCTACGACGAACTCTCCTTTGATCGACAGAATCCCAACGCGGAGCGCATTGCCCAAGTGTGGCAGATTGTCCAATTTGATGGCGAAAAGGCGACCTACAATGTAGCCTCCATTCCACTAGCGGGTGAACTGCGCCAAAACTATCCTGACTTTAATCGGGTAGCCCTGGCGACCGCTGACCGGGAGGTAGCTTTGACGACGGGAGAAAACCAGTTTACCCCAACGGGTCGTTTGTAGAGGCTGATTTCTTGCCCATGATGGGGGTTCGCATGCTCCAGGGGCCACGCCAAAACTTGGCGGATGTCAACTCAATCATCTTGTCCAGTTCGCTAGCCCGAACCCTCTTCGGCGCTACAAATCCACTCAATCAGCTGGTTCAGCTCGATAGTAAAGTGAGCCTGCGGGTGACGGGCGTTTACCAAGATTTCCCCCCCCAACATTACCTGGAGTGCCGTGCACTACCTGGCCCCCTGGTCCTTGTTCCTGGGAATTAATCCAGGGGCGAAGAAAGCTCAGGATAATTGGGATGAAAACTCCTATCAAGTCTTCGCCCAGCTCAAGCCGGAGGTTTCCCTAGAACAAGCTCCGGCGAAGATCAAAGATGTGCGTATCAAACGCGACAACCCACCGCCTTACAAGCCCGAATTCTTCCTGCATCCGATGACCAGATGGCACCTGTATTCCGACTTCGACAATGGGGTCAATATCGGGGGACTGATTCAATTTGTGTGGCTGTTTAGTTTGATTGGAGGATTTGTGCTGTTGCTGGCCTGCGTCAATTTTATGAATCTCTCCACGGCCCGCTCCCAGCAGCGGGCTAAAGAAGTGGGGCTGCGCAAAGTAGTCGGTTCCTTGCGAGGTCAACTGATTGCCCAGTTTGTGGGCGAATCCCTGTTGTTTACCAGCCTGGCTTTCCTGTTGGCGCTCGTACTGGTGCAGCTGAGCTTGTCCTTCTTCAATCAACTGGCTGACAAACAAATTTATCTTCCTTGGGCCAATCCTTACTTCTGGGTGATCGGCGTCAGCTTTAGTTTGCTAACTGGCCTGATTGCTGCTAGTTATCCCGCGCTCTACTTATCCTCGTTTCAGCCCATCCGTGTTCTGAAAGGAAGTTTCAGCGCTGGGGGGCGGAGTAGCCTCCCCCGTAAAGCACTCGTTGTTTTTCAGTTTACCGTCCCCGTAACGCTCATCATTGGTACGGTCATTGTGCTCCGCCAGATCAATTATGCCAAAGACCGGCCTACGGGCTATAGCCGTCAGGGGCTCATCGAGGTCAACATGCGAACGCCGGCCCTAATGGGTCACTTCGAGGCATTGCAAACCGATTTGCTGGCTACGGGGCCCATTCAAGAGATGGCCGTTTCCAACGGGTCGGTGACGGTGGATCAGACGGGGGTGACCAATGTATCCTGGCCAGGGAAATCGCCCGATTTACATCCCTTATTCATGACCAATCAAATCTCTCAGCAGTTTGGTAAGACCATCGGTTGGCAAATAAGCGCAGGCCGTGACTTTTCGAGGGCTTTCCGGGGCGATTCGGCGGGGGTGGTGCTGAACCAGTCTGCCTTAAAATTGATGGGCCTGAAAGACCCCCTGCATACGATGATCAACTGGAATGGTCGCGATTTACCCATTATTGGCATTGTCCATGACCTGATTAAGGACAGCCCCTTTGGACAGGTCACGCCCTCGCTCTTTGTCTTATACGATGCTTCGGCGGGGGTGCTGACGCTCAAACTCGCTCCCACCTTAGCCACCAGCTTAGCACTGACTAAAATTGCGGGCATCTTCCATCAATATGATCCTAGTACGCCCTTCACCTACAAATTTGTGGATGAGGAGTATAGTAAAAAGTTTAGCGCTGAAGAGCGGATCGGTAAACTAGCCACGTTGTTTGCCAGCTTGGCCATTTTTATCTCCTGTTTGGGCATGTTTGGGCTAGCCTCCTTCACGGCCGAACAACGGCGCAAAGAAATTGGTATTCGCAAAGTACTGGGGGCCACGGTGCTGACGGTATGGGCTCTGCTGGCCAAGGACTTTGTGGGCCTAGTCATATTAGGTTGTTTGCTAGCGTCGCCCATTGCCTGGTATTTTCTGAATGATTGGTTGCAAAGCTACAGCTATCGTACGCCGATGTCGGGATGGATTTTTGTAGGCTCGGGAGTGGGGGCGTTATTACTTAGCTTAGTAACGGTAAGTTACCAGAGTATTAAAGCGGCTTTAGTAAATCCAGTAAAGTCCCTACGAAGCGAATAGCATTACCAATTAGCTATTCTCAGATAATGCTCATAAACGGACACATGCTGTACGATTTCGGACAGGTAGATGGGTTAAAATAACCCATTAAATCATTCCATGCCCTGTTTAACGAACTGGTACAATCTTTGGCACTGTCCATTAGCATAAACTGTCAGCCTTTGTCTACTGGCAATAGGTTGGCACTGTGTGCGGTATATTCTCAGCGTGTTATGTTCCGAAACTACCTCAACATAGCCTTCCGTCAACTATGGCGCAATCGGCTATTCAGTGCGCTCAACATCATCGGCTTAACCGTCGGACTGGCTGTTAGCACCTTCATCGCGCTATATGTCTGGCACGAGTTTCATTACGACCGTTTTCAGCCTCTTGCCAACCGCACCTACCGGATTATGGGTGTGACAAAAATCGGCGAGATGGATATGACCTTTCACGGCCTTCACGAATCATTCGGACGCGAAATAAGTCGGCAGATTCCTGACGTAACGGCTGTTAGCCGTTACTCAGATGGTCTGGGCGATATTGTGTTACAATCCGATCGGAATCACCGTTTTAAAGAAGTAAACGTCGGTTTTACCGATGCTTCTTTTTTGCCAATGATGGGGTTCCGGTTGCTGTCGGGTGATACTAAAACTGCCCTCAATGAGCCAGGCCGGATTGTGCTGACCCGCCGATTGGCCGAGAAATATTTTGGCAGCCAAAACCCAGTTGGTAAGACGATTCTATACGACAAATATTTTCCCCTTACTGTCTCAGCAGTTCTCGACGACCTGCCCACCAACTCTATTATTCAGTTCAACGCGCTGGTTTCATTGACCTCTATGCCTGCATTGGGCCCACAGCAGCAAGATGTCTATAAAGGCGCGGGTTTTCTAAGTACATTTCTGGTATTGCGTCCTGATGCGAACGCGGCTGCGGTGGAGAAAAAGTTGGAGCGGGTGAAGACCAATATCCAGAACATTGACATGAAGGCTAGGTATTTTCTGGAAGCTGTCCCGTCGCTGCATCTTGACAGCCGGGGTAGCCCTAAAGATGCCAAACAGTCACTGTATATTCTGTTGACGGTTGCGCTGGTGATTCTTGCTTTGGCTATCATCAACTACGTGAGTTTAGCAACGGCCCGTGCCACCAACCGCGCCCGCGAGGTAGGTGTTCGGAAGGCCATCGGCGGGCAACGGCGCGAACTCGTTGTCCAGTTTTTCTTAGAATCGTTCCTGACCACCATGCTAGCCTTTGTGCTATCGCTAGTGTTGCTTCAAGCCATCTTCCCCTGGGCAAATACGGCTCTTGACCTAAATATGGACAACCGGGTTCTGAATCAAGGGCCGTATTGGGGCTTGCTGATGTCTCTCTGGCTCGGTTGTTCGCTGCTGGCCGGGGCCTATCCTGCTCTGCTTCTATCGGGGTTTCGGCCCGCCATCGCTCTGAAAGGCACCACAACATGGCGACAAGGCGGGGCCGGGTTGCGGCAGGTGTTCACCACAATTCAGTTCACGACTTCTATTGGTCTGTTGATTTGTAGCTTAGTACTGTACGCTCAGATGCAGTTTCTTCGCACCAAAAACCTCGGCATAAACCGGGCGCAGGTCGTGTGCATGTACGTTGATGGCGACATGGCTCCGCAATTCTCAGCCCTGCGCGATGCAGTGCGGCACTGGGCTGGGTTGGGCAACGTAGCCGCAACGAACACGAAGCTGTTTTCCAACAATATCATGACTTGGTTTCTGACAACTGAGAAGACTAAAAAACAACTCGCCGTGAACGCGCTGACTGTGGACAAGGCATTTTTCGGCATGATGGGGATTCGGTGGCAGCATCGCCCGGTTAGTTGGGAAAACGGAGCGGTGACCAAACAACTGACCGTTTACAACCAAACCGTAATGCGGGAAGCGGGCATAACAGGCAACCCCAGCCAGCAGCCTGTTCCATTCAAAGATTCGCCCACTGATGGCGTAGTGAGCGACTTTCATGTGCGGAGTCTGCACGGCCCCGTGTCACCCATGCGGCTAACGATTGTGAGCGACACGAGCCGGGCAGTGGTCGCGAATGGCGGCTATCTGCTGGTTCGGTTGGGACCAAAAACTGACGTGCCAAAAGCGTTGGCCCAACTTACCGCGATTTATGATCAGTTTCGGCCAACCGCACCTTTCGATTATTACTTTCTGGACGATGCCTATAATCAACTTTACGTCAAAGAAGCCCGGCTGACGCGGCTATTTAATAGCTTCGCGGCCCTCACCTTATTGGTTGCTTGCTTAGGCTTGCTGGGCCTGATGACGTTCTCGGTTGAAGCCCGCACCAAAGAGATCGGCGTGCGTAAAGTACTGGGTGCCAGCGTGCCGAGCATCGTGGCGTTGCTCTCCAAAGACTTCGTGAAGCTCGCGCTGATTGCTATCGCGATTGCCAGCCCGATGGCATGGTACGCCATGAATCGGTGGTTGCAGGACTTCGCCTACCGCATTAGCATTGAGTGGTGGGTGTTTGTTCTGGCGGGGTTGTTTACCGTAAGTATTGCCCTGCTGACGGTGAGTTTTCAAAGCATAAAAGCCGCCTTGATGAACCCGGTGAAGTCATTACGAAGCGAATAACATCACGAATCAGCTATTCTCATAAAATGCTGATAAAATGCCACTTATATACGACCAAAGCTTTCCAAGTAGCTAGCTAATACTTTCCTCTTTTGACAACCTAAAGACGGGTATATTTTCCCCGATGGTCATCCCTAACGTAATACGAACGATGC
>NZ_BAAHBO010000027.1:0-5219 GCF_054776635.1 Spirosoma lituiforme
TAACCCTCATCGCAGTTAAATAATAGCACTTATTCAATAAGAGGGCATTCAGGACTGTTTATTCATTTCTAAATAAAGCCGATTAACATAAAATCAGTTATACAACGAGTCTGAGATAAGTACAAGACTTAGGCTCATCTAAATCTTGTACTTATCTCAGATCTACTCCATACTTTCCACCTACTTATTGGTCGCGAAATTAATTGCACTCTCATCCCACGTTGCAGCACTAACTAGCGACTCAATAACATCTTCGGGGTGATCAACAAAGGACCACATCGCTAAGTGGTTCTCATGCATAAAGTTTTCGTGAACACACCGTTCTAACATCTCCCGCAACGGGTCATAAAACCCGTTGGTATTTAGAATGACAATAGGCTTGGTAAATTGTCCCAATCGCTTTAGTGTGATTGCTTCTAGTAGTTCCTCCAACGTGCCACTTCCACCTGGCAACGTTACCAACCCATCAATATCCTCCAAAAATTTGGCTTTCCTTTCGTGCATGGTCTCCGTAAACTCAAAGTCAGTCACGTTTTTATGAGCCCATTCAACTTCGTTCATAAAGCGGGGCATAATGCCTTTGATCTTACCACCATTCAACAAGATCGTATCAGCGAGTTTACCCATTAAACCAATAGCACCACCGCCGTACACAACCTCAATATTGGCCTTTACAAACTCTAGAGCCAGTGTTTCAGTCGCATCAAAATAGACATTGTCTACTTTGGCACTAGAAGCGCAGTACACGCATATTTTCATGATTTTTGGATTTGGTAAGGTGTGTTGTATAAGTGCTTTTATGTAAAGTAAAGCCTCCTGAAAGCCTACCGCAAAAACCCGGAAAGCCTGCCGAAAGCCTCCAGTAAGCCACCCGAAAGCCTATAGTACCATAATATAAGCGGTGTCTGCGACGCCTAGATAGTAATAGGTTTTCTTAGGCATAGAGCACCCCTAACTGTACTCTTTTTATCCCCTTTTCAACCTCCTTTGCGTCAGCAACCGTACAGTTAGGGGTGCTCTATGCCTAAAAAAACCTATCACTTTAACATCCCGCGTAGCGGGTCCGCTTTCTTCTTTGTAAGCTTACAAAAAAGCCCCGATCTGGCTTGGAGCTATCAAGATCGGGGCGCAGGTACGGTTAGTACGTGCATCAGTCTATCCCTGGCCGGTTGCTCCTCAGCAGAGCCGGTTTCCGTTTCGACTAATATCGTTAGGGAAGCTTTTCCCGTAAATACTGCATAATGGCTTCTTGTCCCGTTTTTACGTCATCAAAGCCTTTTTGAACGTAAGTAGTCAGATTCGCTAATCCACTAGCGGTGATCTCTCCAGTTGCTTTTACTTGCTCTAGTTCGGCTTTTGTACTAGTAGCTAATTCAATAAGTTGGCCTTGTCCTTCAATCAAGCGGTCAACTTTTTGAAGTACATCCGCCATCAAGGGTTCTAACTGGTCAAGTCTGCGATCTGGTGTCATATTGTGAAGTTATTCATTCCCTTGAAAATCCGCTAATTGTTGCTTAACAGCTTCATTTTGGAAGAGTTGTAATTGGTTGGCAGCGTTTACTTCTTGATCTTTTTTCTTCTTTATATAAGTTCGTGCGAAAGTTACTCTATCACCATTAAACACAACCAGTGGATTAATGAAATACTTAAAATGGCTGTCGCTACGGGCTATAATACCGCATTCAACTAAGGTTGCTAACCCACTTAAAACGCTGTTTGGATGGGTGTACTTAGTGTATTCTAGGCATTTGTTCATCTCCAAAAAGAACTCGTCTTGCTTTGGTTTAAGTATAGTGATTATATAGCCAAACACACGAATCGCTGATTTAGATAACTCCCAAAAGGCTACGAACTGAGACAAATATAACTTGGCAAACTTCTCCTCTTCTACTTCAACAAACCTCATAAATGCAGAATAACCTTGCACATCTCCGTCGTTCGTGACTATCATCTGTATCTCATCCCTGTTTTTGGCACGGATTACTTGAGTTTTTTTCACGATTCTAATGTCCTCAATTGCCTTCTCGACAAAAGGATTCTCCTTGAATTGGGGTTGCTCTTTTAGCTTATTGTACTTCATGTAGCTAAATTTTTTCTGTCACAAACATACAGAAAAGCTAAATAAGAATTAGTACACAGCTAAATTATTTTTAGCTATTATATCATCAAAAGGCTAAATGACTTTTACCAAAGAGCTAATAAATCTTTAGCTTTTCCTATGATATATGGCTAAATAATCATTTAGCTACTAGCTAAATTTCATTTAGCTAGTAGCTAAATGACCCCCATTGATTATCAGTTAGTTAGGGCTGTTTGCTTCTTAGGTTCTTAAAACACATCAAAAACGCTCATTTTTCACCCTTTTTGTGATACTCAATACCACCTACTTTTTCTTCCCCTTTGTTGTTGATTTCCCTTCTAGCTGATTTGCCTGTTGGGTCAACGATTTGGCTTGTTCAGCGGCTTCACGGGCCAGCTCTCGTTTTTCGTCAGCGGCTTCCTGCTCGACCACCCATTGCGTGAGCCCTGGCTCTTTAAACTTGGCTTCCATGAAATTGTAGTAGTCCGGATCAGCCTGTTTGGTATAACGCACCCGCCAATTGTCATGAGCGTAGGCTTGGGCATAGTCTTCTCGCTCACTGCGCCAACTTAAAGCTAGCCAAGTCACACCCACCAGTAACATCACTATTAACCCAAAGGCATACGCCCCATAGCGGACATACTGGCTCATGGTGTACTCGGGTCGCTGACGGATCTGCTGTTCTATTCGCTCCAGTCGACTCAGTACCGGGCTTAAGTCGATGGCCGGGGCTTGCGTTTGTGCTTTTCCCTGTAGCTCCTGCACCGATCTGGCCAGCGCGTGGATACTTTCCCGGTAATCGGGGGGCGTTGCCGTGGGTAACTGGCCCACTTTCGTTTGAAGCGCTCTAACATCCTTGGTCAAGCCTTCCAGTAATTCACCTACTAATTCGCTCTGTTCCATCTCACATACCACGGCCTAAGCCTCTTTTAGGGTGTTTTTCTTCGATTTGCGGGCCTTTCTTGAGTTTTTGCCCCTCTAGTCTGTCTTTTTCAGCAGCGGCCTCTAAGGCCTGTTTCTGACGTAAATGTGCCTGTTGCTCCAGCTGCTGTTGCAAACCGCCTAAACTCAGGCTTTGATGCAGCTTGGAGCCTTTGAAAGCCACTCGGATTTCTTCGCCTTGCTCGGTGTGGCTAACCTGCTCAAAACTGATACCGCGCGGCTGGCCCGTTTTATCCCGGTTGACGATCAGCTGAATGTTATACCGGGCTAAATCTTGCCGCAGCTCCTGACTGGTCGTCGAACGGCTCACACTCTCCCGGACCTGATCTCGTATCATGATCCGCTTCCGGTCACGCTCCGGTACGCGCTCCAGACTCTGGCGTTTGGCCTGTTCCAAAAGGGGAGTTAAACCATGTGTCTGCTCGATCTGGCGCAACAGGCTCTCTGACCGGTTGTAATTGTGGCTGTCGCTGACGGTCTGGCCCGTATCAGTCACCCGGTTGGCCACGATGTGAAAATGGGAATGCTCGGTATCCCGGTGACGAATCACCACGTACTGACTTTGATCAAGACCCATCCCTTTCAGGTAATCGCTGGCCACCGTTTTCATTAACTCCGGCTGGGCCTGCAAGCGGGCCTCGTCCTGGGGGCTGAAGCTAATGGCCGTGTGCCACACGCTCCGGCTTAGATCAGGGTTCAAACTGGCCTGCCGCATAAAGTCGGCTACCATTGACCGGGCATCGTACTCCCGCACGCCCTGACTCATCAGGATTTCGCCTTTCCTCTGTTCTACCTTTTGCAGGTTATAGCCGCAGCAGCCTTTGAAGCTACGGCCGATGGTCGTTTTGGCAATCATGGCTCAACGGGTTTATCCAGTAGTTCACTCAGCTGGCGCAACAGCCGTTGGGCTTCGACGGCAATGCTGCGGATACCGTCGGCATTCGCTTTATGGGCGATCTGGTTCAGGTTGTTCCCCAACTTGGCTACCTGATTAAGGGTAGCGTTCTCTTCGGGGGTTAGGCGTGCCTGGGCTTTGCCGGTGAGCACCATTTGCCGGCCATAGTCCGACAGATTCAGCCCCGCTTTGTCAGCCCGTCTTTTGAGGGCAAGCTTCTCCAGCTTGGTCAGACAGACCGTGATTTGTTGATCTCGTTTGGTATCACTGGGGGGGCGGCCACCCCGTTTTTTAACCGGTTCAGTCGGGTTCATAAGCAAGCAGAGCGAGCGGTTTTTGCACCCCCGACAGTCGGAGGGGGGACAGCCGTTTCGACCCCGATGAAAACCGACTGCAAGGAGGTTTTTTAGGGGTGAAACATGGCTGGTTACTCAATACGCGAACTTACAAAATCACACCGCACCGCGCAACAACGCAAGCTGTTTTTTTCCCTTCTAATCAGTTTCGAGTTTACCCAAGCAGGCGTTGCCAAAAGCTTTTCTTACCTTGTTCAGGCATTCGGTTGGCGATCCCTTCGACCATCTTGGTTAAGTGGTCGATCTGGTTCTGAATATCAACCGGGGCGGCTGGTAATTGGGATTGGGTGAGCTGGCCTTGGACTAAGCTGCGGATATCTTCATTAACATATTGGCCGATGGTTTTACCCGCTCGTTCAGCGGCTTTCTCAATCACGGCGCGGGTGTCTCTCTCGACTCCTCGGATAGACCAGGTAACAGGGTTGCTCCCTTTCGTGGATTCGGTGTTCTCGTTGGTTGAGTCAGGAGTGGTAGTAAGGTCTTCCATAGCTGTGTCTTACACGTGTAAGACACATAATTAGGCAAAATTTACGTGTGTAAGACAAAAACCGAAAATTGTAAGACACGTAGTAAGGGCTGTAAGACAAATCAGTGAAATTGTCTTACACACCATTTAGACTAACATAATTGCACTTATACAACAGCTATGATGAACATAGGAAGTAAAATAGTAGTCGGTTTACTGTTCATTTTGGGCATGCTTCAGTTAATGCATGTTCTAGGGACATTTTCTGAGTTTGGCCATGTTGACTGGCTTAAGGTCTCATCCGGACTGGTATGCTTTATTATTTCCATCAGTGGATTCTACTGGATAAAACGTAACCCTCATCGCAGTTAAATAATAGCACTTATTCAATAAGAGGGCATTCAGGACTGTTTATTCATTTCTAAATAAAGCCGATTAACATAAAATCAGTTATACAACGAGTCTGAGATAAGTACAAGA
>NZ_BAAHBO010000028.1:0-4941 GCF_054776635.1 Spirosoma lituiforme
AGGGACACGGCTGGACAGCTGAAAACAAGTGATTTGCTTTTCAAGATATTCTTTTCTGCCTTGCATACCTCAAGATACAGAAAAGGCCACTTAAATCCCTAGGTAGAGTTGTGCAACAGCCACGCCCCATTTATGAAGCAGATATATAAAATTTTCTTCGTCCTAAATGAGAAGTACCATTCGACGCTTATTCTTTGACATTGACACCCCTGTTAGCAGCATACGTTTCCTCTACCTCATTCTTTTGAAGACGCTTTCGCTAACTAACATTAAATTGAGGCCATTTTAAGGTTAGTTAGCGAAAGTGGCCATAACTTTGATAAACAGAGTTCTAGCTAACCTTAAATAAAGACCGATTTGATGCCCCACTCAGGCCTATACCCAATCAACCCCGACCGAAATCAACCTTGGAACAACTTACCGGATTTGCCCATCCATCCCCAACTCTACCGAACCGTTGAGGTCTACGAACAACTCGCTCAGGCCAAGGAAGCCCTGGGTCGACTACAGGGAAGAAGCGTTGCCATACCTAACCAGGGACTATTAGTGAATTCCATCAGCTTACAGGAAGCCAAAGCTTCTAGTGCTATTGAGAATATCTTCACTACCGATGATGAGCTATACCGGGCCTTTAGCGAACAAAACGGTGAGCTGGCTAGTGAGCCCACTAAAGAAGTTCTACGCTATCGAGAAGCCTTGTGGGAGGGTTTTCACTACTTGCAGCAGCAAGGTGGCTTTAGTCTGGACTACTTTATTCGGGTATTTCGAGAGATCAAGCAGTCAACCGAAAACGTGCGACCGGCGTTCTCTCCAGTCTACATTTGACAAGGGGGCAGCGGTCCCAACGCTGGTAAACCGGTGTATACCCCACCTCGTGGTCAGGGCATTCTGGAAGCCAAGCTAACCAACCTCATTAGTTTCCTCAACGATGATGGGACTTACCCAATTGATCCACTGCTCAAGATGGCCATCGGCCACTTTCAGTTTGAGGCAATCCATCCCTTCCGAGATGGGAATGGGCGAACGGGAAGGGTGGCCAACATTCACCTACTGACTCAGAAAGGCTTACTGGACTACCCCATTCTTTACTTAAGTCGCTACATCGTCGAGCACAAAGATGAGTATTACAGTGCCTTAGCTGGTGTCTCCCAGCGAGGGGATTGGCAACGATGGCTACTCTACATGCTACGGGCGGTCGCCCAAACGGCCCAGATGACCTACGAGAAGATCAATCGTATTTTGCAAGCGCGGGATGCTGTTCTAGAGGTAGTTGCCCGCCAAGGGAGTATTCGCCGTCCGGATCAGTTAACCCAAAAGATCTTCACTCAACCGGTTACCCGAGTGCGAGTGCGGCATCTAACCCAAGACCGCACGTATGCAGAGAATACGGCCCGTGATTATCTTAACAAATTGGTTGACTAGGAGGTCTTGGAGCGTAAGACGGTGAGCGGGAACCACTACTATATTAACCGGGAGTTATACACCATCTTAGCCGAGTAGCTGAATCATACTAACATCAATCCAGTTTATTGAGCGTTTTTCGAGAATAAATAAACGTGAGTTACTTGATAAAGTGGGTTGCTCCTGTTTACTTAACAGTTGTATTTTTCCAAGCCAAGTGGTATAAGTAATCTTATGTTATGTGAAATAACTAAGATTGACCACCGCCTATAAGCCGTGGAGACAGGGTGGATTGTATATTGGAAAGGGAGAGAAAAAGGTTGGTATTATGTTAATGGAGTTTCTGTAGATTGACTCTATCAACTGCGAGTAAACTCCCGTTCAGAAGAGCTTATTTAGGCAGTCTAAACTAGATCATACAACAGGGAATATCTAAATGACAGCCAACCAGTTTCAGACCTTTTGGGATTCCAATTATGGGAATACATATCCAATTTCACCGTTCCTAAAAGATGCTTATCCGGAGCGCTGGTTAAGAGTTCACAGTTTACCTGGATCGAAACGACACCCCGAAAATGATATAGAATGGAATGAGTTGCTTTCACGTCAAAATACGCTTATCACTGATTTATTGGTTGGTGATTTCGATATAATACTAGTCACAGGCGAAAACTATCTGAGCTTGAAGAACAACCAAGTATGGAGTTTATCGCCAGTTTATTCGCTTGATCACTTACCTTTCACGCCCTTGAAGCCAATTTCGCTAGGCTCACTGTATCCTGATGACTACGATTCTGATGTGGTGTACAAGCCTATCTTTACTCAGGTCAATTGGCAACCTCCGGCTTATAATGACATTTTAAAAGATATTGCCGAAGATAACTTAAGAGTCCTCTTTGTTTCTGTGTCTAACCAGTGTTTACTAGCCCCTTATGATGGCGGGGTTGATATCATCTTCAAGGATCAGCCCATTAAAGATCTTTATAAGACGAAGTACAAAACGTGGTTGTCGGCCAATGAAGACGGCTTTTAAATTCGTAGGTTAACATATTTGCACTTATACAATAGTTCCGCACTGTTACAACCTTTATCAATTTAGCTGAATCACTACAATTATGAAAAAGCTATTTCTACTACCACTAGTCTGTCTATGGTCCTGTCAAGAACCTGAATGTGAAAAGGGAGACGACCAGATGACGGGTCTAACCCTCCGTCTTTTAGATCAACGTTACTCGGCCTATGATCAAAAGGAAGGTGATTTAAGCCGCTCTGGCATTCGGATTTCTGATGCTAGTCAGTATAAACGTGTTTTCGCTTCCTGCTGTGAGAGTCGCTTAGATAGTATTGATTTCACTAGGTACGAGATCTTGGGTCTTACTACCGTCAATAAAGGCAGTAATAGCCGCTACATTCATGATGTGAAGCGAGACGATACAACCAAAAAAATAACGTATACAGTCAGTGAAGAATACTGTACACGCTCCTCTCCGATTGATGGCCGCAGTAACCTAATTGTTGTTGCTAAACTACCTTCCGACTATCAAGTGGAATACGTACGTAATCAATAGAATAATATTAATTCAAGAAATCGAATTGATTAATAATCAAATCCTTTCTGGCTAAAGTCGAATAACATAAAAATAGTTATACAACTTGTCTTTGAAAAGTGCCATGTTTCGCCCATGAGGTAAGCATGACACTTTTGTATTATCGCTAGTTTGACGTGTCTATTTACACCTCTAATTGATTAGTAGACAGTACTTTCAAATACGGATGATTGATCAGATACAGAGGTATCAACATACGCTAAAATATCGCCGGGTTGGCATTGCAAAGCCTGACAGATGGCAGCCAGTGTATCAAATCGGACTCCCTTCGCCTTGCCGGTTTTAAGAATTGATAAGTTTACGTTCGATATCCCTACTTTTTGAGATAGCTCATTAAGAGACATTTTTCTCTTAGCCATCATGACGTCTAAATTGACTATAATATTCACGCTTATATAAAGGCTTCGTTTTCACTCTTCACCTCAATAGCTTTTTGAGTGAAGTAGGTTAATAACAAAATAGACAAAACCAACACGTAAACAATCAGCGAATGGTCAAATACATGTTCAGCAAAATAGAAAAGGAATTTTCCTTGTGCCTGTTCAAAACTGACTTCCTTTTTATAATAATGCCATGTACTCATTCCTGCATTAGCTAGTGAGTTAAAGATAGCAACACCTAAACCTAAAAAGCCAAAAGAGCGCAGTTGCTTCACATTTTGGGAATCAAAAAAGCCACTCAAATTCAACGATTTTTTGATTCTGAAGACAAGGAATCCCATGATGACTATGCCCAAGTAGGTAACGATTTTAAATATCCACATCCATCTTAAGACACCTGTATATTCACCAATTATCGAAACTCCCCTATAGAGGAATAGTAAGCATTGAAGTCCAATGAGGACTGCGATCACCCAAAAGGTAGTATTGATAGCTTTCATATCAGCTTGGTTTAGATTACCCCAAAGATACATACATTTAACGCAAAACAAATATCATTTAACGTTAAACATTAAATACCTAACTTTCCTTCAACGTTTAAAACTAGCGATAATGCAAAAGTGCCATGCTTACCTCATGGGCGAAACATGGCACTTTTCAAAGACAAGTTGTGTAACTGATTTTATGTTATTCGACAGAATCTATATTTAGATATTAGTGAAAAGGAATAGCCTACTGAGCAAAGTGCAATTTATAATTAACCCCACTTGGGTTTATTCCAACCCTTGAAAGTTTATAGCCGTACAAAGGTCTTTTGTGAATCATCCCATTCAAAAAAAGAACCTATTGGCTCATCCAATAGCTCAATTATTGAGTCATCCACATCTAACACCTTGCCTAGAGAAACAAACTGGGCATTTCCATCAGCATTCAGATACTCCTCAGATTCTGTGCCTGCTGAAATACGCCAACCACTATCATAAAAACCGTTCTTTTCTCCTAAGTTCTCTTCCCTGTATAAATAGCCTACCTTACTTCCATCCAGAAGGATTTTATTCGATACAAAGCATCGATCTATATACTTTTCTACAATGTTCTCAGGATCTTCATATTCGGTACCTATTACATGATCTATATTGAATTTAATGGTTGCACCTATTTCTAGATCATCTATAAACTGAGGCTGATTCGTAAGGAATCCTTTGAACTCATTCCCCAATCTTTGGTCAATTTTGACCCACATCCTTTCCGCATCTGCATCCGCGTCAGGCATTTTTATGGCGAACCTTAACTTCACCATGTCGCCACTAGTTAGTCTATCAAGGACAAATCGGGATGGCTTATAAAAAGTGTATTTACTTTCCCTTAAGGCACTTACAGCATCATCTAAATACCAAGATTGCTCCATTAGCAAGGCATTATTTTTCGTATGCTACTGATTAGATTGGACAGTTATTAAAATCACCGTAAGAGACCCTCGTATTGCACATTTCCGTACCGCACTTTCTTGTACGGGTACCAGCGTAACTTGACTTTACGTTTTCGCTGGTGCA
>NZ_BAAHBO010000029.1:0-2973 GCF_054776635.1 Spirosoma lituiforme
TTTCAATAGGTGGCATCTTCCTACTCTCCCGCTTATGACAGCAGTACCATCGGCAGTGCGGGGCTTAACGACTCTGTTCGAAATGGTAGAGGTGAACACCCGCCTTAACTACACCAACCTAATTGACTCGTTCGATTTCTGCAACAGGCAGTCCTCAATATCGTGTGTCTTTTTTCCTACAGAGAAAGATTAGAATCCAATGCCATCAACCAACCAGGCCATCAACCAGCCAGACATAAAACATATCTCGTAAACACGCTTCCGGGGCCATTAGTACGGCTCGGCTAAAAGGCTCTCACCCCTGACACCTGCCGCCTATCCACGTCGTCGTCTACAACACCCCTTTATACCGGAACACTCATCTTCAGGCCAGTTTCGCACTTAGATGCTTTCAGCGCTTATCTGATCCCCACGTAGCTACTCAGCCATACCACCGGCATGATAACTGATCCGCCAGCGGTGAGTCCATCCCGGTCCTCTCGTACTAAGGACAGATCCCGTCAGTATTCCCACGCCCACCACAGATAGGGACCGAACTGTCTCACGACGTTCTGAACCCAGCTCGCGTGCCACTTTAATCGGCGAACAGCCGAACCCTTGGAACCTTCTCCAGCCCCAGGATGTGACGAGCCGACATCGAGGTGCCAAACCTCCCCGTCGATGTGAGCTCTTGGGGGAGATCAGCCTGTTATCCCCGGCGTACCTTTTATCCTTTGAGCGATGGCCCTTCCATGCGGAACCACCGGATCACTATACCCGACTTTCGTCCCAGATCGGCTTGTGGGCCTCACTGTCAAGCTGGCTTCTGCTATTGCACTCCCCTACCGATTACCGTCCGGTATGAGCCAACCTTGGGAAACCTCCGTTACCCTTTCGGAGGTGACCACCCCAGTCAAACTACCCACCAAACAAGGTCCGGATTCCTCCGTTAGAACGCCAGTAAGCCAAGGGCGGTATTTCAAGGTTGGATCCACGACGCCTGGCGACGCCACTTCAACTCCTCCCGCCTATCCTACACATGACTGACCGGCATTCAATGTTAAGCTGTAGTAAAGGTGCACGGGGTCTTTCCGTCCCGTGGCGGGTAAGCGGCATCTTCACCGCTACTACAATTTCACCGAACTCATGGTTGAGACAGTGCCCAGATCGTTACACCATTCGTGCAGGTCGGAACTTACCCGACAAGGAATTTCGCTACCTTAGGACCGTTATAGTTACGGCCGCCGTTTACTGGGGCTTCAGTTCAATGCTTTCCCTTGCGAGTAACATCCCCCCTTAACCTTCCAGCACCGGGCAGGTGTCAGACCCTATGCGTCAACTTTCATTTTGGCAGAGTCCTGTGTTTTTGGTAAACAGTCGCCTGGGCGTCTTCTCTGCAGCCTCCCATCGCTGAGTAGGCCCCCCTTATCCCGAAGTTACAGGGTAATTTTGCCGAGTTCCTTAACCATGATTCTTTCGCGCACCTTAGAATATTCTTCCCAGCTACCTGTGTCGGTTTACGGTACGGGTATCCACACGCTTAACGATTGCCCACTTTTCTTGGAAGCCCCTTCAGTCTTTCGCTTTGGCCGAAACCTCCGCTCAACGCCCTATTCCGTCAGGACCTAAAACCTCCGGCACTCCGTCATGAACGCTCCTGCGTAGATAGTGTGGGAATATTAACCCACTCCCCCTCAGATATCGCCCTTCAGCTTATCCTTAGACCCCGACTAACCCTCCGATGACTGCCATCGCGGAGGAAACCTTAGCTTTTCGGTGTGAGGAGTTCTCATCCTCATTCTCGTTACTTATGCCTACATTTGCTTTTCTAACCTCTCCACCAACGCTCACGCGTCAACTTCACTGATGTCAGAATGCTCTCCTACCACAACATGCTCTTGCATGTGTCCATATCTTCGGTGATGTGCTTGATGCCCGTTTATTATCGACGCCCGCCCCGCTCGACCAGTGAGCTGTTACGCACTCTTTAAAGGAATAGCTGCTTCCAAGCTAACCTCCTGGCTGTCTCAGCAGCCGGACCGCCTTTGTTCAACTTAGCACACACTTGGGGACCTTAGATGATGGTCTGGGTTGTTCCCCTCTCGGAGCAGGACCTTAGCACCCTGCCCCTCACTGCCACGCACCTCTCTGCGCATTCGGAGTTCATCAGAAGTTGGTAGGATGTGACTCCCCCGCATCCTGTTGGTCGCTCTACCTCACAGACAGTAACACGTAACGCTGTTCCTAAAAACATTTCGGAGAGTACGAGCTATTTCTCAGTTTGATTGGCCTTTCACCCCTATCCCCAGCTCATCCGGAAGCTTTTCAACGCTTATCGGTTCGGCCCTCCACGGTGTGTTACCACCCCTTCAGCCTGGCCAGGGATAGATCACCAAGTTTCGCGTCAACCCCCACTGACTAGACGCCCTGTTCAGACTCGCTTTCGCTTCGGATCCGTACGTCCACGTACTTAACCTCGCCAGTGACGGTTACTCGTAGGCTCATTATGCAAAAGGCACGCTGTCACGCCACGCTGGACGCTCCAACCGCTTGTAGGCGCCTGGTTTCAGGTTCTATTTCACCCGGGTACTCCCCGTACTTTTCACCTTTCCCTCACGGTACTCTGCGCTATCGGTCTTCTGATTGTATTTAGCCTTACCGGATGGTGCCGGCTGATTCAAAGGGAATTTCTCCGGTTCCCCCCTACTCAGGATCCCCAACCCACCAACGCCCTGACCCGTACGGGACTCTCACCCTCTATGGTTGACTTTCCCAAGTCATTTCAGTTCGATTGTTGGTTTGATGTCGGGTCCTACTACCCCGCCTACGCCGTAACGTAGATGGTTTGGGCTCTTCCCCGTTCGCTCGCCACTACTCAGGGAATCACAATTGTTTTCTCTTCCTGCGGGTACTTAGATGTTTCAGTTCGCCGCGTTTGCCCCTCGAAAGGTACTAGTTCTTCAAACTAGTGGGTTGCCCCATTCGGATACCAAC
>NZ_BAAHBO010000030.1:0-2819 GCF_054776635.1 Spirosoma lituiforme
ATTCGATGAAGTGTATGTCTTTACCGGAAGAAAGATAGGGGCTGACGAGTCTAACGACCTGCGTGAGGAAAGAAAAGACCATTTAAACCCACCTAACACGACTTATAACGATAGTACAGCTTCATTAAGGGAGAAATTATATGAACGAGAAAAACAGATCAATGAGCTGAAAAAGGACAAAAAGTTTCTTCAGAACGTGATCAAATCAATGCAACCCCTAGACAATAGTAGGAACCTAGAAAACGTAATTCGCGAGTTCAATGATGAGTTGATTACTAGACTCGTGTACGCTCATAGACCGGAAAAGTATGATCCTATAGTTACACTCAAAGTAATAGAAAGTTCAATAGCCATTATTGACGATTTTAGAACTAAACTCCGTCCACTCGCTAGCCAAATGGACAGTGATGACTACTCATTGATTATGATGTTGACCAAGCCGGACTCACCGCTTTATGAATTGGCTGAGTACGACTTCGACGAAAAGAAGTTCGTATTAGACAAAACTGGTGAACGTGACTCTACAGACGATGGAGAAGAAGATCCTACTACAGAAAGCCAACAGGAAGCCGAGAGTGTAATCGAAGAGGCAAAATCAAGCTTACTAGAACTTTACAAAGTGTTTAACGACCTAATTTAAATACCTCATGGAAATCCCAAAATATGATAAGCACGATCTTGAAGCCGTACCTATGACTGGTGAATATGCACTCACAGAGTTTGACCAGTACATTCAGGAATTAAAGTCGTCGGATATGTTGAGCAATTCAGCTGCAATTGGTGTGGTCAGTCGAGTTGCTGATCAGGGAACGGCTACTTTATCCGATGCGCAATTGAAAGTGCTTGAGTTAACAGCTAAACAGTTTCCGGTTGAACACTGCATTCGCTGTAGTGAAGTGATCGTTGTAAAGGCAGGGGAAGAACCTGGTTTTTGTGAGAGCTGCCGAGACTTTATTAAAGCCCAGTAATTACTGACTTACCGTAAAGTGATTTCTTTTTAGAAATCAGCAAGAGGGAACGGGGCTACGCCACCGTTACTCTTGCCCTACGGGGCTTTCCAGTGCGTAGGAGCACTTTTTATTCTACTAAAATAATTACTCTATAATTACTCTTGCTGTTAGTGACTGATTACTAGCAGCAAAAGTAATTACTTTCATAGTTATTCTTATTGCGTAGCCAGCCATGTTTCTCACCTTAAAAACTTCCCTACGGTCCGTTTTTCTCGGTTCGCAACGGCTGTCTTTTCCTCCGATTGTCGGAAAAGTAGGTTAGGGAATTCTGGTAAAAAGGGAATAATACCCACGTCCAATTGTAGTAGAATATAATAGATAAAAAACACTCTACAAATAACTGATAGTTAATCAACTAACTCTAAATACTGTCATGGCATAGCAGTATGACTGTCATGGCATAGCAGTATGACCGTCATCTCATAGCAGTATGACTGTCATCTAAATCGCATGACTACTTGCTAATGTTAACAAAAAATGTGTATTTGGAATCGCGTTAGTGTTTACACTCAAATTGGATGAGCCTTATGCAAAGCAATACTGGCAGAATTGTATACCAAAAGGATACAGTTGATTTATTAACGGGGGAGGTTGTAAAGACAGATCGGGAAATTAGAGTACCTAAAGAGCCTGACTTTATTAAGCTCTATCTGGATGATCTGGTAATGTTAAAGGACATTCCGCAGTGGGTCAGTGGTGTACTTTACGCCTTACTGAAACGCATGAACTACCAAAATGAGATTGTACTCAATGCTACCATTAAAAAGCGTATAGCGGCTGATATAGGTATCACCACAAGAACCATTGACAACGCTCTGGTAACCTTCGTAAAGAAAAATATCCTTTTTCGTGTAGGTGTAGGCGTATATCAAGCTAATCCCTATTTATTTGGAAAGGGAGAATGGACTAATATTCGTAAAATCAGATTACAAGTAGAGTACGGCCAAAATGGCAATCGAGAAATTGTAGCCGAACTGTCTAAATCTGAAGAAGATACTCATCAACCCAGCATAGAGGAGATTCTAGAAGAACTTCATGCTGTAGAAAATATTAGCTGAAACGGAAGTCGGCTCTGCTGAGGAGCAACCGACCAGGGATAAGCTGATCCACGTACTAACCGTACGGGTGCCCCGTCTTGATAGCTCTAAGCCAGGCGGGGCTTTTTCGTGTCCTACGGCCACGAGGTTTTTTTCAGGCATGGGCCACACCTAACTGTACATATTGCTGACGCATAAGTAGGTGACGAAGGGGAAAAAAAGAATGTACAGTTAGGTGTGGCCCATGCCTGAAAAAAACCTTGGGGTTTGGGGTGAAACCCCAAGTATAACTACTGCGTCGCAGACTCCTATTCATGCCACATTACTCAATTTTAATGATTAAATAAAAAAAGTTTGCTTTTCATTTAAAATTTACATAATTTTGTAATGAACAGTAATTTACATATCTTTAATCATTAAATAGTTTATGGAAACATCAGGAGGTAAAAAGGGAGTAAGTCCAGAAGCACAGGCACTTACAAGAAAATTTCGTGATCGGTTTGTAGAGTTTGTCAAAAGGGAGGGTTTATCAGAAGTATCAAAACGCACAGGCTGTAACTACCAAGCTTTACGCAACAGTGTTGTTGAAGGTTATAATCCATCTCCAGACACTGTATTTCAGGTCAAATTAGGATATGGAGAAGAATTCGATGAAGTGTATGTCTTTACCGGAAGAAAGATAGGGGCTGACGAGTCTAACGACCTGCGTGAGGAAAGAAAAGACCATTTAAACCCACCTAACACGACTTATAACGATAGTACAGCTTCATTA
>NZ_BAAHBO010000031.1:0-2281 GCF_054776635.1 Spirosoma lituiforme
AAGACACTTTTCTAGGCTTTGGCATGCTTTTTCTCAACTAAGAATTGCAGACAATGGTAGGAAGTCTTAGTTGTCAAGTCAGATGTTGAAAAATCGATTTGGGAAGCAGAGTTGTGCAACAGCCACGCCCATTTTATGAAGCACATGCATGAAAGTTTCTTCGTCTATTTGTAAAGCGTTCAGTGAGATGTCTAGTTTTAAATAACGTTCCAGTAAAGGACACACTTAATTAGTGGATTAGTGTCTGTAACGGTCTCATACGGCTTGGCTAGTCCGTCAATGAGTTGGCCTACTATTAGGCTTACAGCCAAAATTAACCCATCGTAACCGCATCATAGCGCTTTTACTGGTATCTTCGGTCTCGATCAATCCGTATTGACGTTGATGCTTCCATCCAATAGCCAACCAGCTGACTATATCCAACTGCTGGATAAACTTAAACGGGAAATCCGAACCACTCAGTTACGGGCCACGTTTGCCGCTAATGCCGAACTACTGGCACTTTACTGGCGCATCGGCACTATCATCCTGGAGCAGGAAAAGCTACAGGGTTGGGGGCAAAAAGTAGTCGACCGATTGGCGGCTGATCTGAAGGCGGAGTTCCCTACTATGAAGGGTATGTCGCCCCGCAACTTGCGTTACATGAAGGCCTTCGCGGCCGCTTATCCGGACCACCAGTTTGGCGGAGAGTCAATTTTGCAGGCGACGCCTGCAAAATTGACCTGGTACCATCATACCACCCTGCTGGATAAAGTAAAGAACCTGGATGAACGCCTGTTTTACATGCAGGCAACGGTCGAGAATGGCTGGTCACGGGATGTGATGGTTCAGCAGATTGAGTCGAACTATAAACAACGCACTGGCCAGGCGATCTCCAACTTTGAGCGTACCCTACCCGAACCTCTATCCGATCTGGCCCAGCAGTCGCTGAAAAACCCCTACCTGTTCGACTTTCTGAGTTTAACCGAGAAGTACAAGGAGCGGGACCTGGAAGAGGGCCTGGTCAATCACCTGATTCAGTTCATGCTCGAGCTGGGCAAAGGCTTTGCCTTTGTGGGGCGGCAGTATCCCCTTGAGGTGTCCGGGCGCGAATTCATTTTGGATCTTTTGTTCTATCACCTTAAGCTGCATTCCTATCTCGTGATCGAGCTGAAGGTAGTCGAGTTTGAGCCCGAGTTCGTGGGGAAATTAAACTTCTATCTTTCGGCCGTCGATGATCAACTACGAAGCGAGTTTGATAACCCCAGTATCGGCCTGCTGATCTGCCGTCGTCATGATCAGCTAATGGCCGAATACGCCCTGCGGGACATGAACAAGCCAATCGGCATTACTGAGTACCGGTTGATGGAGTCACTGCCCACCGATTGGCAAAGTACCTTGCCGTCAATTGAAGAGATTGAGGAACGGTTACGTCAAGAAGATGACTCCACAGAAGCAGACGATACAATCAGATGAGGTTGTCTAATGAAACAATCGCATATATGAATATCTCTTCGTCTCAATCAGGAGCCTTTAAAGAGACTGATCATCGAAAAGTAGTAGCCTGAAGTGTCATACTTTAGCTAATCCATAGCCACTTATATAATATGCTCAGATTGATGAAAGTTAGCCGCCTTATTTTAACAGTAGCTGCCCTACTAATAACTGCTGGCCTACCGGCCGATGCTTGTACCTGCGTGAGAAACAACAACTGGACCCTTAAAGATGAGTTGAACTCCGTAAGCCTTGCCGTTAAGGGTAAGGTGCTTAGTGTTACCGATTACAGGGATTCTGAATCTGCTTGGCCTCAAAAGCTAGTTAAGCTTGTCATCGAGAAAAAATACAAATCTCCGCTTAACACGCCTGACACAGTTTCCATCATTACGGGTCAGGATGGGGCCACCTGTGGATATGGGTTCAAATTAGGAAAAGAGTACATCGTATACGCTACGAATTGGGAGCCCAAGAACACGATTAGTAAAGCGACAGCAGTCAATCCACCAGGTATGTTCTATACTAGTATCTGTAGCTTGACCAAAGAGAGTAATCAGAAAGAATTAGCTCAGTTAAATCGCTTAGTGCATTAACTGAGATCTGCACTTTTCATTTACGAAGCAAAACTTAAACGCTCATCGTCTCGCTGAGGAGCGTTTAAGGAGTCACTGATTCTTAGTTTCTGTCCAACTTTACCAGTTGACTACGACTGTAGCATTTTCTTTCCTCTGCTCAAAGTGAGAGATATCTGTCCGGCATGATGCGCTGTGTGAAACAGCACATGACTAAATAAGCGCGCTCGGGAAAC
>NZ_BAAHBO010000032.1:0-2011 GCF_054776635.1 Spirosoma lituiforme
TTTTATATAGCATTTAGGGAAATGACACTTACCCATTGGGGAAATGGGGGTTTCCTAGGAGGAAAATAATGTGTGCTGATAATCAGATAGTTATATATATCCTCTTCTTAAGTTCTTAAAATACACCTTTGAGTAAAGCAAACCTGATCTATACAGGTCGCTTAACAGAATAGTATCTTTATTAAATGAGTCAAGGATTTGACCACTATCGGCGAATAGGCGTTAACCTATCTTGACGAGGCCCGGCCATCGAATGACCAGGCTTGTGAACTGGACCCTGCTGACGCCATGCAGCAGGGTTTTTCTTTCCTGACAATCGGAGGGAAAGACAGCCGTTTTACACCTTAAAAGCTGACTGAAAGGAAGTTTTTAAGGTGTAAAACATGGCTGGCTACGCAATCAGACCAGCAAAAATAACACGACCAAATAGCATAAATCGCTATTGTCCAGCACAGAAAATAAACAACTAGGCTATTGGCAAATGAAAATCGACTAAAACAAAAAACAGGATATGAAGTCACATCCTGTTTCGAGCTTTATTCAACTATTTGGCTCCTCGGAACCTAAATATTAATCAAATATAAATAAAAGTTACAAGGTAACTTACTAATAAGTAAAAAATGTACATTAATTTGTGACCCCATATAAAATGTAGAGTCTCTATAACAGTAAAGCGAGCGGGCCGGTAGTTTACAGATTTGTAAGCCACCGGCCCGCTCTTTTCCCTTTTATAAGGAGTCTACGACGTTGTAGTTGTGATTGGGGGCTAGCCCCCAAACCCCCAGGATTTTCTTAGGCATAACGCCACACCAACTGTACTCATTAGTTGCGTAAATTTGCAAGCCCTGATTATCAAGGCTGTTGAAAAGAAAATGGGAACGAGCGGGCTATACCATCTGGTATAGCCCGCTCGTTTTTTACCCTGTTATGAAAAAAGAACTTAATAAAAGTAAGTTGCTTTTATTAAGTTCTTTTTTTCCCCTTTGTCCCTTGTCTGTCGTCCTCTTTTGTGTACAGTTGGTGTGGCGTTATGCCTAAGAAAATCCCGTGGCCGTAGGACACGAAAAAGGACTCCTCTACAAGAAGAGCCCTTTCATTAATCTCTATATATTCACAAGTGTAAGCTATTTAAACCCCGGATGGCTTGGAGCTATCAATCCGGGGTTGCCGTACGGTTGTACGTGGCATGGCCTATCCCTGGCGAGTTGTATCCCTACAGAGCTCGCTTCCGTTTAAGCCAATATCTGGGTAAGCTTTTCGGAGCCTACTTGCGCTACTTTGTCTATACCTGAATGATCTTCCTCTTTCTGCTCGAGTTCATATTGCTCAATAAAGGTTAAACGATCCCCATTGAAGAATACTGTAGGATTAATGTAGTAGATAAATGGGTTCTCACCACGAGCTATAAATTTATTCTCGGCAAGCTCAGCAAGTCCACTGAATATCATTTTATCAGATTTATATCCAGTGAAGTTTTTGCATCTTTCAAGACTAAACATAAAGGTGTCTCTATTAGGCTCTATCTGATTAGCAACGTAGGCAAATACTTTTATACCTGCTTTAGAAAGATCGAACCAATTGGATAGACCAGTCATAAACACTTTCATAAATTTTGCTTTATCAACGGTCACTTTACGGGCGAATAAGGAATGGCCTTTGACAGATCCATCATTATCAACTATTAAATCTGGATTTTTTTGACCGAACAGTAACGTCTTTTCTCCCTTTTCAATATGCTGGACTGTATCATCCAAAAACGGATTAGCCTTGTTGAGCGAATAATCTCCGATTTTCTTGTAGACCATAAATTAGGGAATTCATATTTCCCTACAAACATACAAAAAAGGAACTATTGTTTTACCTATAAGGAAATCTTATTTCCCTTTTTATATAGCATTTAGGGAAATGACACTTACCCATTGGGGAAATGGGGGTTTCCTAGGAGGAAAATAATGTGTGCTGATAATCAGATAGTTATATATATCCTCTTCTTAAGTTCTTAAAATACACC
>NZ_BAAHBO010000033.1:0-1982 GCF_054776635.1 Spirosoma lituiforme
GGAACATATCCACTGATAAGCTTTGCGGTCTGTATTCGATTGCAAACAGGGCACCAGCGTTGTTTACAGTACTTGGTATTTAACTTTTTACCTGATTGGTATATGTACTTGGTGCATAACCTTGACCCATAATAGCTCTTGGTTAACGGGGAATTGGGATTATCTCGTAATAGTGCTCTGGTCAAATTGTCAGATAAATACTTCGACCTTGCACGCTTTGTTAGCGTATCATTATCTTTGTCCATAAATAAAACGTCATTACTTCTGTGGCAGGGAGTAATTGATTAATTGAATTGAATTTTATGGAGCATTGTAGGCTGCAACCTGTGATGCTCTTTTTTTGTGCAATATAGTACTTAATTCTCTTTTAGGATAACTGGGGGGGGTATTTATGCTATATCTCTTATTTAGACGACGTATACCGACTATGGTGTACATTTTCCCTACTAATTCTATCTATACCTATAACTGCTTCTATGACCTTCGTAACTATCAGTAATAACCTTTTTATATAGGGTACCCCCCCCAATAGTGCTTTCTTATCAAGAGAGACCGCCTGACTGCTATATTTGTGTGTTAGCAGAAACAGAAGCAGGCACTGTTGAGAAACAACCATTGCCGAGGGATATGCTGACCCATAGACACCAGTCTATCAGTCGACTTGTTAGCTCTAAGCCAGTCGACTTTTTTTTATTTATTTCATTTTAATTCATTCTGCATTTTATAGCCACTGATACTTTGTAACGTACCGTTACAGATTTTTAAGGCATTTGCCATTCCACCCTGTCTATTTAGGCATCTACTTTGTTCCTAGGAGAAAGTAAATAAATTAATAAATAGTCTGTTTTTTTGAAATCCTCATAAAATTAATAAATGATTTTTGGGAGAGGAAAATAATTAAATAAAAAAAGACCCCAGTTAAAGGGTCTTCTGATATTTAGCTTTTTTTTGTGGGTACGTTGACCCTCTCTCTTTCTGTTGTCTTCGGATGACTCTCCGCATACTTCTTTGTCGTTAAGCGACCACTCTCTGAATCACGATAGATTATCTTCTTAGCCATAATATTATATGTTTTATTTATTCCATTAAAGTAGCAAAATATTTGATTAAATGCTAATAATTAGACAATTATGTTTGAATAGGCATAACAAAAAAAAGAAAATTTTTAGCATTTTTCGAAGTGACAATATAACGTTTTTAGTATTTAGGTTTAATCTTTTTAGGATTTAATTTATCAATTAATTGCCTGAATTTTTCGTTCGGCTCGTAACCAGTCAAAGGGTTTCCATCCATCCCATACCAATCATTATCTTTCCATGTCCAAGTATTATAACCTGATTCCAATAAATCATAAACACGGTTGGATAAATCAATATCGTCTTTCACTGCTTTTACATTTCCAAATGGTTGAATGACACGTTTACGTTTCATTGCTTGAAACACAACATCCATACTTGTTGTTGAATAAAATTCTTTATCACCAATCGAATTGTTTGTAAGTAGTTTCGTAAAGTATTTAAATATTTCTTTTAAACTGTTTTCGTCTGCTGGTTTAAAATCTTGTGCTTTTATATCAGCAACATCCGATAATCTGCTCAGCCATGAATCAACTAACCACTCTGCTGCTTCTTTGCCTTCAACGATAACATGATAGTGAAAGTGGTAGTGATTGTTTGGTCTTACAGTACATTCACTCTTCCTGATACCATTTATCTTCCTGCGTTTACCGGCATCACTATGTAATATCCGTCTCCATGTGCTATCCATAAGAGCAATACTCTCTTCTAACTGTTCTTGAGGAACAGTTTTTTTGGTTAACGTAACGAAGTAGGGTTGATTCATTCGTTCCAGAACAGGAACATATCCACTGATAAGCTTTGCGGTCTGTATTCGATTGCAAACAGGGCACCAGCGTTGTTTACAGTACTTGGTATTTAACTTTTTACCTGATTGGTATATGTACTTGGTGCATAACCTTGACC
>NZ_BAAHBO010000034.1:0-1674 GCF_054776635.1 Spirosoma lituiforme
GTGGCTGTTGCACAACTCTGCTTCCCAAATCGATTTTTCAACATCTGACTTGACAACTAAGACTTCCTACCATTGTCTGCAATTCTTAGTTGAGAAAAAGCATGCCAAAGCCTAGAAAAGTGTCTTGAGAAGATATTGACCATTCTACCTTTAGGGCTATGGCCTGGCTGAGAGTGGACTTGGAGGTGAACTTTATGTACTTCTTCAGGTTGAAGGCAATAGCCGCCATCAGCATCACTTTGTGAGCTCCAGCTTTGCCCCGTACATTGATCTTTCGTAATCCATTGTACTCCACCAGACTACCTAACACAGGTTCCACCGTCCGTTGGCGAAGCTTCTTCATGCGCTTGCCCCGCCGACTTTGCTGGCGCTCCAGGGCTCGACGGTAGAAGGGATCATAGGCGGTTCGAATAATTTGTCGGCATTGGCTCTTGGGTACACAGGTGGGTTTGAGCGGACACGGTTTGCAGTCCTGGTAATCCGCCCGATAGACCTTTAACAAACCGGTTTCGGCGTGGGTGGCAAAGGTCTTAAAGGGCAATCGCTTGCCAGCTGAACAAGTAAAGTAGTCCCCCTCAGAATCATAGGGAAAGCCTTCGATCTGTGGTTTAAAGTGGCCGAAGACAGGTATCCAGCCCGTGATTTTCCACCCTTCCAGTAAGGCATAATTACCGCCATTAGAGTAACCTGTATCAGCCAATACCTCTTCTAAACATAGCTCATTAGCGGCCAACCGCTGCTGAAGCTTAAGGGCAATGTCAGGCAAGTACTGGCTATCCCGGCCATCGGCAAAATCGGCCTGCACATGACTAATGACGCCTTCGGCCGTATCAACAGCCAGGCTACAGTGGTAGTTGAGTTTGCGGGCTTTACCGGGCTTGATCGAGATGCGGGCATCGGGATCGGTGGGACTATAATGGGTTTTGTTGCTGAGTAACTTTGCCTTTTCGTTACCGGCTCCTAAAGTAGTGGGTGCAC
This sequence comes from Spirosoma lituiforme, assembly GCF_054776635.1. Taxonomy (NCBI): domain Bacteria; kingdom Pseudomonadati; phylum Bacteroidota; class Cytophagia; order Cytophagales; family Cytophagaceae; genus Spirosoma; species Spirosoma lituiforme. Next base: position 979 of record NZ_BAAHBO010000034.1, read on the forward strand.
TTTTCAGGTTTTGCTGATGCTTTTTCAACCGTCTTAACTGGTGATCGGCTGCGGTAATCACCGATGCCGCTTGACGGGGGCTGAGTGGAGCGATGGAAGGCACTGGCTCATTCTGATCCTCAGCCGACCGGACCAGCCTGGGACCCGGTAGATTGGGTTGTTTTTCCAGCAGTCTTTCCATCGAAGCATTGGCTTTGACAGGGGCCGAGTCGATGGCTACCCTACGGCCAGCTACCATGTTGTTAGCTACACATAGGCTAAACACTTTATCGAACACTGCCTCAAAGAGTGCTTCTGGGTAAAGTTGTCGAGTACGACTCAACGTGGAGTGCCAGGGTAATGGCTCATCAATGTTATAGCCCAGGAAATACAGCATATCCATCCGTAGTGAGCAATGCTCAATTAGCTTTCTGTCGGAGGTAATATTCTCCAGGCAACCGATGAGCATGAACTTAAAGAATACAACTGGGTCAATGGAAGGGTTTCCAGTCTGGCCATAGAGCTGTTTCGTGGCCTTATAGATAAAGGTCAGGTCGAGCGTCTCCTTTAGCCGACGGTAGAAGTTGTGCTTAGGGACACGGCTGGACAGCTGAAAACAAGTGATTTGCTTTTCAAGATATTCTTTTCTGCCTTGCATACCTCAAGATACAGAAAAGGCCACTTAAATCCCTAGGTAGAGTTGTGCAACAGCCACGC
>NZ_BAAHBO010000035.1:0-1379 GCF_054776635.1 Spirosoma lituiforme
CGTATGCTACTGGAAAATCTAGTCAAAATCCAGTATGAATACGTATCTTAATGATTTGTTAGGCTATAAGAAAAAGAAAACTCGACACCTATTCCGATGGAAGGTTGTCGAAGCCTATCGGGCCGAACGAGTCCAGGCCTCCGAACTGGAAGAAACCCTGGGCATCCCTATGAAGGAGCTGCGCCGTCTCAACCGCAACTACTTTAGACTCCGTTTACTTCCCCTTTTACAACCCAAAAACCGCCGAAAAACCATGAAACGAGACGCGGATTATGTCAAAATGCTGGAACGCAAACTAGCTGACATGGAGAAGGAGAATCAGTTTCTCCGCTTACAAGCTGAGGCTTACCAAACGGTGATCCAGATCGCCGAAGAGCAATTTAACATTCCAATCGTAAAAAAGCCTGGCGCCAGGCGGCCGAAAAATTAACTCGTCGCTACCCCTTAGTGGGGATGGAGGTAATTTGTAAGCTGTTTGGCCGAGTGAGACAAGCCTGGTATGCGGCTACCCGGCGACAGGAGAAGATGGGTTTTCAGACGGATGCTATCTTGCAGGAAGTCAGGCGAATTCGTCGTGACATACCGGGCATGGGCACCCACAAGCTGCATCATGAAATGCGGGTATTTTTAACCCGGCATCGCATCAAACTGGGTCGGGATCGCTTGCATGCGCTCTTGAAAGAGAACGGCATGTTGGCTAAACGAAAAGCCCAAAAGGTCACGACAACTCAATCGAATCATACTCATTTTAAATACCCCAACAAGGTCAAGAATGTGATTCCTTCTCGGGCTAATGAGCTGTGGGTGAGCGATCTGACATATATCTCAGTGGGTCAAACTTACGCGTATCTGTACATCATTATGGATGCTTTTTCGCGTAAGATCGTGGGCTGGTCGTTTGAGAAAACGATGCATGCTCAAGGGGCTTTGAGGTCACTGAATATGGCTTTGTTAGCCCGGAAAGATATTAGCCAGTCGTTGATCCACCATTCCGATCGGGGCGTCCAATACTGTTCCTGGGCATACGTGCAACGATTGCGGCAAGTGAATGCCACTATTAGTATGACTGAGTCAGGGGATCCTAACGAGAATTCGATGGCTGAACGCGTGCTACAATCCCTAAAGGATGATTGCAAGCTGAGCCGTACCTTTACTTCTTTCGCGGCAGCTGCCGAGGGTATCGAACGAGCGATTACGGCTTATAACACGGTGCGTCCGCACGCTTCGCTGAATTATTTAACTCCGCACCAGATGCACCAGCGAAAACGTAAAGTCAAGTTACGCTGGTACCCGTACAAGAAAGTGCGGTACGGAAATGTGCAATACGAGGGTCTCTTACGGTGATTTTAATAACTGTCCAATCTAATCAGTAGCATACG
>NZ_BAAHBO010000036.1:0-1107 GCF_054776635.1 Spirosoma lituiforme
AAAGGGCGCACATACCTGTAAAGCACAATGGGTGGTTGAGGCTGCATCGGTATATTGCTGCCTTCTATGGACGCAATCGGTAGGTTTAACATCCCATCGTGCACGGCTTGTCGTTGGCTAAAGTACACCGGGGTCGCTTCTTGGTTGATAGCCACAGCTGTTAGCCAGCCTTCGGATGGGATGACGACGTCATGCTCCTGAACAATCTGACGACCCACCACCAGCTTGGCTCGGTAGTAACCAGGGAGGTAGTAAATAGCGGAGTGGTGGTGGCCGTCTTTGGGAACCAGTTGTCGCCGTTTCGGGTCCCAGGATTGCTGGATAAAGACGGAATCGGTGGGCGACGAGGTGGCCGTATAGTCGAACACCACTGAGTTTGGAATTCCTTTCGTTACGGGGCGGCTGGTGAAGGCAAAGTCAGCGGGTGAGAGCGGTCTGGGGTAAACGTCATTCAGAAAGAAAACCCCCATACTGGTCAGTATTACCACCAGGCAGGCGCTAATCCACCACCGATTGACGGTAAGTTTCCGGGTGGGCTGAACGGGCTTTGGTTCACGGGTGTCGATGACGAAAGTTGACGGAGGAACAACAGACGATTTTTGGGTAGAGTCGTTCAGGAACGCTCGCCAGTGTTCATAGCCGACTAAGCTGGCCAAGGCGTTTAAGGTCGTGACCGTCGGGGTGGAGTCGTATTTCACGCGGCCCCAAACCCGCTTCAGCGTTGTGACGCTCAGCGACACGCCCGTCTGCTCAGCAATCAGCTCGCCGAGCTGCTCAAAGTCCTGAGTCGACCACCCCTCGCTGTTGCCCCAGCCCAGTTTTTCCTCGATCAATCGACGACAAAGGGCGAGTTTGGGGTCTTCCGGTTGAGCGATCATTGCATTGTTAGTCAGTTGTTTAGAGCTATGAACAAACTTGAACAGTGATTGTACGGTCTTGAATAGGCAAGTTAACACGCCTCCACCAAGTTTGTGGCCTAATGTCTACTCAAATATTATCCGCATGATAACGGTACAGCTTACGCAAAGCAGTCTTATACGATTGATCGGCAGGAATACGAAGAAAGGTATCGGTTGGATTACCCTTTTGTTGGTCTGCCTGGGGCAC
>NZ_BAAHBO010000037.1:0-968 GCF_054776635.1 Spirosoma lituiforme
TGTGACGGTGACGACCACAGGACCGGGCGGCACCACGAGTGTTCCCCTCACGGTGACGGCTGTTTCGGCTCCAACGGTGGCCATCAACAGTCCCTCGGGCACGCAGACCTCGACCTCACCCACAGTGAGCGGCACGGCCACGCCGGGTTCGGTGGTTGCCATCACGGGTCCGGGTAATGCGACGCTGTGTTCGACTACTGCCACGGCGGGGGGCAGTTTCTCCTGCGTGGTGAGTGTAACCACCGGTCCGGTGACTTTAACGGCGACAGCGACCAACCCAGGGGGTACGGCCAGCACGACCACCAGCTTCACGGCTGCGGGTGCGCCTACCTTGACGGTGAGCCCACCGGTTCCGGGTCCGGTGACCCAGCCCGTTGCGGGCACGGCCACACCGGGTTCGGTGGTTGCCATCACGGGACCGGGTAACGTGACCTTGTGTTCAACGACGGCCAGCGCGAGCGGTGCGTTCAGTTGCTCGATCACCGTGCCCACGGGTCCGACTAATGTGACGGTGACGACCACAGGACCGGGTGGCACCACGAGTGTTCCCCTCACGGTGACGGCGGTCGCTCCCCCCACGGTGGCCATCAACGGTCCCTCGGGCACGCAGACCTCGACCTCACCCACAGTGAGCGGCACGGCTACGCCGGGTTCGGTGGTTGCCATCACGGGACCGGGTAATGCGACGCTATGTTCGACCACGGCTACGGCGGGGGGCAGTTTCTCCTGTGTGGTGAGTGTAACCACCGGTCCGGTGACCTTGACGGCGACGGCGACCAATCCAGGGGGCACGGCCAGCACGACCACCAGCTTCACGGCTGCGGGTGCGCCTACCTTGACGGTGCGCCCACCGGTTCCGGGTCCGGTGACCCAGCCCATTGCGGGCACGGCCACACCGGGTTCGGTGGTTGCCATCACGGGACCGGGTAACGTGACCTTGTGTTCGACGACGGCCAGCGCGAGCGGTG
>NZ_BAAHBO010000038.1:0-885 GCF_054776635.1 Spirosoma lituiforme
TTCTTTTAAGACTAGGCTTTATCGGAGATGAATTTAAGAAAGATAGAAAAATACTTCTTGAAAAGCTTTCAGGATCATCAGCATTTAGAAATGGAGGTCATGAAGATGAGATTTCCAAATAAAGAGGTTGTTGAAGAATTAAGAAAAAAGTATCCAGTTGGAACTAGAGTAGAGCTTGTCTTTATGGAGGATATTCAGGCACCGCCTATTGGTACAGCAGGAACAGTAAGAGGTGTTGATGATATTGGCTCTATTATGGTTTCTTGGGATAACGGAAGTAGCCTAAGTGTAGCTTATGGTGAAGATTTCTGCAGGAGGGTTTCAGATGAACGATAAGATAAAGGAACAGATACTTGCTATTAGAAAAACAGGGATTACTAATATGTTTGATATAAGAGTAGTTCAAAGAATCGCTTATGAAATGGATTTTTATGAACTTGTAGATTTTCTTGAAACGGATAGAAAAGCCTATGTTGATTTCATTCTATACGGCAAATAAAACTACTATTATTATGAAAATAAAGCACATATTTCTTTAAAAATGACTTGATATATCCTTCAAATTACGGGAATATACACATACCAAAAACAAAGGAGAAACGCACATGACAAAGCAAGAAATTTTTAAGGAAGCGACAAAAAAACTAAATGATAAGAAAGCAGCATTTTATAAAAGAGAGCCTGAAAGAAAACTTTATGACGAAGGCAAGATTGGCTGGAACGAATACCTAAAAAGAGCCAAAGCAAGAGAAGAAAAAGAAAGAGAATTCTATAAAGGAAACGAAAACTTTGAACTCTACGATGCAGGTCTTATCACCTACGATGAATTCTTAGAATTGGAGGGGAAATAAGATGAGCAAAATGATAGATTTAGCTAACAAGTAC
>NZ_BAAHBO010000039.1:0-789 GCF_054776635.1 Spirosoma lituiforme
GCTTCATCAAGGCGACGCCTTACTCAACCAGGCGGGCCAGCAAAGACCCCTTATCAACCCCAACGAGCCACTAGCTTCGCCATCATTGAACAAGCCCAAAAGGGCGTGCCAACTCAGCAAGTGGATCAGCTAGCTGAGCTGCTGGGGATCTCCTTTAAAGAAATGGCGATTGTTCTGCAAGTCGCTGAACGAACACTACACCGTTTTCGCAGTGAAGGGCAACTGGACCAACAAACTTCTGAGCGCTTGTTGCTGCTGGAAAACCTAACGGCTCATGGCCTGTTGGTTTTTGACGGTCGAACGGAGGCCTTAGCAGATTGGTTACGCTATCCTTTGCGAGAGTTGAAAGGCCAAGCGCCCCTCCAGTGGCTGAATACCATCAGTGGGTTCAGTTTAGTGGATGATGTATTGACCCGCATTGAGTACGGGGTCTATTCGTAGCCGATTAGTTTGTTGATTGATGTTGGTATATCGACTTTATAAGAGCAATTACATTGCTCAGCCCTTGTCGGCAGAAGGTGCGCGTCGAGCGGGTGGCCGCTGGAACCCTAAAGGCTACCCTATTCTTTACACGTCGGCTACCCCCGCCCCGAGCTAGCTTTACTGGAAATAGTGGCTCATCTCAATCCGCTCTACTTGCCCAACTTCCATTTGCTGGTGCTGGACATACCCGAAACGTATCATGTCGTGTCGGTAGCGGATCTACCGGCTACCTGGCAGGATGAGCAGCAAATTGAGGTTTTACAGTCTTATTTACAGGACTGGCTTGACGCGCCTGACAAGCTGAGT
>NZ_BAAHBO010000040.1:0-778 GCF_054776635.1 Spirosoma lituiforme
CCCTTGCCTAGGGTCAAATCTGCATAAATGCCGTCAGGTTTTATATTTAAATTTTCTATACATTCCCTATAGAGAACTGGTGTATGTTCAAATTTCATATTATTCATCCATAATATCGGACAAATTCACCTCGACTTCATTTATATATTCATCCCAGATATCCTTATCCCATATTTCTATGGTTGTGTTATTGCCAATAATCATGGCCTCATCTGAGATTCCGGCATAATCCTTCAAAGATTTGTTGATCAAAATCCTCCCTTGCTTATCAAGGTTGACTTTGACAGTGGATGAGAAAAATAGCCTTTTTATAGCACGATTTTTCTTATTTTCGTAAGCTAGTTGGTCAAGGGCGGCTGATCTTTTCTGAAATTCTTCCTCTGTATAAACAATAAGAGACTTTTCTGGTCCCTTAGTTAGGTAGAAATATCCGTCAAGACCTTCCCTAAAGTCACTAGGCATCATTATTCTGTTCTTGTTATCCAATTTATGGATGTATTCACCTAGGAACATTTCGTACCACCTTTTACCACTATCTTCCACTTCAATTATATTTTATCCTATTTAGCAGAAAAAAGCAAACAAAAAGACCGGTTTTTATAACCGGTCGATATCTTTATATTATTTAAATTTGATAATCTTATCTTCTTTAACCATTTTCTTTTCTTTATAAAAATGTGGTGGGAGATTTTCCCTCTTGGCATAAATTAATAAACAAACTCCTACAATCATAAATACAATTGATACAAGCTGAGCTGTTCTTAGGCCAAATACATAT
>NZ_BAAHBO010000041.1:0-767 GCF_054776635.1 Spirosoma lituiforme
GTCCGATCATACGCATACCCGAACCGAAGCTGATCCGTCAGCTGGACCTCCAGCAAACCCACCACCGCATCGGTGGTGTAACTCGTCCAGCTCGAAAACTGGTGACGCCGGAGCGACGTGCCCACCGCCAGCCGGTCCCAGAACCACACGTTCACGTTGGCATCGAACCCCAACGGCGCCCCCTCGGCGTACTTCACCAGAAACGAGGGCTTTAGCTTCATCACCGGGCTCAGACCCACCACAAAACCAGCCGCCACGTACGCCTGACGTGCCTGCACCGACCGAAACGAGCCCACCTGGTAGTCGCTCAACCGGTTCTTGATCAGCCGCGGCACCGAGATGCTCAGGTAGGTGCGGTCATTGCTCAGGTAGATACCCGTCCCAAAGTTGGGCAGAATCTTGGCGATGTTGCTGGCAAAGGCGGGGTCGATCTGCCCGTCGGCGGAGGTGCGCACCTCCGTCAGGTTGGCCTGGTAGCTCGAGGCCCCCGCCTGCAGCCCCAACGCCAGGGTGCTCTTGGTGCCCACCCGGATCCGAAAGGCGTAGGAGGCAAAAGCGCCCGTCTCCTGGATCACCCCCGCCCGATCGCCGTAGAGCTGCAGACCTACCCCGATGCGTTCATTGTTGAGGGGCATATCGGCCGTGAAGGTGGCCGTCTGGGGCGCTCCCGTGAGGCCCGACCATTGGTTTCGGTAGAGCGCAGACATGCTCAGCACATCGCGGCTGCCGGCGTAGGCGGGGTTGAGGGCCAGCATGTTGAACATGTA
>NZ_BAAHBO010000042.1:0-727 GCF_054776635.1 Spirosoma lituiforme
GTTCTGCCATTTTACATCCTTCTAACGATAATAATTTAAATCCATTAATACACCATCTTTAAAAACCATACGTCCGCTTGAACCCCATCTAGATACAGTACCATCTGAATTCATACCAAGTATCTGTACAAAGTTAATTGTGGCATTCACTCCAAATCCTGTTTCCCACTGTGGATCTACAATCTTAAATCCATGTGCATATAGGTTACATCCAAGATGAATACCATACTGGCTATAAATACTGTTTGATCTTGAAAAACAAAGCATTGTAGTGTAACTTCCAGCATTAGCAGATTCTTCTTGAGAAAATGCCATATATTTTCCTTCGCTATCAAGGTCAAAAACTAGGCCTTTATGGGAGCTGTTACCACTCCATACATTTGTACCAATCTTTCCGATGTATTTCCCATCACGATAGAAGTGATTTCCATTTTCATCAAAGACTGCTCTTTTATTACTGCTATCAATCGAACCGTTATATAGCCCAATCTCTCCTGCAGTAATCTGTACATATCTACTAGCACCATTAAAACCAAGTAAAAAACTGTTATAGTTTTGTCTCATAAAAGTACCAAACTCACCTTTTTTCACCATTGATGAGATAGAGCCTTCCACAACAGATATTTTTGATATTGCTGTTTCTGCCTTTTCCTTAGCTGCACTTATATCCTTGTCCACAACTCTTATCCAGTCAAAAGATAGAGAAGAACTGATGCTCTCAGTTGAT
>NZ_BAAHBO010000043.1:0-697 GCF_054776635.1 Spirosoma lituiforme
TGGGAGTTGGGGGGACCTGAAGGTCGGTTTAAGCGCCGGGCAAGGGTAAACTCGGTAACTAGGGCTAAGTCGTAACAAGGTAGCCGTACCGGAAGGTGCGGCTGGAACACCTCCTTTTTGGAGCCGAATAGGTTACCTACAATGTCAATATGCAAAGCACTGGGCTTGTAGCTCAGGTGGTTAGAGCGCTACACTGATAATGTAGAGGTCCGTGGTTCGAGTCCACGCAGGCCCACAAGTACAGAAGTTACAATACATAGCCGGGGGATTAGCTCAGTTGGCTAGAGCACCTGCTTTGCAAGCAGGGGGTCAACGGTTCGAATCCGTTATTCTCCACTTGAACCATTCGGGTTCATTTGTTCTTTGACCTACGGAAAGAGATTGAGTTGCTTTTGTAACTCAGAATAATAGATAATCAACAGATTTATCTAGTGACAAATAGGTATTAAGTAAAGCGTAGTGAATACGCAGCAAAAGGGCGTCTGGGGGATGCCTGTGGCTTCTGATGGCGATGAAGGACGTGGCAAGCGACGAAACATGACGGGGACCCGCTGGCAGGGGCTGATCCGCTGGTATCCGAATGGGGCAACCCACTAGTTTGAAGAACTAGTACCTTTCGAGGGGCAAACGCGGCGAACTGAAACATCTAAGTACCCGCAGGAAGAGAAAACAATTGTGATTCCCTGAGTAGTGGCGA
>NZ_BAAHBO010000044.1:0-679 GCF_054776635.1 Spirosoma lituiforme
GATGTGGAAGTGGAGATGGGAATTCAAGAGAAATTATCGAGATTTCCTGTGTCAAGAGACACTTGGGATGAGTTTTATCTAGACCAGGAAATCAACGATAGAGGCATTGCTATTGATCCTGTACTTGTTGAATCAGCAATCAAATTAGATACTGGTGTAAAGGCTAGTCTTATGCAAAAGCTAACAGAAATTACCGGACTTGAAAATCCTAACTCAGTTCTTCAGATGAGAACTTGGCTATCTGAACATGGACTTGAAATGGAGTCTTTAGGCAAAAAGGAAGTAGCAAAAGAAATAAAGACGGCATCTAAAGAACTGGTAGAAGTCCTTACTTTAAGACAGCAGTTATCAAAGTCATCTGTAAAAAAATATACAGCTATGAAAAATGCTGCCTGCACAGATAATAGGGAAAGAGGAATGTTTCGATATTATGGTGCAAATAGAACTGGAAGATTTGCAGGAAGACTTGTTCAGTTACAAAACCTGCCACAAAACCATCTGCCAGATTTAGCTGATGCTAGAGCACTTGTAAAATTAGGAAATGTAGATGCGATTGAAATATTATATGAAGATATCCCAGATACCTTATCACAGCTTATTAGAACGGCCTTTGTACCTCAAAACAATAACAAATTCATTGTAGCTGATTTTTCAGCCATTGAAGCGAGAGTCCTTGCAT
>NZ_BAAHBO010000045.1:0-659 GCF_054776635.1 Spirosoma lituiforme
ATCCCATCGTACCACCTTACAAACCCAGCCAAATTCTGCTAGTGCCTCTTTAGAAACAAGATAGTTCTTACCATCATTTACCGATGTAATATCTGTATATTGTTTTAGAACAGCATTCACATCACCTTCTATTTCCTTACCAAGTGGAATGATGGCTGTTGACACATCTTCTGCAGATAAGTCTTCTGTATAATCAAGAAGGTTAAGTCCAAACTCTATGTTCTGACCTGTGTCTTTTCCCATTTCTTCAAGCCTTAAATAATCAAGAATTAAATGACTACCTTCTCTTCTTAGTTTCAAATATCCACCAAGTTTTTCTACCATCTTTGTCATAATTACTTCTAGTGTGGTTTCATAATTGGTGTAGCGATATAAAGAGTCATTTGGATCGGTAATGGTCACTCTTCCAAGCTTTATTCTTTTTCTTTCATCCACTTTTTCATTATGAATCTCTAGGAACTTTGATAGTAGCTGGTATGGCGTTTGGTCGTGGTATTCCCTCTGAGGCTGGATGCTATCAGCTAGATATGATAAAAGACCTACGCACTGGACTTTCTTATTTCCTCGTAGGTCTTTTGTCTGTTCTCTTACTTCTCCTATAAAGATTTCTCTTTCATCTCGGTATACGCTGACAATGGATTTTCTGTTGTAGATTTTTT
>NZ_BAAHBO010000047.1:0-625 GCF_054776635.1 Spirosoma lituiforme
GAAAAACTCTATGAAATCTTATATATTTTTGAAATGGAGGAAGAAAATCATGGGAAATAAAGTGAAATATAACCTTAAAAATGTTCATGCAGCAAAACTTAAAAAATCAAGCGAAGGGACATTTTCTTATGAAAATCCTAAAGCAATCCCAGGGGCGGTAAGTATCAGCCTTGAAGCTGAAGGAGAATCCAGTCCTTTTTATGCAGATGGTATTGTGTATTTTAGATCTACTGCCAACAATGGATATAGCGGTGACCTTGAGATTGCACTGATACCTGAATGGTTTAGAACGGAAATCCTAAAAGAAGAACTGGATAAAAACGGAGTACTTGTAGAAAAGGCAAATGTATCAGAAACAGAAAAGTTTGCACTCTTATTTGAATTTGACGGTGATATCAATGCAATTAGGCACGTCCTATATAATTGCTCCGCATCTCGTCCGTCCATTGAATCTGAAACAAAGGAAGATACTATAGAGCCTGGAACAGAAACACTATCACTTACAGCAGATCCAAGAGAGGATGGACTTGTAAAATCAAGAACTGGAGATACTACATCGGCTGATACCTATGCTAACTGGTATAAGAACGTTTATATTCCACAGGCTAATTCTGAAACACCAAAG
>NZ_BAAHBO010000048.1:0-615 GCF_054776635.1 Spirosoma lituiforme
ATGCGTCTTGCCACTTTGCCTTAGGCAAGGCTTACCCAACCTGCGTTGAGGGCGGAGCTGACCTTGATGATAGCGAAGTCAATTCAGTGGGCCTAAATGATTCCCTAATTCACGAAGACTTCATGGTTGGAGATAAGGACCTTGAAATCATAGGCTACAAAAACGGCCAAGCTTTCCCAATCTTTAAGGACGGCAACTGGGCATTTTAAGTAAATTTTGATACAGACGAGACTTGAAATTTATTTTCTAGTCTTTTTTTGTTTCTGTATTGAAAACGATTTTAATAATTATTATCAATCCCTAAATAATAATGAATATAGATGTTGAAATTGTTTTCACATTCTGATATTATGGAATTATAGAATATTAATAAGGAAGGTAATCTTTTTAGAATCAATGATCGTATTTTTCGCATCGGTCCTCACCGAGCCACATAAAGATGCCTTGATTTGGCATCTTTATGCCGAATAATAGTGCGGTAGCACGGAGAGCTTCAGAGAAGTGATATTCGGACGGGCTTTTTAAAAATTACATAAGGATTCTCATCAGTTTTTACATCGCAAGCTATGCTTGCTTGAAAAACTGTGAGAACCATAAAAATTTTACCAGTTGAAG
>NZ_BAAHBO010000049.1:0-613 GCF_054776635.1 Spirosoma lituiforme
GTAGGTTGTTGTGCCTGTTAGTGTTCCATGGGCACCAGCTTTGAATTCTACTTTTACAAAGTTGTCTGGTACTGATGGTTTTCCTTCGCCTGGGTTTTGTGGTACTACATCTGTGCCGTTGTATTGGTATTGGGCTGTGATTGTTGTATCTGTTGTGTAGCTTGCTGTTAATGGTTTATCCCATGCGTCATTGCCAGTTTTTTGTGCCCAGCCTGTATTTGGTGTTACACTTGGAGCTGATAGGGTTACTTCTTCATTTTTTAGTACCCAGTAGGTTTTTGTTGTTCCGTTTGCTATTGTTCCGTGAGCTCCTGCTGAAAATTCTACTTTTACGTAGTCGGTGTCGCTTGGATCTGATGTTACAACTTTTGCTTTGTACTTAGCTGTGATGTCTGTTGTGTTTGCAAATGTTCCTGTTAGTGGTTTATCCCAGCCTGTGTGTTTGTAGCCGTCTGCTGCTGTGACACTTGGAGCAGTTAATGTTACTTCTTTAGTTGGGTTTACCCAGTATTTGGTTGTTTCAGTGCCTGCGATTGTTCCGTTTGTTCCTGGTTTGAATTCTACTAGGACAAAGTTGTCTGGTACTGATGGTTTTCCTTCGCCTGGGTTTTGT
>NZ_BAAHBO010000050.1:0-601 GCF_054776635.1 Spirosoma lituiforme
GCTGATAAAATGCCACTTATATACGACCAAAGCTTTCCAAGTAGCTAGCTAATACTTTCCTCTTTTGACAACCTAAAGACGGGTATATTTTCCCCGATGGTCATCCCTAACGTAATACGAACGATGCAGAAAGAGGTCCTCTTAGATATGTTAGCCCAAAACCGAACAACCTGTTCGGTTGCTTTCGATCAAATTACAGACGAGAACCTCAATTTTCGTCTCAATGAAGAAACGGCTTCGATCGGGTTTATTTACCGGCATGTGGGTGAAATGATGAATTTGTTTGGCTTATTCTTTGGGCTACCCGTAGAGACTCATAATACCACCATGGGCGAACTTGATAGGGGTCAGGGCCAAGATTTGGTCGGTAGTCAAGCGTTGGTAGCAGCCAGCTATGCGATGTTCCAGGCTTATGTCGAGACGACCGCTGATGAAACTTGGCACGATCTCATCGAGACGCCTTTCTTTGGTAGTGTTTCCCGAGCGCGCTTATTTAGTCATGTGCTGTTTCACACAGCGCATCATGCCGGACAGATATCTCTCACTTTGAGCAGAGGAAAGAAAATGCTACAGTCGTAGTCAACTGGTAAAGTTGGACAGA
>NZ_BAAHBO010000051.1:0-579 GCF_054776635.1 Spirosoma lituiforme
GTTATATGATTTGAATTGTTCCCATTTTTCTTCATCATGAAAGTACAGATTCCTTGTTCTTCCTTCGTTAGTTTTTGTCGCAGTGCAGGGTACACAAAAATACTTGATTAGGTTTTTACCTTCGCTTAATTTCTGCTTATCAAGTCCTAGCACAGCACCCACTCCTTCAAGAGATAATGGAAGTCCAAGTGTTGCAGACCAAATCATGGTACATTTCCAAGAAGTCGGATTTAAAAACATAGCCTTTGATGTACTAAGCTTATGATTATCATAAAAAGGATCTAGACTGATACCTTTATCCCTTAAATATCTTGATAAACAAACTCTCTCAAATTGTGCATTAAATGCCCATTTACTTATTTTCTCATCAGTGAGTGCGTCCAATATTTCAGAAGGAATTTCCTCTCCTTTTGCTAAATCTATTACTTTAACATCACTACCATCAACGCTGTAAGCAAATAAGAGTATTTCAAAATCATCGGATTCGGCATATTTATATACTCCCGACTTTTTCAAATTAACAGAAGAAAAGGTCTCCAAGTCCAGTGATAGTGTCTTTATTCCAGCCATCCATATATC
>NZ_BAAHBO010000052.1:0-578 GCF_054776635.1 Spirosoma lituiforme
GGGCCAGGGTTACGGCCTAGGAGAGATAGATGACTAGCACATTAAAAGACGGACTTCTTTGGATAATTGCCTTCCTAGCCTTGGATGCCTTATTTATTTTTTTAATCTACCTAATAAGTCCGGGCCTAATAAGAAATTTCATAATATTTATCCTCTTATTTACAATTTTGGCCCTTGCCTTTATTCTAAGATCAATTAAAAAGAAAAATGAAAAGAAAAAGGCCCTCCTTGAGGAATTTTTGCTAAATAATTCCTTTATGGCCAAGGATATGCTTGTGGCAGAATTCGGCCATGACTATGGACAAATCTTTGAAGACTTTCAAAGGACTATAAAGATTAAGGATAAGAGACTTGAAGAGTCTAGGGCCAAGCTTATTTCTTATAGGGATTTTATAGAAATGTGGGCCCACGAGATAAAAACTCCACTTGCCTTTGCAAATTTATTTCTTGAAAACCACAAAAATGATTTTGACAGGGAAAGCCTCGATAAACTTAGTCTTGCCAACACAAATATAGAAAATTATATCAACCAAATCCTTTACTACGCAAGAGTCGATGCCAACAAAAAAGATTACAAG
>NZ_BAAHBO010000053.1:0-573 GCF_054776635.1 Spirosoma lituiforme
TGGGAGTTGGGGGGACCTGAAGGTCGGTTTAAGCGCCGGGCAAGGGTAAACTCGGTAACTAGGGCTAAGTCGTAACAAGGTAGCCGTACCGGAAGGTGCGGCTGGAACACCTCCTTTTTGGAGCCGATCTGGTTGTCTCTTCGGAGCGATTGGAGAGGTTGAGTTAGTGCTGACGTTTGTTAAGGACATTGTCCGCTCCGATAGGAGCAGACAAGCTGTTCTTTGACCTACAGGGAAAGATAGACAACGGGGTAATAGCTGTTGTCTGGATCGATGAACTGACTTTCGAGTCAGCATCAAGAAACGAGTGACATCAACGAGTAGAATAAAGCGTAGTGAATACGCAGCAAAAGGGCGTCTGGGGGATGCCTGTGGCTTCTGATGGCGATGAAGGACGTGGCAAGCGACGAAACATGACGGGGACCCGCTGGCAGGGGCTGATCCGTTGGTATCCGAATGGGGCAACCCACTAGTTTGAAGAACTAGTACCTTTCGAGGGGCAAACGCGGCGAACTGAAACATCTAAGTACCCGCAGGAAGAGAAAACAATTGTGATTCCCTGAGTAGTGGCGA
>NZ_BAAHBO010000054.1:0-571 GCF_054776635.1 Spirosoma lituiforme
TATTTCAGGGACAAGGGCTGGGTCATAAGGGTGCCAAGGCGTATCCAAAACCTTTATAAAAAGATAAATGTGGCCAAGAAAGTCCTACCCCAAGAACTCCAAAGAGTCCCAACCATAGCTGATATTGCAGACTATCTGGGAGAAGACGAGGAAACCATCCTTGAAACCATGGAAGCAAGCAAGGTCTACACTCCTCAGTCGCTTGATATGAAATACACAGTCCAAAAAGGGGAAAATGCCATTGACCTTGCTGAGGAAATACTTGATACCTTTAGTGAGGAGGCTCTTTTAGAAATAGAAGTCGAGGAGCTTACAAAAATAAATGGGATTAAAGAGGCCAAGGCTTCAAAGATTATAGCAAGCCTTCAACTAGGCAAGAGGATTAAGGAAAATATCTCGATTTTTGACTTTGACCTTAGCCAAGAGGACATGAACGCTCTTGCCAGCCTTGGTAGCCTTGAAGGCAGTGAGAGCGTCTTCAAACTTGAAGCGATGGGTAACGAGAGGCTTCAGATCGATTTTGCCAGAAGCTACCAAACCGATGGCCATGGGATAGGAACCAGGCTAGAAC
>NZ_BAAHBO010000055.1:0-563 GCF_054776635.1 Spirosoma lituiforme
GATTTTTTCAGGCTCGATTGTTATATCTCCTCTGCCTACAGATTGTTTAATAGTATAGTTTGTCGCAAACAGAGTGAGTGCCTCGTCGACTGCTTGTTTGCACCCTGCAGTGTTTTTCTCGTTAGCTCCTTCAAATGCATTTAAATAACTTATCGCTTCTTGATTTCCTGATTGATCAATGTCTCCAAAAAGATTTATATAATTATTTCTTACAATCTTTTCGCAAATTTCAATAAAATCAAAGCCTTGATGATAAAACGATATTAAGGCAGAAATTAAAATTCTTCGTCCTTGCTTTATAAAAAAATCGCTTGCTTCACCACCTTTGATAGGGTCAGGCATAAGAATGTATGCCAGCTGGCTTAAAAATTCATTTTTTTCAAAGTCTGATGAAAGCTTATCGCATACAGCAAAAGGGCTGTACTTTACTTTATATTTGTCGATTTCATCTGGATTAAAAATGATTTTATCTTTTATGTTCGGACAGTTTTTTTCAATATCTCCTGAAATATCGATAACAAACATAGAACCCTGCCAGGCTCTAAGGGTAGGGATTCCAATCG
>NZ_BAAHBO010000056.1:0-562 GCF_054776635.1 Spirosoma lituiforme
GATTTTTCAAAAAAAGATTTTTTATAGTAAGTTTTTAACTTATCTATAATTGCCTTTTCGCTTATGGACTGAATCGACCTTAAAGAAAATAATTTTGACTTATAGGATCTTGCATTTACAATAAAGTTGCTATCCTCATTTAAAATATCCTGCCAATCTATTTTATTTACATTTTCAAAAAGCTCTTCAAAGTCCATGGCCTTAAAACTTTTTACTTCTAAATAGACCCTGTCAGCGTGTTTTAGGTTTATATTTATAAACAACAATTTTTTTATCTTTGTTTTGATCTTCAACTGTTGCTGATACCTTAGCACCTTCTACTATTGGAGAACCTACTTTAAGTTCACCATCGTTAGATACTAATAGTACTTGATCAAAATCTACAGTCTCACCAACTTCGTAAGCAAGTTTTTCAACTCTTACTAAGTCACCTTCTGATACTTTGTATTGTTTTCCACCTGTCTTAATAATTGCGTACATGGAAAGCCTCCTATTTATAATATTCTCGCCAGCATTCGGGGATCAGAGCCCTAGCTGAGCGGTCTACTCATATATATTACTC
>NZ_BAAHBO010000057.1:0-557 GCF_054776635.1 Spirosoma lituiforme
GTGCGTCTGCCAGTTCCGCCACCCCGGCATTATCATATTTAAGCCATGTGGCTTTTAGCTAAAAAGCTATTGGCGCTCAGGGTGGGACTCGAACCCACAACCTACCGGTTAACAGCCGGGTGCTCCACCATTGAGCTACCTAAGCATAAAGCTAGATAGAATAATTCTAGGAAAACCTAGAATTTATCATAAATCTTTATTTAATTATTATTACTAACTCTTTTCAAACCTAATCGCAAAAACGATTAGGCTAGAAATAGTTATTTGGCAACTTCCTACTCTACCACACGGTTGCCCGAGCAGTACCATCGGCGTTATAAGGCTTAACTTCTGTGTTCGGTATGGGAACAGGTGTATCCCTTATGCAATCATCACCATATAAGAACTTTAAAAACTTTTGGTAATAGCAAACAATATTTCCAGTCAAGAGTAAAAGATTTAGTATCCATTAGCTTAATACATTACTGCACTTACACCTTGGACCTATCAAACGTATTTTCTTTACGTACTCTGAGAAATCTTATCTTGAGGTCTGTTTCGTACTTAGATGCTTTCAG
>NZ_BAAHBO010000058.1:0-556 GCF_054776635.1 Spirosoma lituiforme
TTCATTGTCCACATCAACACTTGCTGTTGCCTCGTCAAGAATTACAATAGGAGCATCTTTTAATATGCAGCGAGCAATAGAAATTCTTTGTTTTTCACCACCGGATAGAGTTGCTCCTCCTTCTCCAATCATTGTGTCAAATCCATCAGGAAGTGCCATAATAAAGTCATAACATCTTGCTTTTTTTGCGGCTTCTATAACTTCTTCTTTCGTCGCATTTTCTTTCCCCATGGCAATATTATTAAAAATCGTATCTTGGAATAAATAAACTCTCTGGAAAACCATACTAATTTCCGACATCAATTCAGATAGTGAAACATCCTTTATATTCACTCCTCTAATCAAAATTTCACCGGAGTCTACATCCCAAAATCTCGCTAAAAGGTTGGCTACTGTAGATTTTCCTCCACCAGATTGTCCAACTAAAGCTGTCATTGTATTCTTTTTCATTTCAAAATTCATATCATGCAAAACCTCTTTTTCTCCATAAGAAAATTTCACATGATTAAAACTAATTTCCGGCTCACCAAACTTAGCCTTTAAGATATGTTTTTTA
>NZ_BAAHBO010000059.1:0-543 GCF_054776635.1 Spirosoma lituiforme
TATCTTTCAAAAAACCTATACAGACGAGAATTTTAACAGACATCAAAATCGTGGAGAAAAGGTCAGATATATGATGAAAAATCACCACGAACCTATTATTAGCCATGAGGATTTTGAACTGGTAAAAACTGTAGTAGGTCAGAGAAGAAAAGAAAAAAATATAGATGGTTCAGATAACAAATATCAAAAAAGATACGCTCTTTCCGGAAAGGTATATTGCGGTGAATGTGGTTCAAAAGTAAAAAGGTGCATGAGATATGCACAAAGTGGAGACTATGCTGCTTGGACCTGCGTTAGGCATATTGAAGATAAGAAAAGCTGCAACATGAAGTATATAAGAGAAGAACATATCAAAGCAGCATATGTTCAAATGATGAATAAGCTTATAGCAGGCAAAAATACTATGCTGAAGCCTTTTGTAGACACTTTGCGAGGTGGCAATAACAAGGATCGGCTAAGGCATATTTTAGAACTTGATAAAAAAATAGAAAAGCTGAATGAACAAGCTCAGGTACTAACAAAGCTATTAAGTAGTGGTTATAT
>NZ_BAAHBO010000060.1:0-530 GCF_054776635.1 Spirosoma lituiforme
CGGAAGATTTAGAAACTAGATGGGGTAGGGTCATAACCTTTGGAGATAGGGTGATTCTTGTAGGACACTACTATCACCCAGATGGTAATTGCTACTTTGCAGCAGTTCATGAATTTCTAGATGATGACCATTCATGTGAAGGTTTTATTGGACTAAGGGAAGTAAGCGAAGAACGATTCAAAGATGATGGTCACGCAATTGAGTGGGCATTAAAACAAAACTAACAATAAAAGATTTTCAGAGCCTAGGCTCTGTTTCTCGTAGTAGCAGCCAAAGGGCTGTATTTTTTATGTCTAAAAGGGGTGAGTTGATGGCAAAATACAAGACTACAAAATTTAAATTAAAAGATTCTATCTATAGCAGGGATCATGCAGATTATGCTGTAAATTTCATTGAATGCCTAAGCCACACCAAAGGCACCTGGGCTGGTAAGCCATTTAAGTTACTTCCTTGGCAAGAGCAAATCATAAGAGATTTATTTGGAGTGATTAAACCAAATGGATATAGGCAGTTTAATACAGCCTACATTG
>NZ_BAAHBO010000061.1:0-524 GCF_054776635.1 Spirosoma lituiforme
GTAATACAATCTATGTTCAGCTATTACAATTGTCTTGCCAATCGCTTTTAACTTAACAAGTATGTTTTCAAATTTCCTTATACTGTCATAATCAAGGCTACTTGAAGGTTCGTCGAAAAAGATAATGTCTGTATCATAAATAAGTGTTCCTGCTATCGCCACCTTTTGTCTTTCTCCACCAGACAATTCAAAGATAGATTTTTTTCTTAGATGACCTATCTCCAATAAATTTAATGCTTTATCTACCTTTTCTTTTAATAAGTTCTCATCTAACCCAAGATTTTCTCCTACCAAAGCAACTTCATCTTCAACCACATCGCAAAAGAACTGATCCTTGGGATTTTGAAATACATTTCCTATATATTTTGCAAGTTCACCTTTCTGATACGAAGATATTTCTTTTCCCAAAAGCTCAATATTACCTTCTAAATTTCCTTCGTAAAAATATGGAATGAGTCCATTTAGAAGTCTTAAAAATGTTGTTTTCCCACATCCTGAAAGACCTGTTAATACAACTATCTCTC
>NZ_BAAHBO010000063.1:0-514 GCF_054776635.1 Spirosoma lituiforme
AAACCTAGGGCAGATTTGGCTATAAAAGGCGAGGGAGAATATTGCTCAGGTGATTGGTGCAAATTTTGTAAGGCTGCAGTTAGGTGTAGAGCAAGGGCGGAAGAAAAGTTAAAACTTGCAAAAGATGAGTTTAAACTACCCCCACTATTAACAGATGCCGAAGTAGAAGAAATCCTAGTGGTTATTCCGGATTTGACTTCATGGGCAAATAGCATCTTAGCATATGCAACAGATATGGCGGTCAATCATGGTAAAGAGTGGGATGGCTTTAAGGTTGTAGAGGGTAGGTCGGTAAGAAAGTATAAGGATGAGGATTCTGTAATCGAAAAAGCAAAAGAAAACGGATATACAGATATCTTTAAAACCAGTCTTATTCCACTTACTGAAATGCAAAAGCTGATGGGAAAGAAGAAATTTGAGGATATTCTAGGTGACCTCATAATTAAACCACCTGGAAAGTTGACGCTTGTACCAAACACAGATAAGCGTCAGAAAGTAAATGTATCAAATGTTA
>NZ_BAAHBO010000064.1:0-510 GCF_054776635.1 Spirosoma lituiforme
TCAGCTATCGGTCTTGGTTTATCTCCTGCTTTTACTCTTCTCCCACCTCTATATGTTCCGTCTTTGGCCACATTCATCACTTCCTTTCCATTCATATTTTTTAGTTTTCTTTAATACCCCCTTTGAACCTGTGTTTTTGTGCATGAGACCCCACGCCCGTTCCACGGTGGCTAGGTTCGTAGAGATAATGACCGCCCCTACCCATTTACTTTTTATTCCAACGGTCTCCTCTTTGGGCATGAATTCTCGCATGACACGATTTGCATAAAGATATCAAATTGCTTTTATTATGATTTCCACCTTCAGAAAGAGGTTTGATGTGATGCACTTCTTCTACAGGAACTAAAATTTTCTTCTTAAAGCACTCCTCACAAAATGGATGCTCTTTAACATAAGCATCTCTTACTCTTTTCCACACTCGTCCGTACCTACGGCGTACAGCAGGATTCCTGTCGTACTTCTCGTAGCGTTGGTTCTCTTCCCTTTGATGCTTTTCACAAAACCTGCCAT
>NZ_BAAHBO010000065.1:0-510 GCF_054776635.1 Spirosoma lituiforme
TCTTGGAATAGAGAGGTGAAAAAATGAAACTAAGTTATAACAAACTATGGAAACTACTAATCGATAAAGGCTTAACTAAAACCAAGCTACGTGAAATGGCTGGAATCAGCTCTTCATCAATGGCCAAGTTAACCAACTGTGGAAATGTCACTACCGAAGTTTTAATTAAAATATGCAGTGTTTTAGACTGTGACATAAGCGACATTACTGAAATTGTGAAGGAGGAAAAATAAATGAGCCAAAATATTTTTGAAAGGAGTAAAAAAAGAAATGGTAAAGATCGAAGATATTATCGAAATCAGAAAAGCTAAATTGCATGAACGTGGATATGAAATTGTCTTCCCAAACAACAAAATCATTTGGCTTACAAAAAGAAGAACCATTGCAGGTCTCCTTTTATTAATTAAATACCAAACGTGTTCTGAAGAGGATTTGGTTGGGGCAAACGATAGACTTGTAGCTATCAAAACAATTTTGAAAGGCAAATATGAAAATAGCTGGATTAAAGAC